>NZ_CP101439.1:0-1195000 GCF_059133755.1 Pseudomonas sp. FBCC-B35 | reverse complement strand
CCACCACCCTCTACCGTACTCTAGCTTGCCAGTTTTGGATGCAGTTCCCAGGTTGAGCCCGGGGCTTTCACATCCAACTTAACAAACCACCTACGCGCGCTTTACGCCCAGTAATTCCGATTAACGCTTGCACCCTCTGTATTACCGCGGCTGCTGGCACAGAGTTAGCCGGTGCTTATTCTGTCGGTAACGTCAAAATTGCAGAGTATTAATCTACAACCCTTCCTCCCAACTTAAAGTGCTTTACAATCCGAAGACCTTCTTCACACACGCGGCATGGCTGGATCAGGCTTTCGCCCATTGTCCAATATTCCCCACTGCTGCCTCCCGTAGGAGTCTGGACCGTGTCTCAGTTCCAGTGTGACTGATCATCCTCTCAGACCAGTTACGGATCGTCGCCTTGGTGAGCCATTACCTCACCAACAAGCTAATCCGACCTAGGCTCATCTGATAGCGCAAGGCCCGAAGGTCCCCTGCTTTCTCCCGTAGGACGTATGCGGTATTAGCGTTCCTTTCGAAACGTTGTCCCCCACTACCAGGCAGATTCCTAGGCATTACTCACCCGTCCGCCGCTGAATCCAGGAGCAAGCTCCTGTCATCCGCTCGACTTGCATGTGTTAGGCCTGCCGCCAGCGTTCAATCTGAGCCATGATCAAACTCTTCAGTTCAATACTGCTTGGGTTTTTAAGAAACCCTAAACTTGGCTCAGCAATCTCAAATGACTATGTGATTTCTCGCATGGTCACTTGTGATGCTGATAATCTTTCTGACTATCAGTCCGTACTCACAAGCACCCACACGAATTGCTTGATTCGATTTGTTAAAGAGCGTTTGGCTAAGAGTGTTTCGTCTCAACCGAGGCGCGCATTCTACGCTTTCCTCATTGCCTGTCAAGCGTTTATTTTGAAGTTTTCTGAAGCGCCTTACTCGAAGACTTGAAACTTCAACCGCTGACCGACTTCCCCGCTGCGTTACTCGCTGCGAGGTGGCGAATAATACGCGCTTTGAATCTGGAGTCAACCCTTTGATTTAAAAACTTTTGCGCTCGCAGCGCCCCACTCCCCGCAACTTAATGAGGCTGCAGTGAATCTGTAGATAAACCCACCACGGAGCGTAGCGGTAATGAGCGAGACGCAAAGCGAGAAAACCCCGGGCCTGTCGGCAGACGAACAACAGGAGGTCAGTTCCAACCAGCCGCCGCGTGCGGCGGTGTTGCACGAGACCATTCGCTTGCAGGGCGATCAGGAACTGGAACGTACATTGGCTGCGCTCTGGTGGTCAGCCCTTGCCGCAGGTTTGTCCATGGGGCTGTCACTGATGGCCATGGGTCTTCTGTACTCGCGTCTGCCGGACGGCGAGAGCGCGCAGGTCATCGCCAGTATCGGCTACAGCGCCGGCTTCCTGGCCGTCATCATCGCGCGGCAGCAATTGTTCACCGAGAACACCCTGACCGCTGTCCTGCCAGTGATGACGACGCCAACGCTGGGCAACTTCGGTCGCTTGCTGCGCCTGTGGGGCGTGGTCCTGGCCGGCAACCTGGCCGGTACTCTATTGGTGGCCTGGGTGATGCTCGAACTGCCGATCTTTGATACCAAGACAGATATCGCGTTTCTGGAGGTGGGCCGTAAGGTGATGGAAAACGACGTCAGCCAGATGTTTGCCAAAGGCATCGTGTCCGGCTGGATGATCGCCACAATGGTCTGGATGATCCCCTCCATGGAGCACGCCAAGATCTGGATCATCCTGGTCATCACCTACCTCATGGCATTGGGCGACTTCACCCACATCGTGGTGGGGTCGGTAGAGGTCTCGTATCTGGTCTGGGCGGGTGAAGAAACCTGGAGCAACTTCTTGCTGCACTTTGCCCTGCCTACGCTGGCCGGCAACATCATCGGCGGCAGTCTCATCTTTGGTCTGATCAGCCATGCACAGGTGCGCAGCGACAGCGGCAAATCGCCGTCCCAGTTACTCAAAGATGAACAGCCCTCGCGAAAGCACCAGGACGATCAGCAAAAGTGAAACGTTGCCTTCAAGGCGTGCGGGTAACATCCCCTCTTCTTCTATAAGGAAGCTGGGCCGAGGCGTTGCGACAACGCTGCCCAGCTTTGCCCTCTTATTCCACAGCCCAGTCAGGCATACTCGCCCCACTGCTCGCATCACCCGTGATTTGGCTTGCAAGGCCATGTCTCGTGCGCCTGCCATGGCCCAGAATACTCGCGCACGTCAAGCGATAAGCGCCCCGATAGAGATCAAACCCATGGACACACGCACCGGCAAAGGCCTTTCGTTTGCCAAACGGATTTATCTGCCTCGGGTACTGGGCAAGGGTGTGGGGCTTTTCGCGGTAATGGCTGCGGTGGAACCCCTGTCTCCCCCCGCTTGGGTTTGGGCATTCATGCTTTTCAACGGCTTGCTGTGGCCACACTTGGCCTATCAGTGGGCGGCCCGGTCCAAAGCGCCCTACCAGGCCGAGCAGCGCAACTTTTTCCTTGATTCGCTGATGGGTGGGTTCTGGGCCGGTGCCATGCAGTTCAACCCGCTGCCGACGGTTACCGTCCTGTCGATGGTCACCATGAACAACGTCGCAGCCGGCGGCAAGGGGTTGGCTATTCGCGCAGGGATGGCGCAATTGGCAGGCATGCTTGCGGCTTGCGCCCTGCTGGGGCCGGGATTTCAACCCAACGCTACCGCCTTCCAGGTCTACGCCTGCCTGCCGATGTTGACGCTGTATCCAGCGGCGCTTGGGTGGGTGTGCTATCGACTGGCAATCAAGCTGGCCGAGCACAAACGCCGGCTCAACACCCTCAGCCTCACCGACAGCCTCACCGGGCTACTCAACCACGGCGCCTGGAAAGACCTCTTGGCAAGGCGTTTTAGCGGGTGCAGGAAACAGCGCGGTGAGGCTGTAGTCGCTCTGATCGACATCGACCATTTCAAGACCATCAATGACACTTTCGGCCATGTGGTCGGCGATCAGGTATTGCGCCAGGTCAGCATCGAGTTGCGCGGCGCCCTGCGCGAAGGCGACAAGGCCGGACGCTACGGGGGTGATGAATTTTGCGTGATACTGCCCAGCACCACCGAAGCCCAGGCCTTTCAGGCCATGGAACGCCTGCGTGAGCGTGTGGCGAGCTACCGCGACCCGCAGATGCCCCAATTGCGCATCAGCTTGAGCATTGGCCTGTGCCCGTTCGACCCCTCGCTGGAGACTCCGGACGGTTGGTTACGCCAGGCGGACACCGCCTTGTATGTCGCCAAGCGCAATGGCCGGGATCGGGTCATGGTCACTCATCGGGCCAATGCCAGCGTGGCGCCTTCTGCCGAACCCCCCGCCTTCATATCGCTGGCGCGATGACACCTGCCGGGTGCAAGTGTCGCTCGGCCACAATCTCAGGCAGGTCATGCCGGCGAAGGTAAGCCTTCAACGGCTCACTCACATTCAGCCGCTCATCCATGTGTTGCTCCATCAGCAAGCCCAGTCGCTCGCGACACAAGGCCATGCGATGTCCCTGCTCAGGCCGCCATACGAACTCGTTGCACGGGGTGATGCTGTCGTCGGCGATATCCATACCGAAGGCATCCTCGGAGAAACGCACGATATAGATGCCACGTTTACCGTGAAAGCCCACGAAGCCCTTGAGCTGCTCGGCCGCCTTGCAGATATCCTGGGATGTAATGGTCATGCCCCACCTCATGGTCAATGGAACGCGCTGCGCAGCCGTCACACGGGAACGCTTGCCACTGCAGGCCACGCCCGTGCCCAACGGGCCACGTCGCCGGAACAGATGCCAGGCAAAAAAATGGGCGACCGAAGTCGCCCTAAATGCCTTGCGTGCTCATGAATCGGGAAGGTCAAGGGCGCTTGCGCTTGCTCGAGTCCTTCCAGATGAAAATGCCTAGACCGGCGAAGAAAGCCACCATCAACCCCACCGTTACCACCCCTGCGATAACCACGTTGTCGAAGAACATGCCGACCTCTCCATTTGTTCGCCGTTGTCCGATGGGGAAACAGTAACCAATGTCGGGCGCAAGGAAATTGACCAAGGTCAATGACGCCCGGGGCCGGGCGCACGGGGCGGGCGCAGGGTTGACCTGCATCAAGCGTCAGCGCTTCTTGGGCTTGCGCTTGGACTTCTTCTTGGCAGCGTTCAAGGGCAATGCCTGTTCGAACGCATCGCGCATCTCGTTCAGGCGCTTTTCCTTGATGTCATGCACGCGGCGGGCACGTTCGGCATCGAAATCAATGAGATTGTCTTGGCTCATACTGGGCTCTACACGCTACGGATGCTGCATGATGGGGCTAGAACCAGACACTTGCCAGCCCTGCTTCATACCTCGATGTCCACGAGCAGCCCCTGACGCACGGGCTCGCCCATCAGCGGCACCACTGGCACGGTACTGTCGGCGTTGACCTCATGGCCTGGCAACGCATCGAACCGTTCATCAATACCTTTGCCTTTACCCTGGCGTTGCTGCTGCCGGCGCTGCTCCTCGCGCAGCAGCAACTGCTGTTCCTGCGGGTCACGCTGGCGCTTGAGGTCGATCGCACTTTCACCGGACGCAGGCTGCGCCGGCACTACCGGCTTTATATCCGGGGTCGGTTTGACCGGGTCCTGCTGCGAGGTGACCGGGGCAGCGCTGAGCGGAATGATCGGTGGCAGCATGGCGTTCTCCTGTACCCCTGTATCGGCAACCACACAGCTGCCTTGAAGTCATGGACAACATTCAGCCCGGTTCGTCCTGCGCCTCATCCTGGTCCTGCAAGGCAGTTTCGCTCCAGGGACGCTGGTAGACCTGCTGCCACACTGCATCCATATGGGCTCGAACCCAGGCCGGGGCAGCCTTGAGCGAGGCACTGTCCTGGCGCTCGCCGCCGATCGGGTCTTCGCCTGCCGGGGTGATCAGCGACTGACCCGTGATGCTGTAGACCGTTTGCCCGTCACGCATCTCGATGGCGATGTCATGGGGCTCGACACCTCCTCCGCAGAAGGCATGACTGGCCACCGTCACCTCGGCCTCACCGTTCTGATCGAGGTCGGCCACGCCGCTGACATCGGTGTAGAAATCCACGTCCAGATCCAGGCCCGGACACGTGGTTTGCTGATCGATCTGCCAGCGCGCCTGGAAAGCTTCTTGCGCTTTGCGGCGGCCGTACAAGGTCGCCTTGAGCACGACCTTGTCCACTTCCTGCTCACTTTCCGGGTCGCTGGCCTGGCCATCGACACGGCTCAAGACCAACAGGCCTTCGCCGTTCCTGTCACGGTAGTGCACGCTCTTGAGCGGTGCCTGCACACCCAGCACCTCCAACTGCTCCATGGGGATGGGCGGCAAGGTTTCGAAGGTCTTGGGCTCGCAGCCTGCCAGGAGCAGACCGCCGGCCGTAAGGCTCAAGACAACGCAAAGGGGCTTGGCAGGCATGGGATGCAGAACCCTCGTCGGCACGGCATGAAGCGACGAAACGGCTAGACTGATGCACCGGCCGATACCGTTCGGCACCCTCAGGTGCACTCGGCACTTTGGTCTGCCCGGCCGATCCGTTAACATAATCGGCTTTTTCATCGCGGGAGTGCAGGCAGTATGGCGCAGCAGTATCAACCGGGGCAACGCTGGATCAGCGACAGCGAGGCAGAGCTCGGCCTGGGTACCATCCTGGCGCAGGATGGCCGCCTCCTGACCGTCCTCTACCCGGCCACTGGCGATACCCGGCAATATTCCCTGCGCAATGCGCCGCTGACACGCGTGCGCTTCTCGCCAGGTGATCAGATCACTCACTTCGAAGGCTGGAAGCTGACCGTGCGCGAAGTCGAGGACATCGACGGCTTGATGGTCTATCACGGGCTCGACGGGCAGAATCAGCCCCGCACGATGCCGGAGACCCAGCTGTCGAACTTCATCCAGTTCCGCCTGGCCAGCGACCGCCTGTTCGCCGGCCAGATCGACCCGCTGTCGTGGTTCAGCCTGCGCTACAACACCCTTCAGCACACCAGCAAGCAGATGCAGTCCACGCTGTGGGGCCTGGGCGGCTGCCGCGCCCAGCCCATCGCTCACCAGTTGCACATCGCCCGCGAAGTGGCCGACCGCAGCGCACCTCGCGTACTGCTCGCCGACGAAGTGGGCCTGGGCAAGACCATCGAGGCAGGCCTGGTGATTCATCGCCAGCTGCTGACCGGCCGCGCCAGCCGGGTGCTGATCCTGGTGCCTGAGAACCTCCAGCATCAATGGCTGGTAGAGATGCGCCGGCGCTTCAACCTGCAGGTCGCCCTGTTCGATGCCGAGCGGTTCATCGAAAGCGATGCCAGCAACCCCTTCGAGGATGCCCAGCTCGCGCTGGTCGCGCTGGAGTGGCTGGTCGACGACGAGAAGGCCCAGGATGCAATGTTCGCGGCAGGCTGGGACCTGATGGTGGTCGATGAAGCGCACCACCTGGTCTGGCACGAGGAACACGCCAGTGCCGAATATGCGCTGGTCGAACAGCTGGCCCAGGTCATTCCCGGCGTGTTGCTGCTCACCGCAACCCCTGAGCAACTGGGCCAGGACAGCCATTTCGCGCGGCTGCGCCTGCTCGATCCCAACCGTTTCCATGACCTGGCGGCCTTCCGCGCCGAAAGCGAGCACTACCGGCCGGTGGCCGAGGCGGTGCAGGAGCTGCTGGACGAGGGGCGCTTGTCGCCGAAGGCACACGCCACCATCCAGGGTTTCCTCGGGGCCGAGGGCGATGCACTGCTCGCTGCGGTCAACGACGGGGACAGCCAGGCCAGTGCCCGACTGATCCGCGAACTGCTCGATCGTCATGGCACCGGGCGAGTGCTGTTCCGCAACACCCGTGCCGCCATCCAGGGGTTCCCTGAGCGTCAGTTGCACCCTCACTCACTGCCCAATCCGGAGCAATACGCCAGCTTGCCCGAGGGTGAACACGCCGAGCTCTACCCTGAGGTGGCGTTCCAGTCCCAGGCGGACCAGGCGCAAGAAGAGCGTTGGTGGCGCTTCGACTCGCGGGTCGACTGGCTGATCGACACCTTGAAAATGCTCAAGCGCACCAAGGTGCTGGTCATTTGCGCCCATGCCGAGACCGCCATGGACCTGGAAGACGCCCTGCGCGTGCGTTCCGGTATTCCGGCTTCTGTCTTCCACGAAGGCATGAGCATCCTGGAGCGCGACCGCGCGGCGGCTTACTTCGCCGACGAAGAATTCGGCGCCCAGGTGCTGATCTGTTCGGAAATCGGCAGTGAGGGGCGCAACTTCCAGTTCGCCCATCACCTGGTGATGTTCGACTTGCCTGCTCACCCCGACCTGCTCGAACAACGTATCGGGCGTCTGGACCGTATCGGCCAGAAGCACACCATCGAGTTGCACGTGCCGTACCTGCAAGGCACGCCGCAAGCGCACCTGTTCCAGTGGTACCACGAGGGGCTCAACGCGTTCCTGAACACCTGCCCCACCGGTAACGCCCTGCAGCACCAATTCGGCCCACGCCTGCTGGCACTGCTCGACAGCGATGACAGCAAGGCCTGGGATAGCCTGGTCAACGAAGCGAGAAGCGAACGTGAGCGGCTTGAAGCCGAACTGCATACCGGCCGTGACCGCTTGCTCGAACTCAATTCCGGCGGTGCTGGCGAAGGTGAAGCGCTGGTCGAGGCCATCCTCGAGCAGGACGATCAGTTCGCCCTGCCGATCTACATGGAAACCCTGTTCGATGCGTTCGGTATCGACAGTGAAGACCATTCGGAAAACGCACTGATCCTGAAGCCCAGCGAGAAGATGCTCGATGCCAGCTTCCCCCTGGGCGATGACGAAGGTGTGACCATCACCTACGACCGCGGCCAGGCGCTGTCGCGTGAAGACATGCAGTTCCTGACCTGGGAGCACCCGATGGTGCAAGGCGGCATGGACCTCGTGCTGTCCGGCTCGATGGGCAATACCGCCGTGGCACTGATCAAGAACAAGGCGCTCAAGCCTGGGACCGTGCTGCTGGAGCTGCTGTTCGTCAGCGAGGTGGTCGCGCCGCGCAGCTTGCAACTGGGCCGGTACCTGCCGCCCGCCGCCCTGCGCTGCCTGCTTGATGCCAACGGCAATGACCTGGCCTCGCGGGTCGCATTCGAGACCCTGAACGATCAGCTCGAGAGCGTGCCGCGTGCCAGTGCCAACAAGTTCGTCCAGGCCCAGCGTGACGTGCTTGCAAAGCGCATCGGCAGCGGCGAAGAAAAGATCGTCCCGCTCCACGAGCAACGGGTGGCCGACGCCCAACGTCGCCTGGCCGCCGAAGCCGACGAAGAGCTCGCACGCCTGGTGGCACTGCAAGCGGTCAACCCGAGCGTGAGGGACAGTGAAATCGACGCGTTGCGCAAGCAGCGCGAAGAGGGCCTGGCCATGTTGGCCAAAGCAGCACTGCGTCTTGAAGCGATACGGGTGCTGGTCGCAGGCTGACCCCGGCGAGCCCACCTGACCTGCAGCGGCCTCATCGTTTCTGGGATGAGGTCGCCCCTGGGCAGAACGTACCCACCACGCGCCGGGTCAGCACCTAGTCCTGGCGTTTGATTCGATACTGCTCGACCAACGTCGAAGGGTCCTGGTCCAGGTAACCCTGACTGCCGTGCAACCGCATCAACTGGGCAGCCAGGCCCGTAAGCGGCGTCGCTGCGCCCTGTTCGCGTGAAAACTTCACGGCACCATCCAGATCCTTGAGCAGGGTCCGCACGTGCCACTTGATGGGAGCGAAACGGCTCTCTGCCATCTGTGGGGCCAGTATCTGCAAAGGCTTGGAGTCGGCAAAGCCGCCTGCCAGGGCTTGGGCGATCAACCCGGCGTCCACCCCGGAACGCTCGGCCAGCGCGATGACCTCGGCGATGACCAGGGCGTTGCACGCCACGATCATCTGGTTGCAGGCCTTGGTCACCTGGCCTGCGCCAACGCCCCCCATGTGTGTCACCCGCTGGCCGAGCACCTCCAACACTGGGCGAGCACGCGCCAGGTCAGCCACCTCCCCGCCCACCATGATCGCCAGGGTACCTGCCTGCGCACCTGCCGTGCCGCCGGACACCGGGGCATCCAGCCACCCCATACCACACAAGGCGCCCAGCTGGGCTGCCATTTCCCGGGTAGCGCCAGGCTCCAGGCTGGAAAAATCCACCAGCAGCTGACCCTGCCGCCCGCCTGTGGCAACGCCCTGATCGCCAAATACCACGTCGCGCACCACGGCGGTATCGGCCAGGCACAGCAATACCATGTCCACCTGCTGCGCAAGCTCGGCAGGGCTCGCGGCCAGTCGCGCGCCTGCGTCAACCAGCGCCTGGCATTTTTCCGGGCTGCGGTTCCACACCCACAGCCCATAGCCGGCCGCCAGCAGGCGCTGGCACATCGGCAGGCCCATCAGACCGACACCAGCGAAACCTAGGGAGGGTAATGCGTTGCTCATCAGGAACTCCTGGCTGAAAAAGGGTGGCTGGGGCAATGCTGCGCTGCATGACTGCGGCGATGGCCACCTTTACGCATGCCGTAAACTGTTACCGCCACGCCGAATTGTTACTTACCTCTACCTCGATTGAGCAATCACAAGCACCCAAAAGAGGCGCCTGCGCGTTTTCGCGCACCAAAAAAGCACAAGGCTGTCATTCACCGCCTGACTTGAATGACGATGAACGGCGATACGACTACCGCCCATATCTCTGGATCGCGGGTTTGCAGGTCACTGGCCTGTTCTGCCGTAACCGGGCCGACAGTGCCATCAGAGCGCCACTTATCGAAGAGGTCACTGCGGTTTTCGGCCATTGCCGTGGCCACGGTGATTAAATCCAGGGCGGGATCGACCCAAATCAGGTCACCCTTTGCCCAGAACCTTTCTAAGGCTTTCCACTCGATGGTGGCGGTTTCTCCGAGCAGTTTGGCATAGAGGGTGCTTGTTCGATCAGTCATGGGAATATCCGCTGGAAATCTGGCTTTTGAAAAAGCCGGCATTTTTGCAGAAAAACCCGGTTTCAAATATGCATTTGGGTATCAGGCCCCGTATTTTCGGGGTACGACCGCCAGGATAAGCCATTTGATGGCGCCTTTCTGTACTTTTGTGTCAAGCAAGCGACAACCGTTAAACCAGGCGCTTTTTGCCCGCTTTTCAAGCGCGCTGACAGCGCTCTACACTGTACCGGTACAGTTCCGGGACATGTTCCGGGGAAGGTGGGCTTGCGCGTTGGCATGGCCACGCCGCAACCCGCCTGGTCTGTAGCCCTGGCCGCCAGGACTATAAGAATTACAACAGAATGAGTGGAGCATTATGATCAAGATTTCCAAGCTGTTCGCCGCAATGGTTCTGGCCGGGGTAGCCAGCCATTCGTTTGCCGCCGATACCATCAAGATCGGGATCGCCGGGCCCAAGACTGGCCCCGTGACCCAATATGGCGACATGCAGTTCATCGGCGCCAAGCAAGCCATCAAGGACATCAACGCAGCAGGCGGTGTCGATGGCAAGATGCTAGAAGCCAAGGAATACGACGACGCCTGCGACCCTAAACAGGCCGTGGCCGTCGCCAACAAAGTGGTCAACGATGGCGTCAAGTTCGTCATCGGCCACTTGTGCTCCAGCTCCACCCAGCCAGCGTCCGACATCTACGAAGACGAAGGCGTGATCATGATCACCCCGGCGGCAACATCCCCGGAAATCACCTCCCGCGGCTACAAGCTGATCTTCCGCACCATCGGCCTGGACAGCGCCCAGGGCCCTGCCGCAGGCAACTACATCGCCGATCACGTCAAGCCCAAGGTGGTCGCAGTGCTGCACGACAAGCAGCAGTACGGTGAAGGCATCGCCACGGCCGTCAAACAGACTCTGGAGCAAAAAGGCACCAAGGTTGCCGTGTTCGAAGGCCTCAACGCCGGCGACAAGGACTTCTCGTCCATCATTCAGAAGCTCAAGCAGAACAACGTCGATTTCGTCTACTACGGCGGCTACCACCCAGAGCTGGGTCTGATCCTGCGTCAAGCACAGGAAAAAGGCCTCAAAGCCAAGTTCATGGGTCCGGAAGGTGTGGGTAACGACTCCATCTCGCAAATCGCCCAGAATGCCTCCGAAGGGCTGCTGGTCACCCTGCCGAAGTCGTTCGATGCCGACCCTGAGAACAAGAAGATCGTCGACGCGATCAAGGCTGACGGCAAGGACCCAAGCGGCCCGTTCGTCTTCCCTGCCTACTCGGCCGTCGAGCTGATCGCCCAGGGCATCAAGGCCGCAGGCTCCGAGGACACCGACAAGGTGGCCGAGGCCATCCACCAAGGTTCGTTCAAGACCCCTACCGGCACCCTGACCTATGACGACAAGGGTGACCTCAAAGACTTCAAGTTCGTGGTCTACGAATGGCACTTCGGCAAGCCGAAGACCGAAGTCTCCCCTCAGTAACAAGCGTGACTAATAGCTGACCGAGAAGCCCACTGTGCGAGCAGTGGGCTTTGTTTTACGAGGTTCATGGGCACGCCCCCGCGATCCGGGGACGGGCTCACCTGAAAATCTTAAAACCGTCACCCGCGGTTTCCTGGCCGTACCCCGGCCAGCGAAATGCAAATCAGGTTTTTAGGAGCGCTGTAATGCCTGAGATCTACCATTTCTTCCAACAACTGGTTAATGGATTGACCATCGGCAGCACCTATGCCTTGATCGCCATCGGCTACACGATGGTGTACGGCATTATTGGCATGATCAACTTCGCCCATGGCGAGGTCTACATGATCGGCTCGTACGTGGCGTTCATCGCCCTGGCGGGTCTGGCCATGATGGGTATTCATTCGCTGCCGATCCTGATGACCGTTGCCTTCGTCGCGACCATTTTCGTGACCAGTGCCTATGGCTACAGCATCGAACGGGTTGCCTACCGACCACTGCGCAACAGTAACCGGCTGATTCCGCTGATTTCTGCCATCGGCATGTCGATTTTCCTGCAGAACACCGTGCTGTTGTCCCAAGACTCCAAGGACAAGTCCATTCCCAACCTGATTCCGGGCAGCTTCTCGTTCGGACCAGGCGGCGCAGAAGAAGTCCTGGTGTCCTACATGCAAGTGCTGGTGTTCGTGGTGACGCTCGTGGCCATGACCCTGCTGACCCTGTTCATCTCCCGTTCGCGACTGGGCCGCGCGTGTCGCGCCTGCGCCGAGGACATCAAGATGGCCAACCTGCTGGGCATCAACACCAACAACATCATCGCCCTCACCTTCGTCATCGGCGCTGCCCTGGCGGCCGTCGCGGCCGTGCTGCTGAGCATGCAATACGGGGTCATCAACCCCAATGCCGGTTTCCTGGTAGGCCTGAAGGCGTTTACCGCCGCAGTGCTGGGGGGTATCGGCAGCATTCCGGGCGCCATGCTCGGTGGGCTGGTGCTGGGTGTGGCCGAAGCGTTCGGCGCCGACATCTTCGGTGATCAGTACAAGGACGTCGTGGCATTCGGCTTGTTGGTTCTCGTCCTGTTGTTCCGGCCGACCGGCATTCTGGGCCGCCCGGAGGTTGAAAAAGTATGAACAAGAATCTCAAACCGGCGTTTTTCAGCGCCTTGCTGGTCTGGGCCGTGGCCTTCCCGGTGCTGGGCCTGAAACTGAGCATCGACGGCATCAGCCTGGTGGTGCATAGCCAGGGCTCGTTCACCATCAGCATCATCGCCGTGTGCTCGGTGCTGATGTTCCTGCGCGTGCTGTTCGACCGGCAGTGGAGCTCGGTGATGGGCCGACGCTCGGACCGCAAGCTGATTCCACCTGCGCTGAGCAACTACCTGACCCTTCCCAAAACCCAGCGCTGGGTGATTCTGGGGCTGGTCGTGGTAGCCCTGATCTGGCCGTTCTTCGGCTCGCGCGGCGCTGTCGACATCGCCACCCTGATCCTGATCTATGTGTTGCTCGGCCTTGGCCTGAACATCGTGGTCGGCCTGGCCGGGTTGCTGGACCTGGGTTATGTGGGCTTCTACGCTGTGGGCGCTTACAGCTACGCCATGCTCTCGCACTACCTGGGGTGGAGTTTCTGGGTCTGCCTGCCGATTGCCGGCCTGATGGCCGCCACCTTCGGCTTCCTGCTCGGTTTCCCGGTGTTGCGCCTGCGCGGCGACTACCTGGCGATCGTGACGCTGGGCTTCGGCGAGATCATTCGCCTGTTCCTGCGTAACCTCACCGACTGGACCGGTGGCCCTAACGGCATCAGCAACATTCCCAAGCCCGAATTCTTCGGCCTTACCTTCGAACGCCGCGCCGCCGAAGGCATGCAGACCTTCCACGAGTATTTCGGCCTGCCTTACAACTCGATCAACAAGGTCATCTTCCTGTACCTGGTTGCACTGTTGCTGGCACTGCTTGCGCTGTTCGTGATCAACCGCCTGTTGCGCATGCCCATCGGCCGTGCCTGGGAAGCGTTGCGTGAAGACGAGATCGCCTGCCGCGCCCTGGGCCTGAACCCGACCGTGATCAAGCTCTCGGCCTTCACCCTGGGTGCCTGCTTCGCAGGGTTTGCCGGCAGCTTCTTTGCCGCTCGCCAAGGGTTGGTCACGCCGGAATCGTTCACGTTCATCGAGTCGGCCATCATCCTGGCCATCGTGGTGCTCGGCGGCATGGGCTCTCAGTTGGGCGTGATCCTCGCTGCCATTGTCATGATCCTGCTGCCTGAGCTGATGCGCGAATTCAGTGAATACCGGATGCTCATGTTCGGTGCGCTGATGGTGCTGATGATGATCTGGCGTCCGCAAGGTCTGCTGCCAATGCAACGTCCCCACATGGAGCTGCGTCGATGAGCCGCGAAATTCTGCAAGTCAGCGGCCTTAGCATGCGCTTCGGCGGCTTGTTGGCGGTCAACGGCGTGGGCCTGACCGTCAAGGAAAAACAAGTGGTGGCGCTGATCGGTCCGAACGGCGCCGGCAAGACCACGGTGTTCAACTGCCTGACCGGTTTCTACCGGCCCAGCGGCGGCACCATCCTGCTCGATGGCGAACCCATCCAAGGGCTGGCCGGCCATCAGATCGCGCGCAAAGGGGTGGTACGCACCTTCCAGAACGTGCGCCTGTTCAAGGAAATGACAGCGCTCGAGAACCTGCTGATCGCCCAGCACCGGCACTTGAACACCAACTTCTTCGCGGGGCTGTTCAAGACCCCAGGGTTCCGCCGCAGTGAAAAGGAAGCCATGGAGCGGGCGCAGTACTGGCTGGACAAGGTCAACCTGACCGAGTTCGCCAACCGCACTGCCGGCACCCTCGCCTACGGCCAACAACGTCGCCTGGAAATCGCTCGCTGCATGATGACCCGCCCGCGGATCATCATGCTCGACGAGCCGGCTGCGGGGTTGAACCCGAAAGAGACCGAGGACCTGAAGGCATTGATTGCCTATCTGCGTGAATCGCACAACGTGACCGTGCTGCTGATCGAGCATGACATGAAGCTGGTGATGAGCATTTCCGATCACATCGTGGTCATCAACCAGGGCACACCCCTGGCCCACGGTACGCCCCAGGAAATCCGCGACAATCCTGAAGTGATCAAAGCCTACCTGGGGGAAGCGTAAATGCTGAAGTTCGAGAACGTTTCCACTTTCTACGGCAAGATCCAGGCGCTGCACAGCGTCAACGTGGAGATCAACCAGGGAGAAATCGTCACCCTGATCGGCGCCAACGGCGCCGGCAAATCCACCTTGCTCATGACCCTGTGCGGTTCACCCCAAGCCCACAGCGGCAGCATCAAGTACCTGGGCGAGGAACTGGTCGGTCAGCCTTCGTCGCACATCATGCGCAAGAGCATTGCCGTGGTGCCGGAAGGCCGCCGGGTGTTCGCCCGGCTGACCGTCGAGGAGAACCTGGCCATGGGCGGGTTCTTCACCGACAAGGGTGACTATCAGGCGCAGTTGGACAAAGTGCTGCAGCTGTTCCCGCGCCTGAAGGAGCGGTATGCCCAGCGTGGCGGCACCATGTCCGGGGGCGAGCAGCAGATGCTGGCCATCGGGCGTGCCCTGATGAGCAAACCCAAGTTGCTGCTGCTCGACGAGCCCTCCCTGGGCCTGGCACCGATCATCATCCAGCAGATCTTCGACATCATCGAACAACTGCGCCGTGATGGCGTGACGGTGTTCCTGGTAGAGCAGAATGCCAACCAGGCGCTGAAGATCGCCGACCGGGCCTATGTGCTGGAAAATGGCCATGTGGTGATGCAGGGTACGGGCGAGGGGCTGCTGACCGATCCAAAAGTGCGTGACGCCTACCTGGGCGGTTGATGCCAGCGGGGCCTGCAGGGGCCCCGTTGTCTTGAAGACGCTACGCTTGCACCCCGCTTCACGATCAAACAGGGCAGGCTGCATGCAGGTGACAGCCGTCTATTTCTCTTCGCCGGGCTTGTATTGCCCCTGCCCGCCTCAGTAACGTGACGGCCTCTCGAACACCGGAGCCCGTCATGCGCCTGACCCCTTCCCTGCTACTGACCGCCTTGTTGCCCCTGTTCGCGGGCTGCCAGCTGCTGGCCGAAAAACTCGTCGACCCTGATATCGGCAGCACTCGCATGCAAGGCCAGGTTCACGCTGCCGGTGGGCAGTTGCTGTTCAAGCCCTGCAACGAACCCCGCAGCTTCGTCATCAACGATGCCGCCGCCACGGGCATCCTGCAGGAAGCGGCGAACCTTGCAACCGGGGCCAACGACACCCTGTTCGCCGACGTGCGTGGCCGACTTACAGGCAGCAAGCAGGCCAGCACCGATGGACAGCTGGACCTGCGCCGCCTGTACCGCCTGGAGCACGCCAGCAACGGGTGCATCGACCCCAATTTCAAGCAGCTTACCCTGCGCGCCGGTGGCCACAAGCCCGATTGGGACGTCAAGGCCAACAGCCGGGGCATGGTGCTCAACCGTGCTGATCAGCCCCCGCTTGCCCTGCCCTTTCTGGAGGAGCAGGTGCCCGGTGGCGGCTTGACCCTGACCAGCGAAGCCAACGGGCAGCGCGTCGAACTCTGGCTGGCGCCACAGCGCTGCATGGACCCGGCCACGGGCGCGTTCAACCACTTGCGCGCAGAACTGCGCTTCGATGGCACGACCCTTCAAGGTTGCGGTTATTACGGTGGCGCGCGCGATGACTGATGACCGGGCGGCTTAATCCTGCCAGTCGAGGCGGCTAAAGCTTTATACTTGGCGGTTTGTGTTAAGCCGCCGGCCGCCCACGGCCGGGATACTGGACCCTGCCATGCTACGAATCACCGAACTCAAGCTGCCCCTGGACCATCCCGATGAAGCACTGCGCGAGGCCATCGTCCAGCGCCTGGGCATCCGCGACGAGCAACTGATCAGCTTCAACCTGTTCAAGCGCAGCTACGATGCGCGCAAGAAGAACACCGAACTGCTGTTCATCTACACCATCGACCTGCATGCCAGCAACGAAGAAGAGCTGCTGCGCAAGTTTGCCGACGACCATAATGTCGTGCCCGCGCCGGACGTTACCTACCGGTACGTCGCCCAAGCCCCTGAAGGCCTGGACGCACGACCAATCGTGGTGGGTCTGGGCCCGTGCGGGATTTTCGCCGGCTTGCTGCTGGCGCAAATGGGCTTCAAGCCGATCATCCTCGAGCGCGGCAAGGAAGTGCGCCAGCGTACCAAGGACACCTGGGGCCTGTGGCGCAAAAGTGTGCTCAACCCCGAGTCCAACGTGCAGTTCGGCGAAGGCGGCGCTGGGACATTCTCAGACGGCAAGCTGTACAGCCAGATCAAGGACCCGCAGCATCATGGCCGCAAGGTGTTGGAAGAGTTCGTCAAGGCCGGTGCGCCTGACGAGATCTTGTACATCAACAAGCCGCACATCGGCACCTTCCGCCTCACCGGCATGGTTGAGCAGATGCGCCAGGAAATGATCGCCCTGGGGGCCGAGGTTCGTTTCGAACAAAAGGTCACCGACCTGCTGATCGAAGAAGGCCAGGTTCAAGGCGTAGTGCTTGAAAGTGGCGAGCAACTGCTTTCACGGCATGTGGTTCTGGCATTGGGCCATAGTGCCCGGGACACCTTCCGCATGCTGCACGCGCAGGGTGTGTACATGGAAGCCAAACCGTTTTCCGTCGGTTTCCGCATCGAGCATCCGCAATCGCTCATCGACAAGGCGCGCCTGGGCAAATATGCAGGCCACCCCAAACTGGGTGCGGCGGACTACAAGCTGGTGTACCACGCCAAGAACGGGCGGTCGGTCTACAGCTTCTGCATGTGCCCTGGCGGAACGGTAGTGGCCGCCACCAGTGAACCGGGCCGCGTCGTCACCAATGGCATGAGCCAGTACTCACGCAACGAACGCAACGCCAACTCCGGCATCGTCGTCGGCATCGACCCGGAACGGGACTATCCCGGTGGCCCGCTAGCGGGCATCGAGTTGCAGGAACGCCTGGAAGCGCACGCCTACGTCATGGGCGGGAGCAACTACCAGGCGCCGGCTCAGCTGGTGGGCGATTTCGTGGCTGGCAAGCCTTCGACCGCGCTGGGCAGTGTCGAGCCGTCCTACAAGCCTGGCGTGACCCTGGGGGACCTGGCGCCAAGCCTGCCGGCCTTCGCCATCGAGGCGATACGCGAGGCCCTGCCCGCCTTTGATCGGCAGATCAAGGGCTACAACCTGCATGACGCGGTGTTGACCGGGATCGAGACACGCACGTCCTCGCCGCTGCGCATCACGCGGGGTGAAGACTTCCAGAGCCTGAACGTGAAGGGCCTGTTCCCTGCCGGCGAAGGGGCTGGCTATGCAGGCGGCATTTTGTCTGCAGGGGTTGATGGCATTCGGGTTGCCGAAGCGGTGGCCAAGGCCATGCTAGCCCAGTAACAAGCCCTGAATTGCCGGTACAAAAAACCCGACCAGGCCAGAAGCCTGATCGGGTTTTTTCAGGGCTGCGATCAGTGCGAGACGCGGCTGGTACCATCGACCGTCATGATGCGCACGCGGTCGCCCACCCGGAAAATCTCGTTTTCCTGCACGGACTGCACATAGGCACGCATGCTGCCATCGTCTTCGCGCACCGTGATCTCCACACCCTGGGTACGGGTAATACCCTCTTCGGCGGCCGAACCGGCCAAGCCACCGGCAACGGCACCAATCACGGCAGCGACGATGCTGCCACGCCCGCCGCCAACGGCGCTGCCCGCCAAGCCACCTACCACGGCACCGGCGCCTCCGCCAATCGGCGTCTTGGTGCCTTCGATCTTCACAGGGCGCAGCGATTCGATGGTGCCCATGCGCACGGTTTGCACACGGCGGGCCTCATCGCGCGAATAGCTGTCGCCGCTCAAGTTTGACGCACAGCCACCGAGTAGCAACGTGGTGGCTGTGAAGGTCGCGACCAGCAAAGCGGATTTACGCATGGGTAGAATCTCCATAAGTCAGGTATTCATTAGACGCTGCACATTGACGGCTGTCACGGTACTCACTGCATAAAATTGCTTTCATTCAGCCAGCGTACAGCCAACGCGATCAGGCAGGGCGCTTACCGATCAGACCAAGGATAACCATGGATTACTTCATCGTCGTGGTCGCCACCCTCGCAGGGTTGGGGTTTCACGCCTGGCTCTACATGCTCATGCGGCAGTGGATGGACCGCGACCTGGCGCTGTCACTGGCAGGTGGCGACCCGCACATGCAGGCGTACATGCTGCAGCGGTTGCAGCATGCGCGTCAGTTGAAGATGGGGCGCAAGGCACGGGTTCAGTGGCTTGCGCAGGAGGCGGCGGCGTATTCGCGCTGAGCGCCAGGGCGAATGGGGCTATCTGGTAGCCCCGCCTATCAAGGCGCCAGACGCTCGCGGTGCCAGCCTTGGGCCGCCTTGCGGTAATTCAGGCGGTCATGCAGGCGACTGGCGCGTCCTTGCCAGAACTCGATGCGCTCTGGCAGCAGGCGGTAGCCACCCCAATGCTCGGGGCAGTGAGGCTGCGTGTCGGAGAAACGCGCCTCGGTCGCCTTGACCAGGGCTTCGAGCGCCTCGCGCCCAGCGATCACCTGGCTCTGAGGCGATGCCCAGGCGCCCAGGCGGCTGCCCAACGGCCTGACCTGGTAGTAATCGTCGGACTCCTTGGCCGAGACCTTCTCGACACGGCCCTCGATACGCACTTGCCGCTCGAGCGCCGGCCAGAAAAAGGTCATGGCGGCGAACGGGTTAACCTGCAGTTGCCTACCCTTGGCGCTGTCATAGTTGGTGAAGAACGTGAAGCCCTGCTCATCCAGCCCCTTGAGCAACAGCACACGGCAGTGTGGTCGCCCATCGGCATCGACCGTGGCCAGGGTCATGGCGTTGGCTTCCACCGGCGCCTGCTCTGTTTTCACGGCATCGCCGAACCATTGGTGAAACAAAGCGAACGGCTCGGCCGGAGCCTGAGCTTCGGCCAGGCCGTCCCGGGTGTAATCGCGGCGCATATCGGCCAGGGATTGGGTCATTACTGCGTTCCTTGACGATCAGTTGGTCTTCGCAGGGCTGTTGGAGGCTACCTTCTTGTCAGTGGCAGCTTTCTTGGCGACAGGCTTGGCGGTCGCCGCTTTCTTGGTCGCCGTCTTGGCCGGGGTGTTGGCTTTGGCGGTAGGTTTCTTGGCAGCGGTTTTGACGGCTGGCTTGGCTGCAGCCTTGCTTGGCTGGGCTTTGGCGGCTGGAGCCTTGGACACAGGCGCCTTGGCATCCTGCACGGCCACCATGGTGGCTGGCGACGGCGTTGGTGTGGCCTGTTGATACTTGCTCAGCAGCGCGACCATGGTGTTCTGTGGGGTCAGCAGCATTTCCACGCGGCGGTTCAGCGCACGGCCTTCGGCACTGTCATTGGCGGCGCGAGGCATCACCGAGCCCATGCCCTTGAGAATCAGGCGGTCACGTTGCAACCCGCTCAGGCGGAAAATGGCCGACACCGAGGCAGCACGCTCAAGGCTCAGCTTCTGGTTGGCAGCCACCACGCCGCTGGTGTCGGCGTGGCCCAGGACCAGTACGGCCGTCTTGGGGTCGCCTTCTACCGTCTTGGCCACGCGGGTGATAGGGCCCAGGGTGACGGGCAACAACATGTTCGGACGGTCAGGGTTGTACGCACCGTCCACTGGCAAGGTGACTGCCAGCACGTTGTCGCGCCGCTCGAGCTCCAGCTTGCTGTCCTTGATGGCCTCGCGCAGCTTGGGCTCGTACTCGTCCAACCAGGCCTGGGTGGCCTGCTGGTCGATCTTCGGCACCACCGGCCCTTGGGCCTGCTTCTGCTCACCGCCAAATGGCCACCACCAGCGGCTGGTGCTTTCGGATTTGGCGTCGGCCTTGGCGACCTTTTCCGTGACTGCTGCCTTCACTTCCTGTTCGGCGACCTTGTCCGAGCCGAATGGCCACCAGCTTGAACTGGCGCTCTTGGCAGAACCCTCGGGATGGCTGGCGCAGCCGGTGACAGCGGTCAGGCACAGGGCGAGTGCTAAGGTTTTATGTGAAGACATCAGCGATACACCATGAATTAGAAAGGAATTTTGCCCACACTCTTGAGGCGTCGGCATTGAGGATAGTCAAAGAGGCTGGGCAATACCCGCACTAACCGATCAAAGGCATTGCCCAAGCACGCGCACCAGTTTCTGGGCACGAGGGTCCATCAGCACATAGGGCCCCAAGGTATTGACGACAAAGCCAAAAGCCACATCTCGCTCCGGATCGGCAAATCCGACCGAGCCCCCGGCACCGGGGTGACCGAATGCGCGAGCGCCCAGGCCGAAGGTGGCATTGGCCACATCGGGCTGGTCGAGCATGCACCCTAGGCCAAAGCGCGTCTGGGTCAGCAAGGTCCGGTCCTGGCCCAGGCTGTGTTGGCGGGTGAACGCCTCCAGCAGGTCCGACTCCAGCAGGCTGCCATCGAGCAGGCCTGCATAGAACCCAGCCAGGCTCCGGGCATTGCCATGGCCATTGGCAGCAGGTTGTTGCATGCGCCGCCATTCCGGTTTATTGGTACTGGTCAGAATGGCGGGCGGGTTGGTAAACGCCCTTGTGGACAATGCCTCGGGCTCGCGCAGCGTGACCTGCAGCAAGCGCTGGGCAGCGGCGTCACCGGGGTTGCCTTTGCCACGCGCGATATGGGCTACCCGATAGAACTCCTCGTCAGCCAGCCCGACATGGAAGTCCAGCCCCAGCGGCCGCGCCGTACGCGCCACGATCGAGTCGCCTGGGCCGCGCCCATCGGCGCGACGAATCAACTCGCCGATCAGCCAGCCAAAGGTGATGGCGGCGTAGCCGTGCTCGCTGCCCGGTGTCCACCACGGCGTTTGCGCGGCCAGGGCATCGACCATTGCCTGCCAGTCGTAGAGGGCCTGGGCCGGCAGCAATTCGCGAATCGCAGGCAGCCCGGCACGGTGGCTAAGCAGTTGCCTCAGCGTGATGGCCTCTTTGCCCGCCTGACCGAACTCAGGCCAGTAACGCGCTACCGGGGCATCGAGTTCAAGTTTACCCTCGCCCACCAACTGCAAGGCGGTGACGGCGGCAAAGGGCTTGGTGCAGGAAAACAGATTGGCGATGGTATCGCTGTGCCATGGCTGCTGGCCATCCTTGTCGGCGGTGCCCGCCCACAGGTCCACTACCGTTTCACCACCCACCTGGATGCACAGCGCAGCCCCGCGTTCCTGGGGATCATCGAACAGCGCCGCGAAGGCCTCGCGCACTGCTTCGAATTTCAGCTCGAAATGACCCTGAATCTGCACCCTGTGTTCTCCATGCGGCATGTTGGCAAAAGGGCCTGCATTGTTTCAGTAGTTCGGCCTTTTGCCTACAGGCGCGCATCACACGTCACGGCGACGCGGGTGCTTGGCTGCGAGTGCGCAACTGGTCCAATGCCTCCAGATTGCTCTTGCGCACGGCCTGGACGAAGCCTGGGTAAGCCACGTCGGTGATGGCAACCAACCCCAGGTGTCCGTTCTCTGCGTCCAGCAAACGGCCGCTGGCAGGCTGATCGAGGTACTGGAACCAATGGGCGCCAACGATCATGGGCTGGGCGAGCGCCGCCTTGAGGAAATTGCCATAGGCAGGCCCGCGGTCTTCCTCACGCGCGACCTCCACCGGCCCCGGCCAGAAAGGCCCGCGATCGCGCGAGCCGAACTGGAACTCGGACACCAGCACCGGCTTGTCCAGCTCTGCCAGGCGCGCGAAGTCATAGCCATCCTGAGGCTTGAGGGTATAGAAGTTGAAGCTGAGCACATCGCAGAACTCGGCGCAGGCCTTGACCGCTTCGGGTGTACTCACGGCAAACCGACCGCCCAGCAAGAGGTGGTTGGGGGCATGCCACTTGAGCGAGTCGGAGAGGGTCTTGAAATAGGTCTGGGCGAACACCTGCTGGAAATACTGGTAGTCACGCTCGATTTCCGGGTGTTCCGCGCTGGGCAGTGGCGCCTCGAAACCAGGGTCTTCCATCAGCTCCCAGGCCGCCAGTTCGATGCCCCAGGCCTTGGACAAGCCCTCCTGGTTTCGGTACTTGTCACGCAACTGCTTGAGGAAAGCGCGCTTGGCCGGTACGTCGGTGGTCAGGCGCAAGGTGCCGTAGGCCAGCCCATAGCGCGCCTTCGGGTCATCGCCCGGGGCCGCCCAGGCCAGCTCGTTGTCGGCAAAGTAACCGATGAGCCAAGGGTCATCGCGGTGATCGCGGGCGGCGATGGCCACGGCCCGCTCGGTGGCCATGGCAAAGCGTGGGTCGAAGGGATCGGGCATCCGGCCCCACCAATCCATGCCGGTGCTGATGCTCGCGTAATCGCCCACGATGGACAGCGGCAAGGTATAGGGCACGCGCTGCTGCTCGACCAGGGCCGCATCGCTCCAGTTGCCCAGTGTATTGAAGCCCCAGGCCTGCAGCCGGTCGAGCGTATGGCGCTGCCAGCGGGCGCTGTCCAACTTGGCGGGCGGGCAATTGACCGGCTGCGCTGACGCCTGCGGGTCGGCCACCTGGCAAGGGGCTGCGTGGGTGCGTTCGAGATTGGCGGCGTAGAAGTCGAACCAGCGCCCCTTCTTGAAGGCGCGCCCCTGGGACGAGGCATTGCCATCATCGTTGTTGCCCTCGCCATAGAAGGCGGACAAGGGCTCGCCTTGTTGCGGCAGCGCCTTGAACATGGCCTCGCGACCCGCCACATAGGTGCGCCCGCCATCTGCGGCCACGGCATTGACGCCCAGGGAGTAGAACGGGTGGCCCAGCGGCGTGACCAGGTACCAGCGCCCCTCACGTTTTTCGGTGCGAAAGAACCCGGTCGCCTCGAAGGGCGTGCCCGCTGTCACGCCGCCATAGGTATCCAGTGGCTGCTTTTCACGCTCGGCCAGCCACCCCTTGATCTGCTGCTGTTCGCGCCCGGCGCTCGCCTTGAGTTGCTCGTCGCTGGTCACTTTCTCAGGCCACGTGCCGCGCGTGGACTGCCCGTAGGCATCGATGAGTTCGTGGTAGGCCGCTTGCCATGCCTGGTCGTCATCCTGGATGCCCATGCGTTCGATCAGCAGGCTTTGGGCTGCCTTGGGGGCAGGGATGCTCAGGCTGACCGCAGCGACCTGTGCAAGGTCCACCGCGCCCGTGCTGCTGCCGAGCAGCACGCGCTGGCCGCTAAAGCTCCACGGCATGGGCGGGCCCGCACGCAGCCCTTCCTGCAGGGGCGAACGCGCCGTCAACGGCACCATCACCGTTTGCGCAGGCCCTGCCGGCAAGTCGATGCGGCTGATCAATGTACGGCCGTCATTGCCCTGCACCGTCACATCCAAGGTCAGCGCCCAGGCCATCGCGTTCTGCAGACGCAGGGTCAGGTAGCGGCCGGAAGACCAGTCCCAAGTGCCGCTCTGTGGGCTCATGCGCAAGGTCGGACGCTCGGCAGCGTTGAACACCACGCGTCGCAACACCTCGCCCTGAGCGGTCTGCTCGGCGTTGTACTGGGGCATGCCGGCGTCCACGGTTTCGACATTGACCACTGAGGCCGGGCGCACGAAGCTGAACAACGTCTGCTGCCCCGCCAGCAACGGCGGGCTCAACAGCAAAGCGATGACAGCGGGCAAGGTACGGCGAACCATAGGGCGGAGTCTCTCCTTCAGGGCCCTCATGGCCCACGACTGAGGTTGGACAACGTGCCGGCGCAAGCGCTCCGGCCGTCAGGAAATCTCCCGCCGAAATGGCGGCAGCGCATTGAGGATAGCCTTGCCGTAGCGCTGGGTGACCAGGCGCCGGTCCAGCAAGGTGATGACACCGCGGTCCTGCTCGGTGCGCAACAGTCGGCCACACGCCTGGATCAGGCGCAACGAGGCATCGGGTACGGCAATTTCCATGAACGGATTGCCGCCTCGCGCTTCGATCCATTCTGCCAAGGCGGCCTCGACGGGGTCGTCAGGCACGGCGAACGGGATCTTGGCGATGACCACATGCTCGCAATAGGCCCCCGGCAAGTCGACGCCCTCGGCGAAGCTGGCCAGGCCGAAAAGCACGCTGTGCTGGCCGTCGTCGACGCGGGCCTTGTGCTTGTTCAGGGTTTCCTGCTTGGACAGGTTGCCCTGGATCAGCACCAGCTTGCGCCAGTCCCGGTCCAGGCCATCGAACACATCCTGCATCTGCTTGCGTGACGAGAACAACACCAGCGCACCACGGGCATCCTCGACGATGCCCGGCAGCTCGCGGATGATAGCCGCGGTGTGGCCAGCGGCGTCACGGGGGTCAGCCTTGAGGTCCGGTACCCGCAGCAGGCCTGCATCACCGTGCACGAACGGGCTGGGCACCACGCAGGAAACTGCATCGCGGGGCAATCCCGAGCGCATGCGAAAGCGGTCGAACTTGCCCAGCGCGGTCAGGGTCGCCGAGGTGACCAAGGCGCCGTGTGCCACGTTCCACAAGCTGCGCCGCAGCATCTCGGCCGCCAAAATGGGGCTGGCATTGACCTCGATATCGAACAGGGCCCCGCTCTCGGCCAAGGTAAGCCAGCGGGCCATGGGCGGGCTGTCCTCGGGGTCTTCGGCGGTGAACGCCGTCCACAACTCCCAGTTGCCCTGGGCACGGGTCTGCAGGCTACCGAACAGCGGGTACCACTCCTCGGCCTGGTGGCTGGCGATGCCAATGCTGACCTCGCCGCCCATGCCTTCCTTGAGCAGGTCGGTCAGGCGGGTGAACACATCGTTCAGGCGGGCGAAGCCTTTTTTCAGCTCGACGCCAACCTCGCGGATTTCATCGGGCACCACGCCACCTGGAAAACGATAGCGAGGGCGTTCTCGGCCTTCGTTGTCCTCGCCTGGACGAAAATCGGCCACCTGCTCGCACAGCGTGAACATGAACTGCTGTTGGGTGCGGATTTCGCGGGCAAGCTCAGGGACCTGCTCGATCAGCTTGCCCAGGTCACCCGGCAGGGGGTGCTGGGCCAGCAGCTTGGTCAGGTTCTTGGCGGTCTGCTCGAGCCAGTCGGCCGTCGAACGCAGCCGTGAATAATGAGCGAAGTGGCCGATGGCCTTGTCTGGCAGGTGATGCCCTTCGTCGAACACGTACATGGTGTCGCGGGGGGCCGGGAGCACCGCACCGCCGCCCAGCGCCAGGTCGGCCAGCACCATGTCGTGGTTGGTGACGATCACGTCTACCTTGCCCATGCCTTCACGGGCCTTGTAGAACACGCACTGCTGGAAGTTGGGGCAGTGGCGGCCGGTGCACTGGCTGTGGTCGGTGGTCAGCCGTGCCCAGTCCTCGTCTTCGAGGCTCTCTGGCCAACTGTCGCGATCACCGTCCCAGCGGTTGCCGGCCAGCTTTTCGATCATGCTGTTGAACAGCTTCAGGCTGCGCTCGTCCACGTCGATGCGAAAGCCTTCTTCCTCCAGCAGCTGCGCCTGGGACGTCTGGGCATGACCTTCCTGGACCAGGATGTCGAGCTTGGACAGGCACAGGTAGCGGCCCCGTCCCTTGGCCAGGGCAAAGCTGAAATTCAGCCCGCTGTTGCGCATCAGGTCAGGCAGGTCCTTGAAGACGATCTGCTCCTGCAGCGCCACGGTCGCGGTGGCGATGACCAGGCGCTTGCCTGCCGCCTTGGCCGCCGGAATGGCCGCCAGGCTGTAGGCGACCGTCTTGCCGGTACCGGTGCCCGCCTCCACCGCCACGACGGCGGGCTCGCCGGCACGGCGGCCTTCGTCGTCGCAGGGAATATCCCCGAGGACCTTGGCCACCTCGGCGATCATCAGGCGCTGGCCGTAACGCGGCTTGAGGCTCTTGGCTTCGAGAAATCGCGTGTAGGCGCCCTGGATGGTGGCTTTGAGTTCAGTGCTGATCATGGTGTGCAGGCGCCCGAAGGGCTGGATATATTTTCAGTATCGCGCATAGGGCGGCTATCATACCCCGCTCACGCTGTTTATGCCGCATGGAGATCCGGATGACTGCCTTTGCCCTGCCCTACACCCTGCACGTTCTGGCCGCCCTGGTGTGGGTGGGTGGCATGTTCTTCGCCTGGATGGTGCTGCGCCCGGCAACGGTTGCAGCGCTGGACGGGCCTGCCAGGCTGCGGTTGTGGGTGGAAGTTTTCCGACGCTTCTTCGGCTGGGTCTGGGTGGCCGTGGCGATTCTGGCGATAAGCGGCGTGGGCATGATTCACCTGCGCTTCAATGGCTTCGAAACCGCGCCGCGGTATGTCCAGGTGATGATCGGGGGCGGTATCGTCATGTTCGCCCTGTTCATGCGCATCCAGGCGTTGCTGCTGCCAGAAATGAAAACGGCGGTCCAGGCCGAGGACTGGCCAGGCGCGGCGGCCGTGCTGGGGCGCATCCGCCGGATGGTGGGGGTGAACCTGCTGCTGGGCCTGGCCGTGGTCGCCGTGGCCAGTGCCCGCCTGATGTTCTGAGCGTACCCGCAGCGATCAGAGTCGCTGCAGGATCAGCTCGCCGGCAGCCCCGGCAAGGCCTGGCTGACCGGGTTGCCCGGCGCGGCCACTGTTGCCCGGCGAGGTGCGGTAGACCAGGCAACCCTTGCTCGCACCGCCCTTGCCCGCCTGGCCTGCTGCCCCAGGCTTGCCCGGCGCGCCACCGTCCAGGCGCACCCTGATGCGCTCGGCAGGGAAGGCCTCGGGCACGCTCAGGCGAATTCGACCACCCGGTGCTCCGTCGTGGCCATTGCCGCCATCATCCCCGTTGAAGCCGCGGCTGGCACGGCCCCAGGTGCAGCCACCGGCCTGGCCGTTGGCACCATCGAGCCCGGCGAACCCTGGCGCACCCGCGCCGCCGCGGGCGTCGATGGACAGTTGTTCGCCCTGCACCTGGGCAAGCTTGAGGTCGAGCCCGCGCCCTGAACGCGCGGCACGTTCATAAGTCCCAGGCGCGCCCGGCGCACTGAACTCACTGCCTTCACCCAGGCTGGCACTGGCCGCTTCGATCAGGAGCGGGGTATCGGCCGGCGCCACGGCGATACGCGCATCACGGCCCAGCTCCAGCCGATCGACCGTCAGCGAGGCGAGCGTGGCGGGAAGCAGCAAGGTGGCATCGTCCGCCACCCTGAGCTGCTCCAGATGCACCTCGGCCGACTTGGTCGGCAAGCGCAGCATGGAATTGGCGGGTACTTCGAGGTTCTGTGCCTGCGCAAGCGGCGCAGCCAACAGGGCGAACAACATCAGATTACGCATTTCGTGGCGCCTCTTGCGCGCGGGGGATGGACATGATGTGGAAAATGCCCGTCAACAGGATCTGCAGACGGTCGAACCAGCGATGGCTACGGCCGCGCAGACTGGCATTGAAAAACAGCATTTCGAGCAAATGCAGCAGCACCAGCAACAGGCCTGTGGCGTTGATCAATAGGTTCAGCGGCACAGGTTGCGGCACCATCTGGTTGTACAGCACTACACCCCAGAAGACTATGGTCAGGAGCTTGCCCAGGCTCAAGATGAATTTCATGCTCTGCCCCACCGTATGGCGTACTGCCGGGATGGCCAACGCGACCATTTCACATTAACCGCTCGGTCGGGACTCACGCCAGCGCACACTGCGCTTGGCAATGTATGGGCACCGGCCATTACCGTCTATGGCGTTTGCAAAGCGCCCGCGCCGATACGCTGGGCGGGCGCTGCTGCTTCAGCGCTGGATCTTGATCTCCGTACGACGGTTCATGGCACGCCCCTCGGCGGTGGCGTTGTCAGCCACAGGTTGGGATTCGCCAGCCCCGACCACGGACACGAAGCTGTTGCGCGGGATGCCGCTTTCGACCAGATAGTCGGTGACCGAGTGGGCACGGCGCTCGGAAAGTTTCTGGTTGTAGCTGTCGGCACCCACGCTGTCGGTGTGGCCGCTCACGCTCAGGCGGGCCGACGGCGCTTCCTGCTTCAGGCGCGTAGCGATGGTATTGAGGCGCTGCTTGTCGGCGGCGGTCAGCCGTGCAGAGTCGAATTCGAAATGCACATCGCGGATGACGATCACCTCTTCTTTCTCGACCACCACTTGCTCGACGACCACAGCCTCGACCTGCGGTGCAGGCGGCGGGCAACCGTTGGCATCGACCTGTACGCCGCGCGGCGTCCCTGGGCACTTGTCGCGGCTGTCGGGTACGCCATCGCCGTCTTCGTCGCCATCACCATGGGCCCAGCAATACCCCGCTGCAAGGCCGCCCCCGAGCAGCGCGCCCCAACCTGCCCAGCTCGAGCTTTCGATCGCGCCCAGCGCTGCGCCGCCCACACCGCCGACCGCCGCACACTTGGGCCAGTCGGTTTTTTGCAAACCCGCGCAACCAGTCAACACACTGGTGAGCAGAACCAGAGGTACAGCTGTGCGTACTATGCTCATCTCATCGCCTCTTTTGGGGGGATCGGCATCGTGGCCGATCAGGGCAGTAAAGACGCTGCTTGCACAGCCTGCCAGCCATTTGCCATGACCGGATGCCACGGCCCTATGCCGACAGGCTCTGGCCCGATAGTCTTGGCTGATCTTGATGAGGACTGGCAATGACCGACGGTTTTTCCCAACGCACACCGCAGCAGGCGCTTGCCGCCTTGCTCGAGCGCGTGTCCCCGCAACGCCTGTTGCTGGTGGGCACGCGGTTCCCGGCACTTGACGCCTTCCTGCAGGCCCACCCACAAGCGAGCCTGGCGTGCGCGCCGCCGGGCCCGCTGCCGGCTGAACTGGCAGCCCAGCGCTTCGACCTGGCGCTTCTGGTCGATTGCCTGGAACACCTGCCCAAGCGCAACGGGTTGGAACTGCTGGGTGGCATTCGCAATCTCAACGCCAGTCGAGTCGCAGTGCTGGCCGACCTGGCCGCCTGCGGCTGGCAAGACACGGACTTCTTCGCCCTGGCCCTGTCGGCCAGTGAGAAGTTTCAACGCGACCAGCAGGTGCTGAGCCTGTTCACCTATGATCTACATGACTACAAGCAGGTCCCTGACTGGCTGAATGCGCGGTTCTGGGCCAACCCTGAAAACTTCGGCAAATACTGGTGGTGATGATGAGTGTTTCGGTCTGTCCATGCGGCAGTGGCAACGTGCTCGACGCCTGCTGCGGGCATTACCACGCCGGCACGCCTGCACCGGACGCCCAAGCCCTGATGCGCTCACGCTACAGCGCCTATGTGCTGGGGCTGGTCGATTACCTGGTGGCGACCACCCTGCCAGCCCAACAGGCCGGCCTTGATCGCGCCGCCATGGCCGCCTGGAGTGCCCAGAGCATCTGGCTGGGCCTGGAAGTGGAAGACGCCGAGCTGATCGGTGGCCAGCCTGAACACGGCTTCGTCACCTTCACTGCCCGCTGGCACGACCAGGACGGTGATCACCAGCACCGCGAGCGCTCAGCCTTCGTGCAGCACGATGGCCGCTGGTACTTCATCGACCCCACCGTTGGCCTGAACGCCACGCGCAACGATCCCTGCCCTTGCCAAAGCGGGCAGAAATTCAAGAAATGCTGCGCCAGCTATGTGGGTGGCTGAGCATGATGACCCGCCTGCGTGTCCTGCTGCCTGCCTTGTTGGTGATGCTCCTGGCCGGCTGCGTCAGCTGGGGTGGTGAGCCATGGCGGCAACCGGAGATCCACCTGGTCAGGGTGGAAACGGTCAAGGCCCGCCTGCTGCAACAGGAATTCGTGCTCCACGTGCGGGTGGAAAACCCCAACGACAGCCGCCTGTTCATCCGCAACCTGTCCTATGCCCTGCGGTTGAACGATGTGCTGCTGGCAGAAGACGAAGCCAGCCTGTGGCGCAGTATTGGCGGGCACGACCAGCGCACCTTCAAGATCACCGCCCGAACCAACCTGTGGCAGCGCCTCAAGCCCTTGGCCAAGATGCTCAAGAGTCACCAGCCTTTGAAGTACACGCTCAAGGCCGAACTGGGCACCGGCCTGTTGATCCATCGGAACCTGCACTTGTTGCGCGGTGGTGAGATAATGCCCGGCGATCATTACCTGGAGTAACCCTGCAATGTCCCAACAGCCTCACGTTCACGGCCCTGACTGCGACCACGACCACGATCATCACCATGATCACGGCCACGGCCACGTCCACGGGCCGCACTGCAACCACGTTCACCAGGAGCCGGTGCGCAACGCCCTCAAGGATGTTGGCCGCAACGACCCGTGCCCCTGCGGCAGCGAAAAGAAATTCAAGAAGTGCCACGGCGCCTGATAGCCGCCCCGCCGTTTGACAGCACCGCGCCTGTCCGTTAGCGCGGGCGCGGTGCGGTCTGCAGCCCGGGCGCCGAGGTGCCTGGCTTGGCTGGCAACCGAAGCGCGGTGGCCAGCAACAGCCCCAGGCACAGCACCATGCATAGACCGTTGGTGCCCGTCCAGCCTGCGGTGTCCAGCAACAAGGATGGCGTAAAGGCGCCGAGGGTGGCACACACGGCGATGGCCAGGTCATTCTTGCCCTGCAGGCGCATCGCCCCCGGGCTATCTTGCAATGCCTGCGCCAGCAGCGCCCCCCCGCCCACGTAGGTCAGGTTCCAGCCCAGGCCCAGGGCTATCAGTGCCGCCGTCATCACGGCATAACTGCTAGACCCCATGTTCAAGGCCGTGCTCACCACGAACAGGCCCAACCCGGCACAGATCGTCACCTTGATGCCCAACCGTTGAATGATGCTGCCAGTGAAGAACGAAGGCGCAAACATCGCCACGACATGCCACTGGATGGCCATGCGCACGTCGGAGAAGTCCTGGTGCATACCTTTCATGTGCAGCGAAGCCTGGATCATCAACAGGTTCATGATGCCGTACCCCAGCGCTGCCACGCTCATCGCCACCACCAGCACCCTGCGTGACGCAAGCTGCCCTACCTCGCACGCTCGCAGGTCCTGCTGCGGGCGATTGACCGGTTTCTCTTTAGGCAAGCAAAGGGCTATCAACCACGACACGAGCGCTAGGCCGACAAAGGCGGCGTAGCACAGCGAGAACAGCGGATACCCACCCACATCCCTGAGCCAACCGGTCAAGGCCGGCCCCACCACTGCCGCGATCACTCCGCCTGCCACCACCAGTGAGAGCGCCCGCGCTTTGAGGTGTTGCGTCAGGTTGTCGGTAGCGGCAAACCGGTTGAAGTTGGCGAACGCGATATACACCCCCAATGCGCAGTGGCTGAGTATCAGGGCAACAAAGTGCTGGTGCTGCACGGCCAGGAACCCGCTGACGCCGGATAGGGCCAAGGGTAGAGCACCCAGCATGAACGCGCGCCGACGACCGATGCGCCCCATCAGCCACGACACCGGGTAGGTCGCCAGCATCACGCAGAGAAACTGAAACCCGTAGGGCACCGTTGACCACGCAGGATCGGGCGCCAGAGCAGCACCGACCAGGGCCGCCATGGTCACGGACATCACAGCCGTGGTGAGGTTGACCGACTGCGCAATGAAATACAGGTAGGTGCGTGCTGGCAGGGTTTCGGTCATGGCGTGCTCGCTGATGATGCAGGAATGGAATGCGCCGAAGCTTCTCACTGATCGGCCGAGCACGGGCGAACAGTCGACGCGGTTTCCAGCTAACTGTTAGGCTGTTTTTTCTAACACTGGCGGACCCGTCGATGCGTGCTGACACTCTGCTTCATCAACTCCGGCAGCGTCTGGCTGCCAGCGAATGGCTGCCAGGGCAACGCATGCCGTCGATTCGCAAGCTCACGGCCAGCACGGGTGCGACCTACCACGAGGTCGTGTCCAGCTATGGGCGCCTGGTCAGCGAAGGGCTGTTGACGGCCGTGCCAGGGCGTGGCTATTTCGTGGCCGGCACCGCTCGGCCGCCAGCCAGAGACGAGGCACCTGGGCATATGGCCGGGGACGCGCTGTTCAAACTGCTGCAAGGCGGCCAGCACTACACCAAGCTCGGCTGCGGTTGGCTGCCCCCTGCCTGGCGCGACACCGAGCTGCTGGCCAAGGCTGTGCGTCGCACGGCGCGCCTGGAACAAAGCTCGCTGGCCGATTACGGCGACATCCAGGGTTACCTGCCCATGCGCAAGCAGCTGTGCGTGCACCTGCGGCGCATGACCCAGATCGATGTAGGTCCACAGCAATTACTCAGCACATTGGGCGCCACCCAGGCCCTGGACCTGGTGGCCCGTCTGCTGATCGCCCCTGGCGACCACGTGTTCGTCGACGAGCCCTGCAACGGTAACCTGATCAAGCTGATCCAGCTGGCCGGCGGGCACGTGATCGGCATCCGTCGGCTGCAAGACGGCCCGGACCTTGAGGACATGCAGCGGCACCTGGTCCAGCACAAGGTCAAGGCATTCTTCTGCAACAGCACATTCCACAACCCCACCGGCAGCAACGTCAGCCCGCACAATGCCTTCGGCGTGCTGAGACTGGCGATCGAACACGGCTTCTACATCGTCGAAGACGATGTCTATGGCGACTTCAGCCCGGGTGTACGCCAGACCTTCGCCGGCTTGGACAACCTGCAGCAGGTCATCTATATCGGCAGTTTCTCCAAATGCCTGTCCGCCTCGCTACGCGTGGGCTACATCGCTTGCCCGGCTGCACTGGTCGAACCGCTCATGCGCCTGAAACTGCTCACCTGCGTGGCGGTGCCTGCGTTCTGCGAGCGCTTCGTCAACACCATCCTCACCGACGGCACCTACGCCAGGCACATGAGCGATCTGCAGCAACGCCTGATTCGACAGCAGGTTCAGACCCAGCGCACGCTGACAGACCGCGGTTGGCGCTTCGATATCACGCCCCAAGGCGGCATGTTTCTGTGGGTCCATCACCCCGATATCGCCGACCTGCATCCGTTCGTGCGCCAACTCGAACAGCACGATGTGCTGCTCATGCCTGGCGAATCCTTTGCGATCACACGTAACTATGTGCAGTACACCCGCATCAACTGCACGCACTTTTCCGACGCCATGGCTGAGCATTTCGAGGTTTGACCCACTGCAAGGCGCGCTTGGGTACCCCAGCGTCATGGCCACGGATTGGCAAATTGCCGACAGAGTCCTGCCACTCATCCACCGCTGGGGCAGTGTGCCGAAATAAAGCCGGGGCAGGCCTTGCACCCAGGCGGCCTGCTCACTACCTTAGCGCCTTTCCATACCCGCTACGCCTTGCAGGAGCCTTGCCATGGCCGCCCCCGCCCTTTTCTTTTTCCGCCCGCGCGCTGCAACGGCTGCCCTGCTGCTCGGTTCACTTGGCCTGGCCGGTTGCCAGACCACCGCCCAACAGGACAGCCTGCCGCCGTCCAGCGGCGTGCAGCCGCTCAAGGGCCTGGCCCAGAACGTGTCGGTCAGGCGCAATGCCATGGGCGCTCCGCTGATCGAGAGCAGCTCGTTCCATGACGCGCTCTTCACCTTGGGGTACGTGCATGCCGGGGACCGGATTGAGCAGATGGTCGCCATGCGGTTGCTCGCCCAAGGGCGCATGGCTGAAGTGGCCGGCCGTGATGCACTGGATATCGACCGCTTGATGCGGGCGGCCAACCTCAAGCAAAGCGCGGCGCAGCTGTACGCCGACGCATCGCCACGGCTCAAGCGCTTCTTCGACGTCTATGCGCGCGGGGTCAACGCCTACCTGTTCCGCTACCGCGACAAGCTGCCAGCGGACCTGGCCAACAGCGGCTACCGCCCCGAGTACTGGAAGCCCGAAGACTGCGCGCTGATGTTTTCGCTGTATGCCTTCAGTCAGTCGGTCAACCTGCAAGAAGAGATCAGTGCATTGACCCTGGCGCAGAAAGTCGGCAGCGACAAGCTGGCCTGGCTGCTACCCGGTGCCGCCGACGAACCGCTTCCCGAAGGCGAAGCAGCCAAGCTCAAGGGCCTGGACCTTGCCAGTCAGTTGCCGGGGTTGTCTGCCCTGGCAGCTGCCAGTCAAAAACTGGGCGACCTTGATCTGCTGGGCAGTCCCGGTTCGGCCAACCTGGCCATCGGCCCGCAACGCAGCCGCAGCGGCAAGAGCCTGCTGGCCAGCGACAGCCGTGCAGCCTGGGCGCTGAGCCCGGTGCAGATCCACTCCAGCAAGTACCAAGTGGCCGGCCTGTCGCTGCCGGGCCTGCCGATCGTGCTGGCTGGCTACAACGGCCAGCTGGCCTGGACCAGCAGCGCGGTGATGGCCGACAACCAGGACCTGTTCCTGGAAAAACTGCGCCACCAGGGCAATCAGGTCAGTTACCTGGCGGACGGCAAATGGGTTGCAGCCAGGGCGCACACCGAGACCTTCCTGGTGCGCGGCGAGCGCCCAGTGCGCGAAGTGATGCACGACACGCGCCATGGCACGCTACTTGGCCAGTCGGGCAATGCCAGCCTGGGCCTTGCACTGAACCTGCCGCAGTTCAAGGGCGATCGCAGCCTTGATGCACTGTTCGACCTGACCCGCGCCAAGACCGTGGAGCGCGCATTCGACAGCACCCGTGATGTCACGGCTGCGGCGCTGAACTTCGTCTTCGCCGAAGCATCGCACATTGGCTGGCAGGTGAGCGGGCGCTACCCCAATCGCCGAGAAGGCCAAGGCCTGTTGCCTTCGCCGGGGTGGGATGGGCGTTATGACTGGGATGGCTATGCCGACCCCATGCTGCACCCATACGATCAGGACCCGACCGCTGGCTGGATCGGCCACGCCAACCAGCGCAGCCTGCCGCGCGGCTACGGCATGCAGCTGTCGAGCAGTTGGTACTACCCGGAGCGTGCCGAACGCCTGGGCCAGCTCGCCGGCAGTGGCCGCCTTGATAGCCGCAGCCTGATGGCGCTGCAGAACGACCAGGTCACCTTGTTGGCCGGCAAGCTCAAGCAGATGTTCGAAGCGCCAGGCATGGCAGGCCCGCTGCAGCAGGCCATCAATGCCTTGCCCGCCGATCAGCGCGAAAAGGCCCGTACGGCGCTGGCTAGGCTCAAGGCATTCGATGGTCGCTTGAGCCCAGTGTCGGCAGATGCTGCGCTGTACGCCCTGTTCCTCCAGGCTGTCGCCCGTCAGACATTCCTCGATGACTTGGGACCGGAAGCGGGAGCGGCCTGGCAGGCATTGGTCAGCAATGCACGCTTGTCGTTCTCGGCACAGGCCGATCACCTGCTGGGCCGGGATGACAGCCCGTTCTGGGACGACCGCAGTACGCCACAGAAGGAAGACAAACCCGCCATCCTGGCCCGCAGCCTGGTCGCGGCAATGGACACGGGCATCGCCCAACTGGGCACCGACCGCAGCGCCTGGCAATGGGGCAAACTGCACCAATACCAATGGCCTGCACCGGCCTACCATGGGCTGGGTGATGCCATCAGCCACCCTGCGCAGCCTGCAGGCGGCGACTTCAGCACGCTTGCCTTCACCCCCTACGCCTGGGGAAGCGACTTCGTCACCCGCCTGCCGGCATCGGCGCGGCTGATCGTGGACTTCAGCCAGGCTGAACCCCTCCAGGTGCTGACCAGCAGCGGCCAGTCCGGCAATCCGGCCAGCCCACATTACGGGGATGGCCTTGAGGCCTGGTTCAAGGGCCGCTTCGCTGTCATGCCCCTTGCGCCTCAGCACTTCGCGCGTGCCTATGGCACCCAGCGCCTGACCCTGGTACCGGGCAAGTAGAAACGGCCGGCGGCGTGCAGCGCTTGCGGCGGTCAAGGAGTGAAGAAACCACCGGTCGAACTTCCCCTGGCCGCAGCGGCTCCTAACTGGTAACTCCCTACCAGTGCGTGTGCCATGGACCTCGTCATCGCTCGACCCGAAGGCCTGTACTGCCCGCCCGGCGATTTCTACATCGATCCCTGGCGGCCGGTAGACCGTGCCGTGATCACCCATGGTCACGGTGACCACTCGCGTTCCGGCAATCGCCACTACCTCACCGCAGACCCGGGCGCCGGCATCCTGCGCAGCCGCCTGGGCATGGACATCAATTTGCAGACCCTGCCCTACGGCGAGCGCCTGTTGCACCACGGCGTGACCTTGAGCCTGCACCCTGCCGGGCATGTGCTGGGGTCGGCGCAGGTGCGCCTGGAGTATCAAGGCGAGGTGTGGGTGGCGTCGGGCGACTACAAGGTCGAGCCCGACGGCACCTGCGCGCCGTTCGAGCCCGTACGCTGCCATACCTTCATCACCGAATCGACGTTTGGCCTGCCCATCTACCGTTGGCCGACCCAGGCGGATGTGTTCGCCGGGATCAACGCCTGGTGGCGGGCCAACAGCGAACAGGGCAAGGCCAGCGTGCTGTTCTGCTACGCCTTCGGCAAGGCGCAGCGCATCCTGCATGGCCTGGACCCCAGCATCGGCTCGATTCTGGTGCACGGCGCCGTCGAGCCGCTGAACAGGGTGTATCGCGAAGCGGGCGTGTATTTACCTGAAACCCGCTATGCCGGCGATATTGCACGCAACGACCCGCTATTGCGCACCGCCCTGGTGATGGCCCCGCCGTCCGCTGGCGGCAGCAGCTGGATGCGACGCTTCGGCGATTACAGCGACGCGTTCGCCAGTGGCTGGATGCTGCTGCGCGGCACCCGGCGCAGACGCGGTGTAGACCGGGGCTTCGTGCTCTCGGACCACGCCGATTGGCCTGGGCTGCTGTGGGCCATCGGCCAGACCGGCGCCGAACGGGTCATGGTCACCCATGGATCGGTGGGCGTGCTGGTGCGCTACCTGAATGAACAGGGGCTCGACGCCCGCGCATTCGTTACCGAATACGGTGAGGAAGATGACGCTACAGCTGGGGAGACGGGCGCATGAAAGCCTTCGCCGAACTGTACCTGCGCCTCGATGGCACCACCTCCAGCAATGCCAAGCTCCAGGCCCTGCGTGAATACTTCGCCAGCGCACCGGCCCAGGACGCCGCCTGGGCGGTGTATTTCCTGGCTGGCGGGCGGCCGCGTCAATTGGTACCCACTCGGGTACTGCGCGAACTGGCCGGCGCGATGGCAGGGCTGCCGGACTGGCTGTTCGAGGAAAGCTACCAGGCGGTAGGCGACCTGGCCGAGACCATTTCGCTGCTGCTGCCCGACACCCAGGAGGGCGATGACGAAGGCCTGGCGCACTGGGTCGAAAGCTACCTGCTGCCGTTGCGCGGCCTGCCCCCGGAAGAGCTCCAGCAACGTCTGCCACCTTTGTGGGCACGGCTGGATCGCCCCAGCCTGATGCTGTGCCTGAAGCTGATCACCGGCAGTTTCCGCGTCGGCGTATCGAAGCTGCTGGTCACGCGTGCCCTGGCCCAGTTGGCGGAGCTGGATGCCAAGCGGATAGCCCAGCGGCTGGTCGGGTATACCGACATCAGCCACCGGCCAACCGCCGAGCGCTACCTTCAACTGATCGCGCCCGAATCTGCCGATGAGCATAGCCAGCGTGGTGGGCAGCCGTATCCGTTCTTTCTCGCGCACCCACTGCAAGCCCCGGTCGAACAGTTCGATACGCTGCTCGGGCCACCCAGCGCTTGGCAAATCGAATGGAAGTGGGATGGCATCCGGGCACAGGTGGTCAAGCGCGACGGGCAGTTGTGGGTCTGGTCGCGCGGCGAGGAGCTGGTCACCGAACGTTTTCCCGAGTTGCAGAGCCTGGCCCAGACCCTGCCCGATGGCGTGGTGCTCGATGGCGAGATCCTGGTCTGGAAAGCGAGCGATGCCAAGGCAGAGGCGTCCGTGCAGCCCTTTGCCCTGCTGCAGCAGCGCCTGGGTCGCAAGACCTTGGGCAAGAAATTGCTGAGCGATGCCCCGGTGGTGTTGCAGGCCTATGACTTGCTGGAGTGGCAAGGCGAGGACTGGCGCAGTCGCCCGCAGCATGAACGGCGCGCGCAGCTCGAGCGCGTGCTTGAGGCCTCCCCACTGGCACCTGTATTGCTCTCCCCACTGCTCGAAGGGCCCGATTGGGCGGACCTTGCCCGGCAGCGGGAGCAGTCACGCAGCCTGGGCGTGGAAGGCATGATGCTCAAGCAGCGCGAGGCCCTGTATGGCGTTGGCCGCACCAAGGACATGGGCACCTGGTGGAAGTGGAAGATCGACCCGTTCAGCGTCGATGCCGTGCTGATCTACGCCCAGCGGGGTCACGGACGGCGCGCCAGCTTGTACAGCGACTACACCTTCGCGGTCTGGGACAGCCCTGCCGGCACCCCGGACCGCACGCTGATCCCCTTCGCCAAGGCCTATTCCGGCCTGACCGACGAGGAGATGCGCAAGGTCGATGCCATCGTGCGCAAGACCACCCAGGAAACCTTCGGCCCAGTGCGCAGCGTCACGCCTACGCTGGTGTTCGAGCTGGGCTTTGAAGGCATCGCCCTGTCCAAGCGCCACAAGAGCGGCATTGCCGTGCGCTTTCCGCGCATGTTGCGCTGGCGTCTGGACAAGCCTGTCGAGGAGGCTGACGACTTGGCGACCTTGCAGGCCTTGCTGGCCTGATCGGGATCGCAGGTGGCGGCGAGGGGCTGGCGTGAGGCGCTGGCGGCGAAACTGTGCTTTCATCTGAAGGCTCAACCCGTGCCCCAGACCGTACAGCCCCGTATTCAGGACCATCATGCACCACTCGACCCACGACATTCTTTCCCCTGTTCCTGGGGTAACCCGCCAACTGCACAGTTTTCACTTCGGGCCACGCAGTGGTCGCAAGGTGTACATCCAGGCCTCGCTGCATGCCGACGAATTGCCCGGCATGCTGGTGGCCTGGCACCTCAAGCGCCAGTTGCTGGAACTGGACCAGCAAGGCCGCCTGCAGTGCGAGGTTATCCTGGTGCCGGTCGCCAACCCAGTGGGCCTTGAGCAGGTGCTGCTCGACGCCCCGCTGGGCCGGTTCGAGTTGCAAAGTGGCGAGAACTTCAACCGCAATTTCGTCGACCTGTCAGACACCATCGGTGATCAGGTCGAGGCCCACCTGACCCAGGACCCGCTCCACAACCAGGCACTGATCCGCGAATACCTGCGCCGCGGCCTGGATGCCCATCCGGCACGTACCCCCCTGCAAGCGCAGCGCCTGATCCTGCAGCGCCTGGCGTGCGATGCTGACCTGGTTCTGGACCTGCACTGCGACTTCGAGGCCGTCGAACACCTCTACACCACTCCAGACGCCTGGCCGCAGTTCGAGCCCTTGGCCCGTTACCTGGGTGTCCAGGCCAGCCTATTGGCGACTGATTCGGGCGGGCAGTCATTTGACGAGTGCTTCAGCCTGCTGTGGTGGCAACTGCAACAGCGCTTTGGCAAACGCTTCCCCATCCCGGCAGGCACGTGTTCGGTCACCCTCGAACTGCGCGGTCAGGCTGATGTGAGCCATGACCTGGCGCGTCAGGACTGCCAGGCCATTCTCGACTTCCTGACCCATGCTGGCGTTATCCAGGGCCATGCCCCTGCCCTGCCGCCCTTGCGCTGGCCAGCCACGCCACTGGCTGCTGTGGAGCCGATCACGGCTGCGGCGGGCGGGTTGCTGGTGTACCACGCCAAGCCAGGGCAGTACCTGGAGGCAGGTCAACTGATTGCCGAGGTCATCGACCCGCTCAGTGATCGCGTCATGCCCCTGCGCAACAGACAGCCTGGACTGCTGTATGCGCGCAGTGTGCGGCGCATGGCCACGGCAGGCATGGTGATCGCCCATGTGGCCGGCGAGCAGGTGTGCCGCAGCGGCAATCTGCTGGCCAACTGACAAGTAAACCAATACCTTGCAGCGGTGGTCTTTAGAAGCACAGCCTTCGAGGGACTGCCTGCCTGATGCCCACCACCACCGATCTTGCCAATGCCTGGTTCGCTCAACGCGGCTGGAAGCCGTTCGCTTTCCAGCGCAAGGTGTGGGCCGCCGTCGAGCGGGGGGAGTCAGGCCTGCTTTATGCCAATACCGGCGCTGGCAAGACGTATGCGGTCTGGCTGGCGGCCCTGCGGGCATTCAAGGCCCAGGCCCAGGGGCGTCACGCGGCGCCACTCCAGGTCATCTGGATCACCCCCATGCGCGCCCTGGCAGCCGATACGGCTCGGGCGCTGCAGGCGCCTATCGACGAGATGGGCCTGCCCTGGAGCGTTGGCGTGCGCAGCGGCGACACGGGCAGCGCCGAGCGCGCACGCCAGGCCCGGCGCATGCCCAGCGTGCTGGTCACCACACCTGAAAGTCTGACGCTGCTGCTGACCCGAGCCCAGGCCAGCAATGACTTCGCGACGCTGCGCATGGTGGTGGTCGATGAGTGGCACGAGCTGCTCGGCAATAAGCGGGGGGTTCAGCTGCAACTGGCGTTGGCCCGCCTGCGCCGTTGGCACCCTGGCCTGCCGACCTGGGGGTTGTCGGCCACCCTCGGCAACCTGCAGCATGCACTGGACGTGTTGCTGCCCCAAGGTGGTCAGCTGGTGCGCGGGCGCCAGGACAAGGTGCTGCAGGTCGATACCCTGGTGCCCGAGCACATCGAGCGCTTCCCATGGGCGGGGCATATCGGCCTGAAAATGTTGAAGCAGGTGAGCCGGGAAATCGACGCCAGCAGCAGTTGCCTGGTCTTCACCAACACCCGGGCGCAGGCCGAACTCTGGTACCAGGCCCTGCTCGAAGAGCGCCCCGACTGGGCAGGCCTGATTGCGTTGCATCACGCCAGCCTGGCACGTGACACCCGCGACTGGGTCGAGCGCAGCCTCAAGGAAGGCACGCTCAAAGCCGTCGTCTGTACATCGAGCCTGGACCTGGGCGTGGACTTTCTGCCGGTCGAGCGCGTCCTGCAGATCGGTTCGGCAAAAGGGATCGCCCGTTTGATGCAGCGCGCAGGGCGTTCCGGGCATGCGCCTGGACGGCGCTCGCGCATCACTCTTGTGCCCACCCACAGCCTGGAGCTGGTGGAAGCCGCCGCCATGCGTCAGGCCCTGGCGGCAGGCCACCTGGAGGGCCGCCGGTCGCCGCGCCTGTGCATGGATGTACTGGTTCAGCACCTGGTCAGCATGGCCCTGGGCAGCGGGTTCGATCCGCAGCAACTGCTCGCTGAAGTGCGCAGCACCTGGGCCTTTGCCGACCTGCGCGACAGCCAGTGGCAATGGGCACTGGACTTCGTTTGCCATGGCGGCAGCTCGCTCAGCGCCTACCCCGACTATCAACGTGTTGAAATGCACCCCGACGGCTTGTACCGGGTTGCCAGTGAGCGCTTGGCGCGCCGCCATCGGATGGGCATCGGCACCATTGTCAGTGACGCTTCGCTGCACCTGAAATACTGGAGCAAAGGCGGTGGCGGCAAGAACCTAGGCAGCGTGGAAGAGGCGTTCATCTCACGCTTGAGGCCCGGGGACACCTTCGTGTTCGCCGGCCGCGTGCTGGAGCTGGTTCGCGTGGAAAACATGACCGCCTATGTACGCCGCAGCAACGCGCGAAAGGCGGCGGTGGCCCGCTGGAACGGCGGGCGCATGCCACTTTCCAGCGAACTGGCCGACGCTGTGGTGCAACAACTTGACGCCGCCGCGCACGGGCGCTTCGATAGCCCTGAAATGCGCGCAGTAAGGCCATTGCTCACGGTACAAGCCCAGTGGTCGGCGCTGCCGACGACAGGGACCCTGCTTGCAGAGACGTTCAAGTCCAGGCAGGGCTGGCACCTGTTCGTGTACCCCTTTGCCGGGCGCATGGCCAACATGGGGCTGGCCAACCTGATTGCCTGGCGTGTCAGCCGCGAGCAACCGCTGTCGGTTTCCATCGCCGTCAACGACTATGGCTTCGAGCTGCTTAGCCCTGGACCGGTGGATTGGGCCAGCTACCTGCCCCGGGCGTTGAGTACCGAAGATCTATTGGAGGATGTGCTTGCCAGCCTCAATGCCGGGGAAATGGCATTGAGGCGGTTCCGGGAAATCGCCCAGATCGCAGGGCTCGTATTCGGTGGCTATCCTGCGGCGCAAAAGAGCATGCGCCAGATCCAGGCCTCAAGCGGGCTGTTCTACGAGGTCTTCCGCAAGCACGATGCAGGCAACCTGCTGCTGGGCCAGGCACGTGATGAGGTACTGAGTGAAGAATTGGAAATCGATCGGCTTCGGGGCCAGCTACTGAAGCTGACCGACCTCAGGCTGGACTTGCGCGTGATGGAGCGCACCGGGCCGCTGGCGTTCGCGCTGCTGGTCGAAGGACTGCGTGAAACCCTCAGCACGGAAAAACTGGCCGACCGCATTGCGCGGATGGTGGCGGAATTGGAGAGCATTGCAGGTTGAACCCGATAACGACCAAACGCATTCATGGGGCAGCGGTTATCTCGCTTGCCATCGACGGCCTGGCGATCCACACATGACGACACATTGCGCCATCGAACTGGCCGGGCAGAAACTCTGGCTGCTCCCGGACAAAGCCGTGTATTGGCCGGCCCGCAAGGCCTTGCTGCTGGCCGATGTGCACATCGGCAAGGCGGCGAGCTACAGGGCCTTGCACCAACCCGTTCCCAGAGGCACTACCGAAGCCACCTTGGCCCGGCTCGACACACTGCTTGCCGAACATGAGTGCGAGCAACTGATCGTGCTCGGTGATTTCCTGCATGCCCGTACTGCGCGGGCGCCGGCTACGCTGGCCCGGGTGCAAGCCTGGCGAGCACGTCACCCCGGGTTGAGCATCGTGCTGATACGCGGCAACCATGACCGCAACGCAGGGGATCCACCCGTGGAGCTGGGGATCGACGTGGTGGATGAACCTTATGTGGTGGAGCCATTTGCCCTGCAACACGAACCCAAGGAGCATCCGACGCTCACGGTGCTTTCAGGGCACGTCCACCCGATCTTCGTATTGCGCGGCAGGGCCCGCCAACGGCTTCGCCTGCCGTGCTTTTTGATCGACGAACACGTCAGCCTGTTGCCAGCTTTCGGGGAGTTCACGGGCGGTTGGGAAATCGAGCCCGCCAGCACCAGCCAGGTCTATCTGGCGGGCGCCGGCCGGGTATGGCCGCTATGAGATGCGTCAGGCCACAGGCGCGGGAGGCGGCTCATCGGGAAGGGTAGGCTCACCGGGTTCCATGGGCGTATCACCCGGCTGGCCGGGCTGCGGCGTGTCCGGATCGGGCTGCCCTGGCACACCGCCAGCATTCATCGGCAATGGGTCAGCCAGCAGTGACCAGGACAGCAGCCCGATGTGATTGGGCTGCAAGCCAGCCAACTTCGCACTGATCGTTGGGTGGAGTTTCATTGGCACCTCCTGACAACAGCCGACCCGCTTTATGCAAATCGGCAGGGTTACAGGTTGGAGTGTCAAAAGGCAGTGAAATTCCCAACGCCTGTCGGTCAGGTACGTGGCAGGGTGACGCCACGCTGGCCCTGATACTTGCCGCCGCGGTCCCGGTAGGACACTTCACATGGCTCGTCCGACTGCAGGAACAGCATCTGCGCCACCCCTTCGTTGGCGTAGATCTTGGCCGGCAACGTGGTGGTGTTGGAGAACTCCAGCGTCACGTGGCCTTCCCATTCAGGCTCCAGCGGGGTCACGTTGACGATGATGCCGCAACGCGCATAGGTGCTCTTGCCCAGGCAGATGGTCAGCACGTCGCGCGGGATGCGGAAGTACTCCACGGTGCGTGCCAGTGCAAAGGAGTTGGGCGGGATGATGCACACGTCGCTCTTGATGTCGACGAAGCTGCCGGCATCGAAGTTCTTCGGGTCGACGGTGGCCGAGTTGATATTGGTAAAGACCTTGAATTCGTCGGCGCAGCGCACGTCGTAGCCGTAGCTCGAAACGCCGAAAGAGATGACCCGGTTATCCTGTTCGCCACGCACCTGGCGCTCGACGAACGGCTCGATCATGCCGTGTTCCTGCGCCATGCGGCGAATCCACTTGTCCGATTTGATGCTCATGGCGGGATGTCCTGAAGAGTCTGCAAGGTAAAGATAGACGCGCATCTTACCGGTCCCGGCGCGCTCTTCAAAGTTCCATCCGGCGTTTGCCGCCCGCTGCCGCTACAGTGCCCGCAAGGCGTGGCTTGCAGCTGCCGTCGATCTCTTTTCGGGTAAAGAGGCGTCTGGCCATTGGCAGCTTGGGCAAAGTGGGGTAAGGTGTTGCCACTGTGCTGCACGTGACACCGAGAATCTCTAGTTTGATGCACGATCCTGATCGGCCCATCGCTGAATTTTCTGCTCTCTTTGCGCTCAGTCCCGGGCGGGGTTTTTCCTGACCGAAATCAAATTGTCCAAGGAGACAGAAAAATGTCCAATCGTCAAAGCGGTACCGTCAAGTGGTTCAACGATGAGAAAGGCTACGGCTTCATCACCCCTCAGTCGGGCGACGACCTGTTCGTGCACTTCAAAGCCATCCAAGCTGACGGCTTCAAAACCCTGAAAGAAGGCCAGGCTGTTACTTTCGTCGCTACCCGCGGCCAGAAAGGTATGCAGGCTGAAGAAGTTCAGATCGCCTAAGTCGATCGAGCTTTCTAGCTTTCAAAAAAACCCGCTTCGGCGGGTTTTTTTTATGCCTGTCATTTCGCCAGAAGGCGCCAGAGCATGCTGGCCGTGGTCAAGGCTCCCGTTAAACATGGATCGGCCTCCAACAACCACGGCCCGTCAGCACGAGCGACTCACCGAGCCGCCCTCCGATCTTGATCAGTCTTCGCTGATAGTGATGCTCGGCATCGCTGGCGCTGCCGCTTCACGCAGTACGATACGCGCCCCTACTTTGCGTGCCAGCTCCTGGTACACCATGGCGATCTGGCTCTCGGGCTCGGCGATAGCCGTAGGCTTGCCGTTGTCGGCCTGCTCGCGAATCAACATCGAAAGCGGCAACGAAGCCAGCAGATCGACGCCGTACTGGCTGGCGAGTTTCTCACCGCCACCTTCGCCGAACAGGTGCTCAGCATGGCCGCAATTGGAGCAGATGTGTACGGCCATGTTCTCGACCACGCCCAACACCGGTATGTTGACCTTGCGGAACATTTCCACGCCTTTTCTGGCATCGAGCAGCGCCAGGTCCTGCGGCGTGGTCACGATGACCGAACCTGCAACCGGCACTTTCTGCGCCAGCGTCAGCTGGATGTCGCCAGTGCCAGGCGGCATGTCGATGACCAGGTAATCGAGATCATTCCACGCCGTCTGGGTTACCAACTGCAGCAGCGCACCCGAAACCATGGGGCCGCGCCAGACCATGGGGGTATTGTCATCGGTCAGGAATGCCATCGACATCACTTCGACCCCATGGGCCTGGATAGGCACGAACCATTTCTGATCACGAATCTGCGGCCGAGTACCTTCGGGGATGCCGAACATCACACCTTGGCTGGGGCCATAGATATCCGCATCGAGAATGCCAACGCGCGCACCCTCGCGGGCCAGTGCCAGCGCCAGATTGGCGGCAGTGGTGGATTTGCCTACACCGCCCTTGCCCGATGCCACGGCGATGACGTTCTTGACGTTGGCCATACCGGGCACCTGAGCCTGGCCCTTGTGGGCCGCGATCACGCACTCGATGTTCACCTGGGCGTGGGTCACCCCCTCAAGGTTACCGATCGCAGTTTCCAGCACCTGCGCCCAGCCTTGCTTGAACAGGCCTGCGGCGTAGCCGAGCTGCATCTGTACGCTGACACGCCCATTCTGGATTTCGATGGCACTCACGCAACCGGCAGTGACCGGATCCTGCTCGAGATAGGGGTCGGTGTACTGGCGAAGCACGGCTTCGATGGCGGCGCGATTGAGGGCACTCATGGACACTCCCGTTGGCAAACTGAATGTAAAACAAGCGCCTATCCTAACCCGTCAACCGTCAGCAGATGCGTACGCGGGGTGAAATATATTCGTCAGCCCTTTATAGTGGCCGATCATCCTCATTTTCACCCGTCGCCAGATAAGTAGCCGAGCCACCATGTCCGAGCCACGTCAGATTCTCGTCACCAGCGCCTTGCCCTATGCCAATGGATCGATCCATCTTGGCCATATGCTCGAGTACATCCAGACAGACATGTGGGTCCGCTTTCAAAAGCTGCGCGGCAATCAGTGCATCTATGTCTGCGCCGATGATGCACACGGCTCGGCCATCATGCTGCGGGCCGAGAAGGAAGGCATCACGCCAGAGCAACTGATCGCCAACGTACAAGCTGAGCACAGCGCCGACTTTGCTGACTTCCTGGTGGACTTCGATAATTTCCACTCCACCCACAGCGAAGAAAACCGTGAGCTGTCGGGCATGATCTATACCCGACTGCGCGAGGCGGGGCACATCTCTACCCGCTCGGTGACCCAATACTTCGACCCTGAAAAGGGCATGTTCCTGGCAGACCGCTTCATCAAAGGCACCTGCCCGAAGTGCGCGGCCGAAGACCAGTATGGCGATAACTGCGAAAAATGCGGCGCGACCTATGCACCGACCGAATTGAAAGACCCCAAGTCTGCCATTTCAGGTGCTACACCGGTGCTGCGCGACTCCCAGCACTTCTTCTTCAAACTGCCCGACTTCCAGGCCATGCTCCAGCAGTGGACGCGCAGCGGAACGTTGCAGGACGCCGTGGCCAACAAGCTCGCCGAATGGCTGGATGCCGGTCTGCAGGAGTGGGATATCTCCCGCGATGCGCCCTACTTCGGTTTCGAGATCCCTGGCGAGCCTGGCAAGTACTTCTACGTCTGGCTGGACGCGCCAATCGGTTACATGGCGAGCTTCAAGAACCTGTGCGCGCGCCGCCCGGACCTGGACTTCGACGCCTTCTGGAACCAAGGCTCCACCGCCGAGCTTTACCACTTCATCGGCAAGGACATCGTCAACTTCCACGCCCTGTTCTGGCCCGCCATGCTCGAAGGTGCGGGCTTGCGCAAGCCGACCGCGGTCAACGTGCACGGCTACCTCACCGTCAACGGTGCGAAGATGTCCAAGTCGCGGGGCACGTTCATCAAGGCCCGTACCTACCTCGACCATCTGCAACCCGAATACCTGCGCTACTACTACGCAGCCAAGCTTGGTCGCGGGGTCGATGACCTGGACCTGAATCTCGAAGACTTCGTGCAGAAGGTCAACTCCGACCTGGTGGGCAAGGTGGTCAACATCGCCAGCCGGTGTGCCGGGTTCATCCACAAAGGCAATGGCGGCGTGATGGTGCCCGGTGATGCGGCGCCAGAGCTGACAGAAGCCTTCCAGGCAGCTGCGCCGTCCATCGCCGAGGCCTACGAGGGCCGCGACTTCGCACGCGCCATGCGCGAGATCATGGCACTGGCCGACCGTGCCAATGCCTGGATCGCCGACAAGGCGCCCTGGTCGCTGGCCAAGCAGGAGGGCAAGCAGGATGAAGTGCAAGCCATTTGCGCTCAGGGCATCAACCTGTTCCGCCAACTGGTGATTTTCCTCAAGCCTGTGCTGCCCGTGCTGGCGGCCGATGCCGAGGCCTTCCTGAATGTCGCATCGTTGACCTGGGACGATCACCGCTCTCGCCTGGAAAATCACACGCTCAACCCGTTCAAGGCCCTGCTCAGCCGCATCGAGCCTGCCAAGGTGCAAGACATGATCGCGGCCAGCAAGGAAGACCTGCTGGCCGCCGAGGAGCCCAAGGCACCTGTCGGTAATGGCGAGCTGCACAAGGACCCGCTGTCGGCGGAAGTCGACTTCGATACCTTTGCCGCTGTCGACCTGCGCGTGGCATTGATCGTCAAGGCCGAAGCCGTACCGGGTGCTGACAAGCTGCTGCAATTGACCCTGGACATCGGTGATGAACGCCGTAACGTTTTCTCCGGCATCAAGTCTGCCTACCCTGATCCCGCCCAGCTCGAAGGCCGGCTGACCATGATGGTCGCCAACCTCAAGCCACGCAAAATGCGTTTTGGCGTCTCTGAAGGGATGGTGATGGCCGCTGGCCCTGGCGGTGAAGAAATCTACTTGCTCAGCCCCGACAGCGGCGCCAAGCCCGGTCAGCGCATCAAGTGACCCACAAGCGGAGCCTGCATTGGGCTCCGCCTTGCGACAATGGCGCGCAGCCACGGGCTGCTGCGCTTTGCCTAGAGCAGGCGCGTCCAAGTGACTGCTCACGTTCTCCAGGAACGCTGCCAATTCATGAATGCCGTCAAACGTCGAGAAATCTTCCGTCGACTGCACGAAGACAACCCGACACCCAAAACCGAGCTGGCTTACACCACACCGTTCGAGCTGCTGGTAGCCGTGACCCTCTCCGCTCAGTCCACCGATGTCGGTGTGAACAAGGCGACAGCGCGGCTTTTTCCAGTCGCCAATACCCCTGAGGCTATCTACGCGCTGGGTGTCGACGGACTGAGCCAGTACATCAAGACCATTGGGCTCTACAACAGCAAGGCCAAGAACGTCATCGCGGCCTGTCGTCTGCTCATTGAGCGGCACGGCGGCCAGGTGCCGGACACGCGCGAGGCCCTCGAAGCCTTGCCGGGCGTGGGCCGCAAGACAGCCAACGTAGTGCTCAATACGGCGTTTGGCCAACCGGCGATGGCTGTGGATACCCATATCTTCCGCGTCAGCAATCGCACAGGCATCGCCCCGGGCAAGACGGTGCTGGAGGTGGAAAAAAAACTGCTCAAGTTCGTCCCCAAGGATTACTTGCTCGACGCACACCATTGGCTGATCTTGCATGGCCGCTATGTCTGTCAGGCCCGTAAGCCCAGATGCGGCAGTTGCCGAATCGAGGACCTGTGCGAATACAAGCACAAGACCACTGATGATTGAAGCAATAGTAAAAACACTGCGCTTCGATTGAAAAAATCTTTTTTACCAGCGCTCACTTTATGGTTATAAGGTCGGCCATTGGCCCTTGCCGTGGAGCGACTCATGAGCACTGATAAAGACGACCTCGCGATTGAAGATGATTTTGTGACAGCTGAAGAAGAGGTCGAGCCGCACGTGGAACCGGCGAAAACCAATTTGAGCAAGCGTCGCACCATCGACAATCTGCTGGAAGAACGTCGATTGCAGAAGCAACTGGCCGATTTCGATTACGACCTCTAGAGAGGTGGTTGCTGGCGGGCCTTCGATGGCCCCGTTCCCTCCCCTGACTGCGCCGTTCAGGGCCTCGAATTCGGCGCAGAGCTCCCCTGGAGGAGGCTCTGCATACCATCAGTTCAACCCCTGTCGCTGCGCCAGCTCGATCAGGTCCACCAATGACCGAGCGTTTAGCTTGAGCAGCAGCCGAGACTTGTAAGTACTGACCGTCTTGTTGCTCAAGTACATGCTGTCGGCGATTTCCTTGTTCGAACGGCCCCGCGCCAATTGCTGAAGCACCGTCATCTCCCTTGCCGAAAGGCGATTGACCATTTCCGCTTCACTGCCGCCGCTGCGCCCTCGCGAGGCGTGCAGCGCCTGGTTGGGAAAGTAGCTATAGCCCGATAGCACGGCTTTGATCGCGCTGAGCAGTTCGGTCAGTTCCTGTTGCTTGCACACGTACCCTGCCGCCCCTGCCTGCATGCACCGCATCGAGAAGTTGCCGGGTGCCTGGGAGGTCAGTACGAGCACTTTGCTGCATGGGCTGGAACTGGCCATGCGGCCGATGACTTCGAGGCCGTCGAGCTTGGGTATGCCGATGTCCAGCACGACGATATCGGGAAGATGTTGCCGAGTCAGTTGCAGCGCGGCCACTCCGTTGTCCGTTTCAGCGACGACATCGTACCCATGCCGCTCCATCAGCATGCGTACGGCCAGACGTATCACAGGGTGATCATCCACGATAAGCACTTTGTTCATGCGATATCCATTCATTGCTATTGCATTGGCAGGCTACGATAACCGAGAGAAGAACTCATGGCGCGGCGTTTTCGCCTAGAAACGGACGTACAGACACGGATTACTAAACTTACGGAAGTTTCCTACACACAATATGAAGAGTTGTTACAAGCTAATTATAAAAAAGCGGATAACACTCCCCGGGATGACAACTACCGAAACTTTCACATCAACCGCGGACAACGGTTTTCATTAAGCTTCGAACGCTAGCCAGGCGCAGCCGCGGCATGGAAACAGTGCAGGGTTTAGCTGAGCAAGATCCTAGGCTATAGATGTAACGAAAGCGCAGGAGAAGGCCCATGAATCAAGCACAACCCGTTGCTCCGCTGACAATTGTCGCCATCTTTGCTGGGATAATCGAAGCCTCCGCCCTGGCTACCTTGCCTTTTCTCAGCGAAGCCAGCCAGACGCTTTACACGTGGTTCCTGGTTGGTTTTCCCTTCTTTCTGACCGCTTTGTTCTTCCTGACGCTGAACTTCAATTACAAGTCCTTCTATACGCCTGCTGGATCGCGCACTGAAGCTGTGGACAGTGCGCAGAGTGCCCGCAAGATCACCTCCACGACCACGCCAAGCGCAATCGCGCATGGGGAGCCGATGACCTTCATGTTCAGTGGGCCAGAGGCAAGTCAGTTGATGGAAAAGGAGTTATTGCAAGCGCTCGCACAAGCGCCTGAGCCGGCTCGCACCTGGCAGTTCTGCAATGTGCCGAGGGGCCAGTGTGTCCGGCTTTCAGTCAGCCCGCTGGAGTAAAGACAAAAAACCCGGCACTAGGCCGGGTTCGTGCAGAGCGGCTTGCTGCATCAGAGCAACGAACGGCCCTTGTTCGCAGCGATGCGCATACGCAGCGCATTGAGCTTGATGAAGCCCGCCGCGTCTTCCTGGTTGTAGGCACCGCCGTCTTCTTCGAAGGTGGCGATGTTGGCATCGAACAGCGAGTCGTCGGACTTGCGGCCGACTACGGTAACGTTGCCCTTGTAGAGCTTCAGACGCACGACACCGTTCACATTGACCTGGGAGGCGTCGATCATCTGCTGGAGCATGACGCGCTCCGGGCTCCACCAGTAACCGGTGTAGATCAGGCTGGCGTACTTGGGCATCAGCTCGTCTTTGAGGTGAGCGACTTCGCGGTCCAGGGTGATCGACTCGATGGCGCGGTGCGCCCTGAGCATGATGGTGCCGCCAGGGGTTTCGTAGCAGCCACGCGATTTCATGCCCACGTAGCGGTTTTCGACGATGTCCAGTCGACCGATGCCGTTGGCGCCGCCGATGCGGTTCAAATCAGCCAGGACAGTGGCCGGGCTCTTCTCTACACCGTCGATCGCGACGATGTCGCCGTTGCGGTAGGTCAGTTCCAGGTAGGTTGCCTGGTCCGGGGCGTTTTCGGGCGAAACGCTCCAGCGCCACATGTCTTCTTCGTGCTCGGTCCAGGTATCTTCCAGCACACCGCCTTCATAGGAGATGTGCAGCAGGTTGGCGTCCATCGAGTAAGGGGACTTCTTCTTGCCATGACGCTCGATCGGGATACCGTGCTTCTCGGCGTAGTCCATCAGCTTCTCGCGCGAGAGCAGGTCCCATTCACGCCATGGCGCGATGACCTTGACGCCAGGCTTGAGGGCATAAGCGCCCAGTTCGAACCGAACCTGGTCGTTGCCTTTGCCGGTAGCGCCGTGGGAGATGGCGTCGGCACCGGTTTCGTTGGCGATTTCGATCAGACGCTTGGCGATCAGCGGACGGGCGATGGAAGTACCCAGCAGGTACTCGCCTTCATATACGGTGTTGGCGCGGAACATCGGGAACACGAAATCACGCACGAATTCTTCGCGCAGGTCGTCGATGTAGATCTCTTTGACGCCCATTGCCTGAGCCTTGGCGCGCGCCGGCTCGACCTCTTCGCCCTGCCCCAGGTCGGCGGTGAACGTCACCACTTCGCAGTTGTAGGTATCTTGCAGCCACTTGAGAATCACCGAAGTATCAAGGCCGCCGGAATACGCCAGTACGACCTTTTTTACGTCCGCCATGCCATCACTCCACGGGGTTGTACGGAAAAGGCCCGATTCTAACGGCGTTGAGGCTCAATTTATAGAGGCGCGACAGCTTCTGACGACAAAGCGACAAGAATTGTCGATGGCGCGACGGCCGCTACTTGGCCATGGCGGGTTTGCCTTGGGCCGGCGTCGTGGTACCCGCAGCCTGCGCGGGAGCAGCGGGAGCAGCGGGAGCAGCGGGAGCAGCGGGCGCCTCGGCGACCTTTTGTGTGAGCTGCGCCTGGACAGGGCCTCGCTCTAGCTCGATGTTGACCCGCCGGTTACGGGCCCGATTGCCGGCGTTGTTGTTCTTGGCCAGCGGGTAACGCTCGCCGTGGAAACGCACGGTTATCTGACTTTCAGGCACGCCGTGGGCCATGAGGTAATCGGCGACCGCCAGGGCTCGCCGGCGGGACACGTCGCGGTTGGTCAACCGGTTGCCGCTGTTGTCGGAATGCCCGTCCAAGGCCACCTGATTGACGCTGGGGTCGGCCTTCATGTACTCAAGCAGCACATCCAGTCGGGCCTTGGCAGCCTGATCCAGCACGATGCCGCCACCCGGGAAGCCCACCTGGGTCTGGCGTACCTGGTCGTAGTTCATGGGCAGCAGCTTGCTGGCGCAGGCCTGGTAGTCGCTGTAGGCCTTGGCGAAACTGACCGGCAGTACGCGCACTTCCATTGCCCTGCCCCCCTCCCCGGTGTAATTGCGCACCACGGCGCTGCGGCCATCGAGCAGGCCATTGATCAACCGACTGGCCTGGCCTTGGGATGAGTTGAACAGCACGCCGGTGCGCGCCATGCGCACATTGCCCAGGTTGATGTCCCCGCGCCCAGGTTGCCAGGGTGCTGCTGCCGCCAGCAAGGTGGCACCGCCGGCGCCGAGCGCATTGGTCTGTGAGCGCAGGCGAAACACCGGTTGCTCACCGGCACGACGCACGAATTCGCCGCTTCCGAAACCGTCTATCGGCTGGGTCAGCCGGCATTCGAACGCGTCGCCCTCCACCGTCCAGGCAATGCTTTCCATGCGCGTCTGAAACGTCAACGCGCCGGCCGGCAAGCTGGCAAACACGATAAACAAGGCTAGGTAACGCTGGCGCACGGCGGGCTCCACATAATTCGACACTCACCTTTACGCTATCGGGCAGTCGCGGGAAAACTTGATACCTGTGCTCTGGAGGGGCTTTTCCGGTAGCATTGCGGCTTGAGTTCGACCCGCCTGGAATCCTCAATGTCCGATCGCCTGACCCTCCTGCGCCCCGACGACTGGCACATCCATCTGCGTGATGGTGCCGTCCTGCCCCACACCGTTGGTGATGTGGCGCGCACTTTCGCCCGTGCCATCATCATGCCCAACCTGGTGCCGCCGGTGCGCAATGCCGCCGAAGCCGGGGCCTATCGTGACCGTATCCTGGCTGCTCGCCCGGCTGGCAGTCGGTTTGAGCCGTTGATGGTGCTGTATCTCACCGACCGCACCAGCGCGCAAGACATCCGAGATGCCAAGGCCAGCGGTATCGTGCATGCCGCCAAGCTCTACCCGGCAGGCGCCACCACCAATTCCGATTCTGGTGTGACCAGCATCGACAACATCTTCCCCGCTATCGAGGCGCTGGCTGAAGTCGGCATGCCGTTGCTGGTGCACGGCGAAGTCACGCGCAGCGAGATCGACGTGTTCGACCGTGAAAAGCGCTTCATCGATGAGCACATGCGCCGCCTGGTCGAGCGTTTCACCACGCTCAAGGTAGTCTTCGAGCACATTACCACCAGCGATGCGGCCCAGTTCGTGACCGAAGCTTCGGCCAACGTTGGCGCCACCATCACGGCGCAGCACTTGCTGTACAACCGCAACCATATGCTGGTGGGCGGAATACGACCCCATTTCTATTGCCTGCCCATTCTCAAGCGCAACACGCATCAGGTGGCGTTGCTCGACGCCGCCACCAGCGGTAACCCGAAATTCTTCCTCGGCACCGACTCGGCTCCCCACGCTCGCCACGCCAAGGAAGCGGCGTGTGGATGCGCTGGCTGCTATACCGCGTACGCGGCCATCGAACTCTATGCAGAGGCGTTCGAACAACGCAACGCGCTGGACAAGCTCGAAGGCTTTGCCAGCCTGCACGGCCCTGCGTTCTACGGCCTGCCGGCCAACACCGACACCATCACCCTGGTTCGTGATCAGTGGACGGCCCCAGAGAGCCTGCCCTTCGGTGAGCAAACCGTGATCCCGCTGCGCGCCGGGGAAACACTGCGCTGGCGCCTGCTGGAGGAACACGCGTGAGCGAAGACCTGTACGAAGACGAACTTGAATCCTCCGGCAGCGGTGGTCACCGCCATCCGATGGCAGAACGCTTCCGGGGTTACCTGCCAGTGGTGGTGGATGTGGAGACTGGCGGCTTCAACAGCGCCACTGACGCCTTGCTGGAAATTGCTGCCGTCACCATTGGCATGGACGAAAAGGGTTTCCTGTTCCCCGAACATACCTATTTTCACCGGGTGGAGCCCTTCGAAGGCGCCAACATCGAGGCCGCCGCGCTGGAGTTCACCGGCATCAAGCTCGACCATCCGTTGCGCATGGCAGTAAGCGAAGAAACGGCCCTGACGGATATCTTCCGAGGCATCCGCAAGGCGCTCAAGGCCAATGGCTGCAAGCGCGCTATTCTGGTGGGCCACAACAGCAGTTTCGATTTGGGTTTCCTCAACGCGGCGGTAGCGCGCAACGACCTCAAGCGTAACCCGTTCCACCCGTTCTCAAGCTTCGACACGGCCACCCTGGCAGGGCTCGCTTATGGGCAAACCGTACTGGCTCGCGCCTGCCAGAGCGCCGACATCGATTTCGATGGTCGCGAGGCCCACTCGGCGCGCTACGACACCGAAAAAACGGCTGAGCTGTTCTGCGGTATCGTCAATCGCTGGAAAGACATGGGCGGCTGGCGCCAGGATTGATCCGCGCGTTCCAGGTTCAGGTCAGCCCCATGCGGCTGGCCAAAAAAAACCGGCCATGAGGGCCGGTTTTTTTGTGCGCGACGCGGGCTTACAGCTTGCCGGCGTTCTCGCTCAGGTAGGCAGCAACGCCTTCTGGCGATGCGTTCATGCCCTTGTCGCCTTTTTTCCAGTTGGCAGGGCAGACTTCGCCGTGCTCTTCGTGGAACTGCAGGGCGTCGACCAGGCGCAGCAGCTCGTCCATGTTACGGCCCAGCGGCAGATCGTTGATGATCTGCGAGCGCACGACACCGTTGGTGTCGATCAGGAAGGCGCCACGGAAGGCCACGCCGCCTTCGGACTCCACGTCGTAGGCCTTGCAGATTTCATGGGTCATGTCGGCAGCCAGGGTGTACTTGACCGGGCCGATGCCGCCATTGTTGACGGGGGTGTTGCGCCATGCGTTGTGGGTGAAGTGCGAGTCGATCGATACGCCGATCACTTCAACGTTGCGCGCCTGGAAGTCAGGAATGCGGTTGTCCAGGGCAATCAGCTCGGACGGGCAAACGAAGGTGAAGTCCAGCGGGTAGAAGAACACCAGGCCGTACTTGCCCTTGATGGCCGAGGCCAGGTTGAAGCTGTCGACGATCTCGCCGCTGCCCAGTACGGCAGGTACGGTGAAATCGGGGGCTTTCTTGCCAACGAGTACGCTCATTGTTATCTCCTGATGTGAGTGAAGAACCATTGCCAGGCCGAGTCGCCGACCCGACATGCAGCAAAGGTTGACCATCATACACAGGTTACGATGGCAGGCCGAATGCTGAGCGCACGACCGCTGGTCAGCCGGGCCGAATGCCTTCTGAAACCACTTTGACAAGCATTCTCATTCACATTAAGCTCCAATCCATCGAACCCGCCAGCGATGGTCAGCCCTATGTATGTGTGTCTTTGTGTCGGCGTCACCGACGGACAGATCCGCGATGCGATCTATGAAGGATGCTGCAGCTACAAGGAAGTCCGAGCCGCCACCAATGTCGCCAGCCAGTGTGGCAAGTGCGCTTGCCTGGCCAAGGAAGTGGTGCGCGAGACACTGACCAAACTTCAGGTCAGCCAGGCCGCCCTGCCCTATCCGGTAGAATTCACCACTGCCTGATACCCAGATTGACAAAAACCGGACCCTGTGTCCGGTTTTTTTTCGCTTTAATTCAACAAGTTAGCGCGCCAACGCGGTTCACAAACATTCTTATTCCTATTAATTTTCATTTATTATTCAATTACTTAGGTTTGACAGGCCTGAGCATCAGGCTCAAACTTCCCTGCATTGGCACACTTCGACAGGGCAGGAACCCCAATGAAAGGCGACATCAGCGTCATCCAGCATCTCAACAAGATCCTCGGAAACGAGCTGGTCGCAATCAACCAGTACTTCCTGCATGCCCGCATGTACGAAGATTGGGGCCTGAACAAGCTCGGCAAGCACGAGTACAAAGAATCCATCGGCGAAATGAAGCACGCTGACAAATTGATCAAGCGTATTCTGTTTCTCGAAGGTATCCCTAACGTTCAGGACCTGGGCAAGCTGCTGATTGGCGAGCACACCAAGGAGATGCTCGAATGCGACCTGCGAATCGAGCAGAAAGGCCTGATCGACCTGAAGGCGGCCATTGCCCACTGCGAAACAGTGGGTGACTTTGGTTCGCGTGACGTCCTCGAAGATATTCTGGAGTCCGAAGAAGAGCATATCGACTGGCTGGAAACCCAGCTGGGCTTGATCGACAAGATCGGTATCGAAAATTACCTGCAGTCGCAGATGGGCGAAGAATAAGACGCCCCTACAAAAAAACCCGCCAATGGCGGGTTTTTTTATGAGCGCAGTGTTTACGCTTCGGCAGCCTTCGCCTTGGCGGCGGCATCCTTGATCAGGGTCTGCAGCTCACCCTTTTCGAACATTTCCAGCACGATGTCGCTGCCACCGACCAGCTCACCACCGACCCACAGCTGGGGGAAGGTTGGCCAGTTGGCATATTTGGGCAGGTTGGCGCGGATTTCCGGGTTCTGCAGGATGTCGACGTAGGCGAACTTCTCGCCGCAACCCATCACTGCCTGGGAGGCACGGGCCGAAAAGCCGCACTGCGGCGCATTCGGCGAGCCCTTCATGTAAAGCAGAATGGTGTTGTTGGCAATCTGCTCTTTGATCGTTTCGATGATATCCATGTAGCACCTCGGCTTGACTTTCCGACACGGGCGTCGGCACGGTGACGCATTGTAACGGAAAGCCGAGCAGCATGCTCGGCCTTGCCAAGGCTCAAGCGGCTTCGACGTACACCGGAACGCCGTTGAGCGCAGCATTGCCACAGACCGAGTCACGCAGCAGCTCGTCAGTAAGATCATTGGCGCTGACGCCGGGCTGCGCCTGGGCAGTCTGAAGGCGCACACCCTGACGGTCATGCCCGAAGCCATGGGGCAGGCTTACCACCCCGGGCATCATGCTTTCGCATGCCTGCACCTGCACCTGCACCGCCCCTGCTCGCGAGCGCACCCTGACCTGCTGGCCATCCTGCAGTTGGCGCTGACGCAGGTCATCAGGGTGCATCAACAAGTGATGGCGCGGTTTACCTTTCACCAGCCTGTGATAATTGTGCATCCAGGAATTGTTGCTGCGTACGTGCCGCCGCCCGATGAGCAGCAGTTGCCCGGTTTCTGGCGGCGCCTGCCGGGCCAGACGCTGTAGATCATCAAGCAGCAGGCGCGGCGCTGCCTCGACGGTTTTGCTCGCAGTGCCCAGGCGATGTGCAAGGTTGGCCTGCAAGGGGCCCAGGTCCAACCCGTGCGGGTGTGCATCGAGGGTCTGGAGTGACAGCTGCCAGGGCGTCGCCTGCCCATAACGCCCGCTGCGCAAGGCTTTGTCGATCATCTGCGCTGGCGCTACGGTCGGCGACAGTTCACGCCCGGCGCGTCGCGCATACGCCTTGGCCAGGCCGACGAAGATTTCCCAGTCGTGCAGGGCGCCATCGGGCCTGGGCAGAATCGCTCGGTTGAACCGGCTCACATTGCGAACTGCCAGCAAGTTGAAGGTGGTGTCGTAGTGATCGTTTTCCAGGGCTGAAGTCGATGGCAGGATCAGATCGGCATGGCGCGTGGTTTCGTTGATGTACAGGTCAATGCTGAGCATGAAATCGAGCCCCGACAGTGCGCTGTCCAATTGCCGCCCGTTGGGCGTGGACAGCACGGGATTGCCCGCGACCGTGACCAAAGCCCGGACCTGCCCCTCACCCGGGGCCAGCATCTCCTCGGCAAGCGCCACTACCGGCAGTTCCCCGGCATATTCGGGCAGGCCGGACACCCGACTCTGCCAGACGTTGAAGTGACCACCCGACGTGCTCGCCACCACGTCCACCGCAGGTTCGGTACACAGTGCCCCGCCCTTGCGATCAAGGTTACCGGTGACCAGGTTGATCATCTGTACCAGCCAGTGACAGAGGGTGCCGAACACCTGGGTCGATACCCCCATGCGGCCGTAACAGACCGCCTTGTCCGCCGCGGCGAAATCACGCGCCAACTGACGAATGTCCTGCGCCGGGATGCCGCACAGGCTGCTCATGGCCTCGGCTGTCATGGGAGCCAGGGCGGCGCGGACATCGGTCAGCCCTGTAATCGGCAGATGCGAGCCGCGCGTCAGGCCTTCTTCGAACAACGTGTTGAGCAGCCCGCACAACAAGGCCGCGTCGCCGCCGGGGCGAATGAATAGATGACTGTCTGCGATCGCCGCAGTTTCACTGCGCCGCGGGTCGATCACCACCAGACGTCCACCCCTGGCTTGCAAGGCCTTGAGGCGTTTCTCCACATCGGGGACAGTCATGATGCTGCCGTTGGAGGCCAACGGGTTGCCGCCCAGCACCAGCATGAAGTCCGTGTGATCGATGTCCGGAATCGGCAGGAGCAGCCCATGGCCATACATCAGGTGGCTGATCAGGTGCTGAGGCAGTTGGTCCACAGACGTGGCAGAAAAGCGATTGCGGGTTTTCAACAGCCCTAAAAAGTAGTTGCCATGGGTCATCAACCCATAGTTGTGCACACTCGGGTTGCCTTGATACACGGCAACCGCATTGTTGCCGTGGGCCTGCTGCACGTCCCACAGGCGCTCGGCGGCGAGGTCAAATGCCTCCTCCCACCCAATCGCCTGCCACTGCTCGCCCACGCGCCGGTGGGGTTGGCGCAGCCGATCAGGATCATTCTGGATATCCTGCAGCGCCACCGCCTTGGGGCAGACATGCCCCCGGCTGAAAGGGTCCTGAGGGTCGCCCTTGATGGACTCGATCCGGGCAGGTTCGCCAGGCGCGTGGCTCACCACGATGTTCAAACCACAAATGGCTTCACACAGGTGACAGGCGCGGTGGTGCAGGGTACGGGTCATGGCCGCATGCCTCGTTGTCTTGATGGCTCGACTATGAACTGTGCCCTGCGCAGGGGCCAGCGTGCTTCGTGGTGTGAATTGGCCTTTATCACCCACACGGCAGACCCAGCCCGTTTGCCAATGCACCCTCAAGCCGTGTACAAACAGCCGTAGCAAATAAAACACAGCAATACAGTGCCCTGCGAAACCCCTTGCAACAGCGCCGGGGGCGCCAAGTGGTTTCACCCCTTGGTTTCAGGCGACATTTAATTATAGTATTGCGCCTTTCCCTATTCGTCCGCCCCGTGCGGCTTACGCCGCAGGTCACCGCCGTTGTCAAAAAAAACCGCACGGTCGGCCTGCATACTGTTGCAGATAAGGTAGTCAATCATGAGCGCTAGGCACTTTCTCTCCCTGCTGGACTTCACCACCGACGAATTGCTCGGGGTGATCCGCCGCGGCATCGAGCTGAAGGACCTGCGCAAGCGCGGCGTGCTGTTCGAGCCGCTCAAAAGCCGTGTGCTGGGCATGATCTTCGAAAAATCTTCGACCCGCACCCGCGTGTCCTTCGAAGCCGGGATGATCCAGCTTGGCGGCCAGGCCATCTTCCTGTCCCCACGCGACACCCAGCTGGGGCGAGGCGAGCCAATCGGCGACAGCGCCATCGTCTTGTCGAGCATGCTCGACGTGGTGATGATACGGACCCACGCCCACAGCACCCTGACCGACTTTGCCGCCAAGTCCCGCGTACCGGTGATCAATGCCCTGTCGGACGAGTCGCACCCGTGTCAGCTTCTGGCCGACATGCAGACGTTTCTCGAGCACCGGGGGGCGATCGAGGGCAAGACCGTCGCCTGGATTGGCGATGGCTTCAACATGTGCAACTCCTACATCGAAGCGGCCCGGCAGTTCGGTTTCCAGCTGCGCATCGCCTGCCCCGAGGGGTATGAGCCCGATCCCCGGTTCATGGCCATCGGCGCTGAGCACGTGCAGATCGTGCGCGATCCCCGCGAAGCGGTAAAAGGCGCCCACCTGGTGACCACCGATGTCTGGACTTCCATGGGTCAGGAAGAGGAAACTGCTCGTCGCCTGGCGCATTTCGCGCCGTACCAGGTCACCCGCGACATGCTCGACCTGGCAGCACCTGACGTCTTGTTCATGCATTGCCTGCCCGCCCACCGCGGCGAGGAAATCAGCCATGATCTGCTTGATGACCCCCGTTCGGTCGCCTGGGATCAAGCTGAGAACCGCCTGCATGCACAAAAGGCACTTCTCGAATTTCTCGTCGAACCGGCTTACCACCACGCATGAGTCAACCTCTACTGCTCAACCTGCGCAACCTTGCCTGCGGCTACGGCGACCAGCGCATCGTCCAGAACCTGAATCTGCATCTGAATGCAGGCGACATTGGCTGCCTGCTTGGCTCGTCCGGCTGCGGCAAGACCACGACCTTGCGCGCCATCGCGGGTTTCGAGTCGGTGCACGAAGGCGAAATCCAACTGGCCGGCAACGTCATTTCCAAGGCGGGGTTTACCCTGGCGCCGGAGAAGCGTCGCATTGGCATGGTGTTCCAGGACTACGCCCTGTTCCCCCATCTGACGGTGGCGCAGAACATCGCCTTCGGTATCGCCAAGCACCCACGCCAAGCTGCGGTCATCGACGAGATGCTCGACCTGGTCAAGTTGGGTGGGTTGGGTGGCCGTTACCCCCACGAGTTGTCCGGCGGCCAGCAGCAGCGGGTCGCACTGGCACGGGCGTTGGCCCCAGAGCCGCAATTGCTGCTTTTGGACGAGCCGTTTTCCAATCTTGACGTGGAGCTTCGTCGCAGGCTCAGCCATGAGGTGCGGGACATCCTCAAGCAGCGCGGCACCAGCGCCATTCTGGTCACCCATGACCAGGAAGAAGCGTTCGCTGTCAGCGACCAGGTTGGGGTGTTCAAGGAGGGCCGGCTTGAGCAGTGGGATACGCCCTACAACCTGTACCACGAGCCGCAGACACCTTTCGTGGCCAGTTTCATCGGCCAGGGCTATTTCATCCGTGGCCAGATGACCAGCGTGGAAGCCGTCAGCACCGAACTGGGCGAGCTGCGAGGCAACCGTGCCTATCGCATGGCGCAGGGCAGCTCGGTGGATGTGTTGCTGCGCCCGGATGATATCGTGCACGCTCCCGAAAGCCCGTTGCGCGCTGTCATCGTGGCCAAGAGCTTTCTAGGCGCCTCAACGCTGTATCGCCTGCAACTCCCCACAGGCAGCCAGCTCGAAGCGATCTTCACCAGCCATGTGGATCGTCAGCCAGGCGAAGAGGTGGGCATTGCGGTAAAAGCCGACCACCTGGTGGTGTTCCCGGTGCCAGGTAGCATCGCTACCCAGACGGTGCAGCAGGCAACAGGGGTTCGTCGCCACAGCGGGCCAAACTGACCAGGCCCGGGCTCCGTCTTGAGCGGACGCGCTACCGGCTCGATCCGAGCGGGTAGCGAGGGTGAATGGGCGCTGGCATCACGTTCTGCCGATACTGGCAAAGGTGCCCTGAGTATGCTCGGCCAAAGTCGTTGCCGCCAGTTCTACCTCCAGCCCACGTCGTCCAGCACTCACATGGATGGTCGCAAAACGCTGCGCCGCCTCGTCGATGAAGGTGCGCAGACGCTTCTTCTGCCCTAAGGGGCTGATCCCACCTACCAGGTAACCCGTTGCTCGCTGCGCCTTGACCGGATCGGCCATCTCGCACTTTTTGACGCCCGCCGCATGCGCCAAGGCCTTGAGATCGAGCGTACCCACCACAGGCACCACCGCCACCAGCAGCTCTCCTTTTTCGCTACAGGCCAGCAGCGTCTTGAACACCTGCTGTGGGTCCAGGCCGAGCTTATCTGCAGCTTCCAGCCCATAGGACGCTGTCTTGGGATCATGCTCGTAGCTGTGAACGTGATAGTGCGCGTGATGCTTTTTCAACAGATCCAGAGCGGGTGTCATACGAAGTTCCGGTGTAAGACAGATCGGCAGCTACTTTAGGTCAATTCCTACATCCCAGCCAATAAGCCCAAGCGCCCCGCTCTACAAAGGGGCGTCACGCTGGCGGCGGTTGCCCAAAACGTGACTGACCGTTCACTTTCGACCTTTGACATCAGCGTTTCTTGTCTATATTTTTTCGTTTCTGAATACCGGGGGTGCACCTTCACGGTGCATCTCATACCCGCCCAGGACCATCCGGAAGGTCCGGGCCTTGCTGTCGAGCCCCGCGCGACTCACAACAAAAACAACGAGGTCATACATGACAATTGCCCAAGGCCAACCCACGCTGTCCAGCCAGTGCCTGGCCGAATTTCTCGGTACTGCGCTGCTGATCTTCTTCGGTACCGGCTGCGTCGCCGCGCTCAAGGTCGCAGGCGCAAGCTTCGGACTCTGGGAAATCAGCATCATTTGGGGGGTGGGGGTCAGCATGAGTATCTACCTCACCGCAGGGATCTCCGGTGCCCACCTGAACCCTGCCGTCAGCATCGCGCTGACCCTGTTCGCCGGCTTCGAGCGGCGCAAGCTGCCTTTCTACATACTAGCCCAAGTGTGCGGTGCCTTCTGCGGCGCGGCACTGGTCTACACCCTCTACAGCAGCCTGTTCTTCGATTTCGAACAAGCGCACACCCTGCTGCGCGGTAGTGAATCCAGCCTGGAACTGGCGGCGGTGTTCTCGACCTACCCACACCCCTCCCTGTCCACGGCGCAAGCGCTGCTGGTTGAGGTGGTCATCACGGCGATCCTCATGGCCGTCATCATGGCCCTGACCGACGACAACAACGGCCTGCCACGCGGCGCGATGGCGCCGCTGCTGATCGGCCTGCTGATCGCGGTGATTGGCAGTGCCATGGGGCCGTTGACCGGCTTTGCCATGAACCCGGCACGCGATCTGGGCCCGAAAATCATGACGTTCCTGGCAGGCTGGGGCGAAATCGCCTTTACCGGCGGCCGGGATGTGCCTTACTTCCTGGTGCCGATATTCGGCCCTATCATCGGCGCCTGCCTGGGTGCTGCCACCTATCGTGGCTTGATTGCCCGCAACCTGCCTGCACCAGCGCCCACGCCCGCGACAGGCGACGGTCGCCAAGGCGATACGCAAATCAGTTGAGCACGGCAGCCAGACCCGCCACGACCCCTATTTTGCAAGGCCAACACCATGACAGACACTCAGGACAAGCAATACATCATCGCCCTGGACCAGGGCACCACCAGTTCGCGTGCGATCATCTTCGACCGTGACGCCAATGTGGTCGGCACCTCACAGCGTGAGTTCGTGCAGCATTATCCGCAGGCAGGCTGGGTCGAGCACGACCCCATGGAAATCTTTGCCACCCAGAGTGCGACCATGGTCGAGGCACTGGCCCAGGCTGGCATCAGCCATGCCCAGGTCGCGGCCCTGGGTATCACCAACCAGCGCGAGACGACCGTCGTCTGGGACAAGGAAACAGGCCGCCCGGTGTACAATGCCATCGTCTGGCAATGCCGGCGCAGCACCGAAATCTGCGCCCAGCTCAAGCGCGACGGCTTTGAGGACTACATTCGTGAAACCACGGGCCTGGTCACCGACCCGTACTTTTCCGGTACCAAGCTCAAGTGGATCCTGGACAATGTCGACGGCGCCCGGGAACGCGCCGAACGTGGCGAGCTGCTGTTCGGCACCGTCGATACCTGGCTGATCTGGAAGTTTTCCGGCGGCAAGGTGCATGTCACCGACTACACCAATGCCTCGCGAACCCTCATGTTCAACATCCACACGCTGCAGTGGGATGAAAAACTGCTCGACATCCTGGGCATTCCTGCGCAAATGCTGCCAGAAGTGCGCTCCTCCTCCGAGGTCTATGGGCACACCAAAAGTGGCATCGCCATCGCCGGCATTGCCGGGGACCAGCAATCGGCACTGTTCGGGCAGATGTGCGTGGAACCGGGGCAGGCGAAGAACACCTACGGCACCGGTTGCTTCCTGTTGATGAACACGGGCGACAAGGCCGTCACGTCATCCCATGGCCTGCTGACCACCATTGCCTGTGGCCCGCGCGGTGAAGTGGCCTATGCCCTGGAAGGGGCCGTGTTCAACGGTGGCTCCACGGTCCAGTGGCTGCGTGATGAGCTGAAGATCGTCAATGACGCGTTGGATACCGAGTACTTCGCCAGCAAGGTAAAGGACAGCAATGGCGTCTACCTGGTGCCTGCCTTCACCGGCCTCGGCGCCCCCTACTGGGACCCTTATGCCCGCGGTGCGCTATTTGGCCTGACCCGTGGCGTCAAGGTGGATCACATCATCCGCGCAGCATTGGAGTCCATCGCCTACCAGACCCGCGACGTGCTCGATGCCATGCAGCAGGACTGCGGCCAGCGCCTGTCCGAACTGCGCGTCGACGGCGGCGCCGTGGCCAACAATTTCCTCATGCAGTTCCAGGCCGATATCCTCGGCACGTGTGTCGAGCGCCCCAAGATGCGTGAAACCACGGCGCTGGGTGCAGCCTACCTGGCGGGCCTGGCTTGCGGTTTCTGGAGCAGTCTGGACGAGCTGCGCAACAAGGCGATCATCGAGCGGGAGTTCAGCCCGCAACTGGATGAAACGCAGAAAGAGAAATTGTACGGCGGCTGGAAAAAAGCCGTCGATCGCACCCGCGATTGGGAAGATCACGACGCCTGATCGCTTTAGGCAACGGCGCAGTCCGCTCCCAGGTCTGCGCCGGATCCACCCTTCGGACGCCACGCTGGTCGTCATCCCCGTCCTACGGCATCATTGCAGCATTTGTCAGGCTGCTCCGAAGGACGTCCATGAATTTGCCTCCACGCCAACAACAAATCCTCGAACTGGTCCGCGACCGCGGCTATGTCAGTATCGAGGAAATGGCGCAGCTGTTCGTCGTTACCCCGCAGACGATCCGCCGCGACATCAACCAACTGGCAGAGCTCGACCTGTTGCGCCGGTACCACGGGGGCGCAGCCTACGATTCAAGCGTCGAAAACACCGCCTATGCCATGCGCGCCGACCAGATGCGTGATGAAAAGCAGCGCATCGCCGAGGCTGTCGCGCGGCAGGTGCCCGATCATGCCTCGCTGTTCATCAATATCGGGACCACCACCGAATCCATCGCCCGCGCTTTGCTCAACCACAGCCAACTGAAGGTCATTACCAACAACCTGCACGTCGCCTCCATCCTGGCGGCCAAGGATGACTTCGAGGTGCTGGTGGCGGGCGGCACCGTGCGCCGTGACGGCGGTGTCGTAGGCCAGGCGAGTGTGGACTTCATCAATCAGTTCAAGGTCGATTACGCCCTGGTCGGCATCAGCGGCATCGATGAAGACGGGAGCCTGCTGGATTTCGACTATCAGGAAGTGCGCGTGTCCCAGGCGATCATCGCCAATGCTCGGCAGGTGATTCTGGCTGCGGACTCCAGCAAGTTCGGGCGCAATGCCATGGTGCGCCTGGGGGCCATCAGCCTGGTCGACTGCCTGGTGACTGACCAGGCACCGACCCCTGCCCTGGTCCAACTGCTCAATGACCACAAGGTACGTGTCGAAGTGGTTTAGAAGGTCGGCGCCGGCGCTGTGAGCATGGGCGTGGCACAGGCGCCCGACACCCGCTGACTTTTTCGTTAATGTTCATTTGCTTGTCACCTGATCAGTATTTTCTATGAATACGGACTGGCGAGTCGCCTGCGCTTGCGCTAGTATTTTCGGAAACGAACATAAATGTTCACTTTCGATACGAACTGCTCCAGGAGGCCTTCCCTGTGTCCCAGCCCGATTCGACCAGCGCTCCCGTCGCCGACTGCTATGACCTGGTGGTGATAGGCGGTGGCATCAACGGTGTGGGCATCGCCGCCGACGCAGCCGGCCGCGGCCTGAAAGTCTTCCTGTGTGAAAAGGACGACCTGGCCAGGCACACCTCGTCAGCCAGCAGCAAGCTGATTCACGGAGGTCTGCGCTACCTCGAGCATTACGAGTTTCGTCTGGTACGCGAGGCCCTGGCCGAACGCGAAGTCCTGTTGGCCAAGGCACCGCACATCGTCAAACCCATGCGCTTCGTGCTGCCCCATCGCCCCCATTTGCGCCCTGCCTGGATGATCCGTGCTGGCCTGTTCCTGTACGACCACCTGGGCAAGCGCAAGCGGCTGGGCGCCTCGCGCAGCCTGCGATTTGGCGCTGGCTCTGCGCTCAAGCCGGCCATCACCCGTGGTTTCGAATATGCCGACTGCTGGGTCGATGATGCTCGCCTGGTGGTCCTCAACGCCATGGCTGCCCGTGAACATGGCGCGCACATTCACACCCAGACGCTGTGCCTGGGCGCCAAACGTGTCGGCGCCCTCTGGGAAGTGGAAGTGCAACACGCCGACGGCAGCACCCGGACGGTGCGTGCCAAGGGCCTGGTGAACGCCGCCGGCCCATGGGTTGCGCAGTTCATCAAGAACGACCTGAAACTGGACGCCCCTTATGGGATCCGTCTGATCCAGGGGAGTCATCTGATCGTCCCTAGGCTGTATGAAGGCGAGCACGCCTACATTCTGCAGAACGAAGACCAGCGCATCGTTTTCTGCATTCCGTACCTTGATCGTTTCACACTGATCGGCACCACCGACCGTGAATACACGGGCGATCCTGCCAAGGTGGCGATCACCGATCAGGAAACCGACTACCTGCTCAACGTGGTCAACGCCCACTTCAATCATCAGCTTCAGCGCAGTGACATTTTCAGCACCTATGCAGGCGTTCGCCCTCTGTGCAATGACGAATCGGACAACCCATCGGCCGTTACCCGCGACTACACTTTGGCACTGTCGGCCGCCCACGGTGAAGCCCCCCTGCTCTCGGTCTTCGGTGGCAAGCTCACCACTTACCGCAAGCTGGCCGAATCGGCCATGGCCGAACTCAAGCCGTTCTTCAGCCAGATGGGCGGTAGTTGGACAGCCGAATCAACCCTGCCGGGCGGTGAGGACATGACCACGCCGCAGGCACTTGAAGAAGCCTTGCTTGCTCGGCATACCTGGCTTGCCCCGGCCATTGCCCAGCGCTGGGCACGCACCTATGGCAGCCGCGTCTGGACGCTTCTGGCAGGCGTTGAAGGCCCGCAGGACCTGGGTCAGGCCATCGGTGCAGGGCTGTTTGCCCGCGAGGTGGATTACCTGCGCGAGCATGAGTGGGCTACCAGCCTAGAAGATATCCTGTGGCGTCGTACCAAGCTTGGGCTGTTCACCACCGAAGCCGAACAGAACACCCTTAGCCAGTACCTGGAAAAGGCAACGCAGCGCAGTCACGCTGCCTGACCCAGATGTGCCGCCTGTCAGCACATGCTCACAGGCGGCTGTAGGCCTCGACGGCCAGCTCGTGGTAAAGCGCCTGCTCGTGCGCATCGAGCTCAGCCTTCAAGGCAGCAGCCTGTTGAAGATAGACCTGCTCCCCGTGTTCGCCGACGGTGCGCTCGGCGGTTTCGAGCCGTTGGTGAAACGGTGCAGCCAGCGCCTCGAAACGTTCGCGGTAATGACTGCGTACAAACGACTGCCAGAACTCGCGTTGCGCCAGTGCCGCGGCCAGTACGTCCAAACTCTCGCCCGCCAGTACCCGCTCTCCGGCCAGCCTGATCTGCCGACTGCTGACATCGCTGAATTCCGGGTAATTCATGTAACTTGGTTGAGCCGGTAACCCCAAGCGGTTCGCCAGATTGACCCGGTAAGCCAGGTACACCTCGATGTCATCCACCCTCGCATAGGGATCGCGCCGCATACGCTCGATATGCCGAGCGGCGATACTGTCCACCTGGTCCAGACGATACAGCGAACGCCCAAGGCGCAGGAGTTCGCGCTCAGTCTGCCCGGCACTCGCCCCAGCCGTATGAACGGCAATAAGCGTTCTCACCTCAAGTTGACTGAGCAGTAGCAACAAACGGTCTTCGCAGGTCTGCGGGCCTTGGGTCTGCAGGTAGACCGATTCGCGGACATCCGTACTTTCAGCACACAATTCGAGAATGCGCCATATGCGTGCGCGGTAGTATGGCGGGCGTTCATGGAAATCGTCAGATTCGGCAAAGTCGGCAAGGAACCGGAAGAGATCGGCAGAGCCCTCATCGTCAAGCAAGGCGTTCCAGATGCCTTCATATCGATGGCGAATGTCTGGCTTGGCCGGTCCAATCCAGCTGTCTCGCAGCTCGTCGTCAATGGACACCTGGGCATGGGTGCGCGGCGCGAGCGAGCCCTCGTTTGCAGTGGCGAGTGCTTGCTGACTGGCTTCGTCCAACGGATTGTCGTGCAGGGACATTTGCTGGATGTGTTCTCCGAGCATCTGCAGATGCTCGTTGACCTCACGAATCTGGTTTTCCCGGATGTCCATCAGGCCGCGCCACAGTAATTGATGGCGCTGCGGGATGTTCAACAGGCCTGTGTTGCGCAGTGAAATCGTACGCAGATGACGTAGGGGAGACAGGTTCGGTATTCTGCCGATCGGATTACCGCTCAAGCTAATGTACTCAAGGTGGGTCAGTCTGGTCAGTGCCGTGTCACTGTCAGGTCGAAGTACGATTCGATTGTCATCGAACCGCAATACCCGCAACTGCTCCAGGTCACTGAGGCCGGTCGGCAGCTGCGTCAACTGGTTGCCGCGCAGATCGAGCACCTGCAGGTGCGGGAAGCGCTTGAGAAAGTTGTCGCTGACGTTGATAAGCGCCAAGTTGCGCAGGCTCAATTGCCGCACGTGATTGAAATCGATGTCGTCAGGCAGGTCAGGTAGCGTGCCCACCTGCTCGCCCTGTATACGCAGCACATACTCATCGTTCCCGGACCCAACTGTCTTGCGTCGCCAAGCGCGGCGGATCTGGGTGGCAACCCTGCGTCGGCGGCGCCCATCGATGAAACCATTGCGTTGGCTCTCCCAGGAGGCGAGGGACTCACGCAAACGTGCCAGTCGCCCTTCGAGATCGCTCAAGTGGTCCCATAAATTCACGTCGCGCTCGGTCAATTGCTCCAGGTAGGCGTCCATCTGGCTCTCGGTCAGCGTCGGGTAGATGCGGTGTATGCCCCGGCGTAGTGCTTGCCGGCTGCTCTCCCCTCGCCCGCTGAGGGGGTAACCAATACGACCATCCTGGAGTCGGCGAGGCGGGTTGAATCGGCCACCCAGAGCCACCATGCCCAGTGACTGGGCCGTTTTGCCCCGATCGACAGCCGCCCTGTGCAGCAGGTTTTCCGCCAATTCGACAGCCGTAACCGATGAACCGCCGAAGGCGGTTTTCTGGGTTTCATCCAGGGTCTGCAGCAAACACGCCAGCAGTCCTTGATCCACGGCCTGAATCGAACGTGCCTGCAACTGATATCCTCCGCTGGTCTGCACGATCACCTCGGTGCGCTGTGCGTCAACTGGGCCGTGGGAGGCCACGAGCTTGCCCTGGGCCTCACCCAGGCGCACCTCGATACGCATCGACACAGGCCATGGCGATGTTTCATCGATCAGCGCCAGCGCCAGGCGCAGTGTGTCCAGGTTGGTGGCCTGCTCATGCTCGAAGCCCAACAGCGCGCGATCGATGCGGCTTTCACGCACTGCCCAACGCGCCCGCTCAGCAAGCGGCAGGGGGACCTTGCCGCTCATCAGCGTTTCAAGTTGTTCTGTGGTCGCGCATTCCACGATTTCTTGCGCAAGTGGCACTGACAGGCCGGTGAAGTCGCGAGTGAGCGTATCCACGCCAACGCCTGGCTCGCCCACTGAATGCGTCAGCGCTTGCTCGACCAACAGCTCTGATGTCGGCCCCTGCCCATACAGCAGGTGCCGTGCCTGCGCTTCTCTGAACCGCGCTGGCGCCGGTTCCTCGTGTACCCGCAGGCTGCGCAAGTGTTCGGGCGTCAGGCCGGTGATATGCACCAGCGCGTCGGCGTCCACGTCCGACACTTGCTCAAGATCGGCGCCAAAGCTGCGTATCAATTCCCCCGGATGCTCCAGGTAGTGGGCCGACGCCGGCATCTTTTTTAGCCGCAATCCCCTGTTGCCGGCCATGACCGGCGTGAGGCCGTCGACCAAACCGATGCGCTCGAGCGCGCCGCCGAACAATGGCTGCGCAGCACCCAGCAGCGCGCCCGTGGCCACGACCTGGGCCACATTGAACACATGCGCCAGCGCTTGCTGCCTGTCGCCTATCTGCCAAGTCTCGTAACCGTCATAGACTTCGCGCACGACGTCCACCGCAGCCGCAACAAATAAAACTTCGCCCAGGCCGGGGACGAACAGCGCGGCCAGGGTAAGCGCATCCAGCCCTGCCCCTTTCAAGGCGTCGATGCGCTCGTGCCGCTCAAGTTGAGTCAGGTCGCCTGTGGGAACGGCAAGTACCCGGGCATCATCGATCATTGCATCGAGCAAGCGCTTGCGCAGGCAGGCAAAGACAGAGCCTTCTATTGCGAAATGCCGACCATCGAGGGCGAGCGGTGTAGGACCAGTCGAGGATTTGTTCAACTGCGCCAGCTGGGCCAGAAACGCAGGCCGCTCGCGCTGAGCAATCAAGCCGGCAAAGTACTGTGTATATCGACGCTCACGCAGCCGCATGCCGAGGTGTTCGTACAATCCAGTCCAGTTCGCATGCCGCCCGATGGGCTCGGCCGGGTCATTGGAAAACCAGCTTATCAGGCCGTGCACGGGCCCATTTGCCGCCGCGCGAAGCTCAATGACCAGGCAACGCTGAACGCGCTTACCCAAGACGAATAGCTCGAACGCCTGGAACATTTGAGCCACGGCCGGTACCGTCGGCTTGCGGGCTATCAGCGGCAGAAGTGTGAGGTAGTCTTGATCGGTCAGCTGCCCTTTGAGCCTGGCCATCCTGACTGCAACATCAAGCGCCGCGCGTAGGCGCTCCTCGAAAATCTGTTCCACTGCACGCTGCCCAAAATCGGCGGGTGCCGGGGGACGCGCCTTGGGGAACAGGCACGTATGCAGCTGCTGCTGGTACCGCCCGCCCAGATCCAGCTGCCGGCAGAGGCGAGCAAACGCTTCGAAGGAAAGCGGCAGTACAGTGCCGTCTGCCTTCTGCAATTGAGCGCGCCGGTGCAGGCCGGGATGGGTCTCGCTTTCATGAAAGTTGTGTAACGCGGCCATCAACAGCGATTCATTGCTGTAAATCACCTTCATGGGTGTGTGCAGCCGAGGGGCGGCACTGGGCATCGCAAGCCTGTCGTGCACCACCACCCGAGCGGTATCCACATTCACCTCGCCCAAGCCCATGGCTCGCAGCGCCTCCTGAAGCAATGGGCGGGCAAAGGTCTGCAGCCCAGGCAACGTTTTCAGACGCACCTTGACCGCCTCGCAGGACAACTGTTCAAGCTCGAGCGCACGATGGAACGTGCTGAGCAGGTCTGGATCGGCGCTGGTCAGCCAAGCCGGCAACACGCTCGCCACGAGCGCATCAACGGAAACGTGAGGTAGTGCGTTATCTGCCACGGATCTTCCTCTGGTCTGGGAAATGCCGCAGCAGAACATCGAGCTGTCATGGACAGGTGTTACATATACATATGGCTAGGTGCACAATGGTGAGCACTCATTCGGATAACCGAACATAAAAATGACGGTAATTCGAATTTCCGACCCTGCTGAAAAACTCGAATTAGTCGAACAAGGCTAACGCCCTTGCTTTCAGCGGGGCTAACATGCTTCACGGACCTTGGCACGACTTCTGCTCATATCCATTCAACCGGATGCAACCGCTGCCGTATCCGTTGAACGAAAGAGTCCGCCAACGGCTCCATAAAAAAAACAAACACGTCGAGGAAAATTTGATGCGTATCGTTCGTCAATTGCTGGGCGCCGCCATCGCGGCTGCTGTGATCGCTTCGCCGGCCATGGCCGAAGAACTCACCGGCACCCTGAAGAAGATCAAGGATTCAGGCACCATCACCCTGGGCCACCGCGACTCCTCCATCCCGTTTTCCTACCTGGCCGGCAAGCCAGAGCCCGTCGGCTACTCCCACGATATCCAGCTGGCCGTCGTCGAGGCCCTGAAGAAGCAACTGGGTACCGACATCAAGGTCCGCTACAACCTGGTCACTTCCCAGACCCGCATCCCGCTCGTACAGAACGGCACCGTCGACCTGGAGTGCGGCTCCACCACCAACAACGTCGAGCGCCAGCAGCAAGTCAGCTTTTCGGTGGGTATCTTCGAGGTTGGCACCCGTCTGCTGACCAAGGTCAAGGACGGCCAGCCGGCCTACAAGGACTTCGCAGATCTGGCTGGCAAGAACGTGGTGACCACCGCGGGCACCACCTCCGAACGCCTCCTCAAGGCCATGAACGCCGACAAGCAGATGAAGATGAACGTGATCTCCGCCAAGGACCACGGTGAAGCCTTCAACATGCTCGAGAGCGGTCGCGCTGTGGCCTTCATGATGGACGACGCGCTGCTCGCTGGCGAAATGGCCAAGGCTCGCAAGCCGTCGGACTGGGTCATCACCGGTACGCCGCAATCCTACGAAATCTACGGTTGCATGGTGCGCAAGGGTGATGAGCCCTTCAAGAAGGCCGTGGATGACGCGATCATTGGCTACTTCAAGTCCGGTGAAGTCAACAAGAGCTACGACAAGTGGTTCCAGCAGCCAATCCCGCCTAAAGGCCTGAACCTGCAGTTCCCAATGAGCGACGAGCTCAAGAAGCTGATCGCCGAGCCGACCGACAAGGCGGCGGACGAGAAGAAATCCTGACCCCCAGCCTGGAGCCTGCCGCGCTGCAAGGCGCGAATTAAACGGGCAGGCTCCCCGTTAGTGTCTAACCTTTCATCCGAGGGCAGTTTGCCCTCGGATGCTGGAAGGTGCCTGTGAAACAATCGTCTGAGGGGAAATCCCGATGAATTACAACTGGGACTGGGGCGTATTCTTCAAGTCCACTGGCGTGGGCAGCGAAACCTATCTGGACTGGTACATCACCGGCCTGGGGTGGACCATCGCCATCGCCATTTCCGCCTGGATCATCGCCTTGCTGCTGGGGTCGATCCTGGGCGTGATGCGAACCGTGCCTAACCGGCTCGTTTCCGGTATCGCAACCGCATACGTCGAGCTGTTCCGCAACGTGCCTTTGCTGGTGCAGCTGTTCATCTGGTACTTCCTGGTGCCGGACCTGCTGCCAGAGGGGCTGCAGGAATGGTTCAAGCAGGACTTGAACCCGACCACGTCGGCCTTGATCAGTGTGGTCGTGTGCCTGGGCCTGTTCACCGCCGCGCGCGTGTGCGAACAGGTTCGCACCGGCATCCAGGCCCTGCCGCGTGGCCAGGAAGCCGCCGCGCGAGCGATGGGTTTCAGCCTGCCGCAGATCTACACCAACGTGCTGCTGCCACAGGCCTACCGCATCATCATTCCGCCACTTACCTCCGAATTCCTGAACGTGTTCAAGAACTCCTCGGTGGCTTCGTTGATCGGCCTGATGGAGCTGCTGGCGCAAACCAAGCAGACTGCCGAGTTCTCGGCGAACCTGTTCGAAGCGTTCACCTTGGCCACGTTGATCTATTTCACCCTCAACATGGGCCTGATGCTGCTCATGCGTATCGTCGAGAAGAAAGTGGCCGTACCTGGCCTGATCTCTGTGGGGGGCAAGTAAATGGACCTGGATTTCAGCGAAATCATCCCCGCCCTGCCCGCCCTCTGGGATGGCATGGCCATGACCCTGCAATTGATGGTGATGGGCGTCATCGGCGGCATCGTGCTGGGCACCCTGCTGGCGCTGATGCGCCTGTCGTCGAATAAACTGCTGTCCAGGCTGGCCGGCGCCTACGTCAACTATTTTCGTTCGATCCCGCTGCTGCTGGTGATCACCTGGTTCTACCTGGCGGTGCCGTTCGTGCTGCGCTGGATCACTGGGCAGGATACGCCGGTGGGGGCCTTCACCTCCTGCGTGGTCGCCTTCATGATGTTCGAGGCGGCCTACTTCTGCGAAATCGTGCGTGCCGGTGTGCAGTCGATCTCCAAAGGCCAGATGGGCGCAGCCCAGGCGTTGGGCATGACCTATGGCCAGACCATGCGCCTGATCATCCTGCCCCAGGCCTTCCGCAAGATGACGCCGTTGCTGCTGCAGCAGAGCATCATCCTGTTCCAGGACACGTCCTTGGTCTACACGGTAGGCCTGGTCGACTTCCTCAACTCGGCACGCTCCAACGGCGACATCATCGGGCGCTCCCACGAGTTCCTGATCTTCGCCGGCATCGTGTATTTCATCATCAGCTTCTCCGCTTCGTGGCTGGTCAAGCGCCTGCAAAAAAGGATCACCGTATGATTTCCATCAAGAACGTCAACAAGTGGTACGGGGACTTCCAGGTGCTGACCGACTGCAGCACCGAGGTCAAGAAAGGTGAAGTGGTGGTGGTATGCGGTCCCTCGGGGTCGGGCAAGTCCACCCTGATCAAGTGCGTGAACGCGCTGGAGCCTTTCCAGAAGGGCGACATCGTGGTCGACGGCACTTCGATCGCCGACGCCAAGACCAACCTGCCCAAGCTGCGCTCGCGCGTGGGCATGGTCTTCCAGCATTTCGAGCTGTTCCCGCACCTGACCATCACCGAAAACCTGACCATTGCCCAGCGCAAGGTGCTGGGCCGCAGTGAGGCCGAAGCCACCAAGAAGGGCCTGGCCTTGCTCGACCGCGTCGGCTTGAGTGCCCACGCCAAGAAGCATCCCGGGCAGTTGTCCGGCGGTCAGCAGCAACGGGTCGCCATCGCGCGCGCATTGTCCATGGACCCGATCGTCATGCTGTTCGACGAGCCTACTTCGGCCCTGGACCCGGAGATGGTCAACGAAGTGCTGGACGTGATGGTCGAGCTTGCCCACGAAGGCATGACCATGATGTGCGTGACCCACGAAATGGGCTTTGCTCGCAAAGTGGCCAACCGCGTGATCTTCATGGACAAGGGCAACATCATCGAGGATTGCCAGAAGGAAGACTTCTTCGGCAACCCCGAAGGCCGTCACGAACGCACCCAGCACTTCCTGAGCAAGATCCTTCAGCACTGATCCTGCCTCATCGAGCCGCTCGGCCCCGCCGCCCTTGCGGGCAGCGGGCGCTGGTCGTGACGAGGTCACTGTGATGAAATGCGACCCCTCGCTCCTGTTACCTGCCAAGCCTGCCGTGAAAGCCCGCCTTGTTCGCCAACTGCTGTTACCACCGCTGATCATCCTGCTGATGATCGGGCTGGGCATGGCCGGGTTCCTGATCAGCGAGAGCAACGGCATACGGGTGCTCAGTGAAAATGGCGAACGCCAGTTGGAATTGCATGCACGCACGGTCGAAAGCGAGATCAGCAAGTACACCTACCTTCCCAGCCTGCTGGAACTCGAAGACAGTGTGTCGCACCTGCTGACCGACCCTGATGGAGGTTCACGGCAAACCGTCAACGAATACCTCGAAGGCCTCAACCGGCGCAGCCGCAGCCGCGCGATCTTCGTGCTCGACACCCAGGGGCGGGTGCAGGCCACCAGCAACTGGCGCGATACCGACTCCTTCCTGGGTGAAGACCTGTCGTTTCGCGCGTATTTCCAGACCGCCGTGCGTGGCGAACCGGGGCGTTTCTACGGCATCGGCAGCACCACGGGCGAAGCCGGTTACTACCTGGCCCATGGGCTCGAGGAGCATGGCAAGATCATCGGCGTGGCCGTGATCAAGGTGCGCCTCGATACCTTGGAGGAACGTTGGCAGCGCGCCCGCCTGGAAGCGTTCGTCAGCGACGAGAACGGGATCATCATTCTTTCCAGCGATCCGGCTCGACGCCTCAAATCAGTCCGTCCGCTGACCCCGCAAACCAAGGAGCGCCTGGCGCGCAGCCTGCAATACTACTGGTGGCCGCTCAACGAGCTGCAACCGCTGGGGCGCGAGACCCTGGCCGACGGGGTGGAAAAGCTGACCTTCCCGGCCAACAGCGAAACGGCCCAGGGCAACCCGCATGAGGTGGCCTACCTGGCCCAGACACGTCGCCTGGTCGATACGCCTTGGCACTTCACGCTGCTGACGCCGCTTCAGGACCTGCGCCGCGAGTCCATGGTGCAAGGTATTCTGGTTGGCGTGGCGTTTGCCTTGCTGACCATTCTGGGCATCGCCTGGAACGAGCGACGCAAAGTCATCGCCACCCGCCTGGCAGCCCGCGAGGCGCTGGAGCAAGCCAATAGCCAGCTTGAGCGTCGCATCGCCGAGCGTACGGCCGACCTGCGGGCCAGCAATGAGCGGCTCAAGGGGCAGATACGCGAGCGCCGTCATGCCGAGCAGACCCTGCGCCAGGCCCAAGACGAACTGGTGCAGGCTGGCAAACTGGCGGCCATCGGGCAGATGTCCACCAGTATTGCCCATGAGCTCAATCAACCCTTGGCGGCGCTGCGTACCTTGTCGGGCAATACCGTTCGGTTCATCGAACGCGGCGCTCTGGATACCGCCAGTACCAACCTGCGCACCATCAATGGCCTGGTCGACCGCATGGGCCGCATCACCGCCAGCCTGCGTTCATTCGCCCGACGCAGCGACGACAGCGGCCAGGCCGCAGTGGCCAAGGCGGTCGAAGCCAGCCTGCAGGTGCTGGCAGAACGCATCAATAGCAGCCACCTACAGGTACACCGCGATTACGAAGACCTGCAGTTGGCCATCGACCAGACCCGCCTGGAGCAGATTCTGGTCAATCTCATCGGCAACGCCCTGGATGCCATGGCTGTCCAGCCCCAGCCGGCCTTGTGGCTCGAAGGCGAACTGCAAGGTGACAAATACCGCTTGCAGGTGCGCGACAACGGCCATGGTATCGATCCGGAGGCACGCAAGCATCTTTTCGAACCGTTCTTCACCACCAAGCCGGGCGACGATGGCCTTGGCCTGGGCCTGACCCTCTCGGCCAGCCTTGCTGCGGCCGCCAAGGGCAGCCTCAGTGTCGAGCATCCTGCCAGCGGCGGCACAGCCTTCGTGCTGATCCTGCCCTTGGCATCCACCCCCACCGAATCGGCAGACTTTCCATGACCCAAGCGCCCCTTACCGTTCTGATCGTCGAAGACGACCCCCATGTCCTTCTTGGCTGCCAGCAGGCACTGGCGCTGGAGGACATCGGTTGCGAAGGCGTGGGCAGTGCCGAACAGGCGCTCGAACGCATTGGCGATGATTTTGCCGGCATCGTGGTCAGTGACATTCGCCTTCCGGGTATCGATGGCCTAGAGCTGCTCAACCGTCTCAAGGCACGCGATCGCAGCCTGCCAGTCGTCCTGATCACCGGGCACGGCGATATCGACATGGCCGTCGGCGCCATGCGCAACGGCGCGTATGACTTCATGGAAAAGCCCTTCTCGCCCGAGCGGCTGGTCGATGTGGTGCGCCGTGCGCTCGAGCAGCGCGGTCTGTCCCGCGAAGTGTCGGCGCTGCGCCGCCAGCTTGCCGGGCAAAGCAGCCTGGAAGGGCGCATCATCGGGCGCTCGCCCGCCATGCAGCACCTGCGCGAACTGATCGCCAACGTGGCGGACACTTCTGCCAATGTGCTGATCGAGGGTGAAACAGGCACCGGTAAGGAACTGGTGGCCCGCTGCCTGCACGACTTCAGCCGTCGCCAGGGCCAGCCCTTCGTGGCACTGAACTGCGGTGGCCTGCCAGAGAACCTGTTCGAGAGCGAGATATTCGGCCACGAAGCCAACGCCTTCACCGGTGCTGGCAAACGCCGCATCGGCAAGATCGAGCACGCCAACGGCGGCACGCTGTTCCTCGATGAAGTGGAAAGCATGCCGATCAACCTCCAGATCAAACTGTTGCGGGTGTTACAGGAGCGTACCCTGGAACGGCTCGGCTCGAACCAGAGCATTCCAGTGGATTGCCGGCTCATTGCGGCGACCAAGGCCGACCTCGACAGCCTGGGTCAGAGCGGGCAGTTCCGCAGCGACCTGTATTACCGTCTGAACGTGGTGACCCTCGAACTGCCACCGCTACGCGAACGCCGCGAAGACATCCTGCAGCTGTTCGAACACTTCCTTCAACAATCGGCCCTGCGGTTCGACCGAGAGACGCCCACTCTGGACAGCCAGACCCTGTCACGGCTGATGGCCCACGACTGGCCGGGCAACGTTCGCGAATTGCGTAACGTGGCCGAGCGCTATGCGCTGGGTCTGCCCGCCTTCAAGAAAGGCCCTACGGGCACCAGCAGCCAAGGGCTGGGCTTTGCCGAAGCTGTGGAGGCCTTCGAGCGCAACCTGCTCAGTGACGCCTTGCAGCGCACCGGCGGCAACTTGAGCCAGGCGAGCCAGGAGTTGGGCATGGCGAAGACCACGTTGTTCGACAAGGTCAAGAAATACGGGCTTGGTTGAGTTACCCAGGCGCTGCACCGTCTCAGTCGATAGGCAAGGCACGGTCGACAGCGGCGGCAACATGAGGGAAACTCAACTCCATGATGTTCACCCTCAGCCTTACCCCCGGAGTCAGCTGTGCTGGAGATTCGCCACCTGAAAACCCTTCATGCCCTGCGCGAGGCAGACAGCCTGGTCGAAGCGGCCGAGCGGTTGCACTTGACCCAGTCGGCCCTGTCACACCAGTTCAAGGAGCTGGAAGAGCGCCTGGGCCTGACGTTGTTCGTGCGCAAGAGCAAGCCCATTCGCTTCACCAGCGCCGGGCTGCGCCTGCTGCAACTGGCCGACGCCACGCTTCCCCTGTTGCGTGGCGCCGAGCGCGATATCGCCAGACTGGCGGGGGGCACGGCCGGTCGCTTGCACATGGCCATCGAATGCCACAGCTGTTTCCAGTGGCTGATGCCCACCATCGATCAGTTCCGTGATGCCTGGCCTGAAGTGGAACTGGACTTGGCGTCAGGCTTCGCGTTCGCGCCCTTGCCCGCCTTGGCCCGTGGCGACCTGGACCTGGTGGTGACCTCCGATCCCCTGGACCTGGCCGGCATCACCTACGTTCCTCTGTTCACCTACGAAGCCATGCTGGCAGTGGCCAACCAACACCCGTTGGCCAGCAAACCCTACATGGTGCCCCAGGACCTGGCGGACCAGACCCTGATCACCTACCCGGTGGAACGCGACCGTCTGGACATCTTCACCCGCTTCCTGGAGCCAGCCGACATCGAACCTGCGGCCGTACGCACCTCCGAGCTCACGGTCATGATGATGCAGTTGGTGGCCAGCGGCCGGGGCGTGTGCGGCATGCCCCATTGGGCCTTGCACGAATACAGCTCTCGCGGCTACGTCAAAGGCAAGCGCCTGGGCGAAAAAGGCCTGTTCGCGACACTCTACGCGGCCGTGCGCACCGACATGCTCGATGCGCCCTACATGCGCGATTTTCTACTGACGGCCAAGGACACTTCGTTCGCCACCCTCGACGGTGTCAGCGCGGTACGCTGAGCAACTGGTGGTATAGCGGCAGGATCAGATCACGGGTCAAGGGCGCCAAGGGCATTTCTGGCGTCTGGTCAGCGGCCAGCCAGGTGATCTCCTCGATTTCGGCCGCCGGCATTACCGCTGCCGCGCAGTCCACCCGGAACAGCTCGGCCTGCACCTCGAACCCCGGCTCATTGGCGGCCGGGGCACTGAACTGGCCAAGGCGCACGGCCTTGGCGGGGTCGATCTGCAGGCCCAGTTCCTCGAGCAGCTCCCGGGCAAGCGCCTGAACCGGGGTTTCGCCTGCATCGATCTTGCCGCCCGGCTGCATGAATGCCTGGGTGCCGCGCTTGCGCACCAGCAGGGTGCGACCTTGCGGGTCCAGCAATAATGCGGCGGCAATGCGGATGATATTGGCCATGGGTGATCTCCCTGAAAATGGGCGGCGAGCATCCCATGCCTCCCCGACCGTGACAAGGCCACTGCCAGGCTCGGACACAGGCGGACGAACGGTCACTTGCCAACCTGGCCTGTACCCTTCATAACCTTCTCATGACGCTTCCTGCCGCGAACCATCCAGTACTTGAGCTGTTCCATCCAGGCGTTGCGGCCTGGTTCTCAGGCCATTATCCGTCGGTGACCGATGCCCAGGCCCAGGCCTGGCCGCTCATCCAGGCGGGACAATCCGTGCTGCTGGCAGCGCCGACCGGCTCAGGCAAGACGCTCAGTGCATTCCTGGCAGTGCTCGACGCGCTGTTTCGCCAGGGGCTGGAGCAGGGCGGCACATTGCACGCCACCACGCAAATCGTCTATGTATCGCCCTTGAAAGCCCTGTCCAACGACATCCGTTTGAACCTGCAAGTACCGCTGGAGGGCATCCAGCGCGCGCTCCAAGCGCAAGGGCACGCAGCCCCCACCATCACCACGGCGGTGCGCACCGGTGATACGCCCCAGAAAGAACGTATCGCCATGCGCAAGCAGGCGCCGCACATTCTAGTCACGACCCCGGAGTCCCTGTACGTGCTGATGGGTTCGGCCTCTGGACGTGAAGGCCTGCGCACGGTGCACACCGTCATCGTCGATGAGATCCATGCCCTGGCCGGCAACAAGCGCGGTTGCCACCTGGCGCTGACCCTCGAACGCCTGCAAGCGTTGTGTGACCGTCCGCTGCGACGCATCGGCCTGTCTGCCACCCAGCGTCCGGTCGAACGCGTGGCGCAGTTTCTGGTGGGCAGCGGGCGGGCCTGCGCCATCGTCGATGTGGGGCACGCGCGTCAACGTGACCTGGCCATCGAAATCCCACCCGTGCCACTGGGGGCGGTGCTCGACCAGGATGCATGGGGGCTGGTGTACGATCGTTTGGCCGAACTGGCCCGTGCGCATCGCACCACCCTGGTGTTCGTCAACACCCGGCGGCTGGCTGAGCGTATCACCCGTCACCTGAGCGATCGGCTGGGCGCGGCGGCGGTGGCCGCTCACCATGGCAGCCTGTCCAAGGAGAGGCGCCTGAGTGCCGAGCAGCGCCTGAAGGCCGGCGAGCTGCAGGTGCTGGTGGCCACGGCCTCGCTGGAACTTGGCATCGACATCGGCGACATCGACCTGGTGTGCCAGGTCGCTTCACCCGGCTCGATCGCAGCGTTCCTGCAGCGCGTGGGGCGTGCTGGGCATCAGGTGGACGGGGTGCCCAAAGGACGGTTGTTCGCGACATCGCGAGACGACCTGATCGAGTGCGTGGCGCTGCTCGATTGCGTGCGCCGCGGCGAGCTGGATGAAGTACAGGTACCGCAGGCGCCGCTGGATGTACTGGCCCAGCAGATCGTCGCCGAGGCCAGCAACCAGACCTGGCACGAGCGAGCGCTGTTCGACTGCCTGCGCCAGGCCATGCCGTTCGACACGATGGCGTACGAACATTACGACGCCTTGCTCGGCATGCTTGCCGAAGGCTACAACGGCCGCCAGGGCGTGCGCGGCGCGTACCTGCACCGCGATGCGGTCAGCGGCATGGTGCGAGGGCGCCGTGGCAGCCAGCTCACCGCTTTGACCAGTGGCGGGACGATTCCCGACAATGCCGACTACGCCGTCATGCTCGACCCCCAGGCGCTGAACATCGGCAGCGTCAACGAAGACTTCGCCGTGGAGAGCATGGCTGGCGACATCTTCCAGCTGGGCAATGCGTCCTATCGCATCCTGCGCGTGGAGGCCGGGCGAGTCCGGGTCGAAGACGCACACGGCCAGCCCCCCACGATCCCGTTCTGGCTAGGCGAAGCCCCTGGGCGCAGCCGCGAGCTCAGCGCTGCCGTGGCCAGGCTGCAAGGGCAGATCGATGACCGCCTGCAACACGCCGGTGGCTCGCTGCCGCACGTGCTGGCCTGGCTGCAAGCCACCTTCGAACTGGACGCCAGCTGTGCCGAACAGTTGCTCGACTACCTGGCCCGTACGCGGCAGGTACTGGGCGCCCTGCCCTCCCAGGACACCCTGGTGATGGAGCGCTTCTTCGACGAGTCAGGCGGCACGCAGCTGATCATTCACTCGCCGTTCGGCAGCCGCATCAACCGCGCTTGGGGGCTGGCCCTGCGCAAGCGGTTCTGCCGTACCTTCAATGTCGAGCTGCAAGCGGCAGCCAGTGAAGATGCTATCGTGCTGTCGCTGTCAACCAGCCACAGCTTCGCCCTCGACGAAGTGTGGCGCTACCTCGACAGCCGCAGCGCCGAGCAGGTGCTGATCCAGGCCGTGCTCGACGCCCCGATGTTCGGTGTGCGCTGGCGCTGGAACGCGGGTGTGGCGATGGCCTTGCCGCGTTTTGCCGGTGGTCGCAAAGTTGCGCCGCAGATCCAGCGCATGAAAAGCGAGGACCTGATCGCCTCGGTATTCCCCGATCAGATCGCCTGCCTTGAGAATCTGCCCGGTGAACGGCAGGTGCCGGACCACCCACTGGTTCGTCAGACCCTCGACGACTGCCTGCACGACGCCATGGATAGCAAGGGCTGGCTGGTGTTGCTGCGGCGCATGGAAAGCGGTGCCGTGCGCCTGCTGGCATGCGACCTGTCGGCGCCCTCGCCGCTGGCCTCAGCCATTCTCAACGCCAGGCCTTACACCTTTCTGGATGATGCCCCGATTGAAGAGCGTCGTACCCAGGCGGTCCTTAATCGCCGCTGGGCGGATGTGCAGTCAGGCGATGAGCTGGGTGCACTGGATGCGGATGCGATCGCGGCGGTGGCAGCCGAGGCTTGGCCGCAGCCGGTCAACGCTGATGAAATGCATGAAGCGCTGATGAGCCTGGGCGCCATCAGCCAGACAGAAGCCCAGGCAGGCTCACGCTGGCGTACGCTGCTTGACCAGCTGGCCAAGCGGGGCCGGGCCGTCTACCTGCCTGAGCAGGCGTTGTGGCTGGCCCGTGAGCGCTTGACGCTGTTGCAAGCCGTCTACCCCGATTGCCCTCTGGTGCCTGCCGTCGAACCGCTGCCTGGCTTCGATCAACCCGTGGACCACGGCCTGGCGCTGCCCGAATTGCTGCGTGCCCGGCTGAGCGGCCATGGGCCTGTCACCGTCGCCCAGCTTGCGGCGCCGCTGGGCAAGCCCATCGCTGAGGTGGAACAGGCCTTGGCCCGGCTCGAGGCCCAAGGCCATGTGCTACGGGGCCATTTCAGCCCGGATGCAGTAGCCACACAGTGGTGCGAACGCCACCTGCTGGCGCGTATTCACCGCTATACCGTCAAACGCCTGCGCCGGGAGATCGAGCCCGTCAGCCTGCAGGACTTCATGCGTTTCCTGTTTCACTGGCAACACCTTGATCCGGAGCAACGGTTGCAAGGGCCGCAGGCGCTGCCTGCTGTGCTGGCCCAGCTGCAGGGATTTCCAAGTGCGGCCGGGGCGTGGGAAGCCGACGTGCTGCCGGCGCGCGTACGCGATTACAGCCCCAGCTGGCTCGACGAGGCTTGCCGCAGCGGGCAGTTCGCCTGGAGCCGGTTGGCAAACACCGTGTCAGCCAGCACGGTGGCCAGCACGCCTGTGGTGTTGCTGCCTCGCGAACACCTGCAGCTGTGGCGAAGCCTGGCCCCACCCCCGAGTCTCGACACCTTGGGACCACGCGCCCAGCGGGTGCATGACGCCCTGAAAACCCGGGGTGCACTGTTCTTCGACGAATTGGCCCAAGAGGCCCGCCTGCTCCCCAGCGAACTGGAAACGGCCCTGCAGGCGCTGGTCGGTGCAGGCCTGGCCAATGCCGACAGCTTCACCGGGCTGCGCAGCCTGATCACCCCGGCCGCTCGGCGCACCACGCGTCGGCCTCGCTTCGGTCACCTGCCCTTGTCCAGCAGCATGGCCCATGCAGGGCGCTGGGCCCTGCTGGCGCGCAGCGAAGCCGAGCTGGATCAGGATCAGCGCATCGAACACCTTGCTCGCCTGCTGCTGCAGCGCTACGGGGTGATGTGCTGGCGCCTGTTGGCGCGTGAGAGCGATGTGCTGCCGCCCTGGCGTGATCTGCTGCGCTGCTACCATCGCCTGGAGGCGCGTGGGGAAATACGGGGCGGGCGCTTCATTGCCGGATTGTCCGGCGAACAGTTCGCCTTGCCCGAAGCCGTGGCAATGCTGCGCCAGATTCGCCGGCAAGCGGCGGACGGCACACTGGTGGTGGTCAGCGCCAGTGATCCGCTGAACCTGATCGGCACGTTGCTGCCGGGGGCCAAGGTACCTGCCACCAGCGGCAACCGGCTGCTCTACCGCGACGGCGTGCCGGTGGCTGCGCGGGTGGGCAAGCGTTACGACTACCTGGTCGAGGCTTGCGCGGCGCAGCAGACGCAGTGGCGGCAGTTGCTGCTGCGCGACACGGCCTTTGCAGGGACGGACAAGTTGGCTATGGTCGGGGCTCAACCCAGGCCGTGAGCCTGACCGAGCCATCGCAAGGACCCTGTATGAGCCTGTCACTTCTCAGCCGTTATGCGGTGTTCGCCATCTGCATCGTGTTTACCCTGGCAACCCTGCCATTGATCCACCACCAATGGCTGTGGCCCTTCACCCTGACAACCGGCCTGCTCAGCCTGATAGGCCTGTTCGACCTGTTGCAGAAACGCCACGCCGTGCGTCGCAACTACCCGATCCTGGGCAACATCCGCTACCTGGTGGAAACCATTCGCCCGGAAATCCGCCAGTATCTGCTCGAAGCAGACAGCGACGCCCTGCCCTTCTCCCGTGCCCAACGCTCGCTGGTCTACTCCAGGGCCAAGAACCAGGTCTCGGACAAACCGTTCGGCACCCTGATCGACGTCTACGCGTCCGGCTTCGAGTTCATCGGCCACTCCATGCGCCCGGCGCCGTTGGCTGACCCGGCAAGCTTTCGCATCACCATCGGCGGCCCGCAGTGCAGCCAGCCGTATTCAGCTTCGATCTTCAACATTTCCGCCATGAGTTTTGGCTCGCTCAGCGCCAACGCCATTCGCGCATTGAACCAAGGCGCGAAACTGGGCAACTTTCACCACGACACCGGTGAGGGCAGCATCAGCCCCTACCATCGCGAGCACGGCGGTGATTTGGTATGGGAACTGGGCAGCGGGTATTTCGGGTGCCGCACCTCGGACGGACGTTTCGACCCGCAGGCATTTGCCGCGCAGGCACGCAGCCCGCAGGTGCGCATGATCGAGGTCAAGATGAGCCAGGGCGCCAAGCCTGGGCATGGCGGCATACTGCCCAAACACAAGGTCACCCAGGAAATTGCCGAAACCCGCGGCGTCCCGCTGGGCGAGGACTGCATCTCGCCATCGCGGCACAGCGCGTTTTCCACGCCAATCGAAATGATGCAGTTCATCGCCCAACTGCGTGAACTGTCGGGCGGCAAACCCGTGGGGTTCAAACTCTGCCTGGGTCACCCGTGGGAGTTCATGGGTATCGCCAAGGCCATGCTGCAAACCGGCATCCTGCCTGACTTCATCGTGATCGATGGCAAGGAAGGCGGCACCGGGGCCGCCCCCGTGGAGTTCACCGACCATATCGGGGTGCCGCTGCGCGAAGGCCTGTTGTTCGTGCACAACACCTTGGTGGGCTTGAACCTGCGCGACAAGATCAAGCTCGGAGCCAGCGGCAAGATCGTCAGCGCCTTCGATATCGCCAGCGTCCTGGCCATCGGTGCGGACTGGGCCAACGCCGCGCGGGGGTTCATGTTCGCCATCGGCTGCATCCAGTCCCAGAGCTGCCACACCAACAAGTGCCCGACGGGTGTGGCCACGCAGGATCCGCTGCGCCAACGTGCCCTGGTGGTGCCGGACAAGGCCGAACGGGTGCTGAACTTCCATCGCAACACCCTGCGTGCCTTGGCCGAGATGCTGGCTGCAGCTGGGCTGGAACACCCGTCGCAGCTCGAAGCCAAGCACTTGGTGCGGCGCATTTCAGCCACCGAGATCAAGCTGTTCTCGCAAATGCATGTGTTCCTCAAGCCGGGCGAGCTACTGACCGGTGAGGTCGATGGGCAATTCTATTCGCGCATGTGGCAACTGGCCCGAGCGGACAGCTTTGAGCCCAACAGCGAGGTAGCCGCCTGAATGCTTGAGCGCGGCCCTGCCGCGCACCCGCTTTATTCCGCAGTTTCCACAAAATTTTCACATACCCGGCGCAACGTCTAAGCTTCAGGCAAGCAAGACGAAAATACCTGGCTGGATAGACGATTATGGGCGCACTGTGGCAAACGGAACCAAACACCAAGCAAGCACCCGAACAAACGCCTGCCGAGACGCCAGAACCCAAGTCCCCTCGTCAGCGCCGGCTATGGTGGCGTCTGATCATCCTGATTCTGCTGGTGGGCGCTGGCGCTGTCGGCTTCGCGGCCTATGAAGAGTTCCGCACGTCCGAGCTGCAATCGCGCGAGTTCAGCAAGCTGGCGAGCACCCTGACCTACTCGCTGCAGCCCGGTCCCAGCGATGCGATCGTGTACCCAGGCGAAGGACCGTTCGATAAGCGCCTGGGCTATAGCTCGCTCGGCGAGTTCCTGCCGCGCCTGCTCAAGCGCGATTACCTGATCAGCCAACAAGTGCGATTCTCGCCGGCGCTGGTCAATTACGTCGATCATGGGCTGTTCGCGCCCTATATCGAAAAGGTCCAGGCAGGTCTGGCGATTACCGATTGCCGGGGCGACATGCTCTACCAGTATCAGTATCCCCAGTACCTGTACCCGGACTTCGCCTCGATTCCCTCGGTCGTGGTCAACAGCCTGCTGTTCATCGAGAACCGCGACCTGCTCGATACCCGTGATCCGCGCAACAACCCGGCAGTGGACTGGCCGCGTTTCGCCAAGGCTGCCTACAGCCAGATCGCGCGCTACCTGGCCCTGCCTGGCCAATCCGCCGGCGGCAGTACCCTGGCCACCCAGCTGGAGAAGTACCGCCATTCACCCGACGGGTTGACCGTGTCGGGCGCCGAGAAGATCAGGCAGATGATTTCTGCCAGCGTGCGCGCCTATCAGGGCGGGCCGGACACCACCGAGGCGCGCCAGCGCATCGTGCGTGATTACCTCAACAGCGTGCCGCTGTCCGCCGTGCCGGGTCATGGTGAAGTCCACGGCATGGCCGAAGGCCTGCGCGTGTGGTATGGAGCAGACTTCGAGCACGTCAACCGCGCGCTCAATGACACCGCCACGGATGCGCAGAGCCTGGCGGCCCGCGGCCTTGCGCTGCGTCAGGTGCTGTCGTTGATGATTGCCCAGCGCCGGCCATCGCACTACCTCTCCAAGGGGCGCGTGGAACTTGCCGAGCTGACCGACGCCCACGTTCGTGTGCTGGCAGCGAACCAGATCATCCCTCAGGCGCTGGCCGATGCCGCGTTGGCCAGCAAGGCCGTCTACCGTGACTGGGTCGCGCAGCCGACCATCGTGCCTATCGTCACCAACAAGGGCATCAGCCTGGCCCGCAACCGTCTTTCGGCCATGCTCAACCGCCCGCTGTACGACCTCGACCGTCTGGACCTTTCCGCCACCAGCACCTTGCAGGCTGACCTGCAGCTGCAAGTCAGCGAGTACCTTAAGCATCTGGCCGACCCGGCCTTCGCCGCGCAGATCGGCCTGATTGGCGAGCGTTTGCTGACTGCCAAAACCACCGACCAGGTCAGCTACAGTTTCACCCTGTTCGAACGCACTGCCGATGGCTCACGCGTGCGGGTCCAGACGGACAGCACCGACCAGCCCTTCGACATCAACGAAGGCAGCAAGCTGGAACTGGGTTCGACCGCCAAGCTTCGGGTGCTGACCACCTACCTGGAAATCGTCGCCGAGCTGCATGACAAGTACGCCGGCAAGCCTGCGGCTGAGCTGAAGAAAGTCGAGGTCGCCGACCTGGACGTCATCAGCCGCTGGTCACTGGACTGGCTGATGCAAAACAGCAGAAACCAGAGCCTGGACGCGATGCTCGACGCCGCCCTTGAGCGCAAGTATTCGGCCAGCACTGGCGAATCCTTCTTCACCGGCGGCGGCATGCACGTGTTCAATAACTTTCGCAAGGAAGACAACGGCCGCAACCCTACCCTCAAGGACGCCCTGCGCGAATCGATCAACCTGCCGTTCATCCGCCTGATGCGCGACGTGGTGCGCTACGTCACCTATCAGCAGCCCTTGAACAGGGTGCCGCTGCTCAAGGACGATGCTGACCCGCGCCGGCAGGAGTACCTGGCAAAGTTCGCCGACAAGGAAGGGACCAGCTACCTGATGCGTTTCTGGCGCAAGTACCAGCGCAAGACCTCGCAGCAACGCCTGGACACCTTCCTCGACGGCATGCGCGTGACACCCCAGCGCCTGGCGGCCGTGCACCGCTACCTGTTCCCTGAGGCTGGCCAGGCCACGTTCAACGCCTTCGTGCGGGCCCATAGCAAAGACAGCAAGCTCGCCCAGAGCAAACTGACCGACGACCGTCTGGTACAGATGTACGATGCCTACGGCCCGGGGCGGTATAACCTGCCTGACCAGGGCTTCATCGCCAAGGTCCACCCGCTGGACCTGTGGCTGCTGGGCTACCTGCTCAAGCACCCTGCATCGACCTTGAGCGAAATGATCAACGCCAGCCGCTTCGAACGCCAGGAGGTCTACAGCTGGCTGTTCAAGAGCCGTCACCAGGGCGCACGGGACAGCCGCATCCGGACCATGGTGGAAATCGAGGCGTTTCTCGACATTCATCAGCGCTGGAAGCGGGTGGGCTATCCCTTCGATCACCTGGTCCCGTCGCTGGCGACCGCTATTGGCAGCTCCGGTGACCGGCCTGCCGCGCTTTCCGAACTGGTGGGCATCATTCAGAACGACGGTGTACGGCTGCCGACACTGCGCATCGATACCCTGCACTTTGCAGCGGACACGCCGTACGAGACCAAACTGATCAGCGACCCGGATCGTGGTGTGCGGATACTGCCGGTCGAGGTAGCGCGCGCGCTCAAGGGCGCCATGTCGCAAGTGGTGGACGCAGGTACCGCGCGGCGCATTTCCGGCAGCTTCATGCTCAAGGATGGCACGCCTCTGGTCATGGGCGGCAAGACCGGAACGGGCGACAACCGCATCGAGAGCTTCGGCGCCGGGGGCCGCCTGATAGGCTCACGGTCGCTTAACCGCACCGCGACGTTCGTGTTCTTCCTGGGCGATAACCACTTCGGCACCTTGACTGCCTTCGTGCCCGGACGCTCGGCGGAAGCCTTCAAGTTCACCTCTGCGCTGCCGGTGCAGGTGCTCAAGGGCATGGCGCCGATCCTCATGCCCTACTTGCAGCCGGGCAACCCTAACGAATGCATCCCCCCGCAGCAGGCAAGCGTAGTTGCCCGTTCACCTGAGGATGTATCGAACGGGTAGATAAGAATCATCAGCATTTGTGGTTTGCCGAAGATACATCTTGAGTACTATCTTGAGATATATCTTGAACAGGCACTTTCCAGCATGCGCGATTCCGAAAACTTCGAACGCAAACCCGGCCGCGGCGAACGCGGCCCTCGGGTGTTCGCCCCAGGCGATCTGAAACTGCTGCTGCTCTCACTCTTGGGCGAACAGCCAGGACACGGCTACGACCTGATCAGGCAAATCGAAAAACGCTTCGATGGCAGCTATACGCCGAGCCCAGGGGTGATCTATCCCACGCTCAACTTCCTGGAGGAGGCCGAACTCATCCAGGGTCAGCCTCAAGGCAGCAAGCGGCTGTACACCATCACCGACACGGGCCGCAGCGCCTTGACCGAGCAGGCCGTGGCACTGGACGGGTTACGCGTGCGTATCGAAGTCAGCAAGCATGCCCTGCGGGGTCACGACCGCCCCGCTGAGATTCACGAGGCCGTGGGCAATCTGCGCCACGCCTTGCACATGCACCATGGCCGCTGGACACCTGAGGAAATCGAGCGCGTCCGCGACTTGCTTAACGTGACCGCCAAAGCCATCGCTGGCGGCCCCCATGCCCCTGACCAGGAGAGCGCTGATGAGTGAAGCCATCCACCGCGTCAACCACGAGATTCGCCAGCGCCGCCTGAACGTGCTGCGTGTGACCGACCTGACCCCGCGCATGCGCCGCGTGACACTGGGCGGCCCCGAGCTACAGGGCTTCACCAGCCTGGGCACGGATGACCATATCAAGCTGCTGTTTGCCGAGACTGCCGAGCAGCAGCACGCCATTGATGCCCGCACGCTCAATCGGGAAGGGGGCGAGCGGCCCACCATGCGTGAGTACACCCCCCGGCGCATCGACCTGCAAGCCAACGAACTGGACATCGACTTCGTGCTGCACGGCGATGGCCCCGCTTCGACCTGGGCGGCGCAGGCGGCGCCGGGGCAAACCCTGGATATCGCCGGGCCACGTGCCTCGATGGTGGTACCGGACATCTTCGAGGCCTACCTGCTGATCGGTGACGAAACTGCCTTGCCGGCCATTGGCCGCCGTCTTGAAGCCCTGCCTGCGGGACGACGGGTGGTGGCCGTCATCCAGGTTCACGATGAGCAGGAGCGTCAGCCCTTGCCCAGCCAAGCTCAGGTGGACGTGACCTGGTCCGTACGAGGTCGGGACGACCTGGTGGCCACGGTCGAGGCCTTGCCATTACCCGAGGGGACCTTGTACGCCTGGGTAGCGCTGGAGAAGAACCTGACGCGTCAGGTCAAGACATTGCTGATCAGCAAAGGTGTGGCGCAGGACGCTCTCAAGGCTGCCGCCTACTGGCGCGCCGAAGGTTCAGCAAGCGACGACTGAAAGGCTGTGGCCAAGGCCAGTCAATCAAGGCCAACGGGGCTGCGGCGGCCCTGGCAATGCCCGTCGCGGCGCTCAAATCCCTGGGCTGCTGCGCAGACTTGATGGATGCCTGATTTGCCTGATTGACGGCACGCCCTGCCTCATCCCGCTCTCCACCTGTCAAGCATGAGCAGCACCCCGGCGATTGCCCAGAACCCTGCCAGCACACCCAGCGCATTGATCATCACCTGGGCATACCCCAGGGTGGCAACATCGATGAAGGGATAGGCGTAGACGCCAATCTCACTGCCACGCCACAACGCATAGGCGAAATAGGCGGCAGGATAGAACGCCCATAGCCCCAGGTGGTGCAGCCGCAATCGGCCCTTGGGCACCTCGAACCACCAGTACAAGGCGTAAAGCGCTGGCATGACGTCATGCAACAGCTCGTCTGCCAGCCATTGCCAACCCTCGGGCTGCCACAGATGGCGCAACAACAGGCTATACGCCAGCGCCACCAGCACGATGCTCGCCGCCACCGCCGAGCTGACCACAGGAGACAGGAAAAAGCGCCTGCTCGCCCCTTCCCGGCCAAATGCGGCATAGCTCAGGACAGTGGCCACCAGCGTATTGGTCAGCACCGTGAAGTAGCCGAACACGTTGATCAGTCCACCTATCAGGCTCGCCTGCTCCTGCCATCGCCCCCAGAGCACCAGGTATACCTGCACGCTCAGGCCTAGCCAGCCCAGCATGGCCATGGTGCTCAACCACGGGTGACGCTGCATGTCAGGCCTGGCGCTGCAGCTTGATGTACAGCTGCTCGACCTTCTCGCGGGCCCACGGGGTCTTGCGCAGGAAGGTAAGGCTCGACTTGACCGTCGGGTTGCTCTTGAAGCAGCGCACATCGATGCGTTCGGCCAGCCCCTGCCATTGATAGTGGGCGACCAGCTCGGTCAGGATCTGCTCGAGGGTCTTGCCGTGCAGCGCGTTGTGTTGGGCAGTGCTCATGCCAAGGCTCCGGTACAAAGATGCGCACCTTACACCAGTGCAGGCATCGTCGCGCACCCTGCACGGGACAAATAAGGCTGGCGGCGTGCGGCAAGGCTATGCTGAAATAGAGATGTTATATTGTAACAATAAACATCTCTGCCAAGGACCGCTACCGCTCATGGTGCACTCACCGCTTCGCCTTTCTCCCCTCGCACTAGCACTTTGCATGGTTACCTCAAACAGCCAGGGGGTTGAACTCTCGCCTCAGGTCATCACTGCAAACCCGCTGGGCAGCGCCCAGTTGGCCAGCCCCAGCACGGTGCTGGAAGGCACTGACCTGCTGCAACAACAGCACAGCAGCCTGGGGGAAACCCTGAACCGACAGCCAGGTGTGGCCTCCACCTGGTTCGGGCCAGGGGCGAGCCGCCCAATCATTCGAGGCCTGGACGGGGATCGCATCCGCCTGCTGCGCAATGGCGTCGGCGCGCTGGATGCCTCGTCGTTGTCCTACGACCACGCCGTGCCCCTTGACCCCGTCACTGTCGAACGCATCGAAATCGTCCGAGGCCCCGCTGCCCTGCTCTATGGCGGCAACGCCATTGGCGGCGTGGTGAACACGTTCGACAACCGCATTCCCGATACCCCTATCGACGGCATCCAGGGCGCCGGCGAGCTGCGCTACGGTGGCGCCGACACCACACGCAGCAGTGCCGGCAAGCTGGAGGCCGGCAACGGTGCCTTCGCCCTGCACGTGGATGCCAACGCCCGTCAGTACAATGATTTGCGCATCCCAGGCTTTGCACGCAGCGCCCAGGTCCGCGATGCCGATGCACCCGGCAGCAAGCATCGCCTGGAAAACAGCGACGGCCGCCAGGACGGCGGCGCACTGGGCGGTGCCTACCACTGGGACCACGGTTATGCTGGCCTGTCCTACAGCCGTTATGACACCAACTACGGTTCGGTGGCTGAGCCCGGCGTTCGGCTGGACATGGAGCAGGACCACTATGCCTTCGCCTCGCAGTTTCGCGACCTGGACGGCCCGTTCAGCTCGGTGAAGCTCGATGCCGGGTATACCGATTACCAACATCGTGAGATCGAAGAAGGCGAAGTTCATACCACGTTCAAGAACAAGGGCTATGAAGCCCGTGTCGAGGCCCGCCACCAACCCTTGGGTCCCGTGGAAGGGGTGCTGGGAGCGCAGGTCAGCCGGAATGAATTCTCAGCGCTGGGCGAAGAAGCGTTCGTGCCGCATACCGATACCGACAGCTTTGCACTGTTCCTGCTGGAGCAATGGCACGCCACTGACCGGCTGGATTTGAGCCTCGGGGCACGCATGGAGCACACCCGCGTCGACCCGGACGGCAAGGGCAACGCGCAGTTCGCAGACGCCGACAGCGCCAGCAGCTTCAACGCCTTCAGTCTGTCGTCAGGTGCCGTGTACCAACTGGACCCGATCTGGTCGCTCGCCGCCAACCTGGGCTACACCGAGCGGGCGCCGACCTTCTATGAGCTCTATGCCAACGGCGCACATGTGGCTACCGGCGCCTATGAAGTGGGCGATGCCAGCCTGAACAAGGAAAAGGCAGTTTCGGGCGATCTGGCACTGCGCTTTGACAACGGAACGCACAAAGGCAGCGTGGGCGTTTTCTACAGCCATTTTCGCAACTATATCGGCCTGATCGGCACCGGCAACCTGCGCGAAGGTCACGATCATGATCATGAAGGCGAAGATCATGACCACGACCATGACCACGACGGCATTCCCGAATACCAGTACCAAGGTGTTCGGGCCCGGTTCTACGGCATCGAGGCGCAAGACCGGTGGCAGCTGGCGCAGAACCGCTATGGCAGCTTTGCGCTCGAATTGTCGGGTGACTACACCAGGGCCAAGAACCTCGATTCCGGCGAGCCCCTGCCACGAATCGCCCCGCTGCGCCTGAACAGCGGCCTGGTCTGGGAGCTCGACCGCTGGCAGGCGCGAGTGGACGTTGAGCATGCCGCCGCTCAACACCGCAAACCGGCCAATGAAACCCGCACCGATGGGTATACCACCCTGGGCGCCAGCGTGGGCTATCGGTTCGACGTGGGCCACAGCCAGTGGCTGGCGTTCGTGCGGGGTGAGAACCTGACGGATCAGACGGTGCGTTATGCCAGCTCGATCCTGCGTGATATCGCACCGGCCCCGGGGCGTAGCGTGGAAGTCGGCCTGCGCACTACCTTCTGAGGTAGCCCGCCTGCCACGACGGGTAACATGGGGCGCCACGCGCCCCATTTGAGTGCACTGTTACCCAAAGGGTAACAATGCACTGCGACATTTTGTCTTTTTTTCCCACGCTTTACCCTATATCCTCCCCGCCCCAAGCTGAATCGCTTCACCCATTTACCCCCTTCGTCAACCCATTGCCAGGGCCTGCCTGTCGATGCGCTTGCCGTTTTTCCAACAATCAGAAGACAGCGCTACCTCATGCTTCAACTGCCAAAATCCAGCTACCTCGGCTTCGCCCTAGCGGCCATGGCCAACGCAGCCTACGCCAACGAGCCGTTTGCCAGTGACTCTCCCTGGATGTTCGGTGATTGGGCCGGGCACCGTACCGCCTTGCTCGACCAAGGTTATGACTTCACCTTGGGCTACACAGGCGAAATGGGCAGCAACCTGCGCGGTGGCTACGACCACAACCGCACGGCCCGCTACAGTGACCAGTTCACCTTCGGCAGCCACATGGACCTGGAAAAGATCTTCGGCTGGCGCGACGCCGAGTTCCAACTCACGGTCACCGAGCGCCATGGCCAGAACATCAGCAACGACCGCATCAATGACCCCCGCGTCGGCGGCTTCACCTCGGCGCAGGAAGTGTGGGGCCGCGGTCAGACCTGGCGCCTGACGCAGCTGTGGGTCAAGCAGAAATATTTCGACGGCGCGCTGGACGTCAAGTTTGGCCGCTTTGGCGAAGGTGAAGACTTCAACAGCTTCCCCTGCGACTTCCAAAACCTGGCCTTCTGTGGCTCTCAGGTGGGCAACTGGGTAGGTGGCATCTGGTACAACTGGCCCGTCAGCCAGTGGGCCCTGCGCGTGCGCTACAACCTCAGCGACAGCCTCTTCGCGCAGGTTGGCGTGTTCGAGCAGAACCCGTCCAACCTGGAGTCGGGCAACGGCTTCAAGCTCAGCGGCAGCGGCACCCAAGGCGCGGTGATGCCAATCGAACTGGTATGGAGCCCACGTATCAAAGGCATGAAAGGGGAATATCGCGCCGGGTACTACTACAGTAATGCCAAGGCAAGCGATGTACTCAAGGACAGCGACGGGCAGTCGGCAGCGATCAGCGGTGCCGCCTACCGCAGCAGCTCAAGCAAGCACGGCGTGTGGCTGGGTGCTCAGCAGCAGGTGACTGCGCTGGCATCGGACGCCTCGCGTGGCTTGAGCGTATTCGCCAACGCCACGATGCATGACAAGAAAACCAATGCCATCGACAACTATGTGCAGGCTGGACTGGTATTCAAAGGGCCGTTCGACAGTCGGGCCAAGGACGACATCGGCCTTGCAGTCGCCCGTGTGCATGTCAACCCGGCCTATCGCAAGAATGCCCGGCTGGCCAACCAGGCCGCGGGGCTTTACGACTATGACAACCCTGGCTTCCTGCCAGTACAGGACACCGAATACAGCGCCGAGCTGTACTACGGCATTCACCTGGCCGACTGGCTCACGGTGCGACCGAACCTGCAATACATCCGCCACCCCGGCGGCGTGTCGCAGGTCGACAACGCCCTGGTCGGCGGCTTGAAAATCCAGAGCACTTTCTAAAAACACATATCAAACGGAGAACATGCGATGAGCACTGAAGGTGCCAACAAGGGAAGCCGCTGGCTACCCCGCCTGATCGGCGTCCTGCTGTTGTTGATGGGGCTGGCACTGCTGGCCGGTGGCATCAAGCTCAGTCAGCTGGGCGGGTCGCTGTATTACCTGATCGCCGGCATCGGGTTTGCCGTGTCTGGCGCCCTCCTGCTGGCCCAGCGCCGCATCGGCCTGGGTGTCTACGCCGTCGTGTTGCTGTGCAGCACGGTCTGGGCACTGCTCGAAGTGGGCCTGGACTGGTGGCAACTGGTACCGCGTCTGGCCATCTGGTTCGCCATCGGTGTAGTGCTGTTGCTGCCTTGGTCGCGCCGACCGTTGATCGGGCCAGCCAGCAAAGCCAACACGGCCCTGCTCACCGTTGCCGTGGTGGCATCGGGTGCCTGCGCCGTCGCCAGTCAGTTCACCCACCCCGGTGAGGTGTATGGCGAACTGGGTCGCGACACCAGCGAAATGGCCAGCACCGCCCCGGCCATGCCCGACGGCGAGTGGCATGCCTACGGCCGCACCGAGCACGGCGACCGTTACTCGCCGCTGCGCCAGATCACCGCGCAAAACGCCTACCGCCTTGAAGAGGCCTGGCGTATCCGCACCGGCGACTTGCCCAGTGACAACGACCCGGTGGAACTGACCAACGAAAACACGCCGCTCAAAGCCAATGGCATGCTCTATGCCTGCACCGCCCACAGCCGCGTGCTGGCCTTGGACCCGGACACCGGTGCTGAAATCTGGCGTTATGACCCGCAGATCAAGAGCCCGGTGGGCACCTTCAAGGGTTTCGCCCACATGACGTGCCGTGGCGTTTCGTACTATGACGAAAACCGCTACGTAAGCCGTGACGGCAGCCCTGCGCCGACCATCAGCGATGCTGGCAAGGCCGTGGCTCAGGCCTGCCCGCGCCGTCTTTATCTGCCAACTGCCGACGCGCGCCTGATCGCCATCAATGCCGACAACGGCAAGGTCTGCGAAGGCTTTGCCAACCAGGGCAGTGTCGACCTGACCACCGGCCTTGGGCCATTCACGCCAGGTGGCTACTACTCCACATCGCCTGTGGCCATCACGCGCGACCTGGTGATCATTGGCGGTCACGTGACCGACAACGAGTCGACCAGCGAGCCGTCTGGCGTGATCCGCGCATACGACGTACACGACGGCCGCCTGGTGTGGAACTGGGACAGCAACAACCCGGACGACACCGCGCCACTGGCACCGGGCAAGATGTACAGCCGCAACTCGGCCAACATGTGGTCGATTGCCAGCGTCGACGAAGACCTGGGCATGATCTACCTGCCACTGGGCAACCAGACGCCGGACCAATGGGGTGCTGACCGCACGCCAGGCGCCGAGAAATACAGCGCCGGTGTGGTCGCCCTGGACCTGGCGACCGGCAAGGCCCGCTGGAACTACCAGTTCACCCACCATGACCTGTGGGACATGGACGTGGGCAGCCAGCCTACCTTGGTCTCCCTGAAGACCGACGATGGCGTCAAGCCTGCGGTCATCGTGCCGACCAAACAGGGTAGCCTGTACGTGCTGGACCGTCGTGACGGTACGCCGATCGTGCCGATCCGTGAAATCCCGACCCCGCAAGGCGCGGTCAAGGGCGATCACACCTCGCCGACCCAGGCCCGTTCGGACCTCAACCTGCTCGGCCCTGAGCTGACCGAACAGGCCATGTGGGGCGCCACGCCGTTCGACCAGATGCTGTGCCGCATCCAGTTCCGCGAGCTGCGCTACGAAGGCCAGTACACCCCGCCATCGGAGCAGGGTTCGCTGATCTACCCAGGCAACGTGGGTGTGTTCAACTGGGGCAGCGTCTCGGTCGACCCGGTACGTCAACTGCTGTTCACATCGCCCAACTACATGGCATTCGTCTCCAAGATGATCCCCCGTGAGCAGGTTGCGGACGGTAGCAAGCGCGAGAGCGAGACCAGCGGCGTGCAACCGAACACCGGTGCACCCTATGCCGTCACCATGCACCCGTTCATGTCGCCGCTGGGCGTGCCGTGCCAGGCGCCTGCCTGGGGCTATGTGGCCGCCATCGACCTGTTCACCAACAAGGTGGTCTGGAAGCACAAGAACGGCACTACCCGCGACAGCACGCCGGTCCCAATCGGCCTGCCGGTTGGGGTACCCAGCATGGGCGGCTCGATCGTCACCGCCGGCGGCGTAGGCTTCCTGAGCGGTACGCTGGACCAGTACCTGCGCGCCTATGACGTCAACAACGGCAAGGAATTGTGGAAAGCCCGCCTGCCAGCAGGCGGCCAGGCCACGCCAATGACCTATACCGGCAAGGACGGCAAGCAGTACGTGCTCATCGTGGCCGGTGGCCACGGCTCGCTGGGCACCAAGATGGGCGACTACATCATCGCCTACAAACTCGCCGAGTAACCGGCACGGTGTCACCAAAAGCGGAGCCTTGCAGGCTCCGCTTTTTCATGCGCGCACGCCACTGCCCGGCAGCGGCTTGAAACCCTTCCTGCCTTGCCCCATCTAAGCACCATAGTCATTCACGCAGGTGCCCCATGAGCGACCAGCAGGATTACCCTGAACACGCCGACGATTCCAACGAAGTCGAACATACCAGTAGCCAGCCGATAACCGGCCATGCCTTGGCCCTGCCTGGACAACAGCTGCCGGACAAGGTCTATGTGATCCCCATTCACAACCGCCCGTTCTTTCCGGCGCAGGTGCTGCCGGTCATCGTCAACGAAGAGCCGTGGGCCGAGACGCTGGACTTGGTGGCCAAGTCTCCCGACCACTGCCTGGCGCTGTTCTTCATGGACACGCCGCCTGAAGACCACCGCCATTTCGGCACCAAGGCCCTTCCGGAGTACGGCACCCTGGTCAAGGTGCACCATGCCAGCCGGGAAAACGGCAAGTTGCAGTTCGTGGCCCAGGGCCTGACGCGGGTACGTATTCGGACCTGGCTCAAGCACCATCGCCCGCCCTATCTGGTTGAAGTCGACTACCCGCGCCAACCGGCCGACCCGACCGACGAGGTCAAAGCCTATGGCATGGCCCTGATCAACGCCATCAAGGAGCTGCTGCCCCTCAACCCGTTGTACAGCGAAGAGTTAAAGAATTACCTCAACCGCTTCAGCCCCAACGACCCCTCCCCGCTGACCGACTTCGCCGCCGCGTTGACCTCGGCGACCGGCAGCCAGCTTCAAGAGGTGCTCGACTGCGTGCCCATGCTCAAGCGCATGGAAAAAGTGCTGCCCATGCTGCGCAAGGAAGTTGAAGTCGCTCGCCTGCAAAATGAAATTTCCGCCGAGGTGAACCGGCAGATTGGCGAGCATCAGCGCGAATTCTTCCTCAAGGAGCAACTGAAGGTCATCCAGCAGGAACTGGGGTTGACCAAGGATGATCGCAGCGCGGACCTCGAGCAGTTCGAACAACGGCTCGAAGGCAAGACCCTACCGGACCAGGCACGCAAGCGCATCGACGAGGAGATGGGCAAGTTGGCGATCCTGGAGACAGGCTCACCCGAATACGCCGTGACCCGAAACTACCTGGAGTGGGCGACAGCCCTGCCCTGGGGTATCTACGGGGACGACAAGCTCGACCTCAAGCACGCCCGCAAGCTGCTCGACCAGCATCATGCGGGGCTGGACGATATCAAGGAACGTATCCTCGAGTTTCTGGCCGTTGGGGCATGGAAAGGCGAGATCAGTGGCTCGATCGTGTTGCTGGTGGGCCCGCCAGGGGTGGGCAAGACCAGCGTTGGCAAGTCCATCGCCGAATCGTTGGGCCGCCCATTCTATCGCTTCAGCGTGGGCGGCATGCGCGACGAAGCCGAAATCAAGGGGCATCGCCGCACCTACATCGGGGCCCAGCCAGGCAAGCTGGTGCAAGCCCTGAAGGATGTCGAAGTGATGAACCCGGTCATCATGCTCGACGAAATCGACAAGATGGGGCAAAGCTACCAAGGCGACCCGGCCTCGGCGCTGCTGGAAACCCTGGACCCCGAGCAGAACGTCGACTTCCTCGATCACTATCTGGACCTGCGCCTGGACCTGTCCAAGGTGCTGTTCGTCTGCACCGCCAATACCTTGGATTCCATCCCCGGTCCACTGCTCGACCGCATGGAGGTCATCCGCCTCTCCGGGTACATCACCGAAGAAAAACTGGCCATCGCTAAACGCCATCTCTGGCCCAAGCAACTGGCCAAGGCGGGTGTGGCCAAAAGCAGCCTGAGTATCACCGACAGCGCCTTGCGCCTGGTGATCGAAGGCTATGCCCGGGAAGCCGGCGTACGACAGCTGGAAAAACAGTTGGGCAAGTTGGTGCGCAAGGCCGTGGTGAAGCTGCTTGAAGACCCCACCGCCAAGCTCAAAATCGGACCAAAGGATCTGGAAGGCGCATTGGGCATACCGGTGTTCCGCAGTGAGCAGGTGCTGGCGGGCAAAGGTGTGATCACGGGCCTTGCCTGGACCAGCATGGGCGGTGCCACACTGCCAATCGAAGCGACGCGCATTCACACGCTCAACCGCGGTTTCAAGCTGACCGGCAAGCTCGGCGATGTCATGAAGGAATCGGCTGAAATCGCGTACAGCTATGTCAGTTCTAACCTCAAGCAGTTTGGCGGCGACCCGGCCTTCTTCAACGAAGCGTTCATTCACCTGCATGTCCCCGAGGGTGCTACCCCCAAGGACGGTCCGAGTGCCGGCATTACCATGGCCAGCGCGCTGCTGTCCTTGGCACGGGATCAGGCACCGAAGAAAGGTGTGGCCATGACCGGCGAGCTGACCTTGACCGGGCAGGTGCTGCCCATTGGTGGGGTGCGTGAAAAGGTCATCGCGGCGCGCCGGCAGAAGATCCACGAGTTGATCCTGCCCGAGCCTAATCGCGGCGATTTCGAGGAACTGCCCGACTACCTGCGTGAAGGGTTGACGGTGCATTTCGCCAAACGCTTTGCCGACGTCGCCAAAGTGCTTTTCTGAAGTACAGGAGCAGGGGCTGTGCTGCAGCCCCCTGGTTCATCCTTCCCTCGGTATGACTACCGTGCCGCTTAATCGGTTATCCTCGGGCACTCGACAACCCGTGGAGCCCCTATGTCCACCTCACGCCTGCTTGCCCCGTTGGGGCTGACTCTGCTAACCGCCTGCGCCCAGCACGGGCCCGAGCCTGTCACCCTGGATGCTGACAGTGAGTGCCCGATCTACCTGGAAAAAGGGCAGGTGTTGAACCTGACCCTTCCCAGCAACCCTTCCACTGGCTACCGCTGGCGAGTGGAAGCCGCCGCTACGCCTGTGCTCCTCAGCCTCGGGCCCGAGGTCTACAGCGCGCCCGATCAGGAGGATGTGGTCGGCAGCGAAGGCCTCTCGACGTGGCGTTATCAAGCCGATCAAAGCGGCAAGGCCGCCTTGAAGCTGGTCTATCAACAGCCTTGGGCCAGGCAGGTGACGCCAGTGCAAACCTTCGATTGCAATGTTGTCGTGCGCTGACGCTTTGCGTTGATGTACGTGGGCGAATCTGCCGTACATACGCAGGATCCAGGCCAATCGGCGCCACGCTGGCATGGCAAGATCACCCGCCATTCGATAAAATGCGCGCCCCGTTTCACCCAGCCTTGAGCCCGCCGTGACCACAGATCCCGATCGTCTTTTCGCCCAACCGTTGGCGCAGGTACCCGACTTCGTTTTCAACGAGGACGTGGTGCGCGTGTTCCCGGACATGATCAAGCGCTCCGTGCCGGGCTATCCGACGATTGTCGAGAATGTGGGCGTACTGGCCGCACGCTTCGCCATGCCCGGCACGGCGTTGTATGACCTGGGCGCCTCGCTCGGTGCGGTTACGCAGGCTTTGCGCCGGCACGTGCGCGGGGAAGGTTGCCGCGTAATCGCCGTGGACAATTCCGCCGCCATGGTCGAGCGCTGCCGCGAATACCTCGCAGCCCAGGACTCGATGTTCCAGGAATTGTTGCCTGTCGAGGTGCTGGAAGCGGACATCCTCAACCTGGCGTTCGAACCGGCCTCGGTGGTGGCGATGAACTTCACCCTGCAGTTCATCGCACCGCCGCAGCGACTGGCGCTGTTGACCCGCATCCGCCAGTCACTGCTGCCCGGCGGTGCCCTGATCCTTTCGGAAAAGCTGTGCTTTGCCGACGCCACTGCGCAGGCGCTGCTCAACGACCTGCACCTGGACTTCAAACGCGCCAACGGCTACAGCGAACTGGAAATTGCCCAGAAGCGCAGCGCCATCGACAACGTGATGAAGCCTGACACCCTGGAAACCCACCGCCAGCGCTTGCTCGATGCAGGGTTCTCGACGGTGGTGCCCTGGTTCCAATGCCTTAACTTTGCCTCGTTGATAGCCCTACCATGATCGATCTTTCCCCTCTGGCGCGCCGTCTGGCGGGCACCCCCCTGGCTGAATGGTCGCAAGGCCTGCAGGCGCAACTCGATGCCAAGCTGGAAAAAGGTCATGGCGACCTGGACCGCTGGCGTGGTGCGCTGCACGCGCTACCGGCCCTGCAGCCGAGCGAAATCGACCTGGTAAACGGACTGCGTCTGGACTGCGACTGCGATGATGCCAGCCGCGTGCAAATGCGCCAGGCATTGATGGGGCTGTCGCCCTGGCGCAAAGGCCCCTTCGATCTGTTTGGCGTGCACGTCGATACCGAATGGCGCTCGGACTGGAAATGGGCTCGCGTTGCGCCGCACCTGGACCTCAAGGGCAAGCGGGTACTGGACGTTGGCTGCGGTAATGGCTATTACCAGTGGCGCATGCTGGGCGCTGGCGCCGACATGGTCATCGGGGTCGACCCGAACTGGTTGTTCTTCTGTCAGTTCCAGGCGGTACAACGGTACTTGCCGAACCTGCCGGCCTGGCACCTTCCTTTTGCGCTGGAAGACCTGCCTGCCAGCCTCGAGGGCTTCGACACTGTGTTTTCGATGGGGGTGTTCTATCACCGTCGCTCGCCTATCGAGCACCTGCTGGCGCTCAAGGACTGCCTGGTCAAGGGCGGCGAACTGGTTTTGGAAACACTGGTGATCGAAGGCGACGTGCAACAGGTGCTGGTGCCCGAGGACCGTTACGCGCAGATGCGCAACGTGTGGTTCCTGCCCTCGGTCCCAGCCCTGGAGCGCTGGCTGCGCCGGGCTGGGTTCAGTGATGTTCGCTGCGTGGATGTCAGTGTCACGAGCCTGGAAGAACAGCGCAGCACCGAATGGATGCGCTATCAGTCGCTCAGTGATTTCCTCGACCCCAGCGATTCAGGCAAAACCATCGAGGGCTTGCCTGCCCCGCGTCGCGCCACGCTGGTGGCGCGCAAATAGCCGTTGGCTCAACGCGAGGCCGCGAGAATCAATGCCTTCATTTCTGATACGGCGGCCTTGAAGCCCACGAACAATGCGTGGGCGACCAGCGCGTGGCCGATGTTCAGTTCGTTGATGCCCTTGATGGCCGCCACGGCCTCAACGTTGTGGTAGTGCAGGCCATGGCCGGCATTGACGATCAAGCCTTGGCCGATGCCAAACGCCACGCCATCGACAATGCGCTTGAGCTCTTCAGCCACTTCGGTAGGTGATTGCGCGTCGGCATAACGGCCGGTGTGCAGCTCGATGGCCGGCGCGCCTACCCGGTGCGAGGCCTCGATCTGGCGCTCGTCGGCATCGATGAACAACGACACCTCTGCGCCGATCCGCGACAGGCGCTCGACCGCCGCTTTGATTCGCGCTTCCTGGCCTGCCACATCCAACCCACCCTCGGTGGTGAGTTCCTGACGGGTTTCAGGCACCAGGCAGATGTGCGCCGGGCGGATCTTTTCGGCAAAGGCCATCATCTCTTCGGTGACGCCCATTTCGAAGTTCATGCGCGTCTGCAATACATCCTTGAGCAGCAACACGTCGCGCTCCTGGATGTGGCGGCGATCCTCGCGCAGGTGCACGGTGATGCCGTCGGCACCCGCCTCTTCAGCATCCAGCGCCGCCTTGACAGGGTCTGGGTAACGCGTACCCCGGGCCTGGCGCAGGGTGGCCACATGGTCGATGTTCACGCCGAGAAGCATGCGGTTGCTGTGAGTCACGAAAGGCTCTCCTTGGATTGAGCCCTACAGCATACGTCGTGATCAGCGCTTGCGAAACAGTTCGCGGCTGACCAGCGGCTTGCCACCCAGATGAACGGCCAGGGCCTGGCGCATCAAGCGCTTGGCCGCCAGCAAAGCACCTGGCATTTCCCAGTCTGCCTCGGCCAAGGCCAGCAACTCGGTGCCACCGAACAGCCCAGGCTGGGGCAGTTCGACCCGCTCCAGCCCAGCGTCCACGCGCAGGCGGTACCGCCCCTCGGCGGCAATGGGCTGCTCGTTGACATCCATGTGCAGCGAGAAGGCGTAACCCAGCTCATCGAGCAGCCGCCATTCAAAGGCCCGCAACAGCGGCTCGAGCGGACGGCCGGCCAGAAGAGCTTGCAGGGTTTGCGCATAGTGATCAAACAACCCAGGCGAAGGTGCCTCTGCCGGGAGCAGGCGCATCAGCAACTCATTGAGGTACAAACCGCTGAACACAGCGTCCCCGTGCAGCCAGGGTGCCATGCCGACCGTTTCCAGCCTGCCAACGTTCTTCAGCTCCCCTCGCCCGCGCAGCTCAAGCTCCAGTGGCACAAAGGGGCGCACCAGGCTGCCACCCTTGCCCCGCGCGCGGCGCAATACGGCACGTACGCGCCCCTGGGGGGTGAAGAAGTCCACCAGCGCGCTGGTTTCCTTGTAGGCGCGGCTGTGCAGCACATAGGCTGGCTGACCGACAGGTTGTTCCATGAAATTCACCAGCCCGCGTGAGGCAGACGTTGTCGAGAACGCCCCGACCGGGGCGCTCTCGCATCAGGCTGCGTAAGCCTTAGAGGTCGCCGTAGCCCAGCGAGCGCAGGGCGCGCTCGTCATCGGACCAGCCGCCTTTGACCTTGACCCAGAGGTTGAGCATGACCTTGGCGTCGAACAGCACTTCCATGTCCTTGCGCGCATCGGAACCGATGCGCTTGATGCGCTCACCCTTGTCGCCGATGATGATTTTCTTCTGCCCGTCGCGTTCGACCAGGATCAGCGCATGGATATGCAACACATGCCCCTGCTGCTTGAACTCCTCGATTTCCACTGTGATCTGGTAAGGCAGCTCGGCGCCCAGCTGACGCATGATCTTTTCACGCACCAGCTCGGCAGCCAGAAAGCGGCTGCTGCGATCGGTGATCTGGTCTTCCGGGAAGAAATGCTCGTTTTCCGGCAGGTGCTTGGCGATCAGCGCTTCGAGCGATTCGAGGTTGTGGCCCTGCTGCGCGGAAATGGGCACGATCTCGGCGTTGGGCAGCTGGCCTTGCAGCCACTGAAGGTGCGGAATGAGCTCGGCCTTTTCATCCATGCGGTCAGTCTTGTTCACCGCCAGGATCACCGGGCCGGTCACGTACTGAACGCGCTCGAGCACCAATTGGTCCTCATCCGTCCACCGGGTGCGGTCCACTACGAAGATCACCACGTCGACGTCCTTCAAGGCGGCCGAGGCGTTGCGATTCATGTAGCGGTTCAGGGCCTTGTCGTTGGCCTTGTGCATGCCGGGGGTATCGACATAGATGGCCTGCACCGGGCCCTCGGTCTTGATGCCGAGCATGTTGTGACGCGTGGTCTGCGGCTTGCGCGAGGTGATGGCCAGTTTCTGGCCAAGGATGTGGTTCAACAGGGTCGACTTGCCGACGTTCGGGCGACCGACGATAGCGACGTAGCCGCAACGGGTAGTGGTGTTCTCAGTCATTGCCATTCTCCACGCCCAGGGCGATCAATGCGGACGCAGCGGCTACCTGCTCGGCGATACGCCGGCTGACACCCTGACCACGGCTCTTGTTGTTCAGCAGCACGACTTCGCATTCGACGAAGAACGTACGGCAGTGAGGTTCGCCCTGGATATCCACTACTTCGTAACGCGGCAGCTCGCAGCTGCGCGATTGCAGGAACTCCTGCAGGCGGGTTTTAGGATCCTTGTTGGTATCGACCAGGGTCAGCCCTTCGAACTCGTTGGCCAGCCAGGCGAGCACGCGCTCGCGGGCCGTGTCCATGTCGGCGTCCAGGTAGATGGCCCCGATCAAGGCCTCCAGCGCATCGGCCAGAATGGACTCGCGGCGAAAGCCCCCGCTTTTGAGCTCGCCCGAACCCAGGCGCAGGTATTCGCCCAGGTCGAACCCTCGGGCCAGACGGGCCAGGGTCTCACCTTTGACCAGGCGGGCACGCAGCCGTGACAGCTGCCCTTCACGGGCCTGGGGGAAGCGCTCGAACAGCGCCTCGCCGGCGACGAAGTTGAGAATGGCGTCACCGAGGAACTCCAGACGCTCGTTATTGCGCCCGGCATAGCTGCGGTGGGTCAGGGCCAGGAGCATCTGGTCCTGGTCCTTGAAGGTGTAACCGAGCTTTCGCTCCAGGCGGGTAAGGGAAGCAGTCATGCGGCCACCCGATCGTTGTTAAACGCGTTGTTCAAATCAGCATCCTGAAAGACGGTTTGGCCATGGTCACCGCACGCTGGGCGGCGAATCTCCCATCCTTGAGACACAGCCTATGTCAGAAAAGCATTCGGCGCTGTATGGACAGCGCCGAAGGGTATCAATGGATCAGTCCGACCCGCGACAAGTTGGGCAGGTGGCTGAGTTTTGGCTCAGGCCAGCTCATCCATACTGCGAAAGCCTTGCCAACGATGTTGCGGTCCGGAACCATGCCGTGCAGTTCCTTGGGAATGTTGGGGTCATCCCAGTAGCGGCTGTCGTTGGAGTTGTCGCGGTTGTCGCCCATCATGAAGTAATGGCCGGCTGGCACCGTCCATTGCTGGTCCGGCGGCATACGGTAACGGCTCATCTCCTTGCGGATCAGGTGCTCGGCAGCACCGAGCTTTTCCTTGTACAGCTGGGCGCTGCCCAGCGTCCCAGGCTCGGTACCCACCAGTTGCTCGGCGACCCGCTGACCGTTGACGAACAACTGCTTGTCGTTGGTGTAGCGGATCTGGTCACCGGGCAAGCCAACGACCCGCTTGATGTAGTTGACGTTCGGGTCGCTGGGGTAGCGGAACACCATCACATCGCCGCGCTGTGGGTCGCCCACCTCGATGACCTTCTTGTCGATCACCGGCAAGCGGATGCCATAGGAGAACTTGTTCACCAGGATGAAGTCACCCACTTCCAGCGTGGGTTTCATCGACCCCGACGGAATCTGGAAAGGTTCGACCAGGAACGAGCGCAGCACCAGCACGATGAACAGCACCGGGAAGAACGACTTGCCGTATTCGACCAGCAAGGGTTCCTTGTTCAGGCGCTCGACCACCGCCGGTTCCGGCTGGCTGACACTGCCCTGGTAAGTGGCGATCGCCGCACGTCGGCGCGGCGCCAGGAACAGAAGGTCGATCAGGCCCAACAGACCGCACACGAACACGGCAATGACGAGCAACAGCGGGAAATTTAGCGACATAGGACCTAACTATCCAACCTGAGCACGGCGAGGAAGGCTTCTTGTGGAATTTCCACGTTGCCCACCTGTTTCATGCGTTTCTTACCGGCCTTCTGCTTCTCGAGCAGCTTCTTCTTACGGCTGACGTCGCCGCCATAACATTTGGCCAGTACGTTCTTTCTGAGCGCCTTGACAGTGGTACGCGCGATGATCTGGCCACCAATGGCTGCCTGGATCGCCACATCGAACATCTGCCGCGGGATCAGTTCCTTCATCTTCTCGGTCAACGCGCGGCCTTTGTACGCAGCGTTGTCGCGGTGCACGATCAATGCCAGGGCATCGACCTTGTCACCGTTGATCAACACGTCCAGCTTGACCAGGTTGGCCGACTGGTAACGATCGAAGTGATAGTCCAGCGAAGCATAGCCACGGCTGGTGGACTTCAAGCGGTCGAAGAAGTCCAGTACCACTTCGTTCATCGGCATGTCGTAACGCACTTGCACCTGGCTGCCCAGGAACTGCATGTCGCGCTGAACGCCACGCTTCTCGATACACAAGGTGATCACGTTGCCCAGGTGTTCTTGTGGCACCAGGATGGTCGCGGTCACGATGGGCTCGCGGAAGTCGGTGACCGACGAGACGTCTGGGAGCTTCGACGGGTTGTCGACGACGATGGTTTCACCGGTCTTGAGTTCCAGCTCGTAGATCACGCTGGGCGCGGTGGTGATCAGGTCCAGGTCGTACTCGCGCTCCAGGCGCTCCTGGATGATCTCCATGTGCAGCATGCCCAGGAACCCGCAGCGGAAGCCAAAGCCCAGGGCGTCGGAGCTTTCGGGCATGTATTGCAGGGACGAATCGTTGAGCGTCAGCTTCTGCAAGGCATCGCGGAAGTCTTCGAAGTCATCGGAACTGACCGGGAACAGACCGGCGTATACCTGCGGCTGGATCTTCTTGAACCCAGGCAGCACTTCGACTTCCGGGGTGGAAGACAGGGTCAGGGTATCGCCGACCGGGGCACCGTGGATGTCCTTGATGCTGGCGATGATGAAGCCCACTTCGCCGGCTTTGAGGTCGGCGGTTTGGGTGTGCTTGGGCGTGAAGACGCCCACGCTGTCGACCAGGTGCAGCTTGCCGGTGGACTTGACCAGGATCTTGTCGCCTTTCTTGACGCGACCATGGCGCACGCGCACCAGCGAGACCACGCCCAGGTAGTTGTCGAACCAGGAGTCGATGATCAGGGCTTGCAGTGGCGCGTCGATATCGCCGGTCGGTGCGGGAATGGTGTGCACCAGGCGTTCGAGCACCTCGTCCACCCCCATGCCGCTCTTGGCACTGCAGGCCACGGCATCGGTGGCATCGATGCCGATGATCTTCTCGATTTCGTCCTTGACGCGATCGGGATCGGCCTGTGGCAGGTCCATCTTGTTCAGAACCGGCATGACTTCCAGGCCTTGCTCGATGGCCGTGTAGCAGTTGGCGACGGACTGGGCCTCGACACCCTGGCCGGCATCGACCACCAGCAACGCCCCTTCGCACGCCGCCAGCGAGCGCGAGACTTCATAGGTGAAGTCGACGTGGCCGGGGGTATCGATGAAGTTGAGCTGGTAGACCTTGCCGTCCTGGGCCTTGTAGTTGAGCGTGACGCTGTGGGCCTTGATGGTGATCCCGCGTTCGCGCTCCAGGTCCATGGAGTCGAGCACCTGGGCTTCCATTTCGCGCGCAGTCAGGCCACCGCACATTTGAATGAAACGGTCGGCCAGCGTCGACTTGCCATGGTCGATGTGGGCGATGATGGAGAAATTGCGGATATGACTCAAATCACTCACGGGTCAACACTCGGAAAAGGCTGCGAGCCGGACGCCCGCCGAAAAATAGCCGGCAATTGTACCTGAAGCTGCCAGGATGTGGGAGATTCCTCTGCCCGGCCGTCACCTGCAGCTTGGCATTGAAATGTCACTGCACATGAAAAAGGGCAGCTGTCGCTGCCCTCCTCCCGTATTCGCCGCGCTTACTCGGCGAGCTTGAAGGTGATGAAGCTGGCGCGCCCCTGGCGCAACACGCGCATGGACACGGAGCGGTTCTTCGGCAGCTCCTTGGCGATTTGCGTGAATTCCTTGGCCGAACCGATGGCCTGGTTGTTCAGGTGACTGATGACGTCACCCGGACGCAGGCCGATCAGCGCGGCCGGACCATCCTGCACTTCCTTGATGACCACGCCGCCCTTGAGCTCCAGGGATTTCTTCTGCTCGGCAGTAAGATCGGCCACCGAAACGCCCAGGCGATTGCTGCTGCGCTCGACATTGCTGTCGCCGGCACCGGCGCCGATGTCGGCATCGTCGTCTGGCAGTGCGCCAACACTGACATCAAGGGTCTGGCGCTTGCCGTTGCGAATGATGTCCAGCTTGGCCTTGGCACCATCCTTCAAGCCACCTACCAGATGCGGCAAGTCGGCAGACATGACGATCGGCTGGCCATTCATGCTCAGGATGACATCACCGACCTGCAGGCCCCCTTTGGCAGCCGGGCCGTTTTCCAGCACCTGAGCGACCAGCGCACCGGCAGGCTTGTCCAGACCGAAGGATTCAGCCAGGTCCTTGTTGACCTCCTGGATGACGACGCCCAGCCAGCCACGGCTGACCTTGCCGTCCTTCTTCAGCTGATTCGAGACATCGATGGCCACGTCGATCGGGATCGCGAACGACAGGCCCATGAAGCCACCGGAGCGCGTGAAGATCTGCGAGTTGATCCCTACCACTTCGCCGTTCATGTTGAACAGCGGCCCACCCGAGTTGCCCGGGTTGATCGCAACGTCGGTCTGGATGAACGGCACATAGGTGTCGTTGGGCAGGGTGCGGCCCTTGGCGCTGACGATACCTTTGGTCACCGAATGGTCAAAGCCGAACGGCGAGCCGATGGCCAATACCCATTCGCCGACCTTGAGCTTTTCAGAATCCCCCAGCTTGACGGTAGGCAGGTTCTTACCCTCCACCTTCAGCAATGCGACGTCAGTGCGCGGGTCGGTACCCACCAGCTTGGCTTGCAATTCGCTGCGGTCGGACAAGCGCACGATGATTTCGTCGGCATCGGCGATGACATGGTTATTGGTCAGTACATAGCCGTCGCTGGAAATGATGAAGCCCGAGCCCAGTGACTGTGCCTCACGCTGACGGTCACCACGCGGTGCACGCGGTTGCTGCGGAAGGTTGCGCTCGAAGAATTCGCGGAACATTGGCGGCAGGCCTTCGAGATCCGGCATTTGACCTGCGGCGATGCGACGGTCCGGAAGCTTCTGCTTGGTACTGATGTTGACGACCGCCGGCGAGGCTTGCTCGACCAGCGTCGTGAAATCCGGCAGGGCTTCTTCAGCCTGGACCGTCAGCACTTGCCCGAGCATCAGCACGGCCGCGAAGAACGATAGATAGGGTTTCAAACGAGGTATTGACATACGGCTCCCGTCACAACGAGCGGTAATTAAGAAACGACCCTGCACAACGCAGCAATGGCCAGGCTCCCAGAAGCCTGACCTATAGAAAATTTGCCGTCAGATTGCAAATGACAATGCTTTAATTTCATTTCAAAAAGCCACGCCCTGAGCGGGACCGCTCGCCATTAGCCTTTGCTCACTGGCCCGCCTGAGCGTCTTGAGGACGCATCGACAAGGCAACGCGTTCGGCCGTGCCTAGCGGAATCTCGCCAACGACGGTCACCATCATCTGGCCCTTTGGCGTACTCAGGCGCCGCGATACTGCCGATGTCGGGCCCAACTGGGTACGCACATCAACGCCAGCCTCGCCCTTCACAGGCTCGATGAAGACAGAGAAACGCGCCAGACCGTCGTCATACATCAAGGTGCTGACCGGGCTGCCCTGCCCAGGTTCGCGGCGGATGGCGCTATTGACCACTTCGAACCCCGACGGTAGCCAATCGGAGCGCCACCCAGAGACAGCCCCACCGGCAGGCGCCGCTGCCACCACGGGCTTGCAGGCCGAACTGGGGCGCAGGTCTTCATCGGTAGGCATGCGTGCTTCAAGCCGGGTCATCTGGAACCGCTCAAGCAGTTGACCTTTCTCGTTGAGCATCAGCGAGCGCAGCGGTAAGCCCGTTGCACGGTCCAGATGCAGCTCGTAACCGTAACGGTGCTGATCACGCGGTGAAAGTGACACGACCACCGCGTCCCGGCCTGCAACACGAGACTTGCCGGACACGGACAGGTCGTACCAACTCATGAGTTTGAGGGGGTCAAGGCGGCGTGGCGCGCTATCGGGCGGCGCCGAAATACCTTCGGCAAGCCCGCCACTGACGCATTGTACCTTGCCATCGACGCGCACGATTTCCTGGGCGACGCCATCGAGCTGCAGCAGCCGCTCGCTGACCTTGCCCTCTTGGACACGGTGCCAGATATCGTGGGTTGAAAAGCTGCCGTTACGTTCGTAAACGAAGGAGCCCAGGTAGCTCTGTCGTTGCTCGGCCTGTGCCAGCTTGTTCAGCCACTCGTTCGCCTCGGGCGAAGAATTGGCTGCCAACGCTAGCACCGTCATGCAGCTGCCGAGCAGCAGCGACAGGAGAGGTAGCGCGCGCATGAGCCTCCCTAATTAGCGGTTTTCCAGGCTGGCGGCGCGAGCGTAAGGCAGTGCGGTTTCAGAACCCTTCAGAGCGGACTCCTGGGCATGTTGGCGCAGGTAACCTGGCAGCCGCTGGTCCCAGCCAGCCTGGTTCTGCAAAACACCGTTGGCCATCGGGCCAGTCGGCTGATCGCTGCTTTCGCTGTAGCCGGCCAGCACGGCAGGGCCTTGGGCCTGCGGCACGGTCACACCCTGCTGAACAGGCTGCTGGGCCGCAAGCTGGGCACCGGTAATATCATCCTGGTTGTACAGGCGCACACCTGCCAGTACGGCGAGGGTCACCGACGCGGCAACAGCCACGCGGCTTACGGTGCGCCATGGGCCTTGCTTGGCCTTGGCAGGCACGGCCTCATCGGCCAGCGCTGCGGATACCGCCGAGGCGATGTCCAGGTTAGGCAGCAGCAGCTCCTTGTGCATGGCTGCACGGGCTACCTGGTAACGGGACCAGGTAGCACGGGTTTCGGCATCGTCGACGGCATTCAACACCCGACGCAATTCCAGTTGGTCCGCTTCGTTATCCATTACCGCGGACAGCGATTCCTGCAAAGCTTCACGACTCATGGCGGTTCCTCTCTTGGCTGTAGCCGCTGTCTCAGGTTTCCTGCAGCAAAGGCTGCAAGGCTTTGTCAATGGCCTCCCGAGCGCGGAAGATACGAGAGCGCACGGTACCCACTGGACATTGCATGACGCTGGCAATGTCTTCGTAACTCAGGCCATCGAACTCTCGCAGGGTCAGCGCCGTACGCAAGTCTTCTGGCAGTTGCTGAATGGTGCGATGGACAGTGCCTTCGATCTCATCCCGCAACAAGGAGCGCTCTGGAGACTCAAGATCCTTGAGGCCATGATCGCCGTCGTAAAACTCCGCATCCTCGGAGCTCACATCGCTGTCTGGCGGCCGTCTTCCACGGGACACCAGGTAGTTCTTCGCCGTGTTGATGGCGATGCGGTACAGCCACGTATAAAACGCACTGTCACCGCGGAAGTTGCCAAGCGCACGGTACGCCTTGATGAACGCTTCTTGTGCAACGTCCTGGGCTTCGTGGGTGTCATGGACAAACCGCACGATCAACCCGAGAATCTTGTGCTGGTACTTCAGCACCAATAGATCGAAAGCTCGCCTGTCGCCGCGTTGTACGCGCTCGACCAGTTGCTGATCTTCTTCCTGGGTTAGCATGAACACTCCTCGGTGATCTCGAAGGAGCGTTGCAGCAGCCATCGCTCAGGCTTGCAACCATAGACTCGGGCTTTGCGCAAAAGTTCTCCCCTCCAAGCAAGTTTCCTGCAGACCTTGAGCGGCGTGCACGGAAGACGCGGCACGGCAGCAGCCGACAACGTCGATAATCAGGTTACGAATACGCAGGTGAGCCCAATGTCGAGCTACCACCCTGCGTCGCCGCGGCAAATTGTTGGCGTGCGGGCAGCCTTCATAGGATTTCCAGCCACGCTGGAAAGTTCCCACAATGCCTGCCGTTACCGGGCGAGCGGCATGGAAAAGGGCCACCCGAGGCTGCTATAAAGGCCACCCGGCCATTAAACGATAGTTTCACAATGCCATCGACGCATGACTATTGTGCCGTGCCCCCTCCGAAGATTACTAGTGTCCTGACATGAGCCAACAATTCCAACATGATGTCCTGGTTATCGGCAGCGGCGCAGCGGGCCTGAGCCTGGCCCTGAACCTGCCTGCGAATCTGCGCATTGCGGTGCTGAGCAAGGGTGACCTGGCCAGCGGTTCGACCTACTGGGCCCAAGGGGGCGTAGCGGCCGTACTGGACGGCGCCGATACGATTCAGTCCCACGTGGAGGACACCCTCAATGCCGGCGGTGGCCTGTGCCACGAAGACGCTGTTCGCTTTACCGTGGAGCACAGCCGCGAAGCCATCGAGTGGCTGATCGAGCAAGGCGTGCCGTTTACCCGGGATGAGCCCAACGGCGTGGTCGACGCAGGCTTCGAATTTCACCTGACACGTGAAGGCGGCCATAGCCACCGGCGCATCATCCATGCCGCCGACGCCACGGGCGCGGCCATCTTCAACACCTTGCTGGCCCAGGCCAGGCAGCGCCCGAACATCGAGCTGCTGGAGCAGCGTGTGGCGGTGGACCTGATCACCGAGCGGCGCCTGGGCCTGGACGGCGAGCGCTGCCTGGGTGCCTACGTGCTGGACCGCAACACGGGCCAAGTGGACACGTTCGGCGCGCGGTTCACGGTGTTGGCCACGGGTGGGGCGGCGAAAGTGTACTTGTACACCAGCAACCCAGATGGCGCGTGCGGCGATGGTATCGCCATGGCCTGGCGGGCTGGCTGCAGGGTCGCGAACCTTGAGTTCAACCAGTTCCACCCTACGTGCCTTTATCACCCGCAGGCCAAGAGCTTTTTGATCACCGAGGCCTTGCGTGGCGAAGGCGCCCTGCTTCGCCTGCCCAACGGGGAGCGCTTCATGCCCCGCTTCGACCCACGCGAGGAGCTTGCCCCGCGCGACATCGTGGCACGGGCGATCGACCATGAAATGAAGCGCCTGGGGGTGGACTGCGTCTACCTGGACATCTCGCACAAGCCTGTCGAGTTCATCAAGAACCATTTCCCTACCGTTTACGAGCGGTGCCTGGGCTTTGGCATCGACATCACCCGCCAGCCGATACCTGTGGTGCCGGCAGCGCACTACACCTGTGGTGGCGTCATGGTGGACGACCGGGGGCACACGGATGTACCGGGGCTGTATGCGATTGGTGAAACCAGCTTCACGGGGCTGCATGGCGCCAATCGCATGGCCAGCAACTCGCTGCTGGAGTGCTTCGTCTACGGTCGGGCTGCGGCGGCCGACATCCAGGCGAACCTCGAGAATGTCGGCATGCCAATGGCCTTGCCTGGGTGGGATGCCAGCCAGGTCACGGACTCGGACGAGGATGTGATCATTGCGCATAACTGGGATGAGCTACGGCGCTTCATGTGGGATTACGTGGGGATCGTGCGAACCAGCAAGCGGTTGCAGCGGGCGCAGCATCGCGTGCGGTTGTTGCTCGATGAAATCGACGAGTTCTACAGCAACTACAAGGTCAGTCGGGATTTGATCGAGTTGCGCAATCTGGCGCAGGTGGCGGAGTTGATGATTCGCTCGGCGATGCAGCGCAAGGAGAGCCGGGGGTTGCATTACACGTTGGATTATCCGGCGATGCTTGGCGAGGCCAGAGACACGGTGCTTGAGCCCGATTGAATGGTTGGGGGAAGATGGGGACTGCAGGATTTAGCTTCGCGGCCCACATTGTCGGGGCCGGTCTGGCGTCCCGGCAAGACCGCTTCTACGCGCGTGCGTACTGCTTAGGGATACGCTGCTGCTTATTGAGATGTGTTTAACAGCGAGCACTGTGCCAAACAGCATACCCCTGATATAAAACCGGTATAACGCGAGCTCATATATTAACTTTCTGAATCTTTCATAACTCGCACCCACGAAGCACCCCAACGCTCTTGCCTTTGATCTTGATCTTGATCTTGATCTTGATCTTGATCTTGATCTTGATCTTGATCTTGATCTTGATCTTGATCTTGATCTTGATCTTGATCTTGATCTTGATCTTGATCTTGCTCTTGCTCTTGCTCTTGCTCTTGCTCTTGCTCTTGCTCTTGCTCTTGCTCTTGATCTTGATCTTGATCTTGATCTTGATCTTGATCTTGATCTTGATCTTGCTTTTGATCTTCGCGACTTCAGAAGGCCGAACGCAGGTCTTGCGGAGGGAGGTGACAGGCATGGATGCCTGTCAAGCGCTGGGCCCCAGGATGGGGCCTACAGCGCGGTCCTCCCGGGAGCAAGACCGGAGTGAGGGAACCCCGAAGCGCAGCGTAGGGGCCGTATGAACGGAGCGCAGCCTTTTTTGGTTACTTTTTGTGGCGTTTGACAAAAAGTGACTCGCCGTAAGGGCGAAAAGGTGATTAAGCGTCGCCATCGCAAATGGACTATGCTCTCTTTTAATACCCACACCAATGCAATCAAAGCTCAAAGCTCAAAGCTCAAAGCTCAAAGTTTAAAGTTCGAAGTTCGAAGTTCGAAGCGTGGGCGCATACAGCAAGTTGGTATTCATTGGCGCGGGTGGCGCACAGTCACCCTTCCGCCCTTACGGCGGCTCACTTTTTGTCTTGTCAAAAAGTAAGCAAAAACCGCCTGCTCCCATCATCCGGCCCCTACGCTACGCTCCGGGGTTCCCTCGCTCCGGGCTTGCTCCCGGGAGGACCGCGCTGCAGGCCCCATCCTGGGGCCCAGCGCTTGACAGGCATCCATGCCTGTCACCTCCCTCCGCAAGCCCTGCGCTCGGCCTCCTGAAGTCGCGATCTGCAGTGCCTGAACTACCGCGCGCTTAGAAGCCAAAGCAAGAGCAAGGGCAAGGGCAAGGGCAAGGGCAAGGGCAAGGGCAAGGGCAAGGGCAAGGGCAGACGCGGCGCCAGCCTGCATAGTTTAGTGCTGCATGGGCGCCACCCAGCGCCTGCGGCTGAACTTCAACCTCACCCGCAAACGCCGATGCTCATCGATCCCAAGCGCATCCCAGGGCACACATTGGCTGCGCCCCCACCCTGCCCCAACCGGTACGAATCTCAGCACTACGAGCGCGGGCAACGCGATGCTGTCACGACACAGCCGCACAGGCTGCCACCCCCGGGCCCGTGAAAACACCCACCAGCCGGCTCCGTCACGACGAAGCCCGGTGACAGCCTGAACATGCGTCAACAGAATACGACGCGGAATAGCCCACGCCGCATGAACACTACATGCAGCGATCACCAGCAGCCCCAACCAGAACGGTAACGGGCTGACAAGCACGGCGAACCAGGCGAGCGCCTGGCTGATCAGGTAGGCCACCAGCAACAGGCGTGAGCCCTGCCAGCGGCATTCGAACCACTCACTTGGGTTGGACACGGTCCAGGATGATGCGAACCATGCGCTGCAACTCCGGGTCCTCGGACTCGGTACGCTCCATGAACCAGCCGAACATGTCCTGGTCCTCACAGCTCAGCAGCCGAACATACAACTGACGATCGGTTTCGTTGAGGCTGGGGTAGACCTCCTGGGTGAAAGGCACTAGCAGGACGTCCAGTTCCAGCATACCGCGGCGGCTATGCCAGAAAAGCCGGTTGAGTTCAGTTTGTTCGACCATGGGGCCCTCCTCGAGTGGCCCGCCAGTATACAGCCAGCCGCGCGAAGCGACAGCCAACTGTTGGTCTAAGTCACCTACCTATTTTGTTACCAGCGTTCTATGATGGCCCCAGACTTTAAGCCACCGCGATGACCCATGGCCGATACCGCTTTCTTCTGCCCTCTGTCCCACGAAGGCATTCTCGCTGTCCGCGGCTCCGATGCAGGCAAATTCCTGCAGGGCCAGCTGACCTGCAACATCAACTACCTCAGCCCCGAATACGCCAGCTTTGGCGCACGTTGCATGGTCAAGGGGCGCATGCAGTCCAGCTTCAGAATCTTGCCTGAAGGCAACGGTTACCTCCTGGCCATGGCCAGTGAATTGCTGGAGCCTCAGCTGGCCGACCTGAAGAAATACGCTGTGTTTTCCAAGGCCACCCTGACCGACGAAAGCGCCGCCTGGGTGCGTTTCGGCCTGCACGACGGCCAGGCAGCGCTTGTGGCACTGGGGCTGGAACTGGCGCCCGAAGCCGGCAGCACGGCGCGGCAGGAAGGGCTGATCGCTGTAACGGTCAGCACCGGCCGCACCGAGCTCTGGGTACCGGCAGATCAGGCAGGCGAGGTTCGCAAGACCCTGGCCGACACACTACCCGAAGCCGGCCTCAACCCATGGCTGCTGGGGCAGATCCGCGCCGGGATCGGTCAGGTGCTGGGGCCTACCCGCGAGCAGTTCATTCCGCAAATGATCAACCTGCAAGCCGTCGATGGCGTCAGCTTCAAGAAAGGGTGCTACACCGGCCAGGAAATCGTTGCACGCATGCAGTACCTGGGCAAGCTCAAGCGTCGCATGTACCGCCTGGCAATCGATCAGCAAACCCTGCCGGCACCTGGGGAGCAGCTCTTCTCCCCCGTGCATGGCTCCTCGGTAGGCGATGTGGTGATGGCGGCCAGCACCGGCAGTGGCTGTGAGCTGCTCGCGGTGATCGCAGCCGATGCCGTGGAGGATGGCAACCTGCACTTGGGTCATCTCGAAGGCCCGCCCCTGCAGGTACTGCCCCTGCCCTACGAACTGGACCGCGACAGGGAAATCCAGCGCTGACCAGCCCCGCCCCGCTTTGACAGCGGGGCCGCTTCACCACTGCGGTAGACACGTCCATGAACAAGCTGGCCGAAATGGTCCAGGCGCAACTGCTGGATGCCATTGAAAAGGATGACCTGGTACTTCCGACTTTGCCTGAGGTTGCCTTGAGCATCCGCGAGGCCGCCGAAGACAGCGAGATCAGCGTGGCGGCCTTGAGCCGGGTGATCGGCCGCGATGCCGCCTTGTCGGCACGCCTGATCAAGGTGGTCAACAGCCCGCTGCTGCGGGCCACGGTCGAGGTGACCGAGCTGCACACGGCGATCACTCGCCTGGGCATCAACTACAGCTGCAATCTGGCCATCGGCCTGGTCATCGAGCAGATCTTCCACGCGCGTTCGCCTGCAGTTGAGCAAAAACTGCGCGAAATCTGGGCCAACAGCCTTGAGGTCGCCGGCATGAGTTACGAGTTGGCCCGGCGCTACACGCGGCTCAAGCCTGATCAGGCGGCACTGGGCGGCCTGGTCAACCAGATCGGCGCGCTGCCAGTTCTGATCTACGCCGAAGAGCACAACGAGCTGCTGTCCGATCCGGTCTGCCTGCACCATGTCATCGAACTGATCCAGCCCGTACTGGGCGACAAGATACTCAAGGCATGGGAGTTTCCCGAACAGCTGGTCAAGCTGCCCGGCCTGGTTCAGGACCTGGATCGACAGACCGACCGCATCGACTACATCGATGTGGTCCAGATCGCCCGCTGCATCAGCCAGCGTGGGCGAGAGAGGCCGCTGGCGGCCTTGCCAGCCTACCGGCACCTGGGCTTGCCCATGGGGAGCGAGCTGCACGCCGAGGATCTGCTCGAAGCCCGCAGCTTGTTGCGCTGAGGGCTTCGCTCTGCCTGGCGGCCGGATTGATCCGAGCGCCCACGCTTAGTCAGCGATGAAACTCACCCGCACGCGCAGCCCGCCGTTGTCGCCATCATGCAGGCTGATCTGCGCCAGGTGAGCCCGGCAGATCTCCCCCACGATCGCGAGGCCCAACCCGCTGCCCAGGGCGCTACGGCGATAGAAGCGCTCGAACACCCGCTCGCGCTCGGCTTCTGGAATGCCGGGGCCGTCGTCCTCCACCTCGAGCACCGCAGGCGCGAGCACGCGCAGGATGACGTTGCCGCCCTTTGGGGTGTGGGCCAGGGCATTGTCGACCAGGTTGCTCAACAGCTCGTTGAGCAACGTCGGCTCGCCTTTGAGCCATACCGGTGCCTGCGCCTCGAGGGCCAGTGCAACGCCACGATTGTGCGCCAACGGCGCCATGGCCATGCCCAGCTCGCGCGCCAGTTGGCTGAGGTCCAGGCGCTGGGCGCCCCCCTCGGCGATCGCACGCGCGCCGTTTTCCACACGCGCCAGTGAAAGCAACTGGTTGGCCAGGTGCGTCAATTTGTCGGTGCCCTGCGCCGCCGCTTCCAGCGTCTGGTGCCACTGTTGCGGCTCATTGGCGCGCAAACCCAGTTCCACCCGCGCTTTGAGCGCCGCCAGGGGCGTACGCAGCTCGTGGGCAGCATCGGCGATGAACTGCGCCTGGCGCTCGAACTGTGCACGCAAACGCTCGGTGAAGTGGTTGAGCGCCCCCACCAGTGGCCGCAATTCAGGCTGCACTTGTACCACCGGCAATGGGCGCAGATCGTCCGGCTGGCGCTCCTCGACCGCCGTGCGCAGGCGCTCGAGCGGTCGCAGCGCCGCACTGACGGCGAACCACACCATCACCAAAGCGCCCAGGGCCAACATGCCCAGACGCAGCAACGTATCCCCCATCAGGCCCCGGGCCATGCTCACCCGCGCCTCATCGGTTTCAGCCACGCGAATTTCCGCCATGCCGTTCATGTTCGGCTCGCTCACCGCTTTGAGCAGGCTGACCACTCGCACGTTCTGCCCCAGATACGTCGCATCATAGAATCGCGCCAAGGCGGGGTAGTCGTCTGTACGCGGTGTACCAGACGGCGGGGGCGGCAGTTTTTCATACCCTGAAATCAGCCGTTGGTTGATGTCCAGGACCTGGTAGTAGATACGTCCTGCGCTGTCGTAGGCAAAGGTGTCGAGTGCCACATAGGGCACATCGGCGCTCAACGACCCGTCGCGTTGCGACAGGCCCGCAGCGATGGTACGGGCGGACGCCAGCAGTGTCCGGTCGTAGGCGGTGTCCGCCGCCTCGCGGCCGTTCCAGTAGGCACTGAGCCCACTGGCCAGCATCAGGACCACCAGCAGCAGCGCCAGATTACCCAGCAGGCGCCCACGCAGGCTGACATTCTCACGCATCGCGATGCTCGAGCAGGTAACCCAGGCCGCGGAAGGTGACGATGGCCACCGAATGGCCATCAAGCTTCTTGCGCAGGCGATGAACGTAGATCTCGATGGCATCGGGGCTGGCGTCCTCGTCCAGGCCGAACACCTGGGCCGCCAACTGCTCCTTGCTCATCACCCGGCCCGGCCGGGCGATCAAGGCTTCGAGCACACCCTGCTCGCGGGAAGTCAGGGACAACGGGGCCTCATCCAAGGTGAACCGTCGGGTATCGAGGTCATACACCAGCGGCCCGCAGCGCTGCTGGCGTTCGCCCCCGAGCACACTACGGCGCAACAGCGCCTTGACCCGCGCCTCAAGCTCGGTCAGCTCGAACGGCTTGGCCAGGTAATCGTCAGCCCCCAGGTTCAGGCCATGGACCCGATCCTTGACGTCGCTGCGGGCGGTGAGCATCAGCACCGGTACGGTCTTGCCACGTCCGCGCAGACGGGCCAGCACCTCGAAGCCGTCCATGCGCGGCAAGCCCACGTCGAGCACGGCCACGGCGTAGTCCTCACTGCCAAGGGCCAGGTCGGCAGCCACCCCGTCATGCAGCACATCCACAGTCAGGCCCAGACTTTTCAAGGCCTGGGCCACACTGTCGGCCAATTGCAGATGATCTTCTACCAGCAGCACACGCATCGGATTGTCCCTGTTAGGTGGGGCGATGGCGCGGAGTGTACCCCGCCGCCGCGGCCTGTGAAGCCGGCGCGACAAACCTTTCACGCTGAAAGGTTAGCGAAAGGTTCGTTACCTAGCATCGCACCACGGTCGCCCCGAGCGCCGAATAAAGCACCAGCAAGGTGCAATCGAATAAGAACAAGAAACGGAGCCACAACGATGCTGTCATTGCAGCCGCAGGCGCTCGCACCTGCTCGTTCCCTCGCCGCACGCCCCAGCGCCATCGCCAGCGCCCTCGCGCTCGCCGGCGTCGCCCCGCTCAGCCAGGCCGCCTTCTTCGAAGACAGCACGGCCACCTTCGAAACCCGCAACATGTACTTCAATCGCGACTTTCGCGATGGCACCAGTGCGCAACAATCCAAGCGCGACGAATGGGCCCAGGGGTTCATGCTCAACCTCGAATCCGGTTACACCGAAGGTACCGTAGGCTTCGGCGTGGATGCGCTGGGCATGATGGGCATCAAGCTCGATTCAAGCCCTGACCGTACCGGCAGTGGCCTGCTGCCCACCCATGACAATGGCAAGGCTGCCGACGAGTACTCAAAGCTCGGCCTGACCGCCAAGGCCAAGATTTCCAAGACCGAACTGAAGATCGGCACCCTGATCCCTTCCCTGCCCACCCTGCGCCCCAACGATGGCCGCATTCTGCCGCAAACCTTCGAAGGCGGTCTGCTCACCTCCAAGGAAATCAAGGGCCTGACCTTCACTGGTGGGCGCCTGGACAAGGCAAAGGACCGTGACGACACCAACTGGGAAGACCTGGCACTGAACAACAAGAACGGCCGCTTCGGTGGCTCGTTCAGCGCAGACAACCTGTCGCTGGCGGGGCTGGACTATCAGTTCAGCGACCGGTTGACCGGCAGCTATCACTTCGCCCAACTGGATGACATCTACCGCCAGCACTTCATCGGCCTGCTCGCCACCCAAGCCGTAGGCCCAGGCGCACTGGCCTTCGACCTGCGCCTGGCGCTGAGCGATGACGCAGGGGCTGCCAGGGCCGGCAGCATCGACAACACCACCTTCAACGGCATGGTCAGTTATGCCCTGGGTGGGCACAAGTTCAGCGCCGGCTGGCAGCAGCTGACCGGCGACAGCGCGTTCCCCTATGTCGATGGCGCCGACCCCTACCTGGTCAACTTCGTCCAGATCAACGACTTCGCCAATGCCGACGAGCGCTCCTGGCAGGCCCGCTACGACTACAACTTTGCCGCACTCGGCGTGCCTGGCCTGACGTTCCTGACCCGCTATATCAGCGGCGACAACGTCAGCCGTGCCAGCGGTGGCGAGGGCAAGGAATGGGAGCGTGATACCGAGCTGAAATACGTGGTGCAGAACGGCCCGCTCAAAAACGTGGCGGTGCGCCTGCGAAACGCGACCTTCCGCTCCAATTTCGCCCGTGACGCCGACGAAGTGCGGCTGCTGGTGAGCTACAGCGTCGCCCTGTGGTAACCCGATAACAACAACGCCTACGGAGATAGACCATGACCTTTTCACTGCGCCGTATCGTACTGGCAACCGGCTGCCTGCTGCTGGCAGGCAATGCCCTGGCCGCCGAACCCAAACGCCCCGAATGCATCGCCCCGGCCTCGCCTGGCGGCGGCTTCGACCTGACCTGCAAGCTGGTGCAAAGCGCCTTGGTGCAGGAGAAGATCCTGAGCAAGCCCATGCGCGTGACCTACATGCCTGGCGGTGTCGGCGCTGTGGCCTACAACGCGGTAGTAGCCCAACGCCCAGCCGATGCCGGGACCCTGGTGGCCTGGTCGAGCGGTTCGCTGCTGAACCTGGCCCAGGGCAAGTTCGGTCGCTTCGATGAAAATGCAGTGAAATGGCTGGCTGCCGTCGGTACCAGCTACGGCGCGATCGCAGTCAAGAGCGACTCGCCCTACAAAACCCTCGACGACCTGGTCGCGGCGCTGAAGAAAGATCCGAGCAAGGTGGTGATCGGCTCCGGCGGCACCGTAGGCAGCCAGGACTGGATGCAAACCGCCCTGATCGCCAAGGCTGCCGGCATCAACCCACGCGACCTGCGCTACGTGGCACTTGAAGGCGGCGGCGAAATCGCCACGGCATTGCTCGGCGGCCATATCCAGGTAGGCTCCACCGACATCTCCGACTCCATGCCGCACATCGAGAGCGGCAACATGCGCCTGCTGGCCGTGTTCTCGGAAAAACGCCTGGACGACCCGGCCATGAAGGACATCCCCACTGCCAAGGAACAGGGCTATGACATCGTCTGGCCTGTGGTGCGCGGCTTCTACCTCGGCCCGAAAGTGAGCGACGAAGACTACGCCTGGTGGAAAGCCTCGTTCGACAAGATGCTGGCCTCCGAAGACTTCGCCAAATTGCGTGACCAGCGTGAGCTGTTCCCCTTCGCCATGACGGGTGAAGAGCTCGATGGCTACGTCAAGAAGCAAGTCGCTGACTACAAGATGCTGGCCAAGGAATTCGGCCTGGTGCAGTAACCCAGTCTGCCGGTTTTTCCTGGCAGGAGCAGGCAGACGCTGCCGTGCATGGCCTGGGCCTTGGCCCAGGTTCACGGGTGTGCCGCTCCCATCGCTACTTACCGAGGATTCCTCCATGATCCTGCAACGCATCTTCGCCCTGATTCTGCTGGCCGTGTGCGCCGCCCTGGCCGTGATGGCCTGGCCGTATCAGGCGGCGTTTTCCTATGAGCCGGTAGGCCCACGTGCCTACCCGCTGCTGATGCTCGGCCTGATGAGCCTGGGCTTGCTGTACATGGCGATCCGCCCCACGCCGATCGTGCACAAGGACGACGAGCCGGCGCTGGACAAGGCGACCCTGACCAAGATCGCCGCCTGCATTGGCCTGCTGCTGATTTTCGCGACCACCTTCGAGTCCCTTGGCTTCATCCTCAGCGCCATCCTGGCCGGTGTGCCCATGGCGCGCCTGTATGGCGGTCGCTGGCTGCACAGCGTCATCGTCGTGGTTGGCATGAGCCTTTTCCTCTACTGGCTGTTCGACCGCGTCATGGACGTGCCCCTGCCCCTTGGCCTGCTGAGCGTACTGGAGAACTGACACATGGATACCTTGAGCTACCTGGGCCAGGGCTTCGGCGTCGCCCTGTCCCCTTACAACCTGGTCACTGCCCTGTCCGGCACGCTGATCGGTACCGTCGTCGGCCTGCTGCCGGGCCTGGGCCCGATCAATGGCGTGGCCCTGCTGATTCCCATCGCCTTCGCCCTGGGCCTGCCTCCGGAGTCGGCGCTGATCCTGCTGGCTGCGGTGTACCTGGGCTGCGAGTACGGTGGGCGAATCAGCTCGATCCTGCTGAACATCCCGGGCGAAGCGTCGACCGTGATGACCACCCTGGACGGCTACCCGATGGCACGCCAGGGTCTGGCGGGCGTGGCCCTGTCCCTGTCGGCCTGGAGCTCGTTCATCGGCGCTTTCATCGCCACCTGCGGCATGGTGCTGTTCGCCCCGCTGCTGGCCAAGTGGGCAATCGCCTTCGGCCCGGCCGAGTATTTCGTGCTGATGGTGTTCGCCATTGTCGCCCTGGGCGGTATGGCCGGCGACAAGCCGCTCAAGACCTTCATCGCCGCCTTGATCGGCCTGTTTTTGTCGGCGGTGGGCATCGACGCCAACAGTGGCGTGTACCGCTTCACCGGTGACAGCGTGCACTTGGCCGACGGCATTCAGTTCGTCGTGCTGGTGCTGGGCCTGTTCTCGATCAGCGAAATTCTGTTGCTGCTGGAAAAGACCCACCACGGCCACCAGGCAGTCAAGGCCACCGGGCGCATGCTGTTCAACTTCAAGGAAGCGGCGTCGGTGTTCGCGGTGAACATTCGCTGCGGCCTGCTGGGCTTCGTGATGGGCGTGTTACCAGGCGCAGGTGCCACGCTGGCCAGTGCGGTGGCCTACATGACCGAAAAACGCATGGCCGGTGCCAGCGGCAAGTTCGGCAAGGGTGACGCCCGTGGCCTGGCTGCACCGGAAACGGCCATCGGCGCCTCCTGCTGTGGCGCCCTGGTGCCCATGCTGACCCTTGGCGTACCGGGTTCGGGAACCACGGCGGTGATGATCGGCGCGCTGACCCTCTACAACATCACCCCTGGCCCGCTGCTGTTCGAACAGCAACCTGACATCGTCTGGGGCCTGATCGCGTCGCTGTTCATCGCCAACATCATGCTGGTGATCCTGAACATCCCGATGATCCGCATCTTCACCCGCATCCTGGCCGTACCGAACTGGGCCCTGGTGCCGGTGATCGCCATCATCACCGGGATCGGCGTCTACGCCGTGCATGCCACCACCTTCGACCTGTTCCTGATGGTCGGCATCGGCATCATGGGCTATATCCTGCGCAAGCTGGACTTCCCGCTGTCGCCGATTCTGCTGGGCTTCATTCTGGGTGGCCTGATGGAGCAGAACCTGCGCCGTGCATTGTCGATTTCCAATGGCGAGCTGGGCATTCTCTGGTCGAGCCCGATCAGCATGGGTGTCTGGGCACTGGTAGCGCTCATGCTCGCGCTGCCCATGGTGCGCATCTGGCGCAAACGCAGCCTGCAGCGCCGGGCCATGGCCGATGCCTGATCGCGCGTTGCCGCTGTACTGGGCAACTGGGCTGGTCGGCCTTGCTGGCGGTTTCGCCGCCAGCAAGGTCGGCTGGCCTTTGCCGTGGATGGTCGGCTCGCTGCTGGCGATCATCGCGGTACGTTGCCTGAGCCCTTGGCAGTTGCCAGAGATACCCAATGGCCGGCGCTGCGGGCAATGCATCATCGGCCTGGGCATCGGCCTGCACTTCACGCCCCAGGTCATCGAGCAAGTGGGCAGCCATTTCGCCCTGATCTTCTTCGGCGCCTTGTTCACCACGGTCTCAAGCGTGCTTGGCGTGTGGTTGTTGCGCCGCTCGGGTGAGGACCGCGCCACCGCGTTCTTTGCCAGCATGCCAGGCGGCTCCGGTGAAATGGTCAACCTGGGTGCGCGCAATGGCGCGGTACTGAGCCAGGTAGCCGCAGCCCAGAGCCTGCGCGTGCTGGCCGTGGTGCTGTGCGTGCCGGCGCTGTTCAAGCTGCTGCTGGGCGATGGCGTAGCGCTCAACCACACCGGCAGCGTCAGCTGGGCCTGGCTGGCCCTCATCGCACCGCTGGGGGTGGCCGCCGGGTGGCTCTGGCAGCGGCTGCAACAGCCCAACCCATGGCTGTTCGGGCCACTGCTGGTGGCAGCCACCTTCAGCCTGGCCGCCGACTTGCAGATTGCCCTGCCCAATGGCGCCAGTCAGATCGGCCAATGGCTGATCGGCAGCGGCCTGGCCTGCCACTTCAACCGTGCGTTCTTCCGCCGAGCCCCGGCATTTCTGGGACGCACGCTGGTGGCGACTGCCTTGAGCATGGCCCTGGCTGGCGCTGCCGCCTGGGGCTTGAGCCTGCTGACAGCCTTGGACCTGCGCTCACTGACGCTGGGCATGATGCCCGGGGGCATCGCTGAAATGAGCCTGACCGCCGAAACGCTGCAACTGTCGGTGCCCCTGGTGACCGCTTTGCAAGTGATGCGCCTGCTCTTCGTGCTGTTCCTGGCCGAGCCCCTGTTCCGTTACTGGATGAGCAAGCGGCCCTCATGACCTGTGGGGCCTGACGGCCCCGCCTGGCTCACAGCGGTGGCAACGCCCAGTTGATGGGCGCTAGCCCGCGCTGCTCGAGAAAACCGTTGGCACGGCTGAAATGTCCACAGCCAAGAAAACCGCGGTACGCCGACAACGGCGAGGGGTGCACAGACTTGAGCACCAGGTGCTTGGTGCCGTCGATCAGCTTCTGCTTGCTCTGCGCATGGGAGCCCCACAGCAGAAACACCACATGCTCGCACTGTTCGCTGACCACCTCGATGATACGGTCGGTGAAGAACTCCCAGCCTTTCTTGGCATGGGATGCCGCGTTGCCCCGCTCCACGGTCATGGTGGTATTGAGCAGCAACACACCCTGCTCGGCCCAGCTTTGCAGGTAGCCATGGTTGGGGATGGGAATATTCAGATCGCGATGCAGCTCCTTGTAGATGTTCACCAGCGACGGCGGCGTCGGCACGCCAGGCTGCACCGAGAAGCACAGGCCATGGGCCTGCCCTGGGCCGTGGTACGGGTCCTGGCCGAGGATCACCACCTTGACCTGATCCAGGGGGGTGGAGTTGAGTGCATTGAAGATCAGCGGGCCAGGCGGGTAGATCTGCTTGCCGACGGCATATTCACCACGCAGGAACTCGCGCAATTGCTGCATGTAAGGCTGCTCGAACTCGGCACGCAAGGCGGCTTTCCAACTGGGCTCGAGTTTGATGCGATCGTCGTCAGTCATGTGGGCTTCCGTAAACAATGGGGCGACACTAGGGGTGACACCGACGCTTGTCAAACGATCCGACCAGTGCCCGGCGGGATCGACCAGGCAGGCCATACTTGAGCGGTGACCTGAATGAGGTAAGCCATGAGCATTCACTGCCAAGTCCTGACAGGCGCCGACGGCGCTCGCCTGGGCATCGTCACCCTCGATGCGCCAAGGGCGCTCAATGCCCTCGACCTGCCAATGATAGAGACGCTGGCCGAGCAGTTGCACAGCTGGGCGCAAGACCCGGGCATCGCCTGTGTGCTGCTGCGTGGCAATGGCGCCAAGGCCTTCTGCGCCGGTGGCGACGTGCGGGCGCTGGCCCAGGCGTGCCGCGAGCAGCCTGGCAGCGTGCCACCGCTGGCCGCGTCGTTCTTTGCCGCCGAATATCGCCTGGACCATGCCCTGCACACTTATCCCAAGCCGCTGCTGTGCTGGGGCCATGGCCATGTGCTGGGCGGCGGCATGGGTTTGCTTCAGGGCGCCAACGTACGCATCGTGACCCCCAGCAGCGTATTGGCCATGCCAGAGATCAGCATTGGTCTGTACCCCGATGTTGGGGCCAGTTGGTACCTGGCCCGCTTGCCGGGCAAGCTGGGGTTGTTCCTGGGGCTCACCGGTGCGCCTGTCAATGCGCGCGATGCGCTGGACCTGGGGCTGGCCGACCGCTTCATGGGCGAAGACCGACAAGCGGCGTTGATCGATGAACTGCTGCAGGTGAACTGGCAGGAGCAGACCGCGCTCCAGCTCAACAGCCTGTTCAGGGCTGAGGAGCATTGTGCCCGCCAAACGCTACCCACAGCCCAGTGGTTGCCGCGCCGCGCGCTCATCGACGCATTGCTCGATGTCACCTGCGCAGGCGCTGCCTGGCGGGCCGTGGCGGGCCTGCGCCAGCACGAGGACCCACTGCTCTCGGCAGCCGCCGAGCGCATGCTGGCGGGCTGCCCGCTGACGGCTCATCTGGTGTGGGAGCAGATCCGTCGGGCCCGGTACTTGTCACTGGCGCAGGTGCTGCAGATGGAGTACGCCATGAGCCTGAACTGCTGTCGCCACCCTGAGTTCAGCGAAGGGGTGCGCGCACGCCTGCTGGACAAGGATCACCAGCCACGCTGGCACTGGCCGGATGTGGACCATGTGCCCGCAGCCGTGGTACAGGCACACTTCCAAGCACCCTGGGAAGGCCATCACCCACTGTCGGACCTGCACTAGCGGCGCGTAAGTGACAGGGTGCTTGTCACCTGATCAGTGTCCTCGTCCACGCCTGTCACCCCAGCCGCCTTGATGTCGACCTCCATCCTGATAGCGCGGGCCATCGTTGCGGTAGTCGTGCCGGTCACGGTCACGCCTGTAGTCCCAGCGCTGGCGATGACCATAATCGTAGCGCGGGTTGCCGTGCCAGCGGCGCACGTCGGGCGGCGGCAACGGTCGGTAGCCGGGCGGCGCATGGTAACGAGGCACCGGTTGGTAGTAGTAGCGCGGTTGTGGCGCCACCGGATAACGACCGTAGCGGTAATAGCCGGGCGCGTAGCCAGGCGAGACATACCGGTCCGTGACGTAATAGTCGGAGCGGTAGTAGGTCGACCGTCCAGCGTACGGCGCACAGGCGCCAAGCGTCAGCCCGAGCAGGGCCACAAGCAGAATTCGATAGGACATAGGCGGCCTCCCGGACCGCTGAGGTGCCCGCACAGCGAACGCTGCCGAGCGTCGATGCACAACACGTTGATCGACATGGAATCAGACAAGCGTCAACTCGTGCAGTGCCATACTGGTAATAATTTGATACAGCTGCAGCTTCCAAACAAAATCTTGCAGTTATTTAGTGCCCAGAACACTAGAATGTGCGGCCCGGCACACATCATGGGAAGATCATGCCTTCACGCTCCGCTCCGTCATCGCAGCGTTCGTTAATCGCCGCCCTGCTGATGCTGCTGGCCTGCGGTTTCCTCGCCACGTCGCTGCTGAGTTATTTCTCCTCGCGCAGCGCCATACGTGACGGCATCATCAATACCGAACTGCCCCTGACTTCCGACACGGTTTATTCGGAAATCCAGAAAGACCTGATCCGCCCTGTTCTGATCGCATCGATGATGGCCCAGGACACCTTCCTGCGTGACTGGGTGCTGGCCGGTGAGCAGGATGCCCAGCGCATGACCCGCTACCTGGGCGAGGTGACGGGCAAGCAGGACATCTTCACGTCCTTTTTCGTCTCCGAACGCACGCTGACCTACTACCAGGCCAAGGGCGTGCTTAAGCAGGTCCAGCCCCAGGCCTGGCGTGATGCCTGGTACTTCCGCCTGCGCGACCAGGCAGCGCCTTACGAGATCAATGTAGACCTGGACATGGCCAACCAGGACAACCTCACCGTGTTCATCAACTACAAGGTGCACGACTATCAGCAGCGCTTCATCGGCGCTGCGGGGGTAGGGCTGAGCGTTTCGACCGTGGTCAGGATGATCGACCAGTACCAACATCGCTATCAGCGATCCGTGGTCTTCGTCGACGCCCAGGGCAAGGTGTTGATGACAGGCTCGGGTGGTGGCCCGCAGGGCCTGCGCGTCGGCCAGTCGCTGGTCGACAGCCCAGACCTGGGCGGCGTGCTCGCACACCAGCCGGTGCCTGGCGAGGGCAGTCATGAATACCGTGACCTTGCAGGCCACAGCCATTTTCTGAACGTACGCCACTTGCCGGAACTGGACTGGTACCTGCTGGTGGACAAGCGCGAGACCGGGGCGCTGGACCGGATTCGTCATTCGCTGTACCTGAACCTGGCGATCTGCGCCATGATCACCCTCGTGGTGGTGGCCCTGGTGCATGCGATGGTGCGCCGCCACCAGGCCAGCACCGAAGCCCTGGCCACGCTCGACAGCCTGACCGGGCTGCCCAACCGACGCAGCTTCGACCTGCTGGCCGCCCAGGCGCTGCGCGAGGCCCAGCGTGACAACAGTCCGCTGGTGGCGTTGCTGATCGACCTGGACCACTTCAAAGTGCTCAACGACACCTATGGTCACCTGGCAGGCGACGAAGTGCTGCGCCAATTTGCCAATGTCCTGCAAGGCAGCATTCGCCAGTCCGATATACTCTGCCGCTGGGGAGGCGAGGAGTTCATCGTGCTGCTGCGTGAGGCCGATGCTTGCCAGGCGAACGAGGCTGCCGAAAAGATCCGGCGCCGCGCCGAGCAACTGACCTTCAGTTACGAAGACCAGCCGCTGCGCCTGACCACCAGCATCGGGGTCAGCCACCTGAAGTCAGGCGACACGTTGCATACCCTCCTGACCCGCGCCGACGGCGCCCTCTATCGTGCCAAACAGGCTGGCCGCAACCGTGTCTGCACTGAAACCTGATATGAACGACGATCAATACTGCCCCGCCTGCGGTGCCCTTAACCAGTGCACCCTGGCCGACCCTGCCCAGGCCACCCAGGCCTGCTGGTGCTTCAGTGTGCGCATCGACCCGGCCGTGCTGCAGGCCCTGCCTGCCGAACTGCGCGACCGTGCCTGCCTGTGCCCAAGCTGCGCGGGCGTCGAGGCCCAATTGGCATCGCCTGCTGGTTTCACCCATGCGCCTTGATCGTTTTCTTGCCAACCTGCCGACCTGCAACCGCCAGCATGCGCGCCTGATGCTGGCTCAACGTCGCGTGCGCGTCGATGGCCAGGTAACCAGCGACCCGCTGACGGAAGTGCGGGCGTTCAGCCGGGTCGAGCTGGACGATGAGGTGCTGCAGGCGGGCCACCCGCCACGCTACCTGATGCTGCACAAGCCGGCCGGTTGCGTCAGCGCCACCCACGACCCCCAGCATCCGACCGTCATGGACTTGCTGCCCGACGCGCTTGCGCAGGGTCTGCATATTGCCGGGCGCCTGGACTTCAATACTACCGGGCTGATGATCCTGACCAACGATGGCCAGTGGTCCCGGCGGCTGACCCAACCCACCACCAAGCTGCCCAAGCATTACCTGGTCGAAACCCAGGACGAGATCGGCGAGCACTACGTGGCCCGGTTTCAGGAGGGTTTCCACTTTGCTTTCGAAAACCTGACGACACAACCGGCCGACCTGCAGATCCTCGGGCCGCGCCTGGCCCGGCTCGCCATCGTCGAAGGGCGCTATCATCAGGTCAAACGCATGTTCGGGTTCTACGACAATAAGGTGGTCAAGCTGCACCGGGAGCGCATGGGCGCCATCGCGCTGGACCTGGACCTGCCGCCAGGGGAATACCGTGAACTCACGCGCGAGGAAATCGCTGCCGTGTAGGCGAGCCTTAGGCGCATGGAGGGGAGCACGGGAAAACGGAGGGAAATGACGTTTTTTTATAACGCGGGCTTCTAATTTGCCGAACGTTCTGGTAAAAAGTGCAGCTCAGATGCGGGTATAGTTTAGTGGCAAAACGAAAGCTTCCCAAGCTTTAGTTGAGGGTTCGATTCCCTCTACCCGCTCCACCTTCAAGCCAGCGTTCACATGGCTTACGCTTCCTCTACCGCCCATCCTCATTGCGCACGTTGATGCTGCAGTACCGGCGCCGCTTCCCGCATGAAAATCTCGAGCGTCTTGGGCCCCACGCCTTCAAACCTCAGCAGCCAAGCGTTTACGTGCGCCATGTCCACTGCGTCGTCCAGCAGCACGTGGTCCATTTCCGCTTCAAGCCCTTTGCCCAACCGATGCAGCCGCCGGGCCGTGGATTCGTCGTAGCGTGCGTAACCGGCCTGACCCAGCAGCTTCACCAACGTGTGATGCGGGCACCTCGCCAGCTTGCCCGGTGTGTCCAGGCCGTGGGTATCGACCAGTACCTGATAGGCCTGGACCGCGACACTGGCGCGAATGCGCTTGCCGATCAGAAAGCTTGCAAGCAACCACTTGTAGAGGCCGCGCCCATGGCACTGGTGCATGTCGATGCCAAGCAGCGCGGCGCTGATCGGTATCAACCCTTGGTGCGCCGCGGGTCAGCGGCACGTGGGTAGGTGCGCTCTTCCTCGAGGGTGCCATCGGCCTTGTGGATCTTAACCGAGGCGGTCTTGCCCTCAAAGAAGGTGGCCAGCGACCCCACCAGTTCTTGCTTGGTAGCGCTGTGTTTCGAGGCACGCGCAGCACCTGCCTTCTTCAGTTCCCACCCGTCGTTGGCAGGGCTTACATGATAGGTGTCCATGAGGGATCTCCTGTTCAAGTAAAAGACATGACGATCTATGTGTCGGTGTGGCCGATGCTGGCTAGGCACTGCACCGTGACCACTCAATACCTTGGAGGGAATGAAGTCCGCTCGTGTTCACTTTCAATCCTCTGCAGATGCCCTCACCCTCACCAATGCCCCCTACACGGCGCTGCCAGCTCTGGCACGGCGCACTCATGACCTGGGCTTGGCGTGGTAAAGTCTGCCGGATCCCGCTTTACGGACTTCAGCATGCCCGCACTCGACGCCACTCTCCCCGCCTGGTCAGACCTTGCCGACCAGTACCCCTGCGAAACCCTACTGGTCGGCAACGGCGCAAGCCGGGCCTTCTGGAAGCCGTTCGGGTACTTCTCGCTGTATGAGGAGGCGCAACGGGCCGGGCGCAAAAAGGGCTTGGCCATCAGCGATCAGGCCTTGTTCAAGTCGTTGGGCACTGAGCTGTTCGAACCGGTGCTGACCGCCCTCAACACTACGGTGCGCACCAACGCTGCGCTGGCCATCAACTCGACAGCGCCGCTTAACCGCTATTACTCCATCAAGGAGGCGCTGATCCACGCCGTGCGCACCGTGCACATGCCCTGGTCGGCCATGCCCGAAGCCGCCCTGACCACCCTCAACCAGGCCCTGCGCGGCTACCGCAACGTCTATACCAGCAACTATGACCTGCTGCTGGTCTGGGCCGTGCAGCACGACCCGAAGGGCTTCGCCGAATTGTTCGACGAGCAGGGTTTTTTCGACGTGCGCCGAACGACGGATAAAGGCACTCGGGTGCTGCACCTGCACGGTGGCATGCACCTGCTCAAGCTGCCTGACGGCACCACCCGGCAACGCAGTGCAAGCAGCGCTGAAATGCTCGAAGGGTTCGCCGTGAATGTGCCAGGTGAAGTGCCGCTGTTCGTCAACGAAGAGCGCAGCGACGAAAAACTGCGTGCCATCCGGCATTCGGACTACCTCAGCTGGAGCCTCGGCCAGTTGGCCGGTGAACACCAAGGCATGTGCCTGTTCGGCCAGCATCTGGACAGCAACGACCGGCACCTGCTCGAAGCCATTCGCTCAGCCCGGCCCAGCCACCTGGCCATTGCCATACGCCCATTGGGAGAGGCATCGGTCATCAATCAGAAGCGTCATTTCACCAGCCGCTTCGAAGACATGCCGGACACGGCCCTGCACTTCTTCGACGCCCAGACGCATCCGCTGGGGCTGGCAAGCACGACTGTGCAATTGATTGCTCAAGCTGAGTGATCAAGCATGCCTGCAGCATCAGAACGCGCTCATGAGCAGCGAAGCAAGGATGAGCATATCCAAGGCTGGAGCGCATCAGGTTCAAAGCAAACCATCCGCCCGCAGCAACGTTTCAAGGCAATGCGCCTTCACGCCATAGAACGCCTTGAGCTGTTCTATCTTTTCCAGCAAGGCTGACTGATCCGCTGGCTGGCGCCGCTTGACGGCCAGGATCATCTTGTTCTTGTTGGTGTGCTCCAACGATATGAACTCGAACACCTTGGTCTCGTAGCCGCAGGCCTCCAGGTACAGTGCGCGCAGACTGTCGGTGAGCATTTCGGCCTGCTGGCCCAGGTGCAGGCCATATTGCAGCATCGGCTGCAACAGACCTGGGCTGTGCAACTGCGGGCGGATCTGCTTGTGGCAGCACGGTGAGCACATGATGATCGCCGCGTTGCAGCGGATGCCGGTATGGATGGCGTAGTCGGTCGCCACGTCGCAGGCGTGCAGGGCGATCATCACCTCGATGGCATCGGGCACCACGCTGCGCACATCCCCGCATTGAAACTCGAGCCCTGGGTGTTCGAGCCGCGCGGCGGCAGCGTTGCACAGCTCGACCATGTCCTGGCGCAGCTCCACCCCCGTTACCTGGGCATCGCGGCCCAGCGTATTGCGCAGGTAATCGTGCATGGCGAAGGTCAGATAGCCCTTGCCCGAGCCGAAGTCGGCCACCCGCAAGCGCTGCTCGCTCGACAAGGGCGCATTGGCCAGGGCGTGGTCGAAAACCTCGATGAACTTGTTGATCTGCTTCCACTTGCGCGACATCGAAGGGATCAGTGCGCCCTGGCCATCCGTTACGCCAAGGTCACGCAAAAACGGTCGGGCAATGTCCAGGTAGCGCTTTTTCTCGCGGTCATGCCCGTTGCTGCCAACGGTTTCCCGGGGCGCCTGGGCGCCATGACGCTGCAGCATGGGCTTGCCCTTCTTGCTGAAGGTCAATTGCAGCTCACCCTCTGCATCGAACAGGTGAGCGTTGCGAAAATGTTCTGGCAGCAGCTCGGCGATGCATTGCAGAGCATCATCGAGCGGCAGGTTGCGGGTGATATCGCGGGTCTGGTGACGGTAGACCAGGGACAGGTTCGCCTGACCCTTGACCAGCAAGGGCTTGGCGATGATGCGTTGCAGGGTCGGGTCGGTGCCCACAGGCCGCGCCAGGACCAGCTTGACCACAGTGTTGCCCTGCAAGCCGGTGCGAAGCAGGTCGAGAAACTGGACGCGCGCATCCGGTGGAGTAGAAAGGGCAGACATGGGCAAACGGTACCTCCAATAGCGGGGGCCGTATTCTACACCCCAGCGCAGTCGGCCAGGGTTGCGTTAGTCGAGGATTACCAGCGGCTGGGGCAAACGCCTGCACGCAAGCGCGCGTGGCGCCTGCTGGCCAAGGAGAAGGCCGCACGCCTCGACGCACTCGATCATTCCCTGCAAGGTTTGCCCCTGGCGAACCTGGCTGGCTAGACGGTCAGTGAGCGCGACCCGCACCGCGTCATCAAGGCAAAGCGCGACCTGCTTGTCCATCAGCAACCGTGCGTACTGCTCGGCCTCGCTGACGAAAATCATGACGCATCCGGCACCTGTAAAGGCCTGAGCGCCAAGGTCGAGAAATTGACGAGTGGCCAGACGCGACGCTCGCCAGCGGCGCCAGGCCCGCGGTACGGTCAAGCGTTCCAGGCGCGGGCTGCGCAACAGCACGCACAGGCCTACGAACAGCAGCACGTTGGCGACGATCAGGCCGCGCACGCTGGGCCAGCCCAGCACCCCGTGCAGCAAGCCTGGCAGCGCCAGCGCCAGCACGGCTGACCAGAATAGTGGGAAATACGCGTAATCATCGGCGCGGCGGGCGAGCACTGCCAGCAACGCGACATCCGTGCGCCGGCCAACACCGGCCATGGCTTCAGCGAGCTGACGCTGGTAGTAGGGTTCAAGCGGGGTCATGCCGTGTTCTCGTGAGCGTTCTTATAGTTGTTTTCCCGGTGTACGGGGCTTCGTCAGCACGCGACGGATTCAGGCATAATCCGCCGCAGGAAGATCTGCGTGCAAATCGTACAACAACAGCCGCCCGAAAACTTCGCCCGTGCGTGTGTCACCGTTGACCGTGCATCGGCCCCCTTACGGAATTCATGATGAAACTGTCTCTGCTGGGCCTGGCCATGGGCCTCGTCAGCCAGGCGGCTGTCGCCGCCACTTCCGCGCCGCCGCTCGAGAACAAACAGGCCTTCATCGACCATCTGATCAGCCAGATGACCGAGGCCGAAAAAATCGGGCAGTTGCGCCTGATCAGCATCAGCCCCGAAATGCCCCGGGAGAAGATCCGCGAGGAGATCGCCGCCGGACGCATCGGAGGCACGTTCAATTCGCGCACGGCACCGGAAAACCGGCCAATGCAGGACGCGGCCATGCGCAGCCGGTTGAAGATCCCGATGTTCTTCGCCTACGACACGGTACATGGCGAGCGCACCATCTTCCCCATCGGCCTGGGCATGGCCGCCACCTGGGACATGGACGCCGTCGCCAAGGTCGGCCGCACGGCGGCCATCGAAGCGGCTGCCGACGCACTGGACATGACCTTCGCGCCGATGGTCGACATCGCCCGGGATCCTCGCTGGGGTCGCACCAGCGAGGGCTTTGGCGAAGACACGTACCTGACGGCGAAGATCGGCCAGGTGATGGTCCGCGCGTTCCAGGGCAGCAGCCCGGCCAACCCGGACAGCATCATGGCCATCGTCAAGCATTTCGCCCTTTACGGTGCGGTGGAAGGCGGGCGTGACTACAACACGGTCGATATGAGCCTGCCGAAGATGTACAACGATTACCTGCCGCCCTACCGCGCTGCGATCGACGCCGGCGCCGGTGGGGTGATGGTTGCGCTGAACTCGATCAACGGCGTGCCGGCCACCTCCAACACCTGGCTGATGAACGACGTGCTGCGCAAGGAGTGGGGGTTCAAGGGCGTTACCATCAGCGATCATGGCGCTATCCAGGAGCTGATCCGCCATGGCGTGGCGCGCGACGGTCGCGAGGCTGCCAAACTCGCGATCAAGGCGGGCATCGACATGAGCATGAACGACACCTTGTACGGCGAAGAGCTACCAGGGTTGCTCAAGGCGGGCGACGTGAGCCAGGCGGAGCTGGATCAGGCCGTACGCGAAGTGCTGGGCGCCAAGTACGACATGGGCCTGTTCAAGAACCCCTACGTGCGCATCGGCGCGGCGCAGAACGACCTCAAGGACTACTACGGCGAGGATCGCCTGCACCGCGACGCCGCGCGCGACGTGGCGCGCCGCAGCCTGGTGCTGCTGGAAAACCGCAAGCAGACACTGCCGCTGAGCAAAGACGCCACCATCGCCCTGGTCGGTCCCCTTGCCGACGCACCGATCGACATGATGGGCAGCTGGGCGGCCGACGGGCGGCCCAACCACTCGGTCACGGTGCGCGAAGGGCTGCGCCGCGCCATCGAGGGCAAGGGCAAGCTGGTCTACGCCAAGGGCTCCAACGTCACCGGTGACAAGGCCATTCTCGACTACCTGAACTTCCTCAACTTCGATGCGCCGGAAATCGTCGACGACCCTCGACCACCTGCAGTGCTCATCGACGAAGCGGTCAAGGCCGCGCAGCAGGCGGATGTGGTCGTGGCCGTGGTCGGCGAATCGCGCGGCATGTCCCATGAATCTTCCAGCCGCACTTCGCTGCAGGTGCCGGCCAACCAGCGCGCGTTGATCGAGGCCTTGAAGGCCACCGGTAAACCGCTGGTACTGGTACTGATGAATGGCCGGCCGCTGTCCATCGGCTGGGAGCGCGAGCAGGCCGACGCCCTGCTCGAAACCTGGTTCGCCGGTACCGAAGGCGGTAACGCCATCGCCGACGTGCTGTTCGGCGACTACAACCCCTCCGGCAAGCTACCGATCACGTTCCCACGTTCGGTCGGGCAGATTCCTATGTACTACAACCACACCCGTATCGGTCGTCCGTTCACGCCTGGCAAACCCGGCAACTACACCTCGCAGTACTTCGAAGAACCCAATGGGCCGCTGTATCCTTTCGGCTACGGCCTGAGCTACAGCACGTTCGAACTGTCGGGGCTCGCGCTTTCAGGCAACAAGCTCAAGCGCGGGGACACGTTGCAAGCCAGCGTCGTGGTGCGCAATACCGGCAAGGTGGCCGGCGAGACGGTGGTTCAGCTGTACGTGCAGGATGTGTCCGCCTCGATGAGTCGCCCGGTCAAGGAGTTGAAGAACTTCCAGAAGCTCATGCTCAAACCCGGCGAAACACGGACCGTGACCTTCAGCATCAGCGAAGAAGACTTGAAGTTCTACAATGGCCAGCTGCAGCGCGTTGCCGAGCCCGGGACCTTCAACGTCCAGGTGGGCCTGGATTCCGAGGCGGTGCAACAACAGGGCTTTGAACTGCTGTAAGTGTCGACCCTTGACGGCCATTTCGCGGAGAGACCGGAGCGGCGGTGCAGCGCTCCGGTTCCGCCAAAGCGGGCCCCTTCCCCACCCATGCGGATCTGCTCCCAATGCCTTTTTCCTTTCGCGCCCTGCGTCTGGGCCTGATCACCCTGGTGATCGTGCTGGGTACCGTGCTTTGTGCCAGTTGGGCCATGCACCAGGCCAAACGCCAGGCCATGGAGGCGGACGCCCGCCGGGCCAGCCAGCAACTGGGGCTGTACGCCAATGCCTTGCACACCCTCATCGACCGCTATCGGGCCCTGCCAGCGGTGCTGGCCCTGGACCCGGAACTGATCGACGCGTTGCGCGGCCCGGTCCAGGAGCAAACGCAGGCTGCCCTGAACCGCAAACTCGAGCGCATCAACGGTGCAGCCAACTCCTCCACCCTCGAACTGCTCGACCGCAACGGGCTGGCCGTGGCGGCCAGCAACTGGCGGCTGCCAACCAGTTACGTGGGCTCCAACTACGGCTTTCGCCCTTATTTCAAGCAAACCCGTAGCCTGGGTAACGGCCGTTTCTATGCCGTTGGCGTGACCAGCGGGGTGCCCGGCTACTTTCTGTCCAGCGCGGTGAATGACGAACAGGGCCGTTTTCTCGGCGCCATGGTGGTCAAGCTGGAATTTCCCGAGCTCGAGCGAGAATGGCGCCAGGGCAGCGACATCCTGCTGGTCAGCGATGCCCGTGGCATTACCTTCATTGCCAACCAGGACGGCTGGCGCTACCGGGAATTGCGCCCGCTGGACGGCGCCGACCGGGCCGAACTGGCGCAGACCCGCCAGTACGACAAACACCCGCTGATACCGCTGATGCACCAGGTGCTGACGCGTTTCGCTGAAAACAGCACACTCAGCCGGGTGCAGGCACCGCAAGGCGAGACCGAGTTCCTGTGGGAAAGCCTGCCGCTGGAAAGCGAGCAATGGACCCTGCACCTGCTGCGCAGGCCCCAGGTCGGTACCGACGCGCGCAATGCTGGCCTGGGTGCTGCAGCGGTATGGTTGAGCCTGGTATTCGCTGCTTTGCTGGTCAGCCAGCGCCTGCGCCTGTCGCGCCTGCGCCAACGCAGCCGCGAGGAGCTCGAGCGCCAGGTCGAGGAGCGCACCCGCGAGCTGCGCACGGCTCAGGAAGGCCTGGTGCAAACGGCCAAGCTGGCTGCCCTGGGGCAGATGTCCGCTGCCATGGCGCACGAAATCAACCAGCCCCTCACGACCCAGCGCATGCAGCTTGAAACCCTGAAACTGCTGCTGGACCACGGACGTTACGACGAGGCTCGCCAGGCCCTGGAGCCGCTGGAGCAGATGTTGACGCGCATGGCGTCGCTGACCGGGCACTTGAAGACGTTTGCCCGTAACAGCCCCGGTGGCTTGCGCGAGCGCCTGGACTTGGCCGGCGTTGTCGACCAGGCGCTGGATTTGTTGCAGGCACGCCTGCATGCCCTGGACGTGCAGTTGGCCCTGTACCTGGCGCGTCCGGCGTGGGTGCGCGGCGACGCCATCCGCTTGGAACAGGTGCTGATCAACCTGCTGAGCAACGCGTTGGACGCCATGGCAGACAAGCGCTACCGGCGCCTGGAAATCCGCATCGAGCCCGATGCGCAGCACTGGCGCTTGAGCGTGCTCGATTCGGGGGGCGGCATCGCGGCCGAGGACCTGCCCAGGATCTTCGACCCCTTCTTCACCACCAAGCCCGTAGGGGACGGCCTGGGCTTGGGCCTGGCGATCTCCTATGGCATCGTGCACGACGCCGGTGGGCAGCTGCTGGCCGAAAACGTACCGGGCGGCGCGCGCCTGAGCATCACCTTGCCTCGCGATCAGGAGCCTGCATGTTGAACTCAGTGATGGTCATAGACGATGAAGCCAGTATCCGTACGGCAGTCGAGCAATGGCTGAGCCTGTCGGGCTTCGAGGTCCAGGTCTTTGCTCGTGCCGATGACGGCCTGGTGCACATCGGCCGGGACTATCCAGGCGTGATCATCAGCGACGTGCGCATGCCTGGCATGGACGGCCTGCAACTGCTCGAACGGCTGCAGGCCGACGATCCGGACCTGCCTGTGATCCTGCTCACCGGTCACGGTGACGTGCCCATGGCGGTCGAGGCCATGCGCAGCGGCGCCTACGATTTCCTGGAAAAGCCCTTCACCCCCCAGCACCTGCTCGGCAGCCTTCGCCGGGCGTTGGAAAAACGCCAATTGGTGCTGGAAAATCGACGCCTGCATCAGCAGGCAGACCTCAGGACGCGCCTTGAAACCACGCTGCTTGGGGTATCACCAGGCATGCAGCAGTTGCGCCGCCAGGTACTGGATTTGGCCGCGTTGCCGGTGAACGTGCTGATTCGCGGCGAAACCGGCAGCGGCAAGGAGCAGGTCGCCCGCTGCCTGCACGACTTTGGCCCACGCGCCAGCAAACCTTTCGTTGCGCTCAACTGCGCGGCCATTCCCGAAGCCTTGTTCGAGGCCGAGCTGTTCGGCCATGAAAGCGGCGCCTTCACCGGCGCCCAGGGCAAACGCATCGGCAGGCTGGAATATGCCGATGGTGGCACGGTCTTTCTCGATGAAATCGAAAGCATGCCCCTGGCGCAACAGGCCAAGTTGCTGCGGGTGATCCAGGACCAGAAGATCGAGCGCCTGGGTGCGAATCAGAGCATCCGCGTAGACCTGCGCATTATTGCCGCCACCAAGCCCGACCTGTTCGACGAAGCCCGGGCCGGACGCTTTCGAGAGGACTTGGCCTACCGCCTGAACGTTGCAGAGCTGCGCCTGCCGCCCCTACGGGAACGGCGGGAAGACATCGTCCTGTTGTTCGAGCATTTCGCACAGGCAGCCGCGTCCCGGATTGGCCGTACGGCCCTGCCGCAGTCGGGCCCGCAGTTGGCTCAACTGCTGACCCATGATTGGCCAGGCAATGTGCGTGAACTGGCCAACGCGGCGGAGCGCCACGTGCTGGGGCTCGGTTCGCCCACGCCAGAACAGGCGCCTGCCGGGCAGTCGTTGGCTGAGCGCGTGGAAGCATTCGAGGCGCAGTGCCTGCGTGCTTCACTGCGCCAACATGCCGGTGAGATCAAGGCGGTGATGCAGGACCTGCAAATGCCCCGCCGTACCTTGAACGAGAAAATGCAGCGTCATGGGCTGGTTCGGGACGAATTCGTCAACGCACCGTAAGCGGAAACTCGCCGACGTCTACGCCCTAATGAGCGGGATCTTGCCTATGCAGGTGAACTGGCCTGCCGCGGATCTCTCCCACAGTGCGTCGCGCGTTCGGCGCAACGCCATGATTCATACGGGTTTCACACAAGCGCGCACCTAAACGAAGCAATCGCGCCTCTTTTTGGCACACCTTCTGCAAAAGCTACTGCAAGCTGCGCCCTGCGCGCTTTCACAACAACAATGAGAAGGTGTCCCTGATGGATAACGCTACCTCCCTGCCTACCGGGGCGGCCGCAACGCCTGCCGCGCCAAGAACCACTGCCAGTCGCCTCAAGTCGATCTTCAGCGGTTCGATCGGCAACATGGTCGAATGGTACGACTGGTACGTCTATGCAGCGTTCTCGCTGTATTTCGCCAAGGCTTTCTTCCCGGCCGGCGATTCCACCGCTCAACTGCTCAACACCGCCGCCATCTTTGCGGTGGGCTTTTTGATGCGCCCGATCGGTGGCTGGCTGATGGGCATGTACGCCGACCGCAAGGGCCGCAAGGCTGCACTGATGGCCTCGGTGCTGCTGATGTGCGCAGGCTCGCTGGTGATCGCCCTCACCCCCGGCTATGAAACCATCGGTGTGGCAGCGCCGGTCCTGCTGGTGGTCGCTCGCTTGATGCAAGGGTTGTCGGTGGGCGGTGAGTACGGCACCTCGGCCACCTACCTGAGCGAAATGGCCAGCAAGGAGCGTCGAGGCTTCTTCTCCAGCTTCCAGTACGTGACGCTGATTTCGGGCCAGCTCATCGCCCTGGCGGTACTGATCGTCCTGCAACAGACCCTGACCACCGAGCAGTTGTACGCCTGGGGCTGGCGTGTGCCGTTCGTGATCGGTGCCCTGTGTGCGGTGGTGGCCCTCTACCTGCGACGGGGCATGGAAGAAACCGCGTCGTTCACCAAGAAGGAGAAAGCCAAGGAAAGCCTGATGCGCACCTTGATGCGCCACCCCAAGGAACTGCTGACCGTGGTCGGCCTGACCATGGGCGGTACCCTGGCCTTCTACACCTACACCACCTACATGCAGAAATACCTGGTCAATACAGTCGGGATGAGCATCAGCGATTCGACCACCATCTCGGCCGCGACGCTGTTCCTGTTCATGTGCCTGCAACCCCTGGTGGGTGGGCTGTCGGACAAGATCGGCCGGCGCCCTATCCTGATTGCCTTCGGGGTGCTCGGTACGCTGTTCACGGTGCCGATCCTCAGCACGCTGCACACCATCCAGACCTGGTGGGGCGCGTTCTTCCTGATCATGGCCGCGTTGATCATCGTCAGCGGCTACACCTCGATCAACGCGGTGGTGAAGGCTGAGCTGTTCCCCACCGAAATCCGCGCCCTGGGCGTTGGCCTGCCCTACGCCCTGACCGTGTCCATCTTCGGCGGTACGGCCGAATACGTGGCCTTGTGGTTCAAGAGCGCCGGCATGGAAAGCGGCTTCTACTGGTACGTCACAGGCTGCATCGCCTGCTCGCTGTTGGTGTACGCCACCATGAAGGACACCAAGCAGCATTCGCGGATCACCACCGACTAAGCCCATCCACGCTTAGCACTGCTTCGGGCGCCTAGAGGGCGCCCGGTTTCGTTTGGCCACGCCGGGCCTCGTCGGATCATCCAGGCGCCAGCCCTCCTCTGCAGGCCCAGCTTGCACCTTCCCTTCCCGCACTGGCACGACGTTCGTCCGACGCGCTTGGCTTAATGGCCCATTAATCACACTCCGGCACATTACCCCATCAGCAAAAGCGCCAGTACCTGCGCCTCGAAACTCCCCGGGCTGCCTGCGTTCCAGCCCAGGTGCGCGCTCCAATCAATCGGATAAATAGATTATTAAGCACGATTTTTAGCGCTTTTTAATCGTATTAATCGGCGTAGCATTCATTTTATCGAAACGACACACCTACTCTGGAGCATCCCCATGAAAAGCAAATTCATCCTGACCCTCGCTCTTTTCGCATTTGCCGCAGGCGCATCCGCCGAAGATGGATTCGATCGCACCCATGCGCATACCTTCGCAGCGGCGCCTGCTCAGGCCACCGGCTATGCCGAGGACGGCTTTGACCGCACAGGCGGTCAGCGCTTCGCTGAAGATGGTTTCGACCGCACCGGTGGCCAGCGCTTCGCTGAAGATGGTTTCGACCGCACCGGTGGCCAGCGCTTCGCCGAAGATGGTTTCGACCGCACCGGTGGCCAGCGCTTCGCCGAAGACGGTTTCGACCGCACCAACGCCCATGGCATTAGCTGATAGTAGCCATGCGCACTCAGCCCGGCTTTCGCCGGGCTCCAGCATTCCCAGTTGGCCTCAGGCTTGGCACACTGGTCGCCTCTCAAACCAGGAGGTGGGCCGGCAAGCCCAGCGCAGATGTATTACTACGAACCCGCCAAAGGCCATGGCCTACCCCATGATCCATTCAACGCCATCGTCGGCCCTCGCCCGATCGGCTGGATATCTTCGCAGGACCAGCAAGGCCATTTGAATCTCGCGCCTTACAGCTTCTTCAACGCCTTCAACTACATTCCACCGATCATCGGTTTCTGCAGCGTCGGGCGCAAAGACAGCCTGAACAATATCGAGCAAACCGGTGAATTCGTCTGGAACCTGGCCACCCGCCCCCTGGCCGAGCAGATGAACCTGAGCTGCTCGGCGGTATCGCCTGAGGTGAACGAGTTCGAACTCAGCGGCCTGACGGCTACGCCGTCGAGCGTGGTAAAGGTGCCACGGGTAGGGGAAACCCCTGTGGCGTTCGAATGCAAGGTGACGCAGATCGTGCAACTGCAGCGCGCCGACCAGGCGTTGGTACCCAGCTGGTTGATCCTGGGCGAAGTGGTGGCGGTGCACATCGCCGAGCGCCTGCTCAAGGACGGCATCTACGATACCGCAGCGGCCGAGCCTATCCTGCGTGGCGGTGGCCCGGCGGACTATTTCGAGCTGGGCAACCTGTTCAAGATGCCCAGGCCCAAAGCCTGATCACCAGATCAGCTCACCCGCTTCGCTGACACCTTGCAGGCGTTGCAATTCGCCCGTGGCCGCCTCGTCGGCAGCCACGGCGCCCTTGAACACTTGCCCATCGAGCACCTTGTGAAAGCGCGGTGCACCGCCCATGCCCATGGCCTTGACGGCAATGGCTGCGTGGTAGCCACCGCCTTCGGCCGGCACCATTGCCGACACGGCTTCGAACTGGGGAAACTCTCTACGTGCCATCTTTGCCATACGCCTTGTGGGTGAAACCTGGATGGTACCCACTGGCTTGATGATGCGGCAATCATTGGCCTGGGCGCCCGTTGAACAGGCTCAACCAAACGTGTGCAGATCCAGACTGCTCACCACTTGGGACTGTACCAACTCGCCGAACACATTCAGCGTTGGCGAAGCGAAGTAACCATTCATCGCCTGCTGATCCTGCCAGCTACCGCTCAATAACCACAGGTCGTCATCAGCCTGCGAGCGTTGCACCGAAAAACTCAGGCAACCCGGGATGTCCAGCGATGGCATCAACAGGTCGCGCAAGCGTGCGCCCAGTTCGGCCGAGCGCCCGCTGCTGGCGCGAATCAAGGCAAGGTGGGTGACCGGTTGTTGTAGCCTCATTGCACACTCTCCCTGAAGCAGCAGTCGAATACCTGGCTTGCAAGGCTAGGGCCTGGGCGCGTTTGCGCGTTAGGCCATTACTGCACACCGATTGCCTGATTCTGCATCGCGGCAGGATCAGGCAATCGATCTGCAGTATTCGACTAGCTTCGGCGGTTGCCCAAACCTATTCTGCGTCGGTCAGCAGAGGAAAGCCCCATGTCCATCGCCCCGTCCCTTGATCCGCACCTGGAGGTCCAGCGCCAGGAGTTGGCCGACTTGATCGCTCGCCATGCAGGCGACCCTTATGGGCCGGCCTCGGCCATCGACAACCTGTTCCTGGTGCGCTACACCGAGAACATTCGCTCGGTACCTACGCTGGCGCAACCTGCGCTGTGCATTCTGGCCCAGGGCAGCAAAAGCCTGTTCCTCGGGGACGAACAGTACGCCTACGACCCGCTGCACTACATGGTGGTTTCGGTCACCTTGCCGCTGAGCGCGGTCAAGCTCGACGCCAGCCCGCAGCGCCCGAGCCTGGGGTTGCGCATGGACCTGGACCCTGCCGAGATCAGCCAGCTGATCGCCGACAGCGGTCCGATGCTGGTACCCAATCGCCCGTATGGGCGCGGCCTGTACGTGGAAAAAACCGACGGCGCGCTGCTCGATGCCTTGCTGCGCCTGCTCCGCCTGCTCGACACGCCACGCGACATCGCCATGCTGGCACCGCTGGTGCGCAGGGAGATTCTCTACCGCCTGCTGCGCGGCCCGCAGGGCTACCGGCTGTACGAAATTGCCTTGGCCAACAGCCAGACCCACCGCGTGTGCCAGGCCATCAGCTGGCTCAACGACAACTATCAGCGGCCACTGCGCATCGAGGACCTGGCCCGCGAGGTCAACCTCAGCGTTTCCACCCTGCACCATCGCTTCAAGGCGGTGACTTCGATGAGCCCGCTGCAGTACCAGAAGCAACTGCGCTTGCAAGAAGCCCGGCGGCTGATGCTCAACGATGGCCTTGAGGCCGCCGTGGCGGCCTATCGAGTGGGCTACGAGAGCCCTTCGCAATTCAGCCGTGAGTACAGCCGGCTCTACGGCGCACCGCCTATTCGTGACATGGCCCGGCTGCGGTCCAGCGCGGTGTAGCAAGACCAAGGTCACCGCAGCGCTGCATTGCGTACGCGCGCACCGTCACTGGAGGGGCCACTGCATCTCGCCCTTGGCCACCTTGGCGCTGAGCGCCAGCGCACTCTCATCGCCCAACCCCGGATAGCGTCGTTTCATGGCCTCGACCAGCGCAGCCGCATCGTTTGCTGCGCGCGCCTGCGCCTCGAAGGTGCGGATGTAATCGGCGGTAAAGCCAACGGACTGCGGTGAGTAATCACTGGCACCGACGAAGTGCCCGGGCACCACGGTTTGCGGCGCAAGCGCCTGGATGTCCGCCAGGGTTTGCAGCCAATGGGCACGCGAGGACGCCGATTGTGTGTCGGCCATCCACACATGAATGTTCTGCGAAACCACGACCCCGCCAACCACTGCCTTGATCGAAGGTATCCAGACAAAGCTGCGGTCCGGCTGCGGTCCTTCAAGGCCACGCACCTCCAGCACCTGGTCCTCGAGCAGCAGGCGGTTGCCTGTCAACACCTTGGGCAGCACCAGCCGCTCAGGTTTTTGCGCCCCCATTTCAGGCCCCCAGTACGCCAGTTTGGCCTCCATGGTGTTGCGGATGTGTTCGACCGTGGCGACCGAAGCCAACACCTCGGCGTCAGGGAACGCTTGGGTCAAGGTTGCCAGGCCGAAGTAATAATCGGGGTCACCCTGGCTGATGTAGATCGTCGTCAAGCGCTTGCCACTCGCACGGATACGCTGCACCAGTTGCCGGGCGTGATCAGTGCCAAATTGTGCATCGATCAACACGGCGTCACGCTGGCCGCTCACGATCACCGAGCTGACCGCAAACGGCGCATCAGCGCCAGGGTTGTACACGTCCAATTGCAAGGGAGCGGCGGCCAGCAGTGGGGCGGCACAGGCCAGGCATCCGAGCACCAGGCCACGCAAGGGAGAAAGGAGTGTCATCGCAGGCATCCGTCAGAGTGGAAATGCCTGCAGCTTAAGGGGCGACACCCTGCAGAAAAATGCCATGCTTGCACATGGTTTGTTTCTGAAATCGGGCAAATGATGGATCGTTTAACAGCTATGCGCGTTTTCGTCACGGTAGTGGACCTTGGCAGTCAGTCGGCGGCGGCCGAGCACCTGCAGCTCTCGCGCCCCGTGGTCTCTCGGTACCTGGCACAGCTCGAAGCGTGGGTGGGCGCGCGGCTGATGCAGCGCACCACGCGCCGGCTCAGCCTGACTGCCGCAGGCCAGGACCTCCTGCCGCGCTGCAGGCAATTGCTGGAGTTGGCCAGCGAACTGCAAGGAGCCGTACAACAGCAAGACCAGACACCACGGGGGACATTGCGTATCAGCGTCAGTACGTCATTTGGACAGGCGCAGCTGGCCGATGCCGTGGCCGCCTATGTGCGTCAGTACCCATTGGTAAAAGTCGACCTGCAGATGCTCGATCGCACCGTGAACCTGGTGGACGAACGCATCGACCTGGCCATCCGCAACAGCAACGACCTGGACCCTAGCCTGGTTGCCCGCCGCCTGAGCGTATGCCGCTCGGTGATCTGCGCCGCGCCCGCCTACCTGGCCGAGCACGGCACACCCGAGCGGGTCGAGGACCTGTCACACCACAATTGCCTGACGCACAGCTATTACGGCAATGGGGTGTGGCAGTTCGAGGTCAACGGCCAGCAGGTCGCGGTGCCGGTTCAGGGCAACATCAGCGCCAACGAGTCCCTGACATTGCAAAAGGCGGTAGCAGCAGGCGCCGGCATCGCCCTGCTCCCCACCTATCAGGCGGCTGCCGCCCTGCGCAGCGCAGAACTGGTGCGCCTGCTTCCCGAGGCCAGGCCGCAGACCCTGGACCTGACGGCGGTCTATACCTCACGCAAGCACATGCCCGCGACCTTGCGCACCCTGCTGGACTTTCTCGTCCAGCGCTTCGAGGAGGAGCCGGCCTGGGACTGGGACCTGTAAGCGCCTGCTTACTCCTCGACGCTCATGTATTCCTTGGCCCAGCGGATGTAGTCCTCGGGCTGGGTGTAGGTATGCGAAAGCTCGGTGGCGCTCAAGTTATCGGACTTGTGCTGCTGGCCACGCTGCTGGCGCAGGCAGTCGTACGTCGCCTTGATGGCGGCGAAGTAAGCCGCGTGACCGTCGACGGCGATGCGCACGCCCAGGCTTGCCAGACGCGCGTCATCATGCAGGTTGGGGTTGCCGTAGGTCACCAGCATCAAGGGTACGGTCAGGTGGCTGGCGATCTGTTCGAGCTGGTCGAAGTCCTTCACCCCTACCATGCAGATGCCATCGGCACCCGCTTTCTGGTAGCTCTGGGTCCGCACGATCACTTCCTCGGTGCTGAGCACGCCGGCGTTGGTACGGGCGATGATCGACAGGGACGAATCGACGCGCGCCTCGAGCGCCGCGCGGATCTTGCCCACGCCTTCTTCTACCGATATGAGATCGGTGGACTTGCGCCCGAACTGGGCCGGCAACAGCGTATCCTCGATCGTCAACGCCGCCACGCCGGCACGCTCCAGCTCCGTGACAGTGCGCATCACGTTCAGCGCATTGCCGTATCCGTGGTCGGCGTCTGCCAGCACCGGCAACTGGGCCACGCGACCAATTCGCGTGGCTTGCTCGACGAATTCGCTGAGTGTGATCAGGGCAAAATCCGGCGCAGCCAGTACCTGCAGCGATGCCACCGAACCTCCGAGGATGCCGACCTCAAAACCCAGGTCCGCGGCAATGCGCGCAGACATGGGGTCGAACACCGAGGCGGTGTGGTAGCACGAACCTGAAGCGAGCAGCTCGCGGAAGGCAATACGCAGATCTTGGTGGGAAGCCTTGGGCATGATCACTCCGCAATTGTAGAAATTTCTGAACGGTAACTACCGGCCTCTGTATCGGGCGTACCTGCACAATTCATGGACCACTCAAGTCGCGGTCATGCTCCACATGCAGGCAGAGGAATAAAGGTGTAGGAGCCAGGGGAATCCGATTAACCCCCGAGAGGTCGCACCAAGCTAGTGCAAACAGGGGCTTAGCGCGGGATTGGCATACCAAAGATATCACGGGGCCAGCCTCTGCTGGATGAATGCGTTGATGCCGATCGTGCATAGGCGATGCTCAGAGTACATAGGAAGCTACGTAACTCAGGTTACACTGCCATGCTTTCACTGCCCCTGTGCAGGCGTGCCCTGGTCTTGATGGCGCGTAGCTGTAGCCTGCGGGATCGTTCGGATGAAGCCCACTCAAACCAAGGAACTGCCGTGCCCCCTGCCCTGCCTGCGATTGCCCTGCGCCAGATCCTGACCGCCTTGATGCTGGCCATCTTTCTCGGCGCACTGGATCAAACCATCGTGGCAGTGTCATTGCCTGCGATCTCCGCGCAGTTCAATGATGTCGGTCTGCTGGCCTGGGTCATTTCCGGCTATATGGTGGCCATGACAGTGGCCGTCCCGATCTACGGCAAGCTGGGCGATCTCTATGGGCGGCGTCGCATGATCCTGACCGGGATCGGCGTGTTCACTGTCGCCTCGATCGGCTGTGCGCTGGCTCAGGACATGCCGCAACTGGTGCTGGCCAGAGTGCTGCAAGGCATCGGCGCAGGCGGCATGGTATCGGTGAGCCAGGCGATCATCGGCGACTTCGTGCCCCCGCGCGAACGAGGCCGTTATCAGGGCTATTTCAGCAGCATGTATGCCCTGGCCAGCGTGGCGGGGCCGGTACTGGGCGGCTGGCTGACCGAGTACCTGTCCTGGCGCTGGGTGTTCTGGATCAACGTGCCGCTGGGCATCGCCGCGCTCTGGGCTATCCACCGCGCCCTGGCCGGTCTGCCCGTGCAGCATCGGCCCGCACAAGTGGATTATCCGGGCGCGCTGCTGCTGATCGTGGGCTTGGGCAGCCTGCTGCTCGGGATCACCCTGGTCGGCCAGGGGCAGGCCTGGACGGCGCCCGCCGTGCTAGGCCTGTTCACCTGCGCCGTGATCGCCATGATCCTGTTCATCCTCCAGGAGCGCCGCTGCGTCGAGCCACTTCTGCCGTTGACGCTATTCGGCAATCGCGCCGCGGTGCTGTGCTGGGGCGTGATTTTCTTCGCCAGCTTCCAGGCCATTTCCCTGACCATGCTGATGCCCTTGCGCTACCAGGGCCTCACCGGTGCCGGTGCCGACAGCGCCGCCTTGCATCTGCTGCCGTTGGCCATGGGGCTACCCATCGGTGCTTTTACCGCAGGACGTCTGACAACGCGGCTTGGCCGCTACAAGCCGCAGATCCTTACTGGCGCCCTGCTGATGCCGGTGTCTATCTTCGCCTTGGCGATCACGCCGCCGCAGGCCGGGCTGGCCAGTGCACTGTTCATGCTGCTGACAGGGATCGCGTGCGGGATGCAGTTCCCAACGTCACTGGTAGGCACGCAGAATGCCGTGCAGGCCCAGGACATGGGGGTCGCCACCAGCACCACCAACCTGTTTCGGTCCCTCGGTGGCGCCATGGGCGTGGCCTGCATGTCGAGCCTGCTGCTGGCCTTGCTGCACCAAGGCGGGTTCGCGTTGCTGGACAATCCGTTGCTGGGTACCTTCAAGGCCAACCAGGTGAGCCCTGAACTGCAGGCACACTTGGCGATCACTTTCCGGCATCTGTTGATGGCCAGTGCAGGGGTCGGCGTCATTGCACTGGTGGTGGCGGTGCTGCTGCCGGATCGGCCACTGCGCGGGCATTGAGGTGGCCCGCAGGGAAGCTCAGGTGCTGATCACTGGCACGTCCCTGGGGACTAGCCCTCACAAACCTTCACAAAGTCTCATTTGCGCATCGCCGGGCTCAAGCGCAGCATATCCAACCCGGCGTCGACCCATTTCTCGGCGTTGCCCAGCAGGTCCACGCTGTCGGGCAGCAACAGCCAGCGCCTGATCAACCCGTCAACGTAAGAAAACATGGCCACCGCTGCCCGCTCCACATCCAGCTCCACCGGCAGTTGGCCACGGCGCACTGCATTGGCCAGGGCCAGGGTAATGCCTGTGTGGCAGTCCACTACTGCCACCTGGCGCTGCTGGCGGATTTCGCACATGTCATCGGTGAACTCGCACTTGTGATGCAGAATCTCATTGATACGGCGTGTCCTGGCGTCGCGCACCAGGTCGTTGAACACTTGCAGCAGCAATTTGCGCATGCAGTCGAGCGGGTCGAGTTCGTCCTCGCTTTCGCTGGCGCGCGCGAGATGGTCATGGGTTTCATGCAAGCTGTCGAGCAGTGCCTGCACCAGCTCGGCCTTGTTATTGAAGTGCCAGTAGATTGCACCTCGCGTGACGCCCGCCTGTTCGGCGATGTCCGCAAGGGTGGTTCGCGCAACCCCGCGCTTGTAGAAAGCCCTCTCTGCCGCCTGGATGATCTGGGCGCGAGTTTCCTGGGCTTCCTCTTTGGTTCGACGGACCATGGCAGTACAACCTCATCTGGCCCGAACGCGGCGACGCGTGCGGGAAGGCTCCGGGGCGCCTCTAGGGGCACCTGGCGGATCAAGCTAATCAAGGGCTGTGGCGGTAGCCATGGACAACCCGGCGGTATTTACAAACAACCATGAATGTAAGTATATTCCTTAGCAAGCTATTTATCCACCGGATAGCCATTTATCCAGATCAAGACATTCCATTACTCTTGAGCGTCTCCCTGCTCCTGCGATCCGAGGATTCTCATGCAATTCAAGCCAGCCGTTACCGCCCTGGTTTCAGCCGTAGCCCTCGCAACCCTGCTCAGTGGCTGCAATAAAGAAGACCAAGCCGCGCAGCAGCAACAGCAGCAGCAGGCGCCTCAAGTCGGCGTAGTGACCCTACAGCCGCAGGCCTTCACCTTGACCACCGAGCTGCCAGGCCGCACCAATGCCTACCGGATCGCCGAAGTTCGTCCACAGGTCAACGGGATCATCCTCAAGCGCCTGTTCAAGGAAGGCAGCGAGGTCAAGCAGGGTCAACAGCTGTATCAGATCGACCCGGCCGTCTACGAAGCCAACCTGAGCAAGGCCCAGGCAGACCTGCAGGCTACCCGCTCTCTGGCTGATCGCTACAAGCAGCTGATCGAGGAACAGGCGGTTTCCCGGCAGGAATACGACGACGCCAATGCCAAGCGCCTGCAAGCCGAGGCCTCGCTCAAAAGTGCGCAGATCGACCTGCGCTACACCAAGGTCCTGGCCCCCATCAGCGGCCGCATCGGTCGTTCGGCGGTAACCGAAGGCGCGCTGGTCAACAGCGGCCAGACCAATGCCATGGCCACCATCCAGCAACTGGACCCGATCTACGTCGACGTGACCCAGTCCACTGCCGAGCTGCTCAAGCTGCGGCGCGAGCTGGAAAGCGGCCAACTGCAGCGCGCTGGCGACAACGCAGCGTCGGTCCAACTGGTGCTCGAAGACGGCACCCTGTACAAGCAGGAAGGGCGCCTGGAGTTCTCCGAAGTGGCCGTGGACGAAACCACCGGCTCGGTCACCCTGCGTGCCATCTTCCCCAACCCTGACCACACCCTGTTGCCTGGCATGTTCGTGCATGCACGGCTCAAGGCGGGCGTGAACGCCAATGCCATCCTGGCACCGCAGCAGGGCGTGACGCGCGACCTCAAGGGCGCCCCTACCGCGCTGGTGGTGAACAAGGACAACAAGGTCGAACTGCGCCAGCTCAAGGCCAGCCGTACCGTGGGCAGCGACTGGCTGATCGAGGAAGGCCTGAACCCAGGCGACCGCCTGATCACCGAAGGCTTGCAGTACGTGCGTCCAGGTGCCGAGGTCAAGGTCAGCGAAGCCACCAACGTCAAGAAGCCGGACAGCCCCAACCAGGGCAACGCAGCGAAAGCAGACGCCAAAGCGGAGTAAACCATGTCGAAGTTCTTTATTGATCGCCCGATCTTCGCCTGGGTGATCGCCTTGGTGATCATGCTGGTCGGCGCCTTGTCGATCCTGAAGTTGCCGATCAACCAGTACCCCAGCATCGCCCCACCGGCCATCGCCATTGCCGTGACCTACCCGGGCGCTTCGGCGCAAACCGTGCAGGATACGGTGGTGCAGGTGATCGAACAGCAGCTCAACGGTATCGACAACCTGCGTTATGTGTCGTCGGAAAGTAACTCCGACGGCAGCATGACCATTACTGCCACCTTCGAGCAGGGTACCAACCCCGACACCGCCCAGGTGCAGGTGCAGAACAAGCTCAACCTGGCCACCCCCTTGCTGCCGCAGGAAGTGCAGCAACAAGGTATCCGCGTCACCAAGGCCGTGAAGAACTTCCTGATGGTGATCGGTCTGGTGTCCGAAGACGGCAGCATGACCAAGGACGACCTGGCCAACTACATCGTCTCCAACATGCAGGACCCGATCTCGCGTACGGCCGGTGTGGGTGACTTCCAGGTGTTCGGCGCCCAGTACGCCATGCGCATCTGGCTCGATCCGGCCAAATTGAACAAGTTCCAGCTGACCCCGGTGGACGTCAAGACCGCCGTGGCTGCCCAGAACGTTCAGGTCTCCTCCGGCCAGCTCGGCGGCCTGCCAGCCGTGCCTGGGACGCAGCTCAACGCCACCATCATCGGCAAGACCCGCCTGCAGACTGCCGAGCAGTTCGAGAAGATCCTGCTCAAGGTCAACAACGACGGCTCCCAGGTACGCCTGGGCGATGTGGCCCAGGTCAGCCTTGGCGGCGAGAACTATGCCGTCAGCGCCCAGTTCAACGGCAAGCCCGCCTCGGGCCTGGCCGTCAAGCTGGCCACGGGCGCCAACGCACTGGATACGGCCAAGGCCCTGCGCCAGACCATCGCCGACCTGGAGCCGTTCTTCCCGCCAGGGGTCAAGGCGGTATTCCCGTATGACACCACGCCGGTGGTCACCGAATCGATCAGCGGGGTCATCCATACCCTGATCGAAGCCGTCGTGCTGGTGTTCCTGGTGATGTACCTGTTCCTGCAGAACTTCCGCGCCACCATCATCACCACCATGACCGTACCGGTGGTTTTGCTGGGCACCTTCGGCATCCTTGCCGCCGCAGGCTTCAGCATCAACACCCTGACCATGTTCGCCATGGTGCTGGCCATCGGCCTGCTGGTGGACGATGCCATCGTGGTGGTGGAAAACGTCGAGCGTGTGATGTCCGAAGAAGGGCTGCCGCCCAAGGAGGCGACCAAGCGCTCCATGGAACAGATCCAGGGCGCGCTGGTGGGTATCGCCCTGGTATTGTCGGCCGTACTGCTGCCCATGGCGTTCTTCGGGGGCTCCACTGGTGTGATCTACCGCCAGTTCTCCATCACCATCGTCTCGGCCATGGGCCTGTCGGTGCTGGTGGCGCTGGTCTTCACCCCGGCGCTGTGCGCCACCATGCTCAAGCCTTTGAAAAAGGGCCAGCACCATGAGGCCAAGGGTGGGTTCTTCGGCTGGTTCAACCGCAGCTTCGATCGCAGCGTCAACGGCTACGAGCGCAGCGTGGGGACCATCCTGCGCAACAAGATTCCGTTCCTGTTGGGCTATGCCCTGATCGTGGCCGGCATGATTTTCCTGTTCACCCGCATTCCAACCGCGTTCCTGCCCGAGGAAGACCAGGGTGTACTGTTTGCCCAGGTGCAGACGCCGGCCGGCTCCAGTGCCGAGCGTACCCAGGCAGTGGTCGACCAGATGCGCGAATACCTGCTCAAGGACGAAGCCGACACGGTATCCTCGGTGTTCACCGTCAACGGCTTCAACTTCGCAGGCCGCGGCCAGAGCTCGGGCATGGCGTTCATCATGCTCAAGCCCTGGGGTGAGCGTACGGCGGAAAACAGCGTGTTCGGTCTTGCCCAGCGGGCGCAGCAGCACTTCTTCAGCTTCCGCGACGCCATGGTCTTCGCGTTCGCACCACCAGCGGTGCTCGAGCTGGGTAACGCCACAGGCTTCGACGTGTTCCTGCAGGACCGCGGCGGTGTCGGCCATGCCAAGCTGATGGAGGCCCGCAACCAGTTCCTGGCCAAGGCTTCGCAAAGCAAGATCCTCAGCGGTGTACGCCCCAATGGCCTGAACGACGAACCGCAGTACCAGCTGACCATCGATGACGAGCGTGCCAGCGCCCTGGGCGTGACCATCTCGGACATCAACAACACCCTGTCGATTGCCTTCGGTGCCAGCTACGTCAACGACTTCATCGACCGCGGCCGGGTCAAGAAGGTCTACATCCAGGGCGAAGCCAATGCCCGGATGAGCCCGGAAGACCTGCAGAAGTGGTATGTGCGCAACGCCGATGGCGAAATGGTGCCGTTCTCTTCGTTCGCCAAAGGTGAATGGACCTACGGCTCGCCCAAGCTCTCGCGCTACAACGGCGTAGAAGCCATGGAAATCCTCGGTGCGCCTGCCCCTGGCTACAGTACCGGTGAGGCCATGGCCGAGGTCGAGCGCATCGCCGGCGAACTGCCAAGCGGCGTAGGTTTCTCCTGGACGGGCATGTCCTACGAGGAGAAGCTGTCTGGTTCGCAAATGCCGGCCCTGTTCGCCCTGTCGCTGCTGTTCGTGTTCCTGTGCCTGGCAGCGCTGTACGAAAGCTGGTCGATTCCGATCGCCGTGGTGCTGGTGGTGCCACTGGGCATCATCGGTGCGTTGATCGCTACCAGCCTGCGCGGGCTGTCCAATGACGTGTACTTCCTGGTCGGCCTCTTGACCACCATCGGCCTGGCGGCCAAGAACGCCATTCTGATCGTCGAGTTCGCCAAGGAATTGCACGAGCAGGGCCGCAGCCTGTACGACGCGGCGATCGAGGCGTGCCGCATGCGTTTGCGCCCGATCATCATGACCTCGCTGGCCTTCATCCTCGGCGTGGTACCGTTGACCATCGCCAGCGGCGCTGGCGCCGGCAGCCAGCACGCCATTGGTACCGGCGTGATCGGCGGCATGATCAGTGCGACCGTGCTGGCCATCTTCTGGGTACCGTTGTTCTTCGTCGCAGTGTCGTCGCTGTTCGGCAGCAAAGAGCCGAAAAAAGATGACACCCCTGAAACTCCACGTTATGAGGCTGGGCAATGACCAAGTCTTTGTTGTCCCTGGCAGTCACCGCTTTCATCCTCGGCGGCTGCTCGCTGATTCCCGACTACCAGACCCCGGAAGCACCGGTGGCTGAGCAGTGGCCGCAAGGCCCGGCCTACTCGCCCACCCAGTCGGCGGACGTCGCTGCCGCTGAACAGGGCTGGCGGCAGTTCTTCAACGACCCGGCGCTGCAGCAACTGATCCAGACCGCGCTGGTCAACAACCGGGACCTGCGCGTCGCGGCGCTGAACATCGACGCCTACCGCGCCCAGTACCGCATCCAGCGTGCGGACCTGTTCCCGGCGGTGTCGGCCAACGGCAGTGGCAGCCGTCAACGCATCCCGGCGAACATGTCGCAGACTGGCCAGTCGGGCATCACCAGCCAGTATTCGGCAACCCTGGGCGTCAGTGCCTATGAACTCGACCTGTTCGGCCGCGTGCGCAGCCTTTCGGAACAGGCGCTGGAGACCTACCTGTCCAGCGAGCAGGCGCGTCGCTCCACCCAGATCAGCCTGGTGGCGAGCGTGGCGAACGCCTATTACACCTGGCAGGCCGACCAGGCGCTGTTCAAGCTGACCGAGGAAACCCTGAAGAACTACCAGGAAAGCTACAACCTCACCCGGCGCAGCAACGAGGTGGGCGTGGCGTCGGCGCTGGACCTGAGCCAGGCCCGCACGGCTGTCGAAGGCGCCCGGGTCAAGTACTCGCAGTACCAGCGCCTGGTCGCCCAGGACGTGAACAGCCTGACTGTCCTGCTGGGGACCGGCATCCCCACAAACCTGCCTGAACCACTGCGCCTGGACGCCGATCAACTGGCCGAAGTACCGGCAGGCCTGCCGTCGGACCTGTTGCAGCGCCGCCCTGACATCCAGGAGGCCGAGCACCTGCTCAAGGCGGCCAACGCCAACATCGGCGCTGCCCGCGCGGCCTTCTTCCCCAGCATCAGCCTGACGGCCAATGCGGGCACCTTGAGCACCGACATGGGCGGGCTGTTCAAGGGTGGGTCGGGCACCTGGCTGTTCCAGCCGCAGATCAACCTGCCGATCTTCACCGCCGGCAGCCTGAAAGCGAGCCTTGACTACGCCAAGATCCAGAAGGACATCAACGTCGCCCGCTACGAGAAGTCCATCCAGACTGCGTTCCAGGAAGTATCCGATGGGCTGGCTGCGCGCAAGACCTTCGAGGAGCAGTTGCAAGCCCAGCGGGACCTGGTGCAAGCCAACCAGGACTACTACCGCCTGGCCGAGCGTCGGTACCGTATCGGCATCGACAGCAACCTGACGTTCCTCGACGCCCAGCGCAACCTGTTCAGTGCGCAGCAGGCGCTGATCGGTGACCGCCTTTCGCAGCTGACCAGCGAAGTCAACCTGTACAAGGCACTCGGTGGCGGCTGGTACGAGCGCACCGGGCAGGCCAACCAGCAGGCCTCGGTACAGACGCCCCGCGGCTGATACCCGCCCGCTTGCTCACCACCCGCCAGGCCTCGACAGACGCGGTGGGTGATGAGCAAGGCGCGGCCCTGGCATTCGCCAGGCTGATGATGATGGTGACCACAGCTATCCTGAGCTATATCGGGCACACCCCGGCAAGCCCACCAGGAGGCAGCACCATGAGCACCCTCGCCGAGCACCTGATCCGCTACGCGGGCTATCACCGCGACCCACGCAACATCGTCACTCATTTCGTCGGCATACCTCTGATTGTCATGTCCGTGGCCATTCTGTTGTCTCGGCCAGGCGGGTCGCTGGGCGGCATTTGGCTGTCTCCTGCCCTGCTTGTCTCGGCGGCGGCCACCTGGTTCTACCTGCGCCTGGAGCTTCGCTTCGGCCTGGTGATGGGCGCCCTGTTGGGCCTGTGCCTGTGGTTAGGTCACCTGCTGGCGGTGCAGACCACGGCGCTGTGGCTGTCGGTGGGCGTGGGTGCGTTCGTGGTGGGCTGGATCATCCAGTTCGTCGGTCATCATTACGAGGGGCGCAAGCCAGCGTTCGTCGATGACATCAGCGGCTTGATCATCGGGCCGCTGTTCGTGGTGGCCGAAGCGGCCTTCATGATGGGCCTGTGCCCTGCCCTCAAGCGTCAGATCGAGCGCGCCGTCGGCCCGGTGGCGGTGCGTAAGGCCGTGCGGCAGTGACAACCTCGACAGGCCGTCCCGATACCGCGGACGGCCCGCCGCGCTTCACGCTCTGTGTCGAGCTCGTCAATGATCGTGGTGCAGGTACTTGGCTTGTTTTGGCAAGCGCAGGCTGAACAGGAAAGCGATGGCCATCATGGCGGTCACGTACCAGTAGAACGTGTTTTCCATGCCCAAGGTCTTGAGCCCCAGGGCCACGTACTCCGCTGACCCGCCAAACACGGCGTTGGCAACCGCGTAGGCAAGCCCCACGCCCAAGGCCCGCACCTGGGGCGGGAACATTTCGGCTTTCACCAGACCACTGATGGAGGTGTAGAAGCTGACGATGCACAACGCCAGGCTCACCAGCACGAACGCCATGAAGGGGCTGCTGACCGTCTTGAGCGCCATGAGCAATGGCACCGTGAACACCGTGCCCAGCGCGCCGAACAACAGCATGGAGTTACGCCGGCCGATGCGGTCGGACAGCATGCCGAAGAACGGCTGCATCACCATGAACAGGAACAGCGCCCCGGTCATTGCGTAGCTGGCGTGCTTGGCGGTCATGCCAGCCGTATTGACCAGGTACTTCTGCATGTAGGTGGTAAAGGTGTAGAAGATCAGCGAGCCGCCAGCGGTGTAGCCCAGCACCGTGATGAAGGCCGCCAGGTGATTGCCGAACAAACCGCGGATACTGCCGGCGTCCTTGTCCTGGCGCGTTTCTGCGCTGCTGGTTTCGTGCAGGGAGCGGCGCAGCATCAAGGAGATGACGGCAGCGATCGCACCGACCACGAAGGGAATTCGCCAGCCCCAGGCGCGCAGCTCGTCTTCGGTCAGCAACTGCTGCAGGATCACCACCACCAATACTGCCAGCAACTGGCCGCCAATCAGGGTCACGTACTGGAACGATGCAAAGAAGCCCCGCTGGCCACGCAGCGCCACTTCGCTCATGTAGGTCGCCGTGGTGCCGTATTCACCCCCCACCGACAGGCCCTGAATCAAGCGCGCCAGCAGCAGCAATGCCGGCGCCCATGTGCCAATGCTGGCGTAAGTGGGCAGGCAGGCGATGGCCAAGGACCCGAAGCACATCATCAGTACCGAGATCATCAGCGAGTTCTTGCGACCGTGGCGGTCGGCCAGACGGCCGAAGATCCAGCCGCCGATAGGCCGCATCAGAAAGCCCGCGGCAAACACACCGGCGGTATTGAGCAGTTGCACGGTCGGGTCATCTGAGGGAAAGAACGCCGGAGCAAAATAAATGGCGCAGAAGGCGTAGACATAGAAGTCGAACCATTCCACCAGGTTGCCTGAAGAGGCGCCGACGATGGCGAAGATGCGTTTGCTACGCTCCTCGCCAGTGTAGTGAGGGGTGGTCATGTCAGTCGTGCTCCTGGAGGAATACAAGGTAAGTCTAGACATACCTGGTTACACAGTCGTTCCGCGTGGTGTGCAATCAAGTGCAGCGAGGCGCTGCCGGCTGCCCTCATCTCTGAGGCACCCGGGCGCAGGCTCCCTCAAAGCCGTTCAATGGCCAGCGCCAGCCCTTGACCGACACCTACGCACATCGTGGCCAAGCCTTTGCGCCCTCCTGTGCGCTCAAGGTGGTGCAGCGCCGTCAGTACCAGGCGCGCACCACTCATGCCCAGCGGGTGGCCCAGTGCGATGGCACCGCCGTTGGGGTTGACCTGGGGCGCATCGTCCGCCACCCCTAGCCCGCGAAGAACGGCCAGCCCCTGGCTGGCGAAGGCCTCGTTGAGTTCAATGACATCGAATGCGCTGATGTCGATGCCCAGTCGCTCGATCAGCTTGCGTACCGCAGGCACCGGCCCGATGCCCATGACCCGCGGGGCCACCCCCGCACTGGCCATGCCCAGTACCTTGGCGCGAGCGGTCAGGCCATGGGTGTGCACGGCCTCGGCAGACGCCAGGATCATCGCTGCCGCGCCATCGTTGACCCCCGATGCATTGCCCGCCGTCACCGTTTTGCCCACGCCATTGACGGGGTTGAGCCTGGCCAAGGCCTCAAGGGTGGTATCGGGTCGCACGTGCTCATCGTGCTCTACCCAGGTCTCACCCTTCTTGTGCGCGACGCACACCGGCACGATTTCCTCGGCGAAAAACCCGGCAGCTTGCGCCGCTGCGGCCTTGTGCTGACTGCGCAAGGCAAACGCATCCTGGTCGGCGCGGGAGATGCCATGGTCGTCAGCTACGTTGTCCGCCGTCTGCGGCATGGCATCCACGCCGTATTGCGCTTTCATGAGCGGGTTGACGAAACGCCAGCCGATGGTGGTGTCTTCCAGTTGCATGGTGCGTGAATAAGCGCTTTGCGCTTTGCCCATGACAAACGGCGCTCGCGACATCGACTCCACGCCGCCCGCGATGGCCAGCTCCATTTCGCCACAGGCGATGGCGCGGAACGCCGCGCCGACGGCCTCCATGCCCGAAGCGCACAAGCGGTTGAGGGTGACACCCGGCACGCATTCAGGCAGCCCGGCCAGCAGCAACGCCATGCGTGCCACGTTACGGTTGTCTTCGCCCGCCTGATTGGCACAACCGAAAAACACCTCGTCCAGGTGCGCCCAGTGCACACCCGGGTTGCGCGCGATCAATGCCTTGAGCGGTACCGCCGCCAAGTCGTCAGCCCGGATGCTGGCAAGGGCGCCACCAAACCGGCCAATGGGCGTGCGAACGGCATCACAAATATAGACCTCGCGCATCTTGCGTCTCCTGCAGTGACCATGGGCGCCGGCGATACAGGCACAATCGGGTCACTGCAACCTGTCCGCCGGGTGGGCATCAGGTTAGGGACAAAGGCAGGGCCGTCACAATTAGCTCAAGGCTGAACTGGGCGATTATCGAACGCTTTGTCAGCAGGCTGTAATGATCCTAAAGCCTTCGCGCTTAGCCAAACAGCTGATGGCTGAGCTCTTGGCTGGCTTCCAGTAGTACGGGAAGAAACCGCTGTTCCAGTTCACTGCGCGGTACACGCCCGACGTGGGTACTGACGTTCAGCGCCGCCAGTACCTGGCCTGAGGCGTCGTAGACGGGCACGGCCACCGAGCGCAGGCCTTGTTCGAGTTCCTGGTCGACCACGCACCATCCCTGGCTACGCACTTGCTCGATGCAGGCGAACAGCGACGGGGCGTCGTGCAGGGTACGGCTGGTGCGGGCCTTGAGGTCGGCACGATCGAAGTATTCGCGCAAGCTGGTGTCGTCCATGGCCGCCAGGAGGATGCGGCCCATGGACGTGCAATACGCCGGGAGCCGTCCACCGACCGACAGGTCTACCGAGATCAGGCGCTCTACCGTCGCCGAGCGGGCGATGTACAGAATGTCGTCCCCTTCGAGGGTCGCCATGTTGGCCGCCTCGTGCAACTGGTCGCTGATACGGTCCAGGTAAGGCTGCGCGGAAATGGCCAGGGGTGTCGATGACAGGTACGCATGGCCGAGCGTCAGCACTTTGGGCAGCAAGGAGTAGGTACGCCCGTCGGTGGTCGCGTAGCCCAGCTTCATCAGCGTATGCAGGCATCGGCGCACTGCCGCCCGAGGTATTTCGGTGCGATGGCTGATTTGCGCGATGGTCAGGTGCCGCTTGCGTTCCTGAAATGCCTGTATGACGGCAAGCCCACGCGCCAGGGAGGTCATGAAGTCAGGATCGCCGGTGAACGCCTGAATGCGTTTGGCCGGCGATGCCACGATTGGCGGGGCCAGGGCGGGTGCCGGACTGCGTGCTGCTTCGGGCAGAGCACTGTCACGGGCTGTTTTATCGTCATTCATCGCACACCTCAACAAAATCGCCGACTTGTGCGATTATCGAACAACCGGCCGATAATCGCAATTGACCGGCGACACGTTTGCTTATACCTTTCCAGTGCCACTTGTGGCTTCTTTGGAGAGACTGGTCAGGTACCCACCGTAGAAGTCCCAGGCAACGGCCCTGCCAATTGGTGGGGCCGTTTTGTTTTTGCGGTGTGCATCGCGTGCGATATCGAACTTTCACACGTTGTGGTTTTCTTAATATCGACATGTCTTTGATTGCCCATCGGGCCAATCCCATCACACTGGCCTTATTCGAGTGTTGATATACTCCGGTCGTCTAGTTGGACGACGCGTCGATCCAGGTCCCGCCGGCAAGTTAAGTGTCGATATCGTCTAACGGTTTACGCCGACAGGGCGGTCCTCTTTTCAATTCAATTCAGGTACTGCATGTGACAAAAGAAGAACTGCGCGCAGAACTCGAGCGCCAGGCTGAGCGTTTCAAGGATGTATATGGCGGCGAAGTGACCACCTATGCGGCACAGCCGGAACCGGAACGCAAACCCTGGCGCAAACGCGCCAACATGCGCGACCAGGCGTTCAGCCAGGAGCTGGAACGCATGGAGAAGGAATTGCGCAGCGCTAACCCCTAGCCCTTTGCCCAATCGTCAAAGCGCTAGGGGTGCCCAGAGCGCGTAATTGCTCTGGCGCAATGGTTGTAATGGAATTTCACAAATTTCATACGGGCGTTTAAAACGATTAACCGCCTCACCTTCCGCGCATTTTGCTGATTTTTCGCTGACGTTGAACACATTTGGCTTCGATAATGTTGACCGACCTGCAGTGGCAGACGGCAATTTCTGACCTGGGCGACATGATCAGCGGCTGCCGCGGGTGCATCGATTGCCAACGTTTTCTGGCATAATCCGGCCCCCCTACGACCGCCAGACAACCTTCATGATCGATTTATTCAGCGGACTGGATGCCTGGGTATTGGTGAGCTTGCTGCTCGCCTTGACCTTCGTGCTCGCCTTCGAGTTCATCAATGGCTTTCATGACACCGCCAACGCGGTAGCCACCGTCATCTACACCAAAGCCATGCCACCACACCTGGCCGTGTTCTTCTCCGGCGTGTTCAACTTCCTTGGCGTTCTGCTGGGTGGGGTCGGGGTGGCTTATGCCATCGTGCACCTGCTTCCGGTAGAGCTGCTGATCAATGTGAACACCGGGCACGGCCTGGCCATGGTCTTCTCGCTGCTGGCCGCAGCCATTACCTGGAACCTGGGCACCTGGTACTTCGGTATTCCTGCGTCCAGTTCGCATACCCTGATCGGCTCGATCCTGGGCGTGGGCCTGGCCAACGCGCTCATCAACGACATTCCGCTGGGTGACGGCGTCAATTGGCAGAAAGCCATCGATATCGCCATGTCCCTGGTGGTTTCGCCGATCGCCGGGTTTGCCGTGGCCGCGCTGGTCCTGCTTGGCCTGAAATGGTGGCGCCCGCTGTCGAAGATGCACAAGACGCCTGAGCAACGCCGCAAACTGGACGACAAGAAGCACCCGCCTTTCTGGAATCGTCTGGTGCTGGTGATTTCGGCCATGGGCGTGAGCTTCGTGCACGGCTCCAATGACGGTCAGAAAGGCATTGGCCTGATCATGCTGGTATTGATCGGCATCGTACCGGCCAAGTTCGTGCTCGACCTGAACAGCACCACCTACCAGATCGAACGCACCCGTGATGCCACGTTGCACATGAGCCAGTTCTACGAGCGCAACGCTGCCACGCTGGGCGAATTCCTGGCGCTGGGCAAGGCCAAGGCCAGTGACCTGCCTGAACAGTTCAGCTGCAATCCCCAGCAGACCGAGCCGACCATCGCCGCGCTGCAGTCCTCGCTGCAGGGCGTGACCGACTACCGGGCCCTGGACGCGGACAAGCGTGTAGAAGTACGCCGTTACCTGCTGTGCCTGGACGACACCGCGAAAAAGGTTGGCAAGTTGCCGGGCCTGGATGCGCGTGAAAAGTCCGACCTGGAAAAGCTGCGCAAGGACCTGACCGCCACCACTGAGTACGCTCCGTTCTGGGTGATCGTGGCCGTTGCCCTGGCCCTGGGCCTGGGCACCATGGTTGGCTGGCGCCGCGTGGTGTTGACCGTCGGCGAGAAGATTGGCAAACAGGGCATGACCTATGCCCAGGGCATGTCGGCGCAGATCACCGCGGCCTGCGCCATTGGCATGGCCAACGTGTTCGCGCTGCCGGTTTCAACCACGCATGTGCTGTCTTCCGGCGTTGCTGGCACCATGGTCGCCAACAAAAGCGGCCTGCAGGGCGGTACGGTGAAGACCATCCTGATGGCGTGGGTGCTGACCCTGCCCGCCTCGATGGGGCTTGCCGCCGGCCTGTTCTGGTTGGCGTCCAAGGCAATCGGCTGACCTCAGCCCATAGAAAAAGGCGCCGTCGGGCGCCTTTTTTATGGGCGATGGTTTCACACCGCGCAGCTACTTCTTTTTCCCGCCCAGCAACGAGCCCATCAGCCCGCGCACCAGCTGCCGCCCCAGTTGATTGGCAGCCTGACGCATCGCCGACTTGATCGCCTGCCCGGCCGCGCCTTGCAGAAATTCGCCCGCCTTTTCAGCGAAACTGCTGTCATCAGCCTTGGGTTGCGGCGCGGGCTCCACCGCTTCGCCCTTGCGTTGGTTGAGCCTTTCGTAAGCCGACTCCCGGTCTATGGGTTTGTCATAACGGCCAACCAAGGGGGACCGCGCAATCAGTGCACTGCGCTCGGCCTCACTCAACGGGCCGATGCGCGATTGCGGTGGGGCGACCAGCACTCGCTGCACACTGGCAGGTGTTCCCTTGTCCTCGAGCGTGCCGACCAGTGCCTCGCCGATGCCCAGCTCGGTCAGCGAGGACAACGCATCGAATGAAGGGTTGGGGCGAAAGCCCTCGGCTACGGCGCGTAGCGCCTTCTGCTCCTTGGCCGTATACGCCCGCAAGCCATGCTGGATTCGCAGGCCCAACTGGGCAAGGACTGCATCGGGCAGGTCGGCTGGGGACTGGGTGACGAAATACACCCCGACCCCTTTTGAGCGAATCAGCCGCACCACCTGCTCCAGGCGGTCTTGCAAGGCCTTGGGCGTGTCCTTGAACAGCAGGTGCGCTTCATCGAAGAACAGCGCCAGCACCGGTTTTTCGGCATCACCACGCTCGGGCAGTTGCTCGAACAGTTCGGCCAGCAGCCACAGTAGAAACGTGGCGTAGACCTTGGGTGCCTCATGCACCAGGCGGCTGGCGTCGAGCAAATGGATGCGCCCTCGCCCATCCGGGTCGGGCCGCAGAATGTCTTCGAGCTGCAATGCCGGCTCACCAAACAACGCCTCTGCCCCCTGCTGCTCCAGGGTGGCCAGCCGGCGCAGCAACGCCTGCACGGACGCGCCGGTAACCAGCGCACTGTCTTCGCCCAGCACCTGCGGGTTGTCCTTCAGGTGGCCAAGCAGCGCTTTGAGGTCCTTGAGGTCCAGCAACAGCAAGCCTTCGCGATCGGCCACCTTGAAACTGGCATACAGCGCCGCCTGTTGGCTATCGGTGAGCTCAAGCAAGTTGCCTAGCAGCAAAGGCCCCATTTCGCTGATCGTGGTACGCAACGGATGCCCCGACTGGCCCGCGATGTCCCACACGCTGACTGGGTAGGCCTGTGGCTGGTGGTGCAACCAAGGCATCCCTGCGATGCGCTCGGCCACCTTGCCCTCAGGCGCGCCTTTGGCGCCTAGCCCACACAGGTCGCCTTTGACGTCGGCCGCGAACACCGCCACGCCGGCATCGCTGAAAGCCTCGGCCAAGTGTTGCAGGGTCACGGTCTTGCCGGTACCGGTGGCCCCCGCCACCAACCCGTGCCGGTTGGCAAGCCGCATCGCTTGCCCTACGGGCTGGCCATCAGGGCTTGATCCTACAACGATAAATGAAGATTCCGACATCTCTTTAATCCTCTGCTCAAGCTTTGTCTTACTTCGGCCGATACCTCTGGGTGATATTCGCCTTACTCAGAGAGAACAACCGAAAAAGGACTTTTCGGGATGTTGCACTGGCTGGGCCCTACAGCTGCGAACGCCTGATACAAAACCTTAGCGGACCCGATGATTTCATGAACAAAAGCCTTCGTTTCAGCCACAAGATTCTGCTGGCAGCATCACTGATCGTGATCCTCGCATTCAGCCTGTTCACCCTCTACAACGATTACCTGCAGCGTAATGCGATTCGCGAGGACCTTCAGGACTACCTGACTGAGATGGGCGCCTCTACGTCGACCAACATCCGCAGTTTGTTCGAGGGACGTATCAAACTGGTCGAGAACCTGGCGCAGAATATCGCCCAGCAACCGGCCAATGCTGAAACCCTGATGGGCCAGCAGGCGCTGATATCGAGTTTCCTTACCGTTTACCTGGGCAGGGTCGATGGCAGCTTCAGCGTGCGCCCGGATGCAAAGATGCCTGACGGGTACGATCCCCGCACACGCCCCTGGTACAAGGATGGCATGAGTGCCAGCGGCACCCTGCTGACCGAACCCTACATCGACATGACCACCAACAAGATGGTGATCGGCATCCTCGACAAGGTGGCCGATTCGGTGGGAGTGGTCGGTGGTGACCTGGCACTGGACGGCCTGGCGCAAATCATCAACTCGCTGAACTTCGGCGGCATGGGGTATGCCTTCCTGGTAAACGACCAAGGCAAGATCCTGGTCCACCCGGATCAAGGCCTGGTGATGAAATCATTGTCAGACCTGTTCCCCGAGCGCACACCGAAGCTCACCCCTGAGCTGACCGAAGTGCAAAGTGACGGCCATGCCCGCCTGCTGACGTTCACACCGGTGACCGGCTTGCCTTCGGCCAACTGGTACATCGGCCTGTCGGTGGACAAGGACAAGGCCTTCGCGATGCTCAGCACGTTCCGCACCTCCGCCGTGATCGCCACCGTGGTGGCCGTGGTGATCATCATCGCCCTGCTGGGGCTGCTGATCCGTGTGCTGATGCAGCCGCTGCACACCATGACACGGGCCATGGAGGATATCGCCGAGGGCGAAGGCGACCTCACCAAGCGCCTGCGCATCCACCATCACGACGAGTTCGGCATCCTGGGCAACGCCTTCAACCGCTTCGTCGAGCGTATCCACGGCTCGATCCGTGAAGTGTCCTCGGCCACCGAGCAGGTGAACGAAGTCGCGTTGCGTGTGATCAGTGCGTCCAATTCGTCGATGACCAATTCCGACGAACAATCCAACCGCACCAACAGCGTGGCGGCCGCCATCAACGAGCTGGGCGCTGCCGCCCAGGAGATCGCCGGCAATGCGGCGCAGGCTTCTCAGCATGCAAGTTCTGCACGGCGTCTGGCTGAAGAAGGCCAGCAAGTGGTCGATCGCAACATCGCCGCCATGAACCGGCTTTCCGACTTGATCGTGACGTCCAGCGCCCACATCGAGACGCTCAACAGTAAAACCGTCAACATCGGCCAGATTCTCGAAGTGATCACCAGCATTTCCCAGCAGACCAACCTGCTGGCGCTCAACGCCGCCATCGAGGCCGCGCGTGCCGGTGAAGCGGGTCGTGGTTTCGCAGTGGTGGCCGACGAAGTGCGTAACCTGGCCCATCGCACCCAGGAATCCGCGCAGCAGGTCCAGGGCATGATCGAGGAGCTGCAAGTGGGCGCCCGCGAGTCGGTCGATACCATGGACCAGAGCCAGCGCCACAGCTTGGACAGTGTGCAGATCGCCAACCAGGCCGGTGAGCGGCTGGACAGTGTCACCGTGCGCATTGGCGAAATCGATGGCATGAACCAGTCCGTGGCCACGGCCACCGAGGAGCAGACGGCCGTGGTCGAAGCCATCAATATGGATATCAACGAAATCAACATGCTCAATCAGGAAGGCGTCGAAAACCTGCAGGCGACGCTGCGTGCCTGTTCCGATTTGGAACAGCAGGCCAGCCGTCTGAAACACCTGGTCGGCACCTTCCGTATCTGAAGCCGGCACCGACCCGCCGAGCGCCTTTGCCTGGCGCTCGGCTGCCGGGCGATCAACCGCACAAGCTGATCGAACAAACTATCCTTCTGAAAGGTCAACTTCATGGCATGTCAACGCCGGTTTCGTTACCGCGCGATGACAGACCCGAAAGACGATCCCGGAGGGATGCAGATCGTGCACATTGCCGACATCACCATGTTCTACGCCCCGGCCAGCGGCGGCGTACGCACTTACCTTGATGCCAAACACCACCGCCTGGATGCCCTACAAGGTGTCCGTCACAGCCTGTTGATCCCCGGCGCCAGCGCTCGGCATGAAGGCGGTGTCTATCATGTGCCTGCACTACCCCTGCCCTTTGGCAAAGGCTACCGCTTTCCGGTACGCCTGGCGCCATGGTGCAACACGCTGCGCACGCTAAAGCCAGACCTGATCGAGGTCGGCGACCCGTACCTGACCGCCTGGGCGGCGCTTGAAGCGCGCCGTCAGCTGGACGTACCGGTCATTGGTTTCTATCACTCCGACCTGCCGCTGTTGGTGAGCAACCGCATGGGTAATTGGTTCACGCCCAACGTCGAGGCCTATGTCAGCAAGTTGTATGGCAATTTCGACCGCGTGCTCGCACCGAGCAAGGTCATGGCAGACAAGCTCCGCCGCCTGGGGGTACGTGATGTTCACGTGCAGCCGCTGGGCGTGGACCTGGAAACCTTCAACCCCGCACGCCGCGATCCACAGGTGCGGGCCGAACTGGGCATCGCCGACACCTGCCGGCTGCTGATCTATGCAGGCCGAGGCTCTCGGGAGAAGAACCTGCCCGTGCTGCTCGACTGCATGCGGCAGCTGGGGCGCGGGTATCACCTGCTGCTGGTGGGGTCCAACATGCCCGCCAATGTGCCCGACAACGTCAGCGTGATCGGCCAGTTCTGCCCACCTGACCAGGTGGCTCGCCTGATGGCCAGCGCCGACCTGTTGGTGCATGCCGGCGACCAGGAAACCTTCGGCCTGGTCATCCTCGAAGCCATGGCCAGTGGCACGCCCGTGGTTGCAGTGCGTGCCGGCGCCTTCGGCGAAATCGTCAACGACCAGTGCGGGCGCTTGTGCCAACCCAATGATGCCCGGGCAATGGCCCTGGCGGTGCGCGAGGCGTTCGAAGCCGGGGCGCGCAAGCTCGGTGCACAGGCCAGGCGACATGTAGAGCAGCATTACTCATGGGACAACGTGGTCAATGGCCTGCTTGAGCATTACCAGGCTGTACTTGGCCATCAACAGCAGGTGCGGGCACATGCTTGAGTCCGGTACCCGTTCCCGTAGCGTGATGCTGGTGCTGCATGATGTGGCCCCAGAGACGTGGCCAGATTACGAGCCGTTCGTGCAGGCGGTCGATGCATTGGGTAACGTGCCCATGACCTGGCTGGTGGTGCCCGACTTTCATCGGCGCAACCTGCTGACTCAGTCTCCCGGCTTCTGCCAGTTGCTCGATCGCCGTCTGGCCGCGGGTGACGAGCTGGCCCTGCACGGTTACGCCCATGCCGATGAGGGCCCCACGCCGCGTACGCCCGTGGACTACTTCATGCGGCGGATCTATACCCATGAAGGCGAGTTCTACGCGCTGGACGAACACCAGGCCATCGCCCGGCTACAAGACGGCCTGGCGTTGTTCGACCGTCAAGGCTGGCCTGTAGCAGGCTTCGTGGCCCCCGCGTGGTTGATGAGCCAGGGCACGCGGCAAGCGCTGCGCCAACTGCCGCTCAAATACACCAGCACCCCGCAGCACCTCTATCGCCTGCCGGACTTTACCGCCATCGATGCACCCGGTTTGGTCTGGAGCGCGCGCAGCGCCTGGCGCCGTGGTGTGTCGCGGGTGCTCAGCGACTGGCAATGTCGACGCTGGCAAGGTGCTAACACCCTGCGCCTGGGGCTGCACCCGGTGGACATGCGCCATCAATACTCACGGGACTACTGGCTGCGCACCCTTGAAAAACTGATCGAAGACGGGCGCGAACCCTTGACCAAGTCAGCCTGGCTGGAGCGGCAGGTGGCAGCATGAACCGCTGGCTGCTGCTGGGCTTGGCGCTGCTGGGCGCAGCGTTGGTGCCGGCACTGTTGGGCGGCAGCGAACTGCTGCCCAAGCTGAGCCGCTTCGACCCGCAGCTGTTGATGACGCTGGTGGGCATGATTCTGCTGTGCTGGGTGATCAACGCCTGCCGGATGCGCCTGCTGCTAGGCGATCAGGCAGTGCGCGTGTCGCGGGTGCGCACCTTGGGTGTGGTCATGGCCACCGAATTCGCCATCTGTACCACTCCAGGTGGTGGCGGCGGTCCCCTGACCCTGATGGCCTTGCTGGCCCGCGAGGGCATCAGCGCAGCCCGCAGCGGCGCGGTGTTCGCGATGGATCAGCTCAATGACTTGGTGTTTTTCTTCTGCGCCATGCTGGCGATCGCCGGCTATGCGTTGTTTCACAGCCTGGGGCGCAGCCAGGAAAGCATGTTGCTGGGCAGTGCGGCACTGCTGTGCGCGGCGCTGGCAGGCGTGGTGGCGTTGCTGCGCTACCGGCGCAAGGTGATGCGGCTGAATGGCAGGCTGCTGCAGCGCCTGGGTACCAGCGCACCGCGCAAACGGCGCTGGGCCCGTAAGCTGCTTCGTTTCGTGCAGGCACTGGCGCAAACCTGGCAGCTACCCAAGCGCACCCTGTTTCTGGTGTTCAGCCTGACGTGCGTCCACTGGGGGCTGCGCTTTAGCGTGCTGTACCTAGTGGTCAAGGGCCTGGGCGTGGAGCTGGCCTGGATCCCCAGTTTCCTGGTCCAGATGCTCTCGCTCAGCGCCGGTCAGTTCAGCATGATGCCCGGCGGCGCAGGCGCTGCCGAGCTGACCTCGGCCAGCCTGCTGACACCCATGGTGGGCAGCTCGACGGCGGCAGCGGCGATCCTGATCTGGCGCGCAATCACTTACTACCTGTATCTGCTCGCCGGAGGGCCTGTGTTCGTGTGCCTGCTGGCACGTCCGCTGCTGGAGCGCTGGCGGCGTCAGGTGGGTTGAGCGCTTGCCAAAGCGCAGCGGCACCGGGGAAGTCGGTGCCGTCGGTGTCCTGCAACGCGTCTGGATCGTAGCGGGCCAGGCAACCCTGGCCCACTACAGGGGGTGGAGAGGCTGTAGGCGTACCGCGCCGTCCCATTGGTCGATCCTCACGTTGCTCAAGAGGCTTGATAGCAGCCCTGCTATCAGTCGAACACCACTGTCTTGTTGCCGTGCACCAGAACCCGGTCTTCCAGGTGATAGCGCAGGCCGCGGGCCAGCACCATTTTCTCCACGTCGCGCCCGAAGCGGACCATGTCCTCGATGCTGTCGGCATGGGTAACCCGCACCACGTCCTGCTCGATGATGGGGCCGGCGTCCAGCTCTTCGGTCACGTAGTGGCAGGTCGCACCGATCAGCTTCACGCCACGCAGCGCCGCCTGATGGTACGGCTTGGCGCCGACGAACGATGGCAGGAAGCTATGGTGGATGTTGATGACCTTCTCAGCATAGTCCTGGCAGAGTTGCGGCGGCAGAATTTGCATGTACCGCGCCAGCACGACCACATCGGCTGCGTGTTCCTGCACCAGGCGTGACACCTCGGCAAACGCCGGGGCTTTATCCTTGGGGTCTACTGGAACGTGGAAGAACGGAATACCGTGCCACTCGACCATGCTGCGCAGGTCGTCGTGGTTGGAAATGACGCAGGGAATGTCGCAATCGAGCTCATCGCTGTGCCAGCGGTGCAGCAGGTCGGCCAGGCAGTGGGATTCGCGGCTGGCCATCAGCACGACGCGCTTTTTCTGGGCAGAATCGGTCACGCGCCAGGTCATGGAGAACTCTTCGGCGATGGGCGCGAACGCTTCGCGGAACGCCTCGATACCGAAGGGCAGCGACTCGGCGCGAATTTCATGACGCATGAAGAACCAGCCAGTCTGCTCGTCGGAGTGATGGCTGGCTTCGGTGATCCAGCCGTTGTACAAGGCCAGGAAATTACTGACTTTCGCCACGATGCCGACACGGTCGGGGCAAGCGATCACCAGACGGTAGGTGCGCATGAATAAGACTCCAGAACTCGCAAAGGCGCTTATTCTAGCGGCACGCTGAGAAAAACGCAGTAATGATTGCGACGTGCTGCATAGGGTCGCTGTGCCTATCAGGCGGGAATCTTCCGACAAGGTTTATGGACGAAACGGCAACCTATGTAAATTTTTGTTCACGTGGAGAATTACTGTCACAGCTAATCAACTGTTAATACATCAATCATATGTTTACTTGCGAGAATTGCCTGTTTACTATTGCTCCACACATTTCCGAACACGCATTAAGGAACACTCCATGTCCCTGATCAACGAGTACCGTGCTACCGAAGAAGCCATCAAGGAACTTCAGGCCCGCCTGGCCAACCTGTCTCAGGATGACAAGCTGAAAAAAGAACTGGAGTTCGAAGGCAAACTGCGCACCCTGATGGGCGAATATTCCAAGTCGCTGCGTGACATCATTGCCCTGCTCGACCCTGATGCCAAGATGAGCAAACTGCCGCGTGGCGCCGTGAAAACCACTGGCACCAAACGCGCGCGCAAGGTCAAGCAATACAAAAACCCGCACAACGGTGAAGTCATCGAAACCAAAGGTGGCAACCACAAAACCCTGAAAGAGTGGAAAGCTCAATGGGGCGGTGACGAGGTAGAAAGCTGGGCAACCCTGCTGGACTGATTGTCCATTGCTCGCTATTTGATATACGTAAAAAACGCCGGTTAATAACCGGCGTTTTTTTATGGGCTTTCAATTGACGGCAAACCTCGTTTGCAACGCGTTGGCATGCAGTTGCCAGGCTGTCAGCACTTGCTGTCCTGCTTCACCCGCGCCAGGCCAGGCTGCGGCCAGGGCCTGGGCGAAATCACCCAGGGTATTGGGCGCACCCCAGCGGGGGTCAGTCAGACGTTGCCTACAAAAATCCTGCCATCGCGCCCTGTCTTCATCGTTCAAGGTGTCGGGAAAGTTACGTGCACGGTAACGAAAGAGCAATTCGGCCAAGCGTGGATCATCGAACATCCACTGCCCGGCGCCCAACTGGGCGGGCGACAGCGAACGCACTTGATCGCATAACCGCCGGTCACGCTCGCCGAGAAACCGCTCATACAATTGCTGTTCAGGATCGTCACTGGCCGCAAAACCGTCTTGCGTATAAATAGGTGCCAGTTTTTCCTGCCATTGATCCTGTTGACGGACCAATGCCTCGGCGCGTCGTTGTAATGCGTCCAGGTCAATCCCCAGACGCGCTTGATCAGCCGGTCGTAATACAGAAAGGGGCGCCACCACCGGGCAGCGGTTGATCTGGATGAGTTTGAGCGGTACAGGGAGCTCGCCTTCGCCAAGGGCTTCTCGACGGGTATAGAGCCGCTGGCGCAAAGTTTCGGCGCGCTCTTCAATCAGCGGCAGGGTTTGCTGATGCAGATCGCAAACAATCAATGCATTGCGGTTTTTAGGGTGCCAGGCCAAAGGCAACACGACGCCCAAGTAATGACGCGCAGCACTGAAACGTCCAGAAATATGCACCATCGGCTGCAGCAGCCGTATCTGCTCCATGACCTTGTGCTTGCTGCGAAGCTGAAACAACCAGTCGTACAACTTTGGCTGCTTCTCGCGTATCAGCCGGGCAAGGGCAATGGTCGCCCGAACATCGGAGAGTGCCTCGTGTGCGTGGCCATGTTCGAGGCCGTTGGCCTTGCTCAACAACTCAAGGCGCAGACTGATGCGCCCTTCCTGCTGGGGCCATTGAATGCCATCGGGACGCAACGCGAACGCGGTCCTGACGATATCGATCAGGTCCCAGCGACTGTTACCGCCCTGCCACTCGCGTGCGTAAGGGTCGAAGAAGTTGCGGTATAGGCTGTAGCGCGTGACTTCGTCGTCGAAACGCAGCGTGTTGTAGCCGGCACCGCAGGTACCGGGTTGCGCCAGTTCGGCATGCACGCGCGCCATGAACTCGGCCTCGCCGAGTCCTTTTTCGGCCAACTGTTGCGGCGTGACGCCCGTCACCAGGCAGGCAGCAGGATGCGGCAATATGTCATCCGACAAGCGGCAATAGAGGTTGATCGGTTCGGCGATTTCATTCAGGTCGAGGTCAGTACGCACCCCTGCCATCTGCACGGGCCGGTCGCAGCGCGGGTTGATGCCGGTGGTTTCGTAGTCATGCCAGAAAATGCTTGAAGTCACAGGGCCGTCCTGTTGCAGGTTCGCCCTGATTCTAACGCGTTGAGCCGGGCCTGACGTCGGGCCAATGAAGCGACTTGGGGCCAGTAGGCCGTGCTACACAGCCCCTACTGACCCGGACCGATCTCATGGACGGGCGTCAGCAATCGGCAATACCGACCTGTCAAACCGAGGTAGAGGAGGCGCGAAAACTGAAGTACTCCTGCAAGGAGCGCACAAAGTCGTCGTATTCGCGAGGCGCCTGCAACAACATGAAGCCCGAATCGTAGTACCCAGGCGTCTGGTCCTCGCGGCACCACAGACAACTGGCCGTAAGGTTGACGAACTGATGCCCACCCCCCGTCAACGGCAGGCGCAACTGCAATTCGTAATCGGGGCCCACCATGACCGGCAGCTCGCTGATCAGCATCATGCCGTTTTCAGAGGCATTGCCCAGCTGGCCCATCTCCTGCCCATTGAAGCGATTGAATACCTTCAGGACAAAAGGCAACTGGTGGCGGTCGATATGTCGTTTATTGAATAGCGTCAAGGTCAGTCCGTCCGCGATGCCAGGAACGCCTGGTACTGGCGGTTGTTGTATCAGTTGAGTTACAGGTTAGCGCACGCTGCGACAAATCTCCCCGTCAATACAGCACACCTTGGCATTAGCGCCAAGGTACGCTCGGCGCTGGCCTGGTCACGGCCGGCTCGCCACCCCGGTAATGACCCAGCTTCTCCAATGTTTGCAGACGCGCCTGGGCACGGTAGGCATATTCATTGCCCGGATAGCGCTGGATCAGGTACTGGTAGGTCTGTGCGGCATCCACGTACAACGCTTGCCGCTCCAGGCACTGCCCGCGCAGCAACGCCACTTCCGGGTGGATGAAAGGCCGGGCGCGGCTGGTGCGGTCGACCTGGGACAGCTCCAACATTACCCGCTGGCAATCACCGCGATCATAAGCGCGGTAGGCATTGTTGAGATGGTGGTCCATGGACCAGCGGGTACACCCGACGGCACTGGCCGCGAGGGCTAAAACGATCAGCATGCGCATGGGAGTCTCCTTTGCTGAAGAGCGTATCGGCCGGCCCATCGGATTCTTCAACGGTCGGCACGTATCGCGTGCAGTGGCCCGACCACGCCAGCCAGCAAATGCGCGCGACTGTCACCTGCACAGTTTTCCAAAGCCAGGTAGTGCAACCTAACGATGACTACAGCCCGATTCAGGAGTAGCCTCTCGCTGCGCTTCACTATAGGAGTCTGTGCATGACCATCCGCCGTACCAAAATCGTCGCCACCCTTGGCCCCGCCAGCAATTCGCCGGAAGTGATCGAACAGTTGATCCTCGCCGGCCTGGACGTGGCTCGCCTGAACTTCTCTCATGGCACTCCGGACGAGCACAAGGCACGCGCCCGCCTGATCCGTGAAATCGCTGCCAAGAATGGCCGTCACGTGGCCTTGCTCGGCGACCTGCAGGGTCCGAAGATCCGCATCGCCAAGTTCGCCAACAAGCGCATCGAACTGAAAGTCGGTGACACCTTCACCTTCTCGACCGCTCATCCGCTGACCGAAGGCAACCAGGACATCGTCGGTATCGACTACCCCGACCTGGTCAAGGACTGTGGCGTTGGCGACGAACTGCTGCTCGACGATGGCCGCGTGGTCATGCGCGTCGAAACCGCGACCGCCGACGCCCTGCACTGCGTGGTGATCATCGGTGGACCGCTGTCGGACCACAAGGGCATCAACCGCAAAGGTGGCGGCCTGACTGCACCGGCCCTGACCGAGAAGGACAAGGCCGACATCAAGCTGGCTGCCGAGATGGACCTGGACTACCTGGCCGTGTCCTTCCCGCGTGACGCCAGCGACATGGAATACGCCCGCAAGCTGCGTGACGAGTCTGGTGGCAGCGCCTGGCTGGTGGCCAAGATCGAACGCGCCGAAGCGGTTGCTGACGACGAAACCCTCGACAAGCTCATCGCAGCCTCCGACGCCGTCATGGTTGCCCGTGGTGACCTGGGCGTGGAAATCGGCGACGCCGAGCTGATCGCCATTCAGAAAAAGATCATCCAGCACGCCCGCCGCAACAACAAGGCAGTGATCGTCGCGACCCAGATGATGGAATCGATGATCCAGAACCCGATGCCGACCCGTGCCGAAGTGTCCGACGTGGCCAACGCCGTGCTCGACAACACCGACGCCGTGATGCTGTCGGCCGAAAGCGCCGCCGGTTCATACCCGATCGAAGCCGTCCAGGCCATGGCGCGCATCTGCCTGGGTGCCGAGAAACACCCAACTAGCCAGCGCTCCAGCCACCGCCTGCACACCACGTTCGAGCGCTGCGACGAAAGCATCGCCCTGGCAGCCATGTACACGGCTAACCACTTCCCAGGCGTGAAGGCGATCATCGCCCTGACCGAGAGCGGTTATACCCCGCTGATCATGTCGCGCCTGCGCTCGCACGTACCGATCTTCGCCCTGTCTCCGCACCGCGCTACCCAGGCCCGTGCCTCGATGTTCCGGGGTGTGTACCCGATCGATTTCGACCCGGCATCGCTGCCGGCCGACAAGGTCAGCCAGGCCGCCGTGGACGAGCTGCTCAAGCGTGGGCTGGTCGAGCAAGGTGACTGGGTGATCCTCACCAAGGGCGACAGCTACCACACCATCGGCGGGACCAACGGCATGAAGATCCTGCATGTCGGTGATCCGCTGGTCGGCTGATCGGCTGACGAGCCAGGGTCGCTTCGCGCGCGTTCCCCCGTGAGCAAGCGGCCCTGTGCAGGCACTGCAGACACGTCGGCTCAGACGTGCTCGACAAAGCTGTCTGCGAACACCTGCCCCCTCGGCACGCCGGCGATGAACAGCCTTCGGGCAAACCGTTCGACGCTGGCGGGCGCGCCGCACAGCAGGGCCAAGGTCTGTCTCGATGAAGGCCGCAGCGCCGCCAGTGTTTCCTCCAGCTGCGCTGTCACCACCAGTTCCACGCTCACACCTGGCAACTGCTGCAACGGTGCTGCCAGGTAGTGCCCTGCGCGGTCGCGGGCCACGTGCAGCAACCGGATCTCCCCCCGATGCCCTTGACGCAACGCTTCGCGCACGATGCCCCATAGCGGTGCAAGCCCGGTACCGGCAGCCAGTAGCCATAACGGCCGGTCCTGCCAGTCAAGGTCGTAATGCAATGCCCCACCCCTGACTTCGCCAAGGCGCAACGCATCGCCCACCCCCAGCGCCCGTGCCTGGTCACAGAAAGCACCGGGACGATGGCAATCGATATGAAACTCCAGGCAATCATCCTCACCCGGCAGGCTGGCCAGTGAATAAGGCCGCGCCACCCCACCCAACCAGAGCACCGCGTGTTGGCCTGGCTGGTAGCGGACGCTGCGCTCGGTCCGCAGGCGCAACCGCAACACATCACCGAACCAGTCCAGTTCGCTGACAACGCCGCCTACGCCGTCGCGCAAGGGATCGAACACGTCCACGCGCAAGTCTTCTACCACGCGGCACTGGCAGGCCAGGCGCCAGCCCACGGCATGCCTGTCCAACGCCAGGGCTTCTGGCAGGGCATCGAGGGGCAACCCGTGCTCGCACCGTACCAGGCACGCATGGCAGCGCCCTGCACGGCAGCTGTAGGGCACATCAAGCCCTGCCTCGTTCAAGGCATCGAGCAAGTTGGCGCCAGTCGGCACTGTCCAACAACGCGTGCCCACGCTAAGTTCGGGCATGTTCACTCACCTCTTCAAACCCCTTGTGCCGATGGACGCGACCGCGTGCCCGTCGATTCTAATGCCCTGTACTGTGCCGAGCAGCAAAAAGGATGCCGGCCACCGGCCAGACCATGGTCCTGACCACTCGCAGGTGTTTCACCGGGGCAGGCGCGCTATACTGCCGCGCCTTTTTTGCGTCGGCAGGCTGTCGGCGCGCCTTTGCAAGGCGTTTCGACAGGCTGGTCGGCTCCGTCGAACGTCTCACTGAATGTTCCCGTCTTTAAGAGGAGCGCGCTGCATGACCGTGATCAAGCAAGACGACCTGATTCAGAGCGTTGCCGACGCCCTGCAATTCATCTCGTACTACCACCCCGTCGATTTCATCCAGGCCATGCACGAGGCCTACCTGCGCGAAGAGTCGCCGGCTGCGCGCGACTCCATCGCCCAGATCCTGATCAACTCGCGCATGTGTGCCACCGGTCACCGGCCTATCTGCCAGGACACCGGCATCGTCACCGTGTTCGTGCGCGTGGGTATGGATGTGCGCTGGGACGGCGCCACCTTGAGCGTGGACGACATGATCAACGAGGGTGTGCGCCGCGCCTACAATCTGCCTGAAAACGTCCTGCGCGCATCGATCCTGGCCGACCCGGCCGGCGCCCGCAAGAACACCAAGGACAACACCCCGGCCGTCATCCACTACTCCATCGTCCCCGGCGACAAGGTCGAGGTCGATGTTGCAGCCAAGGGCGGCGGTTCGGAAAACAAGTCCAAGATGGCCATGCTCAACCCGTCCGACTCCATCGTCGACTGGGTGCTCAAGACCGTTCCGACCATGGGCGCTGGCTGGTGCCCGCCTGGCATGCTGGGCATCGGCATCGGCGGCACCGCCGAAAAAGCCGCGGTCATGGCCAAGGAAGTGCTCATGGAGTCCATCGACATCCATGAGCTCAAGGCACGCGGCCCGCAGAACCGCCTGGAAGAAATCCGTCTGGAGCTGTTCGAGAAGGTCAACCAGCTGGGCATCGGCGCCCAGGGCCTCGGTGGCCTGACCACCGTGCTCGACGTCAAGATCATGGACTACCCGACCCACGCCGCCTCGCTGCCGGTGTGCATGATCCCAAACTGCGCGGCCACTCGCCACGCCCACTTCGTGCTCGACGGCACGGGCCCGGCGCAGCTGGAAGCGCCGTCGCTGGACGCCTATCCCGAGATCGTCTGGGAAGCCGGCCCAAGCGCCCGACGTGTCAACCTGGACAGCATCACGCCCGAAGAAGTGGCCAGCTGGAAACCGGGTGAAACCATCCTGCTCAACGGCAAGATGCTGACCGGCCGGGATGCCGCCCACAAGCGTATGGTCGAAATGCTCAACCGCGGCGAAGCACTGCCGGTGGATCTCAAGGGCCGCTTCATCTACTACGTTGGCCCGGTCGACCCGGTAGGCGACGAAGTGGTCGGCCCTGCTGGCCCCACCACCGCCACGCGCATGGACAAGTTCACCCGCCAGATCCTGGAGCAGACCGGTCTGCTGGGCATGATCGGCAAGTCCGAGCGCGGCCCGACCGCCATCGAAGCGATCAAGGACAACAAGGCCGTTTACCTGATGGCCGTAGGTGGCGCCGCCTATCTGGTCGCGCAAGCCATCCGCAAGTCCAAGGTCCTGGCCTTTGCCGAGCTGGGCATGGAGGCCATCTACGAGTTCGAGGTCAAGGACATGCCAGTGACCGTGGCCGTGGACAGCAACGGTGAGTCGGTGCACATCACAGGCCCCGCCTTGTGGCAGAACAAGATCGCCCAGAGCCTGGCCGTCGAAGTGAAGTAACCCAAGGCAACAGCGACGGCGCTGTCACCGGCCGCTCGCGTGCGCAGTCAATGCGCAGCCAACCTGCAGCGGCGGACCTTGATGCCAGGGCCCGCCGCTGTTGCGTTCAAAGACGTTCGAATTGTTCGGGCCAGTCCCTGCGTGTGAATACCTGCCCCTGCTGCCTGACCCGGCGCACGGCCTCCAGATCCAGGTCACACATCAGCCAACGGCTGCGCTGCGGGTCGAGCGATTCGCTCAATGCCATCACCCCATCCCCCGGCATGCCACGATCAGGCGGCACGAACAGCCCTGCCCGGCCCAGGTTCTCGTCCAGTGCCGGCGACCAAGGGGCCAGCCCCACGGTCGGGCTCTGCAACACGGCCAGCTGGTTCTCCAACGCGCGTGCTTGAGCCCCGATCCGTACACGGTGATAGCCGGCCTCGGTGTCGGTGCAGCTCGGCGCCAGGATCAGGTCGGCGCCACGTTCTGCCAACCGACGGGCCAAGAGCGGGAACTCATTGTCGTAACAGACCAGGATGCCAAGACGGCCCAGATCGGTGTCGAAGACCGTCAGCCCTTGGCCTGCGGCAATGCCCCACTGTTCCCGCTCGAAGCGGGTCATCATCAGCTTGTCCTGATGCCCTAGCACACCCTTGGGGCCAAACAGCCAGGCGCGGTTGCGGTAGGCGCCGTCGCTGTCCAGTACCGGCAGCGTGCCTGGTTGCAGGTAGATGCCCCAACGCCTGGCCAGGCCCGCACACAAGGCCTTCCACGGCTCGATCAACGGCTGGATGCCTGCAATGGAAGCGTTCAGGTCCCCCCGCTGCTCGGGTGTCAGCTGCCCACTGAGTACCAGCCCTGCATACTCGGGCAGCAGCAACAGACGCGCGCCAGCCTCCACCGCCTCTGCACACAAACCTTGCAGGTGGTCGGCATAGGCCTCCCAGGTTTCGTGCAGCTCAATGGCATACTGGCAGGCCGCGACACGGATCAAAAGGGCAGCTCCTTGAGCCAGAACGACATGAGTTTGTCCGAGCTTTCCTGCTCGTCCAGGTCGCGCCAGGCATACCGGGTACGCAGGGACGGGTCATGCAGAAAACCACGGTTGCGCCAGAACCCATGCAAGGGCTTGTAATCGGTTGGGCGGCGCGGATGTACACCGGGCCGCTCCACGGCGCAGAACGCGCAGTAATCGAACTCGGCCAGTTTATGGGCGTAGGATTCGCGTTCGATGAAAAAGCGTACCCCAAGCCCCTGCCCTCGGTATTGCGGCAGAACCACGGACTCGCCGAAATAGTAGACGCTGGCCGGGTCGCGACCCTGGGCCACGAACGGCTCCTGAAACTCGGGCGCGACGTCGACCAGGGGCAGGCCCGTCGACGCGCCCACCACCTTGTCCTCATCCACGGCCAGCACCACCAGGCTGCGACCGGAACGGGCATAGGTGGCCAGGTAGTCGGCTTCGTACTCGGGCGAACCGTCGTAGAGGTAGGGGAACTCGCGGAACACGGTCAGGCGCAGACGAGCGAGGTCATCGATATAAGGCGCGATGGCGGCGCCGTGCAGTAGGCGTATTTGCATGCTTGGCGGTCGTTTTGTCGATGTGGATGACGCGCTCGGCTAAGCCGGGCTTGAGGGGAAACCCTATCATCCAGGCCAACGACACGCCTTTTCCCTACACGACAGGTAATGTTCCATGACCGCTACCGAATTGGTAAACGCTTACTACGCTGCCTTCAACGCAGGCGACATGCCAGGGTTTCTGGCCCTGCTCAGCGAGGATGTAATTCACGACATCAACCAGGGTGAGCGGCAGATGGGCAAGGCCAGGTTCGCCGCCTTCATGGACAAGATGAACCGGTGTTACCGCGAGCGCCTTGCCGACATCGTGGTGATGCAAAATGCCGATGGCAGCCGCGCAGCGGCGGAATTCACCGTGCACGGCCAGTACGTGGCCGATGACGAAGGCCTGCCTGCGGCCACCGGCCAGACCTATGTCCTGCCGGCCGGCGCGTTCTTCTATATCCACTGCGGCAAGATCGCCCGCGTGACCAACTATTACAACCTCAACGACTGGGTCGAGCAAGTCGGCTGACCCACGGGCCGGTCGGCCTGTTGGGTCAGAGGATACGGGTGCCCAACACCTTCAGAAACGCCGCCAGCCACGCAGGGTGTGCCGGCCAGGCGGGCGCGGTGACCAGGTTGCCGTCCACATGGGCCTGGTCCACCGCAATGTCGATATAGGTGCCGCCTGCCAGGCGCACCTCCGGAGCGCAGGCCGGGTACGCACTGCACTCCCGGCCTTTGAGCACACCGGCGGCGGCCAGCAACTGGGCGCCGTGGCACACGGCGGCGATGGGCTTGCCTGCTTGGTCGAACGCTCGCACCAGGTCGAGCACTTTCTCGTTCAGGCGCAGGTACTCAGGCGCCCGCCCGCCCGGGATCACCAGGGCATCGTAACTTTCGGCACGGGCCCTGACGAAATCCTGATTCAGGGCAAACTGGTGCCCTGGCTTTTCGCTGTAGGTCTGGTCGCCTTCGAAGTCTTGAATAGCCGTGCGCACGGTCTGGCCCGCTACCTTTTCCGGGCACACGGCGTGCACGGTATGCCCGACCATACTCAGCGCCTGGAAGGGCACCATGACCTCGTAGTCTTCGACGTAATCGCCCACCAGCATGAGTATCTTCTTAGCCGTCATCGCATCCACTCCATCGATTGCCTGTGAACCGTCATTGCACGATAGCTGCGCTCAGTCGCGCCGGTCGAGCACGTTGGCCACCAACCGGTCCAGCCATCCCCAGATGCGCTGTTTGACCCGGCGCCAGAACGGCCTGGCATTCCAGTGCGCGAGGTCGACTTCCTCGCTCAGGGCGAAATCGCGCTCGAAACTGGCGACCACTGCGGTCGTCAGCGGCAGGTCCAACGCTTCTATATTGGCCTCCAGATTGAAGCGCAGGTTCCAATGGTCGAAGTTGCAGGAGCCGACGCTGACCCAATCGTCCACCACCACCATCTTCAGGTGCAGGAAGCACGGCTGATACTCGAAAATTCGCACTCCGGCGCGCAGCAGGCGTGGATAGTACCGGTGGCCGGCATACCGTACCGAAGGGTGGTCGGTGCGCGGGCCGGTGAGCAGCAACCGCACATCGACGCCCTTGCCCGCTGCGCGGCGCAGCGAGCGGCGTACGCTCCAGGTCGGCAGAAAATAAGGCGTGGCCAGCCAAATGCGCTGCTTGCCGCTGTTGAGGGCACGCACCAATGCATGCAGGATGTCCTGATGCTGACGGGCGTCGGCGTACGCCACCCGGCCCATGCCCTGCCCTTGCGCAGGCACCTTGGGCAGGCGCGGCAGGCCGAAGCCCTCGGCAGGGCGCCAGGCCGTGCGGCGATGGTTGGCCTGCCACTGGCGATCGAACAGCAATTGCCAGTCGCTCACCACCGGGCCTTGCATCAGCACCATCACCTCATGCCATTCGCTGCTGGGCTGGCCCGGTTGCCAGAACTCGTCGGTCACCCCGGTACCGCCGACCACCGCCCACTGCTCGTCGACCACCAGTAACTTGCGATGGTCGCGGTACAGGTTGCGCAGCCCGCGTTTCCAGTGCAGCCGGTTGTACCAGCGCAGGTACACGCCGGCATCCACCAGACGTTGCCGCAGCTTGGCGCTCAAGGCCAGCGACCCGTAATAATCGAACAGGCAGCGCACCCGCACCCCGCGGCGGGCCGTCTGTTCCAGCGCCTGGACCACAGCCTCGGCGCAGGCCCCGGACTCGACCAGGTACAGCTCCAGGTCTACCTGCGTCTGGGCATGCTCGATGGCCGACAGCATGCGGGGAAAGAAGTGTGGCCCATCGATCAGCAGCTCGAACTGGTTGCCATCCCGCCAGGGGAAGACCGGGCCCGGCATGTCAGCGCGCAGTGAAGATCAGTACCGCATTGACCGGTACGGACGGGTTGATGGCCGTAAGGTTGGCGGACTTGCGCAGGGCTTGCAGCCCTGGCATCAGGCCGAAATCCTCGGCGCGCAGCACCAGAGGCTCCAAGGTCACGACCTGAAACCGCCGCTCGTCCAGGCGAGTGGCCAGCAGCAAGGCCTCGTAACGATGGGACTGGCCGTGCAACGTTACCGTCAGCGGCAGGCGCAGTTCGATCTGCGCCCCGTTGGCCAAGTCGTTGATCGGGCGCAGATCCAGTTGTGCCTGCACGGTCGCTTCGGCAAACCGCGCGACGTCGAACAACGCGTCACGCATGCGTTCATCACGCAGCGGCACGCCACTGCTGACCGAATCCATCTCGATACGAAGGCTCGCGGCGCCTTTGCGGTCCACCGTGCCATGCAGCACCAGGAAGCGGTGCACCTGCGCCGCTTCGCCATTGGTACCGGTGATGAACGACAGGCGAGACGACTCGCCATCAAGGTGCCAATTGGCGTGTGCGGGCAGGCACAACGCAAGCAGCAGTGCGGGCCATAGGCGGAGTGACTTCAGCATGAGGGGTCTCGAAAATGCAGGCGGCTCACCTTACCGCGCAGGTCTTTGGCACAGCAAGCGCCAGCACGTTCGCCGCCACGCCCAACGGGCGGTTCATGCAAGCATCATCGAACCTTCATCGCCGTGACATCCCATGTTTCTAGCCTGAACGTGCACATAAACGCCTACCGGCCACCTTTGCATGGCTGGTTTTATGGAGACTCGTAATGACGCGAATCGCTCATGTTGCCGACACCTGCGCCGGACACCGCCTGCACGCCGAGCGCCTGATGGGTCACGCCGCGTTGCAGGAGGCCCAGGCCCTGCGCTATCAGGTCTTCAGCGAAGCGTTCGAGGCAAGGTTCAAGGGCGCTGAGCACGGCCTGGATCAGGACGAATTTGACGCGCACTGCCGCCATATCGGCGTACGCGATGTCACCACTGGACGACTGGTGGCCACCACCCGCCTGCTCGACCACGAGGCGGCCAGCAGCCTGGGTCGCTTCTACAGCGAGGAAGGGTTCCGCCTGCAGGGGCTGCTGCAACTTCAGGGCCCTATCCTGGAAGTGGGCCGCACCTGCGTGGCCGCGCCGTACCGCAACGGCGGCACCATTGCTACGCTCTGGAGTGAGCTGGCCGAAGTACTCAACGAAGGCGGTTATCGCTACCTGATGGGTTGCGCCAGCATCTCGATGCAGGACGGCGGGGTGCAGGCGCATGCGGTCATGCAGCGCCTGCGCGAACGCCACCTGTGCACCCAGGACCTGCGTGCCGAACCCCGCAAACCGCTGCCACCGCTGACGTTGCCGGATAACGTGGGCGCCCAGATGCCGGCCTTGCTCAAGGCCTACATGCGCCTGGGCGCCAAGGTCTGTGGCGAACCGTGCTGGGATGAAGACTTCCAGGTCGCCGATGTGTTCATCCTGCTCAAGCGCGAGGCGCTGTGCCCGCGCTACGCCCGTCACTTCAAGGCCGCTGTGTGAGGGGCCGTCTGCGGCAGGTGGGGCGCCTGGCTCACGTGCTGCTGGTGGTGGCGCTGGGGCTGCTGATGGCCAGCCTGCTCGTCATCGGGCGGCACCTTGGCATCAAAGCGTCGCTCGCGCGCCGGCAACGCTGGACACGGCTGTTCATGCGGCGCTTGGTGGCAGCACTGCCGTTCGACGTCTGCGTGACGGGGAAGCTGCCGAGCAGCCCCATGCTGTGGGTCAGCAACCATGTGTCCTGGACCGACATTCCCCTGTTGGGCATGCTGGCCCCTGTGTCATTTCTGTCCAAGGCCGAGGTCCGGCACTGGCCGCTTGCCGGGTGGTTAGCCGAGCAGGCAGGCACCTTGTTCATCAAGCGCGGTGCCAGCGATGGCCAGCAGCTGCGCGTGCACATCGGTCAGCGGTTGGTCACAGGTCACCCCCTGTTGCTGTTTCCCGAAGGCACTACCACCGACGGGCACCAGCTCGGGACGTTCCATGGGCGCCTGCTGGCGGCAGCCATCGACCAGGGCATCGCCGTGCAACCGGTGGCAATCCAATACCAGCGGCGGGGCCAGATCGACCCCTTTGCACCCTTCGTGGGAGATGACGATCTGCTGTCACACCTGCTGCGGTTGCTCGCGCAACCTCGCGGTCGAGTGCGGATTCACCTGCTCGAGCCACTGGCAAGTCATGGCAAGGGCCGCACGCTGCTGGGGCTCCAGGCCCAGCGTTCGATCCATCAGGCGCTCTACGGCAAACCAGAGCCACCGGCACTTCGCAGGCAGTGTGCGACTGCTGCCTGAATGCAGCAGATCCGTCAATCAACGCACGGGCTGGCCTGTGCCCGATGACTGGCAGCGAACGCTTGTACCAGCGGGTAGAATTCGCGGAAATCATCGAGCAACGGCACGTACAGGCGATCAAGCTCGTCCATGACCCCTACCAGGCCTTCAGGCCGCGACAAGCGCCGGGCGATCCCGGCAAACACCTGCTCCAGCGTGGCAAAGTCAGCATACGAGCCCAGCCAATCAGACTGCGCCATGGACGGCGCGATGTGGGCCAACCGGCCCGGCAGGGCGGGCTCGGCTAACAGCACCTGATAGAACGCCTGGGTGAACTGACGCAGCGGCTGGCGCCCATACTCGGGCCAGTGCCGCGCCAGGCAGTGGTCGAAAAAGACGTCCAGAGCGATCCCCGCAAACCGCCGCCGCACCCGCGCAAAGCGCGCCAGGGAAGCGAGCACCACAGGGTGGGCGTCGGTGAAACTGTCGATGTGTCGATGCAGTCGGATGGACGCTTCGAGCTGCGGCGGGAACCGCCCTTCCAGCGAACCTTTGACGAAGTCCCCGTAGAGGCTGCCCAGCAATTGCTGCGGAGCCGACCCTCCCAGGTGCAGGTGTGCAAGATAATTCATGGCGCCAGTCTATCACTTGCTCGGGACATATCGCCGCCGAGCGATATATCGTCTGGCTACTCGCTCGGAACACTTGAATCTTTGTATATCGCAAAATCACGATGTAGGGTTCGCGCTGACCCGATGCACCGCTGCGAGATGAGCCATGCCGCTTGACCTGGACGACATCATGAAAGCCCTCGCCCACCCGGTGAGGCGGGAAATACTCGGCTGGTTGAAAACGCCGGCAGCCCAGTTTCTCGAGCAGGTCCACAGTACTGACCAAGGGGTTTGTGCCGGCAGATCGAGCGGCGCTGCGGGTTGTCCCAATCGACTGTGTCGGCGCACCTGGCGATCCTGCAGCGAGCAGGCCTGGTCATCCGCCAGAAAATCGGCCAATGGCACTTGTTCAAGCGCAACGAAGTCATCATCGAAGCATTGCTCGAACAATTGCGCGACTCCCTTTGACTTTCAGGTATACGTCATGACCACGCTATTCGATCCAATCACCCTGGGCGATCTGGAACTGCCCAATCGTATCATCATGGCCCCACTCACCCGTTGCCGCGCAGACGCCGGCCGCGTGCCGAATGCACTGATGGCCGAGTACTACGTACAACGCGCCAGTGCCGGTCTGATCATCAGTGAGGCGACGTCGGTCAGCCCCATGGGCGTGGGCTACCCGGACACACCGGGCATCTGGAGTGCGGAACAGGTCAGGGGCTGGACCCACGTCACCCATGCCGTGCATGCCGCAGGCGGCCGAATCTTCTTGCAGCTGTGGCACGTGGGCCGCATTTCCCATCCACGCTACCTCGATGGCCAGTTGCCGGTCGCACCCAGTGCCATCCAGCCCAAGGGGCACGTGAGTCTGGTTCGCCCGCTCAGCGACTACCCCACGCCTCGGGCCCTGGATACCGAAGAGATCAGCGACATCGTCGAGGCCTTCCGCACTGGCGCCGAAAACGCCAAGGCCGCAGGCTTTGACGGTGTCGAGATCCATGGCGCCAACGGCTATCTGCTCGACCAGTTCCTGCAAAGCAGCACCAACCAGCGCACCGACGCGTACGGCGGCTCGCTGGAAAACCGGGCGCGCCTGCTGTTGGAGGTCACCGATGCCGTAGTCCAGGTATGGGGGGCGCAGCGCGTTGGGATGCACCTGGCGCCGCGCGCCGATGCCCATGACATGGGCGATGCCGACCGTACCCAGACCTTCACGTATGTGGCGCGAGCGCTGGGCAAGCGGGGCATTGCCTTCATCTGCTCACGGGAGCGGGAGCGCGACGACAGCCTGGGCCCTGCCCTCAAAGACGCATTTGGTGGCGTCTATATCGTCAACGAAGGTTTCGACAAAGCCAGTGCCAATGCGGCCCTGGCCGATGGCAAAGCCGATGCCGTGGCCTTTGGTGTGCCGTTCATCGCCAACCCGGACCTGCCTGCACGCCTGGCTGACGATGCCCCACTGAACGAAGCTCATCCGGAAACGTTCTATGGCCAGGGGCCGGTGGGGTATATCGACTACCCACGCCTGTAAGGCCTGAGACAGGGGCCAGGACCCGGCCCCTGCCCTTCCCAGTCATGGCCTGGCGTTGATCTGCTGCTGCAGGTTCTGCAGCTGGCTCTGGACGTTGTTCAGGTTACGGGTCATCTGACCACGAAACGCGTCGAACTCCTGCACCGATGCGCCCCCGCCGGCCGCCGTGTTCGGGCGGTTGTCCAGCTGGCTTTTGAGCACCAGCACATCCTGCTGCAGGCTTTCGATGGCGGCCGTGGGATTGCCTTGTTTTTTCAGCGCGGCCACCTCCTCGCTCAGACTCTTGAGTTGCCCGTCGAGCTTGCCCCCATCGACCTGGCCCGACTTGAGCGCTGCCAACTCGCCGTTCACCGCCTTCAACTGTGCCTGCAACTGCGTTTGCAGCTCGGTGACCGCTCTTTGCTGTTCACGGGTGTCCGCCAGGACCTGCTCCAGGCGCTTGCCCAGGTCCCCGGCCTGGCCCGCTACACCTGCCTGCTGCTTGCCTTGCTCGGCCAGACTGGCCTGCAACTGGCTGATCTGCTGTTTGAGGGCTTCACTGCCACTGTTGCTGGACGACGCGCTGGCTTCGACCTTGCCGCTGATTGCCTGCAAACGCCCTGCCGCGTCTTCGCTGATGCGCGCGAAGCTCTCCTGAGTGGCGACCAGCTGCTGCTCCATCAGGGAGATCTGCCGATAGCTCCACCATCCCAGACAGCCCAGGGCGATGAACGCGGCCACCAGCATCGCCCACAATGGGCCGGTGCTCGGCGCCCTGGCCGCTTGACGGCGACTGCGCGAGACATGAGCTGGCAGCAACTCATCGTCATCCTGCGTCCCTGCGCGCAAGGCCGGTACATCATCGAAATCATCGCGAGCATCAAAGCGCATGAGCATCCCACCCCACAGGTTGCAAATAAGCCGGATTATAAACCGCGCGCGCAGCCCGGTGATGCCCGACGTCGAGCTGAACGCTTTACCGGCCAGGCGGCTGGTGTTTCCACCACGTGCAGAATTCATCCAATGCCGCCCATACGCTGGTGGTGGGCTGATAGTCCAGGTACTGACTGGCGCGGGTGATGTCCAGGGTGAAATCGCGACTCATCACCTGCATGGCCAGGCGTGACAGCGTAGGCTCCGGCCGCCCCGGCCACAGGGTGCACGCTGCCTCGTTGAGCGCGGCCAAGCCGTAGGCCAGCCCATAACCTCGGTAGCGGGTGACCTGAGGGAGCTGAAGCTGGCGCAGGACATAGTTGATCACATCCCACAGCGGCAAGGGCTGGCCATTGCTGATGTTGTACGCTTGCCCAAGCGCGCGCCCGTCCGCGAACACTGCGCTGTACAGCGCCTCGTTCAGGTTGTGAACACTGGTGAAGTCGACTTTGTTCAAGCCGTTGCCGATGATCGCCAGCCTGCCTTTGCGTTGCAGGTGCACCAGCCGCGGCAGCAGGCTCGTATCGCCTGCGCCGATGACGAAACGCGGGCGCAGCGCCAACACTTCGAGGCCGAACTCCTGGGCGCCGAACACCTTCTGTTCGGCAATGAACTTGGTCCTGGCGTAGTGATTGGCAAACCGGCCGGGCACCTGATCCTCGCCAATGGCCACGCGTGAACGGCCATTGAAGTAGATCGAAGGCGATGACAGGTGCACGAGGCGACGCACGTGTTCCTTCAGGCAGCCTTCGACGACGTTCTCGGTCACCACCACGTTGCCCTGGGCAAACGCCTGATAGGGTCCCCAGTGCCCCACTGCACCGGCGCAATGCACCACGGCCTCGACGCCCTGGCACAGGCGCCGGGCCAGCTCCGCGTCGCCAAGGTCGCCCGGAATGAACTGCGCGCCACGCCGCACCAGGTGCTCCACACCTTCGGCGCGCCGGCCACTGACCCGCACATCCAGCCCCCGCTCCAGGGCCAGCCGCGCAAAACGCCCGCCGATGAAGCCACTTGCGCCAGTGACCAGAATTCGCATGTAACACTCCGCCTTGCCTGATGTTCAGAAGCCTTTGACGCCCTTAGGCGCTACAACGGCACCAGCCAGTGCCGGGCGCTGTGGCGCAGGTGGTCGGTCAGCTGTGCCAGCAGTTGCCCGCCGTTACGCCAATGATGCCAGTACAACGGTACATCGATCGGGGTATCGCTGCAGATTTCCACCAATTGGCCGCTGGCCAGTTGCTCGCGGGCCTGCAACTCGGGCACCAGCCCCCAGCCCAACCCCGCTTCGGTCATGCGCAAAAAGCCTTCGGATGAGGGGCATAAATGATGCAGAAAACCGTCCTGCATGCCCAAAGAGGCCAGGTAGCGGTGCTGCAGGAAATCGTCGGGGCCGTAGACGATCGCGGGCGTGCGGGCCAGGCGACGGGCATCGAATCCCTGGGCAAAATGCTGCTTCATGAAGGCAGGGCTGGCCAAGGCCCGATAGCGCATCGCCCCCAGCGCCAGACTGCGCGCGCCGGCCACTGGGCGTTCGCTGCCGCACAGGCAGGCGGCCACGTCGCCGGCGCGCATGCGCTTGAGGCCCACTTCCTGGTCCTCGACCACCAAATCGGTAAGCACCTTGTGCTCGGCGCAGAATTGCCCCACGGCGCCGGCCCACCAAGTGGCCAGGCTATCGGCATTGAGCGCGATGCGCAGACGCTCCGGCATGCCCCCGTCTTCGAGCGCGGGTACCTGACGCTGCAGGTCGCGCTCAAGCAGGCGTACCTGCTGCACATGGTTGAGCAACTGCCGGCCTACCTCCGTCGGGCCAGGCGGCGCGATGCGAACCAGTACCGGCTGCCCCACGCGCGCCTCCAGCAGCTTGATGCGCTGCGACACGGCCGATTGAGACAGGCCCAGCACCTGCGCGGCACGCTCGAAACCGCCTTGCTCGACGACAGCAGCAAGCGCCGCGAGCAACTTGTAGTCGAACATCGATTTTCCTAATGCCCAGTGAGCTTTATTGATTTTTCTTATAACCCGCAACTTGTCACACTGGCCAGCATCTTTCGAGGAGTCGTCTTCCATGTGGCAGAGTTATCTCAATGGCCTGCTGGTCGCCCTGGGCCTGATCATGGCCATCGGCACGCAGAACGCATTCGTCCTGGCGCAAAGCCTGCGCCGCGAGCATCACTTGCCGGTGGCAGCGCTGTGCATCCTGTGTGATGCCCTGCTGGTCGCCGCAGGTGTGTTCGGCCTTGCCACGGCCCTGGCCCATAACCCGACGCTGCTGAGCGTTGCCCGCTGGGGGGGCGCGGTGTTCCTCATCTGGTACGGGGCCAAGGCGCTTCGCAGCGTCTTTTCCGACCAGAGCCTGCAGCACCAGCAGGGCCAAGGCATGCGCTCACGGCGCGCCGTGCTGCTCAGTGCCCTGGCGGTCACCTTGCTCAACCCCCACGTTTACCTCGACACCGTGCTGCTGATCGGCTCGCTCGGGGCCCAGCAGACGGCGCCGGGCGCCTACGTGGCCGGGGCTGCCAGTGCTTCGCTGCTGTGGTTCTCGACCCTGGCGATCGGGGCGGCCTGGTTGGCGCCCTGGCTGGCACGGCCAGGCACCTGGCGACTGCTGGACCTGATGGTGGCCGTGATGATGTTCGCCGTGGCAGCGCAACTGATCTTCAACTGATCGTACGGGCTCGTGGGTGCCAACGGGCGACTTACCTGCCTGTCCGGTCTGGAAACGACTGCCACCGGTCGCTGCCCGCCAAGGCGCCTGGAACCTCTAATCCCTATGTTTGTTGCGTGGTTATGCGCCAAGGCTTGGTGCTATGATCCAGCCCTTGCGTCGCAAAGAGTACAAACTCGCCGACGCACATAGGGCCGCCCGTGATCGGCCCTGCGCAAACCGCGAACTAGACCTGAATCAGGAGATCTACCATGGCTTTTGAATTGCCGCCGCTGCCCTACGCCCACGATGCCCTGCAGCCGCACATCTCCAAGGAAACCCTGGAGTATCACCACGACAAGCACCACAACACCTATGTCGTGAACCTGAACAACCTGGTCCCGGGCACCGAATTCGAAGGCAAGACCCTCGAAGAGATCGTCACCTCTTCGTCGGGCGGCATCTTCAACAACGCCGCTCAAGTGTGGAACCACACCTTCTACTGGAACTGCCTGTCGCCAAACGGCGGCGGCCAGCCGACCGGCGCCCTGGCAGAAGCCATCAACACCGCTTTCGGTTCCTTCGACAAGTTCAAGGAAGAGTTCACCAAGACGTCCGTCGGCACCTTCGGTTCCGGCTGGGGCTGGCTGGTCAAGAAAACTGATGGTTCCCTGGCGCTGGCCAGCACCATCGGTGCCGGCAACCCGCTGACCAGCGACGATACCCCGCTGCTGACCTGCGATGTCTGGGAGCACGCCTACTACATCGACTACCGCAACCTGCGGCCGAAGTATGTCGAGGCGTTCTGGAACCTCGTCAACTGGGCCTTCGTGGCCGAGCAGTTCGAAGGCAAGACCTTCAAGGCCTGAGCCTCGTAACGCTCTGAGAGCCCGGCACGTGCCGGGCTTTTTTATGCCTGCTGTTCGGCGATGTGGCACTTGCTCAGTGTGCATAGCGCGCTAACATCAAACTTCCGGTTTCTTGACGAGGCCCACTCAAGTTACCCAGGGCTTCAACCGATACACTGCTAATGACCCTCCCGTAGTGAAGGGTCGTGATTGATGGCAAAATAATGTCATTTGCATGGATTAAGGAACCTCCCTTGAAGCTGGAATTGCGTAACAGCTTGTCGGTCAAGTTGCTAAGGGTCGTGCTCCTGGCGGCGCTAGCGGTCGGCGTCGTGCTCAGCTGTGCGCAAATCGTCTATGACACCTACAAGACACGCCAGGCCGTCAACAATGACGCCCAGCGTATCCTCGACATGTTCCGCGATCCTTCCACACAGGCGGTCTACAGCCTGGACCGAGAAATGGGCATGCAGGTCATGGAAGGCCTGTTTCAGGACGAGTCGGTTCGAATGGCCTCCATCGGCCACCCCAACGAGACGATGCTGGCAGAAAAGTCCCGACCCTTGCAGGACATGCCCCTGCGTTGGCTCACCGACCTGATTCTTGGCCAGGAGCGTAGCTACTCCACGCAGCTGGTAGGCCGGGGGCCCTACAGTGAATATTACGGCGACCTCAACATCACCCTCGATACGGCGGCCTATGGCGAAGACTTTCTGATCAATGCCGTGATCATCTTCATCTCCGGCGTGCTTCGAGCGCTTGCCATGGGGCTGGTGCTGTACCTGGTCTACCACTGGCTGTTGACCAAGCCACTCTCCAAAATCATCGAACACCTCACCCAGATCAATCCGGATCGCCCCAGCCAGCATCAGATCCCACTGATCAAAGGCCATGAGAAGAACGAGCTCGGCCTTTGGGTGAACACCGCCAACCAGTTGCTGGCATCGATCGAGCGCAATACCCATCTGCGCCATGAGGCCGAGAACAGTCTGCAGCGCATGGCCCAGTACGACTTCCTCACCGGCCTGCCCAATCGCCAGCAACTGCAGCAGCAACTGGACAAGATTCTGGTGGACGGTGGGCGCCTGCAACACCGGGTGGCCGTGCTATGCGTAGGCCTGGATGATTTCAAGGGCATCAACGAGCAGTTCACCTACCAGGTAGGCGACCAGTTGCTGCTGGCCTTGGCCGATCGTCTGAGGGCCCACAGCGGACGACTGGGCGCGCTGGCGCGGCTGGGGGGCGACCAGTTCGCACTGGTGCAGGCCAACATCGAACAGCCCTACGAAGCGGCAGAGCTTGCGCAAAGCATCCTGGATGACCTGGAAGTGCCCTTCGACCTGGACCACCACCAGCAGATCCGGCTGCGCGCAACCATTGGCATCACCCTGTTCCCGGAAGACGGCGACAGCACCGAAAAACTCCTGCAAAAAGCCGAACAGACCATGACCCTGGCCAAGGCGCGCTCACGCAATCGCTACCAGTTCTATATCGCGAGCGTGGACACCGAGATGCGTCGGCGCCGTGAGCTGGAAAAGGACCTGCGCGAGGCCCTGCCACGCAACCAGCTGTACCTGGTGTATCAACCCCAGATCAGCTATCGCGATCATCGCGTTGTAGGGGTCGAGGCGCTGTTGCGCTGGCAGCATCCGGAACTGGGCATGGTGCCGCCCGATCAGTTCATACCGCTGGCCGAACAGAACGGCAGCATCATCGGGATCGGCGAGTGGGTGCTCGACCAGGCCTGCCAGCAATTGCGCGAATGGCACGACCTGGGCTTCAGCGAACTGCGCATGGCGGTCAACCTGTCCACCGTCCAACTTCACCACAGCGAACTGCCGCGGGTGGTGAACAATTTGCTCCAGGCCTATCGCCTGCCCCCGCGCAGCCTGGAACTGGAGGTGACCGAGACTGGCCTGATGGAGGACATCAGCACCGCGGCCCAACACCTGCTGAGCCTGCGCCGCTCGGGCGCCCTGATCGCCATCGACGACTTCGGGACCGGGTACTCGTCATTGAGTTACCTCAAGTCCTTGCCCCTGGACAAGATCAAGATCGACAAGAGCTTCGTGCAGGACCTGCTCGATGACGACGATGACGCGACCATCGTGCGCGCCATCATCCAGTTGGGCAAAAGCCTGGGCATGCAGGTCATTGCCGAAGGCGTGGAAACCGCCGAACAGGAAGCCTACATCATTGCCCAAGGCTGTCACGAGGGCCAGGGCTACCACTACAGCAAACCGCTGTCGGCCCGGGAACTGACCAGCTTCCTCAGGCAGGCCCAGCGCAATCAGGTTTCCGTGCTCTGAGTGCACAGATGACACGTCGTGACCTGCTTTTACATGAATCGCAGGCTGGACCCTTTACAGCAAATGCAAATCTTTCGCATGATGTGTCGGTTCAACGTGCCATCGCGCACGGTTCATCCATGGTCCAACCACACGACGCAGGAAACCAACAATGATTCGAACGCCCCTGGCCTCTGCCAGTCTGCTGGCCATTGCCATCGCTCTCGCCGGTTGCGGTGAAGGCAAGGACGACAAGACCGCCGCGCCGCAAGCCCAGGCGCCCGCTGCCGCCAGCACCCCTGCAGCAACGCCGGGGGCTGTCGACGAAGCCGCTGCCAAGGCCGTGGTCAAGCACTACGCCGAGATGGTCCATGCCGTGTACAGCGACTCGCTGAGCACCGCCAAAACCCTGCAGAGCGCCGTGGACGCATTCCTCGCCACGCCCAACGATCAGACGCTCAAGGCCGCCAGGGACGCCTGGGTCGCTGCGCGCGTGCCATACCTGCAAAGCGAAGTGTTCCGCTTCGGCAACACCATCATCGACGACTGGGAAGGCCAGGTGAACGCCTGGCCCCTGGACGAAGGCCTGATCGACTACGTCGACACCAGCTATGAGCACGCCCTGGGCAACCCGGCAGCCAGTGCCAATATCATCGCCAACACCGAGATCCAGGTGGGCGAAGAGAAGATCGACGTCAAGGACATCACCCCGGAGAAGCTGGCCAGCCTCAACGAGTTGGGCGGCTCCGAAGCCAACGTCGCCACCGGCTACCACGCCATCGAATTCCTGCTATGGGGCCAGGACCTGAACGGTACCGGCCCAGGTGCGGGTAACCGTCCGGCGTCGGACTACCTCGAAGGCCAGGGTGCCACGGGTGGTCACAACGACCGCCGCCGTGCCTACCTCAAGGCCGTCACCGACCTGCTGGTCGCCGATCTCGACGAGATGGTTGCCAACTGGGCGCCGAACGTGACCGACAACTATCGCGCCAAGCTCGAAGCCGAGCCTGCCACCGACGGCTTGCGCAAGATGCTGTTCGGCATGGGCAGCCTGTCGCTCGGTGAGCTGGCCGGTGAGCGCATGAAGGTGTCCCTGGAGGCGAACTCGCCCGAGGACGAACACGACTGCTTCAGCGACAACACTCACTACTCGCATTTCTACGATGCCAAGGGCATTCGCAACGTCTATCTGGGCGAGTACACCCGCCCCGATGGCACCAAGCTGACCGGGCCTAGCCTGTCGTCACTGGTGGCCAAGGCCGACCCTGCCGCCGATGCGACCTTGCGCGCAGACCTGGAAGCCACCGAAGCGAAGATCCAGGTGATCGTCGATCACGCCCTCAAAGGCGAGCACTACGACCAACTGATCGCTGCCGACAACACCGCCGGCAATCAGATCGTGCGTGATGCGATTGCAGCCCTGGTCAAGCAGACCGGTGCCATCGAACAGGCAGCCGGCAAACTGGGTATCGACAACCTGAACCCTGACACAGCCGACCACGAGTTCTGATCCCACCCTTGTGCAGCACCCGACGCCCGGCCTAGAGCCGGGCGTTTTCATGTCTGCGGCAGCGCTTCCCGCTGCCTGGCAGGCCGATGATCGACCACCCTGTACGCATCATTCAATCGCCAACAGGGAGGCAGCCAATGCTGCAGATTCTCGATGTCTGGGGAGAGGGCCGGATCGTGCAGCGCGCTGAAGGCGCGAACCTGATCACAGGATTTCACAACGCCTATAACCTCAACAAAGCAGGGCAGCGCATCTCCAACGGCCCATTTGCTGGCGGGCCGATTCCCAACTTGATCCTGGTGTATGAGTACGACGCGCCCAAGTTCCCGATCGACGATCACTCCGTCCCGCATGTCACCCTCATGGGCGCGCCGATCACCCACACGGTGGCCGAGGAAATGTGCCGTGTATTGGCAGGGTCAGGCAAGGTCTACCTGTACGACCCCAACGAAAGCGACCGACGACTGTTCGAAGCCGTGGCTCACGAGTATGGCCTGCAACCCTTGGGTCGCTTCGATCCAGCCACCCTCGAACCGCCCTTCAATGAAATCACCTTGCTCGCGGCCTACGTATACCGCGCCCCGAGCGCCCCCTTGCCACGTCCGAGTACTCATCCATAAAGGAGATACACCATGGCCAGCGTCACCTACCTGCGTTCCATTGCCAACAACACGCCTTATACCCTGACTTTGGTTGACGGAGAGAGCCGTAGCCAAAGCCTGGCAATTGGCGCCCAGCACGCCTGGAACGGCTCGCTCGCGGTACCTTGGATCGGTAAATCCAAAGAGAACTACAAGGCGCTGCGCTTGATTCTGGGGCCAGGTGCAGAGACCAACATTTGGGTTTTTCAGGATTACTGGCAGCCCGCCCACAAGGATGTAGTGAAATACCTGACCGCCTCGTCCATGGAATACACCAGCGAAGAAGTGATGGAGGTCCCGGGCGATAATCATGAAGGCGGTAGCAAGAACCTCATCGTCAGCCTGGTCAATCGCCAGTTCAAACTCTTCATGGCATAAGCACCTGCCAAGACGATTTCATCCAGCAAACGCAAATTGCTCTTATTCAATGATCCTGGGCCTGATAAGCTTGCACGCCGGTTTTTAAGTTCAGGCCCAGGATTCTGCATGTCCCTGCCGCTGTCCCGACTTGCCCCTCTGCTGCTGGTCTTTGCCCTCGCTGCCTGTGATGACGCTCCGCGTTTCACCCAGGCCGAGCCGGGCGAAGCGCTGTCAGGTGGCAAGACGACCGTGTTGCGCAGTGACCGCAATGCGTATTCGCAGCCCGCTGCCAATCTCTCCCCTGAGCGGCGCCTGGACTTTGCCGTGGGCAACAGTTTCTTTCGCAACCCGTGGGTCATCGCCCCCTCTACCACAACGGCGCGCGACGGCCTGGGCCCCTTGTTCAATACCAACGCCTGCCAGAACTGCCATGTGCGCGACGGGCGTGGCCACCCCCCCGCAACAGATGCCAGCAATGCAGTTGGCATGCTCGTGCGCCTGTCGATACCTGACCAGCCCTACCTGGCCAAGGTCATCGAACGGCTCGGGGTGGTACCGGAACCTGTGTACGGCACCCAGCTTCAGGACATGGCCATTCCTGGCGTAGTGCCTGAAGGCAAGGTGCGCATGACCTACACCCCGCAGACGGTCTCGTTCAAGGATGGCCATCAGGTCGAGCTGCGCATGCCTGCGTTGCAGATCACTCAGCTGGGCTATGGGGCGATGCACCCGGACACGCGCTTTTCGGCACGCGTGGCGCCACCGATGATCGGCCTGGGCCTGCTCGAGGCGATCCCCGAGGCCGACCTGCTGGCCAACGAAGACCCGGACGACCGCAATCGCGACGGGATTCGTGGGCGCGCCAACCGCGTATGGGACGACGCTCAGGGACGTTCAGTTGTTGGCCGCTTTGGGTGGAAAGCGGGCCAGCCCAACGTGAACCAGCAGAACGCGCATGCGTTCGCCGGCGACATGGGCCTGACGACGACATTGCAGCCCAACGACGACTGCACCCAGGCGCAGGTCGAATGCCGCGCAGCGCCAAATGGCGACGGCGTGGCAGGCGAAAAGGAAGTCAGTGACAACATCCTGCGCCTGGTCACCTTCTATACACGCAACCTTGCAGTACCGGCCCGGCGGGATGTGTCTGACCCCCAGGTGCTTGCAGGCAAGAACCTGTTCCACGAGGCCGGCTGCCAGAGTTGTCACATTCCTCAGTTCACCACCGCCAGCGATGCCGCCGAGCCGGAGCTCGCCGGTCAGACCATCCGGCCCTATACCGATCTGCTGCTGCATGACATGGGGCCCGGCCTTGCCGATGAACGAACCGAATTTGCCGCCAACGGCCAGGACTGGCGCACGGCCCCGCTCTGGGGAATCGGCCTGAGCGAAACGGTCAGCGGTCACTCGCAATTTCTGCATGACGGACGCGCGCGCAACTTGCTCGAAGCGGTGCTGTGGCACGGCGGCGAAGCCCAGGCAGCACGCGATTTCGTCCTTACATTCGATGCCGAGCAGCGCGCTGCGCTGCTGGCTTTTCTGAACTCACTTTAAACATGCACAGGAGCCGGCCATGTTCCGACCCAAACTGTTGTTTACCAGCCTCGCTGCCCTGGCCCTTGGCGCCTGCTCGCCGCAGGATCCGCAGGCCGTCACCTCCGCGGCCATCGCCAAGCAGGTGATCCTGCCCACCTACAGCCGCTGGGTCGAAGCCGACCGCATGCTGGCCGCCAGCGCCCTGGCTTTCTGTGAAGGCAAGGAGACCCTGGAAAAGGCGCGCGCCGATTTCCTCAATGCGCAAAAGGCCTGGGCCGAACTGCAACCCTTGCTGGTGGGTCCACTGGCCGAAGGCAACCGTGCGTGGCAGGTACAGTTCTGGCCTGACAAGAAGAACCTGGTCGGCCGTCAGGTCGAGCAATTGGTCAATGCGGACAAGCCTGTCGATGCGGCTTCCCTGGCCAAGGCCAGCGTTGTCGTCCGCGGCTTGTCGGCCTATGAGTACATCCTGTTCGACAGCAAGCCGGACATCGCCACGGCCGAGCAGAAGGCGCGATACTGCCCGATGCTGGTGGCCATCGCCGAGCACCAGAAGGGGCTGGCCGAGGAAATTCTCAAGGGCTGGAACAGCACTGATGGCATGCTCTCGCAGATGACCAAGTTCCCCAATCAGCGCTACGCCGATTCGCACGAGGCCATCGCCGACCTGCTGCGCGCACAGGTGACCGCTTTGGACTCGCTGAAGAAGAAGCTGGGTGCGCCCATGGGGCGGCAAAGCAAAGGCATCCCACAGCCGCTGCAGGCTGAAGCCTGGCGTAGCCACAACTCCATGAACAGCCTCCAGGCCAGCCTCAAGGCGGCCCAGGCGGTCTGGGTGGGCGTGGACAATCAAGGGCTGCGCGGGCTGCTGCCTAGCGATCAGAAGGCGCTTGCGCAAAAGATAGACGATGCCTACGCCACATCGTTGAAGTTGCTGGCCGACAATCAGAAAACCCTGGGCGAGCTGCTGGCCGACGATGCAGGCCAGCAGACCCTCAACCAGATCTACGACAGCCTCAACGTCGTGCACCGCCTGCATGAAGGTGAGTTGGCCAAGGCACTTAACATTCAGTTGGGCTTCAACGCCAACGACGGTGACTGATCATGCTGCGACGCCAGGCCCTGAAACTCGGTAGCGTTGTACTCAGTGCCCTCACCTTGGGCGGCTGGACGCTTCTGCGCAACAAAGGTAGCGAGCCCTTGCTGCTTTCGGCACGCGACGACGCCGACGGCAAGCACTACGCCGTGGGCTATCGCCTGGACGGCACCCAGGTGTTCAGCACCCAGGTCGCCCAGCGTTGCCATGCCATCATCGATCACCCCGACCGGCCCGTCGCCCTGTTCGTGGCTCGCCGCCCGGGGACCGAAAGCTACCTGGTCGATCTGCGCGACGGGAAGCTGTTGCAGACGGTGGTATCGCCGCCCGACCGGCATTTCTATGGTCATGCCGTGCTCCACAAGGACGGACAGTGGCTATACACCACCGAAAACGATACCCGTGACCCTGGCCGTGGCGTGCTGGGGGTCTACCGTTTCGACGACGAGCGCCTGGTGCGCACAGGCGAGCTCAGCACCCACGGCATTGGGCCGCACGAAGTCGCCTGGCTGCCGGACGGCGAAACGCTGGTAGTCGCCAACGGTGGCATCCGTACCGAAGCCGAAAGCCGGGTGGAAATGAACCTTGATGCCATGGAGCCGAGCCTGGTGCTGATGCAGCGCGACGGCACCTTGTTGAGCAAGGAAACCCTGGCCCAGCAGATGAACAGTGTTCGTCACCTGGCGGTAGCACGCGACGGCACCATTGCCGCGTGCCAGCAGTTCATGGGGGATGCCTCGGATACTGCCGAGCTACTGGCGATCAAACGGCCGGGCCAGCCTTTCCAGGCTTTCCCCGTTGCGCAACACCAGCTACAGGCCATGGCCCAGTACACCGCCAGCGTGGCCATTCACGACGAACTGCGTCTGGTGGCCTTGACAGCACCACGGGCTAACCGCCTGTTCGTCTGGGACCTGGACAGCGGCGCCGTTCGTCTGGATGCACCCATGCCCGACTGTGCCGGGGTTGGTGCGGTGAAGGACGGGTTCGTCGTGACATCTGGCCAAGGCCGTTGCCGGTTCTATGATTGCCGCAAGCACCAGCTCGTCGGCCAGCCCCTGAACCTGCCTTCAGGCTTCTGGGACAATCACCTGCACCTAATCTGAAATGTGCGTCAGGCCATGCCCTGCGGCTTAGCCGAACGGCCGCAGGCCCTGGCGCATGCCGAACAGGAACAGCAGCAGGTCATGATCAGGCTGCACCTTGGCCTGCTGCTGCGGCTTTACCTCGCGCGGCAGTGCACATTGTTCAGCCAGCTCCGATTGGCTGAACACCACTGTTTTTGGTTGTTCCCACGCTGCCACCGCAACGGTAGTGAGCGCCAGGCCCCCAACCAGGAACAAAGTTCGAGCTATTTCTAGTTTCATTGCCCTAACCCTTTGACAGCGCTGCCAAACGCTACCTCATCAACGTAGTGCAACCTACGCCCCTTTGCACGCTTGAACGACGAATGGCGGCACCTGTCACATGGGTGATCACGCAAAGGGCGCTGCCCTCGAGAGCCGTCAATGCGCCTCAACCCTTGCGCAATACATACACACGCCACATGGCATAAAACGGCAGGAAGTCGAGACGCTCCTGGATTCTGAAACCCGCGGCAGCGAATTCCGCCTCAACCGTTTCGGTGGGTAACACAAAACGGTTCTGGTAACTTTCCGGCCCGTGCTCGGCGCCGCGACGCCGCTCGAGCTTCCTGCGCCGCCAGGCTTTGAAATTGCCATCCACCCACAACGACACAATCACGCTGTCTCGGCTAACCCGATGAAACTCATTGAGAATCGCTTTTCTGTGCGCCGCTTCGCCAATATGGTGAAACAGACGCATGCAAAAGATGCTGTCCACCGCGTTGTCCGGCAATTCGATGGCAAAGGCCGAGGTCTGCAAAGGTCGTACCCGGGCCACGATTTCCGGTGGTTGGGCCGCACATGCCGTCTCGATCATGTCGGCAGAATTGTCTGCTCCGATGATCACGCGGTTGGCTTTTTCCGCCAGCAGTGGCCAGAAGCGACCCGCCCCGCAGGGCAGGTCCAGGACCAGGCCCGGCTCGCCCGCCAGCATCAGGGCCCGTCGAGCCAACTGTTCATCGCGCTTATGGGAAAGGCGCCTGGCCAGGCCAGCCTGGTGCTTCAAAAAATACTGTTGGGCATGGGCCTTGTCGTATTTACGGGAAAACTCGAGGTTGATGGGGCTACGCATCGGGCATCTCCTGATTCCAATGGCGGCCAGACTAAGCAGCCAAGCGTTGGAATCAGGTTATGGCCTTGTGAAAAAAGCGTTCTTCAATAGGATATTTCTTACAGGCTATTACGAAAGTGTGTTCAGCTCGCCCTTGGCTACGGTGCTGCTGAGGTCCACTTGGAAACGGCAGCCATGGGGGTGGGTCGAGGTCAGGGTGACCTGCCAGCCCTGGTCATCGCAAATGCGCTGGACCAACGACAAGCCCAGACCAAGCCCTTCACCTCGGCGCTCATCCCCCCGCACGAAGGGCTTGAACATGGCTTCGCGCTGCTCCTCCGGGATGCCTACCCCGCTGTCTTCCACGGTGAAATGCGTGGCTTGCAGGGTCAGACGAATGTAACCGCTGTCGGTGTAATGGGCAGCATTACGCAGCAAGTTGCCCATGACCGATTGCAGGAAGGTGGCGTTGTACAAGACCGGACCTGCGTTACCACGGCCTTCGTAATGCAGCGTCAGCCCCTTTTGTTCGATGGTGTCGCGCCATACCCCGATCAATTCGTCCCCCACCTCGCGCAGGGTTGCCCGCGAAGCCACAGCGCCTTCGTCTCTTTGGGCCCGGGCCAGCATGAGGAAGGTTTTTACCAGCTCGCGCATTTCCTCGGTGGCGCGGGCTACCCGTTCGACCTGACTGCGCGAGCGCGCGTCCAGTGCCGGGTTTTCCATGAGCAGCTCGCACGAGGTGGCCAGCACCATCAGCGGCGTACGCAACTCGTGGCTGACGTCGCTTGTGAACAGGCGCTCGCGCGTCAAGGCATCGCGCAGACGGCCCAGGGTGTCGTCGAAGGCCACTGCCAACTGCCCGACCTCGTCGGCGGCGTAATCAGGCGCCAATGGTGGCGCCAACCCCAACAGCTGATCGCGATGGCGCACTTGGCGCGCCAGGCGGATGACCGGCGCCATCACCCGGCGCGCCACCAACCAGCCCAGAATCACGGCGAGCACCAGGCTCAATACGAACCCTACGACCACCACCGCGAACAGCAGCCGTTCTCGCTCCTCGAAGTCGCTTTGATCCTGCAACAGCACGTAGCGACGACCGTCCACGATCTCCACCATGGCGTGATACGAAAGCTGATCGCGAAAGACCTCGTGGAAACCCCGGTCCAGATGGCGCAGGTCCTTTGGCAACTCGAAGTCGTCCCGCCCGCCACTGAAGTAGAACAGTTGGTCCGGTCGCGGACGGTGACTCCAGTCGCTGACGCTGTCCATGCGCAACAGACGCTGCAAGTCACCGCCGAGCACCGACGAAATCAGGCGTTCTTCCACCAGGTGCACGGTAGAAACGATACCCACGGCGAAAGCCCCCGCCACCAGCGCGCTCATCAACGCAAAGGCAATGATGATGCGCTGGGCAAGGCTCTGTTTAAACTCCATCGCGGCCCTCGGCGAGGCGATAGCCGACGCCATGGACGGTATGCAGCAGGGGTTTTTCAAAGGGTTTGTCGATCACCTGGCGCAACTGGTGTACATGGCTGCGCAGGCTGTCGCTGTCGGGGCAGTCATCGCCCCACAGGGCTTCTTCGAGCACTTCGCGCCGCAACACGTGCGGGCTCTTCTGCATGAGCACCGCCAGCAGTTTCAGGCCGACCGGGTTGAGCTTGAGCAGGCGGCCTTGCCGGCTGACCTCGAGTGTGTCGAGGTCGTAGCTCAGGTCTGCAACCTGCAGCGTGCGACGCCCACCACCCTGCGCCCTGCGCAGCACGGCTTCGATACGCGCAGACAGCTCGGACAAGGCGAAGGGCTTGAGCAGGTAGTCATCGGCGCCGGAACGGAAGCCTTGCAGCCGATCGTCCAGCTGATCGCGGGCGGTGAGCATGATCACCGGCGTGTCGCGGCGTGCGTCTTCGCGCAGGCGCTTGCACAGCGTATAGCCATCGATGCCCGGCAACATGATGTCGAGCACGATCAGGTCATAGTGCTCGGTCGCTGCCAGGTGCAGGCCCGACAACCCATCCTGGGCACAGTCGACGGTATAGCCCTTCATGCCGAGGTAATCGGCAAGGTTGGCCAGAATATCGCGGTTGTCTTCAACCAAGAGGATGCGCATGAATTTCTCCTGTGCGACGCTGCTCGCGGTGATGCGCGGCAGGCGCAGCTTAAGGCCTAAGCCTGCGGGGTGCCAGCCTTTGGATGAATTCAGGCGGCTTGACGTTTTTTTCACCGAACCTTCACGGACACAGCATAGAAGCGGCCTGACAATGCGCGACCTTCTCGCGCCCTGGAGCCGCCATGCAGCAATCAAATTGCCCTCGCCCCTTGAACCTGTGGCTGTACCTGGGTATTCCAATGGCCATCATGCTTGGGCTGGTGGCGCTCGAATGGACGTCGGTGGACATGGACATAGCCAACCTGTTCTTCGATACCGCCACCGGGCAGTTCATCGGTCGCCACAGCTACCTGCTGGAGAACATCCTGCATGACCGGGTCAAGCAGGGCGTAATCGTGTTGGGCGTACTGGCACTGGCTGTGTTTGCGGCAAGTTTCTTGGTCAAGGGTTTGTACAGCTGGCGCCGCGAACTGGGCTGCCTGGTGCTCGCACTGGGGGTGTCCACCGCCTTCGTCACACCGCTTAAGAAACTGACGCAGGTGCAGTGCCCTTGGAGCCTCACGCAGTTCGGCGGCTCGGAAACCTACAGCAAGCTGCTCGAGCCAAGGCCTGCCACCGACAAGCCGGGCCTGTGCTGGCCGGGCGGTCACGCGACCACGGGGTTCTGCCTGTTCGCGCTGTTTTTCGCGTTGCGTGATCGTAAACCGCGCCTCGCGCGCGTGGCATTTGCGGCCGCCCTGATCGCCGGTACGGTCCTGTCGGTGGGCAGGATGATGCAAGGGGCGCACTTTTTGTCCCACAACGTGTGGACGGCCGTCTTCTGCTGGCTGATCGGCCTGGGTGCCTACTACCTGGTGCTGTACCGCAGACGGGCAGCAGACAGGCCAGCCGCCGAGCCCAACCCTGCCTGAGTCAGTGCCCCCCGGTCGAGTGCCGAGCCCTGAACGAAAAAGCCCCGGCTCTTGCGAGCCGGGGCTTAGGGGTATAGCGAGGGTAAGGCTGGCTTACATCATGCCGCCCATGCCACCCATGCCGCCCATGTCAGGCATGCCGCCGCCTGCTGGCTTGTCTTCCGGCAGGTCAGCAACCATGGCTTCGGTGGTGATCATCAGACCGCCGATCGAAGCAGCAGCTTGCAGTGCCGAACGGGTAACCTTGGCTGGGTCCAGGATACCCATTTCGATCATGTCGCCGTACTCGCCGGTCGCAGCGTTGTAGCCGTAGTTGCCCGAACCCTGCTTGACCTTGTCAGCCACAACGCTTGGCTCGTCGCCGGCGTTGGCAGTGATCTGACGCAGCGGGGATTCGACCGCACGGCGCAGCAGCGAGATACCGACGTTCTGGTCTTCGTTGTCACCTTTGAGGTCAACGATTGCAGACAGGGCGCGCACCAGGGCAACACCACCGCCAGGCACCACGCCTTCCTCGACCGCTGCACGGGTAGCGTGCAGTGCGTCTTCGACGCGGGCTTTCTTCTCTTTCATTTCGACTTCGGTGCCAGCACCGACCTTGATGACGGCAACACCGCCGGCCAGCTTGGCCAGACGCTCTTGCAGCTTCTCACGGTCGTAGTCCGAAGAGGTTTCTTCGATCTGAGCACGGATCTGCTTGACGCGACCCTGGATATCGTCTTCAGCGCCAGCGCCGTCGATGATGATGGTGTTTTCCTTGGACAGGGTAACGCGCTTGGCGTTGCCCAGGTGTTCCAGGGTAGCGGTTTCCAGGGACAGGCCGATTTCTTCGGAGATGACCTGGCCGCCAGTCAGGACGGCGATGTCCTGCAGCATGGCCTTGCGACGGTCGCCGAAGCCTGGTGCCTTGACTGCTGCAACCTTGACGATGCCGCGCATGTTGTTGACGACCAGGGTAGCCAGGGCTTCGCCTTCGACGTCTTCAGCAACGATCAGCAGCGGGCGGCCGGCCTTGGCAACGGCTTCCAGTACTGGCAGCAGCTCACGGATGTTGGAGATCTTCTTGTCGACCAGCAGCAGCAGCGGGCTGTCCAGCTCGGCAACCATGGTGTCTGGCTTGTTGACGAAGTACGGGGACAGGTAGCCGCGGTCGAACTGCATGCCTTCGACGACCGACAGCTCGTTTTCCAGGCCCGAACCTTCCTCGACGGTGATGACGCCTTCCTTGCCGACCTTCTCCATGGCTTCGGCGATGATTTCACCGATGGAGCTGTCGGAGTTGGCGGAAATGGTACCGACCTGGGCAATGGCCTTGGAATCGGCGCATGGCTTGGACAGGTTCTTCAGCTCGGCAACGATGGCGGAGGTCGCCTTGTCGATGCCGCGCTTGAGGTCCATCGGGTTCATGCCGGCAGCGACGGCCTTCAGGCCTTCGTTGACGATCGACTGAGCCAGCACGGTCGCGGTGGTGGTGCCGTCACCGGCTGCATCGTTGGCCTTGGAAGCGACTTCCTTGACCAACTGGGCGCCCATGTTCTCGAAGGCGTCCTTGAGCTCGATTTCCTTGGCGACGGAAACGCCGTCCTTGGTGATGGTCGGCGCGCCGAAGCTCTTGGCCAGTACCACGTTACGGCCTTTCGGGCCCAGGGTCGCTTTTACCGCGTCAGCCAGAACGTTGACACCAACCAGCATTTTCTTGCGAGCGGAATCGCCGAATTTTACGTCTTTAGCAGCCATGATCGTTTAATCCTTGATAAATCTTTGGAGTAACGGGAAGTCGGTGGAAATCAGCCTTCAACAACGGCCAGGATTTCGTTTTCGGCCATGACCAGCAGGTCTTCGCCGTCGACTTTCACGGTGTTGCTACCCGAGTACGGGCCGAAAACCACTTTGTCACCCACTTTCACGGCCAGTGCACGTACTTCGCCGTTGTCCAGGACGCGGCCAGTGCCGACGGCGACGACTTCGCCGCGGTTTGGTTTTTCAGCGGCCGAACCTGGCAGGACGATACCGCCAGCGGTTTTCGATTCTTCTTCGCTGCGACGGATGACGACGCGGTCATGCAGAGGACGAAGCTTCATTGTCGATCTCTCCCAAATTGTGGTTTTCATCGGCCGGTGTCGACACCGGCGGGTTGATGCTGTCCGGCGTTGCCGGAAGGCCGCTCGCAACGAGCAAACGGCCTGAGTCATGTCTGGTGTCACCACCAGAAACCTTGCGGTGACCACTACATGAGGCCGTCCGAATCGATTACAAGGCTTGGCAGGGAATTTTTTTTGCCTAGGTATGAAAAAGGGCCGCTTGGCGGCCCTGTTCTCACTGATCGCGGCGCTCGTACTCGCCTTCGATCACATTGGGCCGATGGCCCCCGTCACGCGGGGGCTGGCCCTGCAAAGGGTCATCCTGAAACGCTCGCTGGCGGGTCGCCTGGGCCTGGGCACGCTCGCGCATCTTGCGAGCCGCCAGACGGCGGGTGAAGGGCAACAGGCACAGCAGGCCGAGCACGTCGCTGATGAAACCGGGGATCATCAGCAGCCCGCCGCCGACCGCCAGCATCATGCCATGGAACATGTCCTCGGCAGGCAGCTCACCGCGTTGCAGGCTTTCACGCGCACGCAGGGCCGTGGCCAACCCGGCGACTCGCATGACCAAGACCCCGAGGGCGGAGCCGGCGATAATCAGCAGCAATGCGGGGAAGAACCCGATGGCACCGCTGACTTTCACGAAGACGAACAGCTCCAGCACTGGAAACAGCAGAAGCAGCAGTAGAAAAACACGCATCAAAGCATTCCTCGTCGCAAGACACCCTTGCAGTAAGACCTACAAATGGATGCGTGTGCTCCGCTTTTCAAGCAGGTATTTCGCTCGAAGCCGGCCAGCGGTCGGCGCGGGCCAGAAAAACCAAGGCTTCGCGCACTTGTGTCGGCGTATTGCAATGAGTCGGAAATGCCAACCAGTGGATCGCCTGGCCGATGCGCAGGTGCATCCCTTCGCTGTCGATACCGACCAACTGCGCAGGCATGTGGCTGGGAAGCTGGGCAAGCTGCACATAGTGCGCGATGGCCACGGCATGGTCGCTGTTCATGTGCTCGATCATGCCGCTCTCGACCTTGCCGGCGAACGGATTGGCCAAGGTCACCTTGTCGAGCCAGTGGATGGCACCGAAGCCACCGATGTAGCGATGCCGTACCGGCTCAAGCACCCAGAAATCGAAGTCGTGAGCCTGGTGGTAGTCGGCCGCGTCCGGGAAGTAGCGGTAATAGCGCAGGGCCGCTGCCTCGATGCTGGCCGGGTCCTGCAGCTTGCTCGCCTCGGCCATGACGGTCAGTCGCCCGACCGCCTGCACGTCCTGCGCCTCACGCTCGCCCACCAGCAGCGAACACTTGGCGTCCTTGTGCAGGTTATGCGTGTGCTGGGCGATACGGCTGATCAGGATGAGCGGCCTGCCCTCTGCATCGAGGCAATAGGGCACGACCGAACCGAACGGGAAACCAGGCATGGACTTGGAATGGGTCGACAAGACCCCCCGGTATTCCTTGAGCAACAATTCCCGGGCAGGACGGACGGCGTTCTCACTCACTTCGAAACCCCTCGATGAAACCCTGCAGGCAGCAGGCGGTGATGGCAGGCACAAGACCGACAAGGGCAGGCCTGACTCCAATCGCCCAGCTTAACCCCGACGGCTTACCAGGTAACGCCAAAGCCTGCAGTGTAGCGGGTCTTGTCCAGGTCGCTCTCGCGGGTGCCACTGATGATGTCCTTCTCGGCCTTGAGGTTCAGCGACGCCCAGTCGGTGACCTTGTAGCGCAGGCCCACTTCGGCGTCCAGGGAATAGTCGGCGACATTGCCCAGGGGCTTTGCCAGCTCGCCGTTAGTGAACAGCTGCACCTTCTTGCCGATCAGGTAGCGGGTGTAGTCCCACTTCACGGCGGCGGAATAGAAGTTGTCCTTGTCACCGTCCTGGTACTCGAAGTCGGTACGGTTGATCAGCGAGCCCAGCGAGAAGGCACCCAGCTCGTCGTCCCAGAACTGGTAGCCAGGGCCAGTACCCACCGTGCGCTGGCGGGCGAGGTCTTCGATACGGTCACGCTTGTACTCGGCACGCCCCTGCCAGAACCATTTCTCGGTCAGGAAGCGGTCCAGCGCATACTCGGCGCTCCAGTTGTCGGTGGTGGTGACATCGTCCTTGGTCTCGCGGTTGTACTCGCCTTCGGCGTTATGACGCCAGCGCCCATGGCGTGCAGTGGTCTTGAAACTGACGTCGTAGTCGTCGGTGTCGTTCTCGGCCCGCTTGTAGTCCAGCGCCACATCGACATTGCCTTTCCAGACCAGGTCCTCGACCACCGGCTTGGGCTTCATGATCTGCTCGATGCTCGCCAGGTCCACCGTCTTGGGTGCCTCGCCGTTGGCCAGGGTCACTTTGCCTGCCTCGGCAGCCTGGAGCGACTTGGCCTTCTCGCCGGAGTAGGCATCCTGCTTGACCAGCAGCTCCTGGTCGCTTTCAAGGGTCTTCACCTGTTTCCAGTCCAAGGCGATCGAACCGCCGTAAGGCGTTTCGAGCAGCAGCTTGCCGCCGTCGAAGACCTTGATCTTGCCGCTCAGGCGGTCGCCATTTTTCATCCAGACAGTATCGGCGAACGCCGAGGAGACGCAGCAGGAGGCGGCGAGCAGTGAGAGCAGTAATTTGAAGGACATAAGCGGGCTACAGGTTCGATTTGGCGAGAAAACCGGGCATTATCCAGATGCAACCGGCAAGAGCAAGCAAAGACCTGCCACGCGCCGATGAGTTCCACTCTCATTTGCCGGCCGTTGGTCAGGTTTCATGTACACCCCAGGGAGGGCCTGGTGTTCGACGCGATGGAGCATACCTTGGAAACTGCAGAGGGCCGACGGACGGCATTGTATTCAGTGCTCGGCCAGGTGCCTGTCGGGCGCGTGGTGAGCTATGGCCAACTGGCAGAGCTTGCCGGGCTTGGCAAGGCCGCCCGGTGGGTGGGCCGCACGCTGTCCCAGTTGCCTGAGGGCACGCGTTTGCCTTGGCATCGGGTGCTGGGCGCAGGCGGTCGCCTGAGCCTGCCTTCAGGTACGCCATCGGGCGATGAGCAACGGGCCCGTTTGCGTGCCGAAGGCGTGCACGTGGCCAACAATCGCGTGGATATGACGCGCCATGGCTGGCGCCCGATGGAGCACAGCGGTTAGAGTGCGCGCTTTGTCCTGGAAACTTGAGGCAGATGTTGGTCCATGCCCCGTAAAACCTGGCGCGCTGCGCTCGCTGCCTATGCCAGCCCGTCAACCCTGGTGCTTTTGCTGCTCGGCTTCGCGGCCGGCCTGCCTTACATGCTGGTGTTCTCGACCCTCTCCGTATGGTTGCGCGAAGCCGGCGTAGCCAGGGAAACCATCGGCTATGCCAGCCTTATCGGCCTGGCCTATGCCTTCAAATGGGTGTGGTCGCCGCTGCTGGACCAATGGCGTTTACCGCTTCTGGGCGGCATGGGGCGTCGCCGTTCCTGGCTGCTGCTGTCCCAGGCACTGGTCGTGGTGGGCCTGGTCGGCATGAGCCTGTGCGACCCGCAACAGCACCTTTCGTGGCTGATCGCCCTGGCCGTCCTGGTGGCCTTTGCCTCGGCCACCCAGGATATCGCCGTGGATGCCTACCGCCTGGAGATCGCCGATGACCAGCGCCAGGCGGCCCTGGCCGCCAGCTACATGGCCGGTTATCGCGTCGCCGCCCTGCTCGCCACCGCCGGCGCGCTGTTCTTTGCCGAATGGTTTGGCTCCACCGGGTTCAGCTACCTGCACAAGGCGTGGGCCGGCACCTATGTGATGTTCGCAGTCATGATGCTTCCGGCCCTCTTCACGACCCTGGTCATGCGCGAGCCACCCGTGCCCCTGCGCACCCAGCTTTCGGCAGCCCGCTACGGGTTGGCCCACCAGTTGGCCTCGGTGTTCGTGCTCATCATCCTGCTGGTGTCGGTGCCGGCCAGCTTCACGCAGATGTTCAATACAGGCTGGTCGAGCGTGATCTCGGGCGACGCCACGCCCCTGGACCTGCTGCTCGAGGACCGCGCCTTCCTGCGCTTGATCCTGTACGTGCTGCTGTCCTGGGCTTGCCTGTCGAGCCTTGGGCGCCGCGGCCTTGCGCCGGTGCTCACGCCCATCAATGACTTCATCGTGCGCTACCGCTGGCAAGCCCTGCTGCTACTCGGGCTGATCGCCACCTACCGCATGTCCGACACGGTAATGGGCGTCATGGCCAACGTGTTCTACATCGACATGGGCTTTACCAAGGACCAGATCGCCAGTGTCAGCAAGATTTTCGGCCTGATCATGACCTTGGTGGGCGCCGGCGTGGGCGGCCTGCTCATCGTGCGCTTCGGCATCATGCCCATTCTGTTCATCGGTGGCGTGGCGTCAGCCGGCACCAACATTCTGTTCCTGATGCTGGCGGACATGGGCCCGAATCTGGAAATGCTGGTGGTGACCATTTCGCTGGACAACTTCAGCTCCGGCATGGCGACTTCAGCCTTTGTCGCCTACTTGTCGAGCCTGACCAACCTCAAGTTCTCGGCCACCCAGTATGCGCTACTGAGCTCGATCATGTTGCTGCTGCCACGCTTGATCGGTGGCTATTCCGGCGTCATGGTGGAGAAGTTCGGGTACCACGATTTCTTCCTGATCACCGCGCTGCTTGGCGTGCCGACCTTGATCCTGATCGCCTTGCAGTGGCGCCAGGACAGCACGCCCGGCCAGTCGGCCAGCCCACCTGCCCCGGCCTCCGAGCAGCCCTGAACCGCCTGCCTTGCAAGGGCAAGGCATGTGTACCGCCTAAGGCATCACAGCCGCTTGGGCACTGCGCGCCCTTAACAGCGACCACAGCGGCCACAGGGCTAGCCCCCCTGCCACACTGGCCGCCACGGCAAAGTGCAAAAGGCTCGCCCCGGCACCGATCATGGCCAGCAAGGCCCCGCCTAATCCCAGCAGCGCGATGGTGATCATGCCGAGCATGGCCGAGACCAGGCCTTTGCTTTGAGTGCTTGCGAACAATGTCATGCGATAGAGCACGGCATTGGCGATACCCAGGCCCAGTGCGTAGAGCGACAGACCTGCCACCAGGCTGATAACGCTCGGCCATACCCAGGTTGCCACCACCATCAGGCAGAGCCCTGCCACATAAGGCCACAGCGCACCGCGCACCAACGTCGGCAGCGGATGACGGTCGGCAATGTGGTTGATGATCAGGTTGCCCAGAATCAGCCCACCAAACACCGGCAACTGCCACAGGGCATAGGCGAGCGTGCTTAGCCCTTCATCGTGGATGAGCAGCACCGGGGACAGGCCAATCCAGCCGATCAACGGCAGACCAACCAGGCCCAGGGCGGCGCTGCCGGCGACGAAACGCCGGTTCGACAGCAGCTGCCCGTACCCGGCCAGCAACGGCAACAGGTGGATCGGGGTGAAGGCCAGGCGCGAGCCGTCGCGCCGCTCCACACCCAAGGTTTCGGGCATCAACCGATACAGCAGCAACCAGGCAACCACAGCGCCAATGGCAAACGCCACGAACAACCAGCGCCAGTCCAGCCATTGCAGCATCAGCGTCCCCACCAAAGGCCCCAGCAGTGGCGACAGCAAGGCGATATTGGCCAGCAAGGCCATCATGCGCACGGCATCCGCCTCGCTGAATGCCTCGTTGAGTGCGGGATAACTGACCGTGACCACAAAACCCAGTCCGATGCCTTGCAGCAGACGCAGCAGGTTGAACAGGCCAATGTCATGGACCCAGAAGGTGCCCAGGCACGCCAGGCCGAAGAATGCGCAACCGGTGAGCAGCAGCGGTCGGCGGCCGTAGCGATCGGCCAACGGCCCGATCAGCCATTGCAGCAAGACACCCCCGAGCAGGTAGAGATTGAGCGCATGGGGAATGTATTCGGGGCCGGCCTTGAGCTCGCCCACCACAACGGGCATCGCCGGCATGACGGCGTCGCTGGCCAGGTAGGTCAGCAGCTCGAACAGCGCGAGTGTCAGGCCAAACAACAAGGCCCGCAGCGGGGTGATGTACAGCAGTGGTTTCATGATGGTTTACGAAGATGACGGTGGGACGAGGCTATATGCCAGAAATCCCGATGACTGACTGTGAGCAAGTGTAAGCGCGCGAATAGATCCCCTTGAGCAACGAAGCCCGCCCTGCGCGCCCAGCAGGCCCTGTGAAGGACGCTGCTGAACCCGGAGGGCGGGCTCGATCGATGCCAGCCTGTGCTGAGGCCTTACTGCGCGGCCGTTTCCTGCACCACGCGAATGACCCGCTGCGGGAACGGAATGTCGATCCCTTCCGCCTTCAAGCGGTCACGTGCCTGCTCGTTGAGCATGAAGATCACGTCCCAGTAGTCCGAGGTCTTGGTCCACAGACGCAGCGAGACGGTGATCGAGCTGTCACCCAGGGTAGACACCACCGCCACAGGGGCAGGGTCGGCCAGCACACGTGGGTCCTGGGCCAGCTCCAGCAGGACGTTGCGCGCCTTCTGCAAGTCAGCCTCGTAGTCCACCCCCACGTCGAACACCACCTTGCGGGTGGGTTGGCGGTTGGTGTTGGTGATGATCCCGTTGGACAGGGAGCCGTTGGGCAGGATCACGGTCTTGTTGTCGCCGGTACGCAGCACCGTGTGGAAAATCTGGATGCTGTCCACGGTACCGCTTACGCCCTGCGCCTCGATCCAGTCACCGATGCGGAACGGGCGGAACAGCAGGATCAGTACGCCGCCTGCGAAGTTCGCCAGGCTGCCTTGCAACGCCAGGCCGATGGCCAGGGTAGCACCACCGATGGCCGCCACGAAGGAGGTCGTCTCGATACCGATCATCGAGGCCACGCTGATGGCCAGCAGGATCTTCAACACGATGTTGGCCAGCGTGCGGATGAAGTTCTGCAGCGCCGGGTCGTGGACTTTCAGGCCCACGAGCCGTGCCAGCCGGTCGCTGACGATGTTGGTCACCCACCAGCCGATGGCGAGGGTCACCAGCGCCAGCAGCAGGCGGCTGCCGTACGCCATGATCATGGGAATCCAGTTTTCGGATTGGCGGACCAGCTGATCGACTTCAGCACTCAAATCCATATTCATCTCCTGATGCCGAACGGCGATTGCACAATACGTCAGGCCGCCTGCATTTCAGCGGCCAGGCCCCCATGGACAGCCGTGAGTGCACGGGGGTTCCGGCGGCCCGGATCAGTCGCGGAAGTTGTTGAACTGCAGCGGCATGTCAAATTCCTTGGTACGCAGCAAGGCGATGGCTTCCTGCAGATCATCGCGCTTCTTGCCAGTGACCCGTACCTGCTCGCCTTGGATGGCGGCCTGGACCTTGAGCTTGCCATCCTTGATGGTGGCGACGATCTTCTTGGCCAGGTCCTTGTCGATGCCCTCGCGGAACTTGGCCTCCTGCTTTTTCTCCTTGCCGGACGGATAGGGGTCCTTGGTTTCTAGGCACTTGACGTCGATCTTGCGCTTGACCAGGGCCAGGCGCAGGATTTCGATCATCGCCTCGAGCTGGAACTCTTCCTCGGCCGTGAGCATGACGGTCTGCTCTTTATCCTTGAACTCGAAGCTGCCCTTGCCCTTGAGGTCGTAGCGGCGGTCAAGCTCCTTGATGGCATTGTCGACCGCGTTCTGCACTTCGTGCTTGTCCAGTTCCGATACCACGTCGAACGAAGGCATGGTTACTCTCCCAAAATAAAAGCGCGCTCGGACTGAAGATGGAGCGCGCTGGGTTTGACGGTTAAAATGCGGGCTCATTATAACGGTTGCGAAACGCATATGAGCAGCACCTGGCACATTCTCGGCGCAGGAAGCCTGGGCAGCCTGTGGGCCTGTCGTCTGGCGCGGGCCGGCAAGGCCGTGCGCCTGATCATGCGTGACAGCACGCGTTTGCAGGCTTACCAGCAAGTGGGCAGCCTTGGCTTGCTGGAACAGGACCTGACCGCCCACTACGCCATACCGGCCGAGACAGCCCAGAGTGATGGGCCGATCCACCGCCTGCTGGTGGCCTGCAAGGCCTATGACGCGGCGCCGGCCGTGGCCAGCGTTGCCAGCCGTCTTGTGCCCGGCGCCGAGGTGCTGTTGTTGCAAAACGGCCTGGGTAGCCAGGACGAGGTGGCCAGGCAGGTGCCGCAGGCCCGCTGCATCTTCGTCTCCAGCACCGAGGGCGCCTACCGGGAACGTGACTGGCAGGTGCGCTTCGCCGGGCAGGGGTACAACTGGCTGGGGGACCCGGGCAATCCTGCTCCACCGCCGTGGCTCGAGGATTTGCAAGCAGCGGGTATCCCTGCCCAATGGAGCCCCGATATCCTCAGCCGGCTCTGGCGCAAGCTGGCCATCAACTGCGCGATCAACCCGCTGACCGTGCTGCACCAATGCCGCAACGGGGGCCTGCTGGGCCATCTCGATCAGGTGCAGGCACTGTGCGTTGAGCTCGAGCGTCTGTTGCGTCAGTGCGGCCAGCCGCAGGCCGCTCAGGACCTTGAACAGGACGTGCAACGGGTCCTCCTGGCCACTGCCACCAACTACGCTTCGATGTACCAGGATGTGCGGGCTGGCCGGCGTACCGAAGTGCAGTACCTGCTTGGCTATGCTTGCCAGGCAGCCCGCCGACATGGGCTGCACCTGCCGCATCTGGAACACCTGCTCCAATGCCTGGTCGATAACTTGCGCGTGCGGGGCTTGCCCTGCGACTGACGCGGCCCTTGAACCCACACGGACATCGCCTTGCCCATGACGCTGCGTCAACGCCTGGAGAACCTCCCCGTCGGGCAGAAGCTGCTGGCAGCTTTGCTGGTCTTGCTGGTGACCATTCTGCTGGTGGCGAACCTGACCTTCATCAGCGCCGCCTACTGGATCACCCAGGAAAGCATGGCACCGCAAGCGCTCCAGACCATCGGCCGGCTGGTCTCCAACCCTGAGCTGTCGACCCGCGCGGCAGACGACCCCACCTCGGCCCAGGCGCTGCTCGATGAACTGGACAGCTATGCGCCGCTGCGCGCCGCCGCCTTGTATGGCAGCGACGGGCGCATGCTCGCCCAATTGCAGCATGGCGCCCCCCTCACACTGCCCAAGCGGTTTCGCAACATAGAAGGCTGGCGATTCATGGAGTTTCGCAGCACGCAGCTGATTCGCCTGCCACGGGCCGGTAGCCCGCCGGGGCATTTGCTACTGGTAGCCAGCAGCGAGCTGCCCACCGCCTTCTACACCGGCACGCTCAGCGCGAGCCTGGCCATTCTGGTGTTCAGCGTGCTGTTGTGGCTCTTCATCGCCCGGCAGATCAAACGCCTGATCACGCAGCCGATCAACCAGCTCGAAGAGCTCAGCCGCCAGGTCACCCGTGAGGAGAGCTACGCGCTGCGAGCCCGACGCGGCAACGACGACGAGATCGGTAGCCTGGCCAATGCCTTCAATACGATGCTCTCGCGCATCGAGGCCCGGGAGCACCAGCTCAAGCGTGCCCGGGACGAGTTCCAGAGTGCCTACGACCAGGCCCAGGGGCTTGCCGAGCAAACGCGTCATACAAACCGCAAGCTCGAGCTCGAAGTGCAGGTGCGCAGCAAGATCGAGAAAAAGCTCACAGGCTTTCAGAACTACCTGAACAGCATCATCGACTCCATGCCGTCGGCCCTGATCGCCTTGGACGAGCAGCTGTACGTGACCCAGTGGAACCAAGAGGCAACGGCGTTATCCGGCACGACCCTCAACGAGGCGCTCAACCAACCGGTGTTCATCGCCTTCGCACCGCTAAAACCCTTCTTGCCACAGTTGAAGGACACGGTGGAGCGGCACCGGGTGGCGAAAATCGAGCGTGTTACCTGGCACAAGGATGATGAGCCGCGGCATTACGCATTGACCTTCTACCCACTCACCGGCGGTGGAGGCCGGGGCGTGGTGATCCGGATCGATGACATCACCCAACGTCTGTCGCTCGAAGAAATGATGGTGCAGTCGGAAAAGATGCTCTCGGTCGGTGGCCTGGCGGCCGGCATGGCCCACGAAATCAACAACCCGCTCGGGGCCATCCTGCATAACGTGCAGAATATCCGCCGCCGCCTGTCACCTGATCTGCCGCGCAATCTTGAGCAAGCCCACGCGCTGGGCATCGACCTGACCACGGTCAACGCCTACCTGCAAAGCCGCGAAGTGCCTCAGTTGCTCGATGGCATCCAGCAAGCGGGTGCCAGGGCCGCCAAGATCGTCACCCACATGCTCAGTTTCAGCCGTCGCAGCACGCGCGAACTGGCGCCCTGCGACCTCCCTGCCTTGATTGACCAGGCGGTGGACATAGCAGGCAACGACTTCGACCTGGCCATTGGTTTCGACTTCAAAGGCCAGGCCATCGTGCGCCAGTTCGACCCGGCGCTGGGGCCTGTGCCCTGCACCGCCAACGAACTGGAGCAGGTATTGCTCAACCTGCTCAAGAACGCCGCCCAGGCCATTCACCAGCGCCCGGCACCTTGCGAGCCAGGCCGTATCATCTTGCGCACACGGCTTGCGCCGCCCTGGGCAGAAATCCAAGTGGAGGACAATGGCGTGGGCATGCCCGAAGCCGTGCGCAAGCGCACCTTCGAGCCCTTCTTCACGACCAAGGAAATCGGCCAGGGCACCGGTCTTGGGCTTTCGGTGTCGTACTTCATCATCACCAATAACCACAAGGGGCAGATGGAGGTGCATTCCACGCCTGGGCAGGGGACCTGTTTCACCCTGCGCCTGCCCCTCGGCCAGCCGCATCCGCCGCTGCCGGTCACCACGGAGCAATGACATGGGCTACCGCTTGTCCAAAATCTATACCCGCACTGGCGACACAGGTGAAACCGGCCTGGGCGATGGCCGGCGTGTACCCAAGGATCATCCACGCATCGAAGCCATCGGCGAAGTGGACAGCCTCAACAGCCAGCTTGGCCTGTTGCTGGCCGGCCTGGATGAACAAGGTCTGGACGAAGTCAGCCGCGTTCTGGCGCCCTGCCAGCACCGCCTGTTCGACCTGGGCGGGGAGCTGGCCATGCCCAGTTACCAGGCCCTGACCACGGCAGAGGTGGAGCGGCTGGAGGCGGCCATCGATGAGTGGAATGACGAACTGGGCCCACTGAAGAATTTCATCCTGCCCAGCGGGTCGGCCCTGGTCGCCCAAGCACACGTGTGCCGCAGCCTGGCACGCAGCGCCGAGCGACGCTGCCAGCACCTCAATACCGTAGAGCCGCTGGAGGGTGTCGGCCTGGCGTACATCAACCGCCTATCGGACCTGCTGTTCGTTGCCGCCCGTATCATCGGCAGGCGGCAAGGCATTGCCGAGGTCCTGTGGCAGCCGGCCGAAAAACCTCAAGGCTGACGCCAAGCGCTTGCCGCACCGGTCCGGCGTCAGAGGGTCGGCCAGAACGCCCTGATACCCGCAACGCCCTGCGCCCCGGCTAGCCAGGCCTGTTCGCGGTCCGCTGGGCCCATGCCACCGAGCAGGTACACCGGTTGGTCGAACCCGGCAATCAGGTGCTGGGCCTGTTCCCAGCCAAGCGGCGCGGCCTCTGGGTGACTTTCGGTACGCTGGACCGGCGACAGGGTGACGAAGTCGACCCCCATCTGCTGGGCCAGGGCAAGCTCCTCGGCAGTGTGGCAGGAGGCGGCAAGCCAGCGCTGGACCGGGAACGGCCTGCCCTTGTCGGCATACTTGCGCAACTGCGCTGCCGTCAGGTGCCAGCCTGCCGACGGGAAGTCGCCTAACCACTCCAGAGGCCCCTTGAGCATGAGCTGGGCCTTGCCCGCGCATAACCCCACCGCATCAACCGCCACATCGCGGTACTTGGGGTCGTACATGTCCGGTGCACGCAACTGGATCAGCCGGATGCCACTGGCCACGGCCTTCTGGATACCCTTGAGCATGTCAGGCACGTCCAGGCCGTCGGGTGTGATCAGGTATTGATCCGGCAGCCGGGCAGCGTTGACGATGGGCTTGTTGGCCTCGGGAAACGCATGGTCCGGCAGCTCACGGGGCGCGACCCAGGCCAGCGGTTGCCCCTCGGCGCCATGGGGTTCACCGTTGAAGGCCTCGACCTCGCGCACCTCGAGCAGTACGTGTTTGTCGGGGTAGTCGTGACTGACCTTGATCAAGGGCCGCGAGCGCGTTACCTGGATGCCCAGCTCCTCGTCGAGCTCACGCGCCAGCGCGGCCTCGACGCTTTCACCGGGCTCCACCTTGCCTCCCGGAAACTCCCAGAGGCCGCCCTGGTGTTGGGTGTCGGCGCGGCGGGCGATGAGTATCCGCCCGTCCATGCCCCGAATCACGGCTGCAACGACGTGAACCCGTTTCATCGGTCACACTCCGTCACGCCAGCTGTGGGCAATGGGGTTGGCATAAAGCTCATGGTTCTGCTCCCTTGGCATTGAAACATCGGGACCGCGAGCGGCCCCGGCTGCATCAGGTGCGGTACTCGGCGTTGATTTTCACGTATTCGTGAGAGAGGTCGGTGGTCCAGATGGTTTCACTGCACTGGCCACGGCCAAGGTCGATACGGATGGTGATTTCTTCCTGGGCCATCACCCGGGCGCCCTGGTCTTCGGTATAGCTCGGGCTACGACCGCCCTGGCTGGCAATGCACACCTCATCCAGGTAGACATCGATCAGGCTCACATCCAGCGCGGGCACGCCGGCACGCCCAACCGCTGCGAGGATGCGGCCCCAGTTGGGATCGGAGGCGAACAGTGCGGTCTTGATCAGCGGCGAATGCGCCACGGCGTAGCCGACGTCCAGGCATTCCTGAGGGTTGCCACCGCCGTTGACCTGCACGGTCACGAACTTGGTCGCCCCCTCACCGTCACGGACAATGGCCTGTGCCACCTCCATGCAGACCTCGAACACAGCCTTTTTCAAAGCTTCGAACAGGGCTCCGCTGGCTTGGGTGACTTCCGGCAGGTCGGCCTGGCCGGTGGCGATCAGCATGCAGCAGTCGTTGGTCGAGGTATCACCGTCGATGGTGATGCGGTTGAACGATTTGTTGGCCCCGTCCAGCATCAGGTCCTTGAGCACGCCTGGCGCGACCTTGGCGTCGGTGGCGATGTAGCCCAGCATGGTCGCCATGTTCGGGCGGATCATGCCCGCGCCCTTGCTGATACCGGTCACGGTCACGGTCACGCCGTCGTGCTGGAACTGACGGCTCGCGCCCTTGGGCAAGGTGTCGGTGGTCATGATGCCGGTGGCCGCTTCAGCCCAGTTGTTTTCCGACAGGTTGTCCAGGGCAGCTTGCAAGGCACCTTCGATCTTTTCCACCGGCAGTGGCTCACCGATCACACCGGTGGAGAACGGTAAAACCGACTCGGCGGACACACCAGCAAGCTCGGCGAGTTTCGCGCAGGTCCGCTGCGCCGCTTCCAAGCCGGGGGCGCCCGTGCCGGCGTTGGCATTGCCCGTGTTGGTCAGCAGGTAGCGTACGGTACCCTGCACCCGCTGCTTGGCCAGGATCACGGGGGCGGCGCAGAAGGCATTGAGGGTGAACACACCGGCCACACTCGAACCCTCGGCGCAGCGCATGACCACCACATCCTTGCGCCCCGGGCGCTTGATGCCGGCGGAGGCAATACCGAGTTCGAAACCCGGGACGGGGTGCAGCGTAGGCAAAGGACCAAGACCAACAGCCATTGGAGCGCTCCTAGAAAATACGTGTGGTGAAAAAAAGGGCCGCTGTGCGGCCCATCTTTGGCAAGCCCGGGCGAACCGGGCATACCGCATGGCTTGAATCGACGCAGCTCAGGGCGGCGCTGGCGTGTCGGCGATGGGCTGCGCAGTAGCCCCTTGGCAGTGAGCAGCCAGCACGGCGCCGTGCGCCCTGTGACGGCCTTGCGGTCAGATCACTCGATCTGGCCGTGGCAGTGCTTGAATTTCTTGCCCGAACCACACCAGCACGGCTCGTTGCGACCCAGTTTCTGCTCGTTGCGCACAGGCTCGGCAGCCACGGCTACCTCAGCGCCCTCCTCGGCCAACTGCTCGCTTTCAAGACCAGGTGCGGGCGCGTGTTCGAACTGCATGCGGCTGGCCAACTCTTCGGCGTCGCGGCGCAGGCGTGCTTCTTCCTCGGCAGGGTCTTCGCGGCGAACCTGAACGTGCGAGAGCACACGGATGGCATCGCGCTTGATCGACTCGAGCAGTTCCTGGAACAGGGTGAACGACTCGCGCTTGTACTCCTGCTTCGGGTTCTTCTGGGCGTAGCCGCGCAGGTGGATACCATGACGCAGGTGGTCCATGGTCGACAGGTGGTCCTTCCACAGGTCGTCCAGCACACGCAGCAGGATCTGCTTCTCGAAGGTGCGCAGTGCTTCCATCCCGGCCTGGTCTTCTTTCTCGGTGTAGGCCGTGGTGATTTCGTGCAGCAGCTTCTCGCGCAGGGTCTCTTCGTAGAGGTGGTCGTCTTCGTCGAGCCACTGCTGGATCGGCAACTTCATGGCGAAGTCACTGGACAGCGAGGCTTCCAGGCCGGCCACGTCCCACTGCTCAGGCAGCGATTGCGGCGGGATGTGCTGGCTGATGGTGGCGTCGAGTACTTCCTTGCGGAATTCGGCGATGGTGTCGCCCACGTTCTCTGCGGCCAGCAGGCTGTTGCGCATGTGGTAGATGACCTTGCGCTGCTCGTTGGCCACGTCGTCGTATTCGAGCAACTGCTTGCGGATATCGAAGTTGCGGCCTTCGACCTTGCGCTGGGCCTTTTCGATGGCGTTGGTGACCATGCGGTGTTCGATGGCTTCGCCCGACTGCATGCCCAGCGCCTTCATGAAGTTCTTCACCCGGTCAGAGGCGAAGATGCGCATCAGGCTGTCTTCGAGCGAGAGGTAGAAGCGGCTGGAACCCGGGTCACCCTGGCGACCGGAACGACCGCGCAGCTGGTTGTCGATACGACGCGATTCGTGACGCTCGGAGGCGATGACGTGCAGGCCACCGGACTCGATCACCTGCTGGTGACGCTTCTGCCAGTCGGCCTTGATGTGCGCGATCTGCTCGGCCGTTGGGTTTTCCAGTGCGGCCACTTCAGCTTCCCAGTTGCCGCCCAACAGGATGTCGGTACCGCGACCGGCCATGTTGGTGGCAATGGTCAGCGCGCCTGGCGCACCGGCCTGGGCAATGATCTCGGCTTCCTTCTCGTGGTACTTGGCGTTCAGAACCTTGTGCTCGATGCCTTCCTTGTGCAGCAGGTTGGACATGTGCTCGGAGGTTTCGATGGTGGCCGTACCCACCAGCACCGGCCGGCCTTGCTTCAAGGTTTCCTTGATGTCGGCGATGATCGCGGCGTACTTCTCTTCGGCGGTCAGGTACACCAGGTCGTTGTGGTCCTTGCGCGCCAGGGGCTTGTTCGGCGGAATGACCATCACGTTCAGGGCGTAGATCTGGGCGAACTCGAAGGCCTCGGTATCGGCGGTGCCGGTCATGCCCGACAGTTTCGAGTACAGACGGAAGTAGTTCTGGAACGTGGTGGAAGCCAGGGTCTGGCTCTCGGCCTGAATGTTGAGGTTTTCCTTGGCCTCGATGGCCTGGTGCAGGCCTTCGGACAGACGACGACCCGGCATGGTACGCCCGGTGTGCTCGTCGATCAGCAGCACCTGGCCGTCCTGCACGATGTACTCGACGTTGCGGTGGAACAGCTTGTGCGCGCGCAGACCGGCATAGACGTGGGTCAGCAGGCCCAGGTTGTGCGCCGAGTACAAGCTCTCGCCCTCGGCCAGCAGGCCGACCTGGGTCAACATTTCTTCGATGAACTGGTGACCGGCTTCGTTGAGCTCGACCTGGCGGGTCTTCTCGTCGATGGTGAAGTGGCCTTCCTGGGTAACCTGGCCTTCGACTTCCTCGATGTGCTGGGTCAGGCGCGGGATCAGGCGGTTGATCTCGATGTACAGCTTGGAGCTGTCCTCGGCCTGGCCGGAAATGATCAACGGCGTACGGGCTTCGTCGATGAGGATCGAGTCCACTTCGTCGATCACTGCGAAGTTCAGCTCACGCTGGAACTTCTCGTCCTGGCTGAACGCCATGTTGTCGCGCAGGTAGTCGAAACCGAATTCGTTGTTGGTACCGTAAGTGATGTCGGCAGCGTAGGCTGCGCGCTTTTCTTCCGGCGGCTGGAAGGCCGAGACGATACCGACCGACAGGCCGAGGAACTCGTACAGCGGGCGCATCCAGTTGGCGTCACGACGGGCGAGGTAGTCGTTGACGGTGACCACGTGCACGCCCTTGCCGGACAATGCATTGAGGTAGACGGCCAAGGTACCGACCAGGGTCTTGCCTTCACCGGTGCGCATTTCCGCGATCATGCCCTCGTGCAGGGTCATGCCGCCAATGAGCTGAACGTCGAAGTGACGCATGCCCATTACGCGCTTGCCAGCCTCACGGGCGACGGCGAAGGCTTCGGGCAGCAGTTGGTCCAGTGTTTCGCCTTTGGCCAAACGCTCCTTGAACTCGGCAGTCTTGCCACGCAGCTGCTCGTCGGAGAGGGCCACCATCTTCTCTTCGAAGGCATTGACGATACTCACCGTCTTGAGCATGCGTTTGACTTCACGCTCGTTCTTGCTTCCAAAAAGTTTCTTTAACAAAGGCGCAAACATATTGGCAGGATCTTCCACACGTAGGGATGGAGGGCGGCCCCATGAGTCGCCCGTGCAGCCCTAAGGCCGCATGCGAACGAGCATTCTACCCGGAAACGATGGTGATGAAAGTGGTGGATTCCACGATGCTGGCACAGCGCTTTTACAGGGGCGTGTCTTAGATAGGGGCATTTCCCCTGAGTTCAAGACCTGGAAAGATGAAAGCGTTCAAGACTCGCCTGTGCGCGCTGCCTTGCAGGGCCTGGCCCCGGTAGCGTCAGGCGCAGCGCTTGGCCAGTGGGCTCAACCGCCGGGTGATCGGGACAGACGCTGAAGTGTTAGACTGCCCTACTTGTAACCTCATGCGTATACCCATGGCCTACAAACCCTCCCCCGCCCAGCCGCCCTCGGCGTTGCTGCGCCAGGTTCGCCCGCTGCGCCTGCTGCTCAACCAGGCCGAGCGCCTGGAGCACCTGCAACGCCTGGTCGAAGGCCAGTTGCAGCCGGCTGCACGCGAGCACTGCCACGTGGCGTCATGGCGTGACGGTACCTTACTGCTTGTGGTAACCGATGGGCACTGGGCCACGCGCCTGCGTTACCAGCAAAAGCGCCTGATGGCGGCGTTGCAGGCAACCGATGCGTTCGGCAACCTCAGGCGTATTCTTTTCAAGGTGCAACCACCCTTGGTACCCGCCAAACGCGGCGGGCATGCGACCGAGTTGTCCAACAGCGCGGCCGAGAGCCTGCTGCAGACGGCCGAAGGCATCACTGACGCGAAATTGCGGGCCGCACTTGAGCGCCTGGCGGCGCATGCGCAGGCCAAGGACTGACCGATTTGCCAGGGGGCTTCGGGCGGCAGCAACCAAGATTTTGAAGGCGTTACAGACTGCGCTGTTCAGCCTGATGGTGCGAGCCATCCTCGGCGGCGCCGGGTTTGGATGGCCGCCAATACTCACAGGTGCATGCGCGCCTGGATCATATCGAGGATGAAAGAGCCGCGCGCAAGGGCAGCCCCAGGGCCAAGCCGATGGATCGCATCCACCATCGAAGTCTGAGTCGATGCCTTTGCCGCCTCGGCGCCGCAGGATACAGTCCGACGCTGCCCCGACTTACACGGTCGGCTCGGGCCATCTGGATGGATTGATGGGTGTCTCTGCCCATAAGCAAGCCATAAAAAAGGCCACCCGAAGGTGGCCTCAATGAACTAGAGAGTGTTCGAGCTTACACAGCCGCGACAGGACGCATATACGAGATCGGCGCCGTGCTGGCATCTTCGAAAGTGACCACTTCCCAGGCATCGGTTTCGGCAATCAGCTTGCGCAACAGCTGGTTGTTCAGCGCGTGACCGGACTTGAAGCCCTTGAACTCGCCAATCAGGCTGTTGCCCAGCAAGTACAGGTCGCCAATGGCGTCGAGAATCTTGTGTTTGACGAACTCGTCTTCGTAGCGAAGACCGTCTTCGTTCAACACGCCTTCCTCATCGACCACGATGGCGTTTTCTACACTGCCGCCCAGCGCAAGGTTGTGCTTGCGCAGGTATTCGATGTCACGCATGAAGCCAAAGGTGCGGGCGCGGCTGACTTCCTTCACGAACGAGGTGCTGGAGAAGTCGACGCTTGCGCTCTGGGTCCGGTTGCGAAGCACCGGGTGATCGAAGTCGATCTCGAAGCTCACCTTGAACCCCTCGAAAGGCAGGAAGGTGGCGCGCTTGTCGCCCTCTTGCACCGTTACCTCACGCAGGATGCGGATGAACTTCTTGGCTGCGTCCTGTTCTTCCAGGCCGGCAGACTGTATCAGGAATACGAAAGGTCCGGCGCTGCCATCCATGATCGGTACTTCCGAGGCGGAGAGCTCGACGTAGGCGTTATCGATGCCCAGGCCCGCCATGGCGGAGAGCAGATGCTCGACCGTATCGACCTTGACGTCACCGTTGACCAGCGTCGTGGACATGGTTGTCTCGCCGACATTGGCCGCACGCGCCGGGATCTCGACCACAGGGTCGAGGTCGGCGCGGCGGAAGACGATGCCGGTGTCAACAGGTGCAGGCTTGAGGGTCAGGTAGACCTTCTCCCCAGAGTGCAGACCGACACCTGTGGCACGGATGGTATTCTTCAGGGTGCGTTGTTTAATCATGGCATTGGCCGCTTCAGCGCAAATTGCGAACAGTTATCAACAAAGGCTGGCGATAATACCAGACCCAACCTTTGATGAATACCAATCACCTTCATAGCCCTGATAAATTTCATTAATCAGCCTGACGACGCAGGAAGGCCGGAATATCCAGATAATCCAGGTCATCCTGAGGGTTCAGCTTAGCCGCCGCTGCCGCACCCGCGTGCGCCTGATTGCGCATGACGGTCGGGCGCTCCAGATCACGGTAGTTGACGGCTGGCTGCTCCTGACGCGCAGGGGCAGGGTTGGACGCCTCGTAGGCCTGCTGGGCAGTCTGCAGAGTGTTGTCCACCACCTTGACCGGCTTCTCGATACGCGCACCCAAGCCGGTGGCCACGACGGTGACATGCAGTTCGTCGCGCATGTCTGGGTCGATCACGGTACCGACCTTGACCATGGCATGGTCCGAGGCGAACGCTTCGATGATGCTACCCACGTCGGAGTATTCACCCAGGGACAGGTCCGGACCTGCGGTGATGTTGACCAGGATGCCACGGGCGCCCTGCAGGTTGACGTCCTCGAGCAGCGGGTTGCGGATCGCAGCCTCGGTCGCCTCGCGAGCACGGTTCGGGCCACTGGCGCAGCCGGTGCCCATCATGGCCATGCCCATCTCACCCATCACGGTGCGCACGTCGGCGAAGTCGACGTTGATCATGCCCGGGCGCTTGATGATGTCGGAGATACCGCGAACGGCACCGGCCAACACGTCATCGGCCTTGGCGAACGCGGACAACAGGCTTGCGTCCTTGCCCAGGATGGTCAGCAGTTTCTCGTTGGGGATGGTGATCAGCGAGTCGACGCTTTCGGCCAGCATGCGGATGCCTTCATCGGCGATCTGCATGCGCTTGCGGCCCTCGAACGGGAACGGACGGGTCACCACTGCCACGGTGAGGATGCCCATTTCCTTGGCCACTTCGGCGATGATCGGCGCTGCACCGGTACCGGTACCGCCGCCCATGCCGGTGGTGATGAACACCATGTTGGTGCCTTGCAGCACTTCGGCGATGCGCTCACGGTCTTCCAGCGCGGCCTGACGACCGACTTCCGGATTGGCGCCAGCACCCAGGCCCTTGGTCACGCCAGTGCCCAATTGCAGGATGGTGCGCGCACCAATGTTCTTGAGCGCCTGAGCATCGGTGTTGGCGCAGATGAACTCCACGCCTTCGATGCTGCTCTTGACCATGTGATTGACGGCGTTACCACCACCACCACCTACGCCGATCACCTTGATGACCGGGCTTTGCGGGACGTTGTCTACGAGCTCGAACATTTTCCCTCTCCTTACAGTTCTCTAGTTGTCGCGCCTACCACTACTGCTTTGAAACTTAGAAGTTGCCTTGTACCCACCGCTTGAAGCGCTCAAGCACCGGGGCCTTCGGTTCATCGCCATAGCTGTTGTTGCTGCTGCTGTTGCCGGTCAAGGGCAGGTCTTCGGTCTGCTTGTGCAGCCCGTAGGTAAGCAAGCCCACACCGGTGGAATAAATCGGGTTGCGTACCACGTCGCTCAGGCCGCGCACGCTGTGCGGCACGCCCAGGCGTACCGGCATGTGGAAAATTTCCTCGGCCAGCTCGACCGCGCCTTCCATCTTGGCGGTGCCACCGGTCAGGACGATGCCAGCAGGCACCAGGTCCTCGTAGCCGCTGCGGCGAAGTTCAGCCTGGATCAGGGTGAAGAGTTCGTCGTAGCGCGGCTCGACCACTTCGGCCAATGCCTGGCGCGACAGTTCGCGCGGAGGACGGTCGCCAACGCTTGGCACCTTGATGGTTTCACCTGCACCTGCCAGCTTGGCCAAGGCGCAGGCATAACGGATCTTGATTTCCTCGGCATACTGTGTGGGCGTACGCAGGGCCATGGCAATGTCATTGGTCACCTGGTCGCCGGCAATCGGAATGACGGCGGTGTGGCGAATGGCGCCTTCGGTGAAAATCGCGATGTCGGTGGTGCCGCCGCCGATGTCGACCAGGCACACGCCCAGCTCTTTCTCGTCGTCGGTCAGTACCGAATAGGCCGATGCCAGTTGCTCGAGAATGATGTCGTCGATTTCGAGGCCGCAGCGGCGCACGCATTTCTCGATGTTCTGGGCGGCATTGACGGCGCAGGTCACCACGTGAACCTTGGCCTCCAGGCGCACGCCCGACATGCCGAGCGGTTCGCGCACGCCTTCCTGGTTATCGATCACGTAGTCCTGCGGCAGGGTGTGAAGCACCCGCTGGTCCGCCGGAATGGCCACCGCCTGGGCGGCATCGAGCACACGCTCAAGGTCGGCCAGGCTGACTTCGCGATCGCGAATGGCGACGATGCCATGGGAGTTCAGGCTGCGGATGTGATTGCCTGCAACGCCCACGAAGGCCGAGTGGATGCGGCAGCCCGCCATCAGCTGAGCTTCTTCAACGGCGCGCTGGATCGATTGCACGGTGGACTCGATGTTCACCACCACGCCTTTTTTCAGGCCGCGGGACGGGTGTGTGCCGATCCCGACGATTTCCAGCGTGCCGTCTTCGCCCACCTCACCTACCAAGGCCACTACCTTGGAAGTGCCGATGTCCAGCCCGACGATCATTTTGCCGCTATGCGCGTTTGCCATGGTCCTGCCTCTCTCTAATTCTTCGCAACGGCGGGTTGGGCCGTCGTCGGTGCAATCGGTTCCCGCCAGCCAACGGCAAGCCCGTTGGCATATCGCAGATCGATGCGGGCGATGTTGGCGATCTGCTCTTTAAGCGTCTTGTCGTAAATGGCAATGAAACGGCGCATCTTCTCGACCAGATGGTCGCGCCCCAGCAGCAGCTCGATACCAGGCCCTGCGCTGCTCGCGCCCGTGGTCAGGAACCAGCTGCCTCGCTCGCGCAACTCCAGGCGCGCAATGGAGAAGCCCAGGGGGCGCAGCATCTGGCTCAATATCTGATACTGCTGCATGACCTGCTGCTGGGCCCGCTGGGGGCCGGCCAATTGTGGCAGGTGCTCGTAGTTGGCCAGTTCGCGCGGTGTGAAGGCCTGGCCCTGGTTATTGAGCAAGGCCGCGTCACCCCAGCGTGCCACCGGCAGTTGTTCCTCGAGGCGAATCACCACTTCGTCCGGCCATACCCGGCGCACTTCGGCATGGGCGATCCAGGGCATCTGCTCAAGCTCCTTGCGCATCGCCGGCAGGTCGACGGTGAAGAAGCTTGCGGCCACATAGGGGGCGATACGCTGCTGCACCGACTGCTGGCTGATGTAGGTCAGGTCGCCCTGCACGTCGATCTTGGTGATCGGCCGGTCGGCATACGGCATGAGCCGTATGGCCCCCTCGTAGGCGCCGAAGCCTGCGGCTACCAGCAACACCGGCCACAGCAGGCGCTTGAGGCCGCCCAGGCTTGGACGCGGCAGGCGCGCCGATACGGGCTCGTCGGCCACCAGCCGGCTGGCACCACGCGGCACCGGCTTGCTGCGGCCGGTAACGGGTTGCTGCTGACGTACCATTGCGCCCTGCATGATGATTAACCTCGCGTCGCCACGCTTTCGGCCAGGATCGCCAGCACCAGTTGCTGGAAGTCCAAGCCGGCCGCGCGGGCCGCCATGGGCACCAGGCTATGATCAGTCATGCCTGGTGCGGTGTTGACTTCGAGCAGCCAGAACCGGCCCTGCTCGTCCTGCATCACGTCCAGCCGCCCCCAGCCTTCGATGCCGATGGCATCGCAAGCGCGAGCGGTCAGATCGATCAGTTCCTGCTCCTTGGCGCTATCGAGCCCACAGGGAATGCGGTACTGGGTATCGTTGGCGATGTATTTGGCGTCGTAGTCGTAGAACACGTGGGGGGTTCCCAGGGCAATCGGCGGCAGTACCTGCCCGCGCAACACCGCAATGGTGAACTCCGGGCCGTGAATCCACTGTTCCACGAGTACCTGAGAATCGTAGTTGGCGGCATCTCGCCAGGCGGCAACCAGTTCTTGCTCGCTGTTCACCTTGGCCATGCCGATGCTGGAGCCTTCATGGGCAGGTTTGACGATAAGCGGGAAGCCCAGTTCCGTACTGGCACGCAAACAATCGCTTTCGCTGGCCAATACCGCATGCCGCGGGGTAGGAATGCCCAGGCTCTGCCACACCTGCTTGGTGCGCAGCTTGTCCATCGCCAAGGCCGAAGCCAGGATGCCGCTACCGGTGTAGGGAATGCCCAGGCACTCGAGCAACCCCTGCATGCTGCCGTCTTCGCCGCCGCGGCCGTGCAGGATGATGAAGGCACGGTCGATTTTTTCGCTTTGCAGACGCGCAAGCAGGTCATCGCCCACGTCGATGGCGACGACGTCCACGCCGGCTTCGGTGAGCGCACCTATCACGGCGGCGCCGGACTTGAGCGAGACTTCCCGCTCGGCGCTCTTGCCCCCATAGAGCACGGCGACGCGGCCGAACGCCTTGACGTCCAAGGTGCTGGGCAATAGGTCGTAGGCGCTGGTCATTTAGACGTCTCCTGCACGGCGCCGGCAAACAGCGGGCTTTTCATCAATTGCGGAGCCAGGCCACCGACATCGCCGGCACCTTGGCAGATCAGGATGTCGCCGGCACGCAGCAACGGCTGAACCAACGGCGCCAGCTCGGCGCCGCGCTCGATGTAGATCGGGTCCAGCTTGCCGCGCTGGCGAATGCTGTGGCACAGCTGGCGGCTATCGGCCCCGGGGATCGGCTCTTCGCCAGCCGGGTAGACTTCCATCAGCAGCAGCACGTTGGCGTCACCGAGCACCTGGACGAAGTCGTCGTACAGGTCGCGGGTGCGGCTGTAGCGGTGCGGCTGGTAGACGATCACCAGGCGGCGGCTTGGCCAGCCGCCACGCACGGCCTTGATCACCGCGGCCACTTCAGTGGGGTGATGACCGTAATCATCCACCAGCATCACGCTGCCGCCTTCCACGGGCAGCTCACCGTACACCTGGAACCGACGGCCGACGCCCTGAAACCCGGAGAGCCCCTGGAGAATGGCTTCGTCGGGAATGCCTTCGTCAGTGGCGATGGCAATGGTCGCCAGTGCATTGAGCACGTTGTGGTTGCCGGGCATGTTCACCGAGACTTCCAGCGGCTCGCAGTCGCGGCGCAAGACGGTGAAATGCGTCTGCATGCCTTGCTGGCGGACGTTGATGGCGCGGATATCGGCTTCTTCGCTGAAGCCGTAGGTGACCGTCGGGCGCTTGACCTGGGGCAGGATCTCGCGCACCACCGGGTCATCCAGGCACATCACCGCCAGGCCGTAGAACGGCAGGTTGTGCAGGAACTCGACGAAGGTCTTCTTCAGTTTGTTGAAGTCCCCTTCGTAGGTGGCCATGTGGTCGGCGTCGATGTTGGTGACCACGGCGACCATCGGTTGCAAGTGCAGGAAGCTGGCGTCGCTTTCATCGGCTTCGGCGATCAGGTAACGGCTGGTGCCCAGCTGGGCATTGGTGCCCGCTGCGGTCAAACGGCCACCGATGACGAACGTGGGGTCCAGCCCACCGGCGGCGAATACCGAGGCCAGCAGGCTGGTGGTGGTGGTCTTGCCGTGGGTCCCGGCCACGGCCACGCCATGGCGGTAGCGCATGAGTTCGGCCAGCATCTCGGCGCGTGGCACCACCGGAATGCGGCGTTCCAGGGCGGTTGCCACTTCAGGGTTGGCCGGGTTGATGGCGCTCGACACCACGAGCACGTCAGCGGTCGCAGCGTTCTCTGCACGATGGCCGACGAAGATCTGCGCGCCGAACGACTCCAGGCGCTCGGTCACAGGCGAGACCTTGAGGTCCGAACCGGAAACCTCGTAGCCCAGGTTCAGCAGCACCTCGGCGATACCGCACATGCCGACACCGCCGATACCCACGAAGTGGATACGGCGAATACGGCCCATCTTGGGCTGGGGCATGGCTTTCTGGCTCTCAACCACGGGCCACCTCCAGGCAGATATCGACGACGGTGCTGGTTGCAGCAGGTTTGGCCAGGCGTCTTGCGGTACCGGCCATGACAGTCAGTTTCTCGGGTTGCATCAGCACCTCGTTCAGGCGTTCAGCGAGCTGCGCTGCGCCAGTTGTCGCTTGTGGCATCAGGAAGGCAGCGCCTTCGCGGGCCAGATAATGGGCGTTATGGGTCTGGTGGTCGTCGATCGCATGGGGCAAGGGCACCAGCATCGAGGGCAGGCCCGCTGCCGCCAGCTCGCTGACGGTGAGGGCCCCGGCACGGCAGACCACCAGGTCGGCCCAGCCATAGGCTTGGGCCATGTCCTTGATGAAGGGCTCGACCTGCGCCTGGACACCCGCTTCGCGGTATCGCTCGGCGGTGATCGACGCATGTTGCTTGCCCGCCTGGTGGAACACCTTGGGGCGCACGGCTTCGGGCACTTCGGACAGCGCCTTAGGCAACAAAGTATTCAAGGGTTCCGCGCCCAGGCTACCGCCGAGTACCAGCAGGTGCGGTTGGCGCTGGCCAAGCGCAGGGCGCTCGGCATCCATGAACAGTTCCGCACGCACCGGATTGCCTGTGGTGCGGCGCTTTTCACTGGCCTGGAAGGTGTCGGGGAAGGCTTCGCACACCCGTGCAGCCAGAGGCACCAGCAAACGGTTGGCGGTGCCAGCGCGGGCATTTTGCTCATGAATGATCAGCGGCACCCCGCAAAGGCGCGCTGCCACGCCGCCGGGGCCTGTGACGTACCCGCCGAAGCCCAGCACACAGGCAGGCTTGAGCGCGCGGATGATGCGCCGGGCCTGCAGCACGGCCTTGACCAGGGTCAATGGGGCCTTGAGCAGCGACAGCTTGCCCTTGCCACGCAGGCCGGTGACCTGAATCTGATGCAGGGCAAGGCCGGCCTGGGGCACCAATTCATTCTCGATACCTCGCGGGGTACCCAGCCAGTGCACGGTATAGCCACGCGCCTGGAACTCGCGCGCGCAGGCCAGCGCCGGGAACACGTGACCGCCGGTTCCGCCAGCCATGATCAATACGTTCTTGCCTTCAGCGGCCATGGGCAGGCTCCTCGGCAAAATCGCTTTCGCTGAATTCGTGCTCCTCGCTGCCCAGGTGGGTACGGCTTTCCCATTCGATGCGCAGCAGCAGCCCCACACACGCGCAACAGATGACCAGCGAGCTGCCGCCATAGCTGAGGAACGGCAGGGTCAGGCCTTTGGTCGGCAGCAAACCGACGTTCACGCCAATGTTGATCAGGAACTGACCAATCCACAGGAAGGCCAGCCCGAAGGCCATGTACGCGGCGAAGAACTGTTTGGCTTTTTCGGCCCAGAGCCCGATGTACAGCGCACGGACAGTGACGAAGACGAACAGCGCGATGGTGACCAGCGAGCCCACCACACCCAGCTCTTCGGCCAGCACCGAGAACACGAAGTCGGTGTGCGCTTCAGGCAGGTAGAACTGCTTCTGCACGCTGTTGCCCAGGCCCACGCCAAGCCACTCGCCACGCCCGAATGCGATCAGGGCCTGAGTCAACTGGTAGCCGGAGCCGAACTGATCGGACCAGGGGTCGGTGAAGGTGATCAGTCGCGCCATTCGATAGGGCTGCGCCTGCACCAGCACGAACACCGCGACAACCGCCAGCACCACCATCAGGCTGAATCGGAACAGCCCCACCCCACCCAGGAACAGCATGGCAGCCGCCGCCCCCATCATCACCACGGTGGCGCCGAAGTCCGGCTCCATCAGCAGCAGGCCAGCCATGGGCAGCAGCACGATGAACGGCTTGAAAAAGCCCATCCAGCTTTCCCGCACCTCGGTCTGACGGCGTACCAGGTAGCCGGCAAGGTAGATGACCACGAATACCTTGGCGATTTCAGACGGCTGGACGTTGAAGAAGCTGAAGCCGATCCAGCGCATCGAGCCGTTGACCTCGCGCCCGATCCCGGGCACCAGCACCATGACCAACAGGCCGAAGGCCCCCAGGAGCATCATGAAGCCCATGCGCTGCCAGGTGGCAATTGGCACCATCATGGTCGCGCCACAGGCGACCAGCCCGAGGAAAACGTAAACCAGGTGCCGGTACATGTGGTAAAGCGGGTTGCCGGACTGAACGGCGGCCACTTCCGAGGAGGCGGAAGTGATCATCACCAGGCCCAGGCCCAGCAGCGCCAGGCAACCGGCCAGCAGGGGGAAGTCCAGGTCGATGCCACGGCCGCTGATCAGCGGCGACGGATAGGGCTTGAGGATGCCGAAGATCATGCCAGTGCTCCCGCTGCCTGGGCAAACAGGCGCCCGCGTTCTTCGAAGTTCTTGAACATGTCGAGGCTGGCGCAGGCTGGCGACAGCAGAACGGCATCACCGGGCTGTGCCAGCTCGGCGCAGCGCTGAACGGCGTCGTCCAGGGAGGCCACCCGCAACAGCGGCGCAGCATCACCCAGGGCCTGGCCCAGGCGTTCGGCATCACGGCCCAGCAACACCACGGCGCGGCAGTAGCGCCGGACCGGTTCGCGCAACGCGGCAAAATCGGCGCCCTTGCCGTCGCCTCCGACAATCAGCACCAGCTTGCCTGCTGTATCGGCACCCAGGCCTTCGATGGCTGCCAGTGCGGCGCCAACGTTGGTGGCCTTGGAGTCGTCATACCAGTTCACGCCGTTGCGCTCACGTACCCACTGGCAGCGGTGAGCGAGCCCCGTGAATTCACGCAGCGCCTGCAGCATCGGCTCGAAGGGCAGGCCCGCAGCATGGCCCAGGGCCAGTGCGGCCAGCGCATTGCTTTGGTTATGGGCGCCGCGCACCTTGAGGTCGCGAACCGGCATCAGGGTTTGGAACGCGAAGGCCAGGTATTTCTCGCCGTCCACCTCGCGCAGGCCGAACGCCTTGAAGTCGGGCTCGCCCAGGCCAAAGGTCCAGCAGGGACGGCCTTCGACCGGCAGGGGACGGCTGAGCGCGTCCTGGCGATTGACCACCACCTGCCGCGCACCACGGAAGATGCGGTGCTTGGCCAGGTGGTAGGCCGGCAGGCCACTGTAGCGGTCCATGTGGTCTTCGCTGATGTTCAGCACCGTGGCGACTTCGGCATTGAGCTGGTCGGTGGTTTCCAGCTGGAAGCTGGACAGCTCCATTACGTACAGCTCCACGTCATCGGCCAACAGGTCGAGGGCCGGTGTGCCAAGGTTGCCGCCGACCGCCACGCGCTTGCCCGCCCTGGCGGCCATTTCGCCGACCAGGGTGGTGACGGTGCTTTTGGCATTCGATCCACTGATGGCGATGATGGGTGCCTTGGCGTTGCGCGCGAACAGTTCGATGTCGCCGGACAGCTTGACCCCACGGGCAGCGGCTTGTTGCAGCGCCGGCGTAGCCAAGGCCAGGCCTGGGCTGACGTACAGCTCGCTGGCGCGGCACAGGAAGTCCACGTCAAGCTCGCCACAGCGTACTTCCACCTGCGGGTAGTCACGGCGCAGGGTTTCCAGTTCCGGCGGTTGCTCGCGGGTATCGGCGACCGCAAAGGCGATGCCCCGGCTCGCCAGGAAGCGAACCAGGGACATGCCGCTCTTGCCGAGGCCGACAACGATGCGGAATTGGTCGGAAGCGATCAGTGACACGCGCATCTACCTCAGTTTCAGGGTGGCAAGGCCAATCAGCACCAGGATCACGGTGATGATCCAGAATCGGACGATCACGCGTGGCTCTGGCCAGCCCTTGAGTTCAAAGTGGTGGTGAATCGGCGCCATGCGGAACACGCGCTTGCCGGTCAGCTTGAACGAAGCGACCTGGATGACCACGGACAGGGTTTCCATCACGAACACGCCGCCCATGATGAACAGCACGATCTCCTGGCGCACGATCACGGCGATGGTGCCCAGCGCCGCGCCCAGCGCCAATGCCCCCACATCGCCCATGAACACTTGTGCCGGGTAGGTGTTGAACCACAGAAAGCCGAGGCCAGCACCGATCAGTGCGCCGCAGAACACGATCAGCTCACCGGAGCCGGGCACGTACGGGATCAACAGGTACTCGGCGAACTTCACGTTGCCCGACAGGTAGCAGAAGATGCCCAGCGCCCCGCCGACCATCACGGTCGGCATGATGGCTAGGCCATCCAGGCCATCGGTCAGGTTCACGGCGTTGCTGGAGCCGACGATGACGAAATAGGTCAGCACCACGAAACCGATGCCCAGGGGAATGGTGACGTCCTTGATGAACGGCAGTATCAGGGTGGTCTCGACACTGGTCGGGGCGGTCTTGTAGAGGAACACCGCCGCAGCCAGGCCGAACACCGACTGCCAGAAGTACTTCCAGCGACTTGGCAGGCCACGGGAGTTCTTCTCGATGACCTTGCGGTAGTCGTCGACCCAGCCGATGGCACCGAAGGCCAGGGTGACGATCAGCACCACCCAGACATATCGGTTGGTCAGGTCGGCCCACAGCAAAGTACTGACGGCGATGGCAGACAGGATCAACGCCCCGCCCATGGTCGGCGTACCGGACTTGGACAGGTGCGACTGCGGCCCGTCATTGCGCACGGCCTGGCCGATCTGGCGAATTTGCAGCGTACGGATCATCCACGGCCCCAGCCACAGCGCCAGCGACAACGCGGTAAGCACCCCGAGAATCCCGCGCAGGGAGAGGTACTGGAAGACCGCGAAGCCTTTGTGGAACTGTTGCAGATACTCGGCCAACAGCAGCAGCATTAATGTTTCTCCCCGCTGGCACCGCACAGTGCAGCCACGACGTTTTCCATCGCAGCGCTGCGCGAGCCCTTGATCAAGATAGTGGTATCGCTGGCATTTTCGGCACTGACTGCTTCGATCAGCGCGGCCTGCGTAGCGTAATGGTGGCCATGGGTCCCGAACGCCTCGACGGCGTGCGCCATGTTGGCACCCACCGCATACAAGGCGTCGACCTTGCCGCGTGCGTAGTCACCCACCTGACGGTGACCTTCCTGCGCCCACTGACCCAGCTCGCCGATTTCTCCAAGCACCAGGACGGTGCGTCCGGAAAAGCCGGCGAGTATATCAATGGCGGCACACATGGAGGTGGGATTTGCGTTGTAACTGTCATCGATCACACGAGCACCGCGCGGGGTGACCTGCGCCACGGTGCGGCCCTTGACCGGCTGAACCGCAGCCAGGCCTGCGGCAATACCCTGCAGGCTGATGCCCACGGAATGGGCAGCGGCGGCGGCGGCCAGGGCGTTGCTGACGTTGTGCACGCCCAGCACGTTGAGTTGCACCTGCACCTGCTCGCCGGCCCCGTGCAGGGTGAAGGACGGGCAACCGCGGGGATCACGGCCAATGCCACTGGCATGGAAATCGGCACGGGGATCGTCGAGCGCAAAGCTCACGACCCGGTGATCGCCAGCACGCGTGCGCCAGGTGTCGAAGGCCTTGTCGGCCAGGTTGAGAATGGCTGTACCGCCCTCACCCAGCCCTTCGAGGATTTCGCCCTTGGCCTCGACGATCTTGTCCGGGCCGCCGAATTCACCCACGTGCGCGGTGCCGGCATTATTGATGATCACCACCTGAGGCTGGGTCAGGCCCACGGTGTAGCGAATCTCGCCGATGCGCGAGGCGCCCAGCTCGATGACGGCGGCGCTATGCTCGGGGGCAATTTCCAACAAGGTCAGGGGCGCGCCCAGGTCATTGTTCAGGTTGCCTCGTGTGGCATGCACCAGGCCGCGCGTGCGCAAAATGCTGGCGAGCATTTCCTTGACTGTGGTCTTGCCGCTGGACCCGGTAATGGCCACCACGGGCTTGTCGAAGGCGGCCCGGTTGAGTGCTCCAAGCTGGCCAAGGGCCAGGCGGCAATCGGCGACCACCAATTGCGGCAGGTCGACGCCTTGCACTTCGCGCTCTACCAGCGCCGCCACGGCGCCCTTGGCCTTGACGTCTGCCAGGTAGTCATGGCCGTCGAAGCGCGGGCCGGTCAGGGCAACGAAGAGCTGCCCCGGCACGACGCTACGGCTGTCGATGCTGACGCCATCGAAGCGAGCATCGGCGCCGGTCAGGCGGCCGTGCAAGGTGGAGCTCACCTGGCTGAGCGTCATCGCCTCAAGCATTGGGGGCCTCCCAGGCTGCGAGTGCCTTTTCGGCCTCGGTCAAATCGGAAAACGCATGCCGCTGCGCGTTGATTTCCTGATAATCCTCATGTCCCTTGCCGGCCAGCACGATGACGTCGGCGGCGCGGGCACCGGCGATCAGCTGGGCGATGGCCTCGCCGCGACCGGGCACGAACGCCACCTCGGTCGGCGCCGTAAAGCCGGGACGAATATCGTCGAATATGCGCATCGGGTCTTCGGTCCGCGGGTTGTCGTCGGTCACCAGCACCCGGTCGGCCAGGCGCTCGGCCACTTCTGCCATCAGCGGGCGCTTGCCCCGGTCACGGTCGCCGCCACAGCCGAACAGGCACAGCAGTTGCCCGTGGGCATGAGGGCGCAGGGCCTGGAGCACTTTTTCCAGGGCATCGGGCGTGTGCGCGTAATCGACCACCACCAGGGGCTTTTCGCCGCCGCCCAGGCGTTGCATGCGGCCAACAGGGCCGTGCAGCTGCGGCATGACCTTGAGGATCTCGTCCAGCGCGTAATCCAATGCCAGCAAGGTCGCCACGGCCGCCAATACGTTGCTCAGGTTGAAGCGACCCAGCAGCTGCGTGCGCAACGTGCGCTCGCCCTGGGCGGTGACGAGGGTGGCGCAGACGCCATCGTCGTCGAACGTGGCCTCGGGGCAATACAGCGAGGCGTCGGGGTGCTCCAGGCTGTAGCTGATCAGCCGGGTATCGATGCGATCGGCCATCGGCTTGCGAGCGTAGGCGTCAGCAAGGCGTTGACCGAAGTCGTCGTCCAGATTGACCACCTGGCAGCGCAGGCTTGGCCAGGCAAACAGCTTGGCCTTGGCCGCTTCGTAGGCCTGCATGCTGCCGTGGTAGTCGAGGTGGTCACGGGACAGGTTGGTCATCACCGCGATGTCGAACGCCAGGGCCGCTACACGCCCCTGTTCCAGGGCATGGGAGGACACTTCCATGGCCACGGCCTTGGCGCCTTGTTTTTTCAAGTCATACAGGGTCGACTGCACGGCGATCGGGTCAGGCGTGGTCAGGCGGCCGCTTTTCAGCTCGCCGTAGAAACCCGTCCCCAGGGTACCCACCAGGCCGCAACGCTGGCCCAACAGGTCGAGCGCCTGTGCCACCAGTTGGGTAACGCTGGTCTTGCCGTTGGTGCCGGTCACGCCCACCAGGTTCAATTGGCGGCTGGGCTCGCCATAGAAGCGCCCGGCGATGTCCGACAGCTGGGCGATCAGGCCTTTGACTGGAATCAGCGGTACATCGGTCAGCGGCAGCACCGTGGCGCCCTGTTCCTCGTAAGCCACGGCGGCAGCGCCACGGGCCAGCGCGTCGGCGATATGCTCGCGGCCGTCGACCTTGGCCCCAGGCACCGCCAGGAACAGGTCGCCTGGGCGCACGTTGCGGCTGTCGAGGGTCAGTTCACGAATCAGCGGATCGCGGCTGGCATGGGCGAAGAGCTTGCTCAATGGCATTGTCATTATCCACGCCCTCCGTTGGCAGCTGCTGCATTGACTTGCGATTGGCTTGCCGGCGCTGCCGGCGCAGGGGGCGGCAGGTTGTCTGGCGGCACGTTCATCAACCGAAGGGTGCCGGACATGACCTTGCTGAACACAGGTGCCGATACCAGACCGCCGAAGTACCCGCCTTTGCCGGGCTCGTCGATCACCACGACGATCGCATAACGCGGATCGCTCATCGGACCGAAACCTGCGAACAGCGAGCGATAGGCATTTTCGGTGTAGCCCTTGGAGCCCACCGTGGCTTTACGCGCGGTACCGGACTTGCCGGCCACGTGATAGAACGGCACCTGGGCACGGAATACGCCGCGCGGCGCCTCGATCACTTGCTGGAGCATGCCCTGCACGGTCTCTGCGGTGTCCTTGGGAATCGCCTGGACGGCCTCGGGCGCCTTGTCCACCTTGAGGATCGACAGCGGCACCATCTTGCCGTCGTTGGCCAAGGCTGCATAAGCGTGCACCAGCTGCAGGGCGGTGACCGAAACGCCGTAGCCGTACGACAGCGTGGCTGTTTCGGCCTTGCGCCATTCCCGGTGGTTGGGCAGGTTGCCGACGCGCTCACCCGGGAAACCCAGGCCGGTGTACTGACCCAGCCCGACCTGAGACATGACCCGGTAGATGGCTTCGCCGCCGATATCGAAGGCGATCTTGCTCATGCCCACGTTACTGGAGTTGATCAGAATGCCGGTCAGGTCGAGGATCGGACCTTCGCTTCGGGACACGTCCTTGATGGTGTAGCGACCGATCTGCAGGCTGCCCGGATAAACCTCGACCTTGTCGGTGGGCTTCCAGCGGCCACTTTCCAGTGCGGCACTCATCGAGATGGGCTTGACCGTGGAACCAGGCTCGAATACGTCGATGATGGCCCGGTTGCGCATGGCCGCCGGGAACATGCTGCGGCGGTTGTTAGGGTTGTAGGTAGGCTGGTTGACCATCGCCAGAACCTCACCGGTCTTGACGTCCATGATCACCAGGCTACCGGCCTTGGCGTCCTGCTCGGCGATGGCGTTACGCAGTTCGCGGGTAGCCAGGTACTGAAGGCGCAGGTCAATCGACAACGCCAAGGTCTTCCCTGCCTTGGCGTTCTTGGTGACCTGGATGTCCTTGATCAGGCGACCGCGCCGGTCCTTGATCACCTGCCGCTTGCCCGGCACACCGGCCAGCCACTCGTCATAGGCCAGCTCGACACCTTCGCGACCGTGATCATCCAGGTCGGTAAAACCGACCATGTGGGCGGTCACGTCACCAGCGGGGTAGAAGCGGCGGAACTCTTCCAGCCCATAGACGCCTGGCACCTTCAGGTCCAGCACATGCTGCCCCTGCTCCGGCGTCAGGCCGCGGACCAGGTAGATGAATTCCTTGTTGGCCTGCTGGGTCAGGCGTTCGGTGAGCTGCTGTGGATTCTGCCCAAGGGCGGTTGCCAACTGCGGCCACCGATCGCGCGAAGCCTGCATTTCCTTGGGGTTGGCCCACAGGGTGGTGACCGGCGTACTGACCGCCAGTGGCTCGCCATTGCGGTCTGTGATCAAGCCACGGTGCGCAGGGATAGGAATGTGACGCAGGCTGCGCGCATCGCCCTGCCCCTTGAGGAAATCGCGGTCGACGACCTGCAGGTCGATGATGCGCCAGCAAATGGCGCCGACCATCAGCGCCAGCAGGCCAACGACTACGCGGAACCGCCAGGGGTAGAGTGCGCCTTCGAGCTTCATCATGGCGCCACCATCCGCACTTCGTCAGCGGCTGGCACACGCATCTTGAGCTGCTCGGTGGCCAGGTTTTCGATGCGGCTGGCCGCCGTCCAGGTGCTTTGTTCCAGAATCAACCGGCCCCATTCGGCCTGGGCCTTGTCCCGCTCATTCAGCTCCCCGTACAGGGTATTGAGCAATTGCCGGTTCCAGTGCGCGCTATACGACACGGCAATGGCCGAGCCCAGCACGCCGACGAACAGCATGAGCATGAGGAAGCTGCCGCCCGGCAGAGGTTTGGCGAACAACTTGCTCACCGCAATTTCTCCGCAACACGCATCACCGCACTGCGTGAGCGGGGGTTGGCCTTGAGCTCTGCATCGGAGGCGAACTGGGCTTTACCGATCAGCTTGATCTTGGGCTCGAACACCTTGTGCTGCACGGGCAGGTTGCGCGGCAGGTTGTCAGCTTCGCCCTTGGCCAGTTTGCGCATGAACAGCTTGACGATCCGGTCTTCGAGCGAGTGGAAGCTGATCACGGCCAGGCGACCGCCAACCTCCAGCGCGTCGATAGCCGCTTGCAGCCCGGTTTCCAGGTCACCGAGTTCGTTGTTGACATGGATACGCAGGCCCTGGAACGCGCGGGTGGCAGGGTTCTTGCCCTTCTCCCACGCAGGGTTGGCTACCTTGAGAACCTCGGCAAGGTCACCGGTGCGGGTGAACGGCTGCTTTTCACGGCGCTCGACGACGGCACGGGCCATACGGCCGGCAAAGCGCTCCTCGCCATACTCCTTGAACACGCGGGCGATTTCCTCGACCGGCGCGGTGGCAATGAATTCGGCGGCGCTGATGCCCTGATCGGGATTCATGCGCATGTCCAGCGGCCCGTCGTTGAGAAAGCTAAAGCCACGTTCCGGGTCGTCGAGCTGAGGTGAGGACACACCCAGGTCCATCAGTATCCCGCTCACCTTGCCGTGCAGGCCGCGTTCGGCCACTTCTGCACCCAGCTCGGCAAAGCTGCGCTGCACAATGACAAAGCGGCCGTCTTCGGCCGCCAGCGCTTGCCCTGTGGCAATCGCTTGTGGATCTTTATCAAAGCCCAGTAGCTGCCCTTGTGGGCCGAGCCTGCTGAGAATCAACCGACTGTGTCCGCCACGGCCAAAGGTGCCGTCCAGATAGCAACCGTCGGCGCGCAAGGCCAGTGCCTCGACAGCTTCGTCGAGCAGGACGGTAATGTGGTTGAAGCCGCTATCTATGGTCACAGGATCAGGTCACGCAATTCGTCGGGCATGGCGCCCGGTTGTTGGATAGCTGCGAGGTCGGCTGCCGAAACCGTGTTCCAGGCTTCCTCATCCCACAGCTGGAATTTGTTCAGTTGCCCCACCAGCATCGCCTTCTTGTCCAGCCGGGCGTACTCACGCAAGCGGGGCGGCACCAGGAAGCGACCACTGCCATCAAGCTCAAGGTCGACCGCGTTACCGATCAGCAAGCGCTGCAGGCGGCGGTTTTCCTCACGAAGCGACGGCAAGGCTCGCAACTTGGCTTCAATTTGCTCCCACTCATCGAGCGGGTAGACGCACAAACAGGGATCGACAGCATCGATGGTCACGATCAGCTGCCCGTTGCAACGCGAATCGAGCTCGTCACGATACCGGCTCGGCATGGCGAGACGGCCCTTGGCATCGAGACTGACGGCATTGGCTCCGCGAAACACGGCTGCGATTCCCCACAATATTAGCTTTTTTGTGTCAGAAAACCCACTTCATCCCACTTTCTGCCACTTGCGCACACTATAGGAATCCGCCCGCAGCACCGTCAAGGCACGTTCGGAAGGAAAAGCCTTACATGACCGAGATTTAGCGCGTTAAAGGAATGTGGAAAGACTATCTGGGGAATAAAAAGACTTGAGAAATCAAACGCGCACAACCCGATGCGGGCCGAACTTAAAGTGATTTATCAAGAGTAAGATTTTTTCGGCATTACCAGATGAGATCTGCTATCGATTCAAGCAGGAAGGAAAAGGTGGAGAGTCGATCTGTAAGCCGGGTTTTGTCGAGGACAGTCATTCCTCTACGACGGCCATCACTGGACGCCTCTAGCAACCTACCCGGTTCCGACGCGGGCCACGCCTGATGGAACCCTATTTGGTCTTGCTCCGAGTGGGGTTTACCTAGCCACGGACTGTTGCCAGCCGTGCGGTGCGCTCTTACCGCACCTTTTCACCCTTACCGGCACCGAAGTGCTTAGGCGGTTGTTTTCTGTGGCACTTTCCGTAGGCTCGCGCCTCCCAGGCGTTACCTGGCACTCTGCCCTGCGGAGCCCGGACTTTCCTCCCCCCGCCAGCGACACCGCAATGCGGTGGAACTTAAACGGGCAGCGACTGTCCGATCGACTCTCCGGCGCAAAGAGTACCGGCAGATGCTGCCAAGAACAAGCGTTACCGCCACATATATCAATTAGCCACTACTGCTCTTTCTGTTTTTCCAGCGCAACTTGATACAGCAGGTTCTTGCGTACGCCCGTTATTTCCGACGCCAGCGCCGCGGCCCGCTTGAGCGGAAGCTCGGCCAGCAGCAGGTCAAGTACCCGCTGCGCCTCGGTGCCAATCCCCTGCTCGCCTTCCGGGGCGCTCCAGCCGCCTACCAATACCACGCATTCACCCCGCTGCTGATTGCTGTCGCCGGCCACGAACGCATGCAACTCGGACAAAGGCAGGCCCTTGAGGGTTTCAAACGTTTTGGTGATTTCACGCGCCAGCACCGCTGGGCGATCTGCGCCAAACACTGCCTGCATGTCGTCCAGGCACTCCAGGATGCGATGCGGCGCCTCATAGAAGATCAAGGTACGCGGCTCCTCCTTGACCTGCTCCAGACGGGCGCGGCGCCCCGCTGCCTTGGCCGGCAGGAAACCTTCGAAGATGAAACGATCCGAAGGCAAGCCTGCCGCCGACAGTGCGGCGATCAAGGCACAGGCGCCAGGTACCGGCACCACGGGTACGCCTGCACTGCGAGCCTGCCGGACCAGGTGATAACCCGGATCCGAAATCAACGGGGTGCCTGCGTCAGACACCAGCGCCACATCGTCGCCGGCCAATAGCCGGGTCAGAAAGCGCCCCCCCTCGTCCCGCTCGTTATGTTCGTGACAGGCGGCCAGCGGAGTGTCGATGCCGAAGTGTTGAAGCAGGCGGATCGAATGGCGCGTGTCCTCGGCAGCAATCAGGGACACGCCTGCCAGCACCTTCAGCGCCCTGGCACTCATGTCGTCAAGATTGCCGATAGGTGTTGCCACCACATAAAGCGTTCCCACGGGGGCGGTCGAAGCCCCGGCCACATCAGTCACTGCACGCACCTGCGATTGAAATCAAAGCGGGCATTGTAGCCCGAGCACCCGCAACAGCGCGCAAAGAAGTTGAACGCCGCTGCGCGGCAGCAGGCCTATAGTGATGCTTTCACACGGCGACATCGCGCCCCAGCCAGCGCTTGGGTACAATCGCCAGCCAACTTGATCGAGTAACAGGACAATTACATGATCGCCTGCCTGCGGCTGCTCACAGCCTTCTGTCTCGCTGCCCTGCTGGCAGCTTGCGCCAGTTCGCCCTCATCCAGCCTTGGCGAGCTCCCCCGTACGCCGGATGCCAGCATCGAGCAGTTGCTCGAAAGGGCGACCTCCAGCAAGTCTGCCGAAGATGCCGCACTGCTGCGCCTGAGCGCCGCAGACATGGCCTACCAGCAAAAGGACTTCCCGCGCGCCGCACGCATTCTCGAACAAGTCCAGGTAGAGACGCTCAAGCCAGCCCAGCAGGTGTTCGCCGTTACGCTGGCGGCCGAACTTGCCATGAGCCGCAATCAACCCAAGGCGGCCCTGAGCGCATTGCAGCACCCCAGCCTGCAGCACGTGCCCGAATTGCCTGCGCAACAGCAAGTGCGTACCTATTCGGTACACGCCGCCGCCCTGGAAGCCGACGGGCAGGCCATGGCCGCCGCCCAGCAGCGCGTGCTGTTGGCACCGCTGCTCAGCGGGCAAGCTGCCAGCGCCAACCACGATGCCATCTGGTCACTGGTCGCCTCGCTGTCGAACGAGCAACTGCAACAGCCCACCAGCGATCCTGTCCTGGCAGGCTGGTCCAGCTTGGCCCTGACCGTCAAGGGCGCTGGTACCTTGGAACAGCAACAGGCAGCGATCGACGACTGGGTCAAACAGCACCCGGATCATCCTGCCGCGAAACAGTTGCCAACCGCTCTGACCAAGCTCAAGGAGCTGGCTAGCCAGCCTCTGACGCGCATCGCCCTGCTACTTCCCCAGGAAGGCCCATTGGCTGGCGTGGCGCGTGCGCTGCGTGACGGCTTCATGGCTGCCCACTTCCAGGCCCAGCAATCCGGGCAGCCTGCCCCGTCCGTGCAGATGGTCGACAGCTCCCGCCTAGGGTCGCTGGACGACTTCTACCGCCAGGCCCAGGCCGAGGGCGTGCAGCTTGTCATCGGCCCGCTGGAAAAACCGCTGGTCAAGCAACTGGCTGCCAAACCGCAGCTTCCGATCACAACCTTGGCACTGAACTACGCCGACGCCGGTCAGAAAGCGCCGCCTCAACTGTTCCAATTTGGCCTTGCCGCCGAGGACGAAGCCCGCGAGGTGTCCCGCAGGGCGCGCGCAGACGGCATGGTCCGTGCCGTTGCCATGGTGCCGAGCGGGGAATGGGGCGACCGTGTACTGGCCGCGTTCCGTCAGGACTGGGAGAGCAACGGCGGCACATTGCTGGCTGCAGAGCGTATTGCCCAGCCCGTGGCACTGGCCCAGCAGATTGCCGACCTGTTCCAGCTGCGCCAAAGCGAAGGTCGCGCCAAGAGCGTGCAAAGCACCGTGGGCGGCAGCATCGCTGCCCAGCCCGCGCGTCGCCAGGACATCGACTTCCTGTTCCTCGCAGCCACCCCACAGCAGGCACAGCAAATCAAGCCGACCCTGAACTTCCAGTATGCAGGTGATGTGCCGGTCTATGCCACCTCCAACCTGTACAGCGCCAGCGGCGATGTGAACCAGTACAACGACATGAACGGCATCCGTTTCTGTGAAACCCCATGGTTGCTCGACAGCAGCAACAGCCTCCGCCAGCAGGTGGTACAGCAATGGCCGCAAGCTGCCGGCAGCCTGGGTCGCCTGTATGCCATGGGGGTGGACGCCTACAGCCTGGCCCCGCGCCTGGGGCAGCTCAAGGCTCTGCCTGACAGCCGTATCCAGGGCCTGTCTGGCAACCTGGGCATCAATGCCAGCCAACGTGTTGAGCGTCAGCTGCCGTGGGCAGAGTTTGCCGGTGGCCAGGTCAAGCGCCTCCCCGACACGCCCCGTTGATGCCCCCTGCCTCGCCAAGCCATGCCGGGCAAGCAGCGGAAAACCAGGCCCTTGAGTACCTTCAAGGGCATGGCCTCAAGCTGATTGCCCGCAACTGGCGATGCAAAGGAGGCGAGCTTGATCTGGTCATGCTCGACGCCGATACAGTAGTATTCGTCGAAGTCCGCTATCGGTTGCACGCACGCTTCGGTGGCGCCCTCGGCAGTATCGATCAGCGCAAGCAGAAGCGGCTGGTGCTTGCCGCCAGCCTGTTCCTGCATCAGAAGCCTCAATGGGGCAACTGTCCTTGCCGCTTCGACGTGGTTGCCCTGCAAGGCAGCCATCATGCTGGCAAGCCGCTCGAATGGTTGAAAAACGCCTTCGAATGCTGAACCCACTCCGTTCTTTTTGCTCTATGTTTCGCGGGCTGATTACCGTCGCGTGCCGCGCCGGCCTCCGCCCCATTTAAGGTCACCAGATGGACATGCAATCCCGAATCCGCCGGCTGTTCCAGGCCAGCATCGATACCACGCAACAGGCAATGGACATCCTGGCACCGCACATCGAGCAGGCCAGCCTGGTCATGGTCAACGCACTGCTCAACGAGGGCAAGATGCTCGCGTGTGGCAATGGCGGCTCGGCCGGCGATGCGCAGCATTTCTCCTCGGAGCTGCTCAACCGCTTCGAGCGCGAACGCCCCAGCCTGCCAGCGATCGCGCTGACCACCGACAGCTCGACCCTGACCTCGATTGCCAACGACTACAGTTACAACGAGGTATTTTCCAAGCAGATCCGCGCCCTGGGCCAACCTGGGGATGTTCTGCTGGCCATCTCTACCAGCGGCAATTCCGCCAACGTCATCCAGGCCATCCAGGCCGCACATGACCGCGAAATGATTGTCGTAGCATTGACCGGCCGCGACGGCGGGGGCATGGCCTCGCTCTTGCTGCCAGAGGACGTCGAGATTCGGGTACCCTCGACGGTGACCGCTCGCATCCAGGAAGTCCACCTGCTGGCGATCCATTGCCTGTGCGATTTGATCGACAGCCAACTGTTCGGGAGTGAAGAATGACCCCTATGCGCATTGGCCTTGTGGCCTTGACCTTGTGCCTGAGCGTCACCGGCTGCAGTTCGGTACTCAACTCTGCTCGTAATTCGCCCATCGAGGATGACCGAGGCACTCGTACCATTGGCAGCAAGATCGACGACTCACTGATCGAGACCAAGGCCTCGGTGAATATCGCCAAGGCCAGCCCAGACCTGGACAAGGGCTCGCACATCGTCGTGAGCAGCTACAACGGCATCGTGCTCTTGGCTGGCCAGACACCACGCGCCGAACTCAAGAGCCTTGCCGAACAGACGGCCAGCCAGGTCCAGCGCGTCAAGAAGGTGCATAACGAACTGCAGGTCATGCAGCCCTCCTCCATCCTGGCACGCAACAACGACGCGTGGTTGACCACCAAGATCAAGACCCAGATGCTGACCGATACAGCAGTACCCAGCTCGCGGATCAAAGTGATCACCGAGAATGGCATCGTGTACTTGTTGGGCCTCGTCACCCAGCAGGAGGCCAATGCCGCCACTGCCGTCGTGCAGAGCGTGTCTGGCGTGCAGAAGATCGTGAAACTGTTCGAGTACATCGACTGAACACGTGAGCCCGCAGGCAGCGCGGACCAGCGCGCACCTCGTCTATTGCCCATGCTAAAAAGGCGATCCTTGCGGATCGCCTTTTTTTATTTCACCACTTTCAAACTTGGCCGCCCGCTTGGGCGCGGAGGCTGCCCGCCGCCTTCTGGCGGCCCATCATCATCAGGCTGCTCCTGATCGTCCTCGATCTCGTCGTCCTCCATCATCGAAGACTCCAACTCGAAGACCATGCCCTGTCCATTCTCGCGGGCATAGATACCCAGCACCGCGCCAATGGGCACGAACAATGAATGGGGCACACCGCCAAAACGGCCTTCGAAGCTGACGGCGTCATTGTCCATGTGCAAACTGCGCACAGCGCTTGGCGACACATTCAGGACGATCTGGCCATCACTGGCGAAACCGTCCGGCACCTGTACTTTCGGGTACTCGGCATTGACCAACATATGGGGTGTGCAATCGTTGTCGACGATCCACTCGTACAGTGCTCGAACCAGATAGGGGCGACTGGAGTTCATCAACAGCTCCTCAAAGCGTGCGCATTTCGCGTTCAACGGACGACAGGCTTGCCTGGAATGATTCCCGGGCGAACTGTCGCTCCATGTAATCCAGCAGCGGCTTGGCTTGCCGCGGCAATTCGATACCCATCATCGGCAGACGCCAGAGTATGGGCAGTAGACAGCAATCGACCAGGCTTTGCTCATCGCTCATGAAACAGGCGAACTCGGCAAACAGCGGCGAGACACCGGTCAGGCTTTCGCGCAGTGCCTTGCGAGCCTCTGCACGGGCAGCCTCACTGGTGCGTGGGTCGAGAATCTGATCGGCCAGGCTGCACCAGTCTCGCTGGATACGGTGCATCAGCAACCGGCTATTGCCACGCCCGACCGGATAGACCGGCATCAGCGGAGGGTGCGGATAGCGCTCCTCCAGGTATTCCATGATCACGGTCGACTCGTACAGAACCAAATCCCGATCCACCAAGGTCGGCACGCTGCCATACGGGTTCAGTTCGGCGAGCCGCGGCGGGATCTTGCCGGTATCGACGTCGATGATGTGCGCGTCAACGGCCTTTTCGGCCAACACAAGGCGAACCCGATGCGAGTATTGATCGGCAGGGTCGGAATAGCAGGCTAACCCATTGGTTACGCCCATGTAGCGCCTCCTCTCGAGGGATGCTTGTAAAAACTGTAAATGAAAACGCGCCTGTGGCGCACTGGCATAACTGCCAGTGCGCCACAGGCGCGTTCAACAACCAGAGGTTACTGCGTGATCAGTGCACGTCCTTCCAGTATTCACGCTTGAGCAAATAGGCGAATACGAAGAAGAAAGCCAGGTACAGCAATACGTAAGTACCAATGCGCTGACTTTCCAGTTTGACCGGGTTGGCCGAATAGGCCAGGAAGGTCACCAGGTTCTTGACCTTCTCGTCGAACTGCTCGGTGGTCAGGGTACCGGAATTCGGCGTAATGGTCAGCTGATCGCAGGCTTCATGGGTCAACGGCGTGCCGGTCAATGGGTCAAATTGTTTTTTGCCATCCACCACCGTCTGCACCTGCTTGCAGCCGATCACCTGGTTTCCCTGCAGGCCAACCAGCACGTTCGGCATGCCGACGTTGGGGAAGACCTTGTTGTTCACGCCGTAGGGCCGCGATGGGTCCTCGTAGAAACTGCGCAGGTAGCTGTACAGCCAGTCGGCACCCCTGACCCGCGCCACCAGGGTAAGGTCGGGCGGCGCGGCACCGAACCAGGTCTTGGCATCGCTGGGCTTCATGCCAATCTGCATGTGGTCGCCAATCTTTGCCCCGGTGAACACCAGGTTCTCAAGCATCACATCGTGGGGTATGCCCAGGTCATCGGCCACACGCTCATAGCGCTGAAACTTGGCACTGTGGCAACCCATGCAGTAGTTGGCGAACGTGCGCGCACCGTCCTGCATCGCCGCCTTGTCGCTCAGGTCGATATCGACCTTGTCCAGTTCCACGCCATGCTCTGCAGCAAGGGTGAATGCAGGCATCACTGCCAGGAGAATTACAGCAATCAACTTTTTCATCAGCCAGTCACCCTTTCCGGAACCGGTTTGGTCTTCTCGAGCCTTGTGTAGAACGGCATCAGCAGGAAGTAGGCGAAGTACAGGAACGTGCACACCTGCGACAGCAAGGTACGCCCAGGCGTCGGCGCCAGTACCCCCAGCACGCCGAGGACGATGAAGGCGACGCAGAACACCAGCAGGAAGAGTTTGCTTATCCAGCCCTTGTAGCGCATGGAGCGAACGGGGCTGCGGTCCAGCCAGGGCAGCACGAACAGCACGGCAATGGCAGCGCCCATGGCGATCACGCCCATCAGTTTGTCCGGTACGGCGCGCAAGATGGCGTAGAACGGCGTGAAGTACCACACCGGCGCGATGTGCTCAGGGGTCTTGAAGGCGTTGGCCTGTTCGAAGTTGGGTTTTTCCAGGAAGTATCCGCCCATTTCCGGGAAGAAGAACACCACGGCGCAGAACACGAACAGGAACACGACCACTCCGACGATATCCTTGACGGTGTAGTACGGGTGGAACGGAATGCCGTCCAGCGGGATACCGTTTTCGTCCTTGTGCTTCTTGATGTCGATGCCGTCAGGGTTGTTCGAGCCGACTTCGTGCAAGGCCAGGATGTGCAGCACCACCAGGCCCAGAATGACGATCGGCAAGGCCACCACGTGCAGGGCGAAGAAGCGATTGAGCGTGATGCCCGAAATCAGGTAGTCGCCGCGAATCCACTGGGTGATGTCATCGCCGATGACGGGAATGGCCCCGAACAGGGAGATGATCACCTGTGCGCCCCAATACGACATCTGCCCCCATGGCAGCAGGTAGCCCATGAACGCCTCAGCCATCAGCGCCAGGTAGATCAGCATACCAAACAGCCATACCAGCTCCCGGGGCTTTTGGTAGGAGCCATACAGCAAGCCGCGGAACATGTGGAGGTAGACGACGATGAAGAAGGCCGACGCACCCGTCGAATGCAAGTAGCGCAGTATCCAGCCGTACTCCACGTCACGCATGATGTATTCGACCGAGGCGAATGCCTCTTCGGCCGAAGGCGTGAAACTCATCGTCAGCCAGACCCCGGTGACGATCTGATTGACCAGCACCAGCAAGGCCAGAGAGCCGAAGAAGTACAGGAAATTGAAGTTCTTGGGCGCGTAGTACTTGCTGAGGTGGTCTTCCCACATCTTGGTGGCAGGGAAACGCGCGTCGATCCAGTCCATGAACTTGCTCATCATGCGTTCTCCTGGTCGATACCGATGACGATGATTTCGTCGGACTCGTAGGCATGCGGCGGCACCGGCAGGTTCAGCGGTGCCGGCTGCGACTTGTACACTCGCCCCGCCATGTCGTAGTGGGAACCATGGCAGGGGCAGAAATAACCTCCGACCCATTTGGGTCCGAGGTCGACAGGGGCCACTTCAGGGCGGAACGTCGGCGAGCAACCCAGGTGCGTGCACAGACCAACCAGCACGAGGATCTCTGGCTTGATGGAGCGTACCTGCGGATCGACGTAGGTCGGCTGGTCCGATGCCTGGGAATCGGGGTCTGACAGTTCGCCGGTGATTTTCTTGAGATTGCCGAGGATCTCAGCCGTTCGCCGCACGATGAATACAGGCTGCCCTCGCCATTCTGCAACCATCTGCTGCCCTGGCTCGACCTTGGCGATGTTGACCTTTACCGGTGCACCTGCAGCTTTCGCCTTGGCACTGGGGAACCATGACCCCACGAACGGTACCGCAGCCCCCACTGCTCCCGCTGCCCCGACCACGGATGTCGCGGCTACGAGGAAGCGGCGCCGGCCTGCGTTGACGCCGTCATTGCTCATTCAGTCCTCTCCCATCAGCTTGCTTGGCCTGTTGAACCAGGCTCGTACCTAGGTTGTGTCAGTGGCGCTAAAAATTGGTCGCCATGGTAAGTAACAAAACCACACACTGACAAGGTGATTACCGGGCTGCACGGCCACTACCCACGCTTTGCTTGATCTACGTCTATGGGAAAGACGCTCACCGCCGAGCGGGTGAATTATTCAAGGCAAAAAAAAACCCGGTTCCAAGGAACCGGGCTTTTTTCGACTGCCGAAGCGGTATTAACGCTTGGAGTACTGAGGACGCTTACGCGCTTTACGCAGACCCACTTTCTTACGCTCGACTTCACGAGCGTCGCGGGTGACGTAGCCAGCACGACGCAGTGCGCCACGCAGGGTTTCGTCGTATTCCATCAGAGCGCGGGTGATACCGTGACGGATCGCACCGGCCTGACCGCTGACACCACCACCGGAAACGGTGACGTAGATGTCGAACTTCTCAACGCTTTCGGTCAGCTCGAGTGGCTGGCGAACAACCATGCGAGCGGTTTCGCGACCGAAGAACACGTCCAGAGAACGGTTGTTGATGGAGATGTTACCAGTACCCGGACGCAGGAATACGCGAGCGGTTGCGGTCTTGCGACGGCCAGTGCCGTAATTTTGAGTCGCCGACATAATGAACTATCCCGTTAGATCTTCAGTTCTTGAGGCTGCTGAGCAGTGTGTGGGTGAGCAGCACCCGCGTACACTTTCAGCTTACGGTACATGTCGCGACCCAGCGGGTTCTTCGGCAGCATGCCTTTGACCGCAGTCTCGATAACACGCTCAGGGGCCTTGGCGATCAACTTCTCGAAGTTGATTTCCTTGATACCACCTGGGAAACCGGAGTGGGAGTAGTACATTTTGTCGGAAGACTTGGCACCCGTCACACGAACCTGCTCGGCGTTGATGACGACGATGTAGTCGCCGGTATCAACGTGAGGGGTGTATTCTGGCTTGTGTTTGCCACGCAGACGGCTAGCGATTTCGGTAGCCAGACGACCCAGGGTCTGGCCAGCGGCGTCGACTACGAACCACTCGCGCTTTACTGTTTCCGGTTTAGCAGTAAAAGTTTTCATTCTCTAAAGCCTCAGAGGCCGCCCAGCGAAAAATAGACGGCGAATCTTACTGGATAGTGCACAGCTTGCCAAGGGCAAGCGCGCAGCCGAACGCTGACGCTTTTGGGGGCTCGGGTCAGGCACGCCAATGTTCGACGGGGTTCTTCCTGCGTGATGGTGCATCACTTCCGCCACGCGGAGAGGGGCTGAATTATCCAGATTGCGGGAAAAATATCAACCTGCTTTGATGAATGACCATAGCCAAGGAGCAAGCAACCGATGGACTACCGTCAGCTGGGTCGCACCGACCTCGAAGTCAGCGCGCTGTGTCTGGGCACCATGACCTGGGGCGAACAGAACGATCAGACCCAGGCATTCGAACAGATTGGCCGGGCCAAGGCCGCAGGCATCAACTTCATCGACACTGCAGAGATGTACCCGGTACCCCCGCGCCCGGAAACCTATGCCGCCACCGAGCGCATCATCGGCAACTGGTTCGCCCGCCAGGGCGATCGGGACGACTGGGTACTGGCCAGCAAGGTGGCCGGCCCCGGCAATGGCATCAGCCATATCCGCGACGGTCAACTCAGGCACAACCGGCAACACATTGTCGCGGCACTGGAAGAGAGCCTGCGGCGCCTGCAGACCGATCGCATCGATCTCTACCAGCTGCACTGGCCTGAGCGCAGCACCAACTTCTTCGGCAAGCTGGGCTACCAGCACCTGCCGCAGGACCATTTCACCCCACTGGAAGAAACCCTGGAGGTGCTCGACGAGCAGGTGCGCGCGGGCAAGATCCGCCACATCGGGCTGTCCAACGAAACCCCCTGGGGCACCATGAAATTCCTGCAGTTGGCCGAAACCCGTGGCTGGCCTCGGGCCGTCTCCATCCAGAACCCCTACAACCTGCTCAACCGCAGCTTCGAGGTGGGGCTTGCCGAAATCGCCATTCGCGAGCAGTGCGGCCTGCTGGCCTACTCGCCCCTGGCCTTTGGCATGCTCTCGGGCAAATACGACGGCGGCGCCCGCCCGGAGAAGGCGCGTCTGACCCTGTTCAGCCGCTTTGCGCGCTATTCCAACCCACAGACAGTGGCCGCTTGCGAGCGTTATGTACAGCTGGCCCGGGAACATGGTGTCGATCCGGCGCAGATGGCGTTGGCCTTCGTTACCCGTCAACCGTTCGTGACCAGTAACATCATCGGTGCCACCAGCCTCGAGCAACTGGACAGCAACCTGGCCAGCCTCGAACTCAGCCTCGATGACGAACTGCTGGCAGCCATCGAGGCCATCCACCAGGATCAACCCAACCCCGCGCCCTGAGCACGCACCCAACGCCGCTTGCTTCTCGGGTTTACCCGCGAAGCGGGCGGCGCTGTCTACCAGGCTAGACATGACCCGTAAAAAATAAGACGATCCAGCCAGTGATTGACCACTCCATCCTATAAGAACAATGACAATGATGTTTACCCAACCCTCCGCGTCGTTGCGGCGCGTCAGCATCCTGGCCATTGACAAGGTATTCGCTTCGACCTTGATGCAGGCCAAGGACTTCTTTCACCTGGCCAGCTTGCGCTACGGCAAGCAGCTTGGCCTGGGCTTGCAACCCATGTTCGAGATCCACCTGGTCAGCCCTGACGGGTTGCCGGTAGAGAGCTTCAGCAACGTGCAGCTGCCGGTGGACGGCGGCCTGGATGATGCCGATGTGATCATCCTTCCGGCGTTCTGGGACGATTTTGACAACCTGTTGCAACGTTATCCGCAGGTGCTGCCCTGGCTGCAGGCACAGCATGCGCGGGGCGCCGTGCTGTGTGCAGAGGCCAGCGGCGTGTTCTGGCTGGCCGAGTCAGGCCTGCTCGACGGCAAGGAAGCGACCACGTACTGGCGTTTCTTCGACAGTTTTGCCGAGCGCTTCCCACACGTACGCCTGACCCAGGACAAACACCTGACCGATGCGGACAATCTGTACTGCGCTGGCGGCACCACGTCAGCCTGCGATCTGTACATCTACCTGATCGAGCGCTTCTGCGGGGCCAATGTGGCGCGGGCCGTGTCGCGCGACATCCTGTACGAGGTGCAGCGCAACTACACGCCGGGACGCATGGGCTTTGGCGGCCAGAAGCTGCACCAGGACCTGATCATCCTGCAGATTCAGCACTGGCTGGAAGAGCATTTCGCCGACAAGTTTCGCTTCGAGGACGTAGCCCGCAACCACGGCATGAGCATTCGCAATTTCATGCGCCGTTTCCAGGGCGCAACCGGGGACAAGCCGCTGCATTACCTGCAACGCTTGCGCATCGAGACGGCCAAGGGGCTGTTGTCGAGCACGCGCAAGAGCATCAAGACCATCAGTTACGAGGTGGGCTATGACGATGCCAGCTTCTTCGCCCGGCTGTTTCGCCAGCACACCGACCTGTCACCGAATCAGTATCGCCAGCAGTTCATGCAAGAGGCCTGAGCGCAATCGGGCTGTCTTGCAGCCCATCGCCGGCAGTTAGGCGATGGGCTGCAAGGCAGCCCCAGGTTTTCAAGGCTTGTGCGCGCGGGACAGGAATTCATGAGACTGCATTTCCAGCAGTCGGCTCAGCGTGCGCTGAAACTCGAAGCTCAAGCGCCCACCGGTGTACAGGTCCTTGAGTTCCACTTCGGCCGAGATGATCAGCTTGACGTTACGGTCATAGAACTCGTCGACCATGTTGATGAAGCGACGCGCGATGTCATCGCTTGCCACGCCCATTTGCTCGACGTTGCTCAGCAGGACCGCATGGAAGATCTTGCCCAGTTCGATGTAGTCGTTCTGGCTTCGCGGCCCATCGCACAAGGCGCGGAAGTCGAACCAGGCCACATCGTCGCAGGTGCGCAGCGCATGAATGGGACGGTTCTCGATCATCAGCACGTCGTTCTCGACCGCTGCCGTGCACTCGGGCGTCAGCGCCTTGAAGCTGGCACGCATGCTCTGCTGCGCCGCCTCGTCGAGCGGGTAATGGAACAGTTCGGCCTGCTCCAGGTGGCGCAGGCGATAATCGACACCGCTGTCGACGTTCACTACATCGGTGTACTGCTTGATCATGGCGATGGCCGGCAGGAAGCGCGCACGCTGCAGGCCATCTTTGTAGAGGCCGTCCGGCACGATGTTGGAAGTGGCCACCAGGGAAACGCCGTTCTTGAACAGCTCCTCCATCAAGGTGCCCAGGATCATGGCGTCGGTGATGTCCGAGACGAAGAACTCGTCGAAGCAGATCACCTTGGCCTCATCGCTGAAGCGCTTTGCAATGATGGTCAGGGGATTCTTCTCGCCCTTTAGGGTTTTCATCTCCTCGTGGACACGCTTCATGAAGCGGTGGAAGTGCGTGCGCATCTTCTGCTTGAACGGCAGCGCTTCGAAGAAGGTGTCGACCAGGTAGGTCTTGCCTCGCCCTACCCCGCCCCAGAAGTACAGGCCCTTGACCGGGGTCTGCTCCTTCTTGCCGAACAACTTGCCGAATACACCCGGCTTGTTGTTCTGGGCCTGCACCAGGTCGTCGTACAGGCGCTGCAGGTGACGCACCGCAGTTTCCTGCGCCGCGTCATGAAAGAAATCGGGACGTTTCAGATCTGCTTGATAGCGTTCTAGGGGAGTCATGATTCGTTAGCGAGGCAACAAAAAACGGGCCGTCACTGTAGCGAGCGGCCCGCCTAATGGCAATGCGACTTGCGTCAATATGCCTCATACCGGCACCAGAGACCCGATGAGGCTACCCTGATCACAGTACCAGTGGGCGGATACCTCCCACCCGTCGGTCAGTCCTGTTGCGGCTCAAGCGCTGCGCGAAGACGCTCGATGGCAGCATCACGGGCTTGTTCGCTGTCGAACGGCGCACCGTCGGCAACCGGCTGATCCTTGAGCCACACAGCAAAGCCCAATCCCTCGGCGCGGATATCCACCCCGTCGCCTTGTTGCAACTGCTTGCTCACGGTACCTGCGCTTTTGCCATCGGCAAAGCTGCGCGACAACAGCAGTTGCTCGCCATCGGCAGCCAACAGGCGGAAGCGGAAGCTCCCGTCTTCGTCGCGGAAGCTGACGAAGCGCGCGCTCTTGGCGACCTTCTTCTTGACGTTCGCCGTGGCCTGTACGCTGCTGCGGAACGAGCGCAGGCCAACGGCTTCGCGCAATTGCTCCAGAAATGGCGTGGCGATGGCGCGCGCCTTGGCCGCGCCTGCCAGGAGGATATCCTCCAGGTCCGCAGGCCGCGCGATCAGCTGATGGTAATACTCGCGCTTTTCGGCCAGCTGGCCGTCGAGCAACTGGAACAGTCGCTGCTTGGCTTCGCCCCAACCCAGGCCCTGCTCCAGCTCGGCTCGGAACTCGGCGCACTGCTCAGGTGTGGAGAAGGCCTGGAACAGCGTGAACAGGTGCGCGTCGTCCGGGTTCTTGGCTTCACCCGGCGCGCGCGAGTCCGTGACGATGCGCGAAATGGCATCCTTCATGTCCTTGGCGCTGGTGAACAACGGGATGGTGTTGTCATAGCTCTTGGACATCTTGCGCCCATCCAGGCCGGGCAAGGTGGCCACGCTTTCCTCGATGACCGCCTCCGGCAGTGCGAAGAACTCATTGCCCTGGCCGAACAGGTGGTTGAAGCGCTGGCCGATATCGCGGGCCATTTCCACGTGCTGGATCTGGTCACGACCAACCGGCACCTTGTTGGCGTTGAACATTAGGATGTCCGCCGCCATCAGCACCGGGTAGCTGAACAGACCCATGGTGACGCCGGCATCCGGGTCTTCGCCGTTTTCGACGTTCTTGTCCACCGATGCCTTGTAGGCATGGGCGCGGTTGAGCAAGCCCTTGGCCGCCACGCAGGTCAGCAGCCAGGTCAGCTCGGGGATTTCCGGAATGTCGGACTGGCGGTAGAAGGTCACCTTGTCCGGATCCAGGCCACCGGCGAGCCAGGTGGCGGCGATTTCCAGACGCGAGCGCTGGATGCGCAGCGGATCGTCGCACTTGATCAGGGCGTGGTAGTCGGCCAGGAAGTAGAACGAGTCCACGCCAGGCTGCTGGCTGACTCGGATGGCCGGGCGGATGGCACCGGCGTAGTTGCCCAGGTGCGGAGTGCCGGTGGTCGTGATACCGGTAAGGATACGCGTGGTCATGGGTGTTCGCTTATTCAGGCTTGGCTCGGTTCGAAAGTCGCGGCAGCAGCAGATCCTTGAGGTCGGTCAGCTTGCCATGGAAGAAGTGTCCGCATTCTGCCACTTTCAGCAGCTCATGGGGGCGTGACAGGCTGTCGGACCAATCGTAAACCAGCGCCGGTGAAACGACCTCGTCGGCATCGGGTTGCACCAGGGTCACCGGGCACCGCTGCGGCACGGGGAATTGATCGGTCAGGCGCATGACGGCCGGAGCGATCATGAAGAGATGCTGCAAGGCAGTGCCTTCGGCTTCCAGGCGGCCAGCCAGGGCGGTCGCCACGAAGCCGCCGAAGGAAAAGCCCATCAACACCAGGGGCAGCCCGGGATGCGCCGCCTGCAGCCAGGCGGCCGCGGCCTGGGCGTCAGCCACCTCGCCTTCACCCATGTCATGGCTGCCGGCGCTTTGCCCAACGCCGCGGTAGTTGAAACGCAGGGTCACGTACCCGGCGTCCCGGGCCGTGCGTTGCAATGTCGAAACCACCTTGTTGAGCATGGTGCCGCCCTGGACCGGGTTGGGATGACAGATCAGCACGGCGCCACGGGCGTCTGCCACGTCCAGGTAGAGGGCTTCGAGCGGGCCACTGGGGCCGTCGATGAACAGAGGGGTTTCGCGGACAAGCAAGGCACTACTCCGTGACCTTGGGGGAGGTCGATTCGTCTAGGTGAGGAATTCTGTTCTGATTTGCGATCGCTCGCGGTATACAGCGCAGGTCTGAGCCGTTAACGTAAAGCAAAGCCGTTTATAGAGGAAGGACTCGTGGAACTCTCGCTCCTTGTTTGGTTGTTGCCTACCCTGGCCCTGGTCATCGGTGTGGTCGTCGGTTTCGTCGTGGCGCGCCTGTTGCCCAACGCTGCGCCCAGCAGCAGCCAGCGCCAGCTCGATGACATCCAACAGCGTTTCGACAGCTACCAGAACCAGGTGGTGACGCACTTCAACAGCACCGCCGTACTGGTCAAAAAGCTCAATCAGAGCTATCAGGATGTTCAAGATCACCTGGCCGATGGCGCCAACAACCTGGCCCTGGACGAAGTGACGCGTCAACGCCTGCTGGCAGCGCTGCACTCGGAAAGCTCCCACGGCCCGCACAGTCGCCTGACGCCGCCCAGGGATACCGCCGAAGTGCCGCGCGATTACGCGCCGAAAACGCCCAACTCGCCGGGCATGCTCGACGAGAGCTATGGTCTGAAGCACTGAACATTGAAAAAGGCCTCGAAAGAGGCCTTTTTCAATGCACGATCAACATCGACCAGGCGCCCCCTGCAAGGGCGGGGAACGCCCTTCAGGTCAAGGCTTGCGCCAGGAATGACCGCCCTCATCGTCATCTCCGCCAGCATGGCGAATGATCAGATCGAGTGGGTATGCAGATACTTTCATGGTGACGCTCCTCTTGGATACGCTGGCTCTTTCGCCAGCACCGCCAGAATGCCCTCGCCCAGTCTGGACAAGGCATCGGGTAGCGCTTCCTCGCACCTCATGAGCAGGCGCGCAACGCCTGTTGCACGTCTGCCAGCAGGTCCTCAATGTCCTCAAGCCCTACCGACAAACGCACAAGCCCCTCGGAGATACCGTGCTGCACCCGCTCTTCGGGCGTGTAGCTAGAATGGGTCATGCTTGCCGGGTGCTGGGCCAACGACTCGGCATCACCCAGGCTCACGGCGCGTGCGAACAGGCCCAGCGCATTCATGAAGCGGCGTCCAGCATCAAGGCCGCCCTTGAGCTCGAAAGCGATCATGCCGCCGGGTAGGCGCATTTGCCGCTTGGCCAAGTCGTGTTGTGCGAACGTCGGCAAGCCTGGGTAGTGGATCAGCTCCACCTGCGGCTGACGCGACAGGTACTCGGCGACCTGCCGGGCGTTTTCGCAATGCCGGTCCATGCGCAGGGCCAGGGTCTTTATTCCGCGCATCAGCAGCATGGCGTTCTGAGGCGACAGCACCGCCCCTGTCATGTCCTTGAGCCCCTGCAGACGAATCCGATCGATCAGCGCCTGACGGCCCACCACCAAGCCGGCGGTGATATCGCCATGGCCGCTGAGGTACTTGGTGGCCGAATGCACGACCAGATCAGCGCCCAGTTCCAGCGGCCTTTGCAGGTAAGGCGTGCAGTAGGTGTTGTCGACCACCACCAGCACATCACGGCCGCGTACCGCTTCGGCCACGGCGGCAATATCGACCAGCCGCATGGTCGGGTTGGCGGGGGTCTCGAAGTAGATCATGCGCGTCTTGTCACTGAGCGCGGCGCGCAGTGCGTCGGTATCGTTGAGGTCGACGTGGCGGATCGTCACGCCAAACGCCCCGATGCCGTGGTGCATGAAGGCAAAGGTGCATCCATACACGGTCCGCCCGACGATCAACTCATCGCCCGGGCGCAGCAGGGTCCAGAGCGTGGACGTGATGGCGCCCATCCCCGATGCCAGCGCAAGGCCCGCCTCCCCGCCCTCAAGCGACGCCATGCGCGCTTCGAGCACATTCAGCGTGGGGTTGGAGATACGGCTGTAGAAATGCCCGGCCTGTTCACCGGCAAAGCACGCCGCGCCGTATTCGACGGTTGGAAAGGCATAGGTAGCGGTTTGGTAGATCGGCGGTACCAGTGCGCCGCCGTGCGCTAGCGGGTCGTAACCGTGATGGATGGCACGCGTTGAAAAACCGTTGTCGTGACGGGAGTCGCGCATGGCAACAGCCTCTTGTTGGTTTGATCTAAGCTTATGCCACTGCGTCGCACGAATTTTTCCAAACTCGCTTGTAAGCACTGCTTATTTCACAACAAAACAGCCATTCTGCCGTTTGCGAGGGCACGTTATGCCTGCCGAGCTAGACCGTATCGATCGCGCCCTGTTGACTGCCCTGCAAGGCAATGCACGCCTGACCATCGCCGAGTTGGCCGACCTGGTGTCGCTGACCACTTCGCCCTGTTGGCGGCGGGTCAAGCAGCTTGAAGAAAGCGGGTACATAACGGGCTATCAGGCTGTACTTTCACCCAGGGCGATGGGCTTTGGCGTAACCGCGTTCGTCAGCATCATGATGGAATCGCACACCAAGCAGACCGCGTTGGCATTCGAGCAGCAGCTGATGGCCATTCCACAAATCGTGGCCTGCCACAACATTTCGGGACGCTACGATTTTTTGCTTGAAGTGCTCGCCGCTGACCTGGAATCGTTCGGGGAGTTTACCCGTGAAGTGTTGCAACGGTTGCCGGGGGTCAAGGAAATCTATTCGAGTTTTTCGTACAAGGCGGTGAAGGAAGGGAGATCCATACCGGTGTCGTGAAGCTGTGCATGTGGGAGCGCTGGGGCCGCTGCGCGGCCCATCGCAGTCGGTCCGGCGCCCCGGTAATGCCGCTCCTACCCCAGACCGCGTGCTGCCTGAGTCAGCAGGCTCGCAGTTTTTTGTAGGAGGGGCATTGCCAAGGCGCTGGACTGGCGTCGGTCAGATCGCCCCACGCTGCCTCAACACATCCAGCACGAGCTTGACCCCTTCTTCCACGCTGGTGGCTTGGGTATCGATGACCAGATCGGCGTCCAGCGGTACATCGAACGGGAAGCTCTCGCCTGGAATGTTGTCACCTTCGGCTGCATACAGGCCCTGCGGATCGCGTTCGCGGCAGACCAGTGGCGAGGCCTGGACGTAGACGGTCACCAGGCGGTCCTTGCCGATCAGCGCCTTGGCTTGCTCACGGCCTTCGGCATCCGGGGCCACGAACGCGGCCAGGGTCAGCAAGCCGGCTTCGTTGAACTGGCGCGCCACATGGGCGGCGCGGCGCCAGTTCTCGGTACGGCCAGCGCGATCCTGTGGCAGGCCCTTGTTCAGGTCATGGCGCAGGTTCTGCCCGTCGAGTACGTAAACGGCGCGGCCCATGTCGAACAGCTTGCGCTCCACCGCGTAGGCCAAGGTGCTCTTGCCGGCGCCGGACAGGCCGCTGAACAGCACGGTTGCCGGTTGCTGGCCAAAGCGCAGGGCGCGCTCTTCGGTCGAGACATGCGCCGACTTGCCATGCTGCCCGGCGCTGCCATGGGGCAGTACGGGCTGGGCGATGATCATGCCGGCGCCCACGGTGCCGTTGGTCAGGCGGTCGATGACGATGAACGCACCGGTGGTGCGGTTGCTCTCGTAACCGTCCAGCGCAATGGCGCTGTCCAGGGACACCTTGACGCGACCGATTTCGTTCAGTTGCAAGGCGCTGGCAGCGCCCTTCTCCAGGGTATTGACGTCCACCTTGTGGGTGATGCTGGCAATCGAACCCGGCACGTAGCTGGTCGCACGCTTGATGTCGTACTTCTTGCCCGGCAGCATCGGCTCTTCGGCCATCCACACCAGCATGGCTTCGAACTGGTCGGTCACAGGCGGCACATTGTCGGCATGCACCAGCAGGTCGCCACGGGAGATGTCGATCTCGTCTTCCATGGTCAGGGTCACGGCCTGGCCCGGGCCTGCGCTTTCCAGCTCGCCTTCGTAGGTGACGATGGACTTCACCCGGCTGCTCTTGCCCGACGGCAGCACGACGACTTCATCGCCCTTGTGCACCACGCCGCTGGCCAGGGTGCCTGCGAAACCACGGAAGTTCAGGTTGGGGCGGTTGACGTACTGCACCGGGAAACGCAGGTCGGTGAAGTTGCGGTCGGCCGCCACTTCCACGGTTTCCAGGATTTCCATCAGGGTCGGGCCGGTGTACCACGGCGACTGTTCGCTGTGGTTGACCACGTTGTCACCCTTGAGCGCGGACATCGGCACGAAGTGCAGGCTGCTCGACGTCAGGTTGATGGCTTCGGCGAATGCCAGGTAGTCGGCCTTGATCGACTCGAAGACGCCTTCATCGAAGCCCTTGAGGTCCATCTTGTTGACGGCGACCACGATGTGCTTGATGCCCAGCAACGAGGCGATGTAGCTGTGGCGGCGGGTCTGGGTCTGCACACCGTAGCGCGCATCGACCAGGATGATGGCCAGGTCGCAGGTGGACGCGCCGGTCGCCATGTTGCGGGTGTACTGCTCGTGGCCCGGGGTGTCGGCGATGATGAACTTGCGTTTAGCCGTGGAGAAGTAGCGGTAGGCCACGTCGATGGTGATGCCCTGCTCGCGCTCGGCCTGCAGGCCATCGACCAGCAGCGCCAGGTCCACTTCCTCGCCCGTGGTGCCGGACTTCTTCGAATCACGGGTGATGGCTTCGAGGTGGTCCTCGTAGATCATCTTCGAGTCATGCAGCAGGCGCCCGATCAAGGTGCTCTTGCCGTCGTCCACGTTGCCGCAGGTCAGGAAACGCAGCAGTTCTTTGCGCTCGTGCTGAGCCAGATAAGCGAGGATGTCTTCGCTGATCAAATCGGATTGGTGACTCATCTCATTCAAGCTCCAAGCTGTCAGCTTCAAGCGGCAAGCTTGTCGGCGTACAACTAGTTAGAAATTAGGTTGATCAACCCACTTGGCATTCTGGAGCGCTCGCGGGCCATGCAGGCGGCAATCCACAAGGTTCGAACGCAGCGCGTTCGACTGCTCTTGCAGCTTGCCGCTTGAAGCTTAGAAATAGCCCTGGCGTTTCTTGTCTTCCATGGACCCGGCGCCGTCGTGATCGATGACCCGGCCCTGACGCTCGGAAGTGCGCGTCAGGAGCATTTCCTGAATGATGTCGGTGAGCGTCTCGGCTTCGGACTCCACGGCGCCCGTCAACGGGTAGCAGCCCAGGGTACGGAAACGCACCTTTTTCTTGACGATACGGGCTTTCTCTTCCTCGGACAGGTGCTCGAGGATGCGCTCGTCGTCGATCATGATCAGGGTGCCATTCTTCTCGATGACTTCGCGCTCGGCGGCGAAGTACAGCGGCACGATCGGGATGCCTTCAAGGTAGATGTACTGCCAGATGTCCAGCTCGGTCCAGTTCGACAGAGGGAACACACGAATGGACTCGCCCTTGTTGACCTTGCCGTTGTAGACGTTCCACAGCTCAGGGCGCTGGTTCTTCGGGTCCCAGCGGTGCTTGCTGTCACGGAAGGAGTACACGCGTTCCTTGGCTCGCGACTTTTCTTCGTCGCGGCGGGCGCCACCGAAAGCGGCATCGAAGCCATGCTTGTCCAGTGCCTGCTTGAGGCCCTGGGTCTTCATGATGTCGGTGTGCTTGGCGCTGCCATGGGTGAACGGGTTGATGCCCTGCGCCACACCCTCTGGGTTGACGTGGGTGATCAGGTCGAGCCCCATTTCCTCGACCATCTTGTCGCGGAAGCGGTACATCTCCTGGAATTTCCACTGGGTGTCGACGTGCATCACCGGGAACGGCAGCTTGCCCGGGAAGAAAGCCTTGCGCGCCAGGTGCAGCATCACGGCGGAATCCTTGCCGATCGAGTACAGCATGACCGGGTTGTCGAACTCGGCGGCCACCTCGCGGATGATATGGATGCTTTCCGCCTCCAGCTGTTTCAAGTGCGTCAGTTTGTCGACCATGGCTACTCACGAAAAACGATCTTATGGACGGCCAGCGGGCCGTGTTCGAGCGAGCCACTCTATCACAGCAGATGATTCTATTTAGACGCCTGGATAGATCGAAAGCGTCTAACCATATGACTGCGGGTTTGGGCTGCGGGTTGGCGCTCAAGCCCGCTGATCCATCATCTGGCCTGCGCCGACAGGCCGGTCAGATCGGATTGGGGCAATCGATGAACAGGTGCTCCACGGCAAAACGCCGTGCCAGGTAATCGCCCAATGCCTGCACCCCGTAACGCTCGGTCGCATGGTGTCCTGCGGCGATGAAGCTCACGCCGTTTTCGCGGGCGCTGTGGTAGGTCTGTTCCGACGCTTCGCCGGTCAGGTACAAGTCCACCCCGGCGGCGATCGCGGTGTCGATGTAGCCCTGCCCGCCGCCGGTGCACCACCCTACACGACGAACGACCCTGTCTTCTTCGACCAGCAATGGCTCACGCCCCAGCACATCCTGCACGCGTCGGGCGAAATCGCGGGCAGTCATGGGTTGGGCCAGCGACCCGACCAGCCCGACTACCTTGGGGTTTTCTGGATCCAGCGGGCCCTCGACGGTGATCTGAAGCTGTTGCGCCAGCTGCACGTTGTTGCCCACTTCCGGGTGGACGTCGAGCGGCAGGTGAAAGGCCAGCAGGCTGATGTCGTTGTTCAGCAGGGTTTTCAGGCGTCGCTGGCGAATGCCGGTGATGCAGGGGTTTTCCCCCTTCCAGAAATAACCATGGTGCACCAGCACGAGATCGGCTTGAGCCTCTACGGCCGCATCGAGCAAGGCCTGGCTGGCGGTCACGCCCGTGACGATGCGCCCGACCTGCGGCCGGCCTTCGACCTGCAAGCCATTGGGGCAATAGTCCTGGATCCTGCTGCTGCCCAGGTAGCGCTCGGCTTCTTCGACCAATGTACTCAGCGCGACGGCCATGGGAAATCTCCTCGAAAAAACTGGGTGCCTGCCAGGCGCAAGGCCTGGCGAAGGTCCGTATAATGCCGGCCATTATGGGCCGTCGTCGGCACTGGGGGAACCGGTGTATGATCGCGCGCCCACGCTCCAATGCGCGGCCCCAGGCCCCGGCTCTTTCCAGGATTCGTTCATGTTCAAGGCTCTGCGTTACTTTGGCTGGCCCCTGCTCACTGGCGTGCTCATCGCCGCCCTGATCATCCAACGCTTTCCGGAGTGGGTCGGCTTGCCCAGCCAGGATGTCAACCTGCAACAGGCGCCCCAGTCCACACAGGTGGTGCAGGGCCCGGTCTCCTATGCCGATGCCGTCACCCTGGCCGCGCCTGCGGTGGCCAACCTGTACACCACCAAGGTGGTGAACAAGAGCTCGCACCCGCTGTTCGAAGACCCGCAGTTCCGCCGGTTCTTCGGCGACAACCTGCCCAAGCAGCGCCGCTGGGAGTCCAGCCTGGGCTCGGCGGTGATCATGAGCCCCGAGGGCTATCTGCTGACCAACAACCACGTGACCAGCGGCGCCGACCAGATCGTCGTGGCGCTCAAGGATGGCCGGGAAACCTTGGCCAGGGTGATCGGCAGCGACCCGGAGACAGACTTGGCGGTGCTCAAGATCGACCTGAAGAAACTGCCGGCCATCACCATCGGGCGCTCCGACACCATTCGCATCGGCGACGTGTCGCTGGCGATCGGCAACCCGTTCGGCGTCGGCCAGACCGTGACCATGGGTATCATCAGCGCCACCGGCCGTAACCAGCTGGGTCTGAACAACTACGAAGATTTCATCCAGACCGACGCGGCGATCAACCCGGGCAATTCGGGCGGCGCCCTGGTGGATGCCAACGGCAACCTGATCGGCATCAACACCGCCATCTTCTCCAAGTCGGGTGGCTCGCAAGGCATCGGCTTTGCTATTCCAGTGAAGCTGGCCCTTGAGGTGATGAAGTCGATCGTCGAGCACGGCCAGGTCATCCGGGGCTGGCTGGGTATTGAGGTTCAGCCGCTCAGCACAGAGCTTGCCGAGTCGTTCGGCATGAAGGACCGGCCAGGCATCGTGGTGGCGGGCATTTTCCGCGAAGGCCCGGCGGCCAAGGCCGGCCTGCAGTTAGGGGATGTGATCCTGAGCATTAACGGCGAGCCGGCGGGCGATGGCCGCCGGTCGATGAACCAGGTGGCGCGCATCAAGCCCAACGAAAAGATCACCATCGAGGTGATGCGCAACGGTCAGCAGCTCAAGCTGATCGCCGAGGTAGGCCTGCGGCCACCGCCAGCGCCGGTGGCCAAGCAGGAAGAAAAGTAACGCAAGTGCCCAACATGTGGGCGCTTGCGATTGGCCTGCGGCGCTACGCAGGCCATTCGCCCCTCTACTGCATCAGTGCAGAATCTGACTGAGGAACAAGCGCGTGCGGTCACTCTGTGGCCGGTCGAAGAAATCGTCCGGTGACGCCTGCTCGACGATCTCGCCCTTGTCCATGAAGATCACCCGATTCGCCACGGTGCGGGCAAAGCCCATCTCGTGGGTCACGCACAGCATGGTCATGCCATCTTCGGCCAGGCCAACCATGGTATCGAGCACTTCCTTGACCATTTCCGGGTCCAGCGCCGAGGTCGGCTCATCGAACAGCATGATTTTGGGCTTCATGCACAACGCCCGGGCGATGGCCACGCGCTGCTGCTGACCGCCAGACAACTGCCCGGGGTACTTGTGCGCCTGCTCGGGGATACGCACTCGCTCCAGGTAGTGCATGGCGATTTCCTCGGCCTTGCGCTTGGGCATCTTGCGCACCCACATGGGCGCCAGGGTGCAGTTTTCCAGGATGGTCAGGTGCGGAAACAGGTTGAAGTGCTGGAACACCATGCCCACTTCGCGGCGGATGGCCTCGATCTGCTTGAGGTCGTTGGTCAGTTCCACACCGTCGACCACGATCCGCCCCTGCTGGTGTTCCTCCAGACGGTTCAGGCAACGGATGGTGGTGGACTTGCCCGAACCCGAGGGCCCGCACAGCACGATGCGCTCGCCCTGGCGAACATTGAGATTGATGTCCTTGAGCACATGAAACTGGCCATACCACTTGTTCACGCCCTGCATCTGGATGATGCCTTCGGGGCCGGCAGGCTGCTTGATCGCTTCACTCATTTCGAAACTCCTAACGCTTGTGGCCAGTGTCCAGCTTGCGCTCCAGGTGCATGGAGTAGCGGGACATACCGAAACAGAAAATCCAGAAAACCAAGGCGGCGAACACATAGCCTTCGGTGGCCATGCCCAGCCAGGCCGGGTCGGCGGCAGCTTGCTTGACGCTGTTGAGCAGGTCGAACAGGCCGATGATGATCACCAGGCTGGTGTCCTTGAACAGGGCGATGAAGGTATTGACGATGCCGGGGATGACCAGCTTGAGCGCCTGGGGCAGGATCACCAGCCCCATCGAGCGCCAGTAGCCCAGCCCCATGGCGGCGGCGGCTTCGTACTGCCCCTTGGGGATGGCTTGCAGGCCGCCACGCACCACTTCGGCGATGTATGCCGACTGGAACAGGATCACCCCGATCATGGCCCGCAGCAGCTTGTCGAAGCTCATGCCCTCGGGCAGGAACAACGGCAGCATCACCGACGACATGAACAACACCGTGATCAGTGGCACGCCCCGCCAGAACTCGATGAAGGTCACGCACACCACTTTCACCGCCGGCATGCGCGAGCGCCGCCCCAGCGCCAGTACGATCCCCAGGGGCAAGGCCCCGACGATGCCCACGGTGGCAATCACCAGCGTCAGCATCAGGCCGCCCCATTGGCTGGTCGGTACCGTCTCCAGGCCAAACAGCCCGCCGTGCAGCAGGGTGTAGGCCACCAGCGGGTACAGCACCAGGAACCCCAGCCCGTAGACCGCCTTGCGCGGGAAGCTGCGGATGAACAGCGGCGCTGCGCCCAGCACCGCCAGCCATACCGTCAGGTCCACCCGCCAGCGCAACTCGGAGGGGTAATAGCCATACATGAACTGGCCGAAACGCTGCTGGATGAACACCCAGCAGGCGCCCTCCTTGGTGCAGTCGGCACGGGTGGTGCCCACCCAGTTCGCATCGATCAACGCCCATTGCAGCAGCGGTGGCACGATCAGCCAGACCAGGTAGATGGCGAACAGGGTAAGCAGGGTGTTGAGCCAGTTGGAGAACAGGTTGGCGCGCATCCAGGCGAGCACGCCGACGGTTTTCACCGGAGGCGGCATGTCAGGTTTGAAAACATGAGCATTCACAGACGTATCCTCACCGTTCGATCAGCGCGATGCGCTTGTTGTACCAGTTCATCAACAGCGAAATGCTGATGCTGATGGCCAGGTAGACGCTCATGGTGATGGCGATCACCTCGATGGCCTGGCCGGTCTGGTTGAGCACGGTGCCGGCGAACAGCGAGACCATTTCCGGATAGCCGATGCCTGCGGCCAGCGACGAGTTCTTCGCCAGGTTCAGGTACTGGCTGGTAAGCGGTGGAATGATCACGCGCAGTGCCTGCGGGATGATCACCTTGCGCAGGGTTGGCCCCTCGCGCAGCCCCAGCGAACGCGCAGCCTCGGTCTGGCCATGGCTGACCGAACGGATACCCGAGCGCACGATTTCGGCAATGAATGCTGCGGTGTAGATCGTCAAGGCCAGGGTCAACGCCAGTAGTTCAGGGATCAGTACCCAGCCGCCGACAAAGTTGAAGCCCTTGAGCTGCGGCACCTCCCACTGCACGGGGCTGCCGAACAACAGCACACAGGCACCCGGAATGGCGATCATCAGCGCCAGCCCCACCCAGAACTTGTGATACGGCTGGCCGGTTTCTTCGAAGCGCCGGTTGGCTCGACGCGCCATCAACACGGTTGCCAGCAAGGCTACCAGCAGGGCAGCCACGAATGGCCAGAAGCCTTCTGCCATGGAGGCCCCAGGCATGTTCAGGCCGCGGTTGCTGATGAAGAACGCGTCATCGATGTTGATGCTGCCCCGCGGCCCCGGAAGGGTCAGGAACACGGCGAAGTACCAGAACAGGATCTGCAATAGCGGCGGGATGTTGCGGAAGGTTTCCACGTACACGGTAGCCAGCTTGTTGATCATCCAGTTCGGCGACAACCTGGCGACACCGATGATGAAGCCCAGCAGTGTGGCCAGCACCACCCCGATGAGGGTCACCAGCAAGGTGTTGAGCAGCCCGATGACGAACACCCGCGCATAGCTGTCCGACTCCACATAGGGAATCAGGTGCTGAGCGATGCCGAAGCCGGCACTGCGGTCAAGAAAGTCGAAGCCCGAGGTGATGCCTCGGTGCTGCAGGTTGGTTTGCGTGTTGTGAAACAGGTACCAGCCCAGACCGACCACGAAGACGATGGTCAATAGCTGGAACAGCCACGCGCGCACACGTGGATCGCTCAGGGATAATCCCTTTCGTGCGCCAATTCGATTTTGCATGAAATGCCCCGAAGAGAAGGGTAGCGGACCGCCTGCGGCGGCGGGATGCCGCCGCAGGTGCAACCATTCAACGCACAGGTGGTGCGTACTGGATGCCGCCGTTGTTCCACAGGGCATTCATGCCACGGTCGATCTTCAGGTCGGTGCTCTGGCCAAGGTTCTTCTCGAACACCTCGCCGTAGTTGCCCACTTGCTTGACGATCTGCACTACCCAGTCCTTGGGCAGTTTGAGGTCCTTGCCGTACTCGCCGTCGCCACCCAGCAGACGCGCCACATCCGGGTTCTTAGTGCTCTTGGCCTCGGCCTCGACGTTCTTGGAGGTGATGCCGGCTTCTTCGGCATTGAGCATGGCGAACAGGGTCCACTTGACGATGCTGAACCACTCCTCGTCACCCTTGCGCACGACCGGGCCCAGCGGTTCCTTGGAAATGGTTTCCGGCAGTACCACGTAGTCGGTCGGGGCGGCGAGTTTGGAACGCTGGGCGAACAATTGGGACTTGTCCGACGTCAGCACGTCGCAACGGCCAGACTCCAGGGACTTGGCGCTCTCATCCGAAGTGTCGAAGGTGATGGGGGTGTATTTCAGGCCATTGGCGCGGAAGAAGTCCGATACGTTCAGTTCGGTCGTGGTGCCGGCCTGGATGCAGATGGTCGCGCCATCGAGCTCCTTGGCGCTGGATACGCCAAGCTTCTTGTTGACCAGGAAACCTACGCCGTCGTAGTAGGTGACCCCAGTGAACATCAGGCCCATGCCGGCATCGCGCGAGCTGGTCCAGGTGGTGTTGCGCGACAGCACGTCGACTTCGCCCGATTGCAGCGCGGTGAAGCGTTCCTTGGCGTTGAGCTGGCTGAACTTGACCTTGGTCGCGTCCCCGAACACTGCTGCCGCTACAGCGCGACAGACATCGGCGTCGATCCCGACGATCTTGCCTTGTGCATCTGGAACCGAGAAGCCAGGGAGACCGTCACTCACGCCACACTGGACGAAGCCCTTCTTCTTTACCGCATCGAGCGTCGCACCGGCCTGGGCCGTACTCACGGCGCCCAGGGCAGCGGCAGCGGTCAGGACTGCCAGGGTGGTTTTCAACATCTTCATTCACAACCTCCAAATCGCTCTTGTTGTATCGAGCCGGAATTGCACCGCACCCTTTTGAGGCGCATCCGACCCGTATTGGCTTGTTATTGGGTCACTTGGCGCAATGGGCTGTTCTGTGACAGCCTTCGCGTGCAAAGGGTGTTACCGTCTCGGCCTGTCCCTTGCATCACAGAGGGAAGTGCAAAACGCGTACCAGATTGCGCGGCTTGAGCGTTTAAGCACGAGTCAAGTAGGGAAAGTTGCATCGTTGCGACATTCTTTTTCCGGCTCGTCGGGCGCGCGCCTTCTTTTCAAGCACGACCCCTTCCACACGCATGTTTTCGGAGCAGCCATGACCGACCCACTCATTCTCGAACCCCAAAAAGCCGCAGATGCCTGTGTGATCTGGTTGCACGGCCTGGGCGCGGACCGTTACGACTTCCTACCGGTGGCCGAATTCATGCAGCAGCATCTGCTCACTGCCCGGTTCGTCATGCCCCAGGCGCCGACCCGGCCGGTGACCATCAATGGCGGCTATGCCATGCCCAGCTGGTACGACATCAAGGCCATGACGCCGGCCAGGGCCATAGACGAGGCCGAGCTCGAGGCCTCGGCCGAGCAGGTCATCGCCTTGATCAAGGCCGAGCAGGCCAAGGGCATCAGCCTGTCGCGCATCTTCCTGGCCGGGTTCTCCCAAGGGGGCGCCGTCGTGCTGCACACGGCCTATATAAAGTGGCAGGAAGCGCTGGGTGGCGTGCTGGCCCTTTCCACCTATGCCCCCACCTTCGCTGACGAGCACACGTTGAGTGCTTGCCAGCAACGCACCCCGGCCCTGTGCCTGCATGGTGTGCACGACCCGGTGGTGATCCCGTCGATGGGGCGCACGGCCTTCGAGTACCTGAACACCTGGGGCGTCGCTGCCCAATGGCACGAGTACCCGATGGAGCACGAAGTGATCGTCGAAGAACTCAATGACATCCTTCAATGGCTGGCCACGCAACTGCAGTGACCTGGGCGCACGGTTCGTTCAAGGCCATTGCACTACGCCGAGCGGGGATCTTGCATTACACTGCCCGGCGTACATTCCTTAACCAATTGACGAGATGACCGTGCTCAAGGCACTCAAGAAAATATTCGGCAAGGGAGACATTGCCCCCCAGGCCACTGCGCCCGCTGCCAGCACTACCCCGGCGCCAGCGGCCCCCCAGGCCGATTTGCCAGCGGCCCCCGCCGTTGCGGGCAACCCGCCTGCCGCCCAAATCGAACACACTGCCGCCACCAAACCGGCCAGTGACAAACCGCGTCGAGAGCGCAAGCCAAAGCCCAAGCCGCAGGCCAGCCTGTGGAAACCGGAGGACTTCGTGGTCGAGCCCCAGGAGGGCAAGACCCGTTTCCACGACTTCAAGCTCTCCTCTGAGCTGATGCACGCCATTCACGATCTGGGGTTCCCCTACTGCACGCCGATCCAGGCGCAGGTGCTGGGCTTCACGCTGCGGGGCCAGGACGCGATCGGCAGGGCCCAGACCGGTACCGGCAAGACGGCCGCGTTCCTGATCTCGATCATTTCCCAGCTGCAACAGACGCCCCCGCCCAAGGAACGCTACATGGGCGAGCCACGCGCGCTGATCATCGCCCCCACGCGCGAGCTGGTGGTGCAGATTGCCAAGGACGCGGTCGCCCTGACCAAATACACCGGCCTGAACGTGATGAGCTTCGTCGGCGGCATGGACTTCGACAAGCAGCTCAAGGCCCTGGAAGCACGCCACTGCGACATCCTGGTGGCAACACCCGGCCGCCTGCTGGATTTCAGCCAGCGTGGCGAGGTGCACCTGGACATGGTCGAGGTGATGGTGCTGGATGAAGCCGACCGTATGCTGGACATGGGCTTCATCCCGCAGGTGCGTCAGATCATTCGCCAGACGCCGCCCAAGAGCGAGCGCCAGACGTTGCTGTTCTCGGCCACCTTCACTGATGACGTGATGAACCTGGCCAAGCAGTGGACGACCGATCCCGCCATCGTCGAGATCGAGCCCGAGAACGTGGCCAGCGAAACGGTCGAGCAGCACGTTTACGCGGTGGCTGGCAGCGACAAATACAAGCTGCTGTACAACCTGGTGACCCAGAACAAGTGGGAACGGGTGATGGTGTTCGCCAATCGCAAGGACGAAGTGCGCCGTATCGAGGAAAAACTGGTACGCGATGGCGTCAATGCCGCGCAGTTGTCCGGCGATGTACCCCAGCACAAGCGTATCCGTACCCTCGAGAACTTCCGTGAGGGGCGTATCACGGTGCTGGTGGCGACCGATGTGGCTGGGCGCGGGATTCATATCGACGGCATCAGCCACGTCATCAATTTCACCCTGCCGGAAGACCCTGACGATTACGTGCACCGGATCGGCCGTACCGGCCGGGCAGGCACGAGCGGCGTGTCGATCAGCTTTGCCGGCGAAGATGATTCCTACCAGTTACCAGCGATCGAAACGCTGCTGGGGCGCAAGATCAAGTGTGAAATGCCGCCTGATGAGTTGCTCAAGCCAGTGCCGCGCAAGCACACGTGATCGGGTTGCGGGCGGTCAGGTCGATGATGCCCATGCTCCGGGCCCTGACCACCGGATCGGCCGCAATGGGCCGCGCAGCGACCCTGGGCGTTGAGCCTGCATGACTAAACCCTGGGCGTTTCTGCGACGCCCAAGGTCAATCGCTCCCTCTACCCCCACCGCCCCGCCGCGTCCTGGTCGCTCTGACGTCCTTCCACCCATCGCTCCCCTTGCCCGGTCGTTTCCTTCTTCCAGAACGGTGCACGGGTCTTCAGGTAATCCATGATGAAGTTGCAAGCCTCGAACGAGGCCTGCCGATGGGCACTGGCCACGCCGACGAACACGATCGGCTCACCGGGCGCCAAGTAACCCACGCGGTGCAGCACCTCGACCTTGAGCAACGGCCAGCGCTGCTGCGCCTCGGCCACGATCTTGGCCAGGGCCTTCTCGGTCATGCCGGGATAATGCTCAAGCATCATACCCGCCACGTCCTGGCCGTCGTTGAAGTCCCGCACGTAGCCGATGAAGCTGACCACTGCCCCGACACCCACGTTGGCCGCGTGCAAGGCGTTGGTCTCAACGCCTGGGTCGAAAGCGCCTTCCTGTACCCGAACGGCCATGCTCAACCTCCGGTTACAGGCGGAAAGAACGCCACTTCATCGCCCTCTTGCACAGGCTCATCCAGCCTGCACAATTCCTCGTTGCGGGCGCACATCAGGTTTTGCTCGGCCAGCACCTGATAAGGCTCGCCTCTACCCACCAACGCCAGGCGCACATCGTCCACATCCTTGAACGTCCCTTCGAGCGACTCGCTACCGCGTCCCAGCCGCTCCCGGTAGCGAGCGAAATACATCACCTTGATCTTCATCAGCCTTGCACCTTGTACGGGCCGCTTTTTCCGCCCAGCTTCTCCAACAAGCGCACTTGCTCGATGACCATGCCCTTGTCCACGGCCTTGCACATGTCGTAGAGGGTCAATGCAGCCACGCTGGCTGCCGTCAGCGCTTCCATCTCCACGCCGGTCTGCCCGGCCAGCTTGCACCGGGCGACGATGCGCACCGCATCACTGCCCTCGGCGCTGAGCTCGACCTTGACACTGGTCAGCATCAGCGGGTGGCACAACGGAATCAGGTCGCTGGTCTTCTTCGCCGCCTGAATGCCGGCGATGCGCGCCACAGCGAAGACATCACCCTTGGGATGCTCACCGTCCACGATCATTTGCAGGGTGTGCGGCAACATGCGCACGCGCGCTTCGGCTGTGGCCTCGCGCTCGGTCACGGCTTTTTCAGTGACGTCGACCATATTGGCCCGCCCTTGGGAATCAAGATGTGTCAGCACTGCTCTGCTCCTGTGAAGGGAGCAGAGAGTGTAAACCGGTGGGTCAGGTTTGAGCAGGGGCCAGGCCGACGCATCGCGGCCAGAAGCCGCCGGGCGGCGAACCGCCCGGCGCACGGGGCTACATGTGGGACTCGGCGAACTCGGCCAGCACCGACCGAGGCACCCCTTGCAGGGTGATGTGCACGCCATGGGGGAAGTCCTTGAAGCGTTCGGTCAGGTAGGTCAGGCCCGAACTGGTCGCGGACAGGTACGGTGTATCGATCTGCGCCAGGTTGCCCAGGCACACCACCTTCGACCCTGCGCCGGCACGGGTGATGATGGTTTTCATCTGGTGCGGCGTGAGGTTCTGGCACTCGTCGATGAGGATCAGGCTCTGCTGGAAGCTGCGACCACGGATGTAGTTGAGCGACTTGAACTGCAGCGGCACCCGCTCGAGGATGTACTCGACACTGCCGTGGGTGCTTTCGTCGTCCATGTGCAAGGCTTCGAGGTTGTCGGTGATCGCGCCCAGCCAGGGCTCCATCTTCTCGGCCTCTGTCCCCGGTAGAAAACCGATCTCCTGGTCGAGCCCCTGCACGCTACGGGTGGCGATGATGCGCCGGTAACGCTTGCTGACCATGGTCTGCTCGATGGCCGCCGCCAGCGCCAGGATGGTCTTGCCCGAACCCGCCGCCCCGGTCAGGTTGACCAGGTGGATATCCGGATCGAGCAGCGCCAACAGCGCCAGGCTCTGATGAATGTCACGCGGCTTCAAGCCCCAGGCTTCCTGGTGCAGCAAGGGCTCCTGGTGCAGGTCGAGCAGTAGCAGTTCGCCCTCGCGCGTGCCCTTGATCCAGCCGACGAACCCTTGCTCATCGATGATGAACTCGTTCACGTGCACCGCTGGCAGCGGCTCGGCCAATTGCACCCTGTGCCAGGTACGGCCACGCTCCTGACGCGTGTCGACCTTGCTGACCCGGTCCCAGAACGAGCCGGTGACCGAGTGGTAGCCCTTGGACAACAGCGACACGTCGTCGACCAACTGGTCGGTGCTGTAGTCCTCGGCGGCAATGCCGCAGGCACGCGCCTTCAGGCGCATGTTGATGTCCTTGGTGACCAGCACCACGTCCAGGTCGGTACGCCGTGCCCTGACTTCGAGCAGCTGATTGATGATGATGTTGTCGTTGAGGGTTTCGGGCAACAGCTTGTTCGGCTCGTTGCGCGGGGTCATCAGGATGGACAGATAACCTTTTGGCCCACTTTTGCCACGCTGGATGGGTACCCCCTGCTCCACCACGCTGGGCGAGGCATCACCCAGCGTCTGGTCGATCAGGCGGATGGCCTGGCGGCATTCGGCAGCGATACTTTGCTTACCGGCCTTGAGCTTGTCGAGTTCCTCCAGCACCGTCATGGGAATGGCGACGTGGTGCTCCTCGAAGTTGAGTAATGCGTTGGGGTCGTGAATCAGGACGTTGGTATCGAGCACATAGAGGATTGGCTTGCTGGAGGAAGGGGTGCGTCCTTGGTCATCCATACTCGGTCACCTTATGTCGAAGCGGCACGGCGTGGTCTGTTACGCCGCGGAGTGACTGCCGTTCTTCCCGTATCCGCGTTGTTACGGGCGGGAAGCGATCTGGCCAGGTGGACCCATGTGACGCCACCTGTGCTGCAGGAATCGGCTGTCTGGTTTCTTCATACCGCAAAAGCCATGACCGGAAAAAGCATTTTCATACGATTGCCAACTTTATTTTTCTGATTGACGAACAGGCCTTGGCGCCAGCGCCAAGCAGGTCTACAGTCAGAAGTCAGGTTGCTGCGCGCCCTGTCCGTATTCGCGACAATCCTGCCAACCAATGCCGCTTTGCGCGGTGTGTTCAAGCAGCCACTGCAGCGCAGGCCTGGCCTTGGGCAACGCGTCGTGAAACTGGATCACGCCTTTGCGCCATAGCAGCATCAAGGTCAACACACGCTGGGCTGAGGCCTGCGCACTCAAGCCCGAGTCGTCCTGCGCATCGATATCCCACAGCGAGACCTGCAACTGCTGGCGCTGCATGAAGGCCTGGCCGTCGGCCCGCCGCTGGCCATAGGGCGGGCGAAACAGCGGCACGTACTGCTCGGGCAGGTCTGCCCGCACCCGTGCCTGGCTGCGGCTGATCGAGGCCTGCCAATCCGTCCACTGCGCGTGGGACCGGTACTCCCACCCCTGAATGCCTACGCACTGCCCTTCATACAAGCGCCGCAGGGCCGCCAGCGATTCGCCGTCACGACGTTGCTGCAAACGGCTGCCGAGCACGAAGAACGTCCCGTCGAGCTTCTGCTTGCGCAGGTAGGCGGTCAACGCGTCTGTGGTGCCCGCCGCCGCGCCCGGCCCACCGGCAAAGGTGAGCAGAAACAGCCGGTCATTGAGCTCATCGCCGTTGCGTTCGGCCGCCGACAGCCGCTGTACTTCGCTGCTGGTCTGCGGCAACAACGCCGCCTTGCGCAGTTGCTCGTTCAGGTACTGCTCATGAAATTGCCGGCTGGGCTCGATCCAGCCCGTGTAGAACTCACCCACATCCGTGGCGAAGGTCGCCGCTTGCAAGCGCAGTTCGGCCATCGACGTCACCGCATAGCAAAAGGACGCATCCTGCTCGCAACTGCGTTGCGCCTGTTGATAACCTTGCCAAAGCCGCTGCCACAGCCGCGCCCTCACCTGCCTGACCTTCTGCACGTTGACCTGCCGCAGGCCCAGGCGAGCTGCCAAGGTATTCTCGTCGAGCAGCTCGTTCTCGTGCAGCACCCGGGCGAACGAGAGTATTTCGGCCCGTGATGCCACATCGAACAGCGCAGGGCTGTCCAGCTGCTCCGGCCACAGGCCACGGTCCAGGCTGGCCGGCGTGGCAGGGGCGGCTTGAACGGCCAGGCTCAACAGGCCAGCCAGCAGGGCTGTAACGAGGCGCACGGTCAGGGCTCCGCTCAAGGAAAACAGGCACTATAGCCGCTGTATCGGCCATGGGCGTTGACTATTGTCGCCATAGTTTGGACTTGCCTCTTCCAACCCTTAGAATCCCCGCTCAACGATGCCAGGAGCCGATCCGATGCTGACGGTGATTTCCCCCGCCAAGACCCTCGACTACGACACCCCGCCGGTGACCGAGCGTTTCACCCTGCCCCGCCACCTCGACCATTCCCAGGAACTGATCGAGCAGCTGCGAGCAATGAGCCCGGCGCAGATCAGCGAACTGATGCACCTGTCCGACAAGCTGGCGGGCCTGAACGCCGCGCGTTTCGGCAGTTGGACACCTACCTTCACGCCAGAGAACGCCAAGCAGGCCCTGCTGGCTTTCAAAGGTGACGTCTACACCGGCCTGGACGCCCAGACCTTGACTGAAGACGACCTCAGCTATGCCCAGGATCACCTGCGCATGCTCTCCGGCCTCTACGGCCTGCTGCGCCCTCTGGACCTGATGCAGCCCTATCGCCTGGAAATGGGCACCAAACTGGCCAACGCCCGTGGCAAGGACCTGTACGCGTTCTGGGGCACGCGCATCAGCGAGTGGCTCAACGAGGCCCTGGCCGAACAGGGCGACGATGTGCTGCTGAATCTGGCCAGCAACGAATATTTCAGCGCGGTCAAGCGCAGCGCCCTGAAGGCCCGGGTGATCAACGTGGACTTCAAGGACCTGAAAAACGGCCAGCACAAGATCATCAGCTTCTATGCCAAGAAAGCGCGCGGCATGATGAGCCGCTTCGTCATCGAAGAGCGCATCAGTGACCCGACGCAGCTCAAGCAGTTCGACGTGCAGGGGTATTACTACAGCGCCGAGCAGTCGAAGGCCGAACACCTGGTGTTCTTGCGGGATCAGCCCGACGCATAGGGCGCTGAGCGCAACAGGTCGTCAGGGCAGCCTGTGTGCCACCTTGGCATCATGGGTGACCACCAGCAAGGTCGTGCCTCTTTCCTGGTTGAGGGTCAGCAGCAGGTGCAGCACCTGCTCACCGGTCTGGGCGTCAAGGCTCCCGGTGGGCTCGTCGGCCACCAGCAGGCTCGGCTCGGTCACCAACGCACGCGCGATCGCCACACGTTGGCGCTGACCACCGGACGTCTCGGCGGGCCGCTTGCCCGCCTGGCTGGCAAGGCCTACGGCACGCAATTGCACCTCGGCGTGCTGGCGGGCAACGGGCAAGCGCAGCCCTCGATACGATAGCGGCAACGCCACGTTGTCCAGGGCGCACAACCGCGGCAGCAGGTTGAAACTCTGGAAAACGAAGCCGATCAGGCGGTTGCGCATCACGGCGCGCTGGTCGGCGCTGGCGCCTGTCATGTCGGTACCGCCGATCCATACCTGGCCTGCGCACGGGCGGTCTAGCAGCCCGATCAGGTTCAGCAACGTGCTCTTGCCCGAACCGGACGGGCCGATGACAGCGCACGTCTGCCCGCTGGGGATCAGCAGGTCGATGCCTTGAAGCACCGGCACGTCACCCTGAAACCGACTGACATTGCACAGCTGTACGGCGGGCATCATGCGGGCTTGCCTGGTTCGTCAGGGCCTTCGAGCGGCGGGTGATCCTTCTTTGCCCGGTCTTCAAGCTTGCGGGCGGTTTTCAGGAGGGTGTCTATCAGAGAATCGGCTTCATCGCCGTGCGGTGGTTCGGTTCTGCCTATCATCGCAGTCAAATCAAATTCGTAGTTTCTAAAACTCGCCTCCATGATAGGAGGAAGTTTTTTGTAGTAATCGATCATTTCCCTCAGCGCATCGTCCCTGAAGCCTGTCCTGTCGTATTCCGCGTTGGCTTTGTCAACGATGTAGCGGGTCCACTGCGAATAACGATGACCCAATTCAGCACTGGCAGCGAGCCGCTCGTTGTAGGTGAAGTCTTCGCCCTCATCGTAACCAATCAGCGCCAATTGCTCTGTGGTGAGGTGTTTGAAGGGGTTGGCATCTTTCCCGTTGATAAAATCAGTTGCTTGCCGCGCCCTGGCTAACAGCGCCTGATCTTGCGTATCAGGGATGAAGGCATCATGCAGCGCCTTTGTATAGACGTAGCCTTGACCGCCTAGACCCATTTGAATGCGCGACCCAAGCTCCGCCAACTCCTGCCGACTCAGCTGGCTATCTCGGACAGCCGCTCGCTGCGCCGCCGCCGCGAGTTGACGGCCCAACGCTGAAACATCAGAACTTGACTCATGTATTTCAAACACGGGCGCTACGTTGCCCGCGTTCGTACCGGTCGTTGCCTCCTTTGCCCGCGTTACAGGTACAGCCCCTGCGGAAAAACTTGCCGTTCTCGAAATATGTTCCATCGCCGCACCTCGATTTGAAATTCCGTGAGTTCAATCGGTGAAAGTGCCTGCGTTTGCCATCAGCGCCAATCCAACAGCAAAGCAGGCTACGGAGCCGAGTTACTTCATAGTGAATTCGGCTTTCCAGGCGTAGTTGGAACTGAACCCCGAGTTAACGGCGGTGCAGGTTGCACCGCCGGCCGGCGTGGCAGTCTTGTTCCACTTAGGCTGCTTGATACCTCCTGACATCATCATGACGAACGTCGTGCTGAAGGCGCATGACTTGCGCCCTTGCGAATAGCGGAGCATTGCACCATTGGTGTCACGGCTCACCAGACGCTGCACGGTGAACCTGATGCTCTCACCCGGTTTCACTTCATGGTGCGGCTTAGGGTTGGCAATCTGATACGTACTGGTCTCGTTCGCATTGGTCAGCTGGAGTTTCACCGACTCGGTTCCAAGATTTCTGAACGTCACTTCAACGGGTGGCCCAGCAAGGGCTGGAGCCGCCGCCAGCATGACGGCGGTGGCAGACAGGATTCGCATGCAGTTCTTCATCGTTTCAAGCCTCGTCTCTTCCATGTGGTTAGGGAGCAGACGCCTGCGTGGGCCGGCAACGCATGGACTGCGACGATCCTTCGTTCACAGCCGCCGATGACGACGTCTAGCCACGTTGGCGGCCCGGTGCTGAAAAACCTTAGGAAGCGAAGGGCCTTCAAGCGTTACGAAATATGGCGAGAAATCGTGAAACCCAGCCGTAAAGGACTGTTTATTGACGTCAAGAAATAAACACCGGTCCAAAAAATCTCAGATTGCCACCATCGCTCAGGCCGATTTTTTTAGTTTTTTTTCGCACCCGACGCTCATGCTGGCATATAAACATCTCGAAACATTTTCGCCCTTTATATACCGAGGTCAAACCGCCTCGTGCCATCAATTTGAAATTGTATGACCCTCGCGAAATACTGAAAAAACCCGCATACGAATGAATCTCAGGCCGGAACTTCTCTCAACCCTACTGCTCATAGGTGCCGTAACGATTTTGCTGTTCGTAGGTTGTAAGAGATGGCCTAAAGATAAATTCCCATACCGGAAAGTTGCCAGCATCTCGATAGCCAACCCTGGCAATAAAATGTCGCGCCCAGCACGTCAATAATGGCCACGCCCAGCGCGGGTAATTGAACGCTATGGTTTTTATTTTAAATAGCACACCCAGCGACCCGGCACCTGTACATAAACATGAACAGACGTGCCGACCGCACCCAAGTACTTTCTAAGCGTGGCTCAAATGGGCGTGCTCAACTAAGCACTTTAAACGCATACGTTTAATGTTGAATGTGATTGCCTGGGGCGATGCCGATAATCGCCACGCCCCCGTGCGCCCTGAATTTGTTGTTAATCAACCCCACTCGGCACCTGCAAGTACAAGTGCCAGCGTGATAACACACGAGGTGATAGCGATGCGTATCAGCATCTTTGGTTTGGGTTATGTAGGTGCCGTCTGTTCAGGTTGCCTGACTGCACGTGGCCATGACGTAATTGGCGTCGATGTCTCGGCCACCAAGATCGACTTGATCAACCAGGGTAAGTCGCCCATCGTCGAACCAGGCCTGGAGGCGCTGTTGCAGCAGGGCATCGCCAATGGCCGCCTGCGGGGGACCACCGACTTTGCCGAGGCCATCCGGGCCAGCGATGTGTCGATGATCTGCGTGGGCACCCCCAGCAAGAAGAATGGCGACCTGGGCCTTGAGTACATCGAATCGGTGTGCCGCGAGATCGGTTTCGTACTGCGTGAAAAAGCCAGCCGCCACACCATCGTGGTACGCAGTACCGTGTTGCCGGGCACCGTGAAGAACGTGGTAATACCGCTGCTCGAAGACTGCTCCGGCAAACGTGCCGGCATCGACTTCGGCGTCGCAGTCAACCCTGAGTTCCTGCGGGAGAGCACGGCCATCAAGGACTACGACCATCCGCCGATGACCGTCATCGGTGAGCTCGACAGCGCCAGTGGCGACGTGCTCCAGGCGCTCTACGAAGAACTCGATGCACCTGTCATCCGCAAGTCGGTCGAAGTGGCCGAGATGATCAAGTACACCTGCAACGTGTGGCATGCCACCAAGGTGACCTTCGCCAACGAGATCGGCAACATCGCCAAGGCCGTGGGCGTCGATGGCCGCGAAGTGATGGAAGTGGTCTGCCAGGACAAGGCGCTGAACCTGTCCCAGTACTACCTGCGTCCCGGCTTCGCCTTCGGCGGCTCGTGCCTGCCCAAGGATGTCCGTGCACTGACCTACCGCGCCGCCAGCCTCGATGTGAAAGCGCCCCTGCTCGATTCGCTGATGCGCAGCAACGAGTCCCAGGTGCAGAACGCCTTCGACCTGATCGACAGCCACGACAAGCGCAAGGTGGCCCTGCTGGGCCTGAGCTTCAAGGCCGGCACCGATGACCTGCGTGAAAGCCCACTGGTGGAGCTGGCCGAGCGCCTGATCGGCAAGGGCTACCAGTTGGACATCTATGACGAGAACGTGCAGTACGCCCGGGTACACGGGGCGAACAAAGAGTACATCGAATCGAAGATCCCGCACGTGTCCTCGCTGCTCAATGCCGATTTCCAGAAGGTGATCGACAACGCCGACATCATCGTGCTCGGCAACCGTGACGAGCAGTTCCGCGCCCTGGCCCAGCACGCGCCGGCCGGCAAGCAAGTGATCGACCTGGTGGGCTTCATGGCCAAGCCCACCAGCCCCGATGGCCGCACCGAAGGCATCTGCTGGTAACGCCTGGCCAGGCGACGCAGTGCCCCATCCCGCGTCGCCCCTACCCTGAATTCTTCACGGATGCTGAACATGCAAAGGCTTAAGACAGCGCTGCTGCAGTGCGCCGGTTGGTTGTTCTACATGAGCCTTCTCATGCTGATCGCCCTGGCCCTGCCAGCCGACATCTTCGACCCGCAGTCCAGGCACTTCATCTTCCTGGTCGGCGCAGTTGGCATCTGGCGTTACTCCATGGGCGCCACCCACTTCATCCGTGGCATGGTCTTTCTGTACGGCGTCTATCCGTACCTGCGCCGCAAGGTGCAGAAGATGGGCCAGGCAGCCGATCCGTCCCATGTCTACCTGATGGTCACCAGCTTTCGCATCGAAGCGCTGACCACCGCCCAGGTGTACAGCTCGGTGATTCGCGAAGCGATCGACTGCGGCTTCCCCACCACCGTGGTCTGTTCGCTGGTGGAGATGTCGGACGAGCTGCTGGTCAAGAGCCTGTGGGCCAGGTACAACCCGCCCCCTCATGTCACCCTGGACATCGTGCGCATCGCAGGTACCGGCAAACGCGATGGCCTTGCCTACGGCTTTCGCGCCATTTCCCGCATGCTGCCCGATGACGATGCCGTGGTGGCGGTAATCGACGGCGACACCGTGCTGGACGAGGGCGTGGTGCGCAAGACCGTGCCGTGGTTCAAGCTGTTCCCCAACGTCGGCGGCCTGACCACCAACGAGTTCTGCGAAGTGCGCGGCGGCTACATCATGAGCGAGTGGCACAAGCTGCGCTTCGCCCAGCGCCACATCAACATGTGTTCCATGGCCCTGTCCAAGCGCGTGCTGACCATGACTGGCCGCATGTCGATGTTCCGCGCCAGCGTGGTGACCAACCCCGAGTTCATCGCCGACGTGGAAAGCGACGCGTTGATGCACTGGCGCCTGGGGCGCTTCAAGTTCCTGACCGGTGACGACAAGTCCAGCTGGTTCAGCCTGATGCGCCTGGGTTACGACACGTTTTACGTGCCCGATGCGGCCATCAACACGGTCGAGCATCCGCCTGAAAAAAGCTTCTTCAAGGCCAGCCGCAAGCTGATGTACCGCTGGTACGGCAACAACCTTCGGCAGAATTCACGCGCCCTTGGGCTTGGCCTGCGCCGCCTGGGGCTGTTCACCAGCATCGTGCTGTTCGATCAGCGGGTCTCGATGTGGACCAGCCTGCTGGGCCTGACAGTGGCCCTCATCGCCAGCCTGAAATTCGGCATGGCCTACCTGCTGGTGTACCTGCTGTGGATCGGTTTCACCCGCCTGGTACTCACCTTCATGCTGCTGTGCTCGGGCCACAGCGTTGGCCCGGCCTACCCGGTGATTCTCTATTACAACCAGATCGTCGGCGCGCTGATGAAGATCTACGTGTTCTTCCGCCTCGACAAACAGTCGTGGACGCGCCAGCCCACCACCCTCAAGCGTGACCTCGCCAGCTTTCAACAATGGTTCAACACCTGGTCCTCGCGGGCCATGACCTTTTCGGCTGCCAGCCTGTTCGTCGCTGCGCTGTTCATGGTCGTGTGACCCCGCCCCGGATCGGAACTAACAGGAACAACCGCCATGAATACCGCCGTGAACGTCAACGTCGTGCATGAATCCGAAGCCCAGCGCCAGCACGCACGGGTGCGCATGCCTGCCAGGCTGCGCTTTGTCGACGCCCAGGGTCAGCCCCATGAAACCAAGGTAGATGACCTGTCGGCCGGCGGCCTGAGCTTCCATAGCCCGCATCCTCTGGCCGTAGGCCAGGTGCTGCACGGCCGGTTGCAGTTCAGCGTCGATAACCTGGGGCTGTCGATGGACGTGGCGTTTCAGGTGCGCTCCTACGTCCCAGGCAGCGGTCGGGCCGGCGTGCAGTTCCAGAACCTGGAGCCGCGCGATATCGCCACCTTGCGCCACCTGATCACCAGCCACTTGTCCGGCGAGCTGATCACCGTGGGCGATGTGCTCAGCACGCTGCAACGGGACAACTTCACCAAGGCGCGCAAGCAAAAGGACGCCGGCAGCGGGCAGGGCCCCCTGGCCCGGTTCAAGGCGGTCAGCGTGACGCTGGGCGTGTTCGTGGCGGGCGTGGCAGCGTTCGGCTTCGTTGCCAAATCGCTGTATGGCCTGTACTTCGTCAGCCATGCCCAGGCCGCAGTCGTCGCCGTGCCTGTCACCACCATCACCATGCCCAGGGACGGCACCGTCAGCAGCCTGGTGCCAAGCGGCGCCCAAACGAGCAAGGGCGCCCCGCTTGCCAGCTTCAGCACCAGCATGCTGGACGTGCTCAAGGGCAGCCTGGACGACACCCAGCTCGACCCCGCCAAAATCCAGGAGCTGTTCGGCAAGCAACTGTCCGGCACCCTCACCAGCCCTTGCGATTGCATCGTCGCCCGCCAGCGTGTGGAAGACGGCCAGTACGCCGCCAAGGGCCAACCGATCTTCGAGCTGGTGCCACGCACGAGCACACCCACTGTCCAGGCCCGCTTCAGCTACCGCCAGTTCGACGAGGTCAAGCCGGGGACGCGGGTCAACTTCCAGGTGGCAGGCGAAGACCAGGTGCGCGCAGGGGAAATCGTCGCCAGCAGCAGCCTGGAACCCGACGCGCTGGCCGCCGACATCCGCGTACAGATCAAACCGGACAGCGCCCTGCCAGCGGCCCTGGCAGGCCGGCCGGTGTCGGTTGCCAGCAACCGCGGCCCTTCGCTGGACTGGCTGATCGGCAGTGCGTCGGCCCGTGACCTGTGAGATGACGAGCATGCCAACCTTGCCTGGGTCCAACCCGCGCCCCTTTACTGCGTGCGCACTTGCCCTGACCGTGACACTGGCCGGTTGCGCCGGTCTGCCCGACCAGCGCCTGGCCAACGAAGCGCTCAAGCGCGGCGACCTGGCTGTGGCCGAACGCAACTACCAGGCACTGGCCGACCTGGGCTACAGCGATGCCCAGGTCGGGCTGGCCGACATCAAGGTGGCCACCGGTGACAGCGCCCAACGCGAGCAAGCCGAAGCCACCTACCGCGCCGCCGCTGCCACCTCGCCCCGTGCCCAGGCGCGCCTTGGCCGCCTGCTGGTGACCAAGCCGGGCAGCACCCAGGCCGAGCGCGAAGAAGCGCAAACGCTGCTCAAGCTGGCCGCCCGCCAGGGCCAGGGCAATACCCTGGTGCCACTGGCCATGCTGTACCTGGCCTACCCGCAGAGCTTCCCCACCATCAACGCGCAGCAGCAGATCGAGCGGTGGCGTACCGAGGGCTACCCGGAAGCGGGCATCGCCCAGGTGCTGCTCTACCGTACGCAGGGCACCTACGACCAGCACCTGGACGAAGTGCAGAGCCTGTGCCAGGCGGGGTTGGCGACTGCCGACCTGTGCTACGTGGAGCTGGCCACCGTGTACCGCAAGCGTGGTCAGGCCGAACAGCTGACCGCCCTGATGCACCAGCTCGAATCGGCTTACGCCCGCGGGGCAGTGCCTGCCAGCCGGGTGGACAGCGTCGCTCGCGTGCTGGCCGACCGCAGCCTGGGCCAGACCGACGGGCAAGCTGCCAAGGCGTTGCTCGAACGCGTGGCACCGGCGTACCCGGCATCCTGGGTCAGCCTGGCGCAGCTGCTGTACGACTTCCCTGAACTGGGGGACACCGACCAGTTGCTGGCTTACCTGAAAAAAGGCCGTGATGCGCAGCAGCCTCGCGCGGACCTGCTGCTCGGCCGCCTGTACTACGAGGGCAAGCAGCTGCCGGCCGATGCCGAGAGCGCCGAGCGTCACCTGCTGGCCGCCGCCACGGCCGGCGAGACCAGTGCCCGCTACTACCTGGGCCAACTCTATCGCCGTGGCTACCTGGGCAACGTCGAGCCGCAGAAAGCGCTGGACAACCTGCTGGCGGCCGCACGCGGTGGCCAGGTCAGTGCCGACTATGCCCTGGCGCAGCTGTTCAGCGAGGGGCATGGCATCCGCCCGCAACCTGCCGATGCATGGGTCTTCGCGCAACTCGCCCAGGCCAACCCGACGCCCCAGTCGGCCGAGCTGTTGCAGCAGATCGAGCAGCAGCTGGCGCCCGAGGCGCGCCGCCAGGCTCAGCAGACGCTGGCGCGGGAGACCCAAGCTCGCATGGCCATGACGCCCGGCGCCATCAATACCCTGGCCCTGGATGTGCTGCAAGACGATGAAAACGACGTAGACGGTGAGGACGCGCCATGATGCTCAACCCTTTCGTCAAAGCCGGGATCGGCCTTGGCTTTGCCTTGCTGTGGTCCTGCCCGAGCCTGGCCCAGGTCACGGCCGAACGCAATTTTGGCCTGGAAGTGAAAGTCACTGGCCAGTCCGAAGACGACCGCGACCTGGGCACCCGCCCAGGCGGTGACGTCAATGGCCTGGGCCTGGACCTGCGCCCGTGGGTCTACGGCGAGCGCGGCAACTGGAGCGCTTATGCCATGGGCCAGGCGGTCACTGCCACCGATACCATCGAAACCGATACCCTGCGCCAGAACGACGATGGCACCACCACCGACACGGGCGCAGACAGTCGTCAACCGGACAAGAGCTACCTGGCCATGCGCGAGTTCTGGGTGGGCTACAGCGGCCTGACCGCCTACCCCGGCGAGCAACTGCGACTGGGCCGGCAACGGTTGCGCAGCGACGATGGCATGTGGCGCGACACCAACATCGAAGCCCTCAACTGGACCTTCGACACCACCCTGCTCAAGGCCGACCTGGGTGTAGCCCGGCGTTTCAGCGAATACCGAACCGACCTGACCGACCTGGCCCCGCAGGACGAGGATCGTACTCACCTCTACGGCAATGTCGCTGCCCAGTGGACGCCTGGCCATTGGGTGGGCCTGCGGGCTCATCACACCCACGACAGCGGTAGCCTGAAAAACCCCGGCCAAACCGTCGACGCCCTGGACAAGACCCGCACCGGCGACCTGACATGGCTGGGCCTGGAGGCCAACAGCGATGCCTACAACTGGCGCAATGAGCATGACGTCAACTACTGGGGCAGCCTGACCTGGCTGACCGGCAACCGTGACACCCTCAGCAGCCGCCAGGTGGGCGACCAGCAAGTGGCCACCGGTACCCAACGCGGCGACGTCAATGCCTGGGCCACCGACCTGGGCGTACGCCTGCGCCTGAACCCGCAGTGGCAGGTGGGCGCCGCCTACGCCCGCGGCAGCGGCGGCGGTGACGAGGGCGGCAACAACTTCGAGCAGACCGGCCTTGAAAGCAACCGCTCCAACTTCACCGGCACCCGATCGCGTGTGCATCGCTTTGGCGAGGCCTTTCGTGGCGAGTTGGGCAACCTGCAGGCCGCCACCTTGTTCGCCTCCTGGCAGCTGCGCGACGACTACGACGCAAGCTTCCTCTACCACAGGTTCTGGCGAGTGGACGGTGCGCAGAACATAGGCTCCAGCGGCATCAACGCCGTAGTCAACGACAACGGCATCAACCGGCCCTTGGTCGAGGGTGAGAAAGACCTTGGCCAGGAAATGGACGTGGTCGTGACCAAGTACTTCAAGCAAGGCCTGCTCCCCGCCTCGATGAGCCAGGCGATCGACGAGCCTTCGGCTCTGGTTCGCCTGCGTGCTGGGGTATTCAAGCCGGGCGATGCCTACGGCAAAGAGGCAGACAGCTACATGCACCGCGCCTTCGTCGACGTGATCTGGCGTTTCTGAGGCCACGAGGAAATTGCCATGAACGTTCATCCCCATCTTCGCCACAGCCTGCTGGCCTGCGCCCTGCTGCTTGCCAGTGGTTCGACCTGGGCGGCGCAACCCGGCCTGCTGACCAAGGAACTGCAACAGGCGCGCAGCTATACCGTCTCTAGCGCACCGATAGCGCCGCTGCAGCTGGACCCGCCCAAGCTCCCTGACCTCAGTGGCTACACCGCACAGGCCGTGCAGCAAAAGATCGATCGCAGCCAGCCGGGCAAGGTCAGCCTGCGCCGTATGTTCCAGGAAGACAGCCTCAAGGCATTCGTCGGTGGCGACAACAAGGCCGCCGAATGGGTGCGGCGCCAACACGGCATTCCACAGGCCATTTTCATCGACGATGGCCACGTGGACCTGGCGCAGTTGAGCCGCCAGGTGCCGCGCCAGTACCTGTCCGAGGTGCAGCCCGGTGTGTACCTGGCGCGTCTGCCCATCGTGGTCGGGCGCACCGGGACGTTGGAGATCGACGGCAAGGTCAAGCAACTGCGCCTGTCCGAGGAAGGCGGGGCATTTCTGGTCAACGACGGCAAGCTGTTCATCACCGACACCCAGGTGACCGGGTGGCGCGAGCAGGCCAAAGGCCCGGCCACGTTCCGCTCGCCCCAGGCGTTTCGCCCGTTTCTGCTGTCCTGGGGCGGCACCGAGACCTACATCGTCAACAGCACCCTGGCCAGCCTGGGCTATGCGAAGTCCAAGTCCTATGGCGTGAGCATTTCCCAGTACACCCCCAACCTGGCCAAGCGCATGGGCCGGGCGGAGCCGACCGGCTGGATCATCGGTTCGCAGTTCAGCGACCTGTGGTACGGCTTCTACTGCTATGAGACGCGCGACTTCGTGGTCAAGGACAACACCTACCGCGACAACATCGTCTACGGCATCGACCCGCACGACCGCTCCCACGGGCTGATCATCGCCGGCAACAGCGTGCATGGCACGCGCAAGAAGCACGGCATCATCGTTTCGCGGGAGGTGAACGACAGCTGGATCTTCAACAACAAGAGCTTCGACAACAAGCTGTCAGGCGTCGTGATCGATCGCAACAGCGTCAACAACCTGGTGGCCTACAACCAGATCTACCGCAACCACACCGACGGCATCACCCTGTACGAAAGCGGCGATAACTTGCTGTGGGGCAACACGCTGGTCAACAACCGACGCCATGGCATTCGCGTGCGCAACAGCGTGAACATCCGGCTGTACGACAACATCGCCATGGCCAACGGTCTGGTGGGCGTTTACGGCCACATCAAGGACCTGTCCGACACCGACCGCGACATTGCCCTCGACCCGTTCGACACCAAGGTGTCGTTGATCCTGGTGGGTGGGCAACTGGCGGCCAACGGCTCTGGCCCGCTGTCGATCGACTCGCCGTTGTCGGTCGAGCTGTACGACGTGGCCATGCTGGCGCCGCGCAAAGCCAGCGGGATCACCTTCAACGGTGTGCTGGGCCAGCGCCAGGATGAAATCCTCGACCTGCTGGTACGCCAGCGCAAAGCCGTGTTGATCGACCCGGTCGAGCGCCAGACCGAATTGATCCAATAAGGAAGCCCGGACCATGACTCCACAAGCGATTACCGTGCTGAGCGTCACCTGCGCCCTCCTGGCCATCAGTCAGGGCTCACGCGCCGACACCGTGCAGGCCCCTACCTTCACGGCGGTGCCGTGCTGCCAGTTGTGCCCGCAGGCACACGATGCCAGCCGCTACACCACCCGCTACCAGCAGAACTTCACCACCCTGGTGCAGGGCCAGGGCGACTGGTTGTTCCGAACCCGTGAAGACCTGCGCACCGAATTCGACACCTCCCCTGCCGGGTACAAACGCCTGCAGCAGGTGCACGACGCCTTCAAGAAACGCGGTGTGGAACTGGTAGTGGTGTATCAGCCGACCCGGGGCCTGGTGAACCGAAACATGCTTGAGCCGGCAGAAAAAGCCGCGTTCGACTACCAGAAAGCACTGGGCAACTACCAGGCCATGCTCAAGCGCTTCGCCGCCATGGGCTACAACGTGCCTGACCTGTCGCCGCTGACCAACGAGCAGCTGCCTGCCGCCGACCAGGGCAAGGATTTCTACTTCCGTGGCGACCAGCACTGGACGCCCTACGGCGCCGAGCGCGCTGCCCGTATCGTGGCCGACACCGTGCACACGATGCCTGCATTCCAGGGCATCCCGCGCAAGGCATTCGAAACCGTCAAGTCCGGGCGCATGGGCAAGACCGGAACCTTGCACAACGTTGCCGGGCAGCTGTGCGGCACTAGCTACGCGGTGCAGTACATGGACCAGTTCAGCACCGAACCCAAAGGGGCCAGCGGCGATGACGACGACCTGTTCGGCGACCAGGGCAATGCCCAGATCACATTGGTGGGCACGAGCCACAGCGGCAAGAACTACAACTTCGCCGGGTTTCTGGAGCAGTACATCGGCGCCGATGTGCTCAACGTCGCCTTCCCCGGCGGCGGTCTGGAGGGCTCGATGATTCAGTACCTGGGCAGCGAGGAGTTCCGCAAGCATCCACCCAAGATCCTGGTCTGGGAATTTTCGCCCCTCTACAGCCTGGAGCAGGAAACCATCTGGCGACAGATCCTCGGCCTGCTCGACGACGGCTGCGACGACCGCCCGGCGCTGATGAGCGCCAAGACTACGCTCAAGCCGGGCAAGAACACCCTGATGGTCAATGGCAAGGGTGGGGTGATCAAGCCGCTGGTCAACCGCCACCTGCAAATGGATGTGAAGTTCGACGACCCCTCAGTGAAGTTGCTGCAGGCAACCCTCTGGTACCTCAACGGCCGGCACGAGGACATCAAGCTGGAAAAACCCGAAACCTCCGATACCGATGGCCGGTTCGTGTTCCAGATGCGCGAGGACCAGGACTGGGCCGATCAGAAGCTGCTGGCCTTCGAGGTGCAGGGGCCGGAAAAAGGCACGCAGAAGCTCGAAGCCAAGCTGTGCAAACGTAACGACTTCGCCGGACCTGCGCAGACCGCGCAGGCCGGCCAGTGAGGCGAACATGACCCATTACAAACTGATTCTGCGCCCGGCCCTGCTCGCCCTCGCTCTGTTCGCAAGCGCCGCGCAGGCCTCGCTGGTGCCACCTCAGGGTTACTACGAAGGCATCGAGAAACTCAAGACGGGTACCGGCGATTTTCGCTGCGAAGCCCCGCCCACCCCGTATACCGGTGCCCTGCAGTTTCGCAGCAAGTACGAAGGCTCGGACAAGGCGCGGGCCACGCTCAATGTGGCTTCCGAGCACGCCTTTCGGACCTCCACCCAGGACATCACTGCCTTGGAAAAGGGGGTAAGCAAACTGGTCACCCAGTACATGCGCGACGGTCGACCGGCGCAGCTGGACTGCGCACTGGCGTGGCTGGGCACCTGGGCACGGGCCGACGCACTGATGTCCACGAACTACAACCACACCGGCAAATCGATGCGCAAATGGGCTTTGGGCAGCCTGAGCGGGTCATGGCTGCGCCTGAAGTTCTCCAACGCCAGGCCACTGGCGGCGCATCAGGCCGAAGCCGAGCTGATCGAGAAATGGTTCGCTCGCCTGGCCCAGCAGACGGTTAGCGACTGGAGCGACCTGCCGCTGCAGAAGATCAACAATCACAGCTACTGGGCGGCCTGGTCGGTCATGGCCACGGCCGTGGCCACCGACCGCCGTGACCTGTTCGACTGGGCAGTGAAGCAATACAAGGTCGGCGTCAATCAAGTCGACGACCAGGGCTTTCTGCCCAACGAGATCAAACGCAAGCAACGTGCGCTGGCCTATCACAACTATGCCCTGCCGCCCTTGGCATTGATCGCAAGCTTTGCCCAGGCCAACGGCGTGGACCTGCGCGCCGAGAACAATTTTGCCTTGCAGCGCCTGGGCGAAGGGGTACTGGCCGGCGCCCGCGACCCGCGTCATTTCGCCGAGCGCGCAGGCGAGAAACAGGACATGAAGGACCTGAAGGTCGACACCAAGTACGCCTGGCTGGAGCCCTGGTGCGCCCTGTACCACTGCGTGGGCGACACCCTGGCGCGCAAGCAGGGCATGCAGCCGTTCAACAGCTTCCGCATGGGGGGGGACATGACGCGCGTGTATGACCCAGGCGCAATGCGCAAGCACTAACGCAAGACCGTGCAAGGGGCGGCGTGTCGTGACGACACACCGCCTGCACAAAGCTAGGTGGCCTCCCGATTATCTGTGGGGGGTTTGGGGGGCGCTTTGCCCTGGATGCTGTGAGTCTTTAGGAGAACCGGGATGGTCTTTTCGTCCAACGTGTTCCTGTTCCTGTTCCTGCCGATCTTCCTCGGTTTGTACTACCTGAGCGGGCAGCGCTATCGCAACGCGTTGTTGCTGATCGCCAGCTACCTCTTCTATGCCTGGTGGCGCGTGGACTTCCTCGCCTTGTTCGCCGGCGTCACCCTGTGGAACTACTGGATCGGGCTGAACGTCGGTGCCGCCGGTGTGCGCAGCAAGCCCGCGCAACGCTGGCTGCTGCTGGGCGTTGGCGTGGACCTGGCCATTCTGGGCTATTTCAAGTACGCCAACTTCGGCGTCGAAAGCCTCAATGCGATCATCACCTCGTTCGGCCTTGAGCCGTTCATCCTCACCCATGTGCTGCTGCCAATCGGCATTTCGTTCTACATCTTCGAGTCCATCAGCTACCTCATCGACGTGTACCGCGGGGATACCCCGGCCACCGACAACCTGATCGACTTCGCCGCCTTCGTGGCGATCTTCCCGCACCTGATCGCCGGGCCGGTGTTGCGCTTCAAGGACCTGGTCGAGCAGTTCAACCACCGCACGCATACGCTGGACAAATTTTCCGAAGGCTGCACGCGCTTCATGCAAGGGTTCGTCAAGAAGGTATTCATCGCCGATACCCTGGCGGTGGTGGCAGACCATTGCTTCGCCTTGCAGCAGCCCACCACCGGCGATGCCTGGCTGGGCGCGCTGGCCTACACCGCGCAGTTGTATTTCGACTTCAGCGGCTACAGCGACATGGCCATCGGCCTGGGCCTGATGATGGGCTTTCGCTTCATGGAAAACTTCCGCCAGCCCTACATCAGCCAGTCCATCACCGAGTTCTGGCGGCGCTGGCACATCAGCCTGTCCACCTGGCTGCGCGACTACCTGTACATCACCCTGGGCGGTAACCGCAAAGGCACGCTCAACACCTACCGCAACCTGTTCCTGACCATGCTGCTGGGCGGGCTTTGGCATGGCGCCAACGTCACCTACATCCTCTGGGGCGCCTGGCATGGCGTGTGGCTGGCGATCGAACGGGCATTGGGCATCGACACCCACCCGCAGCGCTTCAACCCGGTCAAGTGGGCCTTCACCTTCCTGCTGGTGGTGGTGGGCTGGGTGGTGTTCCGGGCCGAGAACCTGCACGTCGCAGCGCGCATGTACGGCGCCATGTTCAGCTTCGGCCACTGGCAGCTTTCCGAACTCAACCGCGCTCAGCTGACCGGCCTGCAAGTGGCGACTCTGGTGATCGCCTACCTGGCCTTGGCCTTCTTCGGCCTGCGCGATGTTTACCGTAACGCCCGAACCACGCCCACCGCATCACCCACCGCCACGCCAGTGCAGATCAACCGTGATGGCTCGCTCGGCCTTGGCTGGACGCGCGTGATGACCCGAACCCTGGTGCTGCTGCTGTTTGTCGCGTCGATCCTGAAGCTGTCGGCGCAGAGCTATTCGCCGTTTCTCTATTTCCAGTTCTGAGGCCGATGTGATGACCCGGACACTTCGCATGACCTACTGCTTGTCTTTCCTCGGCCTGTTGACGGGCATGGGCCTGTGGTCGACCTCAAGCCTGCACGGCTTTGAACGCACCGAACAGATGAGCCTGCTCGACGGCAAGCTGGCCAAGGCCACCGAACAACATTACGACGCCGCGTTTCCGATCAAGCGCCTGGGCACCAACGTGTGGGCCGCCCTGGATTTCAAGCTGTTCCACGAAGGGCGGCCAGGCGTGGTGCTGGGGCGCGACCAGTGGCTGTTCAGTGACGAAGAGTTCAAGCCCACCGCCGGTGCCGAGGCATTGGTGCAGGAGAACCTGGCGCTGATCCGCGGCGTGCGCGACACCCTGCAACGGCACGGCAGCCAGCTGGTGCTGGCGATCGTGCCGGCCAAGGCGCGGGTGTACGACGAACACCTTGGCCAGACACGACCGGCGAGCCTGCATGGGGAGCTGTACAACCAGTTTCATGCCAAGGCACGCCAGGCCAATGTGTTCGCCCCGGACCTGATGGCCCCGCTGGAACAGGCCAAGGCCCGCGGCCAGGTGTTTCTGCGCACCGATACCCATTGGACGCCCCTGGGTGCCGAAGTGGCAGCACAAGCGCTGGCTGCGGCCGTCAGCCGCCAGCGTCTGCTCGAAGCGAGCCCACAAGCCTTCGTCACCCAGGCCCAGGGCAGTGCGCCGTACAAGGGCGACCTGACCAACTTCCTGCCGTTGGATCCTTTGTTCTCCCACCTGCTGCCGCCGCCGGACACCCTCCAGCAACGCACCACCCGCCCTGTTGCAGCTCAAGCCGACGCAGGGGATGCGTTGTTCGCCGACCAGCAGATCCCCGTGGCGCTGGTGGGCACCAGCTACAGCGCAAACCCCCGCTGGAACTTCGTGGGCGCCCTGCAGCAGGCGCTGCACAGCGACGTGGCCAACTATGCCGAGGACGGCCACGGGCCCTTCCTACCCATGCTCAAGTACCTGCAAAGCGATGCCTTCCAACATGCCGCGCCACAAGTGGTGGTGTGGGAATTCCCGGAGCGCTACCTGCCCATGAAACCTGAACTCGACGGCATCGATCCGCACTGGGTCGCTCAGCTCAAGCACTCGCGCGACGCCGAAAAAAACCTGGCCTTGACGGCCACCCGAACCACCCACTGACCGAAAGAGGCAATGCCCATGACGACTCCATCTTCCATCGCCAAAGCCCTGACCCTCGCAGCCGGCCTGTCCCTGGCATCAGTACAGGCTTATGCCGGCGCCGACGCGGCGCTTTACGGCCCGAGCGCGCCGAAGGGCTCGACCTTCGTGCGCTTGTACAACGCAAGCAGCGCACCGGCTGGCGCCTCCGTCGGCAACACGCAGATCAAGCCGGTCGGCCCCCAGGCCAGCAGTGACTTCAGTTTCCTGCCAGGCGGTGACTACACCGCTCAGGTCGGCAGCCAGCGCGTACCGGTCAAGCTGGCCTCGGACCAGTACTACACCCTGGTCAACAGCCCTGCCGGTACGCCTCTACTGATCGAAGAGCCGCCGTTCAAGAACAAGCAGAAAGCGCTGGTACGGGTACAGAACCTGAGCAACCAGACGCTGGCGCTGAAAACCGCCGATGGCAAGACCGAAGTGGTCAAGCCGGTCGCCGCCAATGGCCGCGGCGAGCGTGAAATCAACCCTGTGAAGGTGGACCTGGCGCTGTTCCAGGGCGACCGGAAAGTCGGTGACGTGAAACCCGTGGCCCTGGAGCGCGGCGAAGCGGCCGTGCTGTATGTCACCGGCTCCGGCAGCACGCTGTCCCCGGTATGGGTCACCCGCCCTGTGAGCAGCAACTGATTGCCCTGCCCTCAATGACGATTGGAGAAACACGATGATCCCGGTAATTCTTTCTGGCGGTAGCGGTTCGCGTTTGTGGCCTTTGTCGCGCAAGCAGTTCCCCAAGCAGTTCCTGGCCCTGACCGGCGAGCACACGCTGTTCCAGCAGACACTCGAACGTCTGGTGTTCGAAGGCATGGACGCACCCATTGTGGTCTGTAACAAGGAGCACACCTTCATCGTGCAGGAGCAACTGGCCGCGCTCGACCTGCAAACCCAGGGCATCCTGCTCGAACCGTTCGGGCGCAACACCGCGCCGGCAGTGGCCATGAGCGCCATGAAACTGGTCAACGAAGGGCGTGACGCGTTGATGCTGGTGCTGCCTGCTGACCATGTCATCGATGACCAGAAGGCGCTGCAGCGGGCGTTGGCGCTGGCCACCGTGGCCGCCGAGCGCGGCGAGATGGTGCTGTTTGGGGTGCCGGCGACCAAGCCTGAAACCGGCTACGGCTACATTCGCTCGAGCCAGGATGCCTTGCTGCCCGAAGGCGTGGCGCGAGTGGCGCAGTTCGTCGAAAAGCCTGACGAGCAGCGGGCGATCGAGTTCGTTCAGGCCGGGGGGTATTTCTGGAACAGCGGCATGTTCCTGTTCCGTGCCAGCCGCTTTCTCGAAGAGCTGAAAAAGCACGACCCCGACATTTACGACACCTGTTTGCTGGCGCTGGAGCGCAGCCAGGTGGATGGCACCACGCTGATCATCGATGAAGCGAGCTTCGCCTGCTGCCCGGACAACTCCATCGACTATGCCGTGATGGAGAAGACCCAGCGAGCCTGCGTGGTGCCCATGTCGGCCGGCTGGAGCGATGTGGGTTGCTGGTCGTCACTGTGGGATGTGCACGACAAGGATGACCACGGCAATGTCACCAAGGGTGACGTGGTGGTGCAGGACAGCCACAACTGCATGATTCACGGCAACGGCAAGCTGGTGTCGGTGATCGGGCTGGACAACATCGTGGTGGTCGAAACCAAGGACGCCATGATGATTGCCCACAAGGACAAGGTCCAGGGCGTCAAGCAGATGGTCAAGACCCTGGACGCCCAGGGTCGCAGCGAAACCCAGAGCCATCCGGAAGTCTACCGTCCGTGGGGCTCGTACGATTCGGTGGACATGGGCGGGCGTTTCCAGGTCAAGCACATCACGGTCAAGCCGGGGGCCAGCCTGTCGTTGCAGATGCACCATCACCGCGCCGAGCACTGGATCGTCGTGTCGGGTACGGCTGAAGTGACGTGCGATCAGAATGTATTCCTGCTCACCGAAAACCAGTCGACCTACATTCCGATCGCGTCGGTGCATCGCCTGCGCAACCCCGGCAAGATCCCCCTTGAGATCATCGAGGTGCAGTCGGGCAGCTACCTTGGCGAGGATGACATCGAGCGGTTCGAGGATGTGTACGGGCGTACGTCCGAGTCGGCGCAGTGTGGTGGCGCGGTCAAGGCTGCTTCGCAGTGATTGCGCGGTGATGGGGGGCTCAAGCCCCGGGGCTGATTCGCGCTCCGGCACTTGAGCCCCACCTCGCCTTGCTCGATCCACAGCCGGCCAAGCCTTCCCCTTTTGAGCCTTCCCCCATTTCACGCTACGATGCTTCAACCCTCGCGCAACCAAGGTCTGCAAGCCTCATGATCATCGGCGCTCTCCTTATCCTCACCTGGCTGGTGCTGTTGCTGCGCTACCCCGCCAAGGCCTTGCCGATTTCGCTGGCTGCGGTGGGTGGTCTGGGCCTGGTGGCCTTGTTCGTCATCTGGCAGGACACTCGCGAAACCTCGCAACTGGCCCGCCTGGACATGCGCCTTGCCTATGCCCCCACCCAATGCCCCGCCGACCGCCCCTTGCAGGTCACCCTGAAGAACGACAACAAGGTTCCGCTCACCGAACTGCGCTGGCGTGTGGCGGCCTATGCGCCTGGCGACACCGTCAACCTGGCAGAAAACACCTACAATGCACCGCGCTACCGTGGGCCTGGGGAATTGCAACCCGGCGCGCAGTGGTCCGATTGCCTGCCGTTGCCTGCGCTACGCTCGGGCTACCGTGCACAGACGTTGGCGTTCAGGGCCGAGCACCTGCAAGGCAGCTTTGCCAACTGAATCCTTCGATGCCCAACCGCTGGCGACGCATCGGCGACTCGGCGCACACCCACTGCCCCTCTACCCAGACCCAAAGGCCTTCTGCATGTCGACTGTTCTGATCACCGGTTGCTCCAGCGGCATTGGCCGCGCCCTGGCCGATGCGTTTCGCGATGCCGGTCATCAGGTCTGGGCCACTGCCCGCCAGGCTGAAGATGTGGCGCGCCTGGCCGCTGCGGGCTTCGTTGCCCGACAACTGGATGTCAACGACCCACACGCCCTGGCCCTGCTCGCGCAGGAGCTCGATGCACTGGACATCCTGATCAACAACGCCGGCTACGGCGCCATGGGGCCGCTGCTCGATGGCGGGGTCGACGCCCTGCAGCGCCAGTTCCAGACAAACGTGTTCGCGCTGGTCGGCGTGACACGCGCACTGTTCCCCCAGTTGCGTCGCGCCAAAGGCCTGGTGGTGAACATCGGCAGTGTCTCCGGGGTGCTGGTCACGCCGTTCGCCGGCGCCTACTGCGCCTCCAAGGCCGCCGTGAAGGCCTTGAGCGACGCCTTGCGCCTGGAGCTTGCGCCGTTGGGCATACGCGTGATGGAGGTGCAGCCTGGAGCGATTGCCTCGCAGTTCGCCAGTCACGCCCAGCAGCAGGCGCAGCAGGTGCTGGCGCCGGAATCGCCGTGGTGGCCATTGCGTGAACACATTCAAGCCCGGGCCCGCGCCTCGCTCGACCGGCCAACACCGGCAGCGGTCTTTGCCCAGGGCGTGCTGAAAGCGACCCAGCGTTCGCCAGTGCCAGCACGGGTGCGGCTGGGCAACGGCAGCACTGCCTTGCCACTGATGGCCTGCCTGGTGCCGCAGCGTTTACTGGACAAGGTGCTGCGCAAACGGTTTGGCTTGTCACGAACGCTGTAGGGCGCTGACGGCGCCGCGCACTCAGACCTTGTCGAACGCCTGCCACCCTCCGCCGAGCGCTTTGTACAGCCCCACGAGCGCCTGGGATACTGCGGCAGCGCTGTCGATCCACTGCTCTTCGCTGGCCAGCAAGGCCGACTGCACGGTCAGTACATTGAGAAAATCCACCGCACCTTCCACGTATTGACGCTGGGCCGTTTCCAGGGCGATGCGGTTCTGCCGCACGGCTTCGGCGAGGCGATCGCGACGCAGCTGGCTGGCGTTGTAAAGGCGCAGCACATCATCGATTTCATGCCAGGCCCCCAGCACCACCTTGCGGTAGTTCAGGGCCGCTTCCTGCTGCTGCGCCTGGCGCAGTGCCAAGGTGCCCTTGAGGCGACCGCCTTCGAAAATCGGCAGCGACAGCTGCGGTCCGAAGGCGAAGCGGCGAGAGTCCCAGGCACCGAAGTCAGCCAGTTGCATGGCCTGGAAGCCCACGTTGCCAGACAGCCGGATACGCGGATAAAAATCTGCCTTGGCCACGCCGATGCTGGCCGTGGCAGCATGCAGGCGCGCCTGGGCCTGGCGGATGTCCGGACGCCGCTCGGCCAGTTCCGAAGGCACGCCGATGGCGAACGTCTGCTGCGGGTCGGGTAGCTCACCGGCTTGCAGCAGGCTGTCCTGCAGACTGCGTGGGGGCTCGGCCGCCAGCAGGCTCAAGGCATTGATCAAATCGTCACGGCGTGCCTGCAAAGTGGGCAGGCGAGATTCGATCAAGGCGACCTGGGCGTTGGCCTGGGCCACGTCGAGCCGAGTGGCCACGCCTTCGGCCTGACGGTCTTCGGACAATTCAAGGCTGTGCCGCGCGACCTTGAGGTTGTCCTCGGTCACCTGCAACGTATGCTGCACCGCACGCAGCTGGATGTAATCACCGGCTGTTTCGGCGAGCAGGGCCAGCAGGACGCCGTTTCGGTCGTTCTCGGCGACCTCGACACTGGCGTCGGCCGCTTCGACCTGACGCCGCACACGCCCCCAGACGTCCAGCTCCCAACCTGCCACCAAGTCACCCTGCCACAGGTTGAAGGCCGATTTACCCGCGTTGCCCGAGGGGTCGCTCAGCCCCTCGGCGCTGTTGCGGGCACGGCTGTAGCCTGCATTGGCGTCCACCGACGGCTGCTGGTCGGCGGCCACAGTACTGCGCAGCGCACGGCTTTGCAGCAAGCGGGCACTGGCGATCTGCAGATCGAGGTTGCGCGTGGCGACCTGCTCGATCAGTGCACTGAGCCGTGGGTCGTGAAAGCTGTCCCACCAGCGCAACTGGATGGCCTCTGCCACAGGTTGGCTGGGCGCGTGTTCACCCTGCAACGGGTCCCACTGCTGGGGCGCCTGGGCGTCAGGGCGCTGGAAGTCCGGGCCAAGGGTACAGCCCGTGAGCAGTGCAGCGAGCAGTACGGCCGCAGGGGTCTTTGTCTTGAAACGCGTGACGGGCCGCGATGAACTGACTACTTGTGGGCGGGCGGGTGCAGGGCTCTGCGCGTGAGCGATGTTCATCGGGCTGTCACCCCGCTGCCTGCCAGCTTATCGCCTCGGGTATCGCGGGTCGTGTCGATGGTCGCTTCGACCGACATGCCGACACGCAGGCGGGTCAACAACGGCTGCCCGTCATCGAAGACGATCTTCACCGGAATACGCTGGACCACCTTGGTGAAATTGCCGGTGGCGTTGTCCGGCTTCACAGCGGAGAACGTCACCCCTGTGGCCGGAGCGATGCTTTCGACGTGTCCATGGAGTTGTTCATCGGCAAAGGTATCGACGCTGATGCTGACCGGCTGACCAGGCTGCACGTGGGTCAATTGGGTTTCCTGGAAGTTGCCCACCACATAGGCCTGTTGCAGGGGCACCACCGACAACAGTCGCGCCCCTGGGTTGACGTAGGCCCCGATGCGCAACGCACGCTCACCGACCATGCCGTCGACCGGCGCCGTGATGCGGGTATAGGAGAGGTCCAGCCGGGCCTTTTCCACCCCGGCTTCGGCGCGCTTGAGCTGGCCATCGGCGCTGGCGACCTGGGCGGCGAGGATGTCTACCTGCTTGCGTGCAGCCACCGAAGCTGCGCGGGCATTGGCCAGGCGGGCACGGGCCTGGTCCACGGCGCTGCGCGCTTGCTGAGCGTTTTGCACGGTACCGGCGCCCTGCTCGGCCAGGCGCCCGTAGCGGCGCACCTCATGATCGGCGAACGCCGCCTCGGCTTCGGCGGCTTTCACCGCTGCCTGGGCCTGGGCAATCAGCGCGTCCTGGCGGTCGAGGGTGGCGCGGGCATCGGTGCTCTGGGCCTTGGCCACCAGCAGCTGCGCCTGGGCAGCGTCCAGGGCAGCCTGGTAGTCACGGGCATCGATGGTGGCCAACAGTTGTCCGGCCTTGACCTGCTGGTTGTCCTCGACCAGCACCTGCGTGATGAAGCCAGCGACTTTGGGCGCGACCACGGTGTAGTCGGCGGTCACGTAGGCATCGTTGGTGCTCTGCCGGTGATCGCTGCCCACCAGCCAGGGGCCGACGAGGGCGGCCAGCACGGCCACGGCCAGCACAGCGCCGATGAACAGGGTTTTACGGTGGATGGTCATTTGGCGTTTCTCGAATTCAGACGGGGGTCAGGCCACCGCGCGCGGCGGATAGACCCGGGTGGGCATGACAGGGATCAGGCAGATCAGGGCCACGGCAATGACGGCCAGGACCAGGTAGAGGTCGGCCGAGGTCAGTACCAGCGCCTGGTCATGAATACGCTTGGCAAGGCTGGCAGCGTGGTCGTCCAGCAACGGGGCATTGCCCAGGCTGTCGACCAGGTGATTGGAATGAAAATGCCGACGCAGCGTGCCCAGGGCATCCAGCAGCCCGCCCGCCACGACGGCGGACAAGCCCTTGACGGTATTGAACCAGGCCGAGGCGAAGGGGCCTTCCTGGGGGCTCATGCCCGTGGTCGAGAGCATCAGCAACGGCAGGACCGCCATCGGCTGGCCGAACACCTGCAACAGGTAGAACGGGTAGAAGTCGGTGCGGATCCACTGGCTCGTGAGCAGGCTGCTGCCGATGCAGGACGCGGCCAGCATTGCCAGGCCGATACCCAGCACCCAGCGGCAGTCGACTGCGCGGATGTTGCAAAGCGCGGCGGTCAGCGGCAGGGCGATCAATTGTGGCATGGCCACCAGCAGCATCAGCGGGCTGGTCTGGGCGGGCCGGTAGCCCTGGAGCTGGGCCAGGTAGGCGGACGGTAGGCTACCCACACCCGACAGCACGATGAGTACGCCTGCGACGGTTAGCAGGGCAAAGGCCAGGTTGCGCCGGCCCAGCAAGCGCAGCTGGAAAAACGGCAGGGGCTCGGACCACTCGTTGAACATGAACAGCACCAACAGCAGCAGCCCACCGCCCAGCAGCCAGCAGATCAACGGCGAATCGAACCAGCCCCAGCGATCGCCCAGGGACAGCCCCAGCACGATACCGCAGATCGCCGGCAACCCAAGCAGCACACCACGCCAGTCGAACTGCCTGAAACGCTCCAGGCGCAATGGGTCCTGCGGCAACCCCCACGCCACGCAGCCACCGGCCACCAGCGACGGCAGGATGATCTGCCAGAACGCCCAGCGCCAGCCGACGTATTCGGTCCACAGGCCAGCCAGCGGTGTACCCAGGTTGGGGCCGAAGGTGGCCGTCAAGGCGTAGCACGCCAGGCCGTAGACCTTGATGCCAGGGGGCAGGAAACGCAGCGCCACGCTCATCAGCATCGGCGGCAGTGCACCCGAGGCGAGCCCTTGCAGCACCCGCAGCAGCATCAGGCTGTGCACGTTGGGGGCGAAGGGTTGCAGCAGACCCAGCACCGCGAAGGTACCAATGGCTGCCAAGGTGAAGCGCCGCAAGGAAAAGGTGGTCGCCAACCAGGGCGAAAAGGCCATTGCCGAAACGGAGGCTGCGCTGTACACCGCCAGCAGCCAGGCCCCTTCATCGGCACCGATGCCCATGGCCCCGCGGATATCGGCCAGGGAAATCTTGGTCACGGACTCGTTGAGGCCCGCACAGAGCACCGCCAGCAACACGCCGAACAGCCCGACCACCACCTGCAGGCCGAACGCGCCCTGTGCGGGGGCGGCCGGTGCAGGCGTGGCAGCCAGCCCACTCGCTGAGGCAGAAACGGCATTCATTTAGAGACATCTCCAGCAACAATTTTACGACTGGAGCGATTTTAGGCAGGGTGAATGCTGACGAAAACTGAATTATTGGCAGCTTTATATTGCGTCAAACGCAATGATTCCATGTTCAAGGGTCGCTTCGGGTACAGGCCTTGATCGTCTGACGCAGCCACTGGTGGGCCGGGTCGTTGTCAAAACGTGGGTGCCAGGCCTGCATCACGTTCACTTTTTCAAGGGGTACGGGAATTTCGAAGGAGCGCAGGGGAAGCTTCAGACGCTGGACGCTGTTCAGGATGTTGGCCGGGATCGGCAGGATCAGGTCCGAGTCAGGTAACGAGAACATCGCCGAGTGGAAGCTGGTGGTAATCAGCGCCACCCGGCGCTCGACCCGATGGTTGGCCAGGGCCACATCGATCGGACCGTTGGCACGGCCCCGGCGCGACACGCTGATCTGCGGGAACGCGGCGAAGCGTTGTGGGGTGATGTCCTGGTCGAAGACCGGATGCTCCATGCGCGCCAGGCCGACGAAGTAGGTGCTGAACAAACTCTGCACCTTGATCTCCGGCCCCAGCTCCACGGAGGAGCTGACGATCAGGTCGATGTGGCCGTTGCGCAGCATGGCATCGTCGTCACTGCTGCCTTCGGGCACGAAACGCAGCACGGTATTGGGCGCGTCGGCCAGCATCATGCGCAGCAGCTTGGCCCCGTAGAGGGCAATGAACAGGTCGTTGGTACGCACGTTGAAGGCACGGTGCAGTTTGGACAGGTCGACGCCTTCACGGCTGCGAAACACCTGCCCGGCCTGCTCCACCAGGCCATGCACCTGCTCGCGCAGGGCCAGGGCGCGCGGCGTGGGCACCAGCCCGCGGCCAGCGCGCACCAGGATGGGGTCGCCCATGGCCTCGCGTATGCGCCCCAGCGTGCGGCTCATGGCGGCTGGGCTGAGGTTCATACGTTGTGCCGCGCCCACCACGCTGCCCTCATCGAGCAGCACGTCGAGGGCGACCAGCAGGTTCATGTCAGGCAGTTGCATGGTCGTTTTCCGAGACGACGTTGGGAAAGGGCGATGTTAGCAGGTTGCTCGATTGCGCCCGACGCAATGTGCTCGTGCGTGGCAGGGCCTTTATTCGCAGCCTGGGTGAGGTCGACAATGGCAGCAGCAGGCTCGGCCCTGGCCGGCAGCTCAGCCACCCCCACGATCAAGGATTCCGTATGCCAAGCCCCGTGCTCATCGCCATCGACGCCTCCCCTGCTACCCAAGCGCTGCTCGCCCTGGCCCGCCGCTGGTGTCGTCCTGAAGACCATACCTTGCATGTACTGCTGGCCATCGATACTTCCTTTGCCGTGCACGAACAACCGGCGCCCTACACGGCCGACGAACAAGCGCAGTACCCTGCCGCGTGCGAGGAACAGCAACAGGCCGACCATGCCCTGGGCAAGGCGGTCCGTGACTTGCAGCAGGCGGGTTTCGCCTGCCACGGCAGCATGGTGGCCGGTCGGCCTGTAGAGGTCATCGTGGCCAAGGCCCAGGCCCTGAACTGCGAACTGATCATCATGGGGCACCGTCATCTGTCGCGATTGGGGCGACTGCTGGACCCTTCGATCAGTGCCAAGGTGATCGATCAGGTGCAGGTGCCGGTTTTGGTCGGGCCGGCTGAATGTCCCGCTTGAGGAGCCGGACCTTCAGGTGATTGCGGGACTTGCAGAAACGTGCCGCCCAGGCGCAACGCGCTGCAGCGGCAGGCTGCCGAGTGCTTCACTGCGGATCGACCACCACCGTACAGGTAGTCCCCGCTGCCAGGAAGTAACCTTCGGGCATCTGGTCGATATGGATGCGCACCGGCACCCGCTGGGCCAGGCGCACCCAGTTGAAGGTCGGGTTCACATCGGCAATCAGCTCGCGACTCTGCGGGTTGTCGCGGTCGTAGATGCCCCGGGCGATGCTCTCCACATGGCCCTGCAAGCGTTCCCCGCTCATCATCTGCAGCTCGGCAGGGTCGCCTACCTTCACATGGGGCAGCTTGGTTTCTTCGAAAAACCCGTACACCCAGAATGACGCCTCATCGACCACCGCCATCACCGCCTCGCCGGTACGTGCGTAATCGCCCTTATGAACGTTCAGGTTGGTCACATAGCCATCGACCGTGGCCACGATCCGGGTACGCTTGAGGTTCAACTCGGCAGCCGCCAGCGTCGCCTGGGCCTGCTGGTACTCGGCCAGCGCAGCGCTGGCAATGTTGCTGGCATCGTCGCGGTTTTCCTTGGAGATCACCAGGTTGTCCAGGTCGGCTCGGCGTCTGGCATTGACCCGGCGCATCTCCCAGGTGGCCTTGCGGGCGGCCACCAAGGCCTTGGCCTGTTCGACCGCCAACCGGTAGTGTTCCGGGTCGATCTGGATCAACAGGTCGCCCTTGCTGACCCGCTGGTTGTCCTTGACTGGCACATCGACCACGTAGCCAGGCACATCGGCCGCCACGTTGATGATGTCGGCACGCACCCGGCCATCGCGTGTCCAGGGGGTGGTCATGTAATGCAGCCACAGCTGACGACCGATCACCACGGCGGCCGCCAGGACCAGCAACGTAGCGACAAGGCTGAAGAACTTTTTCATCGAAGGATTCTCACCAGTAGAGCGACAGCGCCAGGGCGCCGAACAGGCAGACGAACAGGCTCAGGCGCAGCAGCGCCGGGTGCCAGAAGAAGCGGTAGCCATCAACGCTGGCAATGAACCGGTCAAGCCCCCAGGCCAGGCCTAGCGCAAACAGGAACATCACGGTCAGGGTGGGCATGTACACGCCGTGGAAGGCGATTTCACGAGGCATGGGGCAAGCCTTTGGGTGGCGCAAGCGGTGAGTGGGGGTCGAGCAGGGATGAGCGGATAAAGTGCAGGTAGCTCTGGACACGGCGTAACACCGACGTGTCGAAGTGCCGCGCAAACGGCTCGTCGGTGGCCTGCACCCGGGAAATGGCATGGTCCACCGCCACAAGGGCACGCTCATGATTCCCGGCGCTGGGCTGCAAGAACAACCGCGCCAGGGCACGGCCCATGACCCGGATAGCCTGGCGCCACGGCTGGGACTCGGCATAGGCCGGGTGCACGGGTGCCCGTGCCTGCTCCTTGCGCAGCTCGATGACCGCATGGCCGATTTCAAGCACGCTGAACATCCAGCCCATCAACTGGCTTTGCACCTGCGGCTTGCCGGCCGCCAGGCCATAGGCCTGGTGCAGCAAGTCGCGCGTGCGGCTTTCGAAGGCCGTGCCGATGCCGCGCAGACGCCCGCTGATAGCAAACAGCACTTGTTCACGCAGGGCCTGCTCCAGCCGGCTCCACAACCAGCGGCTATTGGGCGGCAGGATGATCGCGCCGGCAGCCGCGCACACGAACATGCCAACGACCATGGCGATGTAGTCGTTGATGAAGCTGTACGGGTCATACACCGTCAGGTTGTTGGGCACCGAGCCGATGGCGAAGAACACCAGCAGGCCAATGCCGTAGCCCGAGTAGGCCGGGCGCGACGAGAGAAACGCACCCAGCACGAACACCGGGGCCAGGACCATGCACAGCAAAGGGAAGCCGTCGATCCAGGGAAACACGAAGAAGGTTTCGAAAAACCCGATCACCGCGCCTATCGCCGTGCCGCACGCCATCTGGAACGACAGCCGCTTGGGGTTGGGCGAAGCCGCAGACAGCCCAGCGGTGACCGTGGCGATCAAGGTCATCATGGCGCCGCTTGGCCAGTCGCTGATCAGCCAGTAACTGCCCAGCAGCAACAGCACCGCTGCCGAGCGCAGCCCGGCTGCCAGGCATACCAGGGTGCTGGTCTGCGCCACGTAGGGTTCGTCCCACTGCTCTCGCGCGTGGTTGTGCACCGCCAGGGAGGCGTGGGTTTCGGCGTAGCTGTACATCTCGTCCACGAAGCGGTAGAGCAACTCGAACGCCGTGTGAAAATCCAGCAGGTCGGCTTCGCAGGGCGCGGTGGCCAGGTATTCGGCGCGCAAACTGCGGACCTGGGCCTGCAACCCTTCGCGGTAGGCACCAAGCTCAAGGGTCAGGCGCAAGGCGTCGGCATCGGTCAACGCGCGTCCCACATAGGGTTCGAGCAGGTCGACGAGGGTGTGCAGGCCAGGCTCGATGGCGCTGACGATCTGCACGGGCCCACGTGCGCGAAGCCGCTCGATCAGGCGGTGCAGGGCGTTGAAGCGTGTGGTGATGGCCATGAATTCGCTGTTCATGCGTACCAACCGGCCACTGCGCCGCCGCATGTGCGGGTCCTCGAAGGCAGTGACGTTGCGCAGGCTTTCCAACCCCACCGCCTCGGCCACGAAGCGCACGTTGCTGCTTTCAAAACGCTCACGCTGGCTGTCGCCACGCAAGGCTTCGACCACCACGGCCGCGAACGCACCGAAACGCTGGTATAGGGCGTTGCGCATGGCAGCACTGGCCGATTGCGGCAAGATGGCGGCGCTGACGAACGTGGACACCAGGATGCCCAAGGCAATCTCCAGCACTCGCCACACCGCTGCCATGAACGCCTGGTCCGGGTGCTGCAACACCGGCAGGCCGATCATCGCCGCCGTGTAGCCGGCAAGCACGAAGCCATACGCCTGAAAAGTGCGGTAGCGCATGGCGCCTGCCGAGCACAGGCCCACCCAGACGGCCAGGCTGGGCAGAAACAGTTCGGTGTTCTGCGGGAACACGGCCATCAATGCGACCATCATCACAGAACCCGCCAAGGTGCCCAGCACCCGGTAGAAGCTCTTGGCGAACACATGCCCGCTTTGCGGCTGCATGACGATGAACACGGTGATCATGGCGGTGCGCGGCTGCGGCAACTCCAGGCGCATGGCCAGCCACAAGGTGATGAAGGCTGCAGCCAGCACCTTGAAGATGTACACCCAGGTGACCCCATCGGTCCGCACCCAGGCCTGGAAACCGCGCCGCCATTGCAGGCTCTGCAACCAGCGCAGGGGTAAACCCCAGGTATTCATGGGCGCTCACTCGGCTTGGCGTTGAGTAGGGCGAGAGGTGCTGGCGTGGCTGGCGGCGCCTGGCGTTCTTCGTCCGGCACATCCGAGCCGGCTTGCAGACCGCCGCCCAGCGCAGTCACCAGCGCGGCGTGAGCGATCAGGCGCGCGGCCTGCACCTGCTGCTGAACCTGCTGCTGACGAAACAGCAGCGTCTGCGCGTTGAGCACGTTCAGGTAGTCGGTTAAGCCCCGCTGGTAGGCGACCATGGCGATGTCGTAGGTTTTCTGCGCCGCGGCGACCGACTCGGCCGCAAAGTGCGCCTGCGCCTGCATCGACTCACGACGCACCAGCTGATCGGAGATGTCCTTGAGCGCGCCGATCACCGTCTGGTTGTAGCGCGCCACGGCCACATCATAGTCGGCGGCGGCGGCCCCCAGTTGCGCGCGCAGACGCCCGCCATCGAAGATCGGCAGGGTGACGGCCGGGCCGACGGTGTAGTTGAACTTGCGCCCGGTGAGAAATGCCAGCGGGCCGCCGCCAGTGGCCACGAAACCCAGGCTGCCGACCAGGTCCACGTTGGGGAAGAAGCCGGCATGGGCCATGTCGATCCCCCGCGCTTGGGCCGCGACCTGCCAGCGGCTGGCGACCACATCGGGGCGCTGGCCGACCAGTTCGGCGGGTAGCCTGGAAGGCAGCGTCAAGGGTGCGGCAAGGGTCAGGCTGGGGCGCTGCAGCTGCGCGCCCTCCCCTGGCCCCTTGCCCGCCAGGGCCGCCAGCTGATGAGTGGCCAGGGCGATATCCTCGTCCAAGCTGTCGAGCTGGCGATGGGTTTCCGGCAGCGGCGCCTGAGCCTGGCTGACCTCCAGATGGGTACCGATGCCAGCGTCCAGTCGACGCTGGGCCAGGTCCAGAATCTGCTCTTGCTGCGCCAGTTGAGCCTTGATGATGTCGCGCCGGGCGTAGTGCAGGCTCAGCTCGATGTACACGCTCACCACCGTGTGCTGCAGCTCCAACTGGGCCTGCCTGGCCTCTGCGGCCTGTCGATGGGCCTGGTCCACGGCCTGCTCGCTGGCATTGCGCTCGCGCCCCCACAGATCAAGGGCGTAGCTCAGGCCAAGGCTTGCGTTGTTATCCCAGGTGGTGGAACCGGACAAATCACCCGGGCCATAGAAGGGATCGTCAGGCCAATTGTGCCGGTTGAGCGTCGCCCGACCGGTACCTTGCAGGTGTTCGGCCGACTCGGCAAGGCCAGCCAGGGCCCGCGCTTGACGCACCCGTGCTGCGGCGATGGCCAGGCTGGGGTTGGCGGCCAGCGCCAGTGCTATCCAGTGATCGAGTTGGGGGTCGCGGTAGGCGCGCCACCATTGCTGGTCGGGCCAGTGGGCGTCGGCGGCGGCCTGCTCGATGGCTGCACTGGGGCTCAGGGTGTTGGCTTGCAGCGTTTGGGTCTGCGGGGCAATGCCCCAGGTTCCGATACAGCCGCTCAAGGTGAGGGCAAGGGCACAGGCACTGAACGCTTGGAGCGTTCCGATGATGCAACGCGGCACAGCTGCGATATCCCGAGGAAGAGGTGGAGGGGCTGGGCAATTCTAGGGGGCGGCCACACTGGCGATAAGCGCTGATTCCTGCGAATCTTTGTTACTGAAACAGCGATAATCAGCCTTTGGTCGAACGCAACTTTTCATCCTGGTTGCGCGACTTCGTGACACAATTTTGTCCTCTAGATCGAGAGTGACCCATGGACACCCTGCAAAACATGCGTGCCTTCAGTTGCGTGGCCCAGCTCGGCAGCTTCACGGCCGCAGCGGGCCAGCTGGATACCACCACCGCCAACGTGTCGCGGGCCGTCTCCAACCTGGAAGCGCATCTGCAAACACGCCTGCTCAACCGCACCACCCGCCGCATCGCGCTGACCGAAGCCGGCAAGCGCTACCTGATGCGCTGCGAACAGATTCTGACCTACGTCGAAGAAGCCGAGGCCGAGGCCAGCGACGCCCATGCCCGCCCGGCCGGGCAGTTGAAGGTGCACTCGATGACCGGGGTGGGCCAGCATTTCGTGGTCGATGCGATCGCCCGCTACCGCGAATCGCACCCGGACGTGACCTTCGACCTGACCATGGCCAACCGCGTGCCCGACCTGCTCGACGAAGGTTACGACGTGTCCATCGTGCTGGCCACCGAGCTGCCGGACTCAGGCTTCGTGTCACAACGGCTGGGCATCACCTACAGCATCGTCTGCGCGTCGCCGGCCTACATTGCCCGTCATGGCGTGCCGCAGAAGCCGGCCGATCTGCTCAAGCATGCCTGCCTGCGCATGGTCAGCCCGGTGATACCGCTTGAAAAATGGCTGTTCGATGGTCCCGAAGGCCAGGAAATGGTCAACATCACCAGCTCACCCTTCATGGTCAACACGGCCGATGCGATGCGCACGGCCATTCGCAGTGGCATGGGGGTGGGGGTATTGCCGATCTATTCGGCCATCGAAGGCTTGCGCAACGGCACCCTGGTGCGAATCCTGCCGCAATACCGGCTGCAGGAACTCAACCTGTATGCCATTTACCCGTCGCGCCAGTACCTGGACGCCAAGATCAAGACCTGGGTGGAGTACCTGCGCAACTCGCTGCCGGAAATCCTCGCGGCCCATGAAGCCGACCTGAAAGCGCATTGAGCCACCACCGGCAAGGGTTGCAGCCTGCTGCGCACAACCTGTAGCTTCAGGGTTTTGCCTTCAGGTGAACGATGAAAAAGACCGTCCTTGCCTTCAGCCGGATCACCCCGGCCATGGCCGAGCGCTTGCAGCACGATTTCACCGTGATCATGCCCGATCCCAAACGCGGTGACGTCAACGCGCAGTTCAACGAAGCCCTGCCGCATGCCCACGGCCTGATTGGGGTGGGCCGCAAGCTGGGGCGTGCCCAGCTCGAAGGGGCTGGCAAGCTCGAAGTGGTGTCCAGCGTGTCAGTGGGCTACGACAACTACGACCTGGACTACTTCAACGAACGGGGCATCGCCCTCACCAATACACCGGACGTGCTCACTGAAAGTACGGCCGACCTGGGCTTTTCCTTGATCATGGGCTGCGCCAGGCGGACCGCAGAGCTCGACGCCTGGACCAAGGCCGGCCATTGGCAGGCCAGCGTAGGGCCTGCGCTGTTCGGCAGTGACGTACATGGCAAGACCCTGGGCATCGTCGGCATGGGCAACATCGGCGCCGCCATCGCGCGGCGGGGTCGTCTGGGCTTCAACATGTCGGTCATCTACAGCGGCAACAGCCGCAAGACGGCCCTGGAGCAGGAACTGGGTGCGCAGATGCGCAGCCTCGAGCAACTGCTGGGCGAAGCCGACTTCGTCTGCATCGTGGTGCCGCTGTCCGATGCCACGCGCCAGTTGATAGGCGCCCGCGAGCTGAAGCTGATGAAGCCCTCGGCGTTTCTGATCAACATCGCCCGCGGGCCAGTGGTGGACGAAGCGGCATTGATCCAGGCCCTGCAGGACGGCACGATCCGAGGTGCCGGCTTGGACGTGTATGAAAAGGAACCCCTGGCCGACTCCCCGCTGTTCAGCCTGCCCAATGCCCTGACCCTGCCCCACATTGGTTCGGCGACCGCCGAGACGCGCGAGGCGATGGCCAACCGCGCCATCGACAACTTGCGCGCGGCGCTGCTGGGCGAGCGGCCGAGGGACCTGGTCAACCCTCAGGTGTGGAAAGGCTGAGCACGGCCGTTGTTGAGCGCACGGGCCGCCACCGGTGCGGCCCGGCTTCATGACCAGGCCTAGGCAGGCCGTGGCACCTCGGAACTACGCGCAGCCTTGGGTTTGCGAAACACCAGCACATTGCCCGCCATCACCGCCACCAGGCCAAGCAAGGCGGTGGGCGTCCATTGATAGCCTTCGACGGCCGCCGACACGTTCAGGGCCACCAGCGGGAAAAGCACCGTGCAGTAGGCCGCGCGTTCCGGCCCCATGCGACCGACCAAGGTCAGATACGCCGTGAACGCGATCACCGAGCCCGGCACCGCCAGGTAGAGCAGTGAGCCCACGTAGCGTGTGCTCCACTCCATCTCGAAGGGAATCCCACCCAACAGGCAGGCGATCGACAGCATGCCTGCCCCATACGCCATGCCCCAGGCGTTGGTGGTCATGGGCTTGAGCCCGGCCGCCTGCTGCACGCTCGAGAGCATGTTGCCTGCCGAAAAACACAAGGTGCCGAGCAGTGCCAGGCCAAGGCCATAGAGGGTCTGGCGGCTGGCCGCATGGTGCGACAGCTCCGGCCAGAAGAGCAGGCCCAGGCCCAGCAAACCCAGGGCCCCACCGCCAAGTACATGCGGGGCTACCTGCCGGCCAAAAAACAGCCGGGCATTGATCGCGTTCCACAAGGTGGCGGTGGAGAACACCACGGCAATGAGGCCGCTGGCGATCCATTGGCTGGCGCTGAGAAAGCAGATGAAGTTGATGCAGAACAGGCACAACCCCTGGGCCAGGCAAATCTGGTGGCCGCGCCGCCCCATGGGCTGCAGGCGCCGGGTGAGCAACAGCATGGCAAACAGGATCAGCGCTGCCAAGGCAAAGCGATAGACGATGGATACCGGGATGGCGACCCCACCCAGCTGGAATTTCAGGGCAATCCAGGTCGTACCCCAGATCAGCACGGTGAGCAGGTAGAGCGACAGGTTCATGGTGTGTTTCCTTTGGGCCGTCCACGGGTGTCCCGGCCAAGGCAGGCATGCCTGGGTACCGGGCATCGCCAGTATTTCGCTCGGTGTCCCTGCCCTGCTTGCATAAACTTGCGCTTTTGCGCATCAGGGCGCTGTCACCAGTCCTTGGCCGCAGTAGCATGTGCAGCAGAGGTAGGCCCCGATGACGCCATTCACCCAGCTGCAAGTGTTCAATGTCATGCATGCATCACCCAACGCCCGGCTGGAGCTCAGCGCGCACCTGGGCGATGGGCTGGCGGCTGCGCTGTGGCGCAACCGCGACGATGCCCGCGACTACCAGGCACCCAGCCACCACACCCTCTCCTGCTACCTGGCCGACGGTACCGGCACCTTTCGACGCCAACGCCCGGCCGACAAAGGTGCTCCGGACAAGCTGTGCGTATTGCCGGCCGAGCACGAGTCGAACTGGGTGATTAACGGGGCCATCCGCATGGCCCACTTGTATGTGAGCCCAGCGCAGTTTGCGCTGGGGTGCGTACGCCTGCTCGACCGGGAACCGCGGGCGCTGCAACTGCAGGAGGCGACCTTCCTGGACGACCCCGGGCAGGCCCTGCGCTTTCGCCAGTTGTCAGGCCTTGACTGGAACGAGCCGGCCGAGCGTTTGCTGGCCAGCAGCCTGGCGCACGAGATCGTCGACCATGCCGTGCTCAGCCAGGTGGGCCTGCGCCAAGGTCTGCGCCTGAAGGGCGGGCTGGCGCCCAGCCAGCGCCGCCAGTTGATCGACTACATCGAGGCACACCTGGAGCATGCCCTTACCCTTGGCGAGCTGGCCGTGCGGTGCAACCTGTCCGAGTACCATTTCGCACGCATGTTTCGCGTGAGCTTCGGCTTGCCACCCCATCAATACCTGCTGGCCCGGCGCCTGCACCGGGCGTGCCTGCTGCTGCGGCTGGGCCATGCGCCCTTGGGCGAGGTGGCCCTGGCCTGCGGGTTCGCCAGTGCCAGCCATTTCAGCAATCGCTTCCGCCAGGTGCTGGCGGCCACGCCTGGGGAGTATCGCCAAGCCCTGGGCCGAAGGGCCGGTCGCTAGAATTCGAAGGTGCCCGATACGCTCACCTGCCGCGCATCGCCCACCGCCACGAAGTACTGGTTCACCGACGAGCTGTAGTACACCTTGTCGAACAGGTTCTTGACGTTCAGTTGCAGGCGAACGGTGTGCTCGTCCAGCTGGGTCTCGTAGCTGGCGAAGGCGTCGGCCACTGTGTAGGACGGCAGGTCGAAGGTGTTGGTCGCATTGCCGGTACGCTCGCCCACATAACGAGCCCCGGCACCGGCGCGCAGGCTGTCGCCACCGAACAGGCTGCCGAAATCGTAGACGGCGGACAACGAAGCGCCGTGCCGCGCCACGTTCTGCAGGCGGTTGCCCTTGAGGGCCGGGTCCTGGGTGACCTTGGCATCGGTGAAGGCGTAGCTACCGATCAGGCTCCAGCGCTCGCTCAACTGGCCGGTCAGGTCCAGCTCGACGCCCCGGGAGTTCACTTCACCGGCATTGCTGTAAACCGTCTCGCGGGTACTCGAATCGAAGTTGGACACCAGAACGTTGCGCTTGGTGATGTCGAACAAGGCCAGGGTACCCGTGATACGCCCCGGCACGTCGAGCTTGGCCCCAAGCTCCCACGACTTACCCTCTTCCGGGGCGATGGCGCCGTCGAGCACCACGTTGCCGGCCAGTGGCGCGATGGTCGAGTTGGGCTTGAACGACTCGCTGTAGCTGCCGTAGAACGAGAGTTGCTCATCGACCTTGTACACCACCCCCGCATGGGGGACCCAGGTTTGCCCACTGATGTCGGTGTTGGCATTGAACGGGCGCCCGCGACCGGCGTACTGGTCATATTGCTGGAAGCGCCCACCGGCCACCAGGATCCAGTGATCGTCCAGGTGCAGCGCATCCTGCATGAACAGGGCGTCGGTGCGCAGCTTGTCGGTCTGGTCACTGTCGGAGGCGCGTACCGTGCTGCCTTCCACTTCACGCCCATACACAGGGTTCAGGTAGTTGAAGGAGGTGCGCGGCGTCTGGCGGATCAAGTCGGCGCGGTACACCTTGCGGTCTTCATGGTCCAGGCCCACCAGCAGGTCATGCTGCAGGCCTGCCAACTGGACCGTGCCAGCCAGGCTCGCCGTGACGAACTGGTCCCGGCTCATGGCACCGCGCGTGCCATCGATGCTGCGCGACAGTGTGCCGGTGCGCGGGTTGACCCCGGTCACGCGTACCTGGCTGGCGTCATAGGTTTCCCGGTTGAAGCTGTAGCCCAGGTGCAGTTTCCAGTCGTCGGCAAGCTGATGGTCCAGTTGCAGGCTGTAGAGGTCGGAGCGGCCCTGCATATCGTTGAACGGCTCATCCAGGCGCCGAGTGGCTGGGATGTCAAGCGGATGACCGTCGTTACCGAAGGCCGTGCCACGGTCGAACGGGTAGAGAAACTCACGGTGCTCGTAGGCCACCACCACTTGGGTATCCTCGCCCAGCCAGGCCAGCGAGGGGGCCAGCAGCGTCTCGCGGCGCACGCCATAGTTGCGCCAGTAGTCTTCGTCCGTATGGTCGGCAATCAGGCGGTAGGCCATGTTGCTGTCCCCCAGCGCGCCGGTGCTATCGAACCCGCCACCGCTGCCGTTCTTGCCATCGCCATAGGTCGAGCCGCGTGCAGTCAGGGCGTTGTAGGCCTGCAACTGCGGCCGCTTGCTGACCACGTTGATCACGCCGCCTGGATCCTGGATGCCGTACAGCAGCGAAGCCGGCCCCTTGAGCACCTCGACCCGCTCAGTGCTGGCACTGAGGCTGCGGCCCTGCACCAACGGCATGCCATCGCGCATGATCGAGCCGTCGCGGTTGTCGCCAAAGCCGCGCTTCATGACGGTGTCGGAGGTACCGCCGAAATTGTTGCCTTGGGTAATGCCGCTGACATTGGCCAGGGCATCGTCAAGGTTGCGCGGCGCCTGGTCGCGCAGCACTTGGGCAGGCACCACGTTGATCGCCTGGGGGATGTCCTGAGTCGGGCCCTGGCCACGCATGATCGAGGTGGTGTCCGGCGGCTGATAGCTTGAGCTGTCGAGCTGCGAAGTCACGGTGGTGGCCTGCAGGTTCAAGGCACCTGCGGTGTCCAGCGCCTCCAGGGTGAAGGTATGGGCATCGACCCGTCGCCAGATCAGCCCGGCATTACCCAACAAGCGTTGCAACGCTTGCTCGGCGCTCAAGGCCCCGCGCAGCGCAGGCGCCTGCACGGCAGGCAGCGTCAGGGTATGGACCACGCTCTGCCCGGTGACGCGGCTGAAGGCGTCCAGGGCCTGGAGCAGTGGCTGGGCGGGTTGGTCGAAGGTGTAAGCTTGCGCGCGTTGCGCCGCACTCACCGCTGGGGTGTAGACGAACGGCGGGAGTACTGCAAGACCGAGCCAGAGGGGAACGCAACGCAAGGTAGACTTCATGGACGCTGACCTGAGAGAGGGTGTTGAGTGCGAATGAATCGCACTTCCACGCACTACACGGTTCAGGGGTGCTGATACCTCACCTGCGGGATGAAGTTTTTTTGAGAGCATGGCACCCGGTGCATAACGACCAGCATTCAACGGATAACCGTGAACCGCCCAAGCACCGTCTGACGCGAAAAGCCCAACACTGCACCCAGTGAGTCCAGCGCCTGCAGCGGTTCGGCAATGGGGAAACTGCCACTGACTTCACGGTGCCCCAATGCTTCGTTGAGCAGCACGATGTGACCGGGGTAATAGCGACCCAACTCCTCGACCACTTGCGCCAGCGGCGCCTGGGAGTAGGTCAGCCAACCCTCGCGCCATGCCAGACGCTGCTCGCTGTCGACCGACAACGTGTGGCTGACCTGCCCCGCGCTGTAGCTCACCTGCTGGTTGGCAATCAGCTCACGGGCCACGGCTCCCTTGGATGGGCGGACCGCTACGCGACCGGCGCGTACGGTGACCTGGGTGGCGGCGCCCTGCTCGCGTACTTCGAACTCGGTGCCCAGCACTCGCACCTGCCCATCCGCGGCCTGCACCACAAAGGGCTCGCCAGTGTGGGTGACCTTGAAGAACGCGGCGCCGTGCAGCAACCGCACGCGTCGCTGGCCTTTGTCGAAATGCACGGCAATCGCACTGTGGGCGTCCAGCGTGACCGCCGAGTGGTCCGGCAAGGTCACTTCGCGCCGTTCGGCCGACGTACTGTAGTCGGCGCGCAGATCCAGCAGCCAGTGCCCGGGCTGCCATCCAACGAGCATGCCAATGGCCATGATCAGGCAAGCGGCCATGACCAGCGCCCCTGCACGCCAACGCCTGGGGCGCCTCGTAGCAGGCGGCGTCATCCGGTCGAGGTAGTGGTGCAGGGCCAGCCGGTCTTCATCGGCCAGGGTCGCGGCAGCGGAAGCACTGTGGTTCCACAGCGCCTGCGCCTGCTCGTACGCAACCGGGTGCCGGGGATCGGCCAGCAGCCAACGCCTGAACGCCGCGCAGCGGGCCTGCTCGGGCTGCCCGTTGATGCGTACAAGCCACTGCAGGGCGGCATCGGATTGTGCCTGGGTGACAGCAGCTAACGTGGTCGTCACGGCGTGCCCCGTGGTCGTCGTGGAAAGGGCGCGGCCAGGGCGACACTGGCCTTGCAGGCTTGCAGGGCACGCATCATATGTTTTTCCACGGCGCTTTGGGACAGTTGCATGGCGAGTGCTATTTCGCTGTACGTGCAACCGTGGACACGGTTGAGCAGAAAGATCTGCCGGGTACGCTCGGGTAACGCACGCAAGGCGTTTTCGATACGTTGCAGATCGTCATCCACCTCCAGGGTCTGCTCCAGCGTCTGGCTCACAAGGTGCGCGCTGTCCTGTGAAGCATCAGCGACAGCACGCTGTCGGCTGCTCTCGCTGCGCAAGTGATCGATGGCCAGGTTGCCGGCGCAGCGCATCAAGTAGGTGTCCAGGGCTTCGACCTTGACCTGCGCACGCCCCCAGAAGCGCAAGAACAGTTCCTGGACCAGGTCGGACGCGGTGGCCCGGCAGCCTACCCGGCGACTGACCAGCGCCTCCATGCGCGCGCGCTGGGCCATGAAGACCTGGATAAAGCGGGCACGAGCGCTCGATTCACCGTCCGAGCCATCGTTCTGCGTCGTGGGGCTCATGGCATCACCCGGCTGACAGGACCAGCAACGGCCCCAGCAATGCGCTGACGGCGGCCATGCCGACCAGCAAGCGCGGCAGATACGGCAACGCGAACACCCACATGGTCACACCTGCCATCACCACGGCCGTCCACTCCACCAAGCCGTGAGCCCAGCCCCGCGACTGCACAGCAAGGGCCAACGAGACCAGCAGCATGAGCCAGCCGGTCACGCGTAATAGCTGCGGTTGTCCTGGACCAGGCGTGCGCCCCAACAGCGTTTCGAAGTGCTTGGGCATGGCCAGGCACAAGGCGGCGAAACCCGCAAAGCCGATCAAGGCGATACCGAACATCATCGGGCCTGCGCCGTTTCATGGCCAACCTGGCTGGCGCGTGAACGGGAAAGCTTGGCCGAGGCCACCGCAGGGCGCAGCTTCTTGCTTGCCAGCCAGGCCAGGAATACGCCGCAGCCCAGTGCGGTGAGGTCGAACCCCGCCATACTCCAGTCGCCATCGATGATGGCGTGGTCGAGCCCGTGCGCCGTGGTCAGCGCGTTGAGCAGGGGCAACAGCATGAAGGCCAGCGCCCCGAGTGCCAATTGCTCACCCCAGGCCCGGCGACCGCTACGCGCAATGGCATGCGCCAGCGCCAGGCCCCACGTGATGAAAAACGCGTTGACCTCCCAGTCGGCACGGGCTTCAAGCGCCACCGGCAGCAGCCGGTTAGCCCAGAAAAAGCTGGCCACTGCCAACAGCAGCCCACTCATGCTGACGATATTGAGCACTTCCACCAGACGCAGCTCACGTGGAACGCGTGGGGCTTTGGCATGCTTGAGCTGGCGCTTGTCCAACCACATCACCAGGCCGGTCCCGATTACAGCGGTGCCCGCCAGCCCGAAGCAGAAATACAGCCATCGCAGCCAAGGGCCAGCAAAATTGCCCATGTGCAACCCGGCGAAACTGAATGCCGTCAGCATGGCGCCACTTTCGGGTTTGCCTTGTTCGAGCAGCGCGCCTGTGGCGCCGTCGAAGGTCCAGTTGGCACTGCGACGATAGGCAACGTGGTCGGCGGCAGATTGAGTGAAGGTGACCCGGGCGTTGCTGTCGCCCGGGTTCTCGACCCGAATGTTGCCCACCCGCGCCCCTGGTTGCAGCGCCTGGACCTGGGCATACAGACCCGGCAGTGGTGCAAGCGGCGCGGCGACCTGGGCTGCCTTGGGCGCCTCCCCTCCCCCAAACAGATCATTGAAATACTTCGAGGTGTCATCGCCGTAATGCGCCATCAGCCCTGCGGGCATGACCAGGTACATGAACAGCACCAGGCTGCTGTAGCTGATCATGAGGTGAAACGGCAGCACCAGCACGCCAATGGCGTTGTGTCCGTCCAGCCAGGAACGCTGGCCTTTGCCAGGACGAAAGGTGAAGAATTCCTTGAAGAGCTTCTTGTGGGTGATGATGCCGGTGACCAGCCCCAGCAGCATGATCAGGGCGCAGAATGTCGACAGCCAGCGGCCATACGGATAAGGCATCTGCAGTTGGAAGTGGAACCGGTAGAAGAACTCACCGCCGCGACTGTCGCGCGCCGTGACGGGCTCGCCGGTCTTGGCATCGAGGGTCTGGGTGACGAAACCGCGCGGCCCGCCGTTCGCATCCCGATACCCGACCTTCACCCCTGCTTCACGCTCATTGGGCAGGCGAATGAACCAGCTTTGCGAAGCGGGCGCCTGACGTTGCAGGTAGCGCTGCGCCGCCTCCAGTGCGGCCTGCGGGCTGGCGGCGTGATGGCTTATCTCAGGCTGCATCCAGTGGGTGATTTCTTCCTTGAAGTACGACAGGGTGCCGGTGAGGAAGATGGCAAAGAGCAGCCAGCCGAACAGCAGGCCCGTCCAGGTGTGCAGCCAGGCCATCGCCTGGCGGAAGCCTTCTTTCATGGCAATTTCATCCAATGGACCAGTGCGCCAAGCAGCCCGAGCACCAGGCTCGGTATCAACACGCCCAGCCACGCTCGCCAGGCATCACGGCAGGCAAAGCAACCGATGAATGCCAGCACGTAGAACACGAACGACAGCATCAGGCCGATCAGCGTGGCGTCGACCGGCGCCACGGGCAGCGACACTGCCACGCAGAAACTGGCCGTAGACGCCAACAGGTAACCGCCGAGCAACGCCGCCAGGCTGCGTGAAGCCACGGCCAGACGATAGCTGGGCGTGAGGCTGGCGGGTTTACGGGTCATGACGAAGTCCAGAAAGGGTCAGGCCAGCAATAATAATGATATGGATTCTCATATGCAAAGCCTGGCCGACAGCATGCCGGGCAAAAGTGAGCAATCGGCTTTGCTACAAGACATTTATTTTTTCGCGGGGGTTGAATTCGCTGTTCGCTTGCCTGACCTTAGAGTCAAGAGGCGCAGAAATTCCAAGGGTCTCAAGGGCCTGGCGTCTCCACGCGAGCAAGCTGAATAAGGATTGAATCATGCAAATCCAGGTCAACAGCAGCAACCACATCGATGGCAATGCCCGGCTCGACGAGTGGGTCCGCAACACGGTGCAAGACACGCTGGAGCGCTACGAGGAAGACCTCACCCGTATCGAGGTGCACCTGCGCGATGAAAACGGCGGCAAACCCGGACCACAGGACAAGCGCTGCCAGATGGAGGCTCGCCCCAAAGGCCATCAGCCGATCTCGGTGACCCATACGGCCAATTCGCTTGACCAGGCGGTGGAAGGCGCGGCTATTAAGCTGACCCACGCGCTGGAGCATCTGTACGGCAAGTTGCGCAGCAAGCGTGGCGTGCTGGAGGTGAGCGATCCGGAGGCTTGATCACCTGACCAGAATAGGGCCGCGCAGCGGCCCTTGCCTTATCCAGCCGCAGGGGCTCAGCCTTGCACTACTGCGCCTGTCACGACCGATAAACGGTTGGAACCTGCTCCTGCCCCCGCCAGTCAATTTCTGCATCATCACGTTGCAGAAGCGCCATCATGACCAACCCATTCGATCAGATCAGTGCAGCGTTCAGCCCCCAGTACCGGGTCAACCTGAGCATCGAGGCGCTAGACGGGAGCATCATGCTCACCTTGTCTGACGAGGCGGGCATTGCCGCCAAACGCTTGATCAGCCAGGCGCAACGCAACGACCCTGCTCGTTTGCAACGGGTCATCGACAGCATCCGCCTGGGTCTGGCGATAGACCGCAGCCAGAACCCCATGCAAGTGCTCGCCGCCCTCACGCGCCCCGGTGGCGGCCAAGCACGCAACGTCGTGGCCAACTGAGGGTTACTTGCCCTCTTCCACATCCTTGCCGCTGGCATCCAGGGCCTTGGTCGACGGATAGCGATACGACGCGTAGCGCACCACCAGAATGGCCAATGCCAGCAGCAGAATGCCCCCGCACACGTACAGCAAGCCTACATCCGGCGCCTTGTGGTGCGACACGTCGCCAATCAACAGGCGGGTGAGCGCCGTGATGGCCACGTACAGTAGAAAGCGGATGGGCATGTGGTTGGTCTTGAAATAGATGCCTACCATGGCGCCCAACTCCAGGTAGATGAACAGCAGCAGGATGTCATCCACACTGATCCCACCCTTGCCGAGCATGTCCAGGAAGGTCACCACAGCGGCATAGGCGGTTATCGCACCGATGCCGAATAAGGCCAGGTAGTGAAAGCCTTCGACGCACAGGTTGCCCAGCGAATCGGCTGAACCATGCAAGCCTTTGCGCAGTTTTTCTGCCCATTTGATGTTCACGATCAACGACTCCCCAAAGCTATCCAAAAAATGATGCGCTACCCGTATGACGCTTGTGCCATGCAGTTAAAGGGCCAGGCACAGGGGCTTGGAAGGTGGTCGAGTGACGCAGGACACGCGCAGCACCCGGGAAATTCAGGGTTGCGCGATTCGGAGAATGCCATTACTGTATATAGATACAGTAAATTGTTAACAGCAAAAAGGCATAGAGGTGATGAATGGCCGTCGAAGTGGTGTATCGCAGCAGCCGCGACCCGGAGCGCTTGTTCATGGATAAAGCCGAAGCAGACCGTCACGACAAGATGCTCGAACTGGCTGAGCGCCTGGCAGAGGTGCTGCACAAGGCCGTGCCATCATTGAGCGAGCAGCAGGTAGAAGAAGCTGGTATCTACATGGCGAAGAACCGCGACGTGTTTGCCAGGGCGTTCAAGAGCCAGCCTGACGCGCTGGGTGAACTGCTCGAGAGCGATGCTGCTCAATAACGATCGCTGGTGCCTTGATTGCCTAAGGGCGCGGAAATCACGCGTACAGCAAACGTTCCGCCAGCGCCTGCGCCACACGTGCAGGTGAACGCTTTTCAGCCTGGGCATGGCCGAACACTTCGGTGAGTCGGGCAGGTATACGGGCAATATGGGCGGTGATCGCCTCCGCTCTTTCGCCCTTATGAGCCAACGCCGAGTAGATCAGGGCGCCTGCGTTGATCACGTAATCAGGCGCATAGAGAATTCCTCGCCCCTCCAACTGATCGGCAACATGCAGCGATGCCAGCTGGTTATTCGCAGCGCCTGCCACCGCCGCGCACCTCAACTGCATCACACTTTGCCCATTCAATCCCGGGCCTACGCCGCACGGGGCGAAGATGTCGCACGGTGTACTGGGTAGCGCATCGTGGGCAATCGGTTGTGCGTCGAACTGCTCCACTGCAAGTCGCACCCGGCCTGGCTCCAGGTCGCTGACCAGCAGGTCTGCACCGGATGCATGCAGATGTTCGGCCAGCGCATACCCCACGCTCCCCAGTCCCTGAACGGCAACACGCAGCCCTTCCAGGTTGTGGCTGCCCAGCCGTGCATGGGCGGTGGCGCGCAGGCCCGCGAATACCCCCATCGCCGCATGTGGGGCAGGCTCACCCAGCGCCGTCGTGCTGACAACATGGGGGGTGCCCTGCGCCAGGCAATCCATGTCCAGCGTCGAGGTGCCGCTGTCCAGGGCAATGAGCAGTCGCCCTTGCAAGCTATCGATGCAGCGGCCGAGTGCCTCGAACAGGGCGGCGCGGTCGTTCACATGCGGACTGCGCAAAATGACCGCCATGCCGCCCCCGAACGGCAGGCCCGCCATTGCCGCTTTGTAGCTCATGCCCTGGGCCAGGGTGACTGCATCGGTGATGGCACTCTCATGATCGGTGTAGGCCAGGTAGCGACAACCGCCCATGGCCGGCCCGAACCGCTCGCTGTGAATGACCACGACGGCTTCAAGGCCTGTCTGCGGATCGTTGAACACATGCAGTGACTGAGTACGGGTGCTTTGCATCAGTGCGAACATGGCCTGGCTCCCCCATGAGGTGCAGCATCCAGTATAGGCACCTGAACCGGGCAGGCCGGGCTACCGGACAACTGGACGAAACCGCTCTGGCCGGCTATTACTCAAGGGTGAGTGGAGAAGCCCATGAAGCCACGTCAAGCCTGCCTGGCCTGCCTTGAAAACAAGCCTGCCGCCCTGCTGCAAGCTGCGCTGTGGATCGCCGCCGAACATGACCCAAGCGTCGACCCTGATGCCTGCCAGGCCGTCTGCCAGAACATGCAGCACACCATCAGCATTCACCTGCCCATGGTGGCGGCCACTGAACTTGCCCAGCCGCTTTTGCGCCAGCTCAACGCGTTAGGTTTCCAACAGGATGAATACCTGCCGCTGCGTCCGCACGCTGCCTTGATGAACCATGTGCTGACAAGGCGACGCGGCCAACCGTTGGCCTTGGCCATCCTGGCACTGGAGTTTGCGCAACGTTTGTCCATTCCACTCGAAGGAGTCAGCTTCCCGGGGCACTTCCTATTGCGCGTGCCGGGTGCCGACCATTTGCTCGACCCCTGCGGCGGTCGGCGTCTTTACCCCAATGATTGCCGGGAGCTGCTGATCCGCCAGTATGGCCCTGGCACCGCGTTGAGCGCCGAGCACCTGCGCCCGGCCAGCGCGATGCAGATGCTGCAACGGCTGTCACGCAACTTGCGCCACCTGCACACCAGTAATGATGCCCCACTCGCGGCGCTGATCGATGCCGAGCGCGTCATGCAACTGGGGCCCGCCCAGGTTGGCGACTACCTGGCCCGGGCAAGCCTGTACAGGCAACTCGATTGCCCGCACGCCGAACGCTTCGACCTGGAACATGCGTTGCTGCTCACGGAAGACCCTGTGCAGCGACTCGTATTGAACGAGCGTCTGGAGCAATTGCCCTCGACAAGCCGCTCCCTTCATTGATCACCAATCGAACGCGGCTCACCGCGGTGTATCGGACTGACGCGAAGGATGAGCCTGCATGAACGCCGGATGCTGCTCCGCCAACGCCGCCACTCTGCGGATGCGCGGGTAACGCCCTAGGTCGATCCCGAATCGCTCGGCGGCATAAAGCTGCGGTATCAGGTAGACATCCGCCAGGCCAGGGGTATCGCCCAGGCAATACCCACCCTCGCCGATCACCTGCTCGACAGCCCCCAGCCCCTGGTTTATCCAATGACCGATCCATTGGTTGATCTGCACTTCATCCTGGCCCGCTTCACGCAAGCGGTTGAGCACGCTGACGTTGTGCAGGGGGTGGATGTCGCAGCCGATGATCGCCGCCACCCCGCGGGCCTGGGCGCGCTGCGCTGCACCTTCCGGTAGCAGGGCGGGCTGCGGGTAGGCCTCTTCCAGGTACTCGATGATCGCTGGGGATTGCACCAGCAGCTCGCCACCGTCTGTACGCAGGGTGGGTACCCGGCCCTGGGGATTGATACCCAGGTAACCGGCTTGCCGATGCTCGCCTTGCAGCAGATTGACGGGCAGTGCACGGAAGGTCAGCCCTTTGAGGGCCAAGGCAATCCGCACCCGGTAGGACGAGGTGGAACGGTAATAGGTATACAGCTCCATGCCTGCGCTCCTCAGTTGGCCGCGATGACCCGGCCACGGCACTCGCCGAACCCGATGCTCACCTCACCGTCGCACACACCCCGTGCCCGCAGGATGACTTCGTCGCCGTCCTCCAGAAACTTGCGCACTTCGCCATTGGGCAACTCCACCGGGTGCTTACCGCCCTCGGTGATTTCCAGCAAGCTGCCATAGGACCCTGGGGTGGCACCTGACAGGGTGCCGGAACCGAACAGGTCGCCGGGTTGCAACTGGCAACCGTTGACACTGTGGTGCGCCACCAGCTGGGCCACCGTCCAGTACATGCTGCGGGTGTTGCTCAGGGCCAGGCGGTGCGGCGTAGCCCCCTCCTCCCGCATGCGTTCGGTGAGCAGCAGCACCTCCAGTTCGATGTCGAATGCACCGGCTGCCTGATCACGCTTGTCGAGCAGGTAGGACAGCGGCTGGGGATCCCCTTGCGGCCTGGCCGGCTGAGCGCAGCGCAGGGGCGCCAGCGCCTCGGCCGTGACGACCCAGGGCGAAATCGTGGTCACGAAGCTTTTGGACAGGAACGGCCCCAGTGGCTGGTATTCCCACGCCTGGATGTCTCGCGCCGACCAGTCGTTGAGCAGGCACAGGCCCGCGATGTGCTCGGCGGCATCGCCGATGGGGATGGCCTGGCCCATGTCATTGCCCTGCCCGATCCAGATGCCCAGCTCCAGCTCGTAGTCCAGCCGCGCACACGGGCCGAAGCTCGGTTCGCTCTGCCCGGCGGGCAATGTCTGGCCCTTGGGCCGGCGAACATCCGTCCCGGAGGGGCGAATGGTCGATGCACGGCCGTGATAGCCGATGGGCACGTACTTGTAGTTGGGAAGCAAGGGGTTGTCGGGGCGGAATAACTTGCCGATGTTGCGGGCGTGCTCGATGCCCACGTAGAAGTCGGTGTAATCGCCGATCTGGGCCGGCACGTGCATCTGGCAAGTGCTGGCGGGGTAAAGCGCCCCTTCCAGCATTGCCTGGTGCTCGGACTGCTCACCGAGCAACTCGAGCAGCCGTTCACGCAGCGCCACGCGCGCTCCGCGCCCCAGTGCGAAGAACCCATTCAAGGTGCCGCCCTGCGTAGCGAGTACCGCCGCCTTGGCCTGACCTTCGAACAAACCCAAGCCCAGCACCGCCTCAAGGTCGAGGATGGCATCGCCGATGGCCACGCCACAGCGTCTGGCCTCGCTGCCACGACTGAAGATACCCAAGGGCAGGTTCTGCAGCGGGAAGTCACTGTGCCCATTGGCATGGCTCACCCAACTGCGGGCGATAGCGTGTTGGTTCATGGGTTATCTCCGGTTCGGGTTGAAGGTGCTGGGCAAGGTGGCCCAGCAGCTGTCGTAGTCGGTCTGCAACTGCGGGCAGGCCATGGCGTACTGGCTCGGGCGCAGCACCTGGCTGGTCTCGAACATGAACGCCATGGTGTTCTCGATCTTGTGCGGGGCAAGCTCGGCGGCGATGGCCCTGTCGCACGTCTCGGCATCCGGGCCATGGGCGCTCATGACGCTGTGCAGGGAGGCGCCACCGGGCACGAAGCCTTCGGCCTTGGCATCGTAGGCACCGTCGATCAGCCCCATGAACTCGTTCATCAGATTGCGGTGGAACCACGGTGGACGGAAGGTGTTCTCGGCCACCATCCAGCGCGGCGGGAAGATCACGAAGTCCATGTTGGCAAGGCCGTGCACACTGGTCGGTGAGGTGAGCACGGTGAAGATCGAGGGGTCCGGGTGGTCGAAGCTGACGGTGCCCAAAGTATTGAAGCGGCGCAGGTCGTATTTGTAAGGCACGTTGCTGCCGTGCCAGGCCACCACGTCCAGCGGCGAATGCTGGAGTTCACATGCCCAGTGCTCCCCCAGGAATTTCTGTACCAGCTGCACCGGCCCGGTGGTTTGTTCATAAGCGGCCACCGGCGTTTCGAAATCGCGAGGGTTGGCCAGGCCATTGCTGCCGATGGGCCCCAGGTCCGGCAGGCGCAGGGGCGCGCCGTGGTTTTCGGCAAGGTAGCCACGCGCCTGGGCATCGACCAGCTCGACGCGAAATTTCATGCCGCGGGGAATCACTGCAATTTCAAGCGGGCCGACCTGCATGACACCCAGCTCGGTGGCGATGCGCAGGCGACCTTGCTCAGGCACCAGCAACAGCTCGCCGTCGGCGTTGAAGAACACGCGCTCCATGGAGCGGTTGGTGCAGTAGATGTAGATGCTCACACCGCCAGGCGCATGAGCAGGGCCATTGGCCGCCATGGGCACCCAACCCTCGATGAAGTCGGTCGGCGTTTGCGGGATGGGCTGCGGGTTCCAGCGCAGGCGGTTGGGCGTGATCGTACCCAACGCCTCGCTCAGAGGCTGGCGCGCAAGGCGCTCGAAACGCGGGTGAGCGGCCGACGGCCGGATGCGGTACATCCAGGTGCGGCGCAGCTCATGACGGGCCATGGTGAACGCTGTGCCGGAGAGCAGCTCGGCATAGAGCCCATAGGGAGTTTTCTGAGGCGAGTTCTGCCCGACCGGCAATGCGCCTGGCAACGCTTCGCTGGTGAATTCGTTGCCGAAACCGCTGAGGTAGTGAAGGTCAGGTGCAGGGTCGCGATTCATCGATGCCTCCGGGCCGGGGCGGCCTGTGGGAGCAGTTGCTGCTGCCCGAGGGAACGGCGGCGCATCTGCATTGTTTTTATCGTAATCAGATTACGAATAACGTAATTTGCTCTGCGCCAGGCGTCAAGCTATAAAGGCGCGACTCGATGACTCGCGGATGATCCTACCGATGGCCAAAGCCAGCTCCCCTACCGACAACGGCAAGCAGAAGGTCCGCTCAGCCGAGGTGGGCACCGACATCCTCAAGGCATTGGCCGAACTCTCGCCTTCTACGTCACTGTCCAGGCTCGCAGAGCATGTCCAGATGCCGGCGAGCAAGGTGCATCGTTACCTGCAAGCCTTGATTGCCAGCGGGTTCGCCGAACAGAATGCGGCCACCAATCATTACGGTCTGGGGCGCGAAGCATTGCGCGTGGGCATGGCCGCGCTGGGCAGCATCGATGTACTGAAAGTCGCCGCGTTGCCGCTCTCCCAGCTGCGTGATGAATTGAACGAGAGTTGCTTCATTGCGGTGTGGGGCAACCAGGGGGCGACCGTGGTAAGCATCGAACCGGCCGTGCGCGCCGTCACCGTGGTGACGCAGATCGGCTCGGTATTGCCGCTGCTGACCTCGTCCACCGGGCTGGTGTTCGCGGCCCATTTGCCTGAGCGGGAAACCGTGGACCTGATGGCGCGCGAGCTGACCCAGCTCAAGCAGCGGCCTGATGATTATCAGCAGGTACTGGCAGGTATACGTGAACGCGGCCTGCACCACATCCACGGGCTGCTGATGCCGGGTGTGGATGCGCTGTCAGCACCGATCTTCAACGCCATGGGGCAGATCGCTGCGGTGATGACGGTGGTGGGGCCCACGTCGATGTTCCAGGCCGATGAACAAGGCCCTGCGGCGCAGCGGCTACTGGCTGCCACGCGCGAGACAAGCTGGCGCATGGGGCACTGCCCAGCGCCTTGAGTACTGCAGACTGTTGCCTGGTATGTAACGGTGAATGTCGCCGTATGCGGTTTTTCCAGCGGATTCAATTGCTTATTATCGGATCACTGGCTGCCACCGAGGGCTCTCCCCCCGCTCGCGGTGTCAGCCAGGTGTATCGACGTAGATTTTGAAGCTCCTTGATCTGACGTCTCGATTGACCGCTGCGAAAGGCAGCGGTTTTTTTTGCCTGCGATTTAGTGCTCAAGGGCCTGGTTGCCGCTTCAACGGGTCAGGACTGGGCCACCTTGAGCAAGCCGAACGCCTGGGCGGGCTCCCTGAACGCCAGGTAATGACGCAACACCTGTTGCGGCGCTTCGGTATGCGGATGATGACCAATACCCTGCAACAGCACGGCATCGGCGGTCGGTACGTGCCGACGGTAGTGTTCGACCATGTGCGCGCCATAAAGGGGATCGACTGCGCCAGCGATCAGACGCAACGGCACCGTCCCTTGCAGCGCCTGTGTCCAGCGATCACGGTGGCGCATGCGTTCAGGCACGTAACCGGCAAGCCTGTGCAGCACGCGCGTGCCGCGATTGGCAGCCAGCATGCTCCAGAAGTCGTCGAGCACGCTTTCGCTCGGGTGGGTACACGGCCCGTAGACACGGGTCAGGTGACGCACCAAGTCATCACGGCTGAACGAACGCGCCACCAACCACCCCAGGTGGCTTAGCAGCAGCTTCTGCAGCAGCAGCATGCGACAGCCTTCAGGAAACAGGCCGCTGTTGAGAAAGACGCAGCTGGCGATACTGGCACGCTGTTCATGATGCCGAGCCAGCAGTTCCTGAGCCACGTTACCGCCGTAGTCATGAGCCAGCACATCCACCGGCTGCTCGATCTGCAGGTGAGCCAGCAAGGCCTGCTGCAAGTCGGCCTGCTCCATCAGGCTATAGACGTGATCAACCGGTTTGGCCGAATCGCCGAACCCTAGCATGTCGCAGGCCACCACCCGATAGCGCTGGGCCAGAGGCCCCCACAGGTAATGCCAGTCCCAGCTCCCTGTAGGAAAACCATGTAGCAAAAGCAGGGGCGTTCCTTGCCCTGCGGTCCAGTAGCGGATGCTCTGGCCCCGGAATGTGAAACTCTGTCCCCGGGTACGCCAGACGCACAATGGAATTTCGGCCATGGGCATCGGAAGGCACCGGGTTAAGGAATATGGACGCGATAGGGCAAGGCTGCTGTCATTGCATGTCACCTCGGCACTTGCATGTGCTCTCTATGTCGAGACACAGTCTAGCCAGCGGCCGAGGCGCTTGAACTTGCGTTGCCAGCCAGCTTGATGACTGAGCGAGTCACCTGCACCAGCGGTAGGCGCAGCCTGCCTGGTTGCCGGCTGCGTTCCCGTCCTGCAAAACGTCAGGCATTCAGTGCCTGGGCCAGTTCAGCCAGCCACGGCTCGGCATCGGTTTCCGGTGTCACGCTCTCGCTGGCATCGAGCCGCAGCATGGGCACCACCTCGTGCACGCCAAGTTCGGCAAACAGTTCGCGCATCTGTTCGCCGCCGCCGCAATACGTATCGCCATAACTGGAATCGCCCAAGGCGATGACTGCACCCGGCAGGCCACGCCAGGCGGCCGGCAGGGTGTCGCGAAAGGCGCTGTAGAGGGGCATGAGGTTGTCGGGCAGCTCGCCCATGCCGGTGGTGGAGGTCACCGCTAGCACTGCCTGCGGGCCGAACGCCTGCAGGTCGGGCAAAGAGGCTCGGTTGGCGTGCCAGGCCTCCAGGCCAGCAGCCTTGAGCAGCGATTCGGCGTGACGGGCGACTTCTTCGGCGGTGCCGTACACCGATCCGGAAATAATGACGACTTTCATCAGGGAAAAGGTTTCCGATACTGAGTGAAATCGTAGGATACTAGCACCCAGCGCTGGCACAAGGCCGTGGTAATGCCCGTGGCCCTCATCCCTTCACTGCATGACCTACACATGATCACTGCGCAGTTGCTGCAATCGATGGTCGATGCCTCGGACGACGGTATCGTGGTCGCCGAACAGGAAGGCGACGACACCATCCTCATCTACGTGAACGCGGCTTTCGAGCGCCTAACCGGCTACAGCCGAGATGAAATCCTGTACCAGGACTGCCGATTCCTGCAGGGAGACGACCGCGACCAACTGGGCCGCGCGCGCATCCGCAAGGCGTTGGCAGAGGGCCGGGCCTGCCGTGAAGTGCTGCGTAACTACCGCAAGGATGGCACCGCGTTCTGGAACGAGCTTTCGATTACCCCGCTAAGGCATGCGGCTGACCAGCGCCTGTACTTCATCGGCATTCAGAAGGACGTTACCCGGCAAGTGGAAATGGAACGCGAATTGGCCGAGCTGCGCGTTCGTCAGAAAGCCGGTGACCAGACCTGAACCCCGGTTGTTTTTTGGAGTCAACTGGGTTGTAGAACCCTCCACATCGAGTTTCAAGATGCCCCCCGACACGCTTTTGACCCAGGATGAGCTGGACTATATCCAGGATGTCCAGCACTCCCCGCAGTTCGACATGGCCGAAGCCATGACGAGCCTCCTGGTCAATGGGGACAGCCGCATCCAGGGCCTGTTGACGCGCCTGGTCGCGCATGAGCAAGTCACCTTGCAGGCCCATGTCGACAACCAGCAAATCAGCATTCCGCTGCAGCTGATCGAAGACGAGTTCCATACGCTGCAATTGCAACTGGGCGCGCCCGACATTTTCGAGATAGGCCCCAGGCTGCGACCCTGGCGACTGACCCTTGATCCGCCCTGTGCGCTGCTCGACGCCCATGGTGACGACAGCGGGCTCTGGGTGTGTGACATTTCTGTCAAAGGTGTGCTTGTGCAAGTGCGCGACCTACCTGACGCCCCTGATGTCTTCACGCTCCGATTCGCCCCGGACGGGGTCTGCCCAATCGAGCTTCATGGCAAGCTCGGCCGGCGTATCGACGGATCGAAGGCCGCTTATGACCTGAGTGGCACTGCCCAGGAAGACATCGAACGCCTGCGCGATTTCATTCTCCACAAGCACCGGCTGGCTCACCCTGAGTTGCATACGCAAATGCCCGGCTGAAGCCCACACCCGACGAACGCGCCGTGTTTACCCACCCTATGACTTACGCCTGCCCGGGCGATACGCCATAATCCGCGCCCACTTCTTGCATGCCTAACTGAGTCGACCACCACCCCGGCCGACACAGCCAAGGGGCCAGCTACCCGCCAGCCTCGTCGTCAGGAGATACACGATGTCTAGATCCCCCGTCACCTTGATGGTGTCGCGGCGCGCCGCCGACGGCCGCTACGAAGACTTGCTGGCCTGGCTCCATGAGGGCGAACAGCTGGCCACCGACTTCCCCGGCTACCTGGGCTCAGGGATTCTCGCACCGCCGCGCGACGGCGATGAGTTTCAGATCATCTTCCGCTTCAGTGACGAGCCGACCCTGCATGCCTGGGAACATTCGGCTTCCCGGCGCGCCTGGCTCAAGCGGGGCAACGGGCTGTTCGAGCGCCCCAGAGAGGCACGGGTCAGTGGCATAAACGACTGGTTCGGCACTGCCTTGGTGCGTAAACCACCCCGTTGGAAGCAGGCCACGGCGATCTGGCTGGCGTTCTTTCCGGTGTCACTGGCTTTCAATATGCTGTTCGGTCACTGGTTGGCAGGCATGGACCTGTTGCCACGCGTGCTTGTGAGCACCCTGGCGCTCACCCCCCTGATGGTGTACCTGTTCATCCCCCTTTCAACGCACCTGCTGGCGGGCTGGCTGCAGGGTTCGTCAACACGTGAACACGCCTGGCGTAGCCGGTAGGCGCAGGCCTCACACGCGCTGGGCAGTTGGGGTATGCTGGGCGGCAACCCTCGACAGATACAGTTGACCGCCCCGAACATGAACAGCCCTATCCTGATAACCGGAGCCAGCCAACGCGTCGGGCTGGCCCTGGCCATGGAACTGGCCCAGGCCGGCCATACGGTGGTCAGTGCCAGCCGCAGCGTCCAGCCGCAATCGCCACACCCCAACATCATCCCGTTCACGGCAGACTTGTGCCAGGTGGCCGATCGCCAGGCATTGGTCGACTACCTCTACAGCCATTACGATGGCCTGCGCGCCGTCATCCACAACGCTTCGCTGTGGCTCGACGATGGCCTGGCCAACCTCGAGACTATGTTCCGCCTTCATGTCGAAGCGCCCTATCATCTCAACCTGGCCTTGGGCGAGCTGTTGGCCAAGGTCGACAAGGCTGACATCATCCACGTCTGCGACGAGACATCCTCGCGCGGCAGCAAAAGCCACATCGGCTATGCCGCCACCAAGGCCGCGCTGCAGAACATGGTGTTGTCGTTCGCCGAAAAGTACGCGCCCACGGTGCACGTCAACGGTATTCTGCCTGGGCTGCTGATCCTCAAGGAGGGCGGCGACGAAGCCTATCGCCAACAGACACTGAAGAAGGCACTGCTGGAATTCGAACCGGGCGCCGGGCCGCTGATCGAGACGGTCAAGTACCTGCTTGCCAGTCAGTACAGCACCGGCAGCCAAGTGGTCATCAATGGTGGCCGCCACCTGAAAAACCGCATCATTTGAGAGAAGCCCATGACCCCACAGCAACAGCTCGAACTGGAAGCCGCCGCTTTCCGCCGGCTCGTGGAACACCTGCGTTCACGCACCGACGTGCAGAACATCGACCTGATGAACCTGTCCGGGTTCTGCCGCAACTGCCTGTCCAAGTGGTACAAGGCGGCAGCCGACGAGCGCCAGCTGGACCTGAGCCTGGACGAGGCGCGCGAAGCCGTCTACGGCATGCCTTACGGCGAGTGGAAGGCCCAGTACCAGAAAGAGGCCAGCCCCCAGCAGCAGGCCGCATTCGAACAAGGAAAACCCCGTGACTGATCTGACTACCCTGCGCGCCAGCCTGGACAGTGGTGAACATGTGTTCGCTGACACCCTGGCATTCATTGCCGAACACTATGCCTATCAGCCCCGGGCCTTCAGCAACGGTGACGTCGAAAACGCAGCCGGGCAGAACGAAGGTTCATGCAAGACCTTGGGCCTGGCGTTGCTCGAGGGATTGAGTGATCGTGAAGCGCTGCTGGCTTTTGGCGAGCATTATCGAGATGTGCAGGCCACACCCGAGGGCCATGACCATGGGAATATCCGTGCGCTGATCGCGTATGGCCTGGCAGGCGTCAAGTTCGAGACACTGCCGCTGTCGCGCAAGGCTTGATGAGGGGCTGCCATCGAGTGGACTGCGCCCTGGAGGTCGGCATCGCAGCATGAATACCGGGGCTGCCTGGCAGCCCCGGTAATCTGAACTCTGAGCGCTCGATTACAGCTGGACGCAATCGAACTGCACGTCGGTCGCCACATCTGCGTCGTAGTCGACGTCAGTGCGCTCGAAGCCGAACAGGTTCAGGAACTGCTTCTTGTAACCGGCATAGTCGGTCAGCTCGAACAGGTTCTCGGTAGTCACCTGTGGCCACATGGCCTTGCAGGCGTCCTGCACGTCATCGCGCAGTTCCCAGTCGTCCAGGCGCAGACGGCCTTTCTCGTCGACCTGCGCTGGCGCGCCGTCGGTGCGATACATACGGTCACGGAACATGCGATCGAGCTGATCCTGGGTACCTTCGTGGACGCCCTTCTCCTGCATGATCTTGAACACCATCGACAGGTACAGCGGCATCACCGGGATGGCCGAGCTGGCCTGGGTCACGACCGACTTGAGCACAGCCACATTGGCGCCGCCCTTCACGTCAGCCGCCAGCTTCTGGTCCAGGCGCAGGGCAGTGTCGTCCAAGTCCTGCTTGGCCTTGCCCAGGGCGCCGTGCCAGTAGATGGGCCAGGTGATTTCGGTGCCGATGTAGCTGAAGGCGACGGTGCGGGCGCCTTCGGCCAGCACATCGGCACCGGCCAGGGCATCGATCCACAGCTGCCAGTCCTGGCCACCCATGACGGTCACGGTGTCGGCGATTTCCTGCTCGGTGGCCGGCTCGATGCTGGCCTCGATGATGGCGTCCTTGTTGGTGTCGATGGCCGTCGACTTGTACGGCTGGCCAATCGGCTTGAGCGCCGAGCGCACCAGTTCGCCTGTCTGTGGCAGCTTGCGCACCGGTGAGGCGAGCGAATAGATGACCAGGTCGACCTTGCCGCCCATGTCGTTCTTGATCAGCTCGATGACCTTGGCCCGCGCTTCGTCGGAGAAGGCGTCACCGTTGATCGACTTGCTGTACAGGCCCTCGGCCTTGGCGAACTTGTCGAACGCCGCCGCGTTGTACCAGCCGGCGGTGCCGGCTTTGGTTTCGGTGCCTGGCTTTTCGAAGAACACGCCCAGGGTGTCGGCCTTGAAACCGAAGGCGGCAGTGATGCGCGCCGCCAGGCCGTAGCCACTGGAGGCACCGATGACCAACACCTTCTTCGGACCATCCTCGCGTACGCCCCGTTTGCGGGTGGCTTCGATCTGGTCACGGACGTTGAGCTCGCAGCCCTTGGGATGAGTCGTGGTGCAGATGAAACCGCGGACCTTAGGATGAATGATGGCCAATGTCTGTACCTCGTCTGGTTTATGCACGATAACGCCACGCAGGGCGTTTTCAAAAGTGGACTGAGGGGTAAGACTCACCCCGCAGGTCAGGCGACACATCTTAAGGGTTGAGCGCAGCGATGCAAAATCGGTGGCCGACTGGCGACAGAGCGCCCTGTCCGGACGCCCTCTTCCTGCGCCTAGGCATTGATTCGGTTTTCCTATCAATAGGCAACAAAAACAAACTTAACAAATGAGCAAAATGCGCCGATGCTGGGTGCCCTCACCTTCAGACGGAGAACAACAACATGAACGAAGTGGTGATCGTCGCCGCGACCCGCACCGCCATCGGCAGCTTCCAGGGCGCCCTGGCTGGCGTCCCGGCCGTCGACCTGGGGGCAGCCGTGATCAAGCGTCTGTTGGAGCAAACCGGGCTGGATCCGGCGCAGGTCGACGAGGTGATCATGGGCCAGGTGCTGACGGCCGGCGCCGGGCAGAACCCTGCTCGTCAGGCAGCCATCAAGGCAGGCCTGCCGTTCAGCGTGCCTGCCTTGACCCTGAACAAGGTCTGCGGCTCGGGGCTCAAGGCACTGCACCTGGGCGCCCAGGCCATTCGCTGCGGCGATGCCGAGGTGGTGATCGCCGGCGGCCAGGAAAACATGAGCCTCGCCCCTTATGTCATGCCTTCTGCCCGCACCGGCCAGCGCATGGGCCATGGTCAGTTGATCGACAGCATGATCAGCGACGGCCTGTGGGACGCGTTCAACGATTACCACATGGGCATCACTGCCGAAAACCTGGTGCAAGAATACGGGCTGAGCCGCGAACAGCAGGACGCTTTTGCGGCCGAGTCGCAGCGCAAGGCGGTGGCAGCCATCGCCGCTGGCCGCTTCGAGGCTGAAATCACCCCGATCTTGCTGCCCCAGAAAAAAGGCGAGCCCAAGGTTTTCGCCCAGGACGAACAGCCACGCTCGGACACCACGGTCGAATCCCTCGCCAAACTGCGTCCTGCCTTCAAGAAGGATGGCAGCGTGACGGCAGGGAATGCCTCCAGCCTCAACGATGGGGCTGCGGCAGTGCTGCTGATGAACGCTGAAAAGGCCCAGGCATTGGGCTTGCCCGTGCTGGCCAGGATCACGGCCTATGCCAGCGCTGGAGTCGACCCTGCCGTAATGGGGATCGCCCCTGTCTCTGCGACTGAACGCTGCCTGGGCAAGGCAGGCTGGCACTTGGCCGACCTGGATCTGATCGAAGCCAACGAGGCGTTTGCGGCCCAGGCGCTGGCGGTTGGCAAGGTGCTTGCGTGGGATGCTTCGCGGGTCAACGTGAACGGTGGGGCGATTGCGCTGGGTCATCCCATCGGTGCATCCGGATGCCGCGTGCTGGTCACCTTGCTGCACGAGATGATCAAGCGCGATGCCAAGAAAGGCCTGGCCACGCTGTGTATCGGTGGTGGACAAGGCGTGGCCCTGGCGATCGAGCGCTGATCAACCGAGCCACGGGCACCCGGGGCCGCTAAGCACGCCAGTGCGCAGCGGCACCTGCCATGCACGATCAGGCGCTGGCCACCTGCAGGGCATCGAACGTGGGTGGCGTCGCCTTGATCGGGTCATTGAGCGCCTTGGCCAGCCGGGCGACATCCTCACAGGCCTGCACGGCGACGCCCAGCGGGCTGTGCAGCAGTGAACAGGCCGTACCGATCCACAGTCGCTCCCCCAGACGCTCATTGGCTTCACACAGCCAGTGCCACTTGCTGTCCAGGGCATGCTGGGCATCGTTTTCTGCATCGACCAGGCCCAGCGACAGCACCTTGTAGGCAGGCAGACGGTCCAGGGTGGTCGTCAGCTGTTCAGGGTCACTCACCAGGTCGATGTGCAAGCCGTCCACCGGCAAGTTCGCGGCCAGGCCAAGGTTGCCCTGCAAGCCACCGGCCCATGTCGCGATCAGCTTCTTCAACGGGGCACGCTGCAGAATGTTGTAAACCCGCTCGTAGGCGTTTTTCCAGTCCTGCGGCAGCGCCTGGGCAAGGATCGGCTCATCGATCTGCACCCACTGCACGCCTAGTTCGGCCAGACGATTGAGAACGTCGTCATAGTGCGGAAGCAGTTCGTCTACACATTCCAGCACCAGGCTGTGCCCGTCTTGCGCCGCGCTTTGCCACAAATAGGTCAAAGGGCCGACAAGAACAGGTTTGACGGTGTGGCCAAGCGCACTGGCCTGGGCCACTTCCTTCAGCAGCTGATCGGCAAGCTGGGTGAAAGGCTGCGTCACTGGCGTGCGAGGGTCGCGCACGGCCCCACCCTGCCAGTCCACATCGCCCACAGGCAACAGCTCGATCCCGGCGTCTTTCTGCATTTGCCAATGACGTGCGCGCAGCGCGTGGTCGTTGCCCGTGCGTGGAAAGCCCAGGTTATGCGCCAGTGCCATGTGTGTTCCCCAGTGTGCAGAAATGATGGCGGCATTTTCAGATCGATTGGCGTTTGAAACAAACTCAATAAATTTGAGATCAACCCAAGTTTTTCTCATGTTCACTCACATTGGGCGCGCCCGCGGCTCATTGCCATGTCTTGATCAGATCAGTGCCCTGCGCACCCGGGCATGACCCGCTCGCAGGGCTGGCGCACAATGCCAGCCTGCCAACACCCGGTGTCCGTCATGAGCGTGCTCAAAACCGCCCTGCAAGAGCAGCAATTCGCTTGCGTCATGGAGTTCGTCCCCAAACCGTCAGCAGAGCGTTTTGCGGCGATGGACGCAATAATGGCCCGTGGGCAAGTGTGTGGCTGGCCGATGACACTTGCCATCGGTGACCGAGTGAGCAGCCCGCTTGACATGTCTCCCCTGGACGCCTTGGCCTGTTTCGAGCACCCGGTGCCCGCCCTGCCTCACTTCTCCGGCAAGGACCGGGAGCGCCACCATTTGCTCGCCCAGATGCGGCGCATGGACGCTGCAGGCCAGCACCAGCTGCTGATGCTGACAGGGGATCGCCTGCCAGGCCATACGCCAGGCGAGCGCCCGGTGCGGTACCTGGAATCGGTCGCAGCGTTGCAGATCGCCCGCCAGGCCTATCCACACTGGTGGCTGGGCGCAGCACTCAACCCGTTCAAGTACCGAGAGGAGGAAGGTGCCGCTCAGTACCTGAAGGCTGAAAAGAAATTGGCAGCCGGTGCCGACTTTTTCATCCTGCAGCTAGGTTTCGATGCCGCCAAGCATCAGGAGGCCATGCACTGGATGCGCCGCCAACGCGCGCCTAAACCCCTGCTGGCCTGTCTCATGAGCCTTACCCAAGGCCGCGCGGGCATGCTCGATCATGTCGCAGGCGTGACCGTCACCCCGTCGATGCGGCAAATGCTGGAAGCCGAGACGGCGCAATCCAAGGCCTTTGCCCAGGCGCGCAGCATCGACCGCCTGGCCCTGCAGGTCATTGGGGTGAAGCTGATGGGCTACGCCGGCGTGCACCTGTCGGGCATTCATGAGCCCAGCCAGCTGCTTGCCTTGGAGGCACGCCTTGAGCACTGGCAGGCGCACGTGACCACGCTGGAGCAATGGGCGCCTGCTTGGCAGGCCAGCTGGCAAATGCCTGGCCTACCGGCGGTGACGTTTCATCCACCGCAGGCGGCGTGGCGCGAGGGAGAGTCACGTGTCGTGGCCTCGTTTGCGCAGAAAGCCCGCTACCACGCCATGCATGGCATGCATGGCCTGCTGTTCAGCCGTAGCAATCCGGTGAGTCAGCTGTTCGGGTGGGCGGTTCGCCAGCCGATGTGGACGACAGGCCTGGGCGCCCAGGTGCTGCACATCCTGGAGCGGGCCGTAAAGCGGCCCCTGCTTGGCTGCGACACCTGCGGTCGTTGCCGCCTTGAAGACACCTTGTACACCTGCCCCGAGACCTGCCCCAAGGGCCTGGCGAACGGGCCCTGCGGCGGTACCACGTTGAACCGGTGCGAGTTTGGCGATCGTGAGTGCATCCACAGTGCCAAGTACCGCACGGCCAAGGCGGTGCGGCAAACCGACGTGCTGGCCCAGCGCCTGATCCCTTGCGTGGAGCAGCACACCCGCCATCGAAGCTCCTGGCCGGGTTGGTTCGGCGCCCAGGCTCAGCCCGTCACTCGGCCGTCAGCGCCTCGAAGCCGGCCCGAATCGTAGCTTCGGGAAGGTCGTCGGCAATGAACACCATGACGCTCTCGCGCGGTTCGGCCTCTGCCCATTCAGCGTCCCAGTCGAACCCGTAGAGCTTGAGCACGCCCTGGAACACCAGCTTGCGGTCCTCGCCCGCGATATTGAGCACGCCCTTGTAACGCAACAACTGCGTGCCATGGGTTTCCAACAGGCCATTCATGAAGTCGCTGAGGCGGTCGATATCCAGCGCCTTGTCGGTGCGCAACACCAAGGTGGCGATACGGTCCGGGGTGGCGGGTTTGAGCACTGGACGCAGGGTGGGTTTGAGGTTGACGCCCAGGTCTGGGTTGAGGTTGAAGCCGCGTACATCGAGCAGTGCACCCAGGTCGATGCAGCCTTGTTCGACCACATGCAGGGCTGCCCGCCCATTGATGCGGGCCAGGCGCTCGCGCAGGGCTTGCACGGTGGCCGGCTCCACCAGGTCGGTCTTGCTCAGCAGCAGGCGATCGGCAAAGCCCACCTGGGCCTGGGCGATGGTCTGGGTCAGATGGACGTCGGCATGGGCGGCGTCGACCAGGGTGATGATGCCGTCCAGGATGTACCGCTCGCGCAGCTCTTCGTCGATGAAGAACGTTTGTGCCACTGGCGCAGGGTCGGCCAACCCTGTGCACTCGATCACCAGCCGATCAAAGGCGATTTCGCCAGCGTCGAGCCGCTCCAGCAGCAGGAACAGAGCACGGGTAAGGTCGCCATGAATGCTGCAGCACACACAGCCGTTGGCCAGGGTCATGACCTGCACCGGCTCGTCGCCGAGCAACTGGCTGTCGATGCCTGCTTCGCTGAACTCGTTTTCGATCACGGCCAGCCTCAGGCCATGCTCGGCCTTGAGCATGTGCTTGAGCAGCGTGGTCTTGCCGGCACCGAGAAAGCCGGTCAGTACGGTTACGGGAATCGGGGTCTGCACGCAGAACATCTCCTGTTCGGAAAAAACACAGGCCCCACCGCGACAGGCCTGCGTTGACCGCCAGTGGCTGCCCCCAAGGGGAGCAGGCTGGTCGATGAACGCAGGCTGCCGACAGTGAGGCCGGTACAGCTCAACGCTTGTGGCTTAACAGCATTTGGGCCCGGACTTGCCACCATAACGCGCTTCCTGGCGCTCTCGGAAGAACGCTTCGTACGTCATGACCGGTTTGTCCGGATGCGTTTTGTTCATGTGTTCGACGTAATTGTCGTAATCAGGCATGCCCACCATAAGGCGTGCAGCCTGCCCCAGGTATTTGCCCAGCCGACCCAGGTCATTGAACATCGCAGCAGTCCTCTCAAGCGTCAGGCAGTGCCTGGAACGGGGTTTCCTTGTCGGTCCGCTCTTTGCGACCCCAGGCGGCGTAACCCACCTTGATCGCGAAGAACAGAATGCTGAACACCACCAGCAGGAACAGGATGGTCAGCCCGGCGTTGGTATAAGCGTTGTAGATCACGTGCTGCATCTGCCCGATGTCCTTGGCCGGTGCCAGTACCTGCCCAGCGTCCAGCGCGGTGCTGTATTTCTTGGCCAAGGCCAGGAAACCCACGGCTGGGTTGGGATCGAACAGCTTGATCAGGCCGGCCGCCGTGGTGCAGATCAGCAACCAGGTGGCTGGCAGCAGGGTGACCCAGATGTAGCGCTGGCGCTTCATCTTGATCAGCACCACGGTGCCCAGCATCAATGCGATACCGGCCAGCATCTGGTTGGAAATGCCGAACAGCGGCCACAGGGTGTTGATACCCCCGAGTGGGTCGATCACGCCTTGATAGAGCAAGTAGCCCCACATGGCCACGCAACCGGCAGTAGCCAGCAGGTTCGCGCCCCACGACTCGGTGCGCTTGAGCGCCGGCACGAAACTGCCCAGCAAATCCTGCAACATGAAGCGCCCGGCACGAGTACCGGCGTCCACGGCGGTGAGGATGAACAAGGCCTCGAACAAAATGGCGAAGTGGTACCAGAACGCCATGGTGTTCTCGCCTGGCAACACTTGGTGAAGAATCTGCGCGATACCCACGGCCAATGTCGGCGCACCGCCGGCGCGGGCCAGAATGGTGTGCTCGCCAATGTCACGGGCAACCGCCTCAAGCTGCTCAGGCGTAATCAAGAAGCCCCAGCTGCTGACCGTCTGCGCCACCGAAACCGTGTCTGCACCTACCACGGCAGCCGGGCTGTTCATGGCGAAATACACGCCCGGCTCGATCACCGAAGCCGCGACCATGGCCATGATCGCCACGAACGATTCCATCAGCATGCCACCGTAGCCGATGTAGCGGGCGTTGGTTTCGTTATCCAGCAGCTTGGGCGTGGTGCCCGACGAGATCAGGGCATGGAACCCCGATACCGCGCCACAAGCGATGGTGATGAACAGGAACGGGAACAGCGTGCCCTTCCAGACCGGGCCGGTGCCATCGGTGAACTGGGTCAACGCTGGCATCTTGAGCTCAGGGGCGATGATCAGGATGCCGATGGCAAGGCCCACGATGGTGCCGATCTTGAGGAAGGTCGACAGGTAGTCACGCGGGGCCAACACCAGCCAGACCGGCAGCACGGCGGCGACGAAGCCGTAGCCCACCAGCATCCAGGTGATCTGTACACCGGTAAAGGTGAAAGCTGGGCCCCAGACCGGATCCGCAGCAATCTGGCCGCCCAGCCAGATGGAAGCAAGCAGCAGCACTACGCCGATGATGGAAATCTCACCGATGCGGCCGGGGCGGATATAGCGCATGTAGACGCCCATGAACATGGCGATCGGGATGGTCGCCATCACCGTGAACATGCCCCAGGGGCTCTCGGCCAAGGCCTTGACCACGATCAGCGCCAGCACCGCGAGGATGATGATCATGATCAGGAAACAGCCGAACAGGGCGATGGTGCCCGGTATGCGGCCCATCTCTTCACGCACCATGTCGCCCAGTGAACGGCCGTTGCGGCGGGTGGACAGGAACAGGACCATGAAGTCCTGGACGGCACCTGCCAGTACCACACCGGCAATCAGCCACAGGGTGCCGGGCAGGTAGCCCATCTGCGCCGCCAGTACTGGCCCGACCAAGGGACCTGCGCCGGCGATGGCCGCGAAGTGGTGGCCGAAGAGGATGTGCTTGTTGGTTGGAACATAGTCCAGACCGTCATTGTTGAGCACCGCAGGGGTGGCGCGGCGCGGATCGAGTTGCATCACCTTGGTGGCGATGAACAGGCTGTAATAGCGGTAGGCGACCAGGTAAATGGCCACTGCCGCGACCACGATCCACAAGGCATTGATCGCTTCGCCACGGCGCAGGGCGACGACACCCAGCGCGCAGGCTCCCAGGACTGCCAGCACCAGCCACGGGAGGTGGCGTAGCAGGCTGTTGTTATTGTTCATAGTTGGCTTCCAGCTGAGAGGTTGGAATGGTCAGCACACTGAGTCTAGGGCCTGCTGGTCGCCTTTACCATCTCCAATTGCATGCCGATCTACAGCGCAACTTCACGTGGTAGAGCGGTACTGCACTACCGACTACCTGGTAGTTCTGCCAGTTGTCGAGCCAGGGCCGATTGACCGACCTTGGTACTTCCAACTCTAGCGAGGAAGTCGCCATGAACTCACTTCATCTCATCATCGCAGCCAGCCTTGCGGCGGGCAGTGTGCACGTCAATGCCGCACCTGTGGAGCCGATGCATGGCGCAGTGGAGATGCCTGTTTCCAGGCAGTACTACTGTTATCAACAGGGTGACTACAACTGGCCAGTCGACGGTTCAAACATCAAAAGCCCTGGGTGCAAGGCTGCTTACCAGCATGTGTATGAAAAGTTCGGCAACAATGCGCAACAGGCTGTTTACCAGTTCAATCAATGGCATGAGGTGTCGAAGAACGTCGTTGATTTCCGCAATAAGGAGGCTGTCAAAAAAGCCATTCCAGATGGTCAGCTGTGCTCGGCAGGCAACAGCCTGGCGGAGACGAAAGCGAAGTCCACGCAGGTCAATGACAAGAGCGGCCTGGACGTCCCTGCCGATTGGCACGTCCAGGACTGGAAAAAAGATGACGACAACAAAGCCCACATGCGCTACAAAATCATGGCGCCGCACAACCCCAGCTACTGGGAAATCTATGTGTCCAAGCCGGACTACAACCCCACCCAGCAGCCTTTGAAATGGGATGACTTGGAGCTGGTACAGGAAATCGGAGATGTCCAGCCTGTCAATGGCTACTACGAGTTCGACGTCGATCTCAAGGAGCACACTGGCCGACGCGTGGTCTACACCCGCTGGCAACGGGATGACGCTGCAGGTGAGGGTTTCTACAACTGCAGCGACGTGAATATCGTCAAGTAACGTAGGGACGAATGCGGGGATCTTGGCTGGTCTATAGTCTGAACATCAGATGAGGACTCGCCATGACCCCGCCACCTTCCGAACGCCGCCGCTTCCAACGCATCGATTTCGACGCACCTGCCGAACTTCGCCAAGGCGAACAGCGCTGGCCTGCCAGACTCATCGATCTCTCCCTCAAAGGCCTGTTGGTCGAGCGCCCGACCGACTGGACCCCGGACCCTACCCAGAACTACGAGGCCGTTATTCAGCTCGACGCCGATACCTGGGTGAAAATGCAGGTCGAACTGCGCCATGAAGAACCCACGCGGCTGGGCTTCGTGTGCCTGTACATCGACATCGACTCCATGAGCCACCTGCACCGTCTTGTGGAACTGAACATTGCTGACAGCACCGAAATGATGCGTGAGCTGCGCGAACTGATCGAATAACAGGATCTATTAGCTGGCTATCTTCTTGACCGTTAGTCCTTTCCTGTCCATCTAGACAGCTTCCTGCCTAGTGCAGGCATCGTTGTATACACCCTTTTCTCATAAGCGCTTCGGGTTGGTATGCCTCCTGCAACAAGGATGCATACGCCCTGAGGCTTTACCCTGCGGCGCTTGGATCAAAATATTGTATACAATTTGTGTAGTACCTGTAGGCAATAACTGACTACAGTAGCTCCACAACAATAAACAGAGAGCCTGCGCCATGACTACGTCCACAAGCACGTCTCCCGCCCAGCGACCAGAGGACGAAAACCTCGGCCTGGGTGCCAACCTGGCCTATGGCCTGCAGCATGTGTTGACCATGTATGGGGGAATCGTCGCCGTACCCTTGATTCTGGGGCAGGCCGCAGGCCTCAATGGCGCAGAAATCGGCATGCTTATCGCCGCTTCGCTGTTTGCAGGTGGCTTGGCGACCTTGCTTCAGACCCTGGGTCTGCCATTTTTCGGCTGCCAGCTCCCTTTGGTACAGGGGGTGTCGTTTGCCGGCGTCGCCACCATGGGCGCGATTCTCAGCAGTGAAAGTGGGGGCGGGCTGCCGGGAGTGCTCGGCGCGGTAATGGCCGCCTCGCTGATAGGGCTGCTGATCACCCCGGTATTCTCGCGCATCACCAAGTTCTTCCCACCGCTGGTAACCGGCATCGTGATCACCACCATCGGCCTGACGCTGATGCCGGTGGCCGCGCGCTGGGTAATGGGTGGCAACAGTGCCTCACCTGATTTCGGCAGCATGGCCAACATCGGCTTGGCGGCGCTTACCTTTGCCATCGTGCTGCTGCTGAGCAAACTGGGTAGCGCGACGATATCCCGGTTGTCCATCCTGCTGGCGATGGTGGTCGGTACGCTGATCGCCTGGGCACTGGGCATGACCGACTTCAGCAAGGTTACCGAAGGCCCTGTTTTCGCCTTCCCCACGCCCTTTCACTTCGGCATGCCGGAGTTCCACATCGCGGCCATCCTGTCGATGTGCATCGTCATCATGGTGACGCTGGTCGAAACCTCGGCCGACATCCTGGCCGTGGGTGAGATCATCGGTACCAAGGTCGACTCCAAGCGCCTGGGCAATGGCCTGCGCGCCGACATGGCCTCAAGCATCCTGGCACCGGTGTTCGGCTCGTTCACGCAAAGTGCGTTCGCCCAAAACGTCGGCCTGGTGGCGGTTACTGGCGTGCGCAGCCGTTACGTGGTGGCCACCGGCGGTCTGATCCTGGTCGTACTGGGCTTGCTGCCAATCATGGGGCGCATCATCGCCGCAGTGCCTACCCCCGTGCTGGGCGGCGCGGGCATCGTGTTGTTCGGCACGGTGGCAGCCAGCGGCATCCGCACCTTGTCCAAGGTCAGCTACCAGAACAATGTCAACCTGATCATCGTTGCCGCTTCCCTGGGCTTTGGCATGATTCCGATCGCCGCACCGGCCTTCTATCACCAGTTCCCCACCTGGTTCGAAACCATCTTCCACTCAGGCATCAGTTCGGCGGCGATCATGGCCATCCTGCTGAACCTGATCTTCAACCATTTCACGGCAGGCAATTCGGACCAGCAGTCGGTGTTCGCTGCCGGCTACGAACGCACCATTCGCTATTCGGATATCTCCGCACTGCGCGACGGTGACTATTTCAAGGATGGCAGGCTGTTCGATGCCGAAGGCCACGAGGTGCCGATGAGGGGCCAGGACGAGCATGGCAGTGAGCCGGTCAAGCGCGCAGCAGTCGCCGAGCACTGACCTATCACGTGGGTGTTGTACCGGGCCGATGCGCATCGTCGGCCCTTTTTTTCGCCTGTGAACTATTCGAACAAGGCATCCAGCGCCTGCTCAAGGCGCGTCACAGCGATGACCTGCAACCCTGCAGGCGCCTCCTTGGGTGCATTGCCCTTGGGCACGATGGCACGCTTGAAGCCGTGCTTGGCAGCCTCCTTGAGCCGCTCCTGGCCACTGGGTACAGGCCGCACCTCACCCGACAGGCCGATTTCCCCGAACACCAGCAGGCCATGGGCCAGCGGCCGATTGCGCAGGCTGGACATGACCGCAGCGAGTAACGCCAGGTCCGAAGCCGTTTCCAACACTTTCACACCGCCCACCACGTTCAGGAACACATCCTGATCGTGGGTCGGGATGCCCCCATGCCGGTGCAGAACGGCCAGCAGCATGGCCAGACGGTTCTGATCCAGGCCCAGGGTGACGCGGCGCGGGTTGGCCAGGTGGCTGTCATCGACCAGGGCCTGGACCTCGACCAGCATCGGCCGGGTACCTTCCCAAGTGGCCATCACGACGCTGCCAGGGACTTCTTCCTGGGTGCGATTGAGAAAGATCGCCGAGGGGTTGGAGACCTCTTTCAAACCCCGGTCGGTCATGCCGAACACGCCCAGCTCGTTTACCGCGCCGAAGCGGTTCTTCACCGCTCGCAGCAGCCGCAGGCGACCGTCGGATTCGCCCTCGAAATACAACACGGTATCGACCATGTGCTCCAGCACCCGCGGGCCTGCCAGCGAGCCCTCCTTGGTCACGTGGCCCACCAGGAAGATCGCTGTGCCACTTTGCTTGGCATAACGCACCAGCAGCGCCGTACTTTCACGCACCTGCGCCACCCCGCCCGGGGCGGATTGCAACTGTTCGGTGAAAATGGTCTGGATGGAGTCGATCACCATTACCCGTGGCTTTTCCTGACGGGCGGTGGCGATGATGGTTTCGATGCAGGTTTCGGTCATGACCTTGAGCTGGTCCTGGGGAAGGCCCAGACGCCGGGAGCGCATGGCCACCTGCTGCTGGGATTCCTCGCCAGTGACGTACAACGCCGGCATGCCGACGGCGATATTGCACAGGGTCTGCAGCAGAATCGTCGATTTGCCGATCCCTGGATCGCCACCGATCAAGACCACGGAGCCATCGACCAGGCCACCGCCCAGCACACGGTCGAGCTCGGTGCTGCTGGTGGTGAAGCGCGGTATCTCCTCGACGCTGACCTCAGCCAGGGTCTTGATCTGCGCCTGCTGCCCTGTCCAGCCGGCGCGGCCCGTGCTGGGGGCTGCGGCGCCGCCGCTCTCGATCATGGTTTCGACCAGCGTGTTCCAGGCGCCACACTCGCCACACTGGCCAGCCCATTTCGGAAAAGTCGCGCCGCACTCGGTGCAGCCATACAAGCGCTTGGCCTTGGCCATGGGTGAGTGCCTCCGGGCAAAACCTGCATGATACCCGAGCCTGACCGTGTCCCGAATGCCTTGGGATGCGACAAAACTATTCGGTGCGACAGAAGTCACTACCCCTGAATGCAGCGCATGAAGCGTTTAAGTGGCTTACACTGCGTTTACCTCACCATTTGTTACAAAGGAATCGAAACATGGGCATGATCAGTGAGTTCAAGGCCTTCGCGGTCAAAGGCAATGTCGTCGACATGGCGGTAGGTATCATCATCGGCGCGGCCTTCGGCAAGATCGTCTCGTCCTTCGTCGGCGACGTGGTCATGCCACCACTGGGCCTGCTGATCGGCGGCGTTGACTTCAGCGACCTGGCCATCACCTTGAAGGCGGCGCAAGGCGACGTCCCGGCCGTGGTGCTGGCCTATGGCAAGTTCATCCAGACCGTGATCGATTTCGTGATCATCGCCTTTGCGATCTTCATGGGCGTCAAAGCCATCAATCGGCTCAAGCGCGAAGAGGCCGTGGCGCCAAGCGTGCCGCCGGCGCCGTCGCCCGAGCAGACCCTGCTCACCGAGATCCGCGACCTGCTCAAGGCTCAGAACCGGCCCTGAAGCTCACCGTTACAGGCTGCAGGAAGCGGCGAACCTCCATGCACCGCTTCACCCCTGTAGCCTGTAGCGGCACGTCGGCTACCAGTACGTCTCGACGGCCACCTGGCCCGGCCGTTTGCTAAGGCTCAACTGCAGGTCGCGGGCCTTGAGCACCTTGCGCGTTTCATCGATCATCTCAGGGTTGCCGCACAGCATGATTCGCGAGTGCTCGGGTGACAGCTCAAGCCCCGCGGCTTTTTCCAGCTCGCCGTTTTCGATCAATGTGGTGATGCGCTGATTCAGGGCGCCTGGATGTCGCTCACGCGTCACGACCGGGATGAACTGCAACTTGCCGGCATGCTCGGCCAGGTACTCACGCTGTTCCAAGCCAGCGATTTCATTCAGATAGGCCAACTCCCTGGCCTCTCGCACCGAATACACCAGTTTGATGTTGTCGAAGCGTTCCCAGGCTTCGAAGTCCTGCAGAATCGACATGAAAGGCGCAATGCCTGTACCCGTGGCCAGCAACCACAGGTCGCGTCCGTCGACAAAGCGGTCAAGGGTGAGAAAGCCGAAGGCCTGACGCTCCACCAATAGCGTATCGCCCTCACCCAGTCGGCTAAGCTCACTGGTGAACTCACCGCCCGGCACTACGATTGAAAAGAAATCCAGGTATTCATCGTGGGGTGCGCTGACCATGGAATAGGCGCGCCAAACCACACTGCCATCCGCCTTGGCCACGCCCAGGCGTGCAAATTGACCGGAGCGAAAGCGAAAACCCGCATCCCGGGTAACCCGCAGGCTGAAGAGGTTCGGCGTGAGCGGCTGAACATCGAGCAAGGTCTGGCGGGTGAATTTTTCGTCGCTGGCGGTCATGTCGGGCTCCATGTCTTGGGTCCCTACAGTGTCGCGCAAAGCGCCCGGGATAAAAACCACTGGGTTTTTGCGGCTTCAAGAGCTGTACAAAGGTAATCAGAAATACAGCACAGTTATAGCGAAAAAGATGAACACAGTGATCTGGATCTATCTACACTGGTCACGTACCCATATGGACTGGGCCGCGTCGCCCTTGGAGATTGGCATGTTTCACTGGAACCCCGAGCACCTGCACGCCCTGGTGAGCGAGCGTAGTCCTCGGAAGCTGTTCGACATCGCGGTGCATCTCGCTCAGGACATGGATTTCGAATTTTTGGGCCTCAAGCTTCGCATCCAGATCGCCACCCAGACACCTCGCCATTACTTGTACAGCAATTATCCCAAGGCCTGGATCGAACGCTACCAGCACGAAGAGTTCTACAAGCAGGACGCCGCGGCTGCGCTCAGCCACAACTCGACCAACCCTGTGGTATGGAGCGACGAGGTCTACCGCGAGGCACCGCATTTTCGCGAAGCGGCCTGCGAGCATGGCCTGCGTCATGGCTGGACCCAGTCCTTGCATGATCTGCAGCACAACGAAAGCCAAATGAGTGTGTCCCGGCCGCTACGCAAGGTCGAGACCGCCGAGCTGTTCGAAAAAGCCGGTGCCATCCAGTGGTTGTGCCATACCGTACATGCGGTGCTGAGCGCCCATCACCTCGATGCACTGTGCCCATCCCAACCCAAGATGAGCGAACGGGAACTGGAAGTGCTGAAGTGGTCTGCGGCCGGCAAGACGGCTGCCGATGTCGCCTGCATCCTGTCGCTGTCGCAGAGTACGGTGAACTTTCATATTCGCAGCGTGATCACCAAGACCAATGCCGCCAACAAGGCAGGCGCCGTCGCCATTGCCGCGTTGCGCGGCTGGATCTGACGCCAGGGCCTGCGAGCCCAGCCAAAGCCCTGTAGAATCGCTCGACCAGGCCTGCAGCGAACGGTTGCGGGCAGCTTTGTACCCGAGCCAGATTGCCATGCCCCTGTTGACCACGCCCTTCGCCGAACTCGATCTGATCCGCCAGCCAGACCAGGCCAACGACCCCTTGCAGGCCTTTGACGCCGCCGATGAGTACCTGCTCGAACAATTGCATGCCCAGGCATTGCCAGGCGGCAGCCGTGTGCTGGTGCTCAACGACAGTTTCGGGGCGCTGGCGGTGAGCCTTGCCGGACACATGCAGGTGACCAGCAGCGGCGACTCCTACCTTGCTCAACTCGCGCTAGGCAAGAACCTGGCACGTAACGGCCTGCCTGCGGACAGCGTTTCGTTCGTGCCTGCCTGCCACACCTGGCAAGGCCCCTTCGATCGGGTAGTGATCAGAGTGCCCAAGACGCTTGCCTTGCTCGAAGAGCAACTCATTCGGCTGCAAGGGCACCTGGCCCCAGGAGCGCTGGTGATCGCCGGGGCCATGATCAAGCACCTTCCCCATGCCGCCGGCGACCTGCTGGAGAAGTATGTCGGACCTATGCAAGCCTCGCTGGCACGTAAAAAAGCCCGGCTGCTGACCGCCACGGTGGAGGCGCGTCCCGCCTTCACCTCGCCCTACCCCAGCCGCTATCGCCTGGAATCGCCACCGCTGGAACTGCTCAACCATGCCAATGTCTTCTGTCGTGAAGGCCTGGACATTGGTACGCGGGCGTTTCTTCCGCATTTGCCGGACAACCTGGGCAATGCCCGGGTCGCAGACCTGGGTTGCGGCAACGGCGTGCTGGCCATTGCCAGCGCCCTGAAAAATCCAGACGCCCAGTACACCCTGGTGGACGAGTCTTACATGGCCGTACAGTCGGCACGGGAAAACTGGCAGCTTGCGCTGGGCGATCGGCCAGCCGATTTTCTGGCCGTAGACGGCTTGGCCGGCATCGAAAAACAGTCACTGGACGTAGTGCTGTGCAACCCGCCCTTCCACCAGCAGCAAGTGGTGGGTGATGTGCTGGCCTGGCGCATGTTCCAGCAGGCCCGCGAGGCGCTGGTGGTCGGTGGCGCCTTGTATATCGTGGGCAACCGCCACCTGGGCTATCACAGCAAGCTTGCCCGCCTGTTCCGAGGCGTGGAGCAGGTGGCGGCAACGCCCAAGTTCGTGGTGCTCAAGGCACGCAAGTAACTGTCCACAGGTAGCGCACCGCACGGCGTCAGGGTCAGCAGACGCGTATAGCGCGCTACCTGTCGATGCCAGGGCTCAGTGGGTAGTCAACCCGGCTGCGCTCATGAACAGGCGCATCAACCAGGCCGCCACACCCAGCGCGGCCACACTCAACGCCCAGATCAACACCAACCAGCCCAGGCGCTGCCACAGCGGTTTCTTGCCTGCCACGTCCTGCTCATGGGTCATGGTGCAGCCTCCTAGTGATAGCCCTGGTCATGGGTGACCTTGCCACGGAACACGTAGTAGCTCCAGAAGGTGTAACCCAGGATCAGCGGAAGAATGAACAGCGTTCCCACCAACATGAAGCCCTGGCTTTGCGGCGGCGCGGCAGCCTCCCAGATCGAGATCGATGGCGGGATGATATTGGGCCACAGGCTGATGCCCAAGCCGCTGTAACCCAGGAAGATCAGCCCCAGCGTCAGCAAAAACGGCATGTAGTTCGCGCTACGGGCTACTGCCTTGAACAGGTTGTAGAAGGTCAACAGCACCAGGATCGGCACCGGCATGAACCACACCAGGTTGGGCATGCTGAACCAGCGATCGGCAATCTGCGGATAGGCGATTGGCGTCCACAGGCTGACCACACCCATTACAGCCAGCAGCACAAGCGCCAGCGGCCGTCCAAGCTTGTGCATCTGTTCCTGAAGCGGCCCCTCGGTCTTCATGATCAGCCAGGTACACCCTAGCAGCGCGTAGGCCACGATCAGCCCCAAGCCGCAGAACAGGCTGAAGGGTGTCAGCCAGTCCAGCGAGCCACCGGCGTAATGCCGATCCACGACCTTGAAGCCTTCGATGAAGGCGCCCAGCGCCACGCCCTGGAAGAACGTTGCCACCAGAGAGCCCCAGATGAACGCCTTGTCCCACAGATGGCGACCAGCGTCGGTGGCCTTGAAGCGGAACTCGAAGGCCACGCCCCGGAAGATCAGACCGATCAGCATCAGAATCAGTGGCAGATAGAGCGCCTCGAGCACGACGGCATACGCCATCGGGAACGCGCCGAACAGCCCCGCGCCACCCAGCACGAGCCAGGTCTCGTTGCCGTCCCAGACCGGTGCGACCGTGTTCATCATCACGTCGCGGTCACGCTCGTGTTTGACGAAGGGGAAGAGCATGCCAATGCCCAGGTCGAAGCCGTCCATCACCACGTACATCATGACGCCGAAGATGATGATGCCGGCCCAGATCAGTGGAAGATCGATACCCATGGCTCAGTTCCCCTTGCTCAGGTCTGCAGTGGTGGCATCGCTGCCTTCGTCGGCGGCGGACAATGGCCGCGCCGGCGTGCGTTTGCGGCCAGGACCGCCCGGACGCTGCTGATCGCCTTCGCCGGTATGCGGGCCCTTGCGCACCAGGCGCATCATGTAGGCGAACCCTGTGCCGAACAGGGCGAAGTACACCACCACGAACGCCACCAGGGTGAACCCCAGTTGGGCATAGCTGTGGTTGGAGACGCCGTCGGCCGTGCGCATCAGCCCGTAGACCACCCAGGGCTGGCGGCCGATTTCGGTGGTGAACCAGCCGGCGAGGATTGCCAGCAATCCTGAAGGCCCCATCCAGGTCACGAAATGCAGGAACGGCCGCGAGGTGTACAGCTTGCCGCCTTTGCGCAATACAAGGCTCCACACGCCAGCGGCGATCATCAACATGCCCAGCGCCACCATGATGCGGAAGGACCAGAAGATGATGGTGGAGTTGGGCCGGTCTTCAGGCGGGAACTCCTTCAATGCCGGCACCTGCTTGTCCAGGCTGTGGGTGAGAATGAGGCTCCCGAGCACCGGGATCTCGATCTTGAACCGTGTCGTTTCAGCTTGCATGTCCGGGATGCCAAAGAGGATCAACGGGGTAGGCTCGCCAGGAGGGTTCTCCCAATGCCCTTCGATGGCAGCGATTTTCGCCGGTTGATGCTTGAGGGTATTGAGCCCGTGGAAGTCGCCGATCACTGCCTGGATGGGCGCGACGATCAGCGCCATCCACATGGCCATGGAAAGCATCTTGCGCACCGAGGGGTTGTCGCGTCCACGCAGCAGGTGCCAGGCAGCCGATGCCCCCACGAAGAAGGCGGTGGCGACGAATGCCGCCGTGGCCATGTGCATCAGGCGGAACGGGAACGAAGGGTTGAAGATGACCGCGAACCAGTCGACCGGAATCACGCGACCATCGATGATTTCGTGACCTTGCGGGGTATGCATCCAGCTGTTCGAGGCCAGAATCCAGAAAGTGGAAATCAGCGTTCCGAGCGCCACCATGCAGGTGGCGAAGAAATGCAGGCCACGGCCTACGCGGTTCCAGCCAAAGAGCATCACCCCCAGGAAACCTGCCTCGAGGAAGAAGGCGGTCAGCACCTCGTAGGTCAACAGGGGCCCGGTGACCGAACCTGCGAACTCGGAAAAACGGCTCCAGTTGGTGCCGAACTGATAGGCCATGACCAGGCCCGAGACCACGCCCATGCCGAAGTTGACTGCGAAGATTTTCGACCAGAAGTGGTACAGGTCCCGATAGACCTGCCTGTCTGTCTTGAGCCACAACCCTTCGAGCACCGCCAGGTAACTGGCCAGGCCGATAGTGATGGCAGGGAACAGGATATGGAAGGACACGGTAAACGCGAACTGGATCCGGGCAAGATCCAGTGCCTCCAGACCGAACATAGGTGCTACCTCATCAGATAATCCGGCGGTCGGGCACTCGGCCCTGTCGCCCACTGCCCCCACATAGTCGAGTACGGCGTGTTGGAATTGTTCTGTTCGATGTGCAGGGATTGCGGCCAAAGGCCGAAATCGTCGGGGATCGTTGCAAACGCAACGATTGATCCAGGTCAACGATATGAATCAAGCATAGCCCCGAATAGCCCGGTGCGAGGTGTGGTTGTTTGCCGCGTGACCGGTTGCCCCACCCCCTGTTCAGCGGCACCGAAACGGTGTCGGACACGGTAAACAGCAACTATTTGTTACATACAGATGATAGGCTGCGGAGCTTCCCCTGCATCGAGGTCACAGGTGTCCGATGTCCGAGACTGAACCGCCGCTGTTGCGTCACCATCGCCCTTTTCTGGCGTTCTGGCTGGCACGGGTCTTCACCGCCAGCGGATTCCAGATGTTGACCGTGGCGATTGGCTGGCACCTGTATCAGCTGACCGGCAACGTGCTGGACCTGGGACTTGTCGGACTGGTGGAGTTCGCACCCCGTGTGCTGTTCATGCTGCACACCGGCCATGTGGCAGACCGCTATGACCGGCGCAAGGTTGCCGCCCTGTGCCAATGCCTGCAAGGGCTGATCGCACTGGCCCTGGCGCTGGGCAGCGCCACGGATCAGGTCAGCCGCGAACTGATTTTCGTGCTGGCGTTTCTGCTCGGCGCCACCCGTTCGTTCGAGATGCCGGCGACCCAGGCGCTGCTGCCCAACGTCGTGCCCGCGGGCCTGTTTCCACGGGCGGTCGCCGCGTCGGCCTCTGCGACCCAGTCGGCTACCATTGTGGCGCCCGCCGTGGGCGGCTTCCTGTACGCATTCGGCAGCGGCTGGGTCTACGGCCCGACCGTGGCGTTGTATGCCATAGCCTGTGTGCTGACCCTGAGCCTGCAGGCGCGAGGACAAGTCGTTCAACGGGGCCGTGCCACCGTCGAGTCGCTGCTGGCCGGCATTCGTTTCATTCGCAGCCGGCCGGATATCCTGGGCGCCATCTCGCTGGACCTGTTCGCCGTGCTGCTGGGCGGGGCCACAGCGCTGCTGCCGGTATTTGCCAAGGACATCCTGCTGACAGGGCCGCTGGGGCTCGGGCTGCTGCGTTCGGCGCCCGCAGTAGGCGCGTTGCTGATGTCGGTGTGGTTGGCGCGCTTTCCCTTCGAGCGCAAGGTGGGCCGAACCATGTTCACGGCGGTGGGCGTCTTTGGCGTGGCCACTATCGCGTTCGGCCTGTCCACATCCTTCTGGTTTTCCCTGGCGGTCCTTGTGGTACTGGGCGCTGCCGACATGATCAGCATGGTCATTCGAGGCGCTTTCGTGCAGTTGCATACCCCGGACGAAATGCGCGGGCGCGTCAGCGCCGTCAACGGGCTGTTCATCGGTGCCTCCAATCAGCTCGGCGAATTCGAATCGGGGGTCACCGCGCACTGGTTTGGTACGGTGCCAGCCGTCGTCATGGGTGGGGTGGGCACCTTGGTGGTGACGGGAGTGTGGATAAAACTGTTCCCCACGTTGGCCAACCGGGACCGTTTGCACGAAGACTGAAAGGCCGCCCCAGCGGCCCTGTACGCCAGGCGCACCGGGCGCGGCCAGCCTATTCCCAGACGGCCATAGGCCCCTGCCCGGCATGCTGGTATGATGCGCGGCTTTTTTCTGCCCCATAGAAATCACGGCAGCCGGTACGGTCTGTGCTTTGCTGATGGGGTCGACATATTCATGGCGCCGGGGGCGCCTCGGGGAGCGGGCATGCTGGAAAGGCTGTTTCAACTAAAAGCACACAACACCAATGTGCGCACCGAGATACTGGCGGGCGTCACCACCTTCCTGGCCATGGCCTACATTCTCTTCGTCAACCCGAGCATCCTCGGCGAGACGGGCATGGACAAGGGTGCGCTGTTCGTCGCCACCTGCCTGGCGGCGGCCATTGGCTCGACCACCATGGGCCTGATCGCCAACTACCCGATCGCCTTGGCGCCGGGCATGGGCCTGAACGCGTTCTTCACCTACACCGTGGTGCTGCACATGGGGCACACCTGGCAAGTGGCCCTGGGTGCGGTATTCCTGTCGGCGGTGATGTTCTTCCTGCTGTCGATCTTCCGAATCCGGGAATGGATCGTGAACAGCATTCCCCTGCCCCTGCGCTCGGCCATTGCTGCGGGCATCGGACTGTTCCTAGCGCTGATCGCGCTGCACAATGCGGGCATCGTCGTCGATAACCCTGCAACCCTAGTGGGCATGGGCGACTTGCGTCAGCCGGCACCGATTCTGGCCACACTGGGCTTCTTCCTGATCGTTGGCCTGGAAGCGTTGAAGGTGCGCGGCGCCGTGTTGATCGGCATCCTGGCCGTGACCGTGGCAGCCATTGCCATGGGCGTCACGCCCTTCGGGGGCATCGTGTCCATGCCGCCTTCGCTGGCGCCGACCTTCCTGCAACTGGACATCGCCGGCGCGCTGGACGTGGGCCTGGTGAGCGTCATCTTCGCCTTCCTGTTCGTCGACCTGTTCGACAACTCCGGCACCCTGATCGGCGTGGCCAAACGTGCAGGGCTGATGGGCAAGGATGGCCACATGCCGAAGATGGGCCGTGCCCTGATTGCCGACAGCACCGCCGCCATGGCCGGCTCGCTGCTGGGCACCTCGACCACCACCAGCTATATCGAGTCGGCGGCTGGCGTGAGCGCCGGGGGGCGTACGGGCCTTACGGCCATCGTGGTCGCCGTGCTGTTCCTGCTGGCCCTGTTCTTCGCACCGCTGGCTGGCAGCGTACCGGCCTTCGCCACCGCGCCGGCGTTGCTGTTCGTCGCCGTGCTGATGGCTTCGGGCCTGGCAGAAATCAATTGGGACGACGTCACCGAAGCAGCCCCAGTGGTGGTCACCGCGTTGGCCATGCCGCTGACCTATTCGATCGCCAACGGCATTGCCTTCGGCTTCATTGCCTGGACCGCCGTGAAACTCATTTCCGGGCGTCGCCATGACCTGAACGCGGCCCTGGTGATTCTTTCCATCCTGTTCGTCATCAAACTGGGTTGGTTCAACGCATGAGTGCTGCATTCGACCCTAGCGCCTATGACGCGCAACTGCAGGATAAGACCGCCCGCCTGCGCGAGCTGCTCGCACCTTTCGGTGCGCCGGAGCCCGCCGTCTTCGACTCGCCGCGCGCGCACTATCGCCTGCGTGCGGAATTCCGCCTCTGGCGCGAGGACGGCCAGCGCCACTATGCGATGTTCGCCCCGGGCGAGAAGCACAAGGCTATCTTGATCGACGACTTCCCGATTGCCAGCCAGCGCATCAACGACCTGATGCCGCGCCTGAAGGCGGCCTGGCAGGCCAGCGAGGCTTTGAGCAATCGCCTGTTCCAGGTGGAATTCCTCACCACCCTGGCGGGTGATGCGATGGTCACGCTGTGCTACCACCGCCCACTGGACGAAGCGTGGGAAGTGGCCGCGCGGCAACTGGCCCAAGATCTGGGCGTGAGCCTGATCGGCCGCTCCAAGGGCAAGCGCCTGGTCATCGGCCGTGACTATGCGGTTGAAAAGCTCGACGTGGCCGGCCGTGTGTTCAGCTATCGCCAGCCTGAAGGCGCATTCACCCAGCCCAACGGCGCCGTGAACCAGAAGATGCTGAGCTGGGCCTTCGAGGCCATGGGCGATCGCGATGACGACCTGCTGGAACTGTACTGCGGCAACGGCAACTTCACCTTGCCGCTGGCCACCCGGGTGCGCCAGGTGCTGGCTACCGAAATCAGCAAGACCTCGGTCAACGCCGCACTGAGCAACCTGGCCGAGAACGCTGTGGATAACGTGCGCCTGGTGCGCTTGTCGGCTGAAGAGCTGACCCAGGCGCTGAACGAAGTGCGCCCTTTCCGCCGCCTCGAAGGCATCGATCTGAAAAGCTACGCATTCGGCACGGTCTTCGTTGATCCGCCGCGCGCCGGCATGGACCCGGACACCTGCGAGCTGACCCGACGTTTCGAGCGGATCCTGTACATTTCGTGCAACCCGGAAACACTCGCGGCGAACATTGCCCAGCTCCACGACACCCACCGGATCGAACGCTGCGCGTTGTTCGATCAATTCCCCTACACCCACCACATGGAAAGCGGTGTGCTGCTGGTGCGGCGCTGAGCCTGGACCCTGTGCAGGCCGGGGACGATGAAATTGAATTCAGGCGCCCCGGCCATCTCCAATGCGCTAGACAGCCGCAGGTGCCCTGACACCTGAGGCTGTGTTGAACTAATATTTGTCTTCTTGTTTCACGCTCTGGAGAGCACTCATGGAATGGCGAAAAGGCCGGCGTAGCGACAATGTGGTCGATGCACGGGGTGCAGGTGGCGGTGGCGGTGGTATGCGCTTTGGCGGTGGCAAAGGACTGGGACTTGGCGCCATCTTGCTGATTGTCGGGATCGGCTGGCTGACGGGCCAGGACCCTTTGCAGATCCTTGGTCAATTGACCGGCCAGATGCAGCAGCAAGCGCCTGCCGTGACCGATGGCAAGGCGCCTCCGGCCAATGACCAGCAGGCGGAATTCGTCGCCTCCGTATTGGGCGACACCGAAGACACCTGGCAAGCATTGTTCGCCCAGTCCGGCAAACAGTACAAGGACCCCAAGCTGGTGCTGTTCAACGGTCAGGTGAATTCTGCGTGCGGCTTTGCCACAGCGGCGGTCGGGCCGTTCTACTGCCCGGCGGATCAGCAGGTGTACCTGGACATGTCGTTCTTCCGTGAAATGGAAACACGCTTCTCGGCTGCTGGCGACTTCGCCCAGGCGTACGTGATCGCCCATGAAATCGGCCACCATGTGCAGACGCTGCTTGGCGTGTCGGCCAAGGTGGACGCGGCACGGCGTAGCGGCCAGCGCATGGAAGGCAGCAATGGCCTACTGGTGCGCCAGGAACTGCAAGCCGACTGCTTTGCTGGCGTGTGGGCCTACCAGGCACAGAAACGCCTGAACTGGTTGGAACCTGGCGATGTGGAGGAAGCGCTCAATGCCGCCAACGCCATCGGTGACGACCGACTGCAGCAGCAGGGTCAAGGGCGCGTGGTGCCGGACTCGTTCACCCATGGCACCTCGGCCCAACGCGTGCGCTGGTTCAAGGCCGGGTTCGCCGAAGGCGACGTCGACAGCTGCGACACCTTCAGCGCGCGTACTCTCTGAAGGTGCTCAGCGTTGCGTCCTGATTGATTCGTCCATTGCAGCACCTGTGGTCGCTGAAACGCGCCGTATCGCCCCTACGGCTGAAAAAGCGTTTCAGCTTCCTCGCCAACGGCCGATAACTCCAGCACGATTGAGCGGGCAGCCAGAATAACAACGCCTTGCGATCGGAGATCAAGAGAGCGAAAACAACTTCTGGAGTGCGTGCATGAACAGCTGGTTTGCCAATATCAGCGTCAACCTCAAACTCGGCCTGGGCTTCGCCCTGGTGCTGATCCTGACCGGCCTGCTGGCCCTGGTGGGCTGGACGAGCCTGGGCGGTCTCATCGACCGCAGCAACTGGATGAGCGACATCGGCCAGTTGAACAAGGACCTTACCGACCTGCGTATCGCCCGCCTGCAATACATGATCGCCAACGGCGATGATGCCGCGGCTGCCAATACCCTGGCCAAGCTCGATACCTTCAGCAAGCAGCAAGCTTACCTGGAGCACACGTTCAAGAGCCCCGAAAACGTCAAGCTGCTGGGCGAACTGGGCGACATCATCAGTGCCTACAAGGTATCGCTGTCCAAGATGCGCCAGGGTTACGACGCCAGTCGTGCCGCACGCGCCGCCATGACCCGCGCCGGTAGCCAGGCGGACCAGGCCATGGAAGCCTTGAGCCAGGAAGTCATGGCTCGGCCCGAGGCCGACAGCGTGCGCCTTGCGCAGTACCAACTGATCAGCAAGGCCCGCCAGCAATTGATGCAGGTGCGCATCGATGTGCGCGGCTACATCGCCGACAACACGGCGGACAATGAACAGGCGGCTCTGCGCCAGCTCGATGCGGCGCTCGCGGTGGTCGATAGTCTCAAGCGCGAGCTGTCCGGCCCAAGCGACCGGGTGCAACAGCTCGAGCGCGCAGTCACCGACTACCGTGAAGCTACGCGTCAATTCCGCGATGCCGTGACCACCATTACCGGTGCTCGCGCCGAGATGACGGTCCAGGGCGCGGACATCGTCAAGCACAGCGATGCGCTGTACAAGATCCAGCTGGAGCGTCGCGATGTCGAAAGCAGCCAGGCGCGCACCTTGCAGACCATCGCTACCCTGCTGGCGTTGCTGGTGGGTATCGTGGCCGCCGTCCTGATCACCCGGCAGATCACCCGGCCGTTGCAGGACACCTTGGCGGCGGTCGAGAAAATCGCCAGCGGCGACCTGACCCAACAGTTGCATGTCACCCGCCGCGACGAGTTGGGGGTGCTGCAGCAAGGCATTGCCCGCATGGGCACGACCCTGCGCGAGCTGATCGGGGGCATTCGCGATAGTGTGACCCAGATCGCCAGCGCTGCCGAGGAGCTGTCGGCCGTGACCGAACAGACCAGTGCCGGTGCCAATAGCCAGAAAGTCGAGACCGACCAAGTGGCCACCGCAATGCATGAGATGGCCGCCACGGTTCAGGAGGTGGCACGCAATGCCGAACAGGCTTCGCAGGCGGCGACAGGTGCCGATGGCGAGGCGCGGGCCGGGGATCGGGTGGTGGGCGAGGCGATCAGCCAGATCGAGCGCCTGGCGCAGGACATGCACCGCTCCACCGAGGCCATGACTGCGTTGCAGCAGGAAAGCCAGAAGATCGGCAGCGTCATGGACGTGATCAAATCGGTGGCCGAGCAGACCAACCTGCTGGCCCTCAACGCGGCCATCGAGGCGGCACGTGCAGGCGAAGCCGGACGCGGTTTTGCCGTGGTGGCAGACGAAGTGCGCGGGCTGGCTCAGCGCACGCAGAAGTCGACCGAGGAAATCGAGGAGCTGATCGCCAGCCTGCAGCACGGCACCCAGCAGGTAGCCAATGCCATGCAGGGCAGCCGCGCCTTGACCGACAGCAGTGTCGACCTGGCGCGCAAGGCCGGTGAGTCGCTGGAGAACATCACGGGCACCGTGTCGAGCATCCAGTCGATGAACCAGCAGATTGCCGCCGCAGCCGAGCAGCAGAGCGCGGTTGCCGAAGAGATCAGCCGCAGCATTCTGAATGTGCGTGATGTGTCGGAGCAGACGGCCTCTGCCAGCGACGAGACGGCGGCGTCGAGCGTTGAGCTGGCGCGCCTGGGGGGCGAGTTGCAGATGCTGGTCAGCCGGTTCCGCGTTTGACCTGAGGCAGTGGGTTGGGCGTGGTGGCCCGTAGCAGAGGCCGCACAACGGCCTCTGCTGTTGCCGCAAGCCTCAGCCATTGGCTGAGTGCTCGCACTTCGGCGCGCCAGCAACCGGCGCGCCATCAGCCCTTCACTTCACCACCATCCCTACTCCACGGCCACGCGGGTCGGACGCGGTCTCAAGCGTCTGTCCGTTGACCCGAATGGCCTGGATGTCGCCCATCTCCCAGCCTTGGTCCTCCAGCACGTAACCCATCTTTTTCAGATCAGCAGCCACCTGCCCGGTTAGCGGCGCATAGCTGTCGAAATAGATCGTGTCCTTGGGCAGCAACTGGTGGTGGACCCGCTGCGCAGCCACTGCCTTGTCCAGCGGCATGCCGTAGTCATACAGGTTGTTCATCACCTGGAAGATCGAGGTGAAAATGCGCGACCCACCCGGTGTGCCGATCACCAGCTCCACTTTGCCGTCACGGGTCATGAGGCTGGGGCTCATGGAAGACAGCATGCGCTTGCCCGGCTCGATGGCATTGGCATCGCCACCGATCACGCCGAACGCATTGGCGGCACCCGGCTTGGCGCTGAAGTCGTCCATCTCGTCATTGAGCAGGAACCCGGCACCTTTGACCACCACGCCACTGCCGTAGTCGAGGTTGAGCGTGTAGGTGTTGCTGACCGCATTGCCGGCCTTGTCGACGATGGAAAAATGCGTGGTCTGGTGCGGCTCCAGCCCGGGCTTGACCTGATCGGTAGCGGAAATGGCCTTGGGATTGACCTGAGCCGCACGCTTGGCCAGGTAATCCTTGGCCACCAACTGATCCACGGGCACTTTTGTGAAAGCCGGGTCACCGAGGTAGTCGGCCCGGTCGGCGAAAACGCGTTTTTCAATCTCGGCCAACAGGTGGATGTACTGCGCAGAGTTGTGCGCCACACCCTTGAAATCGGCGGCACGGTCCTCCTTGATGCCCAGCAGCTGGGCCAGGGCAACGCCACCGGAACTGGGCGGGGGCGCGGTGTACACGACATTGCCGCGCCAGCTGACGGCCATGGGCTCACGCCACACGGCCTTGTAGTCCTTGAGGTCCTGCTTGGTGATCAGCCCCTTGTCGGCCTGCATCTGCGCCACCAGCAGGTCGGCGGTCTTGCCCTGGTAGAACTCGCTCACGCCCTTGTCGGCGATGCGCTCGAGGGTCTGGGCCATCTCGGGTTGCTTGAACAGCTCGCCCACCTTCATGCTGCCGAAGTAGTCGTTGAAGTTGGTGGCGGTCTTGAACATGCCTTGGGCATCGTTGCGGTACTGATACTGCTTGTCGGCGACCTTGAAGCCGTTTTTGGCGTAGCCGATGGCCGGTGTCAGCAGCTCGCTCCACGGTAGCTTGCCGAACTTGCGATGGGCCTCCCACAAGCCCATCACCGTGCCTGGCACGCCTGCAGCACGGGCACCCACCAGGCTCAGGTTCTCGATCACTTCGCCTTTGTCATCCAGGTACATGTTGCGCGTGGCCGCCTTGGGCGCCACTTCACGGTAGTCAAGGAAGTAGGGCTTGCCGTCCACGAACAACGTCATGAAGCCCCCACCGCCAATGTTGCCGGCTTCGGGGTAAGTCACTGCCAGCGTGAATGCGGTGGCTACCGCGGCATCGACCGCGTTGCCGCCTTTTTTCAGGATATCGGCGGCTACCTGGGCGCCGTACTGATCAGGCGCGGCGACAGCCCCGCCCTCCAGGGCAACGGCGTACACCGATGAGCTGCCCAACAGCGCGGCTGCCAGAGCCAGGTACTGGAAAGGGACGCTACGCATGACACATTCCTTGGGTGTTGTTCTTGTGGGACCGTCAGTAAGACCCAAGCGTCAGGCCTGTGCAATCTCATCGTCCATGACGCGCCGCCCCTAGGCAGCAGATGTCGCGTTCAGGCAACTGAACAGGCGTAGATGGCCAACTTGCGCTGGATGAAATCCAGGAAGCATTGAATGCGCAGGGCCAGCTGGGTATTGCGGTAGTACACCGCATGGATGGGCTGACGATGGCCGTTGTTGGCCTGGGGCAGCACGACCTGAAGGCGGCCGCTGCGAATGTCTTCGTGGGTCATGAAGTGCGACAGGCTGACGATGCCCTCCCCGGCCAGCGCCAGTTGTCGCAGCGTCTCGCCGCTGGAAGCGACCAGCGTAGGCCGAATGGTCCAGTGTTCGCCCTGGGCATGGCGCAGGGGCCACTGGTTCAGCGTCTCGGGTTGACTGAAGCCAAGCAGGCAGTGATCGGCCAGATCCTCGACCCGCTGGGGGGTGCCGTGACGCGCCAGATAAGCCGGGCTGGCGAGCACCTGCACCGGGCTGCAACCCAGGTTGCGCGCGTGCAGGCTGGAATCGGCCAGCTCACCGATGCGGATGGCCACGTCGGTACTGTGCTCAAGCAGGTCGATGATCAAATCGTCGGTGTTGAGCTCCAGGTCGATGCCGGGGTACTGCTGCCGGAACTCGCCTATCCAGGGCACGATGGCGTGAAGCATGAATGGCGTGGCCGCGTTGACCCGCAGGCGACCGATGGGCGTCTGCCGGTTCATCGCCAGGCGCTCTTCCAGCTCGTCCATCTGCCGCAGCACCTGCCTTGCCTGTTCGAGAAAGAACCGCCCCTCCTCGGTCAGGTCCATGCGCCGGGTGGTGCGGTTGACCAGCGTGGTGCCCAGCTTGGCCTCAAGGCGCGCCAGGGTTCGGCTGACCGCCGAGGGCGTCTGGCCCATTTGCGCGGCCGCTGCAGAGATCGACCCACAGTCGATGACGGCGACGAACACCTGGAGTTCTTCGGATCGGGTTTTCACATCAAGGCCTGCGGGTAGAGTTGCCAGGGTCTAGATAGCCGCTTGCGCAAGGGAAGTCCAGCAGTGCCATCAAGGCAGATGTCTACCGAGCCTTGCCAAACACCCGCTCCAGGTGCGCTTGATAGGCCGCCAGCGCTGCCGGGACATCCGGGCGCTTCATGACGTCGGTGGCCAGGAAGGTCGGCAAGCCGCTCATGCCCAGGAACTGCTGCGCCTTGTGGAAGGGGAAGTACACCGCATCCACACCTTTGCCCTCGAAGAAGTCGTCAGCCTCGTCGAACGCCTGCTGCGGTGCATTCCACGTGAGCGACAGCATGTACTGTTTGCCTTGAATGAGCCCACCACTGCCGTACTTCTGCGTGTGATCCGAGCGGGTACGACCATCGCTGGCATACAGGCTGCCGTGCCCGGCAGTGAAGACCTCATCGATGTACTTCTTGACGGTCCAGGGCGCGCCCATCCACCAGCCTGGCATCTGGTAGATCACCACGTCAGCCCAGAGGAATTTCTCCACCTCCTCCTGGACGTCATAGCCCCCGTCGATGAAGGTCTGGCGCACGTCGAAACCTGCACGGTCAAGGTGCGCCAGTGCGGCCTCATGCAGGGTGCTATTGAGCTGGCCTGCGGAATGGGCAAACTGTTTGCCGCCGTTGAGTAGCAAGATGTTTTTCATGGGGGCCTCCCGGACCTGATCACTGATTGCAGGCAGGTTAAGGTCAGGCGCAGTTGGGAAACAGCCAATCAACAGCAAAATACATTTGACTCAAGATCACGAATCGACCGGGATTATTGCTTTAATCTTTGGCACTTACGAAGCAGGAGACCCTCATGAACGAGCAATACGCCTTCATTCTCAAAGCCAAGACACGCCCGGAAATGGCAGAAGCCTTCGAGCAACTGTTCCGGCCCTATGTCGAGCCCAGCCGACAAGAACCCGGCTGTGTCGAATACCACATGCTGCGCGATCAGCAGGACCCGAGCCTGTTCGTGTTCTTCGAAGTCTGGGCGAACAAGGCGGCACTGGATGTGCACTCGGCCCTGCCGCACATGGCTGCTTTTTTCGACCGGCGCATGGATTACCTGGAGCGCGACTTCGAGGTCCAACGGGTCGACATGCTCAGCGACTCATCCGCTAACCGTTGATCAGCAAATGCACGCCCAGCAGCATCAGGCCCACCAAGAAACAGCGGCGGAACACCTGTGCGCTGACGCGTCGGCGCAGCCACTGGCCCGCCTGCATGCCAAGCAGGGCGGGCACCACCAGCAGTAAAGAAGCACCCAGCGCCGGGCCGCCGAGTGCGCCTTGCCCGGCAAGGCCCACAGCCAGCGCCAGGGTGGACACCGTAAATGCCAGCCCAAGGGCCTGAATCATCTCGTCACGGCTAAGCCCAAGGCTTTGCAGGTACGGCACTGCCGGCATCACGAACACACCCGTGGCCGCACTGATCACTCCGGTAGCCAGGCCGCAGACAGGGCCGAGCCACCCTTCGCGTTTCCGGGCAATGCGCAAGGCCGGCCCAGCCAGTCCATAAACGGCATAGAGAATCAGTGCGCCTCCCAGTGCATGCGCGGCCCAGGGGCCACTGCTGATGCCCAGCCACGCACTGCCCAGCAAGGTACCGATAAAGATCATGGCCAGCATCGGGCCCAGCCTGCGCAGCAACGCTCGCAAATGCCCTCCTGCCGCCAATTGCCAGAGATTGGTCACGGTGGATGGGACGATCAGTAACGCAGCAGCCTGCGCGGGCGGCAGAGCCATGCCCAGCAGCCCCATGGCCACGGTCGGCAGGCCGAGCCCGATCACGCCCTTGACGGCACCTGCCAGAACAAAGGTGGCAAACACCAGCGCAGTCAGCAGTAGGCCAAGGTCTTGGTAAAACGCTGTAAATGTCATCATGTGCCCATCATGGCCAATGCATGACGCGCTGAACATCTGTCATATTCGTGGTCAGCCTCTTGCCTGGACAGAGCCACGTGCATTTTGATCTTGTTGACCTGACCCTATTCCGGCACGCTGTCGAGTGTGGAAACATCACCGCCGGTGCTGGGCGTAGCCACTTGTCGCTGCCAGCAGCCAGCGCCCGGATTCGTGCCATGGAGGCGTCCCTGGGCGTTGCACTCCTGCTGCGCAATCGCCGAGGTGTCAGCCCCACGCCCGCCGGGCAGGCATTGCTGCAACATGCCCGGCTCATCGCCCAGCAGGTCGAGCGCTTGCAATTCGACCTGGGTCAGTACGCGCAGGGGCATCAAGGCCAGGTGCGCTTGCTGTGCAACACCGCGGCCCTGACCCAATACCTGCCCGAACTGCTGGCGGCCTACCTTGCCCAGAACCCAGGCATGAGCGTGGATGTGCAGGAGTACCCGAGCTTGCGCATCGTGCAGGCCATCACCCAGGGCATGGCCGACCTGGGCATCATCTCCAGCGCAGCACCTAGCGAGCATCTACAGACGCAGCCCTTTCGCGACGACCCGTTGGTACTGGTGACGCCAACGGATCACCCGCTCGTCAACCTTCCCTCGCCGCGCTTCGTCGACAGCCTGGCCCATGGTCACGTCGGCCTCGGGCCGGCCAGTGCCCTGGCGCTTTACCTGGAAGAGCAGGCGCTGCGTGCAGGCCAGCGCATGCGCGTCAGGGTTCGTGCCGAGGGCTTCGAAGGCGTGTTGCGCATGGTCGCAGGCGGTGCCGGCGTCGGGGTCGTGCCCTTGGCGGCGGTGCAGCGCTGGCAAGGGGTGTTGCCGCTGCGGGCCATGGCACTGCAGGAACCCTGGGCTAACCGGAAGTTGCTGTTGTGCGCGCGCGACTTTGCGGCCCTGCCAGGCTACGCAGCGGCATTGGTCAGCGTATTCGCCGGGTGTGCCTGAAACTTCTTGTCGCGCAGCCAGGTCAGTGGCAAGAGCGCCGGTGACTGCGGCTTTACCGGCCACCAAGACTGCAACAGAATGCGCGACAACGCCCCACCAAAAAGGACTTGCCAGTGGCCTCGATCTACCAGCTCAAACCCCGTTTCCAGGCCCTGCTGCGGCCTCTGGTGCAGCGCCTGTACGACAGGGGCGTGACGGCCAACCAGGTCACGCTCACCGCTGCCGTCATCTCCGTTGCGCTAGGGCTGCTGCTGGCGGCCCTGCCCCACCTTCACGGGTTGTTCATCCTGGTGCCCATATGGATGCTGCTGCGCATGGCGCTCAACGCCATCGACGGCATGCTGGCACGGGAATTTGGCCAGCAATCCACCCTTGGCGCCTATCTGAACGAGCTGTGCGACGTGATCGCCGATGCCGCCCTGTACCTGCCGTTCGCCCTCTTGGTAGGCGTGTGGCCGCCGCTGGTGGTGATGGTGGTGCTACTGGCGACGATCAGCGAATACGCTGGCGTGATGGGGCCCTTGGCAGGTGCCTCGCGCCGCTATGACGGGCCCATGGGCAAGAGCGACCGCGCCTTCGCCTTTGGTGTACTGGGTACCGGTGTCGCCCTGGATGTGCTTGACGGTACCTGGATCAATGGTTTGCTGCTTGTGGTCCTGGCGCTCTGCCTCTATACCCTCTACAACCGGGTGCGTCGCGGGCTGGCTGAAACCCGCTGAGTCTTCGCCCGTCGCATAAGGATATCGACCATGCGCCAAGCGCAAAGCCTGCATTTTTCCACCCATGACGGTGTCGAGCTGCATTACCGCCACTGGCCCGCCACGCGCAACGAACACCAGCCGCGTCGGGCGGTGGTGATGTTCCACCGTGGCCATGAACACGGCGGGCGAATCGCCCACTTGGCCGATGAGCTGGACATGCCGGGCTATGACTTATTCGCCTGGGATGCCCGCGGTCATGGCCTGTCGCCCGGCGCACGCGGGGACAGCCCGAGCTTCGCGACCAGCGTGCGCGACGTGCAGACGTTCATCGAGCACATTCAGGCCCGTCACGGGCTGGCCGAACAGGACCTGGTGGTGCTGGCGCAGAGCGTCGGCGCGGTGCTGGTGGCCACCTGGGCGCATGACTATGCACCCAAGGTGCGTTGCCTGGTGCTGGCGTCTCCGGCGTTCAAGGTCAAGCTGTACGTCCCCTTGGCACGCCCTGGCCTGAAGCTGCTCAAGGCCGTGCGCGGCAATTTCTTCGTCAACAGCTACGTCAAGCCACAACTGCTGACCCATGACCCGGAACGGGTCATGTCGTACAAGGCAGACCCGCTGATCAGCCGGCCCATTTCGGTGACCATGCTGCTAGGGCTGTACGAAGCCGCCGATCGTGTGGTGGCCGACGCCCAGGCCATCCAGCTACCGACGCAACTGCTGGTCTCCGGTACAGACCTGGTGGTCGAGCTAGCACCCCAGCAGCGCTTCTTCGACCGTCTGGGCAGTGCGCGCAAGGAGATGCACGTGCTGCCGGGGTTCTTCCACGACACCTTGGGCGAGCGTGAGCGAGCACACGCTTTACGGCGTATCGAGCGTTTCGTCGAGCACTGCTTCGCCTGCCCTGCCGAGCGGCCTTCGCTGCTCGATGCGGACAAGACCGGCGCCAGTTGCGCCGAGGCCGAAAGCTTGGCCGCGCCTTTGCCCCGCCACTCGCTGCGCGGGCTTTACTGGCGCGCCACCCGAGCCGGTCTGCGCCTGGGCAGCAAGGTAGCGGACGGCGTGCGGCTAGGCTTCGACACGGGTTTCGATTCGGGCAGCACACTGGACTACGTGTACCGCAACCAGCCTGCAGGCAAAGGCGCGCTGGGCCGCCTGGTCGACCAGAACTACCTCAATGCCATCGGCTGGCGTGGCATTCGCCAGCGCAAGCTGAATGTGGAAGCACTGCTGCGCCTGGCCATGGATCGTCTACGCGAGGCCGGCCGACCCGTGCACATCGTGGATATCGCAGCCGGCCATGGCCGCTACATTCTCGAAGCCCTGCAACAGGTCGATCAACGCCCAGAATCAATCCTGCTGCGCGATTACAGCCCGCTCAACGTGCAACAAGGCACCGCGCTGATCCAGGAAAAGGGCCTGGGGGACATTGCCCGTTTCGTCCAGGGCGATGCCTTCGACCGCCCTAGCCTGGCGACGCTGGAACAGCCTCCGACGCTGGCAGTGGTATCAGGCCTGTACGAACTGTTCGCCAGCAACACCCTGGTGAGCAACTCATTGGCTGGCCTGGCACAGGCAATGGAGGATGGCGGTTACCTGGTCTACACCGGTCAACCGTGGCACCCGCAACTGGAGATGATTGCGCGTGCCTTGACCAGCCACCGGGGTGGCGAGGCCTGGGTGATGCGTCGTCGCAGCCAGGCAGAAATGGACCAGCTGGTGGAGGCGGCAGGCTTTCGCAAGGTGACCCAGCGCATCGACGAGTGGGGGATTTTCAGTGTCAGCCTCGCTCAACGGGTGCGCTGAGTGGACCTTGTGTTGGTCGCTAGCCTGCTGCGCCGGGGCCGGCAACTGGCAGGGCTCTCGGACGGCATGACCCTGCTGGCGCTCGGGTTCGGCCTGGTGCCGCTGCTTGGCGCGGCGCTGTCACCCTGGTCGCTTGTGCCGTGCCTGCTGCTCATCGGCCTGGGCATGCTGCACAAGTACTGGGCCATCCGCGTTGCACTCGATGCCGACCTGTTCGCGCACCTGGCCAACAGCCAGGACCTGGCAGCAGACACCCAGGCACTGGACCGCGCGTTGTTCGACCACGGGCTCAAGCCGCAGCCAGTCGATGCGCGCACCTGGCCGGTCCGCAGCCGGGCGGCGCTTGCTCTGCTGCGTCGCCAGGGCCTGTGCCTGGGCCTGCAACTCACGGTGGCCTTGGCTACCCTGCTGATACTGTCTATCAAAGGATGATGAACGTTCCATGCTCGCCAACCTGACCGCCTACCTGATCACCTCGGCCGCGCGCCTGATTACCGGGGCGCGAGCCCTCTGGCTGGGGTGCACGCCCCTTCCGGTGCAGCGCCTGTACTTTGCCAATCACAGCAGCCACGGCGATTTCGTCCTGCTATGGGCATCGCTGCCCCAGACGCTGCGGCGTCGCACTCGGCCGGTAGCCGGTGCCGACTACTGGGCCAAGCCGGGGATTCGCGATTTTCTCATCCGCAAGGTATTCAATGGCGTGCTGATCCAGCGACATCGCGACGAAGGCCAGGGCCACCCCTTGCAACCGGTACTCGACGCCGTGGCCCAGGGCGATTCGCTGATCTTCTTTCCGGAAGGCACGCGCAACCTCAGCGATGAGCCCTTGTTGCCGTTGCGAAGTGGCCTGTATCACCTGGCGGCGGCCCACCCGCAGGTCGAGCTGGTGCCGGTATGGATCGCCAACCTCAATCGGGTGATGCCCAAGGGACGCGCCTTGCCGTTGCCGTTGCTATGCACCCTGAGTTTCGGCGAACCCTTGCACCTGCAGGCCGACGAAAGCAAGCAAGCCTTTCTGGAGCGGGCTGGCCAAGCCCTGCTCGATCTAGCCCCCAAGGACGTTTGACATGCACGACAATACCCTCGCGCTGTTCGCCGGCATCGGCGCCCTGCTGCTGCTCGCCAGTGTGATCGGCCGTGTGCTGAAGTGGCGCGCAGGCCCCGGGCCCCATGCGGTGATCGACAACCTCAACGCCCGCATCAATGCCTGGTGGGTCATGGTGCTGGTAATCGGCATCGCCTTCGTCTTCGGCAAATACGGCGTGATCGTGCTGTTCTACGGTGTGTCGTTCTATGCCTTGCGCGAGTTCATGACCCTCACGCCCACCCGGCGCAGTGACTACCCCGCCCTGGCGGCGGCGTTCTACATCGCGCTGCCCGTCCAGTACGTGCTCATCGCCATGGACTGGTATGGCCTGTTCAGCATCTTCATTCCGGTCTACCTGTTCCTGTTGCTGCCGATCCTCGCCAGCCTTGGGGGCGACACCACGCGCTTTCTGGAGCGGGCTTCGAAGGTCCAGTGGGGCTTGATGATCGCGGTGTACTGCGTATCGTCGGTGCCGGCGCTGATGACCCTGGAGATCCCCGGCTTCGAGGGGCGCAACCTGCTGCTGATCGCCTGGCTGATCGTGGTGGTGCAGCTCAGCGATGTGCTGCAATACGTGTGCGGCAAGCTGTTCGGCAAGCGCAAGGTGGCGCCCAACTTGTCGCCTTCCAAAACCCTCGAGGGCCTGGTCGGCGGCGTGGCACTGGCCACGCTGATCGGCGCGCTGCTGTGCTGGATCACGCCGTTCAGCTTCTGGCAGGCCGCCTTGATGGCCTTGGCGGTCAATACCATGGGCTTCTTTGGTGGGCTGGTGATGTCGGCGATCAAGCGCGACCGTGGCGTCAAGGACTGGGGGCACATGATCGAAGGCCATGGCGGCATGCTCGACCGCATCGACTCGGTCTGCTTCGCTGCACCGGTGTTTTTCCACTTCGTGCGCTACTGGTGGGCTTGAAACGGCGCCAAGGCCTGGTAGCGCGTTAGCCGGTAGTTTGGGCTGACCCTGCGCGAACAGCGCGGCCAGACACCTGGACGTCGACTTCAGGCAACTGCGCGGGCGCTTCAACGCCTATGGTGACGGGTCATTCAACCAGTCACAGGAGTTGTGCCATGTCCGATTTCATCACCGTGCTGCGTGAAACCTGCCCCACCCCGGTCGTGGACGCGACCAAGTGGAAACGCATCGGCGGCGACCCGCACACCGTGAACCTGAACGCCTACCTGTCGGCCGACGGCAGCAAGATCATGGGCACCTGGATCTGCACCCCGGGCAAGTTCGAAGTCAACTACGACAAGTGGGAATACTGCCACTTCCTCGATGGCTACTGCATCGTCACCCCGGAAGGCGAGGAACCGAAACACCTCAAGGCAGGTGACGTGTTCGTGATCGAGCCAGGGATGAAGGGGACCTGGGAAGTGGTCGAGACGGTGCGCAAATACTTCGTCTTCGCCTGATTGGCAGACGCAGGGGGCGCAATGAGCCGCCCCCTGTACAACGATGACGTGCACCCTTTGATCATTGTGGCTTGCGGTAGGCCTCGATGATGGCCGAGAAGTCCTTGCCACCCTCCCCGCGCAGGCTCATGGCCTGGTACAGCTGTTGCGCGAGGGCGCCGAGGATCACGGGCTGGCGGGCCTGACGCGCAGCTTCGGTGGCCAGCCCCAGGTCCTTGAGCATCAATTCGGCGCCGAAGCCGCCGGTGTAGCCACGCGAGGACGGCGCCGTCTCGATCACGCCAGGCCAGGGGTTGTAGGTGTCGGAGCTCCAGCAGCGTCCGGTGGAGCTGTTGATGATGCCTGCCAGCACCTGAGTGTCGATACCCAGAGCATTGCCCAGCGCCATGGCTTCGGACACACCGATCATCGAAATGCCCAACAGCAGGTTGTTGCAGATCTTGGCGATCTGCCCCGTCCCCACTTCGCCGCAGTGCACGATATTGCGGCCCATGTGCTCGAGCACCGGCTTGAGCGCTGCGAACAGTTCGTCGCTGGCTCCAACCATGAAGGTCAGCGTACCGGCCGCCGCCCCACCCGTGCCTCCGGAGACAGGCGCATCGCCCATGTCCACGCCCTTGGCGGCCGCCGCCTTGGACACCTCGCGCGCGGTCTGTGGGTCGATGGTGCTGCAATCGACGGTGGGCGTGCCAGCTCGGATCCCGGCCAGTACCCCATCGTCATCGAGGTAGACGCTGCGCACGTGCGCGGCTGCCGGCAACATGGTGATGACCAGGTCGCTTTCGGCTACCGCCTCGCGTGGTGAGGCGCTGACCTGCCCACCCAGGGCGCCGAGTTCTGCCAGTACCTCCTTGTTCAAGTCAAACAGGGCAAGCGCGTGACCGGCCTTGATCAGGTTGCGGGCCATGGGGGCGCCCATGTTGCCCAAGCCAATGAATGCGATACGCATGACGTGCTCCTTAGCGCAGGCTGATGGTGGTGTTCACGCCGTCGTTGATACTGTCGTCATCGAACCAGCGGGCGGTAACCGTCTTGGTCTGGGTGTAGAACTGCACCACCTGCTTGCCGTACGGCCCCAGATCTCCCAGCTTGGAGCCGCGCGAGCCGGTGAAGCTGAAGAACGGTACGGGCACCGGGATCGGGATGTTGATGCCCACCTGCCCGACGTCGATCTCGCTCTGGAACTTGCGTGCCGCCGCGCCGCTCTGGGTGAACAGACCGGTGCCGTTGCCGAACGGATTGGCGTTGACCAGGGCGATGGCCTCATCGAGGGTGTCGACCTCGAGCGTCACCAGAACCGGACCGAAGATTTCCTGGGTATAGACCTGCATGTCGGTGGTCACGCCCGAGAACAACGTGGGGCCGACGAAGTTGCCGTGCTCATAGCCCGGCACCTTGACGTCGCGGCCATCGAGTTCCAAGGTGGCGCCCTCTCGGATGCCGCTCTCGATCAGGCTCAGTACACGCTCCTTGGCCCGCTTGGACACCACCGGCCCCACATCGGTACCTGGCTCGCTGCCGGCGTTCACGCTGAGCTTGCTCGCCGCTTGCTTTATGTCTGGCAGCCATTCGCGGGCCTTGCCCACCAGCACCGCAACCGAGGTGGCCATGCAGCGCTGGCCTGCAGCGCCAAAGGCCGCCCCTACAAGGGCATTCACGGTTTGCGTACGGTTGGCGTCCGGCAGCACCACGGCATGGTTCTTGGCGCCCATCATCGACTGCACGCGCTTGCCATGCTGGCTGGCCAGGTTGTAGACATGGGTACCTACCTCGGTCGAGCCGACGAAGGAAATCGCCTTGATGTCCTGGTGTGTGCACAGGGCATCGACCACGGCCTTGCCCCCATGGACCACATTGAGCACACCGGCGGGCACCCCGGCCTCCACGGCCAGCTCGACCAGCAACAAGGTCGACAACGGGTCCTGCTCGGAGGGCTTGAGCACGAAGGTGTTGCCGCAGACGATGGCCATGGGGAACATCCACAGCGGGATCATCGCGGGGAAGTTGAACGGCGTGATGCCAGCGCATACCCCAATCGGCTGACGCAAGGTATAGGTATCGACACCGCCTGCCACGTTTTCGGCGAATTCGCCCATTTGCAGGGTGCCGATGGAAGCCGCGTGCTCGACCACTTCCAGGCCACGGAAGATATCTCCCTCGGCGTCGGCCAGGGTCTTGCCCTGTTCGGCGCTCAGCACCTGGGCAATGCGCTTGCTGTGTTCACGGATCAGCGCCTGGAGCTTGAGCATGATGCGCATGCGCGCGCCAATCGGCGTATGGCGCCAGGTCAGAAAGGCACGCTGGGCCGCCGCCACGGCGGCGTCCACCTCCTCGGCGGTGGCGAACGGAACACGCGCCAGCACGGCCTGGGTGGCCGGGTTGACGATATCGCGCCACTCGCTCGTTCGGGACTCCACCCATTGACCATCGATCAGCAGCTTGGCCTGCTCGACCTTGGTCTGGTCAGGGGACTGGGGTGCGTTCATCTGCGTTCTCCTTGGAATTATTGTCAGGACGAGATCGCCAGCGCCGTCGCTAACGCGGGGTGGCGTAAGAGGGCATGTTTCGAGTATAGATGTGCAAACATCCTACAAGAACGCATAAAAATTCCGGATCATCATGCAAAAAGACCTCACATCCCTGAGCGCGCTCAACTGGGACGACTTGAAGTTCTTTCTCGAAGTGGCCCGCACGCGCAAGGCCAGCAGCGCGGCCAAACGGCTGAGCGTGGACTACACCACCGTCTCGCGGCGCATCACTTCGCTGGAAGGCGCGCTTGGCACCTTGCTGTTCGAAAAATCGCGCACCAGCGGCTTCGTGCTGACGGCAGAAGGTCAACGTCTGCTCAGTTATGCCGAGGCCATCGAAAGCACGCTGCACATGGCGTGCGAGCAGGTATCCGGCTCGGGGGTGGCGCTGTCGGGGCATGTGCGCATGGGCTGCACCGAGGGCTTCGGCAGTTTCTTCATCACCCCGCAGCTGAGCCACTTCGTCGATGCCTACCCGGCGATTTCAGTGGATATCCTGCCGCTGCCGCATTTCATCAGCCTTTCCAAACGCGAGGCGGACATCGTCATCGCCCTGGAACGCCCGGAACACGGGCCCTACGTATGCTGCAAGCTGTGCGACTACCGACTGCGCCTGTACGCCACGCAGGCATACCTGGACAGCCATGCGCCGATCCAGGCCGTTGCCGACCTGGCCGGGCATCCCTTCATCAGTTATGTCGACGACCTGGCCTTCAGCTCCGAGCTGCTGTACCTGGCCAACCTGATCCCTGGGGCCACGGCTCACCTGCGCAGTACCAGTGTGATTGCCCAGTACACCGCTGCGCTTCAAGGCCGCGGGCTGGCGATTTTGCCGTGTTTCCTGGCCGCGCAGGACCCGCGGCTGGTGACGGTGCTGCCCGAGCAGGTGGAAGTGACGCGGCAATTCTGGATGTACTGCCGCGAAGACCTGCGCAAGCTCAAGCGCATCACCTTGTTGTGGGACTACATCCGCGAGGTGACCGAAGCCAATGCCCCACTGATGATGGGGCAGGACACGGTGATGCGCTTTACCAAGGCCTGCAACCAGGCCTGACGGCGCTGACGAGCGTCGCCCTCACACCTGCTCGAGCATCAACCCCGAAATACGTCGAACCTTGCGCCCCACGGCTTCCTCGAAAATGCCCTGGCGAGGTTCCACCAGGCTGAAGCAGTGCTTGGCACGGGTGATGCCGGTGTAGACCAGTTCCTTGGTCAGGACCGGGTTGAGCGCGTCGGGCAGGACCAGTGCGGTATGGCCGAATTCCGAGCCCTGGGACTTGTGCACGGTCATGGCGAACACGGTTTCCACCTCGTTCAGGCGGCTGGGGAGCACGAAGCGTACGCCACCCTTGCCATCGTTGCGGGGAAAGGCCACGCGCAGCAATGGCTTGCCCTGCTCATCCGGCAGGCACAGGGCGATACCGATGTCGCCGTTCATCAAACCCAGCCCATAGTCGTTGCGGGTGACCAACACCGGCCGGCCCTCGTACCAAGGCTGCTGGCTGTCGATCAGGCCGGCGCTGTGCAGCACCCGCGCCACCCGCTCGTTCAACCCCTCTACACCCCAGGCGCCACGGCGCACGGCGCACAACAGCTGGAAATCCTCGAAACGGTGCAGGACCTTGGCGGCCCAGCGTTCCCAGGCAGGGTCGTCGAATGGAGTGTCTAGTGCCGGACGCTGACTGCCCAAGGTACGCAAGTAGCTGCGATAGCCCTGGGGGCCTTCCGCGCCGCGGTCCAGGCCGTCGAGCAGCAGGCGATCGAAGGCGCGGTCATGCTCCTGTTTCAGGGCCAGGCTGTGGACATCGGGCGGCGGCATGGCCAATAAGTCGCGCGCCGCATGGCTTTGCTGACGGTTGACCAATCGGGCGAGCTGACCGATGCCGCTGCCTTCGCCGAAGCGTCGGGAAAAACGCAGCATGACCACTTGCTGAGCCAGCGGATGGCGCTGTTCATCACCAGGCTCAAGACCGCTTTCAGACAGCGATTGCCCGCCGATATGCTCCAGCCATGCCTGGGTCGCTGGGGAGTAGCGGCCCTGCTCGGCATCCCGGCACAAATCACCCAGCACCGCCCCGGCCTCCACCGAGGCCAGCTGGTCCTTGTCACCGAGCAGCACCAGTCGTGCTTTTGGCGGCATGGCATCGAGCAGGTTGGCCATCATCTCCAGGTCGATCATCGAAGCTTCGTCGACCACCAGTACATCCAGAGGCAGGGGGTTGGCGGCATTGTGACGGAAGTGTCGCGAGCCTGGACGGCTACCGAGCAGGCGGTGCACGGTACTGACTTCGGTGGGGATATGGCCACGCACGTCGCTGCTGACATGCAGGCGTTCGACTTGCTGGCCAATGGATTCGGTCAGGCGAGCAGCTGCCTTGCCCGTGGGCGCCGCCAGGCGAATGCGCAACGGCCTGCCCGCTTCCACTGCCGGGGCCTGGAGCAAGGCAAGCAGGCGTACCACGGTGGTGGTCTTGCCGGTGCCAGGCCCACCCGTGATGATGCTGAACCCGGCGCGAGTGGCCAGGGCGCAGGCAAGCTTCTGCCAGTCCACCTGCCCTGCGAGGCTGCCGCCCTCGAACAGGGCATCCAGACGCCTCGTCAGGTCTGACGGTACGGCGTCGGCCTGGGTCAGGCGTTGGCGCAGGGTGCGGTCGATGCGCCGCTCATAACTCCAGTAGCGGCGCAGGTAAAGGCGTTCGCCGCTGAGGACCAAGGGCCGGGTGTGCTGCCCTGGCGTATCGGCGGCTGCCACCAGCGGGCTTGCGGCGATGCGCTGGCGCCAGGCGTCCAGGTCAAGGCCGGCCAGCAGTTGGGAGGGCAACAGCAGCGGGCCGGTCAGCGCATCCCCCTCAGGCGGTAACGAGAGCGCGAAGTCAGGTTCGGCCAAGGTCTGCTGCAAGTCCAGGCAGACGTGCCCATGCCCCAGTTGATGGCTGGCAAGGGCGGCTGCCAACAGCAACAGCGGGTCACTGCCCGGCGCAAGCGTCTCCAGAAAGGATACGAAAGCACGGTCCAGCGCCCGCAACCAGCCGCGTTCGACCCAGCGATCGAGCAGTTGCAGCAGGTCACTGCTGCGGTGTTGAGGGGCCAGGGCCAGCAGGTGCTCGGCCTGCAGGGGGGTGGGCAGCAGGTCGACGAGGCTTCGGCTCATGGGGCGTCTCCGGCAAACAGGTCATGCGCAACAGGTGCGTGCTCGCCGCGAAACAGGGCATCGAGGGTTTCGATCAGCTCGCGCGGGGGCTTGGCGTGATAAATACCATGCCCGCTGCTGTTGGCCCCTCGCAGGAAAATGAAAAGGGCCCCGCCGACATGCAGGTCATAGTCATAGTCCGCCAGGCGGGCGCGCAGCTGTCGGTGCAGGGCCAACAGGTACAGCACGTATTGCAGGTCATAACGATGCTCAAGGATGGCCCGCTGCATCGCGGCAGGGTCATACGCCTGAATGTCGGGGCCCAACCAATTGGATTTGTAATCGGTCACGTAGTAGCGCCCCTCCAGCTCGAACGCCAGGTCGATGAAACCCTTGAACATGCCGTTGAGCAGCGTCGGCTGCGCGGCTGGGCGCAGTAGTCCTGGATGGGTGTAGTGGGCCACCAGGCGGTCGAGCTGCTGGGCATCGACCTGGTGACTGGCAAACCAGAACTCCATTTCGACCTGGTAGCGGGTGAGCTGGCTGAGGGTCACGGTCAGGCCGTTTTGTGCCACGGGCATCGGTGTGTCGAGCAGGCCTGTGAGCCACTGGGTCAGCGTCGGTATCCAGCCCTCCCAGCCGCGCCGGTTACAGCGCTGGCCCACGGTGCGGGCCAGCGCTTGCGGGTTATCGTGTACCTGGGCAAAGCCTTCACGCCCGGCCCACTCCAGCAACCCGTGAAGGAACGTGCCGGGGTTTGGGCCGCGCGGGAAGCGGTGGATGTCTCCGCTGTCCGCGGGGACCTCGCGCAGTACCTGGGTATCGACGGGCTCATCGTCGAGCAGTTGTTGCGCCAGCGAGCTGTCGACGCCCAGTGCCTGCTCACCGATCCGCAGCGCGCTGTAGGAGGCGATCCACCACTGTTCGGCCGCCGCGCGCCGGGGCATACGGGCTGGGACCAGTTGGTGCTGCAACTGCGGGGTGTGGTAGAGCGCTCGGTCCTCTTCCGGAAGCCCAGGGCAGGTTATGTGCGCGCTGGTATCGGCCAGTGCTTGCAACCAGCCTGTCAGTTGCTTGGAATCGGCAAGTTCGGCGCCGCCGCCTAGCAGGTAGCCGAGCGCCGAGCGATGCAGGCTCGAGCGCTTGTGATTACCGCGCTTGAGGTCGGCCACCCCCAGCCAGCAGGCATACTGGGCACGGGTGAGCGCCACATACAAAAGGCGCAAGTCTTCGGCCAGGCGTTCGTCATCGGCGCGCTCGACCTGCGTGGCGTCCGGCGTCAGGGTCAGGTGCGCATTGCCCTGGCTGTCGTGCCAGGCGAGCGGCAGGCGGCTGCCGTCCACCGGTTTGCTGGAGCAGATGAACGGAAGATAGACCAATGGGTACTCCAGGCCCTTGGACTTGTGGATGGTGACCACCTTGACCAGTTGCTCGTCGCTCTCCAGGCGCAGGATCTGCTCCTCGCCGGCCTGGCCTGAACTGGCCAGATGATCGGCCAGGTGGCGGATCAGCGCCTGCTCACCGTCCAACTCGCCTGCGGCCTGCTGGAGCAACTCGGCCAGGTGCAACAGGTTGGTGAGCACGCGCTCGCCGTCCGTGCGACGAATGAGCGTTCGCGGCAGCTCGAAGTCATGCAGCAACTGACGCAGCATGGGCAGCACGCCCTGGCGCTGCCAGGTGTCGCGGTAGGCGCGAAACCGCATCACCCAGCTTTCCCACACCCGTTCGTCCTGGTTCAGGCGATCAAGCGCCGGCAGCGACAGGTCAAGCGTCAAGCTGGCCAACGCCGCCTTGAGCAGGCGCTCGGAGTCCGGCTCTGCGCAGGCTTTGAGCCAGGCCAGCAGGTCATGAGCCTCCTGGGCGGCGAACACCGAGTCCTTGTCGGAGAGGTAGACGCTGCGCACGCCTCGGGCAGCGAGCTCTGCGCGGATACGTTGCGCCTCGTGGCCATCGCGCACCAGGATGGCGATGTCCGATGGCAGGCACGGGCGCAAATGGCCATTGGCGTGCGCAAAGCCTGCCGTGCCGTGTTGACTGGCGTTGAGCAGGCCCACGATGTGACTCGCGCAACTGGTGGCCATTTGCTGCCGGTAAACGCCCATCGAAACCGGCTCGTCGCTGGGGAGTTGCCAGCACTGGAGTGCGGCGCAGGGCTGACCCTGGAGCATCAGTTGTTCGCTGCGGCCCTGGGCGCGCACTGCAACGAAGGGCAGAGGGTTGTCGTCCGCCTCCCGAAAGAGGAAGGCGCCACGCCCGCTGGGACGCGCCTCGGCCTGCTGGAAGACCTGATTGACCGCCGCGACCATGCCTTCGCTGGAGCGGTAGTTGGTGTCCAGGCTGTGCAAGCGGCCTTGGGTCGCGCGCCGGGCCGCAAGGTAGGTGTAGATATCGGCGCCCCGGAAGGCGTAGATCGCCTGCTTGGGGTCGCCGATCATGAACAGGCCGGTGTCGCCGTGGTTCTCGCTGATGCGGTAGATGCGTTCGAAAATACCGTACTGGACCGGATCGGTGTCCTGGAATTCATCGATCATCGCCACCGGGAACTGCTCACGGATCAATCCGGCCAGTCGCTCGCCTGCCTCGCTGTACAGTGCCTGCTGCAACCGCAGGAGCATGTCGTCGAACCCCATCTCCGCGCGGCGCCGCTTCTCCACTTCGAACTGCGCCGAAACCCAGCTGGCGGCATGTTCGAGTAGCGCTGCGTCCGGGCTGGCCAGGGCCTGCAGGTCTTGTTGCAATGTTTGCATGGCATCGAGTGCAGGGTGCGCTGGCGGCTCGCCGACTTTCCAGGCCTCGGCGAGGCCCGCAGGGGTCAGGCGGGTGAAGCCTGTACCCAGGTCAAGTTCCACGCACTGTTCGTCGTTGCACCACTGGGATAATTTGTCGAACCAGGGTTCGAAGTAGCGGGCCTGCATCTTCCTGCCGTCTACCTGTTTGGCGGCCACGGCGTCATGACAGAGCTGTCGCAGCTCCTGGACCCAGACCGCCCAGGGCCCCTTGAGCCGGGCCAGCTGCTCGTCGCGGGCCTGCAACGCCTCAAGGATCAGTGCCTCGGGCTCGGGCCCTTGGTGGGCGGCACGCACCCTGCCAAACAGCGGGCGAATGCGGGGCAAGAGCGCGGCAGGGCTGACCCAGTGGCTACGCACCCACGTCAGGGCCTGGCTTTGCATGCCGTAGCAGAAACGTCGCCAGTAATCGCGCACCACCTGCCCCAGCAGTTCACTGTGGTCGGTTTCGAGGGTCTGGGTAAACAGGCTGCCGCTGTCGAATGCGTGCTCACGCAACATGCGCTGGCACCAGCCGTGAATGGTCGATACGGCTGCTTCGTCCATCCACTGCACAGCGGTTTCCAGCCGGGCGGCACTGCTGGCCCACGCGTGCTGTGGATAATCGTCACGCAATTGCGCCAGCAGCGGGTCGACGGCTTCGAGTTCACCGCGGAAAAACCGCGCCGCCTCAGCCAGCCGAGTCCGGATACGCTCGCGCAACTCCTTGGTGGCAGCGTCTGTGAACGTCACTACCAGAATCTGCGGCGGCAGCAGCTCTCGTTCGAAACCCTGCTCGCCACCGTGGCCGAGGATAAGGCGCAGGTACAACGCTGAAATGGTGAACGTCTTGCCCGTTCCCGCGCTGGCCTCGATCAGCTGGCTGCCGTGCAAGGGAAAATTTAGGGCCAGTGGCCGAGCCTGGGTCATGCGCTTTTCTCCGGGTTGCCCAGGGTTTGCCAGGGGGCGTCGAACAGGGGGCGGTACAAGGCCTCACACCACCCCTCGAAGGTTTCGTCGGCCGTGAGCGCGGCGAAATCGCGGAACTGTCGGGCCAGGGCAACGCTTTCACCGCGCTCGCCGGCACTGGTGCGTTCGTCGCCTTCGTAAGCACGGGCGGCCGCAGCCATGGCTTTGTCCGGATCGTCCTGGGCGAGCCAGGCGAATGCCGTCTTGGGCGCCACCGGGAGCGGTGCACACATGCCCGCCTGTCGTGCCACCAGCAGTTCTCCCAACAGGTCCGCTGCCGCTTGCTGGTCAACAGGCGCCAGTAGCAGGGTCACGTCACTGGCCACCAGCGCACTGTGATAGGCGTAACCTGCCGCGCAGGCGGCAAGGTGTGTCACCCACGGCGCGATGAGGCGATGCCATTTTAGGCTGTTGCGCCCTGCACTGATGGTGTTGGGGACCGTGTTGATGCTCAGCACGCTCTGGTCATCGCCTTGGAACACGCGACCCAGCCAGCCCTCCAGCCGATGGGGGCCGTGCTCGAAATGCACAGGCAGTGCACCCTCAACCTGCCGCGGCCAGCGCTCGAGCAACTGCCCATGGCGTTGCAGCAAGTCGGGCAGCGGCTCGATCAGGTCATGCTGCAAGAGTTCGCCAAAACCGGCCAAGGGCAGCAAGCCCTGGGCCTGCAGGCGACGTGCCTGCTGATGCAGGGCGCGCGGAACATCCTCGGGTGTGCTCAAGGCTGCGCTGAGTAACGCCTCACTTGCACCATAACGCTGCAAGGCGTCGAGTACGAAAGGCTCTTCGTCCGGCGTGGGCGCTTCGAGCGCTTCGAAATAGACCTTGAGCCGCTGACTGAAGAAATGCCGCACCGGATGCCTGAGAAAATCGGCCAGCTGATTCAATGTCAGCGGCTCATCATCCTGATAGGGCGGCAGCTCGGCCAGGTCGTGAGGGACATCGCTGTGGGCCTGGTGCAGCACTTGCCACTCGTGTGCGTAGCTGAACAGCGCGCTGCCCTGTTCGAAATAGCGCAGGCTGAAGGGCTGCAAGGGGTGTTCCTGGGTCAAGGCATGAAGCAGTTGCTGGCCCGGATCGTGTTTGACATCGGCTTGCGCATCGGCCAGTTGCCACCCCGCAGCGATGTGATCGCGAAGCTGGCCGATCAGTACCGAGGCAGGCCGCTCGCTGTTGTCGCGGATACTGCGCCCCACCCAACTCACGTAGAGCTGGTCCTGGGCCGACAGTACGGCTTCGAGCAACAGGTAACGATCATCTTCCCGACGCGAACGATCACCTGGGCGGTAATCGGTGGCCATCAGGTCGAAATCCAGCGGTGGCTGCGCGCGTGGATAATCACCGTCGTTCATGCCCAGCAGGCAGACCACGCGAAACGGGATGGCGCGCATGGGCATGAGCGTACAGAAGTTCACCGAGCCGGCCAGGAAGCGCTGGGACAATTTGCCTTGGTCCAGGCCCGACAGCCAGGCTTCGCGCACCACCGTTAGCGGCAGTGGGTCTTGCAGGTCCACGGTTTCGCAGACATCCAGCCAAGATTCGCGCAGGTCCTGCAACTGGATCAGCAGAAACTCATCCTGCTCATCCTCGGCCAGGAAGAAGACGTGCAGCAGGGCATTGAGGCGTTCGCTCCATTCGCCGGCGTTGGCCGGGCAAGACAAGGTTTGGCACGCCACTTCAAGCGCATCGAGCAACGCGACAAGCGGCCCAATCAGTGCAGCGTCCAGCCCGCCTATCTCGTCGTAAGGCTCGATGCCATCGCAGGCATCACCCACACCCACGGCATAACCCAGCAGCATCCGCCGCAAACCAAAGCGCCAGGAGTTCTGCTCGAGCCCGTCCGGCAAGCCCAGGCTGGCCCGTTGCTCGGCATTGAGCCCCCAGCGAATGCCGGCACCTTCGATCCAGCGGTGCAGGGTTGGCAAGTCACCTTCGCGAATGCCGAACCGAGCCCGCACTGCCGGTACGTCCAGCAGGTCCAGCACTTCGCTGACGGCAAAACGACTTTCGGGGAGTTTGAGCAGGTGCTCCAAGGCGATCAGCAGCGGCTCGCGGCCACGTTGGCCCTGGTCGGTCAAGGTGTACGGGATGTAGCGAGGGTCTTTGCGCTGCAATTGGCCGAAGACGGCCCGTATGTGCGGTGCGTAGCTATCGACGTCGGGCAACATGACGATGACGTCACGTGGGCGCAGCGTGGGATCTGCGCTGAAGCGGGCCAACAACTGGTCGTGGAGAATCTCGACTTCCCGTTGCGGGCTGTGCGCAACGTGGAAGCGCACCGAACGGTCGCGGCGTGCATTGACCGGCGGCCATTGCTCACGGGATTCGGCCAGCGGACGCAATTGAAGGATATCGTCCTGTAGCTGGTTGAGCAGCGTGATGGGTGAACCTTCGGTAAACAGGTCGATTCGTCCATCGCTGAAGACACCCTGGTAACTGCCTGGGTCGTCGTAGCTGTCGAGCAGGTTGATGTAGTCGCGGCCTTGCTTGCCCCAGGCTGCCAGCAGGGGATGCGCATGTTGGTGCAGCGACTGGTCATCCAGTTCCAATGGCATGCCGGGCCGGCGTTGCTGACGCTTGTACTGGTGCCGCAGCAAGTCCTTGTCGGCCACAATGTCGGCCCAGTGATGGCGGCAAGGGTTGTGCACGCATAACAGGACCTGGCTGAAACGGGCGAGACCGGCCAGCGCTTCGAGCGTCTGGGCAGGCAGCGAGGAGATACCGAACACGATCACCCGTGCGGGCAGGTTTGCCGGAGCCTGCTCCAGGTCGTCGATGCAGGCCATGAACCGCTGGTGTACGCCGGCACGGCTCTGGGCCATGCCTTCCTCGCCTACATCCTCCAGCAGGGCACGCCACAGTTCTGCCTGCCAGCAGTTGTCGACAGGCAATGGCTTGCGTTCGCCGCGGGCAGTGTTGAGCACATGCCGCCCTGCGGCCCACTCTTTCAACCAGTCGGCGCGGTACACCTGATATTGGTCGAACAGATCGGCCAGGCGCTCGGCGAGCTGGTAGCGTTTGCGTAGATCGCTGTCGTCAGTCAAAAAACGCCGCAAGGGCTCGAAGTGCGGCCGCTCGACCAGTTCGGGTAACAGGCGCATCAGGCGCCAGGTGAGCGGCGCCTTGTCGAGCAGCGACACTTCCGGTATCTGATCGCGGCCCAGCACGGTGCGGTACAACTGCCACATGAAGCTACCCGGCAGCTGCATCTCGATGGCAGCGGCAATGCCACAACCGCCCTGGTCATCTTCTAGAGGATCCTCGGCCAAGGCGAGCTTGAGCCATTGGGCGATACCATTGCTCTGGACCAGCGCGATTTCATTCTCCAAAGGCGCCAGAGGGTAACGGCGCATCCAGCTCACCACCAGGCTGCGCAGGTCGTCTGGGCGATTGCCTTGGACGATCATGAAGCCAGGCTGGAGGTGGGTACTGGACATCGGCAGGTCTCTTTCGGGCGCGTTTACTTGGGGAGGAACGATATCACGGAGCGGGTCGAGGGCGGGGTTGTAGAGATGTTTCGAGGCGTTGGTGTGGGGTAGGCAGTCGCGCGCCTGCCCCGGCTCGCCCACGGCGGTTGCTCGTTTGACGGTACAAACACGAGTACGTCATTTTTTCCAGCCTAAAGACAAAACCCCTACCTGCCTGCGCAGATAGGGGTTTTGCGAAATGAATCTTGACGATGACCTACTCTCACATGGGGAAACCCCACACTACCATCGGCGATGCATCGTTTCACTACTGAGTTCGGGATGGGATCAGGTGGTTCCAATGCTCTATGGTCGTCAAGAAATTCTGTAGCCAGAATGTCCTGTTGGACAGCCCAGCAAATTCGGATATGTGATGTTTGTGATGCGTTGCGAACTTTCGGTTCATGTCATCTTCACCACCGCAATCTGCAGAAGCAAATTGCTTGGGTGTTATATGGTCAAGCCTCACGGGCAATTAGTATTGGTTAGCTCAACGCCTCACAGCGCTTACACACCCAACCTATCAACGTCGTAGTCTTCGACGGCCCTTTAGGGGATTCAAGATCCCAGTGAGATCTCATCTTGAGGCAAGTTTCCCGCTTAGATGCTTTCAGCGGTTATCTCTTCCGAACATAGCTACCCGGCAATGCCACTGGCGTGACAACCGGAACACCAGAGGTTCGTCCACTCCGGTCCTCTCGTACTAGGAGCAGCCCCTCTCAAATCTCAAACGTCCACGGCAGATAGGGACCGAACTGTCTCACGACGTTCTAAACCCAGCTCGCGTACCACTTTAAATGGCGAACAGCCATACCCTTGGGACCGGCTTCAGCCCCAGGATGTGATGAGCCGACATCGAGGTGCCAAACACCGCCGTCGATATGAACTCTTGGGCGGTATCAGCCTGTTATCCCCGGAGTACCTTTTATCCGTTGAGCGATGGCCCTTCCATACAGAACCACCGGATCACTAAGACCTACTTTCGTACCTGCTCGACGTGTGTGTCTCGCAGTCAAGCGCGCTTTTGCCTTTATACTCTACGACCGATTTCCGACCGGTCTGAGCGCACCTTCGTACTCCTCCGTTACTCTTTGGGAGGAGACCGCCCCAGTCAAACTACCCACCATACACTGTCCTCGATCCGGATAACGGACCTGAGTTAGAACCTCAAAGTTGCCAGGGTGGTATTTCAAGGATGGCTCCATGAGAACTGGCGTCCCCACTTCAAAGCCTCCCACCTATCCTACACAAGCAAATTCAAAGTCCAGTGCAAAGCTATAGTAAAGGTTCACGGGGTCTTTCCGTCTAGCCGCGGATACACTGCATCTTCACAGCGATTTCAATTTCACTGAGTCTCGGGTGGAGACAGCGCCGCCATCGTTACGCCATTCGTGCAGGTCGGAACTTACCCGACAAGGAATTTCGCTACCTTAGGACCGTTATAGTTACGGCCGCCGTTTACCGGGGCTTCGATCAAGAGCTTCGCTTGCGCTAACCCCATCAATTAACCTTCCGGCACCGGGCAGGCGTCACACCCTATACGTCCACTTTCGTGTTTGCAGAGTGCTGTGTTTTTAATAAACAGTCGCAGCGGCCTGGTATCTTCGACCAGCAAAAGCTTACGGGGCAAGCCCTTCACCTTCGCCGGCGCACCTTCTCCCGAAGTTACGGTGCCATTTTGCCTAGTTCCTTCACCCGAGTTCTCTCAAGCGCCTTGGTATTCTCTACCTAACCACCTGTGTCGGTTTGGGGTACGGTTCCCAGTTATCTGAAGCTTAGGAGCTTTTCTTGGAAGCATGGTATCAACCACTTCATCGCCTAAAGGCAACTCGTCATCAGCTCTCGGCCTTGAAATCCCGGATTTGCCTAAGATTTCAGCCTACCACCTTAAACCTGGACAACCAACGCCAGGCTGGCCTAACCTTCTCCGTCCCTCCATCGCAATAACTGGAAGTACAGGAATATTAACCTGTTTTCCATCGACTACGCTTTTCAGCCTCGCCTTAGGGACCGACTAACCCTGCGTCGATTAACGTTGCGCAGGAAACCTTGGTCTTTCGGCGTGCGAGTTTTTCACTCGCATTGTCGTTACTCATGTCAGCATTCGCACTTCTGATACCTCCAGCAAGCTTCTCAACTCACCTTCACAGGCTTACAGAACGCTCCTCTACCGCATCACCAAAAGGTGATACCCGTAGCTTCGGTGCATGGTTTGAGCCCCGTTACATCTTCCGCGCAGGCCGACTCGACTAGTGAGCTATTACGCTTTCTTTAAAGGGTGGCTGCTTCTAAGCCAACCTCCTAGCTGTCTAAGCCTTCCCACATCGTTTCCCACTTAACCATGACTTTGGGACCTTAGCTGACGGTCTGGGTTGTTTCCCTTTTCACGACGGACGTTAGCACCCGCCGTGTGTCTCCCATGCTCGGCACTTGTAGGTATTCGGAGTTTGCATCGGTTTGGTAAGTCGGGATGACCCCCTAGCCGAAACAGTGCTCTACCCCCTACAGTGATACATGAGGCGCTACCTAAATAGCTTTCGAGGAGAACCAGCTATCTCCGAGCTTGATTAGCCTTTCACTCCGATCCACAGGTCATCCGCTAACTTTTCAACGGTAGTCGGTTCGGTCCTCCAGTCAGTGTTACCTAACCTTCAACCTGCCCATGGATAGATCGCCCGGTTTCGGGTCTATACCCAGCGACTAAACGCCCTATTAAGACTCGCTTTCGCTACGCCTCCCCTATTCGGTTAAGCTCGCCACTGAATATAAGTCGCTGACCCATTATACAAAAGGTACGCAGTCACCTAACAAGTAGGCTCCCACTGCTTGTACGCATACGGTTTCAGGTTCTATTTCACTCCCCTCTCCGGGGTTCTTTTCGCCTTTCCCTCACGGTACTGGTTCACTATCGGTCAGTCAGTAGTATTTAGCCTTGGAGGATGGTCCCCCCATATTCAGACAAAGTTTCTCGTGCTCCGTCCTACTCGATTTCATTGATAAGAGATTTTCGTGTACGGGGCTATCACCCACTATGGCCGCACTTTCCAGAGCGTTCCACTAATCTCAAATCAACTTAAGGGCTGGTCCCCGTTCGCTCGCCACTACTAAGGGAATCTCGGTTGATTTCTTTTCCTCAGGGTACTTAGATGTTTCAGTTCCCCTGGTTCGCCTCTTGCACCTATGTATTCAGTACAAGATAACCAGCTTGTGCTGGCTGGGTTCCCCCATTCAGAGATCTCTGGATCACAGTCTGTTTGCCGACTCCCCAAAGCTTTTCGCAGGCTACCACGTCTTTCATCGCCTCTGACTGCCAAGGCATCCACCGTATGCGCTTCTTCACTTGACCATATAACCCCAAGCAATCTGGTTATACTGTGAAGACGACATTCGCCGAAAATTCGCACGTCGCTCTTACGAGCAGAACTCACAAATTTTACCTTAGCCTGAATTCCAGCAGTGAAACTGGTCTTCAGTCTATTTCTATCACATATCCAAATTTTTAAAGAACGGTCTGACAAAAGTCAGAAATCAACATTCACACCGGAATGTTCATTTCTGATTTCTCATCAGCAAATGAATCAAGCAATTCGTGTGGGAGCTCATCAGCAGGCTGATGTCGTCGATTAAGGAGGTGATCCAGCCGCAGGTTCCCCTACGGCTACCTTGTTACGACTTCACCCCAGTCATGAATCACACCGTGGTAACCGTCCCCCCGAAGGTTAGACTAGCTACTTCTGGTGCAACCCACTCCCATGGTGTGACGGGCGGTGTGTACAAGGCCCGGGAACGTATTCACCGCGACATTCTGATTCGCGATTACTAGCGATTCCGACTTCACGCAGTCGAGTTGCAGACTGCGATCCGGACTACGATCGGTTTTGTGAGATTAGCTCCACCTCGCGGCTTGGCAACCCTCTGTACCGACCATTGTAGCACGTGTGTAGCCCAGGCCGTAAGGGCCATGATGACTTGACGTCATCCCCACCTTCCTCCGGTTTGTCACCGGCAGTCTCCTTAGAGTGCCCACCATAACGTGCTGGTAACTAAGGACAAGGGTTGCGCTCGTTACGGGACTTAACCCAACATCTCACGACACGAGCTGACGACAGCCATGCAGCACCTGTGTCAGAGTTCCCGAAGGCACCAATCCATCTCTGGAAAGTTCTCTGCATGTCAAGGCCTGGTAAGGTTCTTCGCGTTGCTTCGAATTAAACCACATGCTCCACCGCTTGTGCGGGCCCCCGTCAATTCATTTGAGTTTTAACCTTGCGGCCGTACTCCCCAGGCGGTCAACTTAATGCGTTAGCTGCGCCACTAAAATCTCAAGGATTCCAACGGCTAGTTGACATCGTTTACGGCGTGGACTACCAGGGTATCTAATCCTGTTTGCTCCCCACGCTTTCGCACCTCAGTGTCAGTATCAGTCCAGGTGGTCGCCTTCGCCACTGGTGTTCCTTCCTATATCTACGCATTTCACCGCTACACAGGAAATTCCACCACCCTCTACCGTACTCTAGCTTGCCAGTTTTGGATGCAGTTCCCAGGTTGAGCCCGGGGCTTTCACATCCAACTTAACAAACCACCTACGCGCGCTTTACGCCCAGTAATTCCGATTAACGCTTGCACCCTCTGTATTACCGCGGCTGCTGGCACAGAGTTAGCCGGTGCTTATTCTGTCGGTAACGTCAAAATTGCAGAGTATTAATCTACAACCCTTCCTCCCAACTTAAAGTGCTTTACAATCCGAAGACCTTCTTCACACACGCGGCATGGCTGGATCAGGCTTTCGCCCATTGTCCAATATTCCCCACTGCTGCCTCCCGTAGGAGTCTGGACCGTGTCTCAGTTCCAGTGTGACTGATCATCCTCTCAGACCAGTTACGGATCGTCGCCTTGGTGAGCCATTACCTCACCAACAAGCTAATCCGACCTAGGCTCATCTGATAGCGCAAGGCCCGAAGGTCCCCTGCTTTCTCCCGTAGGACGTATGCGGTATTAGCGTTCCTTTCGAAACGTTGTCCCCCACTACCAGGCAGATTCCTAGGCATTACTCACCCGTCCGCCGCTGAATCCAGGAGCAAGCCCCCATCATCCGCTCGACTTGCATGTGTTAGGCCTGCCGCCAGCGTTCAATCTGAGCCATGATCAAACTCTTCAGTTCAATACTGCTTGGGTTTTTAAGAAACCCTAAACTTGGCTCAGCAATCTCAAATGACTATGTGATTTCTCGCATGGTCACTTGTGATGCTGATAATCTTTCTGACTATCAGTCCGTACTCACAAGCACCCACACGAATTGCTTGATTCGATTTGTTAAAGAGCGTTTGGCTAAGAGTGTTTCGTCTCAACCGAGGCGCGCATTCTACGCTTTCCTCATTGCCTGTCAAGCGTTTATTTTGAAGTTTGTTTCGAGAAACTCGTTCAACTTCAACCACTTGACTCGCTTCGATCTCTCGTAGCGGGAGGCGAATTCTACAGCGTTTCAACACGCTGTCAACCTTCTTCTCAACCGCCGTCGATCTATTCGATCGTAGCCCTTTCAGCACCATCCGAACTAGCTAACTCATTGAATCTCAAGGAGTTTCGCGTTCCGATGTCGCTGGAAGTGGGGCGCATTATAAGCGGATTAGGAACTGCGTCAACCACTATTTTCAGAAATCGCGAGACAAGCACCTATTACCCCAATGCCAACTCAAGCCGACCTTCCCTGTCGGCGGTGTACGCGGGGAAGCGAACGGGCAACAGCCGGTATCCTCAGCACTATCAATAGCAGCCCAATAAAGGCATAGACAGCCCACTCCCGCAGGTCAGATCGCACAATCCATAGGAAATGCAGCAGCCCCAAGCCCAGTACCGCGTAGACCAGCCTGTGCAGCTTTTTCCATCGCGCGCCCAGGCGGCGCTGACTGTAGCGATTGGAGGTGACCGCCAACACCAGCAAACCCAGCAAGCCAAGCGCACCGACGATGATGTACGGCCGCTTGCGCAGCTCTACCGTCAACTGTCCCCAGTCCAACCCCAGGATAAAGAACAGATACGCCAGCACGTGCAACACGATGTAGGCAAACACCCACAGCCCAAGTTGACGTCGCACCACGATCCAGCCCGGCCAACCCGTAAGCCGCTGCAATGGCGTCATGCACAGGCTGATCAATAGAAACACCAAGGCGCCCAACCCCAATCGATCCATCAACACCTTGCCCGGATCAGGGCCCAACAGGTTGACCGAGGCCTCATAGAGCCACCAGGCCGGAAACAAGCAGCCTGCCATGAATATGCCCAGACGAAACCAGGGGTATCGCATCAGTAGTTCTTCCGCAGATCGAGCCCGTCATATAGCGACGCCACCTCATCGGCATAGCCGTTGAACATCTGTGTCTCCCGCACGTTGGGACTGAACAGCCCGCTAGGTAACCGGCGTTCACGAGCCTGGCTCCAGCGCGGGTGATCGACCGTCGGGTTCACATTGGCATAGAAACCATACTCGTCCGGGGCCAACCCCTGCCACGTGGTTTTCGGTTGTTCTGCCACCAGGCTGATGCGCACGATCGACTTGATGCTTTTGAAACCATACTTCCAAGGCACGACCAACCTGAGCGGCGCCCCGTTCTGGTTCGGCAGCTCCCGGCCATACATACCGACTGCCAGGATGGCCAACGGATGCATCGCCTCATCCAGGCGCAGCCCCTCTTCATAAGGCCAATCGATCAATGCAAAGCCAGAACGTTGGCCGGGCATGCTCTTGGGATCCTCGAGCGTTTCGAAACGGACATAACGGGCCTTGGAGGTGGGCTCGACCTGCTTGAGCACGTGCGCCAATGGAAAACCCAGCCACGGAATGACCATCGACCACGCCTCCACGCAGCGAAGCCGGTAGACACGCTCTTCAAGTTGGTAGGGTTTGACGAAGTCCTCCAGTGCATAGCGACCGGGTTTACCCACTTCCCCATCGATGACAACGCTCCAGGGTTCGGTCTTGAGGCTGTCTGCGTTGGCAGCCGGGTCGCCCTTGTCGGGCCCGAACTCATAGAAGTTGTTGTAGTGGGTGGCATCCTTGAAGGGGGTCACGGCTTCGTTCTGGACCGTCACCGCCTGCCAGCGGGTATCGGGCAACTTTTCGGCAAACCAGGCAGGCGCCTTGCCAGCCTGTACGTCAGGATAGCGAGACGGCTCGCCAGCCAGGGCATTGCCCGGCAACGTACCCAGTGCCAGACCCGCGAGCGAACCGCCCATCAGGGCGCGGCGCGAGAGATAGAGACCTTCAGGGGTGATCTCCGACGCCTTGCATTCGGAAGACCTGGAAAGCTTGATAAGCATGAGCGGCTCCACAGCACTGGATAACGGATGTACCAGTAAGACTATAGAGCCGGAGGGTTATTCCACAATTAAGCGATTATCACCCTTTTCGGCGACGCGAGCGCAGCAGGAACTGAATGGGGCCGGAAGCCGCATAGGCCAGGAAGGCCAGCAGCAGAATGCGCGGTGGATCGCTGAAGACCACCGCGAACACCAGCACCACGGCAAGGATCGCCACGAAAGGTACACGCCCCTTGAGGTCAAGCTCCTTGAAACTGTTGTACTTGATGTTGCTGACCATCAGCATGCCCGCAGCCGCCACCAACAGCGCCACCAGGAACGAGAGCTTCGAGCCCTGGATGCCATAGTCGCTGAACGCCCATACGGTACCGGCTACCACACCGGCCGCAGCCGGGCTGGCCAGGCCGATGAAGTAGCGTTTGTCGGCAGTGCCCACCTGCGTATTGAAACGCGCCAGGCGAAGCGCAGCACCGGCCACATAAATGAAGGCCACCATCCAGCCGACTTTGCCCATGTCACCCAGCGCCCAGCCAAAGGCCAGCAGGGCCGGGGCCACGCCGAAGGCGACCATGTCCGACAGCGAATCGTACTCGGCGCCGAAGGCGCTCTGGGTATTGGTCATGCGCGCCACCCGGCCATCGAGGCCATCGAGCACCATGGCCACGAAGATGGCGATGGCAGCAAAGGCAAAATACTTGCTCGCTTCGCGTGGATCGCCAGCGCTCAGGGCACTCTGCGCGTTCATCGAACTGATGATGGAATAGAAACCGGCGAACAGGTTCGCGGTGGTGAACAGGTTGGGCAGCAGATAAATGCCGCGATGACGCACCTTGCGCCCTTCGTCGTCATGCCCCTCTTCAATGTGCTCATCGACAGGTAGCAGGCTTTCGGCGTCGGAGGGCTTGTTCGGCTCTTCGGGACGTTCGCTCATGGAGGGTACCTTGCAACAGGATGGAAAAAGTTCGACACGGGCCCGCTAAACAGGTTCTGACGGCGGGCCACTGGTCTGCTTTATACCAGAAGCTGGCTGCCAGAACGAAAAAACGCGGCCTAAGCCGCGTTTTTCATCGTTCGACGAACCTTAGTTCTTGGTCTTGTCGACGATCTTGTTGGCCGAGATCCACGGCATCATCGAACGCAGTTTCTCGCCGATGACTTCGATGCCGTGCGCGGCGTTGTTACGGCGCTTGGCGGTCATCGATGGGTAGTTGGTAGCACCTTCGGAGATGAACATCTTCGCGTACTCGCCGTCCTGGATGCGCTTGAGTGCATTGCGCATGGCTTTACGGGATTCTTCGTTGATGACTTCCGGACCGGTCACGTACTCGCCGTATTCGGCGTTGTTGGAGATCGAGTAGTTCATGTTGGCGATACCGCCTTCGTACATGAGGTCAACGATCAGCTTCAGCTCGTGCAAGCACTCGAAGTAGGCCATTTCAGGGGCATAGCCCGCTTCGACCAGAGTCTCGAAACCAGCCTTGACCAGTTCGACGGTACCGCCACACAGCACGGCCTGCTCGCCGAACAGGTCGGTTTCGGTCTCGTCCTTGAAGGTGGTTTCGATGATACCGGTACGGCCACCACCCACACCCGAGGCGTAGGACAGGGCAACGTTCTTGGCATTGCCAGAAGCATCCTGATAGATGGCGATCAGGTCAGGGATACCGCCACCTTTGACGAACTCGGAGCGCACGGTGTGGCCCGGGGCTTTCGGTGCGATCATGATCACGTCGAGGTCGCCGCGTGGAACCACCTGGTTGTAGTGAATCGCGAAGCCATGGGAGAACGCCAGGGTAGCGCCCTTCTTGATGTTCGGTTCGATTTCCTGCTTGTACAGCTGGCCCTGGAATTCGTCCGGGGTCAGGATCATGACCAGGTCGGCAGCGGCGACCGCCGAGGCTACGTCGGTCACTTTCAGGCCGTGGGCTTCTGCCTTGGCAACGGTGGCCGAACCTTTACGCAGACCGATAGTGACGTCCACACCGGAGTCTTTCAGGTTGCACGCCTGAGCGTGGCCTTGGGAGCCGTAGCCGATGATGGCGACTTTCTTACCTTGGATGATGGAAAGGTCGCAGTCTTTATCGTAGAAAACTTTCATGAAATACCCCTGGTTATATCCCGGCCCCAAAGGAGCCATCGCTAATTTATTGTTGAATTCAGATGCTGAGCACTTTGTCGCCACGGGCAATGCCGGTAACGCCGCTGCGCACGGTTTCGAGAATCGATGCGGTGCCGATGGCCTGGATGAAGCTGTCCAGCTTGTCGCTGGTGCCGCTCAGTTGCACGGTGTACACGCTGGCGGTCACATCGACGATCTGGCCACGGAAGATATCCGTGGTGCGCTTGATCTCGGCACGCTGGGCACCGGTGGCCTTGACCTTGACCAACATCAGCTCGCGTTCGATATGAGCGCTTTCCGACAGGTCGACAAGCTTGACCACTTCGACCAGCTTGTTCAGGTTCTTGGTGATCTGTTCGATCACTTCGTCATGGCCAACGGTGGTCAACGTCAGACGCGACAGGGTCGGGTCTTCAGTCGGCGCCACGGTCAGGCTTTCAATGTTGTAGTTGCGCTGGGAGAACAGGCCGACCACACGGGACAAGGCACCCGGTTCGTTTTCCAGCAGCAGGGAGATGATGTGCCGCATATCAGGTACGCTCCGTCTTGCTCAGCCACATGTCACGCATCGAACCGTCCTTGATCTGCATCGGATAGACATGCTCGCTGCGGTCAACCGCGATGTCGATGAACACCAGGCGATCCTTCATCGCGAAGGCTTCCTCGAGCTTGGGCTTGAGGTCCTTCAGGCTGGTAATGCGGATACCCACATGGCCATAGGCCTCGGCCAGCTTGATGAAGTCAGGCAGCGACTCGACATAAGAGTGCGAGTGACGGCCGTTGTAGGCCATGTCCTGCCACTGGCGAACCATGCCCAGCACACCGTTGTTCATGTTGACGATCTTGACCGGCAGGCCGTACTGCATGCAGGTCGACAGCTCCTGGATGTTCATCTGGATGCTGCCTTCACCGGTTACACAGGCCACGTCCTGGTCCGGGAAATTGAGCTTGATGCCCATCGCTGCCGGGAAGCCGAAGCCCATCGTGCCCAGGCCACCGGAGTTGATCCAGCGGTTGGGTTTGTTGAAGCGGTAGTACTGGGCAGCGAACATCTGGTGCTGGCCCACGTCCGAGGTCACAAAGGCATCGCCGTTGGTAACTTCGCACAGGGTCTCGATGACTTTCTGCGGCTTGATGACATTGCCGTCGCCCTTGTCATAAGGGAACAGCTCGCCATTGCCACGCCATTCGTCGATCTGCTTCCACCAGGCATCCAGCGACGCCTTCTCAGGCTGCTCGCCGATTTCCTTGAGAATGCCGATCATCTCGGACAACACGCTGTCCACTGGGCCAACGATCGGTACGTCGGCCTTGATCATCTTGGAGATCGACGCCGGGTCGATGTCGATGTGGATGATCTTGGCGTTCGGGCAGAACTTGGCCGGGCCGTTGACCACACGGTCGTCGAAACGCGCACCGACGGCGAAGATGACATCGGCGTTGTGCATGGCCATGTTGGCGGTGAAGCTGCCATGCATGCCCAGCATGCCAAGGAACTGGCGATCGGTACCCGGGAAGCAGCCCAACCCCATGAGGGTATTGGTGACGGGCAAGTTCAGCGACTTGGCGATCTCGGTCAGGGACTCGGATCCACCACCCAGGATCACGCCGCCGCCGGCGTAGACGATCGGGCGCTTGGCAGCCAGCAGCATTTCTGCTGCCTTGCGAATCTGCCCGGAATGACCGCGCACGGCCGGGCTGTAGGAGCGCAGCTTGACCTTCTTGGGATACACGTACTCGAATTTTTCAGCCGGGTTGGTCATGTCCTTGGGGATATCGACCACCACCGGGCCTGGGCGGCCGGATTGCGCCAGGTAGAACGCTTTTTTCAGGATTTCCGGAATCTCGGTCGGGTTCTTGATCATGAAGCTGTGCTTCACGATAGGCCGGGAGATACCGATCATGTCGGTTTCCTGGAAGGCATCGGTACCTACCATGGTGCTAGGCACCTGGCCGGACAGAATGACCATCGGAATGGAGTCCATGTAGGCAGTGGCAATGCCCGTGATGGCATTGGTCGCACCCGGGCCGGACGTCACCAGCACCACGCCGGCCTTGCCGGTAGCGCGGGCGTAGCCGTCGGCCATGTGGGTCGCCGCCTGTTCGTGGCGAACCAGGATGTGCTCGACTTCCGGTTCCTTGAACAGCGCGTCGTAGACGTGCAGGAGAGCACCACCAGGGTACCCGTAGATGTGCTTAACGCCTTCGTCACGCAAGAAGCGGACGACCATCTCAGCGCCAGATAAAAGCTCCACGTTGTTCACCTCTAAAACGCCAGAATACCGCCCCAACAGGCGGGTCTTAATAGGTTTACTGCCAAGCAGAGCATGAGCGAACGTCAGCACTGACTGAGCAAGTATTGGGAGCTCCCCAGAGTGTTGCGGGGGTTTCCCACCCAGCGCGAGGTAACGCGTTGCGGGGTGTAACAGGTCGGCGCGGGTGTGCGCCTCATGATCTGCTTAGCGGGTCTGCTTCTGGCAGTCCCACTACAGCGGAAGTTGGATTCTTGTGATTTGGCGGCGACAAGTCAAGAAAAATTATTGCCAATTTTCAGCCAAGATGAATTCCTGGCACCACTAAAAATCACTAAAGCAGCAGGAAAATTAAGATTTCCGTAAAAAAGGGCCACAATCTGCGGCCCTTGAAGGAAAATTGGAAGAAATCAGGCGGTCGGGGCGATCAATTGGTCGAATGCTGCCAACAGTCGGCGCAGCTCCCGGCTCTGCTCCGGCCGGTTCACGAACACGGTTTCAGCCATGGTGAGGATCCCCGACGCGTTGGGCAATGGATGCCCCAACTCGATGATGATCTTCATGCGCGGCAGAAAAATCCACTGCAGCCACTGCTCGAAACGCAAGGTGTCGACCGCAAAGGGCACCGTGCTCTCCAGGGCATCGTCGTCAGGCGCCTCGTCGTCCCACCAACCTTGCACCTGCAACTCACGCTCGATCAGCATCAGGTGATCGGCAATGGCCAGTACCCGCGGTTCCACCGTCACGAGCTCACCCGTGCCTTTTGCCGTGCCTGCGCTGCCCCGGCACTGTCGCCTTGCTTTTCACGCGCCTGGGCGATCGTATTCCACAACTCGGCCTGCAAGCTCGGACGACCATTGGCATAGGTCAGCGCACGGCGCGCCAACTGCTCGGCCTGCGGGGCGTCGCCCTGGGACAGCCTTACCTGCGCCAACCGGTAGAGCACCTGCGGCTCGCGCGGTGCGATCCGCTGGGCCCGCTCCAGGCTCGACGCCGCGCCGTTGAAATCGCCGCTGCCCTGCTGCGTCTGGGCGGTGGTCAGCAGTGCCAGCACCGGCCCATCGAGCTGTTCGTCAGCGGACAACCCGCCGCCAGCGCCGCTACGCGGAATGCCGGTAGGCGCGCTGTTGGCCTTGGGGGCCGATGCGCTGTTCATTGACGCGATATCGAAAGGCTCGTCGGCAATGGGGTTAGGGTCAGTGGTAATCGGTTGGGCGTTAACCGGCTCGGTGGTGATCGGCGTCGTGCTGATAGGCGCCGCGCCATTGCCAGCAGGGAACGTCTGGATGCCGGACGCCCCGGCCCCCTGGGGAATCATCACCGTGACGCCGGAATCCTCCGGCAGGGTCTGCGCCTGGGGCGTGCCGGCGTTGATGCCAGGGGCCTGGCGCTTGGCCGTGACGCGCTCGCTGTTGGACACGCGGGTACTGGAGTCGACCACCGGTATATTGCCGCGAGGCACGCTGGAGCACCCCTGGAGCACCACCAGCGCCGTCACGGCAGGAAACAGCCACTTGTTCACGTCACACCTCTTCAATGCAGCCTGTGCTTAATTCATCCAGCCCTTGACCCAGTCCATGACCGATTCAGCTGGATTCTGCTCGCCGCCACAGGTCGCGCCGGCAGGCGGTTCACTCCCGCGAATATACGGCATCTGCACGGCGCCCGGACAGCTGCTGTCAGACCCCTGGCCGCTGTACGGATCGATCCAGGCCTGCACAACGTTGTCGGGCTGGGGCATGTCGAGCGGCAGTGGGTCGGCTTTTTTCATGAAGCTGGTCCACACCTGCAGCGCGCCGGTAGCGCCGGTGAAGGGCGTTTTACCGTTGTCGTCGCGGCCCATCCAGACCACTGCCAGCAGGTCCTGGCTGAAGCCTGAGAACCAGCTGTCACGTGAATCGTTGCTGGTACCGGTCTTGCCCGCCAGGGTGAGGGTGCGCGGCAAGGTGTTGTATACCGAGCGCCCGGTGCCTTCACGCATGACCCGCTGCATGGCGTTCTGGACCAGGTAGATGGCCGCCGGGTCGAACGTCTGCTGGATCTGGAACGGGTAGCGCTTGAGCGGTTCGCCTTCGGCTGTCAGTACACTGCGAATACCGCGCATCGGCGTGTTGAAGCCGCCGTTGGCCAGGGTCTGGTACATGGTCGCGACCTGCATCGGCGACATCCCGCCTGCACCCAGCAACATCGATGGGAACGCCGGCCAGTCCACATCCACACCCAGGCGCCCGATGGTCTTGATCACGTTCGGCACACCCACTTCCAGGCCGAGCTTGGCGGTGGAGAGGTTGTACGAGTGCGCCAGCCCCTGGTACAGGTAGATGGTGCCGTGCGAACGCCTGTCGTAGTTCTGCGGGCGCCATACCTGTCCGTTGGCAGCCTTGACCGAGAACGGTTCGTCCTGCACCCAGCTGGTCAGGGTGTACTTGCTCGGCTGCTCGAGGGCCGTCAGGTACACCGCCGGCTTGACCAGGGAACCAATCGGGCGCACGGCATCGATGGCTCGGTTGAAGCCGGCAAAGCCCGACTGGCGGCTGCCGATCAGTGCCTGCACCTCGCCGGTCTCCGGGTTGGTCACGACCATCGCCGATTCCACCTCGTCGGCGCCCTTGCGCCCGGCCAGGCGCTTGAACGTCTCGTTCATCGAAGTTTCGGCTTTCATCTGCAGGATCGGGTCGAAGCTGGTGAAAATGCGCAGCCCTTCTTCGGTCAAGTCTTCGTCGCGGTAGTCCTGACGCAGCTGGCGCTTGACCAGGTCGAGGAAGGCCGGGAACGAACTGTCGGCCAGACTGCCGCGCTTGGTGACGCCCAGCGGCATCTTCTTCGCCGCATCCACTTCGGCCTGGCTGGCCACACCCTGCTCGGCGACCAGGTCCAGTACCAGGTTACGCCTGGCCAACGCACGTTCCGGGTAACGGCGCGGGTTGTAGTAGGACGGGCCCTTGACCATGCCGACCAGCAACGCAATTTGATGCAGCTTGAGCTCGGACAACGGCTGGCTGAAGAAGAACTGGCTGGCCAGGCCGAAACCGTGCACGGCACGCTGACCGTCCTGGCCGACGAACACCTCGTTAAGGTAGGCCTCCAGGATTTCGCGCTTGTCGTAATGCAGTTCCAGCAATACCGCCATCATCGCCTCGGTCAGCTTGCGGCTCAGGCTGCGCTCACTGGTGAGGTAGAAGTTCTTGACCAACTGCTGGGTCAGGGTACTGCCACCCTGGCGCATCGATCCGGACGAGGTATTGACCCACATGGCCCGGGCGATGGATTTGGGCGACACGCCCAAGTGACTGTAGAAATCGCGGTCTTCGGTGGCCACAAGGGTTTCGAGCAGGTACTTGGGCACCTGGTCGATCTTGATCAGGATGCGATCCTCCAGGTTCTTGGGGTAGATGCCGCCGATCATCAGCGGCTCCAGCCGCACCACATCCAAGGCCTTGCCGTCGGCGCCCGCCAGTCCCGCCACGTAATCACCGGAGAACCGTACACGGACGAACTGGGCAGGCTCCATGCCCTCATAGAACTGGAACCCACGTGTATTGAGGTCCACCGTGTTGCCGTTCACCGCTGCCGCGCCTGGCCCATTGGCGGCACTTTCACGGCGATAACCCAGCGCGTCGAGTTCGGTGAGGAAGTCGTTCTTGCTCAGTTTCTGGCCGGTGAACAGCTCCAGCGGCCTGGCATACACCTTGGCGGGGATAGTCCAGCGCTTGCCGGAAAACTTTTCCTGCACGACGGCATCGAGGTAGACCGCGAAGCCAGCGATGATCACCAAGCCGACCAGGCTGAGCTTCAAAGCCCAGCCCAGCCAGGCACGGGAGCGGCAGGTCGGGCGTTTTTTGGGGGTACGGGAATTTCGAGATCGAGTCATGGCGGCGGATTATACGCACTTTACTGAGGCTGGGCAGGCGGCCCGGCGGTAGGCAGGGACGGCACCATTGACCATAATGGCCGATTCGAATTCCCTGCCCCCGGAAGGATTTCCCGTGAGCCAAGCCCTCATCACTGCGTTGCAGAACCCTGCCCTGTACCCCCACCCCGTGGATGGGTTCCACCTCATCGAGACGCATATCTCCTGGGTATTGCTCACGGGTGAGTATGCCTACAAGATCAAGAAGCCGATGAACTTCGGCTTCCTCGACTTCACCCACCTGGATCAGCGCCAGCACTTCTGCAACGAAGAACTGCGCCTGAATCAGCGCCTGACCGACGGTCTGTACCTGGAGGTGCTGCCAATCACCGGCACCGCCGACGCCCCGCAGATCGGTGGAGAGGGCCAGGCCATCGAATTCGCTTTGAAAATGCGCCAGTTCCCACAGGGACAGATGCTGTCAACTCTCCAGGCCAACGGTGAGCTGACCGCTGCCCATGTCGACCAGATGGCCCGCCAGATCGCCGAGTTCCACATGCAGGCGCCTCGCGTGCCGGTGGAGCACCCGCTGGGTACGCCAGAAAGCGTGATGGCACCGGTGGAGCAGAACTTCGAACAGATCCGTCCGTTTCTGAGCGACAAGGCCGACCTGCAACAGCTCGACGCCCTGCAAGCTTGGGCGCGCAGCAGTTTCGATCGCTTGCATGGGCTGCTCGAACGCCGCAAGGCCGAAGGTTTCATTCGCGAATGCCACGGCGACATTCACCTGGGCAACGCGACCCTGATCGATGGCCAGGTGGTGATCTTCGATTGCATCGAATTCAATGAGCCCTTCCGCCTGACCGACGTCTATGCCGATACCGGCTTCCTGGCCATGGACCTCGAGGACCGCGGGCTCAAGTGCCTGGCCCGGCGTTTCATCAGCCAGTACCTGGAACTGACCGGCGACTATGAAGGGCTGGAGTTGCTCAACTTCTACAAGGCCTACCGCGCCCTGGTGCGTGCCAAGGTCGCGCTGTTCAGCATGCCTGCCGACGCCGATGGCGTACAGAAGGCCACGACCCTGCGTACCTACCGCAACTACGCCAATCTCGCAGAAAGCTACAGCGCCATTCCTTCACGCCTGCTGGCCATTACCCATGGGGTTTCGGCAGTCGGCAAGAGCCATGTCGCCATGCGTCTGGTCGAAGCGCTGGGCGCCGTGCGCGTGCGCTCGGATGTGGAACGCAAACGTCTGTTCGGCGAACAGGCGCAAGACACGACAGGCCAGTTGAGCGCAGGCATCTACGACCAAGAGGCCAGTGCAGCCACTTACCAGCGCCTTCACCAGATTGCAGGTACCGTGCTGCGGGCAGGCTTGCCGGTGGTACTCGACGCCACCTACCTCAAGCATGCACAGCGCCAAGCCGCCGCCGACGTCGCGAGCCAAACAGGCGTCCCCTTCCTGATCCTCGATTGCCATGCCCCGGATGCCGTGATCAGCAGCTGGCTGCAGCAACGCCAGGCGCAGAACCAGGATCCGTCGGATGCCACCCTGGAGGTCGTTCAGGCCCAACAGGCAAGCCGTGAGCCGTTGGCTGCCGAGGAAGTCGCCTTGAGCACGCCGGTAGACACCCAGGCGAGCAGCAGCATGGACCATGTCATCGAGCAAATCCGTCAGCGCCTGCCAGGGCTCTGATACCTGAAGCGGCAAGACGCCGTTTCAAGCGACGCGCCTCCGACCTGCGGCCTTGTCAAAAGGCCGCGCACTTGTAGGGCCCCGCTACACTTGCTCCAGCGCCATGCGCTCTTTCCTCAACCATCGCAAGGAGGCGTGATGACCGAGGATCTGCAATGCCTGAAAAACCTTGGCAAGACGTCAGTCCAGTGGCTTAAGGCCGCCGGCGTGCAAACCCCGTCGGATCTGCGCCGCCTTGGCGCAGTCCAGGCCTACTTGACGGTGAAGGCTCGCGGTTTTCGCGCTACCAAGGTACTGCTGTTCGCCATCGAAGGCGCCCTGCTGGATGTTGCCTGGAGAGCGCTGCCGCACCCGCGCAAGACGGCACTGCTCGAGCTGCTGGAAGCCGCCACTCGGCGCGAGGCAAAAATAAAGTGTAATAAGCTATTGACCCATGAATGAGAATCGTTATGATTATCACAACTGGTCGCGAGACTGGTTGGATAACCTCAGAGCCCTTGGTTCGGACTCTCAGATTATCTCCTCATCAGGCTAATCACGGTTATTGACCCGGCACTTTGCCGGGTCTTTTTTTGCCTGGCTGTTCAGGTCGAGTACCCGACCGACGTCATGAACACGCCTGCTTCTCTTTCAGCGGGCGATGACCAACGGATGCCCACGCTCAGGGTGCGCCTGCACGATGACATCGATTCCGAAGACAGCCTTGAGCGCCTCTGGGGTGAGCACACCGGCAGGGCTGGCCAAGGCGTAACTGCGCCCCTGTTCCAGCAACAGGATCTGGTCGCAGAACCGCGCTGCCAGGTTAAGGTCATGCAGAATGAGCAAAACGGCAGCGCCACGATCTGCGAAACGACGCACCGCCTCCAGGGTCGTGTGCTGGTGCAGCGGGTCGAGCATGGAGGTGGGCTCGTCGAGCAACAACGTCACGCCCTCTTCGCCCGGCCACAACTGCGCCATCACCCGTGCCAGGTGCACCCGCTGGCGCTCGCCACCCGACAGCGCCAGGTAACTGCGCTGTGCAAGGTGGGCTGCATCTGCTGCCTGCAATGCCGCCTCCACAATCTGTGCGTCACGCAGGCGCCCTATGGCATGCGGCATGCGCCCCATCCCCACAACGTCCTGCACCTGGAACGCAAAACCGAGGCTGGCCACCTGTGGCAACACCGCCAATCGCTGCGCGCGCTCGGGGCCGGCCCAGCCCGACAGCGGTCGCCCTTGCAGTGTCACTCGCCCCTGCGCAGGCACGAGTTCGCCACTGAGCGCTCCCAACAGACTGCTTTTGCCCGCACCATTCGGGCCCAATACACCGACGATCTGCCCAGGCGGTAGCTGCAGATCGATACCCCGCAGAACGTCCTGTTGACCACGGCGCAGGTAGAGGCCTTCGGTTTGCAGCATCACGCGCGCCCTCGGATCAGCAGGTACAAGAAAAACGGCGCGCCAATGAAAGCGGTGACGATACCAATGGGAAGCTCGGCAGGGGCCAGCAGCAGCCGCGCCACCAGATCGGCCATCAGCATCAAAGCGCCACCTGCCAACAACGAGGCAGGTAATACCACCCGGTGGTCAGGGCCGGCCAGCATTCGCACCAAATGCGGCACCACTAGGCCGATGAAACCGATCAAGCCGGCTGCGGCCACCGCCGCCCCGACACCCAATGCCGTGCAGAACACCAACTCGCGCTTCAAGCGCTCGACGTCGATACCCAGATGGCGGGCTTCGGACTCCCCCAGCATCAGCACGTTGAGCGCCCTCGCCCGGCGAGGTAGCCAGAGCGAAACGCCCGTCGCGACCAGTAGCAGAGGCCAGATCCGCGCGTAACTTGCGCCATTGAGGCTGCCCAGGTTCCAGAACGTCAAGGTGCGCAGGGTGGCGTCATCTGCCAGGTAGCCGAAGAGCCCCACGGTCGCGCCGCCCAGTGCGGTCATGGCCACCCCGGCCAGCAGCATGGTGGCCACATTGGTCTGCCCGTCGCGCCTGCCTAGCCGGTATACCAGCGCGGTCACACCCAGTCCGCCCAGAAACGCACACAGCGACAACAGATACGGTGACAAACCCTCGGGTATGTTACCCAGCCATTGACTCCCAACGATCGCAACTGCGGCGCCAACCGCCGCACCGGCCGCCACGCCTACCAGCCCAGGGTCTGCCAGCGGGTTGCGAAACAACCCCTGCATGGCCACCCCCGACAAGGCCAGCACTGCGCCCACAGCCAGCCCCAGTAGCGTTCGCGGGAGGCGGATCTGGCCAATGATCATCTGCGCCTGCTGCAAACCCTCTGCTGCAAGCGGTACACCCAAAAGCCGCAAGCTGGCCTGCAGGGTATCGGTCAGCGGCAGACTCACGGGCCCCAGCGACAAGGAAAGCAGGATGGCGAGCACGCATGCACAGCCCAGCCAGATGAACAATGTGCGCGGTCGAACCCGTGGCCTCATGGCGCGAAGCGGATAGTGGCCGACGGATAGAACGCAGCGGCCAGCACCCTAAGCGTGGCTGGCAAGCGCGGCCCCAGCCCACCGACCAGCAAGGTCGGGTCAAGCTGAACCAGGCGCTGATCGTGCACTGCACGCGAGGCGGCCAGTGCAGGGTTTTCCTTCAACAGCGCCTGCAAGGCTGCTTGATCGGTGAGCACGCGGTCCGAGAACACGATGACGTCCGGGTCCAGCGCCGCGAGCGCCTCGCTGGAAAAGTCCTTGTAGCCCTGATGGGTTGCAAGGTTACGCCCCCCGGCCTGCTGCAAGACCCAATCCCCTGCCGTGCCGGTACCTGCCAACAGCGGCTTGGCACCGGCATGCCCCACGAGCAACACCACGCCGGGCGCGGGCTGCTCGGCTTGTGCCTGGCGTACCTTGTCGTGCAGTTCATCGAGCTGATGGCGAAAGTCTTCAGTCGCACGTGCGGCCTGCGCCTGGGCCCCAAGCAGCTCGCCCAGGCGCTTGAGGGTCTGCCCGAGGGCATCGATATCGGGCTGGCTGGAGAACACCTCGACGGGCACGCCGGCCCTGGTGATCTGTGCCAACACCGGCGGTGGGCCCATTTCATCCGTACCTATCAACCTGTCAGGGCGCAGGCTCAGAATGCCTTCGGCGGACAACTGGCGCTGATAACCAATACTGGGCAGTGCTTTCAAGGAGGCTGGATGTTGGCTGGTGGTATCGACGCCGACCAACCGCCGCTCAGCGCCCAACGCGACCACCCACTCGCTCAAGGCACCGCCAGCACTGACCCAACGGCTTGACTGTTCGGCTGCCAGGGCCTTGGTGCAGAGCAGTGGGCAGGCGGCAAGAACAAGCACGGCGGCAAGGCGACGCATCATTGGATTTCCTTTATTGGATTGGCCCCCACACCTTGTAGCAGGCGGCAGAACTGCGCACCATGCAACGCCAGGCGCAGCGAATGACAGCCATTTGATAATTGTTCGCATTGACGCGTCAAGTCGACCACCGTTCCAAGAGTCAGGCCTGCCATGCACTTTCTTTGCCCCTCCCACAGCTTGCCCGAAGGCCAGAGCCGCCCGTTCGATGTAGACGGCGTTCTCCTGCTGGGCGTTCGCCGCCAAGGCAGCGTCTACCTCTACCGCAACCGCTGCCCGCACCGTGGCATTGCATTGAACGGGCCGCAGGAACGTTTTCTGGACGACAGCAACAGCCTTATTCACTGTAGCCACCACGGCGCACTCTTTTTGATCGAGACGGGCGAATGTGTGTCCGGGCCTTGCGAAGGCGAGTCGTTGCAGGCCCTGGACTGCCTCGAAGACAGTCAGGGCATCTGGCTCAAGGCGTGAGGATCACCGGCAGGCGCCGGTCAATGACGATGCCCTCGGCATCCAGCCGGGTCCCATAGGCCAGCACTTCGACCCCCTCGGCCGCCGCCACCTTCAGCGCTTGGGCATAGGCCATGTCGATCTCATCGGCCGGTCGTACGGCCTCGATTCCCGTCAGGTTCACGCAATACAGCTGAACCGCCCGTATGCCTTGACGCGCCAGCTTGGCCAGCTCGCGCAGGTGCTTGGCACCGCGCTGGGTGACGGCGTCCGGAAACGCCGCCGTGGTGCTGTCGGCGTAACCCAGGGTTACGCTTTTCACTTCCACGTAAGCCGGTGCACCGTCGAATTCCAGACGAAAATCGATGCGACTGCCTTCTTCACCGTAGGCCACCTCCCGCTTGAGTGCAGTGAAACCTGCCAGTTCGGTGATGATCCCCGCCCGCAGCGCCTCCTCCACCAATGCGTTGGCGCGGCCGGTGTTGACGCACGCCAGCCTACCTTGCGGGGTTTCGCTGATTTCCCAGGTGCCTGGCAGTTTGCGTTTCGGGTCACTTGAGCGACTGAACCACACCAGGCCACCCTCGCGCATGCAATTGAGCATGGAGCCGGTGTTGGGGCAATGGATGGTCAGCTGCTCGCCAGTGGCCAGTTCGATGTCGGCCAGAAAGCGCTTGTACCGGCGCAGCAGCCGACCTTGTTCAAGGGCAGGAGAAAAGCGCATCAGCCCTGCCAGCTCTGCAGGCCACGGGCAATCCGCTGGACCGCTTGCTCCAGGCGCGGCAGGCTTTGGGTGTAGGCGAAGCGCACATGATGGCCGGCCAGGTGGCGACCAAAGTCCAGCCCAGGGGTAAACGCCACGTGCTCGGTTTCCAGGAAATGTCGGCAGAAGCCGAAGGCATCACCCCCGAATGCGCTGATATCGGCGTACAGATAAAACGCGCCCTGGGGCTCCACGGCGATTTTGAAACCCAGGCTGCGCAGGGCTGGCAGCAGGTAATCACGGCGTTTGGCAAATTCTGCCCGGCGCGCCTCGAAGATCCCGAGCGCCTCCGGCTGGAAGCAGGCCAGCGCGGCGTGCTGGGCCATGCTGGGTGCGCTGATGTAGAGGTTTTGCGCCAGTTTCTCAAGGTCAGCCACCGCATCTTCGGGTGCCACCAACCAACCCAGGCGCCAGCCGGTCATGCCGAAATATTTGGAAAAGCTATTTAGCACAAAGGCCGAATCGTCCACCTCGAGCACGCTGGGCGCATCCATGCCATAGGTCAGGCCGTGGTAGATCTCGTCCACGACCAGGTGACCGGCGCGGGCGCGCGTGGCTTGGGCAAGGCTGGCCAACGCCTCGCGCCCCAGCACCGTCCCCGTCGGGTTGGCAGGTGATGCCACCAAGGCGCCGACCGTATCGGCATTCCAGTGTTTGTGCACCAGCTCTGCATCGAGCTGATAGTTCACCTCAGGCCCTACGGGCACCAACTGCGCCCCGCCCTCGACCAGGCGCAAGAAGTGGCGATTGCACGGGTAGCCCGGGTCGGCCAGCAGCCAATGCTTGCCGGGATCGACCAGCAGGCTGCTGGCCAGCAGCAGCGCCCCGGAACCACCTGGCGTGATCAGGATGCGCTCCGGATCGACGTCAAGGCCGTAGCGCTGACCATAGAAACCGGCGATTGCCTGGCGCAGTGCCGGCAGACCACGGGCGGCCGTGTACCGGGTGTGGCCTTCGGCAAGCGCGGCTTGCCCAGCGGCAACGATGGGCGCCGCCGTAGTGAAGTCCGGCTCGCCGATCTCGAGGTGGATCACGTCATGCCCGGCTGCCTGCAGCTCATTGGCACGCGCCAGCAGCGCCATGACATGGAAGGGTTCGATGGCGCGACTGCGCGCACTGTAGGGTTGGGCCATGTCCTTCTCTCAATCGGGTCTAAACTTGGGATTCTACCCTTGCGCGCAATCGAACGTACGGTTCGCGCCGGTGTCAGTAAGCAGGATCGGGCGGGCTAGCGCACCCCCGATCTATCTGGTAAGTTCGGCGGCTCGCAGTCGCAGGGCCGGCGGTCGCCGGAGATGGAGCATCCTGCGCATAGGATCAGATGAGTGAGAGGCGGTCTATTCATGTCCACCGTAGAAAAGCAAAAAACCGGTCAAACCATGTACGGTGTCGAGCCCTATCAAGAGACCAAGGGCGAAGAATACATGGGTGAGCCCATGAAGAAGCACTTCACCAAGCTTCTCAATGCCTGGAAAGGCGAGCTCATGCAGAGCGTGGACCGCACCGTGGACCACATGAAGGACGAAGCGGCGAACTTCCCCGACCCGGCCGACCGTGCCAGCCAGGAAGAAGAATTCGCCCTCGAGCTGCGCAACCGCGACCGCGAGCGCAAGCTGATCAAGAAAATCGACAAGACCCTGCAAAAGATTCAGGACGAAGAATACGGCTGGTGCGATTCCTGCGGGATCGAGATTGGCTTGCGCCGTCTGGAGGCCCGTCCTACCGCCGACCTGTGCTTTGACTGCAAGGAAATTGCCGAGAAGAAAGAAAAGACCGTCGGCAAAGGCTGATCGTCTTCTTCTCCAAACGGGGCGCATCATGCGCCCCGCTTCATTTATATGCCCTGCCCGATCATGACCCAGTCCCGTTACATCGGCCGCTTTGCCCCCACCCCCAGCGGTTTCCTGCATTTTGGCTCCCTGGTAGCCGCCCTGGCGTCCTGGCTGGACGCCCGAGCCGTGGGCGGGCGTTGGCTGCTGCGCATGGAGGACACCGACCCGCCACGGGAAATGCCCGGCGCGCGCGATGCCATCCTGCAAACCCTGGAGCGCTACGGCCTGGAATGGGATGGCGAAGTGGCTTTCCAGAGCCTGCGCTTTGATGTTTATGCCAGCGTGGTCGACCGCCTGTTCAACATGGGCCTGGCATACGCCTGCACCTGTTCGCGCAAGCAGCTGGAAGCGTACGGCGGCATCTACCCCGGCTTTTGTCGCAACGCCGGGCATGCCCGCGAAGGTGCGGCGATTCGTATCCGGGTACCGGAGCTGACCTACCGCTTCACCGACCGGGTTCAAGGTGAGTACGAGCAGCACCTGGGCCGCGACGTCGGCGACTTCGTCATTCAGCGCCGCGACGGGCTCTATGCCTATCAGTTGGCGGTGGTGCTCGATGACGCCTGGCAAGGCATCACCGACATCGTGCGCGGCGCCGACTTGCTCGACAACACTCCCCGTCAACTGTACCTGCAGGAGTTGCTCGGCTTCACGCAGCCGCGCTACCTGCATGTCCCGCTGATCGTCCAGCCTGACGGCCACAAGCTGGGCAAGTCGTACCGCTCCCCGCCCTTGCAGGCCGACCAGGCCACCCCGCTGCTGCTGCGCGCGCTCAGGGCACTGGGCCAGGACACGCCCGCGCAGCTCGCAAGCGCCACCCCGGCCGAAGTGCTGGCCCTGGCACGTGCGCAGTGGCGGCCCGAACGCATTGCCCAGCGCACCACGGTCCCTGAGGCCGACTTGCGCTAGGCCGGGTTTCGATAACCCGCCAACCTGAATCAAAAGGCCATGAAATTCAAACCCTTGGCCAACGCTGCCGATTCCCGCTAGCATCCGCCACGCCATATGCGCCAATAATAGATCCACACCCGCAGCGCCCAACCGTCGAGGCCCGCATGTACATCTATCGTTTGGTCCTGCTTCTGGTCGTGGGGATCTACCTGTTCTCCCCGGCCATCATGGACTGGTGGATCGAGCCCACCGGAGCCTGGTACCGCCCGTACCTGCTCTGGCTCATCCTGATCGTCGTCACTTTCATCCTGCAGAGCCAACGAGATGCCGATGAGCTTTAGCCTGACCCAGATGATCCTGATCAGTGCCGGCTACCTGCTGGTGCTGTTCGGCGTGGCCTGGGTCAGCGAACGCGGCTTGATACCGCGCTCGATCATCCGCCACCCCCTTACCTACACCTTGTCGCTGGGGGTTTATGCCAGCGCCTGGGCGTTCTACGGATCGGTCGGGCTGGCCTACCAGTACGGCTACGGCTTTCTGGCCTGTTACCTGGGGGTATCCGGGGCGTTCCTGCTGGCACCGGTGTTGCTGTATCCGATCCTGAAGATCACCCGGACCTACCAGCTATCGTCCCTGGCCGATCTGCTGGCTTTTCGCTTTCGCAGCACCTGGGCCGGGGCTCTGACCACGGTGATCATGCTGATCGGGGTGTTGCCGCTGCTTGCCCTGCAGATCCAGGCCGTGGCCGACTCCATCAGCATCCTCACCGGGGAGCCGGTCAAGGCCCGGGTAGCGTTCGCCTTCTGTGCCCTCATCATCCTGTTCACCATCTTCTTCGGTTCAAGGCACATCGCTACCCGTGAGAAGCACGAGGGGCTGGTCTTCGCCATCGCCTTCGAGTCGGTGATCAAGCTCATCTCCCTGGGCGGCATCGGCCTTTATGCCCTGTATGGTGTCTTTGGCGGGCCCCACGGCCTGGAGGTCTGGCTGCTGCAGAACCAGACGGCGCTCGCGGCCCTGCACACGCCCTTGCAGGAAGGCCCGTGGCGCACCTTGCTGCTGGTGTTCTTCGCCTCGGCGATCGTCATGCCGCACATGTACCACATGGCGTTCACCGAAAACCTCAACCCGCGTTCGCTGGTCAGCGCCAGCTGGGGGCTGCCGCTGTTCCTGCTGCTGATGAGCCTGGCCGTGCCCCTGGTGCTGTGGGCCGGCTTGCGCCTGGGCGCCAGTACCAACCCGGAATACTTCACCTTGGGGTTGGGCATCGCGGCCAACAACCAGGCCTTGGCCCTGCTGGCCTATGTCGGCGGGCTTTCGGCAGCCAGCGGGTTGATCATCGTGACCACCCTCGCCCTCTCGGGCATGGCGCTCAATCACCTGGTCCTGCCGCTGTACCAGCCGCCTGCCGAGGGCAACATCTACCGCTGGCTGAAGTGGACACGCCGGGCCTTGATCGTGGCCATCATCACCGCCGGCTTCATGTTCTACCTCACCCAGAGCAACCACCAGAGCCTGGCCAACCTGGGCATCGTCGCGTTCGTGGCCACCTTGCAGTTCCTGCCAGGGGTCCTGTCGGTGCTGTACTGGCCCACGGCGAATAGGCGGGGGTTCATTGCCGGCTTAGTGGCGGGCACCCTGGTGTGGATGGGCACCATGCTGCTGCCGCTGCTGGGTAACCTGCAGGGTTTCTACATCCCCTTGCTGGACATGATCTACGTGCTCGACGACACCAGCTGGCACATGGCAGCCATTGCATCGCTGGCCGCCAACGTGCTGCTGTTCACCTTGATCTCCCTGTTCACCAATGCCAGCAACGAAGAGGTGGCCGCCGCCGAAGCCTGCGCCGTCGACAACGTCCGCCGTCCCCAGCGCCGCGAACTGCACGCCGCCTCGCCACAGGAGTTCGCCACCCAGCTGGCCAAGCCACTGGGCGCCAAGGCCGCGCAGAAAGAAGTGGAGCAAGCCCTGCGCGACCTGTATCTGCCCTTCGACGAGCGGCGCCCCTACGCCCTGCGTCGGTTGCGCGACCGCATCGAGGCCAACCTGTCCGGCCTGATGGGCCCAAGCGTCGCCCAGGACATGGTGGAGACCTTCCTGCCCTACAAGTCAGGCAATGAAAACTATGTGACCGAAGACATCCACTTCATCGAAAGCCGGCTGGAAGACTACCACTCGCGCCTGACCGGCCTGGCTGCGGAACTCGACGCGTTGCGCCGCTATCACCGCCAGACGCTTCAGGAGCTGCCGATGGGGGTATGTTCCCTGGCCAAGGACCAGGAAATCCTCATGTGGAACAAGGCCATGGAAGAGCTGACCGGCATTGCGGCCAAGCACGTGGTCGGTTCGCGCCTGATCACCATTGCCGAACCCTGGCGGGGCCTGCTGCAGGGCTTCATCAATGTGCCGGATGAACACTTGCACAAGCAGCGCCTGGCGCTGGACGGCCAGCCGCGCTGGCTGAACCTGCACAAGGCCGCCATCGACGAACCGCTGGCCCCAGGCAACAGTGGCCTGGTGCTGCTGGTGGAAGACCTGACCGACACCCAGGCCCTGGAAGACAAGCTGGTGCACTCCGAACGCCTGGCCAGCATCGGTCGCCTGGCGGCGGGTGTGGCCCACGAGATCGGCAATCCGATCACCGGCATCGCCTGCCTTGCGCAGAACCTTCGCGAGGAGCGCGAAGGGGATGGGGAAATCATCGAGCTGTCCAGCCAGATCCTCGAACAGACCAAGCGGGTGTCGCGCATCGTGCAGTCGCTGATGAGCTTCGCCCATGCAGGCGGCAGTCATCAGAACAGCGAAGAACCCGTGTGCCTGGCCGAAGTGGCCCAGGACGCCATTGGCCTGCTGGCCTTGAATCGGCGCAACTTCGACGTGCAGTTCTTCAACCTGTGCGACCCCGACCACTGGGCAGAGGGCGACCCGCAGCGCCTGGCTCAAGTGCTGATCAACCTGCTGTCCAATGCGCGGGACGCTTCCCCACCCGGCAGCGCGATCCGCGTGCGCACCGTGGGCTGCGAGCACACGGTCGACCTGATCGTGGAGGATGAGGGCAGCGGCATTCCGAAGAACATCATGGATCGCTTGTTCGAACCCTTCTTCACCACCAAGGACCCTGGCGAGGGAACCGGGCTGGGCCTTGCGCTGGTCTATTCCATCGTGGAAGAGCATTATGGACAAATCACCATCGACAGCCCGGCCGATATCGAACGGCAACGTGGCACACGGATCCGCGTGACCCTGCCCCGGCATGTCGTAGCGACGTCCCCTGAAAATCGAGACCGTCGAGAGAATTGAATCAATGCCGCATATTCTGATCGTCGAAGACGAAACCATCATCCGCTCGGCCCTGCGACGCCTGCTCGAACGGAACCAGTACCAGGTCAGCGAAGCCGGCTCGGTGCAGGAAGCACAGGAACGCTTCAGCATTGCGACCTTCGACCTGATCGTCAGCGACCTGCGCCTGCCGGGTGCCCCTGGCACCGAGTTGATCAAGCTCGGCGAGGGCAGGCCTGTGCTGATCATGACCAGCTACGCCAGCCTGCGCTCGGCCGTGGACTCGATGAAAATGGGCGCGGTCGACTACATCGCCAAGCCGTTCGATCATGATGAGATGCTCCAGGCGGTTGCGCGCATCCTGCGTGATCGGCCAAGCGCGCCTCCCGCAGCCCCTGAGCCACGCCCGGTTTCCGGCAAGTCTGCCCCGGCGGACAAAGCCAGCGCACCGGCGACCAACGGAGATATCGGCATCATCGGTTCCTGCGCCCCCATGCAGGACATGTTCAACAAGATCCGCAAGGTCGCCCCTACCGATTCCAATGTGCTGATCCAGGGTGAATCAGGCACCGGCAAGGAACTGGTCGCCCGCGCGCTGCACAACTTGTCTCGGCGGGCCAAGGCACCGATGATTTCGGTCAACTGCGCGGCGATTCCCGAAACGCTCATCGAGTCCGAGCTGTTCGGTCACGAAAAGGGCGCCTTTACCGGCGCCAGCGCAGGCCGGGCCGGGCTGGTGGAGGCTGCTGACGGCGGCACCTTGTTCCTTGACGAGATCGGCGAACTGCCACTCGAAGCTCAGGCGCGCCTGTTGCGCGTGCTTCAGGAAGGGGAAATTCGCCGGGTGGGTTCGGTACAGTCGCAAAAGGTCGACGTGCGCCTGATCGCGGCCACTCACCGAGACCTGAAAAACCTGGCCAAGGCCGGTCAGTTCCGTGAAGACTTGTATTACCGCTTGCACGTGATCGCGCTCAAGCTACCTGCCCTGCGCGAGCGTGGCAGCGATGTGAACGAAATTGCCAGTGCCTTCCTGGCCCGCCAGTGCGCGCGGATCGGGCGCGACGATCTGCACTTCTCTTCCGAGGCAGAGCAGGCCATTCGTCACTACAGCTGGCCCGGCAACGTGCGAGAACTGGAAAACGCCGTGGAGCGCGCGGTGATCCTGAGCGAGAGCCCGGAAATTTCGGCGGAGCTATTGGGCATCGACATCGAGCTCAGCGAGCTGGACGAGGACGAGCTGCTCGACAGTACGCTGACCGTGGCCGGTGCCGCCACGGCCAGTCATGAGCCGACCGAAGACCTGTCGCTGGAGGACTACTTCCAGCATTTCGTGTTGGAGCATCAGGACCACATGACCGAGACCGAGCTGGCACGCAAGCTGGGCGTCAGCCGTAAATGCCTTTGGGAGCGCAGGCAGCGCCTGGGTATTCCACGCCGTAAAACCAACGCCACCAGCGAGAACTGATTCAACCGGGCAGGCGTCATCTCCTGCCCGTCTTCGGTCACCCTGCAAAGCCCTTCCTCGTAATAGGGCTCAAACCGATTCCCCGCACCCTCCCCCTCTGCAAAATCTGTTACCTGCCTGCTGGCACGTAACAGTTACCGAGGCAAACGGTAACGAAAAACACGTTGCGCCCCTGGGATGCAACCCTGCAGAAATGACCAAACCCCCGGATTTGCTGGGCCAGCCAAAGTTGGCACGCCTTCTGCTATATGCTTAGTACAAAAACAATAACAAGCACTGCAACCCACAATAAGAACAAGACGAAACGACTCACGCACAATAAGAACAAGACGGCGGAGGCGCAGCTAACTGATTCTTTTGGAGAGGATGCATGTTTGGGGCTTGCCCCACACCCAGGCAGAGAACAACAAAAACTGCACTAAAAAGCAGCACCTGAACTGGATGGATCGACGATCAACGTGACATCAGCGGCCAAAGCAATCCGTTTGCTCTTTACCCCTGGCTTGGGGGTCGTCCACAAGCTTCGCGCTTAGTGGCAGGGCGCTCAACAAAAACAAGAAGCCCGCAAAAAAAACAATAAGAGCACACGCAACGACTTCTTGGGGAGCTTAGGCTCCCCTTGTCGTTTCTGCCTTTGGGCAGGCATTCTGCGACCGCCTACACCATCCCGCGAGTAAATGCTAGAATCCCCGCCCATCATGCGGCCATTCTCATATTCTTGGCCGAACATTCCTTCAAACAGTGCATCCCATGCTGAAGAAGCTGTTCCAGTCGTTCCGCCCGCCCGTACCGGGCCAGCACCACCGGCGTACCACGCCCGAGGTGATCAACAAAAGCCAGCATTCGCTGCAGCGCCACCAGTTCAGCCGCCATGCGGTAAACATCGTGGAGCGCCTGCAGAGCGCCGGTTACCAGGCTTATCTGGTCGGTGGTTGTGTCCGCGACCTGATGCTGGGCATCACGCCGAAAGACTTCGACGTGGCCACCAGCGCCACCCCCGAACAGGTACGCGCCGAGTTCCGTAACGCGCGGATCATCGGCCGCCGCTTCAAGTTGGTTCACGTGCATTTCGGCCGTGAAATCATTGAAGTCGCCACCTTCCGTGCCCCTCACTCCGAGGACGATCAGGGCGACAGCCACCGCTCGTCCCATAATGCCAGCGGGCGAATCTTGCGCGACAACGTATATGGCACCTTGGAAGAAGACGCGCAGCGCCGCGACTTCACCATCAACGCGCTGTATTACGATCCGGTCAGCGAGCGCATCCTCGATTACGCCAACGGCGTGCACGATGTGCGCAATCGCCTGTTGCGCCTGATCGGCGATCCTACCCATCGCTACCAGGAAGACCCAGTACGCATGCTGCGTGCGGTGCGTTTCGCGGCCAAGCTCGACTTCGGTATCGAAAAGCACACCGTACAGCCGATTCGCGAACTGGCGCCGTTGCTACGCGAAATACCGCCGGCGCGGCTGTTCGAAGAGAGCCTGAAGCTGTTCCTTTCGGGCCAGGGCGCCATGGTGTTCGAAATGCTGGTCGACCTGCAGCTGTTCGAACCCCTGTTCCCCGCCAGTGCCCAGGCGCTGGAAGACCGCCCCACTTATACCCACACGCTGATCAGCCAGGCGCTGAGCAACACGGACCTGCGCGTCAAGCAAGGCAAGCCGGTAACGCCTGCCTTCATGTTCGCAGCCCTGTTGTGGCCTGCCCTGCCAGCACGCGTTCTGCACCTGCAGAATCAAGGGGTGCCACCGATTCCGGCCATGAACGGCGCAGCCCATGACCTGATCGCCGAGCAATGCGCGCGCATCGCCATCCCCAAGCGCTTCACGCTGCCGATCCGCGAAATCTGGGATATGCAGGAACGCCTGCCGCGCCGCAGCGGTAAACGCGCCGACATGCTGCTGGACAATCCGCGCTTCCGTGCCGGTTACGATTTCCTGCTGCTGCGCGAAAGCGCTGGCGAAGAAACCGATGACCTTGGCCAGTGGTGGACCGAGTATCAGGAAGCCAATGACAGCGAGCGCCGCGACATGATTCGCGACCTGGGCAGCCGTGATGAAGGCGGTGCGTCCCGCAAACGCAAGCGCAGCAACAGCAAGCGCAAGCGCGGTGGTGAAGAGGCCTTCGAGTGAGCATCCGCGTGTACGTCGGCTTGGGCAGCAATCTGGATGCCCCGGCCGAGCAGTTGCGCAGCGCCCTGGACGCCCTCGATCAGGTCCAGGCAACGCGACTGGTGGCTGCTTCGGCGCTGTATACCAGCGATTCGCTACTGCCGGGTCAGCCCCGCTACACCAATGCGGTCGCCGCGCTCGACAGCGCCTTGGCGCCACTTGACCTGCTCGATGCCTTGCAGGCCATCGAAAACGACCAGGGCCGGGTGCGCAAGGAACGCTGGGGGCCGCGCACCCTCGACCTGGACATCCTGCTGTACGGCGACCAGGTGCTGGACCTGCCGCGCCTGCAGGTACCGCACTACCACATGCATGCCAGGCCCTTCGTGCTTTATCCGCTGGCCGAACTGGTACCTGCAGACTTCCGGCTTGCCGATGGCCGCCAATTGTCCCAGCTGCTCGCCGCCTGCCCTTGCATTGGCCTCGAACGCCTGTAACCGGCCGTTCGTTAAGGCAGTAACGCCAGTAACACCCTGATCGTAACAATGCGGTAACAGGGTGATTGACTTCCCTCATTTCGCTCACGACTATAGGCCACCCGCGTAGCACCCCCGTGTTGCGCACCCCTATCGAGGCCCGGACGGACCTGTGCCAGAACATCACGCGCGATGATGTGCCGCTGCGGAAGATGACTACTCAGGTTGCATGCAGTCGTTTCCCCTGGCGCCAGAATGAGGAACTCTCTACATGCCTGAAGTAACCCTTTCCACCCTCAATGGCCTGAAGGCCAAGGGTGAAAAAATCGCCATGCTGACCTGCTATGACGCGACGTTCGCCAAGGCAGCCAGCCAGGCTGGCGTCGACGTCCTGCTGGTGGGCGACTCCTTGGGCATGGTCTTGCAAGGCCATGACAGCACCTTGCCGGTCACCACGGCAGACATGGCCTACCACACCGCCTCGGTCAAGCGCGGCAATCACGGCGCATTGATTCTCGCCGACTTGCCTTTCATGGCCCACGCCACGCCCGAATCGGCCTTTGCCAACAGCGCGGCGCTGATGCAGGCCGGCGCCCACATGGTCAAAATCGAAGGTGCAGCCTGGCTGGCCGAGACCATTCGGCTGCTGGCCGAGCGCGGCGTGCCTGTGTGCGCCCACCTGGGCCTGACACCTCAGACCGTAAACGTGCTCGGCGGCTATAAAGTACAAGGCCGCCTTGAGGCACAAGCCCGGCAGATGCAGGCCGATGCCATCGCCCTTGAAGCCGCGGGCGCCGCGATGCTGTTGCTCGAGTGCGTGCCGAGCGATCTGGCCGCAGCGATCACCCAGGCCGTGCGCATCCCGGTCATCGGCATTGGTGCCGGCAACGCCACCGATGGTCAGGTACTGGTGCTGCACGACATGCTCGGCCTGTCTCTCAGCGGTCGGGTGCCCAAGTTCGTGAAGAACTTCATGGACGGCCAACCTGACATCGCCAGCGCCCTCGCCGCTTATGTCCAGGCCGTCAAGCAGGTCACCTTCCCCGCCAGTGAACACGGGTTCAGCGCATGAATACAGTCAAGACCGTGCGGGAGCTGCGCGCCGCCGTAGCCCGCGCCCGCAACGAAGGCAAGCGCATCGGCTTCGTGCCGACAATGGGCAACCTGCACAGCGGCCATGCGGCCCTGGTGGTCAAGGCCGCGCAATGCACCGACTTCGTCGTTGCCAGCATCTTCGTCAACCCGCTGCAGTTCGGGGCCAATGAAGACCTGGACAAATACCCTCGCACGTTGGCAGCCGACCAGCAGCTGTTGGTCGAATCGGGCTGCAACCTGCTGTTTGCCCCTGGCGTGGATGAAATGTATCCGGACGGGATGAGCGTGCAGACGCGGGTCAGCGTGCCCACCCTGTCGCAAGGGCTGTGCGGCGCCAGTCGGCCAGGGCACTTCGAAGGCGTGGCCACCGTGGTCAGCAAATTGTTCAACATGGTGCAGCCTGACCTCGCGGTCTTTGGCGAAAAGGACTATCAGCAGCTGGCAGTCATCCGCGCCATGGTGCGCGACCTGAACATGCCGATCCAGGTGATGGGCCTGCCTACGGTGCGCGCCGCAGACGGTTTGGCACTGTCATCGCGCAACGGCTACCTCACCCCAGAGCAGCGGGCAACAGCGCCAGTGCTGTATCGGGTACTCCAGACACTGGCAGCTGCCATCGCCCATGGCCAAAAGGACTTCGCCACGCTGGTGGCCGACGGCCAGGCCCAGTTGAGCACAGCCGGTCTGCGCACCGATTATCTGGAAGTACGGCATGCCCTGACCCTGCGCCCGGCCGTGGTCGATGACCGAGACCTGGTGGTCATCGCGGCGGCTTACCTGGGCAACACCCGCCTGATCGACAACCTGTACGTGCAAGTGCAGGACACGACTGCCTGAACGGCCTGGGGTGCCCAGGCACCTCATCTACTTGAACGCCCCCCATTCCCAGCGCCGGACCTTCGCCTATAATGATGCCAGCCTGAACCCGGCAATGACTGCCGTGTCCAACGCATCACCACGGACCAAGGGACCCCCGCGCAATGGCGTATTACCGTACCCCCCACGATGTCACGGCTCTACCCGCCTGGCAGGCGCTCAAGCAGCACCGCGATGCCATGCAAGGCTTCAGCATGCGTGAAGCCTTCGCCGCCGATCCTCAGCGCTTCGAACAATTCTCCCTGAGCTCCTGTGGCCTGTTCCTGGATTATTCCAAGAACCTGATCACCGAACAGACACGTGACCTGCTGGTAAACCTGGCCGACGAAGTGGGCCTCAAGGACGCCATCACCTCGATGTTCAGCGGCGAGATCATCAACGCCTCCGAAGGCCGGCCGGTGCTGCACACCGCCCTGCGCCGCCCGGTGGGTGACAAGCTCAGCGTCAACGGCGTGAACGTCATGCCGGAAGTGCACAAGGTGCTCAACCAGATCACCGAGCTGGTAGGCCGCATCCATGATGGCCTGTGGCGTGGCTACAGCGAAAAGCCCATCACCGACGTAGTCAACATTGGTATCGGTGGCTCGTTCCTGGGCCCGGAACTGGTATCCGAAGCGCTGATGCCTTACGCCCAGCGCGGTGTACGCTGCCATTACCTGGCGAACATCGACGGTAGCGAGTTCCACGAACTGTCGGCCAGCCTGCGCGCCGAAACCACCCTGTTCATCGTCTCGTCCAAGTCGTTCAACACCCTCGAGACCCTGAAGAACGCAATGGCCGCGCGTACCTGGTACCTGGCCCAGGGCGGCTCGGAAGCCGAGCTGTACCGCCACTTCATCGCCGTTTCCAGCAACAAGGCCGCCGCCGTGGCGTTTGGCATCCGCGAAGAGAACATCTTCCCGATGTGGGACTGGGTCGGTGGGCGCTATTCGCTGTGGTCCGCCATCGGCCTGCCGATTGCGCTTGCCATCGGCACCGCCAACTTCAAGGAACTGCTCTCCGGTGCCTACACCATGGACCAGCATTTCCAGAGCGCGCCGTTCGAGAAGAACATGCCCGTGCTGCTGGCGCTGCTGGGCGTGTGGTACGGCAATTTCTGGGGTGCCAGCAGCCACGCGATCCTGCCGTACGACCACTACCTGCGCAACATCACCAAGCACCTGCAACAGCTGGACATGGAGTCCAACGGCAAGAGCGTGCTGCAGGACGGCACCCCGGTGAAAACCGAGACCGGCCCGGTGATCTGGGGCGGCGTGGGCTGCAACGGCCAGCATGCCTATCACCAATTGCTGCACCAGGGCACACAGCTGATCCCGGCCGACTTCATCGTGCCGGTCGTCAGCTTCAACCCGGTGGCCGACCACCACCAGTGGCTATACGCCAACTGCCTGTCCCAGAGCCAGGCGCTGATGCTGGGCAAGACGCGCGAGGAAGCCGAGACCGAACTGCGTGCCAAGGGCATGAGCGAAGCCGATGTGCAAAAGCTCGCCCCGCACAAGGTCATTCCGGGCAATCGTCCGAGCAACACCTTGGTGGTCGAGCGTATCAGCCCACGCCGGCTGGGCGCCCTGGTGGCCATGTATGAGCACAAGGTGTTCGTGCAGAGCGTGGTCTGGGGTATCAATGCCTTCGACCAATGGGGCGTGGAATTGGGCAAGGAGCTGGGCAAGGGTGTGTACCAGCGTCTTGTGGGCAGCCAGGAAGAGGTTGCCGAGGACGGTTCTACCCAGGGCCTGATCAATTACTTCCGCGGCCGCCATCGCGGCTGATCCCACCCTCTGCCTGGCAGTGCATCCTGCTCGTCAGGCAGGGCGTGAAAAAAGTGCGCCGTAGCTTCTGCAGTTCGCTTCCGGGCGATTGGCGGGGCTGCCGCGCAGCGCCTATCGCACGTGAGTGAAGCCTGCGCAGCAAGCCAGTCTGCAGCTCCACTGTCCCTGTAGCCCGTGACCGCCCAATCGCCGGACCGGTTGAACACCCCTCCCCCCAAAACTGTCCTACTCAATAGCCGTTGCCGTGCCTCGCCCCTTACAAGAGCAGGACCACCGCCATGTTCGATCTCCGACATTACCCGCACGCCCTCGCCGTCAGTCAGGCGGCAGCCCTTTCCCAGGACGACTATGACCGCCTGTACCGCCAGTCGGTCGAAGACCCGGATACCTTCTGGACCACTCAAGCGCAACGCCTGACCTGGATGAAGCCATGGTCCCAGGTTCAACGGTCGGACCTGCGCACCGGCCACGCCCGTTGGTTCGACGGAAGCCAACTGAACGTCAGCTACAACTGCATCGATCGCCACCTGGCCACGCGGGCCGAGCAGACCGCCCTGCTGTGGGAAGGCGACGACCCTAGCGACACCAAGGCCATCAGCTACCGTGAACTGCACCGCCAGGTATGTCGCCTGGCCAATGTATTGAAGTCGCGAGGCGTGGCCAAAGGTGACCGGGTATGCATCTACATGCCGATGATCCCCGAAGCCGCGTTCGCCATGCTCGCGTGCGCGCGCATAGGCGCTGTTCACTCCGTGGTGTTCGGTGGTTTTTCCCCCGACGCGCTGCGTGACCGTATCCTCGATGCCGACTGCCGCACCGTCATCACCGCTGACGAAGGCGTACGCGGCGGCAAGCGCATCGCCCTCAAACAGAATGTCGACAAGGCGCTGGCCAGTTGCCCAGCCGTCAGCACCGTCGTGGTCGTGCGGCGCACTGGGGGTGATGTCGCGTGGGACGACGGTCGTGACGTCTGGTACCACCACGCCATCGAGCAGGTCGACGAGACTTGCCCGCCCGAACCCATGGAGGCAGAGGCGCCGCTGTTCATCCTCTACACATCCGGCAGCACCGGCAAACCCAAAGGCGTGCTGCACACCACGGCGGGGTACTTGCTGCAAGCGGCCATGACATTCGACGTGGTGTTCGACTACCGGCAGGGGGAAGTCTTCTGGTGCACCGCCGACGTCGGCTGGGTCACCGGCCACAGTTACATCGTGTATGGCCCTCTGGCCAATGGCGCCATCTCGCTGATGTTCGAGGGCGTGCCCAACTACCCCGACAGCTCGCGGTTCTGGCAAGTGGTGGACAAGCATCAGGTCAACATCTTCTACACCGCACCCACCGCCCTGCGCGCCCTGATGCGCGAAGGGCTTGCGCCCCTGCAAAGTACCTCCCGTGCGAGCCTGCGCTTGCTGGGCAGCGTGGGTGAACCGATCAACCCGGAAGCCTGGCATTGGTATTTCGATGAGGTCGGACAGCGCCGCTGCCCCATCGTCGACACTTGGTGGCAGACCGAAACCGGCGGCATCATGCTCACGCCACTGCCCGGCACCCAGACCCTCAAGCCTGGCTGCGCCACCCAACCCATGTTCGGCGTGCAGCCGGTGCTGCTTGACGACAAGGGCCAGGTCATCGAGGGTCCAGGGGCTGGGCTGCTGGCGATCAAGGCCAGCTGGCCGGGGCAGATTCGCAGCGTCCATGGCGATCACCAACGCATGGTCGACACCTACTTCAAGCCCATGCCCGGCTACTACTTCACCGGGGATGGCGCCAGGCGCGATGCCGACGGGCATTACTGGATCACTGGGCGCGTGGACGATGTGATCAACGTGTCCGGACATCGCATCGGCACGGCGGAGGTCGAAAGCGCCCTGGTGCTTCACGACAGCGTGGCCGAAGCAGCCGTGGTGGGTTACCCCCACGATCTCAAGGGCCAGGGTGTATACGCCTTCGTGACCACCATGAACGGTGTCAGCCCCGATGAAGACCTCAAGGCCCAGTTACTGGCGCTCGTCGGCAAGGAGATCGGCAGCTTCGCCAAGCCCGAGCTGCTGCAATGGGCTCCGGCTCTGCCCAAGACACGGTCGGGTAAGATCATGCGGCGTATACTGCGCAAGATCGCCTGTAACGAGCTCGACAGCCTGGGCGACACCTCTACCCTGGCCGACCCGAGCGTCGTCCAAGGGTTGATCGACACTCGCCTGAACCGATAACCGGCGGCCGCTACCCAGGCTGCCCAGCCCTGCAGGTCACCATGGAAGCGCTTCGCCGCCGTATCGAACAACAAGCCATGAGCCTCACCGGCCTGGCGTTGGGGCAGCTCGACCTGGAGTCGCCCAAGGGCGACCCTGGCCTGTTCGGGCCCGACAGTGTCAGTTGGCGGGTGCATGGCGACTTCCCCAGCATGCTGGTCGGCGGCATCAGCGCACTGATGCTGCAGTTGCTGCACCCGCTGGCGCTCGCTGGGGTCTGGGACCATTCCAACTTTCGCCATGACTTGATCGGGCGCCTGCGGCGCACCAGCCAGTTCATTTCAGGGACCACGTTCGGTGCGACCGAAGATGCGCACTGGCTGATCGAAAAAGTGCGCCGGATACACCTGCAAGTCGAAGGCACCGCGCCGGATGGCCGCCCCTATGCGGCCAGCGACCCTCACCTGCTGACCTGGGTGCATGTGGCCGAGGTCAGCAGCTTTCTGGCCGCTCACTTGCGTTACCGCAACCCCCGCTTGTCCCTGGCCGACCAAGACGCTTACTACCAGGAAATCGCCCTGATCGCCGAACGCCTGGGCGCCCTGGACGTGCCACGCTCGCGCCGTGAGGTCGAACACTACCTGCATGCGATGCGCCCACAACTGAGCTGCGATGCCCGCAGTCAGGAAGTCATGGGTATTCTGCTCGACGCCCCTGCGCCCAGCCGGCTGGCAAAACCGGTGGGCAAGCTGATGCTGCACGCCGGTATCGAGCTGCTGCCACAGTGGGCACAACAGCAGCTTGGCCTCGAACAGGGCCATTGGCAAAAACGGTTGATCCGCCTGGGCGTGCAAGGCACCGCACCGGTATTGCGCTGGGCCATGCGCGACGGGTCTGCGCACCGGGCCAGGCGCCGCATGGGCATCGAATAAGCACTGAGCGCACCTCAGCGGAACTGATTTAACGTGCCATACTCCAAGGCATCCCGGCCCGGACAGACGAAGCGATTCATGTACAAAGGACTGACTCGCGCCATCGGCGCACTGCTGGCGTTGCTCGCCCTGTACAGCCTGCTTGGCTTTTTCATTCTTCCGGGCGTCGCGCTGCGTATCGCCAACCAGCAGCTCGCCCACTACGCCACGGTGCCGGCCCACCTGCAACGAGCCGAGTTCAACCCCTTCAGCCTTGAGTTGACCTTGTGGGGCTTGCAGATCGGCGAGCCCGGTAAAGAGCAGGTTGGCTTCGAAAAACTGTACGCCAACCTGTCGCTGGACAGCCTATGGACCGGCGCGCTGCACCTTGACGCCCTCGAGTTGGTCAAACCACGCACCGAAGTGCTATTTGCCAAAGATGGCACGCTCAACCTCGCTCGCCTTTTCCAACTGCCTGCCAGCAAAAGCGAGCCTGATACACCCCCAGGCGATCCTTTCCCGCTGCGTATCGGCAGCATCAAGCTTGAGCAGGGTTTCGTGCGTTTCGAAGACCTGCGTCCCAGCGAGCCGATCGAGTTTCTCTACGACAACCTTGGCCTGGAATTGAAGAACCTCAGCACCCTCGCCAATGACAATGCCGACATGACCATGGTGGCCAACGGTCCCAACGGTGGGCGCATCGACTGGCAGGGCACGTTGAGCCTAGCGCCTATCGCGTCCGAAGGCACGCTCAAGGTCACCGACAGCAAGATGAAGCTGTTCTGGCCCTATGTGCGCGATGCGGTGCCCTTGGTGCTGGAAGACGGCAAGCTCAGCCTGAGCACGCATTATCGGCTCAACCTGGCAGATAAGACCGAACTGCGTCTGGAAAAAGCCTCGGTGCGGGTGGCGCCCTTTGCCATCAAGGCTCCGGATGGTCGTCCGTTGGCAAGGCTCGCCAATCTGGAGTTGAGTGATGCCTCCGTCGACCTGGTCAAGCAGCAGGTCACGATCGGCAAGGTACGCAGTGAAAAACTGGAAACCTGGGCAGCGCTGGAGAAGGACGGTCAGCTCGATTGGCAGGTGCTGTTTGCCGGCGAGCCTGGCAAGCCAACACCAGCTGAAAAGGCCGAGCCGCCCACTGCAGGGGCTTCAGCTGCACCGCAGACGCCAGCGGCCCCAAGCAAGCCCTGGCAGGTGTTGCTTAATGATGTCCAGCTCAGGAACTACCGTGTTCACCTGGCAGACCGCACGCAAAAAGAACCGGTCACCCTGGACGTAGGCCCCTTGAACGCTGACTTGAAGGGCTTCGACAGCCTCAACCAGAAGCCCTTCACGGTCAAGTTCGACACCGGCATCGGCAAGCAAGGCACCCTGCAGGGCCAGGGCCAGGTCAACCTGGCGCCGGTGTGGGCCAAGCTGGATGTCGGCACCCGGGACATCGACCTGCGGTTAGCCCAAGCCTACATCAGCCCCTTCATTCTGTTGGAGCTGCGCAGCGGTATGCTCGACAGCGACCTGAAGGTGGACCTGAAAAGCACCTCGCCGTTGGCCTTGACGGTAAGCGGCAAAGCGCAGGTGAATCAGTTGCATACCCTCGACACCATCAAGAGCCGGGACTTCGTCAAATGGCAGCAGGTCAACCTCGATGGCCTGACGTATGTGCATGGCGATGCCCTGTCGATCGACAAGGTGACACTGCAACAGCCTTATGCACGCTTCATCATCAACGAAGACCGTACTACCAACATCAATGACCTGTTGATCCCACAGCCAAACGATGCCCCTTCCAAGGCCCAGCCCCAGCCTGCAAGCGCCACCGAGGAAAAGCCGCTCGGTATCCACATTGGCCAGATCGTGATCAAGGACGGTTCGGCCAACTTCGCCGACCTGTCGCTCACGCCCAATTTCGCCACGGCCGTGCAACAGCTCAACGGCCAGGTGGGGACCATCGATAACCGCAAGCCCCTCCCTGCCCAGGTGGATGTGCAAGGCAAGGTCGACCGGTACGCACCCGTCACTATCAAAGGTGGCCTCAACCCATTCGACCCACTCGCGAGCCTGGATATCGCCGCCGTGTTCAAACGCGTCGAACTGACCACCCTGACGCCCTACTCGGGCAAGTTTGCCGGCTACCGCATCCGCAAAGGCCGGCTGAACCTGGACCTGCACTACCTGATCACCAAGGGCCAACTCAAAGCCGAGAACAAGGTGGTCGTTGAGCAGTTGCAACTTGGGGAGAAAGTGGACAGCCCGGACGCGGTCGATCTGCCGATTCGCCTCGCAGTGGCGCTGCTCAAAGACACTCACGGCAAGATTTCCATCGAGTTGCCCGTTGCGGGCGATCTGAACAACCCGCAGTTCAGCGTGATGCCGATCGTGTGGCAAACCTTGCGCAACCTGGTGCTGCGCGCCGCGCAGGCACCGTTCAAGCTCATCGGTGGCCTTGTTGCCGGAGGCGGCGCCGAAGACTTGGGCACTGTGGCCTTTGCACCCGGGTCCAGCGAGCTGGCAGGCGATGCCCAAGCATCCTTGGATAAACTTGCCGAAGGGCTGAGAAAGCGGCCGGAACTGCGCCTGGAAATCGAAGGCACCAGCGCTCAGGCAAGCGACGGCCCCATTCTTGCCCAACAGCGTCTGGAGCGGGAATATCAGGCCACCTGGTACAAGATTCTGCAGCGGCGCGGTGACAAGGTACCGGCCAGTGCGTCCCTGATGGTGGTCGACGAGGCCGACAAGCCAGCGATGCTCGAAGGCATTTACCGCAGCCGCCTCAAGCAGCAACCGCCTGCCGAATGGGAGCAGCTTGACCGCGACGCGCGCACTGCCAACCTTCGCAACGCCGTGCTCAAGTTCTGGGCCGAAAGCACGGCTCTGTTACGCACTCTGGGGCAGGAGCGGGCCAGCAGTATCAAGGATTACCTGGTGGACAAAGCCAAGCTTGAAGACGATAGGGTGTACTTCATCGACACCCACCTGGGGCAGCCCGAAAAAGATGGCCGCGTTGTCACGCCAATGCACCTGGATGCCGACTGATCGTGACTCCTAAGGCTTGATGCCAAGCCTATGCGGCTCAATGAAAGCTTCCACGAAAAAGCCCCGGCACAGGCCGGGGCTTTTGTTGTAGCTGGCCAAATCCATTTGGCCGACAGGACGATCCTTATTCAGCTTTCAGGCCGTCAGCCATTACGCTCTTGACGCCTTTGATGTTCTTGGCAACGCGCACGGCCACTTCTTTTTGCGACTCGGTCACTTTGACGTCCGAGGACAGAGAGACTACGCCGTGGCTGGTTTCTACTTTGATGTCGCTGCCTGGTACGCCTTTCTCGGTCAGCAGATCCGCTTTGACCTTGGTGGTGATCCAGGTGTCAGAGCCTTCTTGCTTAGCGTCATCCATAGTGTTGGCAGCCAGCATTACCGGAGCCTGGGTGGCCTGGGCTGCGAAAGCGGCGTTGGCCATGGTCAGGGTCAGAGCGGTAGCAGTAGCGGCAGCAATGGCGAACTTCTTCATGTGAGTCACTCCTGTTTTTCGAAAGGTCTGCGCCATGTGTCTGGCGGCAGGTAAACAGGTAGTTGCATGGCTTGTGCCAGGTTTTACGCTTCGCTTGATTCCTTTTAAATCAATGACTTACGTATCATCGCATCATTCACGACTCGTGCATTCTGCAACCTGCGCGATAAACCTGCATGCAAGATGCAAGTCCGCTAAAAGTTCCGTGTCTGTTTTTGTATTTACACGGGCACAGCCCAGTATAGATCCAAAAAAAAGGGCTCCCGCGGGAGCCCTTTGTGAAGCGCTAGGCGATCAGACGCCAGAAGCCTTCGCAGCCGCGACGTCCTTGATGGACAGCTTGATACGGCCGCGGTTATCCACGTCCAGTACCAGCACTTCAACTTCCTGACCTTCCTTGAGGATGTCGGTGACTTTCTCGACGCGCGCATCGCTCAGCATGGAGATGTGCACCAGGCCATCCTTGCCAGGCAGGATGTTGACGAAGGCGCCGAAGTCGACAATACGCTCGACCTTGCCCACGTAGATCTTGCCAATCTCGGCCTCGGCAGTGATGCCCAGGATGCGCTGCTTGGCAGCGTCTGCCGCTTCCTTGGTTTCGCCGAAGATCTTGATCGAGCCGTCATCTTCGATATCGATCGAAGCCTTGGTCTCTTCGCAGATGGCGCGAATGGTGGCGCCGCCCTTGCCGATCACGTCGCGGATCTTGTCCGAGTCGATTTTCATGGCGATCATGGTCGGCGCGTTGGCCGACAGCTCGGTACGCGACTGGGCAATGATCTGGTTCATCTGGCCGAGGATGTTCAGGCGCGCTTCCAGGGCCTGGCCCAGGGCGATTTCCATGATCTCTTCGGTGATGCCGTTGATCTTGATGTCCATCTGCAGGGCGGTGACGCCCTTGGCGGTACCGGCTACCTTGAAGTCCATGTCGCCAAGGTGGTCTTCGTCACCCAGGATGTCGGTCAGAACGGCAAACTTCTCGCCTTCCTTGACCAGACCCATAGCGATACCGGCAACCGGTGCTTTCATCGGTACACCGGCATCCATCAGGGCCAGCGAGGCACCGCAGACCGAAGCCATGGAGCTGGAACCGTTGGACTCGGTGATTTCCGAGACGACACGGATAGTGTACGGGAACTCGCTGTCGCTTGGCAGCATCGCCTGCACGCCGCGACGCGCCAGACGACCGTGGCCGATTTCACGACGGCCAGCGCCGCCCATGCGACCACACTCACCGACCGAGAACGGTGGGAAGTTGTAGTGCAGCATGAAGGGGTCTTTCTTTTCGCCTTCCAGGGTGTCCAGCAACTGTGCGTCACGGGCAGTACCGAGGGTGGCAACGACCAGCGCCTGGGTTTCGCCACGGGTGAACAATGCCGAGCCGTGGGTTTTGGGCAGAACACCGACTTCGATGTTCAGCGGGCGCACGGTGCGGGTGTCACGGCCGTCGATGCGCGGCTTGCCGTTCACGATGTTCTCGCGCACGGTGCGGTATTCCAGCTCGCCGAAGATTTCCTTGATCTGGCCAGCGGTCGGGCCGGCTTCTTCGTTGCTCAGGCGGGCGATGGCTTCATCGCGCAGCTGGCCCAGGCGGGTGTAGCGGTCCGCTTTCTGGGTGATGGTGTAGGCCTGTGAAACCTGCTCGCCGAACTCGGCGCGTACCAGGTTCATCAGCTCGGTGTTGGCGGCGGCGGGCTGCCAGTCCCACGTTGGCTTGCCGGCTTCGGCAGCCAGTTCCTTGACGGCCTGGATGACGGCCTGGAACTCATCGTGGGCGAACAGCACGGCGCCCAGCATCTGGTCTTCGGTGAGCTCTTTGGCTTCCGATTCAACCATCAACACGGCGGTTTCGGTACCGGCGACAACCATGTCCAGGCTAGAAGCCGCCAGTTGCTCGTACGTTGGGTTCAGCAGGTAGCCGGTGCTTTCGTGGAAGGCAACGCGTGCCGCGCCAATCGGGCCTTCGAATGGAATGCCGGAGATGGCCAGAGCCGCCGAGGTACCGATCATCGCGGCGACATCGGGGTCGGTCTTCTTGCTGGTGGAAACCACGGTGCAGACGACCTGCACTTCGTTCATGAACCCTTCAGGGAACAGCGGACGGATCGGACGGTCGATCAGGCGCGAGGTCAGGGTTTCTTTCTCGGAAGGACGGCCTTCACGCTTGAAGAAACCACCGGGGATCTTGCCGGCAGCGTAGGTTTTTTCCTGGTAGTGAACCGACAGCGGGAAGAAGCCCTTGCCTGGATCAGCTTGCTTGGCACCGACCACGGTCACCAGCACGGTGACGTCGTTGTCGACGGTGACCAGCACGGCGCCGGTTGCCTGACGGGCAATGCGGCCCGTTTCGAGAGTAACGGTCGATTGACCGAACTGGAATGTCTTGATTACCGGGTTCACGGTTTCCTACCTTCTTCAGTGGCTCTTGGGGGAACTGTTTTCTTGCGAATGCTTGGGCAGTGCAGGGAATCGGCCCTGTCTACCGTCCAGATACAACTCGAGGCCGGGAGCCTGGAACCGAGCGAAAAACCGCTCGAGTTACCAGGCTGCCAGCCTCGAAGTCATGCGTGGCGTGCCCCACGACAAGGCTGTGAAACAGCCCTGTCGAAGCCAGCGGCACGCCATGCACACCACCAACCAGGCCGCTATTAGCGACGCAGGCCCAGGCGAGCGATCAGCGCGCTGTAACGGGTGGTGTCTTTGCCCTTCAGGTAGTCCAGCAGCTTACGACGCTGGTTGACCATGCGAATCAGACCACGACGGGAGTGGTGGTCTTTGTCGTTGGCCTTGAAGTGGCCTTGCAGCTTGTTGATGTTGGCGGTCAGCAGAGCAACCTGTACTTCCGGGCTACCGGTGTCGCCGGCGGCTTGCTGGTGTTCGGCAACGATCTTAGCTTTTTCTTCAACGCTGAGGGCCATGAGGCTTCTCCTGATTAAACGGACCCCGCGAACGGGTTCCAATAGGCCAGGGACTTATCCCTGTATCAATAGAAAGAGGTGTGACCGTGCCTACTGACAGCCACCCTCTGCTCCACGGACCTCGGCACCTGCCTGGGCCCATGGTTTCGGTCATTCCGACCGAATCAGTCGACGTGGCGCGATCCGCCCGTCTTCGCTCACCTCACCGATACCGATGAAGCGGGCATTGTGATCCTGTACACGAACCATGCCGAATTGCGGCGCGTCCGGTGCACGCACTGCCTGCCCATGCAGCCAGTAGAACGCGCTGTGCTCGGACAGACTCACCATCGGCCAATCCTGCAGCCCGCTGTCCGACGGCATGAGGAAACGATCGAGCGCTTCGTTGCCGCCTTCGGCGTGGGCCTGCTCGAGTGCCTCGAGGGTGACGGTCTGTGCCAGCGCGAAAGGCCCGGCCTGCGTCCTGCGCAGCTCTGCGACATACGCACCGCAGCCCAGCACTTCACCGATATCCTCCACCAGGGTACGAATATAGGTGCCTTTGCTGCAGCCAACGCTCAAGCGTGCACGGGTGCCTTCGCACTCGAGCAGTTCAAGACGGCTAATAGTAACAGAACGCGCCTCGCGCTCCACTACCTCTCCTGCACGCGCCAGCTTGTACAACGGCTGACCGTCACGCTTGAGAGCCGAGTACATGGGCGGTATCTGGCTGATCGGGCCACGAAAACCGGGCAATGCGGCTTCCAGTTCGGCGCGACCAACGGTCACCTCGCGGGTGCGCAGCACCTCGCCCTCGGCGTCGCCGGTGTTGGTCGTCTGGCCCAGTTGCATGACCGTCTCGTAACCCTTGTCGGAGTCGAGCAGGTATTGCGAAAACTTGGTGGCCTCGCCGAAGCACAGCGGCAAGACGCCAGTGGCCAGCGGGTCGAGGCTACCGGTGTGACCGGCCTTCTCTGCATTGAGCAACCAGCGCACCTTTTGCAAGGCAGCGTTGGAGGTGAAGCCCAAGGGCTTGTCCAGCAGGATGATGCCGCTGACATTGCGGCGAATGCGTTTGACCTGGGCCACCGATTACTCCTTGGTGCCAGACTCGTCGGCATCCTTGTGCAGGCGGTCTTCGGCCACTGCACGCTCGATCAATGCCGACAGGTGCACGCCACGGCTGACGCTTTCGTCGAAGTGGAAATGCAGTTGCGGCACGCTGCGCAGCTGCATGGAGCGACCCAGGTGCAGGCGCAGGAAGCTGGCGGCGCTGTTCAGGGCCTTGAGCGACTGCTGCACGGCATCGGGGGTTTCTTCACCCATCACGGTGATGAACACCTTGGCATGGCCCAGGTCGCGGCTCACATCCACGGCAGTGATGGTGACCAGACCGACACGCGGATCCTTGACTTCACGACGGATCAGCTCAGCCAGCTCGCGCTGCATCTGATCGCCAATGCGTTGGGTACGGCTATATTCTTTGGCCATTCTTGTTACCTGTAACGTAAAGCGGCAAACGCCCGGTCAGAACGATGCCTGACCGGGCGCTGCCTGAAGAGGTGCTGCAAAGCGCCCGCCAAGGCGCTTGCAACCTGCTCACCCTTAGAGGGTACGAGCCACCTGGACTTTCTCGAACACTTCGATCTTGTCGCCGACCTTGACGTCGTTGTAGCTCTTCACGCCGATACCACACTCCATGCCGTTACGCACTTCGGCGGCATCGTCCTTGAAGCGGCGCAGCGATTCCAGCTCGCCCTCGAAGATGACCACGTCGTCGCGCAGTACGCGGATCGGACGGTTACGGTAGACGGTACCTTCGATGACCATACAGCCAGCGATGGCGCCGAACTTCGGCGAACGGAACACGTCACGCACTTCGGCGACGCCCAGGATGTTCTCGCGAACATCGCTGCCGAGCATGCCGGTCAGGGCTTTCTTGACGTCTTCGATGATGTCGTAGATCACGTTGTAGTAACGCATATCCAGACCTTCCTGCTCGACGATCTTGCGCGCACCGGCATCGGCACGCACGTTGAAGCCGAACAGTACTGCGTTCGAAGCCAGCGCCAGGTTGGCATCGCTCTCGGTGATACCACCTACGCCGCCACCAATGACACGGACCTGCACTTCGTCGTTGCCCAGGCCGCCGAGCGAACCCTGCAGCGCTTCGAGAGAACCGCGCACATCGGTCTTGAGAACGATGTTGAGCGTTTTCTTCTCTTCCTGACCCATGGTCTCGAAGATGTTTTCCAGCTTGCCTGCGTGAGCACGGGCCAGCTTGACCTCGCGATACTTGCCTTGACGGAACATGGCAACTTCGCGGGCTTTCTTCTCGTCAGCCACTACCGACAGCTCGTCGCCGGCTTCCGGTGTGCCGTCCAGGCCAAGGATTTCGACCGGGATGGACGGGCCAGCTTCCTTCACAGGCTTGCCGTTCTCGTCCAGCATGGCGCGAACGCGGCCATAGTTGGAGCCGCACAGCACCATGTCGCCCTGACGCAGCGTACCGTCCTGAACCAGGATGGTAGCGACTGGGCCGCGGCCCTTGTCCAGACGCGATTCGACGACCACACCGCGCCCTGGGGCGGTCGGCGTAGCGGTCAACTCGAGGATCTCGGCCTGCAGCAGCACCGCTTCGAGCAGCTCGTCCACGCCGGTACCCATCTTGGCCGAAACCTTGACGAATGGCGTGTCACCACCCCAGTCCTCGGAGGTCACGCCTTCGACGGACAGCTCGTTACGGATGCGATCAAGGTCAGCACCAGGCTTGTCGATCTTGTTGACCGCAACCACCAGCGGTACGCCAGCTGCCTTGGCATGCTGAACGGCTTCGCGGGTTTGTGGCATCACGCCGTCGTCCGCCGCCACCACCAGGATGACGATGTCGGTCGCCTTGGCACCACGGGCACGCATCTGGGTAAACGCAGCGTGGCCAGGGGTGTCGAGGAAGGTGACCATGCCGCGGTCGGTTTCCACGTGGTAGGCACCGATGTGCTGGGTGATACCACCGGCTTCGCCAGCAGCAACCTTGGCACGACGGATGTAGTCGAGCAGCGAGGTCTTGCCATGGTCGACGTGACCCATGACAGTGACGACCGGCGCACGGGACTCGGTCTGGCCTTCGAACTTCAGGGATTCGGCCAGGGAGTCTTCCAGGGCGGAATCGCTGATCAGCGTGACCTTGTGGCCCAGCTCTTCGGCGATCAGCTGAGCGGTTTCCTGATCGAGCACCTGGTTGATGGTCACCGGGGTGCCCATCTTGAACATGAACTTGACCACTTCAGCGCCCTTGACGGACATCTGGTTGGCAAGCTCGGAGACGGTGATGGTCTCGCCGATGGTCACGTCACGAATGACCGGACCGGTCGGGTTCTGGAAGCCGTGCTGGTTACGCTTCTTCAGCTTGCTCTTGCCACCACGACCACGACGAGCGCCATCGCTCTCTTCGTCGGTGGTACGCGGCGCGGCACGAGGCGTCGGAGCCTTTTCCTTTTCCTTGACCTTGACCTTGATCGACACACGTGGCGCCTCGCCACGACGACGGTCGTCATCACGGGTGCGGCTTTCGTTGCGACGGGTCTCGTCTTTCTTGCGCTCGGCCGCACGGGCGGCAGCGTCTTCCGACGTCGGCGCATTGGCTACGACCGGCGCAGCGGCAGGGGCAGAAGCCTGTTCTGCCTTAGCAGCCGGAGCCGGAGCGGAAGCGGCGGCATCAGCAGCCTGGCGACGCGCCTGCTCTTCGTTGCGCTGACGCACTTCAGCGTCAACCTTGTCGCGGGCAGCGTTTTCAGCTGCACGGCGCTCTTCGAGCTCACGCTTCTGCTCAGCCTGGATTTCTTCCGGGCTGCGCTGCACGAATACTTTCTTCTTGCGTACTTCTACGCTGATACTCTTGCTACCGGCGACACGCAGGGTGCTGGTGGTTTTGCGCTGCAAGGTAATCTTGCGCGGTTCTTCCGCCTTGCTCTTGTGGCTGCTCTTCAAATGAGTCAGCAAGGTCTGCTTCTCATTGTCGGTCACTACCTGACCGGCGTCGGTGTGCGGCAGACCTGCCTCACGCATCTGCTGCAGCAGGCGCTCTACCGGTGCCTCGACCTCTTGGGCCAGTTCTTTCACCGTGACTTGCGTCATGCACTTCTCTCCTCAGGCCGCGCCTAATTACTCGAACCAGTGGGCTCGGGCGGCCATGATCAACTTGCCGGCACGCTCTTCGTCGATGCCGTCGATGTCGAGCAGGTCGTCGATCGACTGCTCGGCCAGGTCTTCGCGGTTAACCACGCCGCGCACCGCCAGTTCCGCCGCCAGGTCCTTGTCCATGCCCTCAAGGGAGAGCAGGTCTTCGGCCGGATGGGCGTCTGCCAGTTTTTCTTCGGTAGCGATGGCCTTGGTCAACAAACGGTCCTTGGCTCGAGCGCGGAGCTCATTGACGATATCTTCGTCAAAGCCATCGATGTTGAGCATTTCTTCCAACGGTACGTAGGCAATTTCTTCAAGGCTGGTGAAGCCTTCGTCGACCAGCACTTGGGCCAGCTCCTCGTCGACTTCCAGTTCATCGATGAAATTGCGCAGGATGTCGCCAGTTTCGGCTTGCTGCTTGGCCTGGATGTCCTTCTCGGTCATCACGTTCAGGGTCCAGCCAGTCAACTGACTGGCCAGGCGAACGTTCTGACCGCCACGGCCAATGGCTTGAGCCAGGTTGTCTTCGGCGACGGCGATGTCCATGGCATGGGCATCTTCATCAACGATGATCGCCGCGACTTCAGCCGGCGACATGGCGTTGATGACGAACTGCGCCGGGTTATCGTCCCAGAGAACGATATCCACACGCTCACCACCCAACTCTCCGGATACGGCCTGGACGCGCGACCCACGCATGCCGATGCAGGCGCCTTGCGGGTCGATGCGCTTGTCCTTGGAGCGGACGGCGATCTTGGCTCGCGAACCCGGATCACGGGAAGCGGCCATGACTTCGATGAGGCCTTCAGCGATTTCCGGCACTTCGATGCGGAAAAGCTCGATCAGCATCTGCGGCGCGGTGCGCGACAGGATCAGCTGAGGACCACGGTTTTCGGTGCGAATTTCCTTGAGCAGTGCACGCAGGCGCACACCCACACGGAAAGTTTCGCGGGCAATGATGTCTTCGCGGGCCAGCAACGCCTCGGCATTGTTGCCCAGGTCGACGATGACGTTGTCGCGGGTGACCTTCTTGACGGTACCGGAGATGATTTCGCCCACACGCTCACGGTAGGCATCGACCACCTGCGCACGCTCGGCCTCACGGACCTTCTGCACGATGACCTGCTTGGCGGTCTGCGCGGCGATGCGGCCGAACTCGATGGATTCGATCTTTTCTTCGATCACGTCGCCAATCTTGGCTTCGGGATGCGTGTCCTTGATCTTGTCCAGCCAGGTTTCGATGGCCGGATCATCGAGGTCGGCTTCATCGACCACGGTCCAACGACGGAAAGTCTCGTAGCTACCGGTGTGGCGGTTGATTTCCACACGCAGGTCGACTTCGTCTTCAAAACGTTTTTTGGTTGCGGTGGCCAGGGCCACCTCCAGCGCTTCGAAAATGACGCCGGGCGGTACACCTTTTTCGTTGGATACCGATTCAACAACCAGCAGTACTTCTTTGCTCATCGTACGCCTCGCCTTGCGCAAGCCATTGGGCCCGGATAATCCGTCGGGCCCGGCACGTCTCAGTCAAAACTGGGAATAATATTGGCCTTGTCGATCGAATCGATCGGCAGTAGGAACTCCTGGTCGTCCACCTGGACCACCACATCCTGCTCCTCCACACCGCGGAGAAGGCCCTGGAAGTTACGACGACCCTCGAAGGGTGAGCGCAGCTTGATCTTCACTTGTTCGCCGGCATGCGAGGCAAACTGTTCCAGTGTGAACAGTGGGCGATCCATGCCTGGAGAAGACACCTCGAGGGTGTACTCGCTGCTGATCGGATCCTCGACATCCAGGATGGCGCTGGCTTGACGGCTGACAGCTTCGCAGTCCTCCACCAGAATGCCGCCTTCCTTGTCGATGTAGATACGCAATACCGAATGCTTGCCCTGGGAAACGAATTCGATCCCCCAGCATTGATAGCCCAGACCCTCGACAACCGGGGCCAACAAGGCCTGCAACTGTTCTAGCTTGCTCGACACCTGAACCCCCTCGTGCATGCTGTGCAAATAAAAAATGGGCGAAGCGCCCATCCCTGAAAGCGCCGTTGGACAACGACGCCTGAACTGTTCGGTTAGCAAAAAGCCCCTGAAAAGGGGCTTCGCTGAAGCTGGTTGCGGGGGCTGGATTTGAACCAACGACCTTCGGGTTATGAGCCCGACGAGCTACCAAGCTGCTCCACCCCGCGACAAAGCTGGGGCGAAAGTATAAGACCGAACCCACTTGAGGGTCAAATCCAAACCTTCACCTGCAAGAAAGCCCGCCAAGGCGGGCTCTCAAGCTTTAAATGGTACCGAGAAGGGGACTCGAACCCCTACACCCTATGGGCACAACCACCTCAAGGTTGCGTGTCTACCAATTCCACCACCTCGGCAATACTACTTTGAAACCCGTTACTTCTGCTCTTCTGCCGGAGGAGGTACATCACCCGAATTAGGAGTGGCTTCGCTCTTCTGTTCTTGGAGCACCGGTACATCATCATTGATGGCCGGTTTTGGCTGCTCTTTCACTTCTAGCACGGCTGGATCTGGAAGACCTGCTTGGCTAAGCTGGTGAGCTTGTTGCTTCGCGAAGTATCCTAACCCAAGTGCTGTCAAAAAGAAAGTGGCAGCGAGTATTGCAGTGAATTTACTTAGGAAGGTGGCAGAGCCCTGACTTCCGAAGACGGTATTGGAAGCACCCGCACCAAAAGATGCACCGGCTTCCGCCCCCTTACCCTGTTGCAACAGTACCAGCACTACCAGCGAAAGCGCTGCCAACAGATGAAAAACAACGATGACTGTTTCCAGCATTTGTTCAGTTTCCTGCGGCGCGACAAATTGCACCGAATTCGTCTGCGTTCAGGGAAGCCCCACCAATGAGACCCCCATCGATATCCGGCATGCCGAACAGTTCGGCCGCATTGGCCGCCTTCACGCTGCCGCCGTAGAGCAACTGCACCTTCGCAGCCACTTCAGCATCTTTTGCCGCCAGCTGGCCGCGGATGGCGGCGTGCACATCCTGGGCCTGCTGAGGCGTGGCCGTTAGGCCAGTGCCGATGGCCCATACAGGCTCATAGGCAATTACCGCATTGGCAAACACACTAACACCGAAAGCTTCGATGATACTGTTGAGTTGACGCCCAACAACTTCGAGCGTTTTGCCGGCCTCGCGCTCTTCAAGGGTTTCCCCAATACAGAGCACGGGCTTCAAACCTTTGGCCTGAGCCGCTGCAAACTTGCGATTCAGCACTTCGTCATCTTCGCCGATTACCTGGCGACGTTCCGAATGGCCAATCAACACCAACTTGCAACCTGCTTCAACCAGCTGTTCCGGAGCAACTTCACCGGTCAGCGCGCCCTGTTCGGGCATTACCGCAGAATTCTGTGCGCCGACGATAATACCCTTGCCGTCGAGTTCGGCAACCACTTGGTTGATGAACAAGGTTGGCGGGAATACCGCGACTTCCACTCCGCTCGGCAGGGCAAGATTGCGCAAACCCTCGGTCAGCTCAGCGACGCTGGCGCGGGTACCGTGCATCTTCCAGTTACCAGCAACCATAGGGCGACGCATGCTTTACCTCGTCGGTCAAAGTGGGCGCAGATCTTACCCAACCAGATTCGCGCTGGCAAGCGGCTTCAGGCACAAACTTCTGCGACGCGCTTTGCCAGTGCTTCGGCATGCAGACGCACCTGGTGTTCATCCTCACCTTCGACCATGACGCGCAACAGCGGCTCGGTCCCGGATTTACGCAGCAACACCCGCCCACGGCCTGCCAGGGCCTCTGTGACCTGCGCGCTGGCTTGCTTGACGTCCGGGTGCTCGAGGGGGTCCACGTCGCCTGCACTGAAGCGCACATTGATCAGCACTTGCGGGCATTTGCGCAGCGCCTGGCGCGCCTGGGCCAGGGTCTCGCCACGGCGCTTGAGCGCCATCAGCACCTGCAGCGCAGCGATGATCGCATCCCCCGTGGTGGTGTAGTTGCAGCACACCACGTGGCCGGAATTCTCCCCACCCACCAGCCACTCGCGCTCGAGCAGCTCGGCCATGACGTAGCGGTCACCGACCTTGGCACGCACGAATGGGATATCCAGGTCCTTGAGCGCAAGCTCCAGCCCCAGGTTGCTCATGAGCGTACCCACCACGCCCCCTTGCAGCTTGCCGCGGTCGTGCAGGTCGCGCGCGATGATGAACAGCAGCTCGTCACCGTCGACGATCGCGCCGGTGTGATCGACCATCAACACACGGTCGCCATCACCGTCGAAAGCGATGCCAAGGTCTGCGTGGCCGACCAGCACAGCGGCCTGCAGCGACTCGATGTGGGTCGAACCACAGCCCTCGTTGATGTTCAGGCCATCTGGCTGGGCGTGCAGCACCGTCACATCGGCACCCAACTCACGGAACACGCTGGGCGCCACCTTGTACGTGGCGCCATGGGCGCAGTCGACCACCAGCTTGAGGCCGGCGAAGCTGGTGCTGCTGGGCACGCTGCTCTTGCAGAACTCGATGTAGCGACCGGCTGCGTCGTTGATGCGCGAAACCTTGCCCAGCTTGCTCGACTCCACGACGGTCATGGGCTGATCGAGCAGTTCCTCGATCATCAGCTCCACTTCGTCCGGCAGCTTGGTGCCCTGCCCCGAGAAGAATTTGATGCCATTGTCATCGTGCGGGTTGTGCGAGGCACTGATGACGATACCGGCTTCGGCATGGAAGGTGCGGGTCAGGTAGGCGATGGCAGGCGTGGGCATCGGGCCCAGCAGCATCACATCGGCCCCTGCGGCCGAAAGACCAGCTTCGAGCGCGGATTCGAACATGTAGCCGGAGATCCGCGTGTCCTTGCCCACCAGCACGCGGCAATGGCCTTGTTTGCGAAACGCCATGCCAGCCGCCCAGCCAAGCTTGAGCATGAACTCTGGGGTGATCGGGTATTCGCCGACGCGGCCACGAATGCCGTCGGTACCAAAATATTTTCTGCTCATAGGGACTCCAATGTTCTTATTCGGCGTGCTGAACGGCGGCGATCATGCGGACCACGTCAACAGTTTGCGCTACATCATGCACGCGCAGGATACTTGCGCCCTTGGTCACGGCCAGCGCCGCGAGCGCCAGGCTGCCATAAAGACGCTCATCCACAGGACGCTCGAGCGTCAGGCCGATCATGCTTTTACGGGAAACGCCTACCAGCAGCGGACGCCCCAGGCGATGGAGCGCTTCGAGGTGCTTGAACAGGCTGAGATTGTGGGCCAGGGTCTTGGCGAAACCGAAGCCTGGATCGAGCACGACGCGGTCGGCCTCGATGCCCGCGTTCGCACAGGCCACCATGCGCTGCTGGAGGTAGCGCGCCACGTCCTGGGTGACATTCTCATAATGCGGGTCGTCCTGCATGGTGCCCGGCTCGCCGCGCATGTGCATCAGGCACACCGGCAGCCCGGTTGCAGCAGCGGCATCCAGCGCCCCATCGCGCTCGAGGGCGCGCACATCGTTGATCAGGCCAGCGCCCAGGCGGGCGGCTTCGCGCATGACGGCAGGCGTGGACGTATCCACCGACACCACCACATCGAGATGACGGTGGATGGCCTCGACCATCGGCGCCACGCGCTCAAGCTCTTCGGTGACCGAAACGGGCCGCGCACCCGGGCGGGTGGACTCCCCGCCCACATCGATCAGCGTGGCGCCTGCGGCCACCATTGCCTCGGCGTGGCGCAAAGCCTCGTCGCGCTGACTGAAGCGGCCACCGTCGGAGAAGGAATCGGGCGTGACATTGAGAATACCCATGACATGGGTACGCGACAAATCAAGAACCCGATTGCCGCAAGGCAATCGGGTCGGGTGCTGCACTGAGCTCATAGGTGCCCTTAGTGTTGAGCCGCTGGACCACCGATGGGCGATTCCGGGCGGTCACCCTGGGCAGCCGGTGTACCGGAAGCCGAATCATCATCCCAATCGCGAGGTTCGCGAGGCGTACGGCCGGCCATGATATCGTCGATCTGCTCGGCGTCGATGGTTTCGTACTTCATCAAGGCTTCGGCCATTGCATCGAGCTTGTCGCGGTTCTCGGTCAGCAGCTGCTTGGCAGTGGCGTAGCACTGGTCGATGATGCTGCGCACTTCGGAGTCGATCAGCTTGGCCGTCTCACCGGAAACACTGGTCTGCTGGCTGCCTGCGCTACGACCCAGGAACACTTCGCCGTCTTCTTCGGCATACATCAGCGGGCCCAGCTTCTCGGACAGGCCCCACTTGGTGACCATGTTCCGCGCGATCTGGCTGGCACGCATGATGTCGTTGGAAGCGCCGGTGGTGACGCCGTCGAAGCCCAGGGTCATCTCCTCGGCGATACGACCGCCGTAGAGGGAGCAGATCTGGCTGATCAGCGCACGCTTGGACAGGCTGTAGCGGTCTTCTTCGGGCAGGAACATGGTCACACCCAGTGCACGACCCCGCGGGATAATCGACACTTTGTAGACCGGATCGTGCTCGGGCACCAGGCGACCGACGATCGCGTGACCCGCTTCGTGGTAGGCCGTGTTCTGCTTTTCCTTTTCGGACATGACCATGGTCTTGCGCTCAGCGCCCATCATGATCTTGTCCTTGGCCAGCTCGAACTCCTTCATGTCGACCAGGCGCTTGTTGGCGCGAGCGGCGAACAGCGCGGCTTCGTTGACCAGGTTGGCAAGGTCTGCACCGGAGAAGCCCGGCGTACCACGGGCGATGACGGCCGGGTTGACGTTGTCGCCGATCGGCGCCTTGCGCATGTGCACTTTAAGAATCTGCTCACGACCCCGAATGTCCGGCAGGCCAACGACGACCTGACGGTCGAAGCGACCGGGGCGCAGCAGCGCAGGGTCGAGGACGTCAGGGCGGTTGGTCGCGGCGATGACGATGATGCCATCGTTCATCTCGAAGCCGTCCATCTCTACCAGCAACTGGTTGAGGGTCTGCTCACGCTCGTCGTGGCCCCCGCCCATGCCAGCACCACGGTGACGGCCGACGGCGTCGATCTCGTCGATGAAGATGATGCAAGGGGCGTGCTTCTTGGCCTGCTCGAACATGTCGCGTACACGGCTGGCACCGACACCGACGAACATTTCAACGAAGTCCGACCCGGAAATGGTGAAGAACGGCACCTTGGCCTCGCCTGCAATAGCCTTGGCCAGCAGGGTCTTACCGGTACCGGGCGGGCCCACCATCAGCACACCGCGCGGAATGCGGCCGCCTAAGCGCTGGAACTTGCCCGGGTCGCGCAGGAACTCGACCAGCTCGCCCACTTCTTCCTTGGCCTCGTCGCAACCGGCGACGTCAGCCAGGGTGGTCTTGACCTGGTCCTCGGAGAGCAGGCGCGCCTTGCTCTTGCCAAAGCTCATGGGGCCACCCTTGCCACCCGCCCCGCCTTGCATCTGGCGCATGAAGAACATGAACACGGCAATGATGACCAGGATCGGGAAGCTGGCAACCAGCAACTGGGTCCAGATGCTCTGCTGCTCGGGCTGCTTGCCCTCGACGGTAACGTGGTTGTCCACCAGGTCGCCGATCAGGCCGTTGTCGGTGATCGCCGGGCGCACGGTCTTGAAGCTGTCGCCGTCGGAGCGCTTGCCGGTGATGATGTAACCGTCGACGGTCACTCGCTCGACCTTGCCATCCTTGACCTGCTGGATGAAGTCGGAGTAGTTGAGGGTCTGCGGCTCGTTAGGGCTGGAGAAGTTGTTCATCACCGTCACCAGGACAGCTGCGATGATCAACCACAGGATCAGATTCTTTGCCATGTCGTTCAATTCGCTACCCTCTGAGGCCGGCGCACGACGCAGCCGTGCCTCGCATGATATTCATCGCCCTAACTTACTACATTGCCCACGCAACCGCAGGCACCGTCTGTAACCCTTTGTGAAATCCAGACTACACGAAGTTCGGACGATCCTGACGCCGTGGCCGATTGGAATTAACTATCGGCCGCTGCGCTTAGTACCGTTCACGCGCCCTTGAACCCCTTGCCAAGCAGGTACTGCTCGCGGGAGCGATCCCGCGATGAAGACGGTTTGCGCATCTGTACCTTGTCGAACTTGGTGCGCACGTCCTTGAGGTACACATCGAAACCTTCACCCTGGAAGATCTTGATCAGGAAATCACCGCCGGGCCGAAGCACGCGGGTTGCCAAATCCAGGGCCAGCTCGCAAAGGAACATGGCTCGCGGTATGTCGACCGCGGGCGTACCACTCATATTGGGGGCCATGTCCGAAATCACAAGGTCTACGTGTGAATCGCCGACGGCTTCGAGAATTTGCCGTAGCACCTCGTCCTGGGTGAAGTCCCCCTGAATGAAGGTGACATCGGGGATTGAGTCCATCTCCAGGATGTCGGAGGCGATCAGTCGACCCTGACCACCAATCAGACGACTGGTCACCTGGGACCAGCCGCCCGGCGCTGCGCCCAGGTCGATGACACTCATGCCAGGACGGATCAGGCGGTCCTTTTCCTGGATCTCAAGCAGCTTGTAGCTTGCTCGCGAGCGGTAGCCGTCCTTCTGCGCCTGTTTGACGAAAGGGTCGTTGAAATGCTCTCGCAGCCAGTTTGCGCTGCTTTTGGAACGTTGTACCACGGGGCACCTCGATGATATGCGTGGTGATTGACTGGGCGGAGCCGGTGGCCCTCGGGTAAAATGCCGGTCAATTTTACAGAATCAGACGGAAAGGGTCAGATTATGCCGCTCAATAACGAGCAGAAGAAGCAATACAAATCCATTGGTCATGACCTCAAGCCGGTCCTGATCGTTGCTGGCAACGGTTTGAATGAAGGTGTCGTCGCCGAATTGGAACGCGCATTGGCCGACCACGAGCTGATCAAGGTCGAGATTCGTTCCGAAGACCGCGAAGAGCGTGCCGAGACCATTGCCGCGCTGTGCAAGGCCGGCCGCGCCGAGCTGGTTCAGACCATCGGCAAGAAGGCGCTGATCTACCGCAAGAACCCTCAGCCGAACAAGCAGCTGTCCAACGTCCACCGTTACAAGTAACGGTGGCGCCGCTCAGTGGCGCGAATGTCGCGCCCTGAGTGGAACGGGCTGGGCGACCAGCACGATGCCGGAAAAGCCCAGCACCAGGAAACAGAACATCTGCCAGCGCTCGCCCACGGAGATCCCGTAGCGCAAGGTGTAGTAGCCGATGCAGGCCCCAAGGCCCAGCAACAGCATCTGGCCACGGAACTGGCGCCACCAGGCAGCCAGGCCTTCCACCCTCGCCAATACCGCCAGCTGGGTGATCAAGCCGAGCAGTGCCACGCCGATCAACCAACGGTCGATCTGCCCGGCAATGTCCTGGACAAGCAATGGCGCAAGGCCGCTGACTTTCAACGCAGGCACCAACCCCACGTGGAACACCCACAGGCCACCGACCCAGAATACCTGGGCCAGCTGCCAGAGGATCCCCTCGAGGGAAGGCGCCCGCAGGCGCCGGTCAGATGTGCTTGACTTCGACAATCTCGTACTCGACCGTACCGTTTGGCGTCTTGACGACAACGGTGTCACCCTCTTCCTTGCCAATGATGGCGCGAGCGATCGGCGCACTGCTGGACAGCTTGCCTTTCTTCACGTCGGCTTCATCCTCGCCAACGATCTGGTAGGTGACCTGATCACCCGTCTCGGTGTTTTCCAGATCGACGGTAGTGCCGAAAATGACCTTGCCCGTATGGGCAATGGTGGTCACGTCGATCACGACCGAGTTCTGCAAACGGCCTTCGATGTCGCGGATACGGGCCTCGACCATGCCCTGCTCCTCGCGGGCGGCATGGTACTCGGCGTTCTCCTTCAAGTCGCCCAGCTCACGCGCTTCACCAATGGCTTGGCTCAGGCGCGGGCGCTCGGTCTTGCTCAGAAAGAGCAGTTCTTCTTCCAGGGCGCGAGCGCCCTGGACGGTCATCGGGTATTTGGTCATGCTCATGCTTTGAGTCCTGCGTGCAGATCCTGCAGGCGGCGAACGGTTTTTTCCGGACCGAATTTCAGCGCCTCGCAGATGGCTTCACCGGCCGCAATGGTCGTGGTGCAGTAGATCTTGTGCTGCAGCGCATTGCGGCGAATCGAGTAGGAATCGGCGATCGACTGACGGCCTTCGGTTGTGTTGATGATCAACGACACTTCGTCGTTCTTGATCATGTCGACCACATGAGGACGGCCTTCGGTCACCTTGTTCACGCGGCGTACCTTCAAGCCGGCCGCCTCGATGACCTTGGCGGTACCTGCGGTTGCCACCACTTCGAAGCCCAGGGCGATCAGGTCGCGGGCAACGCCGGCCACTTGCGGCTTGTCGTCGTCGCGCACGCTGATGAACGCAGTGCCACCGGTCGGCAGTACTTCGCTGGCACCCATCTGGGCCTTGGCGAAGGCTTCACCGAAGCTGTCACCGACACCCATTACTTCACCGGTCGATTTCATCTCAGGGCCGAGGATCGGGTCAACCCCTGGGAACTTGGCGAACGGGAAGACGGCTTCCTTCACGCTGTAGAAGTTGGGGATGATTTCCTGGGTGAAGCCCAGTTCCTTCAGGGTTTTGCCTGCCATGACGCGGGCGGCGATCATGGCCAGCGACGTGCCGATGCACTTGGACACGAACGGTACGGTACGCGAGGCACGCGGGTTGACTTCGATCACGTAGATCTTGTCGCCCTGCAGGGCCAGTTGCACGTTCATCAGCCCAACTACGCCCAGCTCCAGGGCCATTTTCTTGACCTGCACACGCACTTCATCCTGCACTTCCTTGCTCAGCGAGTAAGGTGGCAGCGAACATGCCGAGTCACCGGAGTGAACGCCGGCCTGCTCGATGTGCTGCATGATGGCGCCGATAACCACATCGGTACCGTCGCAGACCGCATCCACGTCCATCTCGATGGCGCAGTTGAGGAAGTGGTCCAGCAGCACCGGGCTGTCGTTGGACACCTGAACGGCTTCGCGCAGGTAGCGCTTGAGCTCGTCCAGTTCGTAGACGATCTCCATGGCACGACCACCCAGGACGTAGGATGGACGCACGACCAGCGGGTAGCCGATGGTGCCAGCGGCGCTGATGGCCTCTTCTTCGCTGCGCACGGTGGCGTTTGGCGGCTGCAGCAGGTTCAGGCGCTGCACCATCTGCTGGAAGCGCTCACGGTCTTCGGCACGGTCGATGGCGTCGGGGCTGGTGCCGATGATCGGCACGCCGGCTTCTTCCAGGGCGCGGGCAAGCTTGAGCGGGGTCTGGCCGCCGTAGTGCACGATCACGCCCTTGGGCTTCTCGACGCGGCAGACTTCCAGCACGTCTTCCAGCGTCAGCGGCTCGAAGTACAGACGGTCGGAGGTGTCGTAGTCGGTGGAAACGGTTTCCGGGTTGCAGTTGACCATGATGGTCTCGTAACCGTCGTCACGCAGCGCCAAGGCGGCGTGCACGCAGCAGTAGTCGAACTCGATGCCCTGCCCGATGCGGTTGGGGCCACCGCCGAGGATCATGATCTTGTCGCGGGTCGACGGGTTCGCCTCGCACTCCTCCTCGTAGGTGGAATACAGGTAGGCGGTGTCGGTGGCGAACTCGGCGGCGCAGGTGTCGACGCGCTTGTACACCGGGAACACTTCCAGCTTGTGGCGGTGACGGCGCAGGGTCTTGTCGGTGATGCCCAGCAGCTTGGCCAGACGCTGGTCCGAGAAGCCCTTGCGCTTGAGGCGCAGCATGCAGTCCTTGTCGATCGCGGTGAGGGCCAGGGTCTTGACCTTTTCCTCTTCCTTGATCAGGTCTTCCATCTGCACCAGGAACCACATGTCGATGCCGGTCAGGTCGAAGATCTGCTCGCAGGTCATGCCCGAACGCATGGCGTCGGCCACATACCAGATGCGCTCGGCGCCCGGCACGGTCAGCTCGCGCTTGAGGATGCTGGCAGCCTCGGGGCTGGCCAGGTCGACTTTCGGGTCGAGGCCGCAGGCGCCGACTTCCAGGCCGCGCAGGGCTTTCTGCAAGGATTCCTGGAAAGTACGGCCGATGGCCATGACTTCACCGACCGATTTCATCTGGGTCGTCAGGCGAGCGTCGGCCTTCGGGAATTTCTCGAAAGCAAAGCGTGGCAGCTTGGTCACCACGTAGTCGATCGACGGCTCGAAGGAAGCCGGGGTGCGGCCACCGGTGATGTCGTTCTGCAGCTCGTCCAGGGTGTAGCCGATGGCCAGCTTGGCGGCGATCTTGGCGATCGGGAAGCCGGTAGCTTTCGAGGCCAGGGCCGAGGAGCGCGACACACGCGGGTTCATCTCGATGACGACCATGCGGCCGGTGTTCGGGCAAATGCCGAACTGCACGTTGGAACCGCCGGTCTCGACACCGATTTCACGCAGCACCGCCAGGGAGGCGTTGCGCATGATCTGGTATTCCTTGTCGGTCAGGGTCTGCGCCGGGGCGACGGTGATCGAGTCGCCGGTGTGCACGCCCATCGGGTCGAAGTTTTCGATGGAGCAGACGATGATGCAGTTGTCCTTCTTGTCGCGGACCACCTCCATCTCGTATTCCTTCCAGCCGATCAGCGACTCGTCGATCAGCAGTTCCTTGGTCGGCGACAGGTCCAGGCCACGGGTGCAGATTTCTTCGAATTCTTCGCGGTTATAGGCGATGCCGCCGCCAGTGCCGCCCATGGTGAACGACGGACGAATGATGCAAGGGAAGCCAAGCTTCTCGAGCACCGCATTGGCCTCTTCCATGCTGTGGGCGATACCGGAGCGCGGGCACTCCAGGCCGATGTCCTTCATGGCCTTGTCAAAGCGCGAACGGTCTTCGGCCTTGTCGATGGTGTCGGCATTGGCGCCGATCATTTCCACGCCGAACTTCTCCAGAACGCCATGGCGCTCCAGATCCAGGGCGCAGTTCAGCGCAGTCTGGCCACCCATGGTCGGCAGGACGGCGTCAGGGCGCTCTTTCTCGATGATCTTGGCCACCGACTGCCACTTGATCGGCTCGATGTAGGTGGCGTCGGCCATGGCCGGGTCGGTCATGATGGTGGCTGGGTTGGAGTTCACCAGGATGACGCGGAACCCCTCCTCGCGCAGGGCTTTGCAAGCCTGGGCGCCGGAGTAGTCGAATTCGCAGGCCTGGCCGATCACGATCGGGCCAGCGCCGAGAATCAGGATGCTTTTGATGTCTGTACGTTTTGGCATGGTTGTCACTCAAATCCGGGGTCAGTCGGCAAGCCGCATTGAACAATCTGGGTCAGGCGCATCCGGGCATGGCACATGCCGCCCGGGGCCTTGAAGCAGGAGACTCAGCGGCGCTTGGCCATGGCATCGGTGAAACGATCGAACAGGGGCGCGACGTCGGTCGGGCCTGGGCTCGCTTCAGGGTGGCCCTGGAAGCTGAACGCGCTCTTGTCGGTGCGCTCGATACCCTGCAGGGTGCCGTCGAACAGCGACTTGTGAATGGCGCGCACGTTACCAGGCAAGGTCGCTTCGTCTACCGCAAAGCCGTGGTTCTGGCTGGTGATCATGACCACACCGGTATCGAGGTCCTGAACCGGGTGGTTGGCACCGTGGTGGCCGTGACCCATCTTCACGGTCTTGGCGCCGGAGGCCAAGGCCAGCAGCTGGTGACCCAGGCAGATGCCGAAGACCGGGATGTCGGTTTCCAGGATTTCCTTGATCGCCTGAATGGCGTAGTCGCAAGGCTCAGGGTCGCCCGGGCCGTTGGACAGGAAAACGCCGTCCGGGTTGAGAGCCAGCACTTCGCTCGCCGGCGTCTGGGCCGGTACCACGGTGACGCGGCAGCCACGGGCGACCAGCATGCGCAGGATGTTCAGCTTGACGCCGTAGTCGAACGCAACCACATGGTAAGGCAGGTCGGCAGCTTCGAGGGTGGGGTGGCTGTCGGTCTTGAGCTCCCACACGCTGGAGCGCCATTCGTAGCGTTCCTTGGTGGAAACCACCTTGGCCAGGTCCATGCCTTTAAGGCCTGGGAAGCCGCGCGCAGCAGCGATCGCGGCTTCTTCGCTGATGTCGTCACCGGCCAGGATGCAGCCGTTCTGAGCGCCCTTTTCACGCAGGATTCGGGTCAGGCGGCGGGTGTCGATACCCGCAATGGCCACCACGTTGTTGGCCTTGAGGTACTCGGGCAGCGACTGAGTGTTACGCCAGTTGCTGGCCAGCAGCGGGAGATCGCGAATGACCAGGCCGGCCGACCAGACGCGGTTGGATTCTGCGTCCTCCGGCGTGGTGCCGGTGTTGCCGATGTGCGGGTAGGTCAGGGTAACGATTTGCTGCGCGTAGGAAGGGTCTGTAAGGATTTCCTGGTAGCCGGTCATAGCGGTGTTGAATACCACCTCACCAACGGTCTGGCCGTCGGCACCGATTGCCTCACCGCGGAAAATACTGCCGTCGGCAAGGGCGAGTATGGCTGGCTTTGTCAAGAAGACCTCCCGAAAATCAAGCATGAAAGGGCGATCGCAGGTTGCAAAAAAGCGGAGTGACGTATGGACACGTCACCCCGCTTTTATGTGCTGAATTCAATTCGCTGCGCGCTTTTAGTGGACACACTAAAGCTGTAGCTTACAGAAAAGTGCGTTTTGGGTCTACCGCATATGTGCCTCTTAAACACATGAATGCGACAGACCGCTGTCAGAGCCACGCGCCAGAAGCGAGCCCCACCGCCTAGACCCGCACAGGTGCGCGTCAGCGGCGGCAGGTTGCCCTGGTCACGACCGATGGCTCAGTGCAGCTCGAGCACATCCTGCATGTCGTACAGGCCAGGCTCGCGCCCGTCCAGCCACAAAGCCGCTCGCACGGCACCCTTGGCGAATGTCATGCGGCTGGAGGCCTTGTGGGTGATCTCCAGGCGCTCGCCCTCGGCAGCGAACAGCACCGTGTGATCACCGACCACATCGCCGGCGCGCACCGTGGCAAAGCCGATGGTCTTGCGATCACGTGCACCGGTCTGCCCTTCGCGGCCATACACCGCCACTTCCTGCAGGTCGCGCCCCAGCGCATTGGCCACCACTTCACCCATGCGCAGCGCGGTGCCCGAAGGCGCATCGACCTTATGGCGGTGATGCGCCTCGAGGATCTCGATATCGACGTCATCGCCCAGCACACGCGCCGCGATGTCCAGCAGCTTGAGGCTGAGGTTGACGCCCACACTGAAGTTGGCCGCGAACACGATCGGGATGTCTTTGCCCGCTTCGGCCAGCAGGTGCTTTTCTTCCACGGTGAACCCGGTGGTGCCGATGACCATGGCCTTGCCATGCTTGCGGCAGAACGCCAGGTTCTTCAGGGTGACCGATGGATGGGTGAAGTCGATCAGCACGTCGAAGTCATCGGCAACCTTGGCCAGGTCGTCTGACAGCAGCACGCCAATGCGCCCCAGGGCCGCCAACTCGCCTGCATCCGCACCCACCAGCGTGCTGTCCGGGCGGTCGATGGCAGCCGTGAGTCCGGCACCTGCGGTTTGCTGCACGGCTTCGACGAGGGTCTTGCCCATTCGCCCTGCCGCGCCCATCACTGCAATACGTCGCATAGCCTTTTCCTTGTCAGAGATCGCCGAAGAAACGCTTCACGCCATCGAACCAGCCATTGGCCTTGGGCGAATGGGAGCTGTCGCCTTCGAGCGAATCACGCAGCTCTTCAAGCAGCTCGCGCTGGCGACGGCTGAGGTTGACCGGCGTCTCCACCGCCACGCGGCACAGTAGATCGCCCGCACCACCACCGCGCACAGGCGCCACGCCCTTGCCACGCAGGCGGAACTGCTTGCCGGTCTGGGTGCCTTCGGGAATGCGCAGCTTGACCCGACCGTCGAGGGTTGGCACCTCGAGTTCGCCACCGAGCGCAGCATCGGTGAAGCTGATCGGCACTTCGCAGTACAAGTGCTTGCCATCACGCTGGAAGATCTCGTGCTCACGCACGTTGATCACCACGTACAGGTCGCCGGTCGGCCCACCGTGCGCGCCGGCTTCGCCCTCGCCCGACAGGCGTATGCGATCACCGGTGTCGACGCCTGCTGGCACCTTGACCGACAGGGTCTTGTATTCCTCGACGCGGCCTTCGCCGTGGCAGGCGCCACAAGGGTCGGTGATGATCTTGCCCTGGCCATGGCAGCGCGGGCAGGTCTGCTGCACCGAGAAGAAGCCCTGCTGCATGCGCACCTGGCCGATACCGCCGCAGGTCGGGCACGTCGACGGGGTGGAGCCTTTCTTCGCACCGCTGCCATCGCACGGCTGGCAGTTGACCAGCGTCGGCACGCGAATGCTGACCGTGGTGCCGCGTACGGCTTCTTCCAGGTTCAGCTCCAGGGTGTAGCGCAGGTCGCTGCCGCGCTGGGCGCCACCGCGTCCACCACCCCGGCCGCCGCCGAAGAAATCGCTGAACACATCACCGAAGATATCGGAGAAGTTGGCGCCCCCGAAACCGGCCCCGCCGCCACCCATGCTCGGGTCGACACCAGCATGGCCATACTGGTCGAACGCTGCGCGCTTGCTGGCGTCCGACAGAACCTCGTAGGCCTCGTTGGCTTCCTTGAATTTGTCTTCGGACTCTTTGTCACCCGGGTTGCGGTCGGGGTGGTACTTCATCGCCAACCGGCGATAGGCTTTCTTGAGGTCAGCATCCGTGGCGCCGCGCTCGACACCCAGGACCTCATAATAATCACGCTTGGACATAGGTCATTTGCACCTTGTTGGGCGTCCGGCATCTGCGCCGCGCCGTCAGCACCTGCTCCCCATGAGGGGCTGACAAATGCTGCAAAAATTCTCGAATTCCAGATACGTCAACGCGGGAGCAAGCCCCCGCGCGGCGACATCCTACCAGTTCACCGCCAAACGGCGGTGCACTGGCCGACAACTTGCAGGATTACTGCTTGTTGTTGTCTTTCACTTCTTCGAACTCGGCGTCCACCACGTCATCGTGCTTGGCTTCCGGCTCGGCCTGCTGCGCGCCGCCCTGAGGCTGTTCAGCCGACTGCTCGGCGTACATCTTCTGGGCAACCGGCGCAGAGACCTTGGACAGCTCTTCGACCTTGGCGTCGATGGCAGCCTTGTCGTCGCCTTTGACGGCGGTTTCCAGGGCGACCACGGCCGCTTCGATGGCAGTCTTTTCTTCGGCGGTGACCTTGTCACCCGCGTCGGCGACCATCTTGCGGGTCGAGTGAACCAGTGCATCACCCTGGTTACGGGCAGCGGCCAGCTCTTCGAACTTGCGGTCTTCCTCGGCGTTGGCCTCGGCGTCACGCACCATGCGCTCGATTTCGTCGTCCGACAGGCCGGAGTTGGCCTTGATGACGATGGACTGCGACTTGCCAGTGGCCTTGTCTTTGGCGCTGACGTGCAGGATGCCGTTGGCGTCGATGTCGAAGGTCACTTCGATCTGCGGCACGCCACGTGGTGCTGGCGGAATGTCAGCCAGGTCGAACTTGCCCAGCGACTTGTTCTGTGCCGCCTGCTTGCGCTCGCCTTGCAGCACGTGAATGGTCACGGCGCCCTGGTTGTCGTCGGCCGTCGAGAACACCTGCGACTTCTTGGTCGGGATGGTGGTGTTCTTCTCGATCAGCGAGGTCATCACGCCGCCCATGGTTTCGATACCCAGGGTCAGCGGGCTGACGTCCAGCAGCAGAACGTCCTTCACGTCACCGGCCAATACTGCGCCCTGGATGGCGGCACCCATGGCAACGGCTTCGTCCGGGTTCACGTCCTTGCGCGCTTCCTTGCCGAAGAAGTCGGCAACGGCTTTCTGAACCAGCGGCATACGGGTCTGGCCACCGACCAGGATCACGTCGTCGATCTTGCTGGCGTCGATACCGGCGTCCTTGAGCGCAATGCGGCAAGGCTCGATGGTGCGGCTGACCAGGTCTTCGACCAGCGATTCCAGCTTGGCGCGGGAAATCTTCACGTTCAAGTGCTTCGGACCGGTTGCATCTGCAGTGATGTACGGCAGGTTGACGTCGGTCGACTGGGCCGAGGACAGCTCGATCTTGGCCTTTTCAGCAGCTTCCTTCAGGCGCTGCAGGGCCAGCGGGTCGTTCTTCAGGTCCATGCCGGACTCTTTCTTGAACTCGTCGACAAGGTAGTCGATCAGGCGCATGTCGAAGTCTTCGCCACCCAGGAAGGTGTCGCCGTTGGTGGCCAGTACTTCGAACTGATGCTCGCCGTCGACTTCGGCAATTTCGATGACCGATACGTCGAAGGTACCACCACCCAGGTCATAGACGATGACGGTGTGGTCGCCCTTGGCCTTGTCCATGCCGTAGGCCAGTGCAGCGGCGGTCGGCTCGTTGATGATGCGCTTGACGTCCAGACCGGCGATGCGGCCGGCGTCCTTGGTGGCCTGACGCTGGCTGTCGTTGAAGTAGGCCGGCACGGTGATGACCGCTTCGGTCACAGGCTCGCCGAGGTAGTCTTCGGCGGTCTTCTTCATTTTCTTCAGCACTTCAGCGCTGATCTGCGGCGGGGCCATGTCTTTGCCGCTGGCCTGAACCCAGGCGTCGCCGTTGTTGGCCTTGACGATCTTGTAAGGCACCAGCTTGATGTCTTTCTGCACGACGTCTTCTTCGAAGCGGCGGCCGATCAGGCGCTTGACGGCAAACAGCGTGTTGTGCGGGTTGGTCACGGCCTGGCGCTTGGCCGACTGGCCGACCAGGATTTCGCCGTCGTTGGCGTAGGCCACGATCGAGGGGGTGGTACGCGCACCCTCGGCGTTCTCGATGACTTTGACGTTACCGTTTTCCAGCACAGAGACGCACGAGTTGGTGGTCCCCAGGTCGATACCGATGATCTTGCCCATGTTAACTCTCCCGAAACTTGAATGAGGTAGCAGCGGCTACTGTGGCCAACTGCGGTAATACTTGAAGGCTTGACACCTAGATGGGGATGCCCGGAAGGATTTCAAGCCTTTTCATCGATAGAAGGTTGCGCTGCGCTCGGCGCCTTGCTGACCACCACCATGGCGGGGCGCAGCAGGCGGCCGTTGAGCAGGTAGCCCTTCTGGAACACGTTCAATACGCTGTTGGGTTCGACCTCGGCGTTTTCCTGCATGGCCATGGCCTGATGATGCTCAGGGTTGAACGGCTGGCCGTGCGGGTCGATGGCTTCGAGGTTGTAGCGCTTGAGGGTGTCCTGGAACATCTTCAGGGTCAGCTCGACGCCTTCGCGGATCTGCTTGACGTGTTCGTCCTGGGCGCTGGAGTGAGCCAGGGCCAGTTCCAGGCTGTCGATCACAGGCAGCAGGTCGGTGGAGAATTTTTCCAGGGCGAACTTGTGCGCCTTTTCCACATCCTGCTCGGCACGACGACGGATGTTCTGCAGTTCGGCCACGGTACGCAGCGACTGGTCCTTGGCCGCGGCCAGCTGTTCTTCGAGTTCCAGCACGCGGGCATCAGCTGCGTTGTCGGCACCGGTTTGCTCGACGTTGAGGTCTTTCTCGTTCAGCTGCTCATCAGCCATGGGATATCTCCTGCGCAATTTGGTGGACTGCGAGCCAGGCTCGCCGGTGATGTGGCGTATATGGGGCCGGAAAATACAGCTTCAAGGGGCAACCCGGTTTTTACGCCTTCAAGCGTTTGCGCCAAAAGGGCATTGGCAGGCTGGAAAAAACTACTGTATAAATAACCAGACATGACTTTCTGGAGTCGCCCTCATGCTGGTGCACCTGTCCATTCACAACTACGCCATCGTCGAACACCTCGACCTGGAAATCGCCCGCGGCATGTCCGTGATCACGGGCGAGACAGGTGCGGGCAAGTCGATCATGCTCGATGCCCTGGGCCTGGCCCTGGGCGACCGCGCCGACAGCGGTGTGGTACGCCCCGGCACCGACAAGGCCGACATCCTCGCCACGTTCGACCTGGTTGACATTCCCGAAGCCCACACCTGGCTGGCCGAACGCGACCTCGCCAGCGATGGGCTGTGCATCATGCGGCGTGTCATCACTGCCGAAGGCCGCAGCCGTGGCTACATCAACGGCACGCCCTGCCCGCTCGGCGACCTCAAGGCCCTGGGCGAGCTGCTGATCGACATCCACAGCCAGCATGAGCACCAGTCCCTGCTCAAGGCCGACACCCACCGGCGCCTGCTCGACGAGTACGCCGGGGCCATCGACCTGGCCCGGCAGGTGCAAATGGCGGCCAAGCGCTGGAACCAGACGCGACTCGAACTGGAGCGCCTGTCCAATTCCGGCGACGAACAGCGGGCCCGTCACCAGCTGCTCAGCTACCAGCTCGAAGAGCTGGACAACCTGGGCCTGGGCGAAAACGAGCTGGAGCACCTGGAGCAGGAGCACAAGAACCTCACCAGCGCCGAGGCCCTGTTCGGCATTTGCCGCCAGGTCATCGACCAGTGCAGTGAAAGCGATTCAGGCAATGTGCTTGGCGCGCTCACCTCCAGCCTCAATCGGTTAGGCGCTGCCAGCAATGCCCCCAAGGCACTGTCGGAAGCGGCCAACCTGATTGCCAGCGCGCAGATTCAGGTGGAAGAAGCCGTGGGCGAGCTCAACCGTTTCCTCGACAACTTCGATGCCGACCCCATGCGCCTGCAGGCCCTGGAAGAACGCCTCGACACCATCTATACCCTGGCGCGCAAGCACCGGGTGCACCCCACAGAGCTACCTCACCTGCAGCAGCAGTTGATGGAGGAACTCGAAGGGCTCAACGCCAGCGACGAATCGCTGGAACGCCTGGGCGAAGAGATGACTGCATTCGCTCAGCACTATAAAGAGAAGGCCCGCGAACTGAGCGGGCTGCGTCAGCATGCCGCCAAGCAGCTGGCAGAGGCTGTCGAGCAGGAAATCCAGCGCCTGGGCATGCCCGGCGGTCGCTTCTGCATTCAGCTCACGCCCAATGAGACGGCCGACCTTTCACCCAATGGGCTCGAGCAGATCGAATTGCTGGTCAGCGCCAACCCCGGCCAACCCCTCAAGGCGCTGTCCAAAGTCGCCTCGGGCGGCGAACTGTCCCGGATCAGCCTGGCGATCCAGGTCATCACGGCCCAGACCTCGCGCATCCCTACCCTGGTGTTCGACGAAGTGGACGTAGGCATCGGCGGGCCGACGGCGGAAATCGTGGGCCAACTGTTGCGTCGCCTGGGCGAGCGCGGCCAGGTGTTGACCGTCACCCACCTGCCCCAGGTGGCCGCTCAAGGCCATCATCACCTGTTCGTGCACAAAGTCCGCGAGAGCGATACCACGCATACGGCTGTGGCCAGCCTTGGCAAACGCGAGCGGGTCGAGGAAGTGGCGCGCATGCTGGGTGGCATCGACCTGACCAAGGAATCGCTGGCCCATGCGCGCAAGATGGTGGTCAGCGGCAAGGCCTGAAGTCATTCGGCAAAGGGCCGGGGTAACGGCCAACACCACCGCTTGCAGAAAAAACAAAGGCGACCCTAGGGTCGCCTTTGCTGTTTAAGAACGAAGTAATCGTTACTTCTTCTTACGCACATAAAGGACCAGGTTGTGGTCCACCAGCTCGAAACCGTGCTCTTCGACAATTTCACGCTGACGCTTCTCGATCTCGGCGTCCATGAACTCGATGACTTCACTGGTATCCACGTTGACCATATGGTCGTGGTGACCGCCATCGGCCAGTTCAAACACCGCATGACCGCCGTCGAAGTTGTGGCGAACCACCAGACCTGCTGCTTCGAACTGGGTCAGTACACGGTACACGGTGGCCAGGCCAACATCCTCGCCTGCCTCCATGAGGGCCTTGTACACATCTTCGGCGCTCATGTGACGCTGCTCGGCAGAGTCGAGCATTTGAAGGATCTTGACTCGAGGCAGGGTCACCTTGAGACCGGCTTTGCGCAATTCGCTATTTTCAACCATGGTCAGCTTTCTCGCCGATGCTGCTTCGCAGCTTCTCTTAATACGGGTATGATCGGTGTTTACGTTGTCCAGCCAAGATAGTGGAAGTCGCCCACCGATGCAAAACACCAAGCTCTTGCTAACCAGCCTCACCTTCGTGGGACTGCTCGCACTCGCCGGTTGCTCGTTTCCCGGGGTTTACAAAATCGACATCCAGCAGGGCAATGTCGTCACGCAAGACATGATAGACCAATTGCGTCCGGGAATGACCCGGCGGCAAGTGCGGTTTATCATGGGTAACCCTCTGATTCAGGATACGTTCCACACCAACCGGTGGGATTACCTCTACAGCCTGCAACCTGGTGGCGGTCAGCGCCAACAGGAACGCATGAGCATTTTCTTCAATGAAAGCGACCAGCTGGTAAGCCTGTCTGGCGACTTCATGCCGGGCGTCAGCCGCGACCAGGAAATCCTCGGTGGCAGCGGTGACACCACGGTCAGCCCAGGCGCCAACGGCGAGCAGCCGGCAGCCCAGCCGGAAGAAAAACCGGCCAAACCAGGCTCGGTCGAGGAATCCATCCAGCGCGAAATCGACACCATCGAAACCACGCCAGTGCCGACACCGGCACCGCTGGAAACGCGCTAAACGCGCTGATACAAAAAAGCCCGGACAGTGTCCGGGCTTTTTCATTGCTGCAAGAAACGCTGCCAATCAAACGTCACCGCCTCCTGCCACTGGAGGCGCTTGGCGATACCTCGATTGCAGACCTTACGAAGCAGCGTACAACTGCTTGGCACGCTCGCAGAACGCATCCACCAGGGTATTGGCTGCCTGATTGAACAGCGGCCCCAGCGTGGCGCGCACCAATGAGCCGGCATAGTCGAACGACAGGTCCAAGCTGATCTTGCAGGCCTTCTCGCCCAGCGGCTTGAACACCCAGATGCCATGCAGCTGGGTGAACGGCCCCTCCTCCAGGTTCATCTCGATGGATTCCCCCGGCACCAGCACATTGCGGGTAACGAAGTGCTGGCTGATACCGCCTTTGGCCACCTCGAGCTTGGCGCGCATGTGGGTTTCGCTGGCTTCGAGCACCGTCGAGTCGGAACACCAGGGCAAGAAGTCCGGGTAGCTGGCTACATCGTTTACCAGGTCGTACAAGGCCTGGGCAGGATACGGCAGCAGGGCGGAGCGTTGAATATGGGTAGTCATCCAGGCGTCACTTCCTAGGCTGGGTGGCGGTGCTTCGCAGCATTCCGATTACAGGTTCTGTACCTATGACAGTGCCTGCATTGTCCGGTATTCATTCCAGTGGCTCAAGCACGCAGAAATCCCATAGCGGACGACGCGCGGACTTGCCTATAATGCCGACCCTATGGCTAAGCAAAAAAAACATCCGACCGGGACCATCGCGCAGAACAAGAAAGCGCGACACGATTACTTCATCGAACACAAGTTCGAGGCCGGGCTGGTCCTGTCCGGCTGGGAAGTAAAAAGCCTGCGAGCCGGCAAGGCGCACCTCGTTGACAGCTACGTGCTGCTCAAGGACGGTGAGGCCTGGCTGTTCGGCAGCCACATCACCCCGCTGACCACCGCCAGCACCCACGTCATCGCAGACCCCATCCGCACCCGCAAGCTGCTGCTCAACAAGCGTGAGCTCGAGCGGCTCGAAGCGGCCGTGGCGCAAAAGGGTTATACCTGCGTGGCATTGGCGCTGTATTGGAGCAAGCACCTGATCAAGTGCGAAATCGCACTGGGTAAGGGCAAGAAGGAATACGACAAGCGCGATACCGTGCGCGAACGCGATTCCAACCGCGAGCTGCAGCGGGCCGTGCGCAACAAGGGCAAGGAAGACTAGCGCTTGCCCCTCTTCCCCGCCGAGTGATGATACGGGCAACTAGTTGCCCGATCGTTTCATCAAGGGGAAGCTTACCTGCCGTGAACAGCGCGCCGCCCACAGCGGCCACCTGTTCATGCGTACACTCGCCCGCACACATACCCTCAGTGCCCGTTGCGCCGCTCCGCCCGTGCGACCCGCTGCGCCTCTTCATGCGCCTCTTCGAGCACCTCCTGCACGTACAGAATGTGCCGGCTGGACACCTCACGCGCATCCTCGGCCCTGCCTTCGACAATCGCCAGGTACAACTCCCGGTGCTGGCTGATCAGCATGTCGCGCGTTTCGCTGCGTTGCTGGTACATGCCACCGATGTTGGTGACCACGTTGCGCTTGAGCAGGTCGAACAAGCCACGAATGGTGTGCAGCAGCACGGCATTGTGACTGGCCTCGGCAATGGCCAGGTGAAAGCGCGCATCGGCGGCGCCTTCTTCGGCCCGCGTGACTTCCCCCACCCGTGCGTAGCAGTCCTGCAGCACGTCGAACGCCTCCTTCAAGCGAGCCCGGTCGGGTGCGGTGGCGCGCTGGGCCGCGTAGTAGGCACAAGACGCCTCCAGGGTATGGCGAAACTCCAGCAGGTCGTGTTGCGCCTGAGGGCTGTGTTCGAGCAGTTGCAACAACGGGTCACTGAACGTGGAGCCCAGCGACTGCGCCACATAGTTGCCGCCGCCTTGCTTGCTGACCAGCAACCCCTTGGCCACCAGCTTCTGGATCGCTTCGCGCAACGACGGGCGTGATACCCCAAACTGCTCGGCCAGCACGCGTTCGGCTGGCAGCCGCTGGCCCGACGTCAACGTGCCTTCCAGAATCATCCCTTCCAACCGATCGACAATGTCGTCGGACAGGCGCCGCTGGCGGACCTGATCAAAAACCATCACACGCTCTCCACGAATCCCGGCTGATATCCGGGGCATCCATTCTCGCCGATCCACAGCCGGCCGACACCCACCAGCGCTCGATTTTCACGCCACATCACCTGCCCGCTCATCGGCATTCGACCAAAGTGCTGCCTCGGACAAATTGACACACCCCCGTGTGCGCTTTTAACCTAGCGGCGAGCCATTGTAAATTGGTCTTACCAATTATCCAGGGCCGGCGCATGACCAACAACAATTAGGGGCCACCCCATATGCAAACCTGGCACCAACTCTACAGCCCGCTGGGCAGTCTCGGCCTGTCCGCACTGGCGGCGGTCATCCCCATCGTCTTCTTCTTCCTGGCCCTGGCCGTCTTCCGTCTCAAGGGCCATGTCGCCGGCAGCATCACCTTGGGTTTGTCGATCCTGGTGGCGATCTTCGCTTTCCAGATGCCTGTCGACATGGCCCTGGCGGCTGCCGGCTACGGCTTCCTCTATGGTCTGTGGCCCATCGCCTGGATCATCGTCGCGGCCGTGTTCCTGTACAAACTCACGGTCAAGAGCGGCCAGTTCGAGGTGATCCGCAGTTCGGTGCTGTCGATCACCGACGACCAGCGCCTGCAGGTGTTGCTGATCGGCTTCTGCTTCGGCGCCTTCCTGGAAGGGGCGGCCGGCTTTGGTGCACCGGTGGCGATCACCGCCGCGCTGCTGGTGGGCCTTGGCTTCAACCCGCTGTACGCCGCAGGCCTGTGCCTGATCGCCAACACCGCACCGGTCGCCTTCGGCGCGCTGGGCATCCCGATCATCGTGGCAGGCCAGGTCACCGGCATCGACGCCTTCCACATTGGCGCCATGACTGGTCGCCAGCTGCCGTTGCTGTCGCTGTTCGTGCCGTTCTGGCTGGTGTTCATGATGGACGGCCTGCGCGGCGTGAAGGAAACCTGGCCTGCTGCCCTGGTGGCCGGCTTGAGCTTCGCCGTCACCCAGTACTTCACCTCGAACTTCATCGGCCCGGAACTCCCTGACATCACCTCGGCCCTGGCCAGCCTGATCGCCCTGACCTTGTTCCTGAAAGTGTGGCAGCCCAAGCGTTCGTTCGCGGCGGCCACCGGCAGCGTTGGCGCGGCCGTGGTGCAAACCGGTGGCAGCCAGCCAAGCCCCTACAGCCTGGGTGAAATCTTCAAAGCCTGGTCGCCGTTCCTGATCCTCACGGTGCTGGTGACGATCTGGACCCTCAAGCCCTTCAAGGCCGCGTTCGCCCCGGGCGGTGCGATGTACAACTTCGTGTTCAACTTCGCCATCCCGCACCTCGACCAACTGGTGATCAAGACCGCCCCCATCGTGGCTGCGCCTACCGCCATGCCGGCCGTGTTCAAGCTCGACCCGATTTCTGCCACGGGCACCGCGATCTTCCTGTCGGCACTGATCTCCATGGCCGTGCTCAAGATCAACGTCAAGACTGGTCTGACCACTTTCAAGGAAACACTCTTCGAGCTGCGCTGGCCCATTCTGTCCATCGGCATGGTGCTGGCCTTCGCCTTCGTGACCAACTATTCCGGCATGTCCTCGACCATGGCCCTGGTACTGGCCGGCACCGGCGCGGCGTTCCCGTTCTTCTCGCCGTTCCTGGGCTGGCTGGGGGTGTTCCTGACCGGTTCGGACACCTCCTCCAACGCCCTGTTCAGCTCGTTGCAAGCCACCACCGCGCACCAGATCGGCGTGAACGACACCCTGCTGGTTGCAGCCAACACCAGCGGCGGCGTGACCGGCAAGATGATTTCGCCGCAGTCGATCGCCGTGGCGTGCGCCGCCACCGGCCTTGTGGGTAAGGAGTCCGACCTGTTCCGCTTCACCGTCAAGCACAGCCTGTTCTTCGCCACCATCGTCGGCCTGATCACCTTGGTGCAGGCCTACTGGCTGACCGGCATGCTGGTTCATCACTAAAGTGAAAGGGGCCGGGCAGCCCACATCGCCCGGCCTTACTCACCTGCCAAGCTGCGAGAGCCCATGATCATTTCTGCCTCTACCGATTACCGCGCCGCCGCCCAACGCAAGTTGCCGCCCTTCCTGTTCCACTATGCCGATGGCGGCGCCTACGCCGAGCACACCCTGCGCCATAACGTTTCGGACCTGGCCAGCATCGCCCTGCGCCAGCGCGTGCTGAAGAACATGTCCGAACTCAGCCTGCAGACCGAGCTGTTCGGTGAAACCCTGAGCATGCCTGTGGCCCTGGCCCCGGTCGGCCTGACCGGCATGTACGCCCGCCGTGGCGAAGTGCAGGCGGCGCGTGCGGCTGCTGCCCACGGCATCCCGTTCACCATGTCCACCGTTTCGGTCTGCCCCATCGAAGAAGTGGCCCCGGCCATCGACCGGCCGATGTGGTTCCAGCTGTACGTGCTCAAGGACCGCGGGTTCATGCGCAATGCCCTGGAGCGCGCCAAGGCTGCCGGCGTTCGCACCCTGGTGTTCACCGTCGACATGCCCACCCCCGGCGCCCGCTACCGCGATGCCCACTCGGGCATGAGCGGCAGGAACGGCCCGCTGCGGCGTATGCTGCAAGCCATGACCCACCCGCAGTGGGCATGGGACGTGGGCGTCATGGGCCGCCCGCACGATCTGGGCAACATCTCCACCTACCGGGGCAACCCTACGGGCCTGGCCGACTACATCGGCTGGCTGGCCAACAATTTCGACCCGTCCATTTCCTGGCGCGACCTGGAATGGATCCGCGAATTCTGGGACGGCCCGATGATCATCAAGGGCATCCTCGATGCCGACGATGCCCGCGATGCGGTCAAGTTCGGCGCCGACGGTATCGTCGTGTCCAACCACGGTGGCCGCCAGCTCGACGGCGTGCTGTCCAGCGCCCGCGCCTTGCCGGCGATTGCCGACGCGGTGAAGGGCGACCTGAAGATCCTGGCCGACTCGGGCATTCGCAGCGGCCTGGACGTGGCGCGCATGATCGCCCTGGGCGCCGACACCGTGCTGATCGGCCGGGCCTTCCTGTATGCCCTGGCCGTTCATGGCCAGGCCGGGGTGAAGAACCTGCTGGAGCTGTTCGAGAAAGAAATGCGCGTGGCCATGGTGCTGACCGGCACCAAGTCCATCGGCGAGATCACCCGCGACTCGCTGGTACGCGAACTCGGCGCCTGAGCGCCTGCCTGAAACACCGCCTGATTACCGGGGCACGCGCCGCACCAGACGCCGCGGCCCCGCGAGGAGACTGCATGAGCCTGCCTGCTGCGTTTCTGCGCGATGCCGAGCGCCTGATACCTGCCGAGCGTCGCTTCGACGACCCGACCTCTACCCTGGCCTTCGGCACCGATGCCAGCTTCTATCGCCTGATCCCCAAGCTGGTGGTGCGGGTGGAGTCCGAGGACGAAGTGGTTGGGCTGATCAAGCTGGCCCAGCGCGAGCGGGTGCCCATCACCTTCCGCGCCGCCGGCACCAGCTTGTCCGGCCAGGCCATCAGCGATTCGGTCCTGATCGTGCTGGGCGATAACTGGAACGGGCGCGAGGTGCGCGGCCAGGGCGAACAGATCAGGCTGCAGCCGGGTGTCATCGGCGCCCAGGCCAACGCCTGGCTGGCGCCGTTCGGGCGCAAGATCGGCCCCGACCCTGCCTCGATCAATGCCTGCAAGATTGGCGGCATCGTCGCCAACAACGCCAGCGGCATGTGCTGCGGCACGGCGCAGAACACCTACCACACCCTGGCCGGCCTGCGCCTGGTGCTGGCCGACGGCACCTGCCTGGACAGCGAGGACCCGGCCAGCGTCGCGGCCTTCCAGAACAGCCACGCCCCCTTGCTCGACGCCCTCGCCCGCCTGGGCCGGGAGACCCGCGCCAATACGGCCCTGGCCGAGCGCATCCGGCACAAGTACCGGCTCAAGAACACCACCGGCCTGTCGCTCAATGCCCTGGTGGATTTTGACCAGCCGCTCGACATCCTGCAGCACCTGCTGGTCGGCTCCGAGGGCACCCTGGGCTTCATCAGCGCGGTGACCTACGACACCGTGCCCGACCACCCGCACAAGGCCAGCGCCCTGCTGGTGTTCCCCAGTGTCGAAAGCTGCTGCCGCGCCGTGCCGATCCTCAAGCGCCAGCCCGTATCGGCCGTGGAGTTGCTGGACCGGCGCAGCCTGCGCTCGGTGCAGGACATGGCCGGCATGCCGGTGTGGGTCAAGGGCCTGTCGGCCAACGCCTGCGCCCTGTTGATCGAATCCCGCGCCGCCAGCCAGACCCTGCTGCACGAGCAAGTGCACCAAGTGATGGCCTCGATTGCCGAGTTCCCCCTGGAACAGCAAGTGGATTTCAGCGAAGACCCGGTGGTGTACAACCAGCTGTGGAAGATCCGCAAGGACACCTTCCCCGCCGTGGGCGCCGTGCGCCAGACCGGCACCACGGTCATCATCGAAGACGTCACCTTCCCCGTCGAGCAACTGGCCGAAGGCGTCAACCGGCTGATCCAGCTGTTCGACCAGCACCGCTACGACGAGGCAATCATTTTCGGCCATGCGCTGGAAGGCAACCTGCACTTCGTCTTCACCCAGGGTTTCAACAGCGCCGAGGAAGTGGCGCGCTACCAGGCCTTCATGGACGACGTGGCGCAGTTGGTGGCCGTGGAGTTCGGCGGCTCGCTCAAGGCCGAGCACGGCACCGGCCGCAACATGGCGCCCTTCGTAGCGCTCGAATGGGGCCAGGATGCCTACCAGCTGATGTGGCAGCTCAAGCGCCTGCTCGACCCCAACGGCATTCTCAACCCCGATGTGGTGCTCAGCGAAGACCCGGCCATCCACCTCAAGCACCTCAAGCCGCTGCCGGCTGCCGACGCGATCGTCGACAAATGCATCGAATGCGGGTTCTGCGAACCGGTGTGCCCGTCCAAGGGGCTGACCCTCAGCCCGCGCCAGCGCATCGTCATGTGGCGGGATATCCAGGCCAGGGAGCGCGACGGCCAGGACACCCGCGCGCTGCGCGACACCTTCCAGTACCAGGGCATGGATACCTGCGCCGCCACGGGGCTGTGTGCCCAGCGCTGCCCGGTGGGCATCAACACCGGCGAGCTGGTCAAGAAGCTGCGCGCCCAGGCGGCCGAACATGGCAAGGCCGCCGACTGGTTGGCCGAACACTTCAAGACGGCCATGGGCGGCGCGCGCCTGTCCCTGACCGCCGCCAATACCGCCCGCAAGCTGCTGGGCGCGCCGCGCCTGAACCGCTTGAGCGCCGCCCTGAGCAAGACCAGCAAAGGGCGCATGCCCCGCTGGACCCCGGCCATGCCCCAGCCTGTGCGCCCTGTGCGCGTGGGTGAGGCGAGCAACGACCCGCGCCCTCGCGTGGTTTACCTGGCTGCCTGCGTGTCCAAGGTCATGGGCCCGGCGTATGCCGATCGCGAGCAGAGCTCGTTGCTCGACAAGACCCGCAGCCTGCTGGAGAAGGCAGGGTATCAGGTGGTCTTCCCTGACAATGCCGAAAGCCTGTGCTGCGGCCAGCCCTTCGCCTCCAAAGGCTACCCTGAGCAGGCTGAACACAAGCGCCAGGAGCTGATCAATGCACTGCTGCACGCCAGCCGGGGCGGCCTGGACCCGATCTATTGCGACACCAGCCCCTGCACCCTACGCCTGGTCCAGGACCTGGGGGATACCCGTTTGGACCTGTACGACCCGGTCCGTTTCATCCGTACGCACCTGGTCGATCGGCTCACCTTCACTCCGCAGGATGAACCGATCGCCGTGCATGTGACCTGCAGTACGCAGCACCTGGGCGAAAGCCAGGCGCTGATCGACCTGGCGCGGCGGTGCAGCACGCAGGTGGTGATACCTGAAGGGATTCATTGCTGCGGGTTTGCCGGCGACAAGGGCTTCACCACCCCTGAGCTCAATGCCCATGCCTTGCGCAGCCTGAAGGATGCGGTACAGTACTGCGGTGAAGGCATCTCCACCAGCCGCACCTGTGAAATTGGCTTGTCGACCCACAGTGGCATCGATTATCACGGGCTGGTGTATCTGGTGGATCGGGTCACTCGGGCGCGGTAGTTGGGGCCGCTATGCGGCCCATCGCGGCACGAGGCCGCTCCCACAGTAGATCCCGGTAGCTTTCGAATACGCAAATCCCTGTGGGAGCGGCCTTGTGCCGCGATGGGCCGCACAGCGGCCCAGGCGGTCTTCATCCCGGACTCGACGGCACAGCAAACCCAGCAACAAAAAAAGGGCTGCCAGGCAGCCCTTTCACACAGGTCGAAAAACCTGCCTCAAACATCCCGACACCGCCGGTGCCAGGCCCCCATCCTCTCAACCATAAACCGGATAACGACGGCACAGCGCAACCACCTGCTCACGCACATGGTGCCCCACCTCGTCACTGCGCCCGGTTTCCAGGGCATCGAGCACATCACACAGCCACCCCGCCACCTGCTCGCACGCCTCTACATCGAACCCTCGCGTGGTCACCGCCGGTGTACCGATGCGCAGCCCCGAGGTCACGAACGGCGAACGCGGGTCGTTGGGCACCGAGTTCTTGTTGGCCGTGATATAGGCGCTGCTCAAGGCCGCATCGGCTTCCTTACCCGTGTAGGGCTTGGCCGACAGGTCGATCAGCATCATGTGGTTGTCGGTCCCGTCCGACACGATCTTGTACCCGCGCGCCTGCAACACTTTGGCCATGGCCCGGGCATTGGTCACCACCTGGGTCTGGTAACTGCGAAATGCCGGCGACAGCGCTTCCTTGAAGGCCACGGCCTTGGCCGCGATCTGGTGCATCAGTGGGCCACCCTGGACACCCGGGAATACCGCCGAGTCGAGCTTCTTGTAGAAACTTTCGTCCTGCCCCTTGGACAGGATCAGGCCGCCGCGCGGGCCGCGCAGGGTCTTGTGGGTGGTGCTGGTGACCACATGGGCGTGGGGCAGCGGGTCTGGGTATTCGCCTGCGGCAACCAGCCCGGCCACGTGGGCCATGTCCACCCAGAAGATCGCCCCGACCTTGTCGGCGATGCTGCGCATGCGTGCCCAGTCCTTGTAGCGCGAGTAGGCCGAGAAACCACCGATGAGCATCTTCGGGCGGGTTTCCAGCGCGATGCGCTCCATCTCGTCATAGTCGAGAAAGCCCGTTTCAGGGTCCAGGCCGTAGGGCACGATCTTGTAGTGGCGGCCCGAGAAGTTGGCCGGGTTGCCGTGGGTCAGGTGCCCGCCCTGGGCCAGGTTCATGCCCATCACGGTGTCGCCTGGCTGGATCAGCGCCAAAAACACCGCCGCGTTGGCCTGGGCGCCGGCGTGGGGCTGCACGTTGGCGTAGTCGCAGTTGAACAGGGCCTTGACCCGCTCGATAGCCAGGCTTTCGGCCACGTCCACGTATTCGCAACCACTGTAGTAGCGCTTGCCGGGATAGCCTTCGGCGTACTTGTTGGTGAGCACCGTGCTCTGGATCTGCATCACCAAGGGGCTGGCATAGTTTTCCGAGGCGATCAGCTCGATGTGGTCTTCCTGGCGATTCACTTCGTTGCGAATCGAGGCGTGCAGCTCTGGATCGAAGGCGTTGAGGGTCAGCGTCGAGTCGTACATGGGTTAAGCGTCCTTGTTCTGAATCAGGCTTGGGGTGACAGCAAGCGGGTGAGGCGTGCAGCGATGTCGTCGATCTGCACCTCGGAGCAGATCAGGGGTGGCAGCAGGCGCACGGTGGTACCGCGGGTGACGGTGACCAGCAGGTGTTGCTCGTCCCGGGCCCGGTCCACCAGCTCGGCGCAGGGGCGGTTGAGCTCGATGCCGACCATCAGGCCCAGGCCGCGCACCGACACCACTTCAGGGTGCCCGCCCAGCGCCAGCTGCAAGGCCGCCAGCAAACGCTGGCCCAGCACCGCAGCGCGCTGCGGCAGCTGATCGCGCTGCATGATGTCCACCACCGTGCAGCCCACCCGGCAAGCCAGCGGGTTGCCGCCGAAGGTGGAGGCATGGTGGCCGGGGGAAAACAGCTCGGCGGCCTTGCCTCGGGCCAGGCACGCGCCGATGGGGAAGCCATTGCCCAGGGCCTTGGCCAGGGTGATGACGTCGGGCTCGATGCCGGCGTGCTGGAAACCGAACCAGGTGCCGGTACGGCCCATGCCGGTCTGCACCTCGTCGATCATCATCAGCCAGTCGTGCGCGTCGCACAGCTGGCGCAGCGCTTGCAGATAGCCCGCCGATGCCGGATGCACACCGCCCTCGCCCTGCACGGGCTCGACCAGCACGGCCACCACGTTGGGCGAGTTGGCCGCCACCTGGCGCACCGCCTCGATGTCATCGTAGGGCACGCGGATGAAGCCTGGCATCAGCGGCTCGAAACCGCGGTGAACGGCCGGATTGCCGGTGGCGGCCAGGGTTGCCAGGGTGCGCCCATGGAAGCTGTTTTCCATCACCAGCACCTGGGGTTGGGCGACGTTGCGGGCCGTGGCGTGCAAGCGCGCCAGCTTGAGCGCGGCCTCGTTGGCCTCGGCGCCGGAGTTGCAGAAGAACGCCCGCTCCATGCCTGAGAGCCGGCACAGGCGCTCGCCTAGCTGTTCCTGCCATGGGATACGAAACATGTTGGTGGTGTGCAGCAGCACGTCGGCCTGTTCGGCCAGGGCCGAGGCGATCTCGGGATTGGCGTGCCCCAGGCTGGTCACGGCCACCCCGGCGATGGCATCGAGGTACTCGACCCCGTGCGAATCCCACAACAAGGCGCCCTGGCCCCGGCTGAACGCAACTGGTTGGCGGGCTGAGGTGTGCATGAGGTAAGCGGGAGCAGCAGACATTGCAGGTTTCCTGTACAGAGTGGTCAATGGCTGGTGGCCAGCGACGGGGTAGCGTCCGGGTGCGGCGCGGCATCGGCGGTGGGCCAGTAGTAGGCATCGGGCATGGCGCGGGCGCCGAAGATCGCCTGGCCGACGCGCACCACCGTGGCGCCCTCCTCGATGGCCACTTCGAAATCACCCGACATGCCCATCGACAGCTCCTGCAACGACACCCCTTCAGGCGCAGTGGCGCGCAGTTGGTCGCGCAGCTCACGCAGCAACACGAAGCACGGGCGTACCCGCGCGGCGTCGGCCGAAAACAGCGCCAGGGTCATCAGGCCGCGCACACGCAGCGCCGGGAACGCGGGCAGCGCCTGTAGAAACGCCGCCACCTCATCGGGCACCAGCCCGTACTTGCTGGCCTCGCCCGAGGTGTTGACCTGGACGAACACATCCATCTGCCGCCCTTCGATGCGCAGCCGGCGGTCCAGCACCTCGGCCACGCGCAGGCTGTCCAGTGCCTGGAACTCACTGGCAAAGCGCGCCACCTGCTTGGCCTTGTTGGTCTGCAAGTGGCCGATCACCGACCACTGCAAGTCCTGCAAGTCGGCCATGGCTTCCCACTTGCGCTGGGCCTCCTGCACCTTGTTCTCGCCCAGCAGGCGGCAACCGGCGGCATAGGCCAGGCGCAGGTGGGCTTCGTCGAAGGTCTTGCTGACCGGCAGCAGGCGTACTTCGGCCGGGTCTCGCCCGACCCGCTCGCAGGCCCGGGCGATGCGCTCATGCACGGCGGCCAGGTTGCGGCGAAAATCCTCGACGGTGTTGGCCTGCGGATAGCGGCCATGGCGCGCATGCAGGGTGGTGAGGTCTTCGGCGTACTCGGTCATCAATTCGTCGCTCCTTTGGTGGGCACTGCTGCCGGTTCTGCCTGGGCGGCCTTGGCCCGGCGTGGCAGGCGACCGTTGAGCACGGCGTAGGCCACAAGGCCGATCACCAGCCCCCAGAACGCACCGCCGATGCCCAGCAGGGTGATGTTGGCCGCACAGGCCAGGAAGGTGATCAACGACGCCTCGCGCGCTTTTGCATCGAGCATGGCGTTGGCCAGGCTGCCGCCGATGGTGCCCAGCAGGGCCAGCCCCGCCAGGGTGGTGATGAAGGTGGCCGGGAAGGCCATGAACACCGCCGCCAGCGTCACCCCGAAAATGCCCACCAGGATGTAGAAGATGCCGGCGGCCACACCGGCCACCCAGCGCTTGGACGGGTCTTCGGACGCTTCCTTGCCGGTGCAGATGGCAGCGGTGATGGCGGCGATGTTGAAGGCGTGGGAGCCGAACGGCGCCATCAACAGCGAGCCCAGCCCGGTGATTCCGAGGATCGGGTTGGCACTGGTGCGAAACCCGTCGTTGCGCAACACCAGCATGCCGGGCATGTACTGGCCGGTCAGGGTGATCAGAAACAGCGGCAGCGCCACGCTCAGCAGTGCGTTGAGCGAGAACTCGGGGCGGGTGAATACCGGCGTGGCGAATTCCAGGGACAGCCCAGCGAAATCGACCCGGCCCTGCATCACCAGGTACACCAGCCCCAGCACCAGGATGCCCACCACGGCATAGCGAGCGCTCAGGCGCTTGAACACGATGTACGCCCCGATCAGCAGCCCGACCAGCAGCGGGTCGACGCTCATGCTGGCGAAGGCGCCGATACCGAACTGCAACAGGATGCCGCCCAGCAGGCCCGCGGCTACCCCCGGCGGAATCAGGCGCACGGCTTTTTCGAAGTAGCCCGACACGCCCAGCAGCACGAAGGCCACCGCCGACACCATGTACGCCCCCACCGCCTCGGCGTAGGGCGTGGTGGCCAGGGCCACGATCAGGAACGCCGCCGCCGGCGTGGACCAGGCGGTGATGATCGGCTCGCGGCTGACCCAGCTGAGCAGCAGCCCGGTCACGCCCACGCCGATGGACACCGACCACACCCACGAGGCGGTCAGCTCGGGGCTGAGCCCTGCAACCTTGGCAGCCTGGAACACCAGGATGAAAGTGCCGCCATAGTTGACGATCACCGAAATGAGCCCGGCCACCACCGGGTGCAGCAGGTCCTGCAGGCGCAGGGGCGAGGGGGTACGAGTAGATGACATAGGTCTTGGCTCCTTGCTAGACGCTGTATCCGGCTGCGGTAGGCAGTCATTTATAGCCGCAGATTGGCTGGTTTTACCCCGACGCTTCACCGGGGCAGACCAGACCACTTTCAGTGCGCTCAACCGTACCTGCGGGCGAACGCCCCCATGAACTCGCACAGGGCGGCCACCGCTTCGACAGAGATGGCGTTGTACAGGCTGGCGCGAATGCCGCCGACGCTGGCGTGGCCCTTCAGGCCATGCAGCCCGGCCGCCTCGGCCTCGCGCAGGAAGACCGCTTGAAGTGCTTCATCGGCCAGCCGGAACGGCACGTTGTTGATCGAGCGATAGGCCGGCTGCACCGGGTTGCGGTAGAAGCCGTCGCTGCCGTCGAGGGTTTCGTACAGCAGGCTGGCTTTGGTCTGGTTGCGCTGGTGCAGCACCTGCAAGCCCCCACTGCGCTTGATCCACTGCAACGTCAGGCCAGTCAGGTACCAGGGGAAGGTGGCGGGCGTATTGAGCATCGACTGGGCATCGCTGATGCGCCGGTAGTTGAGGATGTCCGGGGTGAACCCATGGCAGCGATCCAGCAGCGCCGGATCCATGATGACCACCGTCAGCCCAGCCACGCCCATGTTCTTCTGGGCGGCGGCATACACCAGGCCATGGCGTGCGATGTCGATGGGCTTGGACAGCAGGCTCGAACAGGCATCGCACACCAGTGGCGCCTCGCTGGCGGGCGCTTCGGTGAACTGCACGCCGTGCACGGTTTCGTTCTCGGTGTAGTGCAGGTAGGCCGCCTTGGGGTTCAGCTGCCAGTGCGCAACCGCCGGCACCCGGTCAAAGCCGGTGCCCTGGGCACTGGCGACCACGCGCACTTCGCCATACTGGCGCGCCGCCTCGATCGCCTTGCCCGACCACAACCCGGTGTGCAGGTAGTCCACGCTGCCGTTGTCCCCGGCCAGGTTCATGGGCACCTGGGCGAACTGCAACGAAGCGCCGCCCTGCACGAACAGCACGCGGTAATGCGCCGGCACCTCCAGCAGCTCGCGCAGGTCGGCCTCGGTCTGCTCGGCAATGGCGCGGAAGATGGGCGAGCGGTGGCTCATCTCCATGATGGACATGCCCGTGCAGGCAAAATCGTGGAACTCGTCGTACGCCTGGTTGAGCACTTCCAGAGGGACTGCGGTGGGGCCTGCGCTGAAATTGTGTGACCGTGCCATGGTGGGTGGGCTCCTGTGCGTGAACGCGCCGACGCGGTGAATACCAGGCCAGGCCTGGGTGGCGAAGGCCGGAGTCTACGGATAAACTGGCCTGCCCTTACCTGCCAGTTCATGGATGGAGAGCAGACCACATGGCGAAGACCTTCGCGCTGGACACCCTGAAGATTCGGCTCAACGACGCCGAGTTTCAGCTGCTGGACCTGCACCAGCGCATCCAGCGCGCCTTGCGTGCGTTGATCCTGGATGGCGCGCTGGGCCCGAGCCTGAAACTGCCCTCCACCCGTGCGCTGTCCAAGTCCCTGGGCTGCGCCCGCGATACCGTCGAAAACGCCTACGTGCAGCTGCACCGGGACGGTTTCATCGTGCGCCGCGGCGGCGCGGGCAGCTACGTGTGCGACACGGTGGGCGCCGAATTGCGCGGGGCCGGCCCACGCCGGCAACGGACCCAGGAGGTGCGGCGCAGCGTGGTCGCGCCCGGCGCCGAACTCAGCCAGCGCGGGCGCATGATCTTCGAGACCGGCGGCGTGCGTGACCAGCAAGTGATCAAGGCCTTCGCCACTGGCCTGCCGGAAACCCGCAGCTTCCCCACCGACGTCTGGGAGCGGCTGCAGCGCCAAGTGGTCAAGGACTACCGCGCCAGCGTCCTGCTGCACGGTGACCCGCAAGGCGCCGAACCCCTGCGCAAGGCCATCGCCACCTACCTGAACCTCGAACGCGGGGCCACGTGCACCCCCGACCAGGTGCTGGTGCTCAGCAGTACGCGTCAGGCGTTGTACCTGTGCGCGCAATTGCTGGTAGATGCCGGCAAACCCATCCTGCTGGAAAACCCCGGCTACTACGGCGCCCGCAAGGCGTTCGCCATCGCCGAAACCAAAGTGTTGCCCATCGACGTGGACGAACGGGGCATCCGCACCGACCTGCTGTTCGCCGACCGCAGCGGCGCCAACTGCGTGTACGTCACCCCCTCGCACCAGTACCCCACAGGCGCGACCCTGCCCCTGGAGCGCCGGCTGGAGCTGATCAACTGGGCCGCGCAGAAAGCCAAGTGGATCATCGAAGACGACTACGACAGCGAGTTTCACTACGACGGCCAGCCCACCGCCTGCGTGCAGGGCCTGGACCGCTACCAGCGCACCCTGTACATCGGCACCTTCAGCAAGACCCTCTACCCTGGCCTGCGCATGGGCTACATCGTGCTGCCGCCCGAACTGGTCAAGCCCTTCGCCTATGCCCGCAGCATGATGGATGGCCACACCCCGCAGACCTTGCAGCTGACCCTGGCGCGCTTCATGGAGGACGGGCACTACAACGCCCACGTGCGTGCCATGCGCAAGTTGTACGCCGGGCGCCGGGCGGTGATGCACGATGCCATCGCCAAGTACCTGAGCCCGGTGGTCACCGCCCACCTGCCGCCAGGTGGCTTGCAGATCCCCTGCCTGCTCAAGCCAGGCTGGTCCGAAGAAAAGACCATTCGCCAGGCGGCCACGGCCGGCGTGCAGCTGTCGGGCCTGAGCAGCCTGTACCTGGGCGAGCCGCAGACCCACGGCTGGCTGCTGGGGTATTCCTCGCTCACGGCCTATGAGATCGAAGCGGCCATGCTGCGCCTGGCCAACGCCCTCAAGCTTTGAGCGCCGGGTTCAGTAAGGCAGCTTGAAACGCCGGGTCAGGTCGAAGATGCCCTCGCGGATCGAGCGCTCGGTGCGGCTGTCCATGGCACCGCTGCGCACGCCCCCGAGCATGGCCAGGATCATGTCCCCGATCTCGCGGAACTCATCCTCGCCCATGCCCCGGGAGGTACAGGCCGCACTGCCCAGGCGAATGCCCGAGGTGACGCTGGACTTGACCTCGTCACCGGGCACGACGTTACGGTTCACGGTGATGCCGACCGCCTCCAGCGCACCCTCGGCGGCGTTGCCGGCAAGGCCCCAGGGGCGCAGGTCGATCACCCCCAGGTGGCAGTCCGTGCCGCCCGACACCACCAGCAAGCCACCTTCGGCCAGCCGCCCGCACAAGGCCCGGGCATTGGCCACCACCGCATGGGCGTAGGGGCCAAAACCCGGTTGCAGCGCCTCGCCCAGCGCCACCGCCTTGGCCGCGACCGTGTGCATCAGTGCAGCGCCCTGCAGGCCGGGGAACACCGCCGCGTTGATTTTGCGCGCCAGGGTTTGATCGTTGCACAGGATCATCCCTCCGCGCGGGCCGCGCAGGGTCGCGTGGGTGCTCAGCGTGGTGACGTGGGCATGGGGCACTGGCGAGGGATAGGCGCCGCCTGCGACCAGCCCGGCGACGTGGGCGATGTCGGCCATCAGATACGCCCCCACCTCGTCGGCAATGGCGCGAAAACGGGCGAAATCCAGCGCGCGTGAATACGCCGACGCCCCGGCGATGATCAGCCGTGGCCGCTCACGACGGGCAATCTGCGCCACCTGGTCCATGTCGACCAGGTGCGTCAGCGGGTGCACACCGTAGCTGACCGCCTGGAACCAACGCCCGGACACGTTGAACGCCGCCCCGTGGGACAGGTGCCCGCCCGACTTCAGGTCCAGGCCGAGGATCTTATCCTCCGGCTCCAGCAGCGCCAGGAACACCGCCTGGTTGGCCTGGTTGCCGGAGTGGGGTTGCACGTTGGCATAGCTGCAACCGAACAGCAGCCGGGCCCGCTCGATGGCCAGGTCCTCGACCACATCCACATTGCCACAGCTGGCGTAATAGCGTCGCCCCGGGTACCCCTCAGCGTACTTGTTGGTCAGCACCGACCCTTGGGCCTCGAGCACGGCGCGGCTGACCACGTTCTCGGCGGCGATCAGCTCGATGGACTGCACCTGGCGCAACCGCTCGGCATCGATGGCGGTCCACACCTCGCTGTCCACCTGCGGCAGCGCAGCGGCACTGATGCCCGGCAGCGCGTGGCCCTCTTTATAAGCGAAATGCGGCATGTGTACTCCTTGGTCTGAACGCCGGCGACAACCGCACTACCCTAGCGGCCTGCGGCGCCTGCGACCGTACCGATTACCCGCGCTGTTGCAGACCACCTGGCTCGGCCCGGCAAGCAGGCGTCTGGCCTGGGCATGCCAGAACGCGCGAAAGATGGGCCAAAGCGGTCTGGCCTATTGCCACTAATTGGACTACCCGACAAGACCAAAGCCTCATTAAGCTCTGCGCCGACTCAGCTCATGCCCCTACAGGTTTCACCATGACGATACGTATCGGCCTGTTGCCGCAAGTCGCCGCAGCGCACTTTGTCAGCCACCTGCACATCATGGTGCTGGCGGCGCTCTTTCCGCTGCTGCCTGCTTTTTTGAACGTGGATTATGTGGCGTTGGGCCTGGCCCTCAGCGTGTTCAACATCGTCACCGCGCTGGTGCAGGCCCCCATGGGGTTTGCCGTCGATCGCCATGGCGCCCGGCGCCTGCTGCTGCTGGCCCTGGCCTTGGGCAGTTGCAGTTTCCTGTTGATTGCCCTGCTGCCCGGCTACACCTGCCTGCTGGTGGGCATGGCGCTGGCGGGGGTGGCCAATGCCGTCTACCACCCTGCCGACTATGCCCTGCTGTCCCGGCACATCAACCCTGCGCACATCGGCAAGGCGTTCTCGGTGCACACCTTTGCAGGTTTTCTGGGCGCGGCGGTGGCTCCGGTGTTGCTGCTGGGGGTGGCGGTAGCCAACGGCCCGGCCATGGCCTTCGCGACCGCAGCGCTGGTGGGCTTTGCAGCACTGGCCCTGCTGTTGATACCCGGCTCGGCACTGGCCCAGGTCAGTGACGCGCCGCCCGCCCCGGCACCCAAGCCCGTGCAGGCGCAACGCGTGGCGCTGCTCTCGCCGATGATCATCAGCCTGACGCTGCTGTTCGTGCTGCTGAACCTGAGCACTGGCGCCATCGAAAAGTTTTCCGTCGCGGCCCTGATGCAGGGCCAGGGCGTGGCCTTGTACTGGGCCAACTCGGCCTTGACCGCCTTCCTGTTCGCCAGCGCATTCGGCGTGCTGGCAGGCGGTGCATTGGCCGACCGCACCCAGCGTCACGGGGTGGTGGCGGCCAGCGCTTTTGGGGTGGCGTGCATGCTGATGTTGCTGGTGGCCACGGCGGGCCTGAGCGAGCCGCTCTTGCTTGCCGTGCTGGGCCTGGCGGGCTTTTTGACCGGCGTGATCGCCCCGTCACGGGACATGCTGGTACGGGCTGCCGCCACCAAAGGGGCTGAAGGCAAGACCTTCGGCATCGTGTCCACGGGTTTCAACATCGGCGGCGCCATCGGGCCAGTCGGGTTCGGCTGGTTGCTGGACCAGGGCCACCCCAACGCGATTTTCTGGGCCAGTGCCGCCTTCATGGGCCTGACCGTCGCCCTGACATTGTTGCAGGAATGGGTAATGGCGCGGCAGCGCAAAGTCACTGCGCTGCAACTTTCATTTAAATGACCTGACGCAATAATAACGACACATTTGTACCGCAAACTTGAAGGGCGCCGCCCGCACCTGTGCGTGCCACCCAGCCGGCGTAATCAAACTGAACAACGACAACCGATAGCCTGGAGTTTTAACATGGATGTTAACCATAGCGGTACCGATGATGCAGTTAAAGGCATGCTCGCCAAACTTTCAACCCTGTGGAAAACCCGCGCTGCCGTGAACCAGCCACAACCCGATTACTGGGGCCTGGCGTTCGATGCCAACAAGAACGACTTCAGCCATTCACTGCTGCCGTTTCGCAACCACCAGGCCTGGCTTGAAGCCCCCAAGGACTTGCAGTCCAAATGCATGTCCTACGCCTGGGGCATTTATAACCTCAAGACCATTTATATTGAATGCAATGTGGTGGTGCCGGCCTGTGAAGACATTATCAAGACCCCGCCCCACAGCCATAACCGCGCACTGCTGCAAGATGTAATGTCTCAAGCCCTGCTCGATGAAGCCCTGCATACACGCATGTCGATCATGGCCTGCAACTATATCTATGACATGCGCCAACTTACCCCCCTGGACTTCAGCGCCTTCAACCTGGTGACCTGGCGCGAAGCGCTGCTAGCCAACTGCACCGCCGAATGGGAACGCCGCCTGACCCGCTTTGGCATCGCCTGCGCCAGCGAAACGCTGATCACCGACTACCTCAAGACCATGGCCGAAGACACCACCATCCAGTCGGTCTGCCACGAGGTCACCCGCACCCACGCCATGGACGAGTGGAGCCACTCCAGCGTGTTCAGCTTCGTCGCCACCGACATCGTCAACGGCCTGACCCGCAAGGAACGCCTGTACCTGCGCTCGATCATCCTGCGCACCGTGCAGATGTTCGCCAACAACGAGATGGGCGCCTGGTCGCGGGTGTTCGAGATGCTGGGCTTCCCCAACGGCAACGAGATCCTGCACGACGTGGGCGACAACAACGAGATCAGCGTCTATACCGACTCCCTCGGAGCCCTGGTCAACCGCATCGGCCTGGCCGGCAATGGCCTGGAGAGCGCCGAACAGGCCGTCGAACAGCTGCGCGAGAGGGCTAGCGCATGAGTACCCCGACAGGCTTTGAAGCCGTGTGCGAGCATGTCAGCAGCGAGACCGCGCAGATCAAGGTATTTGGCCTGCGCGTACTCAACGCCTCCAGCGCCTTTCTGGCAGACCTCGTGCCCGGCCGGCACGTGGCGTTGCAGGCAACGGACCTGTCCGGCGCCCGTCAGCAACGGCTGTACTCCATCACCCGCAGGCTTGGCAACGACCAGTTCGAGCTGGCGATCAAGCGCGAAGGCCGTGGCGGGGTCTCGGACCAGTTGCACGCCACCTGCCAGCCCGGCACGCGTTTCGACGTGCAGTTCGCCGCAGGTGACATCACCCTGGCTTCGGTCCAGGCCTGCCGCCACGTCGGCTTGCTGGCCGGCGGCATCGGCATCACCCTGCCGATCGCCCTGCTGCGCGGGCTGCACGAGCGCGCCCTGCGCGGCTTGAACGTGCCCCAGGTCAGCCTGCTGCTGTGCGTGCCGTCCATTGCCGACATCCCGTTCCTGCACGAATTGCTGCAACTGGAACTGAGCTGCCCCTGGTTCGACCTGCAGGTGTTCGTCACCCGCGAAGCGGTGCACGGCAAAGGCCACTTCAAGGCCGGCCGCCCACAAGCCCAGGACCTGAAAGCGCTGGGCAACCCGGACAGCGTGGTGATCTGTGGCAGCCACGGCTTCGCCCAGGGCATGCGCGAGCACCTGCTGGCGTTGTTCCCCACCTGCCCCTTGCTGATCGAATCTTTCACCCCACCAGCGGCCTCTGCCCCGGCCACGCCAGACGATGCCCAGGCCGAAAGCCCCTTGCGCCTGCACCTTCAGCATAACGACCAGGTGCTGGAGCCCGCCGCGGGCAAGAGCCTGCTGGAGATGCTGGAAACCAGCGGCATCGCCGTACGCAGCCTGTGCCGCGCCGGCATCTGCGGCCACTGCCGGCTGAAAGTGTCGGAAGGCGAGTACACCGTCGAACCCGACTTCTGCCTGACCGACCAGGACAAGCGCGACGGCCACGCCCTGGCCTGCTGCACCTTCCCCAAGGCCGGTACGATCAAGGTCGACCTCAACCCAACGGCGTAAACCGCGCCCTCACTCCTTTCATCATCGGGTTTGCACATGAAAACAGCCATCGCACTGCGCCACATCCACTTCGAAGACGTCGGCACCCTGGCCCCCGTTCTGAGTGAGGCCGGCTACAGCCTCACCTACATTGACCCCACCGTCGAAACCCTCCACGCCGAACAGGTGATGCAAGCTGACCTGCTGATCGTGCTGGGTGGCCCCATTGGCGCCTACGACGAAAAGCCCTACCCCTTCCTCAAGGCCGAACTTGAGCTGGTGCGCCAACGCATCGAGTCCGGCAAGCCCATGCTGGGCATCTGCCTGGGCGCACAACTGATCGCCCGCGCCATGAACGCCAAGGTCTACCCCATGGGCGTCAAGGAAATCGGCTTCTCGCCGCTTACCCTCACCGCCGAAGGCCAGCAAACGCCGCTTGCCGAACTGGGCGACGTACCCGTGCTGCACTGGCATGGCGACCAGTTCGACATCCCCCAGGGCGCCGTGCTGCTGGCCAAGACCGATATTTGCGCGCACCAGGCCTTTGCCGTGGACAACCGCATCCTGGGCCTGCAATGCCACCTGGAAGCCGACCCCGCCCGCATCGAGCAGTGGCTGGTAGGCCACGCCAACGAAGTCGGCCAGACCGGCCTGGACCCCATCGCCCTGCGCTCGGCTGCCGCCGAACTCGGCGAGCGCCTGACCCAGGCCGCCGCCCGCGTGATGCGCGCCTGGCTCGCCAACCTGAAGTAACCCGCTGCACCACCACCGCATGAAAACAACAAAGTCATCAAGGATGAGGCACGCCCCATGATCGTCGTATTGTTCGAGTTGCAAGCACTGCCCGGCCAGGGCGAAACCTACGTTGACCTGGTCAACAAGCTCACCCCTCTGCTCAAGCCCATGGAAGGGTTCATCTCGGTAGAGTGCTTCCAGAGCACCCTCAACCCCAAGAAAGTGATGTCGGTGACCACCTGGCGCGATGAAGAAGCCGTGGTGCAATGGCGCAATGTCACCGCCCACCTCTCTGCCCAACGCGCCGGCCGCGACAAGATCTTCGACGACTACCGCGTGCGCGTCACCTCGGTCATCCGCGACTACGGCCTACGCGACCGCGACCAGGCGCCCTACAACGAAGTCGTAGACGGCACCCGCCCAACCGCCTGCCCAGTAGCCTAAAGCTACCCCCCTGTGGGAGCGGCCTCGCCGGGGCGCCGGACCGGCCGCGATGGGCCGCAAAGCGGCCCCTTCCCACTCTGCTCTCCAGCAACATCCCGCCACAAACCCTCATGCCATCCCGCCACCATCAAAACGGAACTGTCAGCCAAACGGCACAGTCCACCTTTACAGGCCCACCTACCAGAGGCCACAGAGGAGACTCCCATGAAAGGTACCGCGCTTTCGGCCCTGTTCGCGGCCGCTACCCTGCTCGCTTCGCCGGCCTTCGCTGCCGAAAAAGACCTGTGCGCCCTGAACCTGCAGAAAATCAACGACAGCATGGCCACCGCCGGAGCCACCTCGGAAGGCCTCAAAACGCAAATCGATGATGAAGTGACCAAGGCCAAAGATGCCCAGGCAAAAGGCAATGACAAGGACTGCATCGCAATCACTCAAAAAGCCCTGACCACGCTGCAAAACACCAACAAAGGCAGCGGCTCGAGCAGCGGCGGCGCCTGATGCATCGCGCGGGTGAGCGCTCAGCTGTCGACGCCGCCCGCGCAATGCCGTATACTCCGGTTCACGTGCCGTAAGGTGCGTTAGCTTAGAGCTAGTGTGGGGCCGATTAGGATTCGACGCCGGTAGCGAAACTCTAGGTGCATGCCGAGTTGGTAACAGAACTCGTAAATCCACTGTTGCAACTTTCTATAGTTGCCAATGACGAAAACTACGAGGGCTACGCTCTCGCTGCGTAAGCAGCTGAGCCCGCTCTCCTGGTAGCTTCGGCTCCAGCAATCACCAGGGGATGCCTGTAAACCCGAAGTGATTGTCATACAGAACAGGATCGTCGTGTAGCACGTTGGGGGCAAAGCGACTAAAACTTACCCAACTCGTCCAAAGCACCCTGCCCGTCGGGCGGCTGCGGATTAACTCAGTAGACACGGCTAAGCATGTAGTACCGACAGCGGAGTACTGGCGGACGGGGGTTCAAATCCCCCCGGCTCCACCAAATGATCAATCAAAGACGTCCACGGACGTCTTTTTTTGTGCCTGAAACCCAATAAATACGGGGCTTTCAGCGCCATTAGAGTCCGATAGCGTCCAGCAGGGTCCACGCAATTCGGTATTCCAAGTGGTATTCCAAGTCATCTGCTGGTAGTTTTTGGAATACCGAAACCGCTCTTGGAATACCGCATGTGCGCTCAAGCCACCCGCCTCTCGGACCTCAAAGTCAAAGCCGCCAAGCCTCAAGAGAAGGACTACGTCCTAAGCGATGGTGACGGCCTTCAAATGCGAGTGAGAAGCAATGGCTCTAAGCTCTGGAACTTCAACTATCGGCATCCGGTGACGAAGAACCGGATCAACATGGGCCTCGGGACCTTCCCTGAAGTTTCATTGGCACAAGCTCGCAAGCGTACCATTGAGGCACGCGAGCTCCTCGCTCACGGCATTGACCCCAAAGAGAAGCGGGATGCAGTGCAGCAAGCTAAGAAGGCAGCGACTGAGCACACTCTCCAGAACGTGGCGACGGCCTGGTATGAGCTGAAAAAGGATGCAGTGACCCAGGCCTACGCTGAGGACATCTGGCGCTCCCTCACGCTGCACATCTTTCCGTATCTGGGACACACCCCAATCTCGACCATAAGTGCTCCTCAGGTTATTAACCTGCTCCGGCCCCTCGAAACCAAAGGCACCCTTGAGACTGTGAAGCGGCTGACGCAGCGACTCAACGAGATCATGACCTACGGGGTCAACTCGGGACTGGTTCACGCGAACCCGCTTAGCGGCATCCGCTCCGTCTTCAAGAAACCGAAAAAGAAAAACATGCTGGCACTACCCCCCGATGAACTGAAAGAGCTCATGGTGGCAATAGCCAATGCCAGCATAAAAAGAACAACCCGCTGCCTGATCGAGTGGCAGCTCCACACCATGACACGGCCAGTGGAAGCTGCGACCACACGCTGGGCGGACATCGATATTGAGAGAAAAATCTGGACGATCCCTGCGGAACGCATGAAGAAACGCCGTACGCATATCATCCCACTCACGGAGCAGGCTCTCGCACTGTTGGAAGCGATCAAGCCGTACAGCGGACACCGAGAATTTGTGTTCCCCGCAGACCGGAACCCCCGGACCCACTGCAACAGCCAGACCGCCAACATGGCGCTGAAACGAATGGGCTTCGAGGGACGCCTGGTCAGCCACGGTATGCGCTCGATGGGTAGCACAATCCTCAACGAGCATGGCTGGGATCCCGAGTTGATCGAGGTAGCACTGGCCCACGTTGATAGAGACGAGGTTCGCAGTGCCTACAATCGTGCGGACTACATCGAGCGGAGACGCCCAATGATGGCGTGGTGGAGCAACCACATCCATGAAGCAGCTACTGGCAACCTGTCGGTCTCAGCCATCAATGACAACCGGGACAGAAAAATCGTCTCGATACGCTAACGTCCGCAATCCAGCCTGTTTCAAGATTGGCGCCATGGTCGCCGTCCAGAACACTGCAGATAGTCCCACCTGACCTACTCCCCAACTTTCATTCTCCATGACGCCCGATCAGCGCTGAGCTGACCGGGCGTTTTTGTATCTGCAAGATAAACACCATGAAAGCACGCTCTATTAACAGCGCCCAGAAGCACCGCCCCGCTCTGCGCCTGGTCAGCACCAAGGAACTACCGCGCAGGGACTGGCTGGCCGTTCGGAAGCGAGGTATCGGCAGTTCGGATGCCCCGAAACAATCATGCCCAAAGATCAACCAGAAGACTCCGCTACACGCCCCTCTCTTGCTGAAAAACTGGAATCCCAGGCCAGGCGCAGCGCCCCGCTGTCCACCGTCCAATAATCATTGGATAGCAGGTCGCTTGCACCTTGCTGTCCGAAGGAGTGCATGCAAATGAAATTTCAGAAAATCAAAGCTGGCGAAGACGCTGGCAGCTACATCGTTCACTCACCTGTTACCGAAACTGAAATTCTACGCTTGGCCTTACAGCTAGCAGCCCGACGGATGTCCAAAGGAAAGCCGTTAACTGATCCATTACAAGTAGCTGAACACCTACAAATGCTTTTACAGGATTATGAGCATGAAGTCTTTGCACTACTAATGCTCGATACAAGACACCGCGTAATCGCTTTTGAGGAGGTGTTCCGCGGCACGTTGGATAACGCCCGCATCTACCCCCGTGAAGTGGTAAAAATGGCGCTCAGCCACAATAGCTCCGCTGTCATACTGGTCCACAACCACCCATCGGGTGACCCGACTCCCAGCTCCGAAGATCGCTTGGTTACTCAAACACTAAAAGCCGCACTTGACCTAATTGGCACCCGTACATTGGACCATATCATTGTTGCCAATGAAGGCTATGTATCTCTCGCTCAGTTGGGCTGGATCTGACAAAAGGAGCCCATGAATGAACCTGATCCGCTTTTTAGTCCTTCTCTTCGTGTTCATCTGCATGCTGGTCGGATGCACTATCGTCATCGCGCTATTGGTACTTGCCATACGGTTCTGGCCTGTCCTGCTGATCCTGATTTTGACTCTCGCTCTATTCAACTGGCTGCTCAGCCGAGTCGGAATCCAAGTGAAGTCCTGACGCAAACCTCCAATACACCTCAAAAGTTATCCCTACATGATCACATGATGCTTGATCTGCAACTCATTCGAAGTATTGACCAGAGAAACAGCCGAAACCCTGATACGCACCTTAGGAGTGTTGAACAGCTTTACTTAACGAATTCAGCGCGCATCTTTCCAAGCGAAGACACCACCCTCTGATCCACTGTGAGAGTACCCTGTAACTCATTCAGGAAGGACTATCCGAGATTGGCATATCGAAAAAGACACCACCGACTTCACTCGTGACGTCCATTGCTTTCATTTCTTAGGCAACGATTACCTTTGCCTACGCTGCGGAGCGAAACACGATAGCCGCTACCAGCGTCATAATGGCCACCCTCTCCACGACCATCGAGTCGTGGAGAGGGTGGCCATATTATTTTTTGCGATTTTAATCAGCTGGTTTGCCCCGAACCAAAAACGCCCAAAGGACTAATCAACCCTAAAAGCAGAAACCTACTTACCTTGACAACTGTCGCAATTCTTTCTCAATATGTCCGCACAACTTCAGCATATCTGTAATAAGTCAGCAAATCAAATTCAACGCTTTATTCTTTCTCTGGTAGTACCCTGGGCTTGCGCCTCATCTGCGGAGGCACCATCATCATGTTTAAGGAGTCACCTATCCAGGAACACCACAATCTAAGCAATCCCTTGATCTCCGAAGCTGCGCTTCCGACTTCTTTCTGAAGCCTGCACACATGATGCGCCCCGACGCCGTATCGAAAAGGTCTCCTCTATCCCAAGCTGATGGAGCCCCTAGTCCGCCTTGCCGCCCTGGTCGAAATGAGCATCACGGCCGCGGAGTTCCACCCTGCGTGCTTCGTTTTTCTGAATTACCACCACAATAGAGTCAAGATCCTCTATTTGAGAGCGCAACAACCTCTGCCTTTGGGTCAAGCGCCTCGAAGCCGAGCGTTCTAAAACTTCACCAGACACCATCGACGAAGCCATCATTCTGGCCGTTCATTGACTGGACTGATTACTCGACGGCTTCAACCTCTGGCGCAACCGTCCGCATCAGGTTCTGACGCCCCGTTTCGTGGCCTGACCCGGTATAATACGGGCCACGCCTTCGTCTCCCGACTTCAGTTGCCCTGCCTGCCTCATGGAGCGCCGCATATGGATAACGCCAGCAGACGCTCAACAATCTTCGCAGCCCTCTCAGCGATGACAGCACCATCGGCAATCAGTTTCTGTTCGGGCAATTGCCCCAACTGTTCGCTTCACTCGACAGAGAAACCCACAAGCATGAGCGAGATACGCTGATCGCCGAGACTACCTGGGATGGCTTGACTACGACTCTGCCAAAGAGAAGCCCGAAGGCTGGCGTAGAAAATGATTTTCATTAGGAAGCGATATGACCACTACACCGCAAGAAGATGAAAGCGATGGGGTTCCACCAGCTAGCGCTTGGGTTCGGTTTTTGCGTAGCTACGGTCCGACATCGAACAACCTGACGATGTTCGACGAGTATGTTTCGAGCGCGCTTGGGCGAGCAAGAGTTAAGCCGATTAGCTTGTCCGCGCCGCAGCTAGAGGACATGGTACGGCACATCGAATCCAAGGCCCCGGGGTCTATCTTGATCGCCGGAACTGCTGGGGATGGTAAAACGTACCACTGTCGTGCCTTATGGGAACGCATCGGCGGGGATCCCAAGGATTGGGCAACCAAGGGCAATGTGAAAGAGCTGCATCTAGCCGATGGGCGTTTGGCTGTCTTCATCAAGGATCTTTCCGAGTTCAATGGCGAGGAAAGCGATCTCCCGTTGCAGCGGCTCGAAAGGTCTGTTCTAGAAGGTGATAATTCCGAGATCGTGATCCTTGCCGCAAACCATGGTCAGATTCTAGATCGTCTCCGCGATTTGGGCAGGCGCCAAGATCGCACCCACCCACTTCGTAAGCCGCTTCAAGAACGCTTCTTGCAGGCCGGCCCGGCGCCTGGTCGCCTAGCAGTGTTCGATCTCAGCCGCTCCACCAGCCGCAAGACACTAGAGGAGGTGGTTGAGGTAGTAGCAGGGCATCCGGAGTGGGACAACTGCAAACGCTGCGCACTCAAGGCAGACGGCAAAGTCTGCCCCATCGACGAAAACCGCCGCAGACTCTTGGGCGAGTCGGATGGTGGCCAGCTCTCTCGCCGCTTGGGAGATTTGGTTGAAATCGCGAGGCTCAATGGGCTACACCTCCCTATGCGCGACTTGCTCGCGCTATGCTCGAACATGATCCTCGGCTGCTCCGATGCCAAGCAGGCCAAGGAGAACCTGATGACCTGTGCCGATGTCGCGAAAATCCAGGAGAGCAGCGATCTCGGTAAAGCCAGTGTCTATGTCAACGCCTTCGGGGCCAATCTGCCCAAGCGAAGGGCTTCTGACCGCCCCATCTTCAAGGCGATGTCCAGCTTTGGCGTGGGCGATGAGTCGACCAATGCAGCTGACGGCCTGCTAGTTTATGGCAAGGATGACTCGCGACTGCAAGCTGACTTCGCTCGTCTGGTCGCGAGCGATCCTATCTACGGGGCCACGATCGCCTTCATTACAGCCCAAGACGCCTATTTGGAGGGGTATGAGGGCGCCCGCTTAGAAGGAGGGTCGGCCGAGTTTCTCTCGATGCTCGAAAACCAGCGGCGCAGGCTTTTCTTCACTCTTCCGGATGGGGAGGCCGGCTATCCGCATTGGTCGATGACCGCGTTCCGCTTTGCTGGCGAATACTTAGAAATCATCAATGCACTTAAAGAGAAGAGGCCTGTCAGCGAGATAGTTCGCGGACTTATCGCCAAGGGCCTCAACCGTGTATTGACTGGCCTTCTTCTTGAAAATGTGGACCGCATCTTTATCGCCAGCTCGGGGGGCTTCACTCAAAGCCGGGTGAGCGTGCTTTGTGATCACGAGACCCCCTCCCGTAAGCAAGGTGGTGTTGGCATGGCGATCAGACTAGTCGAGGAGACGGGTTGCCCTCGACTCGACGTTTCCCTCGCTGCCGGCCCGGGAAGTTCGGTTACCTTCGACTTGACCCCCATCCGTCATGAGTTTCTCTCGCGCATCGCCGAAGGCGCTTTGCCTGCCAGCTTCTCTAACGAATGCCTTGAAGACCTGCTGGCCTTCAAGACCAAGCTCTTGCGCAAGGCTGAGAACGTCAGGAGGGCTGGCATGGCCGGCGATGACGACGAGGTCGGCGGCGAGACCTCCGCACTGACACTCAACTTCATTGATATTGTTGAGCCAGGCGGTCACGGCTTTTCGCGCCCTGTAATTGTGAGGACACAAGAATGAGCGCGATCATCAAGAGGCCCGAGATCAAGAGCGTCGACTTTTGTGTCGACGAGAATATTTGGGGACATCGTCTCTATGACGAGCAGCTTCCGCATCTGACTGTTCTCGAGTTTTTGGGCGTCCTTGGCTCGAACCTGGATCGGCCGCTCAGGCCGCATCAGGAGCTGGGCGGTCCAGTTATCTTCAAGCCGCAGCGGCAAATCCGTTTGCGCGGGCTGCTGTTCAACAACCCCTACGTTGAATCAATTGCAGAAAGCGCTGCGTCAGATGAGGAGAGGTGGAAACAGTGGTTTGAGCGCTTTGATCTTGGGGCAACGGGCAAGGATGATCGAGACATGACCTACCTGCGCCGCTCGTTCACCAGCTTCGAAGACTTCGCCAAGGCCATCGAGCTGCTGCGCTCCTCGTCGTTCGAATCTCGAAGTAATAAGCGCTGGAGTTCCAAGTTCGTATTTCCCTTCGGTCCTGATGCCCTCTATGAGGACTTGGCGATCGATTCACGCGGAAATATGAACAACGACCGTCGTTTCTTCGCCCGTACAGGCGAGCTGCTCTATCTCATGCTCACGCGTGCTAAGCGTGGAGCGGAGCTCGGCGACATCCTTACCAAGCGCCTGTTCGATCACGAGGCGCCGATGAATCGCCTGGCCAGGGCTTTGCAAGGTAAGCCGCAGCATGCCAGCGACCCACGGCCATCAGGTTATCTTCCCGAAACAAGCAATGCGCGCTTTGACCAAATTTGTGAGGACTGGCTGTCAATCCTTGCCAAGGATATGCCGATCTACGACGCTTTGGAGCACTTGATCACGATCACCGGTCTGAACATGCTGCTCTACTTCCTAGAACGAGCCAAGCGGGTCGCTGGCGATGACAATCCGGTTGAGATCATCTGCGAAATCGTATCCAAGGAGCGTACGAAGGTACGAGCGCTCTCTGGCGACAGCTATCAATTCAATCAAGGACTGCCGGCTAAGGCTGTAAGAGCTCACGTCGAGTCGATACGGTTGGACTCAGAATGGGTTGCCGCTGAGTTGGCGGAGTTCCCCGAGGCCGAGCGCGTTAAGCTCATGCGTGAGCGCTTCCAATGGCCGCCTGCCGATAGTGGCGACGATGAAGACTACACGGACAAGAGTCCAGATGAATTGGTCGCAAAGTTGGCCGATAACGCCCTGGCCCGGCATGAGCAGCATGTTGGAAAGATTCATGCTTCATGGTCGCGCGCGATTGGGCTTAGTTCACGCAGGCTTTCGCGGAGAACTCGCTACGCGCCTAACGATCGGCTGCTCAAGTCGATCGTGGTGTCGATCGTGGACGATCGGATGCAGCTCGACGAGTTCCTTGCCGAAGCCAAGCGCAGATATGGTCTGGTGCTGGGGGACGCCGAAGGAGCGCGCTTGGTCGACGCCAAACTAGTCGACCAAGAAGAGCTTAGTGAGAACCGAGACAACCTTGAAGCCCGTCTCGTCGGTTTGGGTCTGGTTCGCAGGCTCTCCGATTCCTGCTCATTTGTAGAAAACCCATTCGCGTTCCAGGGAGAGGCCGCATGCTGACCGATCGTATTATTGGGCGCGTCGGCGCGAATATCCTCGCCCAACGCATATCTAGTCCTGGCCAGCCTAACGATTTGGCGGCTCTCTTCAGGCTCGACAAACTTTCGGCCAATCAAATCGCGGCGGTAGCATGGGCTATCCTCGCTAACCCGGATCTGCTCGCCCAAGTGGACCTCATGATCCCGGAGGCCTTGGTGGAAGGCCAAGGCCTACCGCCAGACATCCTGATTCCGCATAACGCTGGCTACGTCCGCAACAACGCCACTACCGCTAAGGCGGCAATCCTTACGGCTAATGGCAACGAGCACAACCTTGCCGATACCTTGGGCCATGTCATGGCTATCGGTGCAAAGGAGATGAGGGCCGATCCTGCCCCTTGGGTAGACGCCACGCTCCAAGCGGGCGGCATTGCGCCAGTGTCTGACGACCGAGCGGTATTCCAGGCAGCTCTTGGCGGACTGCTCGCCTCCTCGGAACTTTCGCTAGTACAGCTTGGCGAACTCTGCTCCGCCATCGTCGAAGCTATCGCCACCCGTGGGTTGCCCATCCGCGATGCCGTTGGTTTCGCCTTGCCTTGCGCAGGTCTCCCTAGGGACAGTTCCTACTTCTCGAATGCGAAGACTTTCGCAGCCTCACGCAAGCCGTGGCATAAGGCTTTCACCAAGCTTTTCGCTCAACGCGCACCGTTGCTCAAAAAGCTCCGCCAGAATGGTCAGCCTCTCGATCCGGACGAGATCTCCGAGCGTATCGAAGCCAATGCCACAGAAATTTCGGAAGGGGCCCGCACAGCTCTCGATGCCTTCGCCGCCGCACCTGCAGGAGATCAAGAGACATCCAATGCCCTCGCCCAATTCGAGTGGGAAAGCGATGGCGTATACCTGGCCTTCGACAAGCCAAAGGAAAAGCAACTCGGCTTAGCAGAGTCGACGATCCGCTTCTTTGACCATGATTGCGACCAAGAGAACTCGCTCGATACCGAAGGGCGCAAGCTTCTGGAGGACCTGAAGAGCCGTGAGCGGCGATCCGACTTCACTGAGGAGGACGAAGAGTTTTTCATCAAGCAGCGAAGGCTCTTGGAGCAAGACGCCAAACTTTGCTCGCGTTGGGAGAAGGCCCTTTATGGCAAGCCTATCGACTGCAATGACTTCTTCGAGGGCTTCGCCCGGGTAGTGAATAGCTTGCATGCTGGTCTCCGCGACCCGCAAGGTGAACGAATCCTGCGCTTCACCGTGACCAAGGGCCGCAAGGAATGGCGTGAGCGATTTAACTATGACGCCGGTAGTTACTTCTCGGCTATGTATCGCGGCTTAAAGGAGCTCATGGGCTCCAAGGTAGAGTGGAAAGTCGAGCGCTTGGGCAATGCGAATTTGCCCGACCCTCTTTTCGACTATGAAGCCTTCTTTGCCAAAGAGAAGGACCTCCGCAACGATAAGAAGGGCAAGGTCCGCCCAAACTCGTCGCTATCGCGCCAGGCCTTGCAGATCAAGTTCGATGTGGCTTTGATTCAGGTTGCGAAGGACAAAGAAACTGTCTTGGCGAAAACGCAACTCCTTTGGAGCTATAAGCCTACTTCGATCGGTCTGTCGATGGTCGACGACATGCGACGTCTCTTGGAGAAAGGCGCAGTAGGTTGCACAGAGGTTCCCCGCCGGCTCGTAAGCAAGAAGGGTGGTGTACAAAATGTCTCGCTGCTCGACACCGGGACGTTGGAGGCGACGTATTCGACTGACGCGGGTTCACTGGTTCCAGCGGCCAACAGGCTCCGGAGTTTACGTCATGAAATCAAGACTCGGATCAAGGAGCTCGCCGAGGAAGACCGGCTGACCCCGCATCAACAAAACGAGGTAAAAGCCTCTTGGGATAAGTTCGAGGAGGACTACATCGCGGCGATGCAAGACTTCGTCGCAACTGGGCTGAATGGCGATGCCGTCATGCGTCAGTCAGAGTCTTTTGCCAGGCTGCTGAACACTCTCATGGCTCATGCTCGTGGTGACGTGTGTCGCTCACGACTGGTCTCCGAAATACTGTCGGTGGGCACGGTTCGCGTTGCTGGCGACAACCCAGCAATTATCATCCCGCCGTGGCATCCAGAACGCATGAAAGCCCTTGCGGTGAAGACGCGACGCGTTGCCGGTTTCGCCACCCACTTGCTGTCCAGCGACAGCATTCTCTATGGCGATCGCGAGATATTCATGCGCGAGCTATCCGACGAGATCGCCCATCCGTTTTATCCGGAGATCTCGGTCCTCAATCGAGGCGGCGCTATGACGCTGGTTTCGGAGAGCAGCACGGTCAACGGCTACAGCCTATTGGAGTCGCCCACGCGCGGTGCTGAGGAAGCGATGACCGATGTCGATCCTACAGCTGCAGCCAAGCAGGCGCGTGAGCTTCTGGAGCGTTATGTCGGGTTACAGCCCCACGAGGCAAGCAATCTTAGCGTCGTACTCTACAACGCCGATGCTGCCGATCTACCGCTCGCCACTGTCCGCGAACTCTCTTCTATCCAGGAAAATGGCAAGCTCCAATGCAGCGTTTCGGTACGCCACTCAGATCCAGGAAAGCTGCGGCGAGTCTATGGTGAGCTGGTCAACAAGGCCGGGGACGATCCCGATTTGCCAGTGGTCAGCGAGACCAGCGACAACTTCATCTCGAAGTTGCGTATTTCTGTGACGCCCCTATCGGCTACACCAGGCGAGAGTGCTCAAGGATTCAAGGCCTTTGATGTGGCCTTCCTGCATGACGTGGTCGCACGGGCAGCTCAGACGGAGTGGCTCCCCGTGCCGTGGACCAACGATCGGCCCAATTTTGAGCACGCTCCTTCGCGCTGGTCTTATAGGAGCGTATCAGGCGAGAACGAGCTGAAATCGACCACGTTCCTAACCTGCCCATGGCAAACGGCATCAGGATGGACCTATGTATCGGCTGTCGCCGCAGTTTGCCGCCAGACGGACGCTCTACCAGAAGAGCGATTCCTACCGGCACGTCGTATTTCCCTGCAAAATCCAGCGCTGGCAGGAATGATCAAGGACGCCCACGAGCTGGCCGAATGGGTGGCCACCTACGACGAGCTACTCGACAAGCGCCAACTCCAACACAACAACATCACAGTGGTGCGCTACCGCCGAGGCTCGACCAACGGCCGCAATATGATCGTGAGCTCAACCTCCGAGCTCCGGCTACTGGGGGTTCTGGTCCGCAGGCGCTTGGAAGAGTTGAACCTCCAGATCGGACCCGATGAACTCCAGGCCGCTGCAGACAAGGCGAAACGCGACGCGCTCTCGGTCTCGGGCGATATTGTGCTGCGTGCAGCCAAGCGAGGTGTTTCTGCTGGAGAGTTGATTGGCCTGGTACTTAGCCGACACTTACTCGCGGAGGAGTTCAAGTCCGCTGCTGTGGGCGGACAAACCTTGACCGCCTATTTCCTGCTCGACGATTACGCGAGCTGGCTTTCACAACCGGAGAGCCGCATCGCAGACATTTTGGCGCTCAACGTCGAAGAGCACGAGGAAACCGTCCGCGTCGTCATTTCAATCGTTGAGTCGAAATATGTAGGGGCCGACGGACTAGCTAAGGCGCGCCGAGATTCCAAGGATCAGCTCTTGGCAACACTGAGCATGTTCCGTGAGGCGCTTTTTGGTGATCCCGGCCGCCTTGACCGGGACGTTTGGTTGGCTCGCTTGGCCGATTTGCTGATCGACGCAGACGTCCCACCCGGGTTGACTGGCTTAATGGAGCGCGCACGCGCCAAGCTGCGTGAGGGCGAGGTGGAGATTTCGCTGCGTGGCTACTCGCATGTCTATGTCCACAACTCGGATGCCGGCTCGGTCTCGGCATCTGATCAAGAGCTGCTTGATGACTCTGAAGGCGTGGAAGCTTGGCAAGAAGTTTTCGATCGGCCTGACCTGCGAAAACTCGCCGAAGCCTACGCTAAAGGCTCCGGCGGGCACGCAGCTCGAGCAGGTCTTGGGGCCCAACAGCCTTGGGTTGGGCACTGCTTCAAGAAGCCCGCCTCGCGAGTGCCATGGTTGGCCACGATGGGTCTGCTCTCGGGTGGCCAGTCCGACTCCCTTGATGAGGAAGCTTCGGATAGTGATGGTTCGATAACTGCGCTGAACAGCCTGACGGCCGCACCTTCGGATCTGACAGAAGAGCCCGCCCAAGCCTCTGCAGCTATTGCCACTTCAGCGCCTAACCAAGTCACCGCCACGAACATCAACCTCGGACCTGCGCTCTCCGAACTAGTCGCGTCGAAGTTTGCTGGCAATGAGCAAGCCGATGCAGAGAGGGAAGAATGGGCCCAAGATGTCACCAAAAAGCTCAAAGCCGCACTCAACAGCTACGGCCTGCAGGCGGCAATTCTGGGCACGCGCTTGACTCCCAATGGTTGCCTGATCCGCTTGGCGGGCTCTGATCGACTTCGCGTCGAGGATATTGAGAACAAGCGTACACAGCTTTTGACTACGCATGCGATCAACCTCGTCACTGTCCAGCCCAAGCCTGGTGAGATCGTAGTGACGGTTGCTGGCGCAAAGAGGCAGGCTGTGTCGCTCTGGGAGCTTTGGGCGCGTCGAGAGCTGAATAGAAACGTCGCGGGCATCAACACCTCATTCCTTCTAGGGCTTCAGGAGATTAACGGCGCGCTGCTGTATCTGAACTTGGGGTCGGAGTTCGGTAGGCTTTCTTCGCATGAGCCGCACTCGTTAGTGGCGGGAGCCACGGGCAGTGGTAAGTCAGTTTTGATCCAGGCACTGCTGTTGGATATCGCCGCGACCAACCCTAAAGAGCTCGCCCAAATCATCTTGATCGATCCGAAGATGGGCGTGGACTACGCACCATTGGGCGACTTGCCGCATATGCGCGACGAGATAGTCACCACCAAGGAAAAGGCCGCCGAGGTTCTCGAGGCTCTAGTGCAAGAGATGGAGGATCGCTACCGCGCTTTCGCCAAGGCCAGGGCGCGCGACTTGCCAACCTACAACTCAAAGGTTTCCGCCGAAGAGCGGCTGCCGATGGTCTTCCTGGTCCACGACGAGTTCGCTGACTGGATGCTCGATGATGCCTACAAGGCGGCGGTCGGTGCGGCGGTCCAGCGGCTGGGCGTGAAAGCCCGTGCTGCCGGCATCCACCTGATCTTCGCGGCACAACGCCCCGACAAAGATGTGATGCCGATGCAGCTTCGAGAGAACTTGGGTAATCGTTTGATTTTGAAAGTCTCCAGCGAGGCTACCTCCAAAATTGCGCTCGATAGACCTGGCGCCGAGCTCTTGCTGGGACGGGGTCATCTCGCAGCAAAACTCAATGGCGAGCAGGGGCTAGTCTTTGCGCAAGCCCCTTTCCTTAGTGACGACGAAATTGGCGCTGCCGTGGACGCTATTATTCAAGATGCAAGTGGAGAGACTGATCTATGAGCTCGCCGGACCCGACGTCTGCTCCAGCCTCTGCTGCAGTGACTTCCGTCACTGCAGCGATGCCCTCCTCAGGGCTTAGCAATGAGGTCCTTTCCGATATCGTAGATCTCGCCTTCCATGGCGCCATCTACGAGGTCCGGATGCAATACTCCACTAAGGCATGGGCTGCCGCTACGTCATCAAACCATACGTGGACGGAGCTCGCGTTTCCTCCAAACCCAAGAAGCGCCGTGCCAAACCTGCCCGGAGTCTATGTTTTTTTAGTAAGGCCAGACTTATTCGGCCTTCTTCAAACAAGTGGCCTCCTATATGTGGGCAAGGCTACAAACTTGTACCAACGCGTCGGAGCGTACATCTCGGAGATTAACAAGAGGCACTCATTGACCACCCGCCCCCACATCTGGCGCATGCTGAATGTTTGGAATGGCCATCTTCGCTACTTATACACAACCACTTCGACTGTCGCTGACGCCGAAAATTTGGAAGACCGCATGCTGGAAGCTCTTTTACCTTACTTCAACAAAGAATTCCCGGCGGAAACAAGTAGCCGACAGAGGGCATTTCCATGAAAACATCTACTTTACTCCCAGCCATCCGCTCACGGGTAGGCGACTGGAACTTTTATGTCACGACCCTCACATTTTCGGAGGTCGCTGAACTTATTAAGGCGCCTGACGAAATCCACGAACGAAAACAGCTAGCTGACTGGATTCAGCGTGAAGCCATTGAAGCCCATGCGGAGGCCATCGAGGTTTACATAAAGACCTCAAGCCAACGATTCTTAGGCTCTCTAATTGTCGGCGTATACGGAGGGAACCCTGACTGGAGCCCGCTAAAAGTCAAAGTTCCTGCCCATGAGGACGTATCGGAGGAACAGCTTTTACGGATTGAAGGGGCGCTCGGGTTGCTCCATCTTTTTGGCGGCGAAAAACTGTTTGCTATCGACGGGCAACATCGTGTAGCGGGAATCAAGCGTGCTCTCATTGGTGAGCCCGCGGAATCCCTGTTGCGAGATGACTGTGTCAGTGCAATTTTTGTTGCTCATGATCCCAATACAGCAGAAGGGAAAGCACGCACGCGAAGGCTATTCACCACTGTGAATAAGAAAGCAAAGTCGATTGCACGCACACAGACAATCGCACTTGATGAAGACAATGGCTTCGCTATCGTAACTCGCCGACTCATCGACGCTCACCCACTCTTCTCTGATGATGGGGAACGAGTCCTTTATGCAAGTACAGGCGCACTTCCAGCAACAGAGGCTAAAGCTATTACAAGCGTAGTAGGTCTATTTGAACTGGTAAAAGACTTGTACGGAGGCAGCAAAAGTTTCGATCAAAAACGACCCGATGACGAGGAAATCGACAATCATTTTGAATTCTGCTTCGCCTACTTTGAAGCACTGCTAGCGCACGTTCCCGAGTATGTAGAAGTTTTCCAGAATGCAAATGGGCAGCCTGGAGATTATCGAACGGGGGAGCGCAACCATCTTCTCTTTCGGCCAGCTGGCCAAAGGGCTTTCGCTAGAGCGGTTCAACTCCTTGTTGCACGAGGGGTTACGCTTACCGATGCTGTCAAAGTATTACTGACTGCGGAAATGGATATCTTGAAGGACGCTTGGCATCATGTACTTTGGAACCCGGTAACCCAGACCATGGTGACCGGGACAATGATAGTTGCAGAAGCACAGCTTCTTCGCCTGGCTGGTCAAGATACACGCAATACCTCAAGCGCCAAAAAACTAGAGCGTTTGCTCGATTCAGCTAGCAAAGGGTGATGTGACGTTTGGCACCACCTAAACCATGATCATTTGCTCGAACAGACACCTTCTTATTTGTGGCATATGACGCAGGAGCCATTTCCTTCGTCCTCCCCGTAGACATCATCGATGTCTTCGGGGCAGTTCTTCACAGGCCGTAGCGGATTCACGGGAATGTTTCGACGAAGGCGCGCGCGACGGGCTTCGTACTCGGCCTGAATTTCAGCGATGCGCTCAGGTCTCTCCAAATCCCAAAGTGACTCGCCCTTTGTCCATGTAAATGGCGATCCATGCTCCAAGGCGTCCTTCTCTAGCGCCTTGGCTTTTTCGAAGTCCTCGGGGTGCTGCACTTTCAGGCGTACCCACTCGATCTTCTGCTGGAAGAAACAGAAGGTACAACCGCTACGCGATCGCCACTCGTAATACTTTGGATAGCCAACACCAGACGACTCCAGGATGTCGACTACGCCTGCTTTATCGATGCCGGCTCCACGAAAGGGGAATCTCACGATCAGATTTTCGGCTTTCGCCGCATACCCTTCGCGGTACTCCTCATCCGCCCGGATGGCCACATAGGAGAAAACTGTGTCTCCAGCCGCCAACCATGGCTTAACCCACTGCTCGAACGGGGCCAGTTTGAGCTGCCGCGTGCACCAGCGCGTTTGAGGGCTCGGAAGGAAGTGGTTGTATTCGCGAAGCCAAAAGCGGAAGTCTCGACGCGGATTGAGCCGTTCGATCGGCTTTCCTAGGTAGCCTTCGAGCTTACCCAAAAACTCATAGACCTCGGGAAGCTCTTCACCGGTGTCAGTAAAAAAATAGTCGATGTCTAACTCCGGATGATGGTCGCGCATCCATACAGCCAAAGCTGCGCTATCTTTACCACCGGAGATACCCAAGACGTGTCGCTCAGCCATCCACTTGCTCCTTTTCCGTCGCCAGCCTCATGCCAGTTTTGGCCAGAATTGCCAGCAAAACATCGGTTTCAAGCCCTTGGTCCTGCAACATTGAGGCTAGTTCAGCAGCCTTGTCTTCTACGGTCTTACGATGGCGCTCAGCAATCGCGAAAGACCGAGAGATCGTCGTGGTATGCGCGCCGGCACCAATGACCAAGGCTATAGCTTCACTCCGTGCTTCACGGCCTTTGACTGTGACGAAAGCCTCTGCCTCGCGAAAGCGTCGTGCGAACTGGATAAGCTCCAGGAGCGCTGCATCGATGTGACGGTCAACCCAGTCACGCGGGGGCTTATCTGCCGCCAAGCTCAGAATGCCCTCCAATAACGGGCGACTGCCGTCGTATGAAGTCAGTCGTGTCGAGAAGGCATCGAGCCTGAAATTTCCTGAAACACCTACCACCGATTTCGCTCTTTCACGTAGCGACGCCAAATCCGCGGAAGTCGCATCGAGCGCTTCGAGCATCTTGGTTTCGACTTCGGCGAGCATCTTTGGGTAGGCCGCTGCGATCTCTTGCAGCGGAGCGCGCAAAGCAGTCACGTAGGCCTTGCCATCGGCTGCCTCCAGCAGCGAAGGCAAGTCTACGAACAGGACTTTGTGCGGGTCGCTGGCTTTTAGCAGCATATCCCGAATCGCTTTGGCCTTTTCACTCAAGCGCTGTGTACGCCGAGCCCACTCAGGCAGGTTGAAGATCATCGCCACCAGGCCACGCGCCGCCTCGAGGGGATCGGCGCCACCCTTCTCTCCCACCTCCTCAAGGAGACTGGAGATACCTTCTAGAATTCGGCTCTTGTCCTCATCAATAGCGATCCAGCGGAGCGTAAAACGAGCCGGATCTTGCAGGCACTCGTCGATATCCGCATCGCTGAGCCGGGGGATAAATATGCCTTCCTTGTATGCGGCGATGTTGGCTTTGTGCGCCAGCAAAAATGCTGTAAGGAACACGGGCAGGATGCCCTGCTTCATGCCGAACGGAGGCATGCGCCAACGGTCGTAGATCGTGTCCACGCTTATGCGGGCACTGGCATCGGAGAAGAGCTCTTGGGTGACCTTCCAGATTTCGGAGAAGCCTTCGGGCGAAGCGGCAGACGGCTCGCAGAAGCGCCAAGCCTCTCCCACCTGGCGGTAAAGATCCGATGCGACAAGCAGCGTTTCGAAAAGACCGCGTTCGGCAGGAAAACCTTCTATACCCAAACGCTCTTGGCCTTCGGCATTGAGCATTGCGTGCAGTAGATCTCGTCGGGCTTTGACGCTGTTACTCGAAATACTGTCGCGATTGACTAGTTCGCTCCACACCCGAGGACAATGCCTATAGAGATCGTCGGCGAGGTCCGAAGCTTTAGGTGATAGCTTCGTTCCGGGCTCGATGAGCTGGTCGCCTCCATCGTACCATTTACAAAGTGAAACAGCGGCCTGCAGTTGATCTTCGAGATTGGATCGCGTGGCGGCCAAACGGGCAAAGACCTCACGGCGGGCTACCGGGTCGCCTCCAAGCTCGTGGCGCTCTTTTACCTGTTCCAAGGCGACCAATTCGGCCGCTAGCTCAGCAATACGAGCATGGTTATCCGGGATGCCTACCAGCACCGGCCAAGGCTCTTCGTAAGCACAGGCGTGGGCCCGCTCCCAGGCCTCACGAATGGTCATGTCGCGACTAGGAAGCGCAAGAATGAACTGGCCGAATTCGCCCCGTTGGGGAGAGTAGGTTCTGGCGATTTTCTCCGCCTGCTCGATGCTACGCAGCGAGAGCTCCATCCAACGCATGGATCCCGTTTCATGGTAGTGCCGCTTGGCTACTACAGGACGCATACCCATGAGCTGAGATAGCTTGGCGTAGTCGATACCGGGAGACGCGGAAAGAGCTTGGGCAATAGCCGCATCAATGTCGAAATCGCTTCCTTCAAAGACGGACCAAGCTCCGGTGTAGCTCTTAAACAAGGCCACTTTGAGCAATGCGAGCTTCTTAAGGGCCTCTTCAATCTGCTCCTGCGGCACATTGTGGAATAGCGTCGACAAGACGGGCAGATCGGCGGACAACCCCGAACCGTTGCGGAACAGATCGATGACGGCGATGTTTTTGATCATCGCTACCAAAAGAGGGTCGCCAGACTTAGCCTCGGCGCGCTCCACGGCTTCAACCGCTTGGGACCAGCGATGCCCATCGGAAGAGGCCAGAATTGCGGGCTCTAGGTTCGCGCGCAAATAGTCCCAATAGTCACTAGGGCGATACCAAGTCGATTGAGCCAACGGCATCGATTGAAGGTAAGCACGGAAGCCATAGGGCTCGACCGACGAGAGGAAACCGAAGGTACTCCGCTCATTTTGACCGAATTGCCGCTTGGAAATTGGGCCCAGCAAGGCTGCCATGGCCGGGTGCAGCGGCCAGCAGCGCTCTAAGGCAGCAGCGAAATCACTGCCGATTGCGGGCCGGCGCGATCTGATGGCATCGGCGACAGATTTTGAAGCCTCCCGTATCCAATCTGGACGCTGGTTGGCTTCAATCGCACTGCCGATGAGCTCGACAACTTCGTCGCTTGCAGCAACGAAGGGAAGATCCAAGTAACGGCCTTGGACCTTAGCCCAATCGTCACGCGTGTTGATTCCGAGACGGTTGGCATACTGCGCGAATGATTGATGCAGCACTCCAATCACAACCAGCCGACCTTCAGAGCGTGCTGATGCTTCGGCAAGCTCTTGAAAGAAATAGACATCGTCGCCCGCGCCTAGGGCCGAGGCCTCAAGAAATTTGCCCATTTCATCGATGAATACCAGGACACCATCGTTCGGGCGATTTTTGGCTGCGGCAATAAGGTCGGCAATGACGCTCTGTGCATTGATTTTGTTTCGACCGTCAAAGCTCTTGCCTTGGGCTTTGCGGATGGCTACGTCCAATTCCTTGAGGACGCTGCCGCGTCGACCAACCACCGGGATGACGAGCCAGCCGCTTTGGACAGGAAAGGCTCTGTCAAAGTCTGGCTTCGAGTCCAAACTTAGAGCGGAGCGAGCTTTCTCGCGAAGGCTCTTGTCGGGATGCACGGCACTCGCTAAGGCCACAGCTAGGGATGATTTGCCACCGCCGAATGGTCCAGTCCAGGTGAAGCTTCGTTGATTGGTGGCCGCAAGCTGCCTGCACATTCCATCGACCACGGCCGATGCAGTCGCATGGAAGACGTAGCCTTCCAATGCGTCGGATCGGCCAATGTCCGCGTCAACCCGGATTGAGCGTTGGTATTGGTGTGAAAGCTGCACGATGTCCGAGAGCGCCGGCTCTTTTGTATCAGCCATAAGCGCGTCTGACCATTTCATTTCGATCGTCATCGGTGAGGACTTTTCTGTGGACTTGGCGAAGCCCCGCGGAGTCGGTCCACGCGAGCTTGCCATCAGTGAAATCGGCCAAAGAAATCAGCCGTTGGGCGATCGACTCCTCGTCGAGTTTGAAGACGCGGCCAGGAGATCCTTCCGCATAGGCAATCGCTTCAAAGGCTAGCGAGCTTTGGTTAGCGGCCGTCTTGTCCCAAAAATCGATTAGGGCATAAGTAAAAATACCGTCGTGGAGCGCAGCTTTAGGGCCCCGGCGGAATGCGTATTGCCCCTTGTGGACCTCTTGGAGCAGCCCCAACTCTCCAAGCAGAGGCTCGGCGAAATCTTCAGGAGAACCGCTTGCCGCTCGTGGAGCGTAGCTGCGCAGGCAGGTTTCCAAGTCGCGCGAAATAGTGGCTGCGGAAAGGCGGTGCTTGGGATCAAGACTGCGAGCATAAAGAGCCAAAGGCTCTTCGAGCTCTTGGCGCGTGAACGTAGGGGCGGTCACATGGTTGAACAGCCAATACCACGTGGTGGAACGGTGGCACTTTCCCGCTAGCTGCCAATGCACGAACCACGCTGTCGCAGGGTTTTCTGCATAGGGATCAAGACCATCCGTTGACAATGCGTCCATGGCAAAGTCTGTTACGCGGAACGCGTCCCCGTCGTCAGTCATGATCCCACATGCCAAGGCCCAATGCCGAATGGATGCAACCATGTTCTTACCCACACCGAATGCTGCGATGGCGGAGTCATCGGTGAAGGTGCTCTTAGGGATCAGCCCGCCAACGGTTGCTTGGTCGAATGCCTTCTTTAGCCACATTTGGCGCAGCGGAAAGGTTTCGTGACCTGAGAAGTAGACGGACTTCTCGCGGCTGATTTTTGAGGTTGTGCTATTCATGCGTTGCAGCTTATCCGGAACTGGTGAATTCCACCAGTCCGATCGGTGACAATCGAAAGACTGTATAAAAATACAGCAATACCCCAACCTACAGCAAACATCTAGGCCTCAAAGCAGAGCTGACTGACGATACAAGCGCGGGAAAGACACCGAGAATCGAGTAATGTCACTCACGATGACCCAGCCATCCAGCTCTTCAAGCGGCCGCTTGCTCTGACGGAGCTCGAAGTAACTCGCCCAGCCGCGCAGCACAGGGTGTATTCGCACGATGGTGTTCGCGGCCCCGCGCTCCGCGCAGCAGCTCCGGGAGCCGGTTACGCAAACGGCCAAGGCTCATCGCTGCCACGCGAAGCCTTGGCTGTTGATGCCAGCTCATGCCATAGCCCAAGTAGCCACACTTCCAAGCTCGTGCAACTCGGCCCTTCTTCCGACTCACCGTCAGCTTCAGGCGCTGCTTCAAGAGGCGTTCTACACTGTCCATCATCCGTCCGCCAACCCTCTGATTACAGACGTAGATGTTTCCAATCATCGGCGTAGTGCATGAAAACGATGGCCCCTGCAAGCCGGTTGCGCTTACGCTCAACGCGCCATGCCTGACGTACAATAAATAGGCTGCTCATTGAGCAGCCTTGAGCACTGGTAGCGAATCACGCCAGACCGCTTACAATTTTGGCCATCTTGGCTCTCAGCAGGAGAGGCATTACCCCCGGCTGCATCCAAAGCCATGCTGACCATTTCCGTACGCCTTAGAGGCGACCTTGCAAAGATAACTGGCACGGTGAAACAGGTCAGACACCCCTCCAGTGCCCCCGCGATCCACTCTGTACACTGGGTTGGCAGGAATCTCGACCAGACCTGTCACCTGATCGACCTGCAGCCCCAAGGCGCTAGCCCACGCCTCCTGCAGGCGACTGATCATGTTGGCGTTATCAGACTGCAGCTTACCAACCGTGTAGAAGGCATCTCGATTGAGCAGAATCAGAACGTGATAATGCGGGCGTTGCCTTGCCCCATCCTCCCTGGCCCATACGTAACGGACCCTACTTCCATGAGCATACGGATTCCGCTCACAAGCCTTCAGTCGGTTGTGCTCGATCTTGGCCTTGAACGACTCAATAAACCTGCTGATGACCTGGTTGGTGTATGCATAATCAGGCAAGTCGATACCGATTGGCAGACGTAGATCGATTCTAAAGGCTAACAGCCTCGGATACTGGCTAAGCGTGTTTTCAACGGTGCGTTTCAATGCAGCCAAGTACTCAGTTACAAATGGCCCCTTCTCGATCATGACTGGAAGACCTTCAAACAGATCGCCAGCGTGAATGTGGAGGTTGGTATTATCGGGATGACGCAGCATGGTAACCACTCTCTTTGCTAAGACTCATATACTCAGCAAGCGTGGTATTTATTTACGAGTACACGGCGCCATCCATCCCTACCCAAACATCCTGCACATCACCTAGCCTGAAGAGAAAATCACTAGGGAGATAAGTGCTTGGGTAGCATGTGATGCACTGGGTCGCCCTATGCACCAAGGGGTCTGCTAGGGAGTAGATAGACTTCAGACAGACAATATCATGCTAGGCATTGGATAGATATAGAATCAGCGGCACGAGTAAGCATTAGCCATTCTCACATCATGATGGATATAGATACAGACAGCCATCAGCAGAAGCAAGTATCAGCCGCCCTAACAGCACAATTGATAGTTACTTAATAAAAGCATACTACCCATACCGAAAACAAAATGACAACACATACCCACCAATACCGACCAAACCATTATAAAAACCAGCAAATACCTCACTCATTTAACTCCGGCAAAAAACCATCATGATCCGACATCAACCGGATCATGATGGCGACTATGCTCGTCAACGCAAATTATCAGCTAGCCAGGCCTAAAGCTTTATCACGCTCAGCCACCTTAGCGAGAATCCAGTCGTGAACTTCGCTTTCTAGCCAGCCGACGCATCGATCCCCTAACGGCACCGGAATTGGAAACTGACCTTCTGCGATGTACTTATAAATCGTGGATCGGGAAAGACCAGTAAGATCCATGACCTCTTTCAGGCGGATTATTCTCATGAACGTAGCTCCTCTATTCGTCCAGAGGATTGGCAAGGCCAGTAAAATTTGACGGACGACGAACCCACCCCACACCTTGTCGGCACGCCGCCCTCTCGCCATCCGTCCATTGCCTCCTACCCTCAGCACCCTTCTGGGGGATCATGCTCGTCTCAGAGGACTTGCCTTTTTCAAACGTAAACAGCCAAAAACACACCTACATACCCAGTGAAATCGCGTACCTAAGAAAATTTTGTACTACTAGAGCACGCCTAGATTGACTCAATAATCATGATAGGTTAAACGTAGCTTCACCCTTGAGCTTGCATAGAGTGATCCTAGTATGGCGATACGTTACAACGATGAGTTAAGCCAGGTTCTCGGCGATTCCGAGTACAGCGAGCGCCATGACATATGGCTTTGGTACACACTCGTTTTCTTCGAAAAAAGTTTCAATAAAGAAGCACTCCCAGACCATGGAATGCGAGACAAGATGGCTCGATACCTCCAAGTAAACAAATGGAAGGTCGATCCACTATTGCAAAGAAGACGAGAGCAACTCACCCCCAAGAAACACCTAGAGTGGATCACGAACGAACGTCGACTAGTGGAATGGCTAACAAAAGAAATTCAAAACTCAACCAAGCACAGCCAACTTAACTTCCCATTCAATCTTTCTGGAAGGGATCTCCCTATTGCAATACTTGACGTCTGGGAACGAGACCTTACCGAAAAGACATCTCTAATCAAAAATCTGGAGCAGAGGTGGCGCGAGCACAAAGCCCACGACAAAAAATACTCATGGTTTAAAGACGACAATCAAAAATGCTCACTCGCTTACGAGTGGCTACAAAAGAACACATACCTCTCCATCTTCCGCACGCCAATCGAAACATATGAAGACCTACTGATCTTTTTCGACAACGTGAACTACACCCAAGAACAAGAAGAACTTTATATTGGGAAAATTAAAAAACTATGGAACCAAAGAAAATACAGAAGCACATTAAAGGGAAAGTCACAGTATAACTTTGTCCTGTCAGACAAGACCGTCGAGATGCTAGACAAAATTTCAGAACAACACGAAATCAGTCGAGCACGAGCACTAGAAATACTCGTAGAGATAGAGGCTAAACAAGGCTTATACATCTCAGAAAAGCTGCAAAACTCTAAACTGCTTCGCAACACTTAGCCCAAAGCAGGCATAACGACCGAAACATACAAACGCCAAGTCTATCAATGCTAAGAAGGCAACCACTCTCAGCCAGAAACCAGCAGCAAATTAGATTCAAATAATTTTCAAACCTATATCATTAATTTGAAGACCTAGCAGTAGGCCTTCTCCCGCGGTTGAATCGGCCTGATATAGGAAAATTTCTCTCATGAACTGTCCCGTATGTAGTTCTGCACGCATTGCAACGAAGGATCTCGGCAAAAAGGCCGGTGGCGTCATCGGATCGATTGGTGGTGCCGCCAGTGGCGTGTCCAGCGTACTAGCAGGTGCCGAGGCTGGCGCGACTTTCGGTGCTTTTGCCGGCCCTGTCGGCATTGCCCTGGGCGGTATTACCGGAGCCATCTTCGGAGGGCTCGTAGGTGGCGCCACCGGAGCGGTAGCTGGTGCAGCGATTGGCTCTCAAATCGATGAGAGAGTGTTGAACAATTACCAGTGCCTGGAATGCGGGCACGAGTTCAGCCTCTACGACTGACGCCCCGCGATCCCTATTTCGCTTATCCGCCCCCTTTCCACTCCCTATTTCTGCCGGTGCTGTGCAATGCGCAGCGCTTTATGCCGGCTATTGCTCAAAGGAATATCTCCCATGGCTCATCAAATCGAACAAATGGCTTATGTTGGGACTACCCCCTGGCACGGCCTGGGCAACAATCTGCCGCGTAAACAATCCATTGAAGTCTGGCAGCGCGAAGCCGGTATGAACTGGCAAATCTTGGAAAGCCCTGTGCACTTCAAGTCGGATGCCGTCGGCCACCTGGGGGCCATTCACTCCTTCCCTGAACAAAAGGTCCTCTACCGCTCAGACACCAAGGCACCGTTGTCGGTGGTTTCCCAGCGCTATCACACGGTACAACCTCGGGAGGTCTTGGAATTCTACCGCGACCTGACCGAGGTCTCCGGCTACGAGCTGGAAACAGCCGGCGTGCTCAAGGGCGGTCGTAAGTTCTGGGCGCTGGCGCGTACCGGACAAGGGTCTACCCTCAAGGGCAACGACCAAGTCAACGGTTACCTGCTGTTGGCCACGTCCTGCGACGGTACATTGGCCACGACGGCAACGCCGACCACTGTGCGCGTGGTGTGCAACAACACCCTCACTGTCGCTTTGGACGGTACTACTCGTGCGATCAAGGTGCCGCACAACACCCGCTTTGATCCGAAGGCGGTAAAGAAGCAACTCGGCATCGCCGTCTCGCAATGGGACGACTTCATGTATCGCATGCGTGCTCTGACCGAACGCAAAGTGCAGTGGCATGAGGCCTTGGTTTTTTTCATGAACGTGATGTGCGAAACCTCACCGACCGGCAACTTGCCAGAAGTTCTGCCGAATGAGCGTGCCTTGCGCAAAGTGCAGGAGCTGTACGAAGGACGTGGACGAGGCAGCCAATTGGACTCAGCTCGCGGCACTGCTTGGGGCCTGCTCAACGCGGTGACCGAATATGTCGACCACGAACGTCGTGCGCGTAGCAATGAGTACCGGCTGGACTCAGCCTGGTTCGGACAGGGCGCGCAGATCAAGCAACGCGCTCTGGATACCGCCCTGCAATTGGTCGCTTGACCAATTGCATCTTACACGCGGTCATTCATCTCAACGCTGACCGGGCGATTTTATGTCTGTAAGATGAAAGCTATGCAGCACGCCAATATTGAATAGCTGCTGCGGTGACTTTTCCGACCTAATCTGGCATGCCCCGGTCAACTCCTGAAGACAAAGCTCGGGCAGCGATGCCCCTTCCACTCGGCCCAGGGCCCCGACCTCAGACTTTTCAAAGCGGTATTCCAAAAGGTATTCCACGGTAAAATCAAACCGAGATTTATCCTTTATTTTCAAATCGATATGAATTCGTTTCAGATTACCCCGGCTCAGCGACCTTTAATAGCAATGCATCGATGATGCATCAATCGGCAACTGGGATTTGGGGCACATAGCCTCAATCCGACAGGCCGGACGTCCCTGCAAACACGCTCAGGAATAGGCCCATCCCACCCAAAACCTCAGACTTCCCCCCTTCCCTGTAGTCCATTTCCCAAAGATACTCCCCTCCCCTGTTTCCCGTTGCGCCAGCCTTCCCAGCGTCCTAGTCTCACCCCGTCGTTGCCAACCCAACGACACGACTTTGACAGGTCGCAGCGGTAAACAACTAAGCGGTCGCCCTTATGGCGGCTGTACGTGCGGGCACGCTTGCGTGCGCCGGATCTTGTTGTTTCCGCCGGTCTGTCAACCCACGTACAGCTGCCACCCACCGTTTGACAGCGGCGGATGTCGGCCCAGCAACGGAAGCAACTCATGTTAAAAATCGTCCCCGACCCACCACCCACACCCGCCACTCTGGAAGACACCCTAACCCTAGCCGCCAACTACGCCCTCTGCGCTGAAGCCGTGGCCCAACACGCCCTCCTCATGCAGCCCCGCTCCCCGGCAGCCCCACTGATCATGGCCTCCATGCACGAGCTCGAATCCCTGCGCCGCCTGCTGGAATCCGCCCTTCTGCAAATCCACCACCCTCCCTCGCGACACCCCACGCACTAACCCTCAAGCCCCTGGCTCAAGCAAAACGGCAGTAACCCAGCCGCAGCTCAAAAACAGCCAGCCCAAAAACTTCAGGGAGCCACACCCATGTCCACCGCAGACATCCCCTGCACCCTAGGCCAAACCGTCTTCTACCAAGGCGAAAACCACACCCACGCGCTGTTCCGCATCGAGCCAGGCATTCCCTGCCAACACGCCCGCGAACAAGCTTCGGAGTTAATGGGTTACGCCCGCGACCTCACCCTCGAGGGCTTGATGGAAGACAAACCCAAACTCATCTGGGCCGCCCACTACCTCTGCGCACTCGGCAAAGCCCTGCTGGACGACGCTGAACTGGGCACGATGCGCTGAGCCTGCAGATCCCGGCGAAATGAAGCTGCTCATTACGCCGGGACTCGCACGAGGTCAGGAGGCACGGGAGTTCTTAAGGGATTGGCTAATGAAATACCTGCGAGGCTCTATCGTCTTGCCCCAAGCAAATACCGGCAAGCGAGATTCGGCTGACTTACACTGCCTTTCCACCCACAGAAAAGAATCAGACTCTCTTCCTGTAGGTGACTTTCCAAAGACATACGCCGAGCCGATTCCCCATTGCACACCCTAGGAACACACGGCAGTCTCACCGTGCTGCTTATGGCTGCTCTGCGTGAGGCACCTTGGGTGCGCCGGGTGCCTGACGTCCCGGTCGGCTAACTCACGTAGAGCTGCCACCTTCTTGGCTAGCCGCAGTTTGCCGCTTCAGTGCCCTGCATTAATCGCAGCGCTAAAGCTCTGGCACATCCATAGCCAGTACGTCTAAAACAACCCCAAACTTTCGGATTTTTTTCCTTCCCTGTAGTCCATTTCCCAAAGATACTCCCAACCTACCTTTCCCATTGCGGTCGTTTTTCCGCCCCCTTAGTCTCAGCACGTCGTTGCACATCAACGACTAGCTTTGACAGGCTGATGACGACCAAACACGCGGATTGCCTATGGCGGCTGTGTGTGGGGCACCTCGTGTGCGCCGGTTTGGTCTTCACCGGTCTGTCAACCCATGCACAGCTGCCACCACTTGTTTGACAGCAAGCGTTGGTCGCTCCACTGAGGACCAGAACATGCTGAAGATCGTCCCGGATCCACCACCTCCACCCGCCACCCTGGAAGACACCCTAACCCTAGCCGTCGACTACGCCCTCTGCGCCGAAGCCGTGGCCCAACAAGCCCTCCTCATGCAGCCCCGCTCCCCGGCAGCCCCACTGATCATGGCCTCCATGCACGAGCTCGAATCCCTGCGCCGCCTGCTGGAATCCGCCTTCCTCCAAATCCATCACCCTCCCTCGCGACACCCCACGCACTAACCCTCAAGCCCCTGGCTCAATCAAAATGGCAGTAACCCAGCCGCGACACAAAAACAGCCAGCCCAAAAAACTTCAGGGAGCCACACCCATGTCCACCGCACACACACCCTGCACCCCAGGCCAAACCGTCTTCTACCAAGGCGAAAACCACACCCACGCGCTGTTCCGCATCGAACCCGGCATCCCCTGCCAACACGCCCGCGAACAAGCTTCGGAATTGATGGGTTACGCCCGCGACCTCACCCTCGAAGGCTTGATGGAAGACAAACCCAAACTGATCTGGGCCGCCCACTACCTCTGCGCACTCGGCAAAGCCCTGCTGGACGACGCTGAACTGGGCATGATGCGCTGACCCCGGTCCCCCGGCGCACCTGCGCGCCGGGGCTGTCGATCAGGTCAAACCGGGCCCGGCACCTGGGGCACTGCGCGCCCCGAGAGAAAACGTGGCAACACCACCATATGCGGCAGTGCAAATGCCGCCAGCACCACGAACAGCGCCCGAATGCCGGTCTGCTCCTGCTGCCAGAACACAGCCCCACCCACCAGGGCAAACACCCCTGCCCCGACGAGCACTGGCCAGGTGCGATGCAGGTAGTCGCCCATCGACAAGGCACCTACCATGCGCTCGCGCACACGGGTTTGGGGTTCGGCGTGCAGCAGGTAGAACCCGAGCGCAAACCCGATCAGCGGCGGGGTTACCACCACCAGCAGCAAGGTCAGCGCCAGTCGTAGGTCACGCTGTTGCCAGGCATTCATCAGCAGCACACCGAGAGCAATCAGGCCGGCACACGCCAGCGTCACCGCTAGCCATCCGCCCAAGGCAGAAGAGGCACCGGCCGCCATCGCCAGGTTGAGCAATTGGGCTACTGCGTCACTGTGCAGCACCGCAGGCCCGCCCAGGATGAACAGCCCCAGCGCTATCTGTTCATGCCGCCGCTGGAACACCTCGTCCTCATGGGCGAAGTGCCAAACCGACAGTAATAAAAAGGCGGTAAGCGCCAGCGCCCCCGCCACTTGCCAGACCAAGGCGCACACCACGGCCACGCCTAGGTAACTGAGCACAAAGCGCCTGCGCTGCCCGTGCTCGATCAGGTACAGGTCGCTTGCCCCATGCAGCAGGCCAAGCCCGAGCCCGACCAGCAGCACGTAAGCCAGCGGTGCCAGCCCGCCTGCAAGGCTGGCCGCTATCGCCAGCCCCACAAGGGCGCGCCAGCTGCGCCCTGTGCAGGTCATGCTCAGTAGCCTCGGCCTACCGGCACGGCGCGCAGGTTACGTTCCGAAGTGAAGGCGTAGACGACCTTGGCCAGCACGTCGAGCACCAGGAATACCCATACGGTGGTGGCGTCGCTCACGGCCCAGAAGCCTTCAGGGCCGACGGCGAAGACCACGGGGTAGATCAGCCACAGCACGGTGAGAAAGCCTACGTTGCGGCGGTAGGCGGGGCTGACGCCGGGTTGTTGGCTGGCGATGCTGGCGACAGGTTTCCACAGCAGGTACAGCACGCCGGCAAAGGCGGCGCAGGACCAGGCGAAGAACACCCATTTGATCACGCCGTAAGGGGCCAGGGAGGCGATCAGGCCGGTGACGATCATGATCACATCGAGGGTGACGATGGCGGTGATGTAGCCGCTTTTGCCGTACAGGTCGCGGGTGCCGTAGTAGGCGGAGCTGACGACGCCGGCCAACAGCAGTGGGGTGGTGAAGGCCCAGTCCACGTAGCGGGCCAGGTAGGTGACGCTGCCGTCGACTTTGATCAGGTTGCCGACGCCCAGGTACATGCACAGGTAGGCGGTGGCGGCGATGAAGGGGACGGCGGCGTGGATGAGGGTGTGGCCCAGAAGCGGGCCGTAGTGTGCGCCTTTGATGTAGATGGCCAGTGATGCCAGGGCCATGACGATGAAACCGATCAGCAAGGGGGTTTGGATCATTTGAGGCTCCGCTACCAGCAGTAAAAGGCCCGGGTGCATGCAAGGGGATGCCGGGGTTCGCCGCGGTTTATTTAGCCGCTTCGTTTACGGATGGAGAGGGGGGTGAGATTTTTGGTTCAAAATGTTTCGGGGGTCGGTTGAGATCTTTTCCAGGTCACGCGATCTACTACTGTGGGAGCGGCCTCGCGCCGCGATGGGCTGCGAAGCGGCCCCAGGATTTCAGCCCGCAGCTCAAATCGCCGGGGCCGCTATGCGGCCCATCGCGGCGCAAGGCCGCTCCCACACGGATCGCGTGCGCCCGCCGAATCACCGAGTCATCGGAGCACGCGCCCCTGCTAGATCACCGCTTCGTCAGCCCATCAAACGCCTTGTCCAACCCCGCATCCGCATCCACCAGCTTCTGCCGCCGCTGCTCCATCCACGCCTGATCCGCCTTCAATCGCGCCTGGGCCTCAGCCAACATGCGCCGCACTTCTTCAGGCTGCGGCCCACCAGTACCCTTGCGACTTTGCACCATGGCGCGGGGGGACAGGCTGGCGCGGAAATCCGCTTCGCTCAGGGGCAGGGTGTTGTCCTTCCATTTGTATTTGTCCGCCGCCTGGGTGAACAACGCCTGCGCATCGGCGTAGGCGAAGTCCTTGGGCAAGGTGCCGTCGGCGCGGGCTTTTTCGACGATCAGCGAGGCGAAGCTGTGGCCGATGCGGAAGGGGACGTGGTGCTTGCGCTCCAGGGTGTCGGCCAGTTCCATGGAGGTGGTCCAGTCGGCGTCCAGTTCTTCTTCGGCGCGTGCGGCGTTGATTTTCAGGGCGTCGAGCACCTGGTCCAGGCGCTTGAACATGTCCCCCGTGGAGCGGAACAGGCCCAGGTCGTCGAAGGCGGCCTTGTAGTCGGTCATGCCGGTGGTGACGTTGTGGGCGCGCAGGGTGGTGGCGTTGGCCAGGCCGACCACGTCGGAGGCGGCTTCGCGGGTGCGCATCAAGAGGCCAGGGTTGCGCTTTTGCGGCATGGCGCTGCTGGTGTAGGTGGCGCCTTCGTCGAGCAGCAGCCAGGGGCGGGTCTGGTGGTACTGGGTGTGAATGTCGCCGATGAAGGCGCCGATGCGAATGGCCGAGGACGAGACCAGGCCGGCGGCTTCCAGCGGGATGTCGTAGGTCGAGACTTGGCTTGCGTCCAGCGAGTTCTCGCGCACGCCGTCAAAGCCCAGCAGTTGGGCCAGGCGCTCGCGGTTGATGGGGTAGCCGGAATTGGCCAGCACGGCGGTGCCCATGGGGCTGAGGTTCAGGCGGGCGTAGAGTTCGTGCAGGCGTTGGGCGTCGCGCTCGAACGAGGCCTCGTAGGCCAGCAGGTAATGGGCGTAGCTGATGGGCATGGCTTGCACGCCGTTGGTGTAGGCCGGCACCAGGGTATCGACGTGCTGGGCGGCCAGGGTGAGCAAGCGCTGGCGGGTTGCGTCCAGGGCGTCGCCGTAGGCCAGCACGTGGCGGCGCAGCGAGGCCAGGCGGTAGGTGGCGTACATGTCCTGGCGGCTGCGGCCTGAGTGAATCAGCGAGGCCTCGGGGCCGACCTTGTCGGTGATGATCTGCTCCAGTTGCAACACATCGCTGGGGCGCTTGCCGTCTGGCTGGGTGGCCTGGTCGATGGCGTGGCGTACCCCGCCTGCAATGGTCGCGGCCTGTTCGGCGGTGACGATGCCGGTTTCCTTGAGCATCACCAGCGAGGCTTTGTTGATGCGGTTGAGGTAGTCGAACTGAGTCTCGCCGTGGCGCTGGCCGTTGGGGGTCTTTTCCACGAAGGCGCCGATCTTGCGAGCCTGCTCGGCGCATTCGGCGGTGGTCTTGCACGGGTTGTCGGCGGTGTTGGCGGCCTGGGCCGCGGGGCTGGTGAGCCAGGCGCAGGCGATGGCAAGGCACAGCAGTGATCTTGTTGTTGTCATGGTGGGTCCGCTCGGGGCTTGTGGAAGGCTGGCGGGCTGGTGGCACCCTTGGAAGGTCAACCTACACCCCTGCCCCCTTGGCCGAAAGTGAAACCACCGCCGGGTAGGCGGTGGCGTCGGTGCAGTGGCGGGGTTGATCGAGCCGCTGGTTAGGGCATGCCGAGAAACTCTGGCAGCGCCAGGGAGATGTACGGCACGTAGGTGACCAGGATCAGGAACAGCAACAAGATCGACAGCCACGGCAGCGCTGCGCGAATGGTCTGGCCCAATGTCAGGCCCGTCACGGCACTGGTCACGAACAGGTTCAACCCCACTGGCGGGTGAACCAGTCCAATCTCCATGTTCACCACCATCACGATGCCCAGGTGGATCGGGTCGATGCCCAGTTCCATGGCGATGGGGAAGAAGATCGGCGCCAGAATCAGGATGATCGCCGACGGCTCCATGAAGCTGCCGGCAATCAGCAGCACCACGTTGACCATGATCAGGAAGCCGATAGGCGTCAGGCCTTCGGAGAGCACCCACTGGGTGATCTGCTGCGGGATCTGCTCGGTGGTCAGCACATGGGCGAACAGCATGGCGTTGGCGATGATGAACAGCAGCATGATGGTCAGCCGCCCGGACTCCAGCAACACCTTGGGGCACTCGCGCCAGGTCATGTCCTTGTACACGAACAGGGCGATGAACGCCGAGTACACCGCCGCCACGGCCGCCGCTTCAGTGGGGGTGAACATGCCGCTGTAGATGCCGCCCAGGATGATCACCAGCAACAACAGCCCCCAGAACGCCCGCCGCGCGGCCGTAAGCCATTCGCGGAAGCTGGCACGTGGCTGGGCAGGCAGCTTCTTGACCCGCGCCACGATGTAGATGGCTACCATCAGCGACACGCCCAGCAAGATCCCAGGGATCACGCCAGCCATGAACAACTTGCCCACCGACGTTTCGGTCGCGGCTGAATAGACCACCATCACGATCGACGGGGGGATCAGGATGCCCAGCGTACCGGCGTTACAGATGATGCCGGCGCCGAATTCCTTCGGATACCCCGAGCGCACCATGCCGGCCACAGCGATCGAACCCACTGCCGCCACCGTGGCCGGCGACGAGCCGGACAACGCAGCGAACAACATGCAGGCCAGCACGGCGGCAATGGCCAGGCCGCCCCGAATGTGCCCTACGCAGGCGTTGGCAAAATCGATCAGCCGCTGCGCCACGCCGCCGGTGGTCATGAAGGCGCCAGACAGCAGGAAGAAGGGGATGGCCAGGAAGGTGTAGCTATCAGAGGTTTCGAACAGCTTGATCGCCAACGAACTGAGCGAGTCCTGGCTGAACAGCAGAATCGACACCGCCCCCGACAGGCCCAGGGAAATGGCAATGGGCACGCCCAGGAACATGAAGATGAACAGCAGCAGGAACAGGCAGATAACGGTCATTGCTGCGACTCCTCACCGGGGTTGGCCAGCTTGCTCGCCTCGGCCGCTTCGTCGGCCAGGCCCAGGTTGATCTGGCGGTGGGTGTAGATGCGGTAGAGGATTTCCAGGTAGCGCACGATGATCAAAGCGAACCCGAAGGGCACAATCATCGCGATGTGGCCGATCTTGATGCCGTAGCGGTCCAGGTCTTCGGCCCCGATGCCAGCCGCCAGCACAGCGCTGACCCATTTGATGCTGGCAATCAGAAACAGCCCGGCATACGCCAGGCAACAGGCGCAGGCAACCATGGCCAGCACACGCTGCACCGGCTTGCGGGTGCGCCTGACCAGCACATCGACCCCAAGGTGGCCGGCGGTACGTACTCCATAGGCGATGCCGAAGAAGATCAGCCAGCCAAACAGGGCCTTGGTCAGGGCGATGCTCCAGGTCATTTCCTGGGCGTAGCCCATCAAGTGGTCACCGATGTTCAACAGCGGCTCGCTGGCAAAGGTCCAACGGTCGCTCAAGTTGTAGAACATCGTGTAGAGGTTGTTCAGCGCTACGTAGATGAAGGTGATGAGGGTCATGGCCGCCAGAAGAAAGGCGATCATGCCTTCCTCGAAGCGCTCCCAGACGCGCCGTAACGTTTGCATGGGCATTCTCCGCGCAGAATGAGGCTGAGCCGCCCACGCAGGGGCGGCTGCAGGCGGGGCCAATCAAGAGGCTGTGTTGGCGTCCTGGGCGGCTTTGATCAGGTCGGCGCCAATCTGGCCTTCGAACTTGTCCCAGACCGGACGCATGGCTTTGCGCCATTCGTCACGCTGCTCGGGGGTGAGCGCATCGACCTCGCTGGTCTTGGCGTCGATGATCTTCTGCCGCGAGGCCTGGTTCAGCGCCTCGGCCTGCTTGTTCACCTCGACGGTGACCTTGTCCATGATGCCCTGCAGTTCGGTGCGCACATCTTCAGGCAGGCCGTTCCAGAACTTGGCGTTGGTGATCACCATGTAGTCGATCAGGCCGTGGTCGGTCTCGGTGAAGAACGGCTGCACTTCGTTGACCTTCTGGCTTTCGTAGTTCGACCAGGTGTTCTCGGTGCCGTTGACGGTGCCGGTCTGCAAGCCTTGGTACACCTCGGCAAAACTCATCTTGCGCGGGTTGGCGCGCACGGCCTTGAACTGCTCTTCCAGCACGCTGGAGGCTTGTACGCGGAACTTCAGGCCACGGGCATCCTTGGGCAGCAGGATCTTCTTGTTAGCCGACAGCTGCTTCAAGCCGTTATGCCAGTAAGCCAGGCCGCGGATGCCCTTGTCTTCCATGGAGGTGAGCAGCGCCTTGCCCTGGGGCCCCTGCTGAAAGCGGTCGACCGCCGCCAGGTTGTCGAACAGAAACGGCAGGTCGAAGATTTGCACCTGCTTGTTGTAGTGCTCGAATTTGGCCAGCGAGGGCGCCAGCATCTGCACGTCGCCCAGCAGCAGCGCTTCCATTTCCTTGCCGTCGCCGAACAGCGACGAGTTGGGGTAAACCTCGACCTTGACCTTGCCCTTGAGCTTGTCATCGGCCTCCACGAGCTTCTGGAACATGAGCGCGCCCTGGCCTTTGGGCGTGCTGTCGGCCACCACGTGGGCGAACTTGATGATGACCGGGTCCGCGGCGTAAGCGAACGAGGTCAGGGAGACGGCGGCGGCGCAGAACAGCGCCTGGGTCAGCTTCAACATGGGTTTCACCTGTTATTGTTGTTGGTAAGGTCAGCAGGGAAGCGTAGCCAAGATTACGGTGGCGCAAGTATAGGTGTTTGGGGAATCTGCTTTTGTGTAAGGCTGCGTTCGGCAAAAACGAACGCCGCCCCTTGGCCTGGACCATAGCCACTAGCCACTAGCCACTAGCCACTAGCCAGCATGGGCCAATGCCAGCAGGCGTTGCGCGCGCAACACCACCGGGGCATCGACCATCTGCCCGTCCAGCTGGAAGGCCCCTGCCCCACCCGCCGCTGCGCTGCCCTCGAGCACGCGCTGCGCCCAGGCCAGTTCGTGCTCGCTGGGCTGCAAGGCCTCGTGAATCACCGGCACTTGGCTTGGGTGAATGCACAGCGCCCCGCCATAGCCCATGTCGTAGGCATGGCGCATGGCCTCGCGCTGCCCTTGCGGGTCGCGGATCGCAGGAAACACACCGTCCAGCGGCGGCGCCAGGTCGGCGCCCCGGGAATGCAGTTGCACGGCCATGCGGGCCTGGTCGATGAAGCGTTGGCCTGCCGGGCTGTCGGTGTTCAGGCAAAGGTCCAGCGCCAGGTCCAGGCTGCCGAACGACAAGCGCTCGACGCCCTCGGCGCCGGCGATACGTTCAAGGGCCAACAGCCCCTTGGCGGTCTCGATGATCGGCACGACGGCTTTGCCCGTCCGGGCGGCAACCGCCACCTGTGCGGCGCTCTCGACTTTGGGCAGCAGCACCGTGGTCACGCCCAGATGCTGCGCGCACAATTGCAAGTCCTCGGCGTGGTTTGCATGGCTGGGTGCGTTGACCCTCACCCACACCCGGGCGTCGGGGTGTTCGCCCAGAAAGCGCGCCAGGTGCTCGCGGGCCTGGGCCTTGAGCGGTTCTTCGACCGCGTCTTCGAAGTCCACGATCACGGCATCGGCACCGGCAGCCAGGGCCTTGGTGAAGCGCTCCGGGCGGCTACCGGGCACGAACAGGGCGGAGCGAACGATGGGGTATGGCATGCTTTTGCTCCTCTACTAAACCACGCCTGCGCTGTTCAATTGCGCCTGCTGATCATCGCCATACCCCAGCTCGGCCAGGATCGCGGCGGTGTGCTGGCCCAGTGCAGGCACCGGGTCCATGCGCGGGCTGAAGGCCGCGTTGCGCCCCGGCGGCAGCAGGGACGGCAGCTTGCCCGCCGGGCTGTCCACCTCGCGCCAGCGGTCACGGGCCTGCAACTGGGGGTGCTGCCACACCCCTTGCATGTCGTTGACTCGGGCGTTGGCGATCTGGGCGGTCTCAAGGCGCGCCACGACGTCTTCCAGGCTCAGCGCGGCGAAACCGTCGACGATGATCTGGCGCAGCAGGTCGCGGTTCTCCGAGCGCAGGTAATTGGCGCAGAAGCGCTCGTCAGTGGCCAACGCCGGGTCGAGCAGCACCTTCTCGCAGAACAGCTGCCATTCACGCTCGTTCTGCAACCCCAGCATCACCGTGCCGCCATCGCCTGTGGGGAAAGGGCCGTACGGGTAGATGGTCGAGTGCGAAGCACCCGCGCGAGGCGGTGGCGGTGCGCCGTTGTAGGCGTAGTACATGGGGTAACCCATCCACTCCACCAGGCTTTCGAGCATGGACACGTCGACGCGGCTACCCACCCCGGTGCGATCACGCAACAGCAGGGCCGAAAGCACGCCGGTATAGGCGTACATGCCAGCGGCGATATCGGCCACCGAGCATCCAGCCTTGGCCATCCCCTCCTCGCCTGGGCTGCCGGTGACCGACAAGAAACCGCCTTCGCTTTGAATCAGCAGGTCGTAGGCCTTTTTCTTCTCATAGGGGCCACCTTCACCGTAGCCGGAAATATCGCACACGATCAGCCGCGGGAAGCGCGCATGCAGGGCCTCGAACCCCAGGCCCATGCGCGCCGCAGCGCCAGGTGCGAGGTTTTGCACCAGCACGTCGGCCTTGGCCAGCAGCCCTTCGAGGATGGCATCGGCCTGAGGCTGCTTCAGGTCCAGGGTCAGGCTTTCCTTGGAGCGGTTGGTCCACACGAAGTGGGACGCCAGGCCGTCGACGCGCTGGTCATAGCCTCGGGCAAAATCACCGCTGCCGGGGCGTTCGACCTTGATAACCCGGGCGCCCAGGTCGGCCAGTTGGCGGGTGCAGAACGGCGCGGCGATGGCGTGTTCCAGGCTGACGACGGTGATGCCGTCCAGGGGGCGGGGGGCAGATGCACTCATGGCAAGGTCCTGTGCGGGAGTCATGGCAGGTCGGCCAGCGAGCGGGTATCGCGCAGCTGCCAGACACGTTGGATCAAGGCACGGCCGTCGGCCGCACTGCGCTGGCCGGCGTAGGCCAGCAAGCACTGGAACTTGTCCTCCAGTTCCGCGCGGGACAAGGTGTTGCCGGGGTCGCCCTTGGGTTCGTCAATGGCAGCAGTGAAGCGGCGCCCGTCCTTGCAGCCCACTTCTACCCGGCCCAGCCACCGGGCCGGATAGGCGGCGTCCACCTCGGGGTCCAGCTGCATGCGCACCTTGTCGCGGAACCCCGCCACGTCCGGGTCGCTCAGGGCCAGGTCGCGGAATGTCAGCAACTGCGCGCTGCCGTGCACGGCAATCAGGCCGAGCACCGTGCCCATGGAGAACTTGGCCTGGTGCACGCTGGTGGGCACCTTCACCCGGCCGAGCACGTCGATGGCGCCCTGGTGCACGTGGGCGATCACCTCGGCGATGTCGCCGTGGCGCAGCCCTTCGCGCTGCATCAGTTCGAGCAAGGCATCGGCCGCCGGGTGGGTGTGGCGGCACGAGGCGTGGAACTTGAACGAGGTTTCGGCCAGCGCCCAGCGGCTGCCCAGGCGGTCCGACAGGCGGGCCGGGTCGGCGTCGCTGGACATGCCGGCCGCCAGGCCCTGGTCGCCTTCCAGAATGTTGCGCGCCCCGCTCAGGCCATCGGCGGTCAGGTACGCCGCCAACAGCCCGTCGGCAGCGGCCTTGGCCGTGTGCAGCTGTTTCGAATCGGCCGCATCGCGCAAGAACTCCCACAGCCCGGCCGCCTGAGTGCCGGCACTGCCCAGCACGTTGATGAACTGGGCCTGGTCGAAGTCCATCAGCTTGCCCACCGCGACAGCCGCCGCCAGGGTGCCGACGGTGGCGGTGGTGTGGAAAATGCGGTAGTGCGAGCGGCCCATGAATTCGCCGATGCGAATGCCAGCCTCGTAGCCGGCCACAGCCGCCAGCAGCAGGTCCGGCCCCGACTTGTCCAGGTCCTGCGCGGCAGCCAGGGCTGCGGAAAACACCACCGTGGCCGGGTGCAGCACCGAGCTGTTGTGCAGGTCGTCCTGCTCCACCAGGTGCGACGCTGCGCCATTGACCAACGCAGCGAAATACGGCGAGGTGCCACGGCCGGTGCTCATCAACCGGGCTTTACCGGCAGGTGGCCCCATGCGCTCGGCGTAGCGCTCGAACAGCGGCACCGGGTGCGCGCCCTGGCTGGCCAGGGCCGAGCCGAGCCAGTCGAGGAACAGGTCTTCGGTACGCGCCAGCACGGAGGGCGGGATGTCCTGGTAGCGCAGGTCGGCCAGGAAGGTGGCCAGTGCTTGGGTATCACGCATGGGCATACCCTCCTTCAGAAGCTGCGCGGCAGCTCGAGCAGGTGCTCGGCCACGTACGACAGGATCAGGTTGGTGGAAATCGGCGCCACCTGGTACAGGCGGGTCTCGCGGAATTTGCGCTCCACGTCGTACTCGTTGGCAAAGCCGAAGCCGCCGTGGGTTTGCAGGCAGGCGTTGGCCGCCTCCCACGAGGCTTTGGCTGCCAAGTACTTGGCCATGTTCGCGGCAGCACCGGCGTTGGCGCCGCTGTCGTACTCGGCGCACGCCCGCCAGCGCATCAGGTCGGCCGCCTCCAGTTCGATGTGGGCTTCGGCGATGGGGAATTGCACGCCCTGGTTCTGGCCGATCGGGCGGCCGAACACCACGCGGTCGCGGGCGTACTGGCTGGCCTTTTCGACGAACCAGCGCCCGTCGCCGATGCACTCGGCAGCGATCAGCGTACGCTCGGCGTTCAGGCCGTCGAGGATGTAGCGAAAACCCTTGCCCTCCTCGCCGATCAGGCTGCTGGCCGGGATGCGCAGGTTGTCGAAGAACAGCTCGTTGGTTTCGTGGTTGACCATGTTGGCAATCGGCTGCACGGTCAGGCCGTTGCCAATGGCCGTGCGCAGGTCCACCAGGAAGATGGACATGCCTTCGGACTTGCGCGTGACCTGCGCCAGCGGCGTGGTACGCGCCAGCAGAATCATCAGGTCCGAATGCTGGATGCGCGAGATCCACACTTTCTGCCCATTGATCACGTAGTCGTCGCCCTCGCGCACGGCCGTGGTCTTGAGCTGCGTGGTGTCGGTGCCGGTGGTCGGTTCGGTCACGCCCATCGACTGCAGGCGCAGCTCGCCGCTGGCCAGCTTGGGCAGGTAATGACGTTTCTGTTCCTCGCTGCCGTGGCGCAGCAAGGTGAACATGTTGTACATCTGCCCGTGGATGGTGCCGGAGTTGCCACCGCAGTGGTTCACTTCCTCGAGTATCACCGACGCCTCGGCCAGGCCCAGCCCTGAACCGCCGTAGGCCTCGGGGATCATCGCCGACAGCCAGCCGGCGTCGGTCATGGCCTTGACGAAGGCTTCGGGGAAGGCCTTCTGCTCGTCCAGGGTGCGCCAGTATTCGGCCGGAAATTCGGCGCACAAGGCGCGCACGCCTTCGCGGATGGCGTTGAGGTCATCGCTGTCGTAGCTGTGCATGGCAGGCTTCTCTACGGTGCTGAAAGGGGGTCAGTCGAAGGTGACGTCGGCGCTTTGCGCCACGCCGGCAGCGTTGCCGGCCCACAGGCGCGCCTGGCCTGGGCCGTCGAGGCAGCCGCTGAGCTGGAAGGGCGTGGGCAGGGTCAGCGGGCGCAGGCTGCGGTAGCTGTAGCGGCGCAGGCGGGCACCGGGGTTGGCGCGCAGAAAGGCCCGCAGGTTGAGCGTCGCGATCAGGGGGCCGTGCACCACCAGGTCCGGGTATCCCTCGGTGGCGGTGACATAGGGGTAGTCGTAATGGATGCGGTGGCCGTTGAAAGTGACCGCCGAATAGCGGAACAACAGGGTCGCGGTGGGCGTGACGGTTTCACCCCAGGTGCCGGTTTCACAAGGCTCGCCCGTGCTCGCCTTGGGCGGGGTCGGCTCGCGGTAGACGATGTCCTGCTCTTCGCGGATGCACAGCTGGTCGTGCTGGGTGTAGTCATGGCGCACCGTCACGAACAGCAAGGCGCCGCTGCGGCCGTGTTTCTCCTCGATGTGCAGGATGGTCGAGGTACGCTGCGCCTCGCCGCCGACCACCAGCGGGGCGATGAACTCGACCCGGCCACCGGCCCACATGCGGTTGCGCCCGTCAGCCGGCGGCAGAAAGCCCCCGCGTGCCGGGTGCCCGTCGGTGCCCAGTTGCGCTTCGGGTACAGGGTCTTGAAAGAAGCACCAGGTCCACAGCGGCGGCAACGCCTCGCCATGGGCCGGGGCGGTCTCGCCGAACGTCGCCGCGATGCGCTGCACCAGGTTGCGGCTGAGCACATCCCAGGCGTGCTCGGTGCGGCCGAGCCAGGGGCTGTAATCAAAGGGCGTAGTGGGCATGGGTGGGCCTCTGGAATTGTTGTTATGGCAGGCCGCTTGCAGGCGCGTCATCGACGCTGCGCAGGCGACAGGGACGATCATGCGAGCCTGTCGCGCATTCTGTGAATTTGCATTTCCATAACCCGGCGTTCATAAATGCCGAACGCCTTCCCTACCCAGGACTTGCCCATGCACTTCGATCTGGCTGACTTGCGCCTGTTCATCCACATCGGCGAATCTCCCAGCCTGACCCAGGGCGCCCGCCGTGCCCACCTCTCCCCGGCCGCCGCCAGTGCGCGTATCAAGGCGCTGGAAGCGCAGCTCGACACACGCCTGCTGTACCGCGACAGCCGCGGCGTCGAACTGACCCCGGCCGGGCACACGCTGTTGACCCACGCACGCCTGGTGATGCGCCAGGTCGATTACCTGAAGGCGGAGTTCACTCAGTTCGGCGGCGATTCGGCGGGGCATATCCGCATCTTTGCCAACACCACGGCGGTGACCGAGTTTCTGCCCGAGGTGCTGGCAGGCTTTCTGGCGCAACGGCCGGGTGTCACGGTCGACCTGCAGGAACGCCTGTCCCGCGACATCGTGCGAGGCGTGCTCGATGGCAGCACCGACATGGGCATCATCGCCGGCCCTGTGGAGGCCAGCGGCCTGCAGGTGATGCACTTCAGCACCGATCGGCTGGTGCTGATCGTGCCCGCCGGCCACGAGCTGGCCAACCGCCGCCAGGTGACGTTGAAACAGACCCTGGCCTACCAGCACATCGGGCTGCACGACGGCAGCACCCTGCTGACCTTTCTGCGCGACCAGGTCGAGCGCATGGGTGAAACCCTGGCCCTGCGTATCCAGCTGTCGGGTTTCGAGGCCATCTGCCGCATGGTCGAGGCAGGCGTGGGCATCGGCATCATTCCCGAGTCATCCGCATCGCGCCACAGCCACACCATGAACCTGGTGACCATCGCCCTGGACGAACCCTGGGCCGAGCGCGAACGCAGCATACTCGTCCGGGAGCTGGAGGCCCTGCCGGGGACGGTGCGCGCATTGATCAAGACGTTGATGCCTGCGAACTAGGCAAGCCATTACGCTCGGGTTATCTGACCGTCAGATCGGGTGCAGGACAGTGGTTCAGATTTGCACTGCAGAAGGATAAATCCTACTGTGGCGCGTCGTTTTGGATATGGACAATAAGGATATGGCCCAAATCATCCCAACACTCGGCGCGTGCCGTTTCGACTCGCCCGGGGAAAAACGCCTGGCTGAGCGCCTCGAAAAGAAACTCCCCGATGACTGGTTATGCTGGTTCAACGTGCCGGTTGGCCCAAAGGGGCTGCAGCCGGACTTCGTCCTCCTGCACCCTGAAGTGGGCTTGCTCATTCTCGAGGTCAAGGACTGGAAGCTGAGCTCGCTGAAAGAGGTGACGATCAACGAGGTCATCAAGCTCGAGCACGGTCGCGAAGTCACCGTCATCAACCCCATGGCGCAGGCCCGCAAGAACGCGTTCGAAACGAAGGAAACGCTGGAAAAGGACCCCGCGCTGACCCAGAAGCCAGGCTCTATCCGAGCGGGCAAACTGTTGATGCCCTACACCTGGGGCGTCGTGCTGCCAGAGATGACGCGCAAGGAATTCACCTCGCTGCAAGCCGGCTCGGCCTTGCAAAGCGTGCGTGTCATCTGCAAGGACGAAATGTTCGAAACCGTGGATGCAGGCCTGTTCGAACAACGTTTCAAGGCCATGTTCGTGCAGCACTTTCCCGTGGCGCTGTCGGACGAGCACCTGGACCGCGTGCGTTACCACCTGTTCCCGGAAATCCGCCTGAACCCGGCACGTGCCCAGTTCGGGCTGTTCGGTGAGCAGGAGGCGCCCATGCCCAGCCTGATCAAGGTCATGGACCTGCAGCAGGAGCAACTGGCGCGTTCCATGGGCAGTGGGCACCGGGTGATTCACGGCGTGGCCGGCAGCGGCAAGACCATGGTCCTGGTGTACCGCAGCCTCTACCTGGCGCGCACCTCCAGCAAGCCGGTACTGGTGTTGTGCTACAACAAGACCCTCGCAGCGCGCTTGAACCAAGTGCTCAAGGCGCACCAGCAAGACGTTCAGGTAGTGGCCATGAGCTTTCATGCCTGGTGTCGCAAGCTGCTGACCGATGCGCAGCTGCCCATCCCTCAACTCCAGGGGCAGAAGTTCTTCCAGGCGCTCGAAGACGATGTGCTCAAGCACATGGCGGACGGCAAGCTGGACGCTGATCGGTATGCCGCGATCCTGATCGATGAGGGCCACGACTTCAAACCGGAGTGGTTCCGCCTGGTCGTTCACCAACTCGACCAGGAGCAGGAAAACCTGCTGGTGCTCTACGACGACGCCCAGGCCATCTACCGCGGCAAGGCCACCCTTGCCTCGAAGATGACATTCAGCTTCGCCAGTGTAGGGATCAAGGCGTCAGGGCGGACCACCATCTTGCGCATCAACTACCGCAATACGCTGGAAGTGCTGTCGGTCGCGCATGCGTTTTCCAAGGATTTGCTCAGCGCCCGCGATGCCGAAGACGACCATATCCCGGTACTGGCCCCGCAAAGCGCAGGCCGGCGCGGCGACTTGCCGCAACTGCTCAGCCACCCTGGGCTTGTACAGGAAGCCCAATGCCTTGTCGCCCGGCTTGAGCATGAGCAGGCAAACGGCCGGGCCTGGCAAGACATGGCCGTGATCTACCGAGAAGGTTTCCAGGCCACCTGGGTCGAGGACACACTCAAGGCCGCGGGCATCCCGTACACCAGCGCCAAGACCGTTTCCAAACGCAACGCGCTGTATGGCGAGAACACGGTGAAAATCGTGAGCATGCATTCGAGCAAGGGGTTGGAATTCGGGTTCGTGGTGATTCCGCGCTTGCACGAGATGCCGGTGCAGGGCGAAGACGAAGCCGATGAGATGCGCTTGCTGTATGTAGCCATGACCCGCGCCGTGGACAGGCTGGTGATGACCCATCAGACCTACTCCGGATTCACCGAACGCCTGCAGGAGGCAGTGGCTCAGGTTCAAGCGAGCCTTTAGCTGCTTGATAGTGCGGGACTAAGGGTTGCGCGGTATTAGTGGACGCGGCCTCGCCGGGATGCCGGACCGGCCGCGATGGGCCGCGAAGCGGCCCCAACATTTCAGCTCCACATTAGAGCTCAAGGCCTACCGTGCGGCTCACAACGGCCAGACTGCACAGGCCATCGATTGCAGCCTCTACAGACACTGCTCAGCCCCCCAAATAATGGCTTACCAGCTATAACTCACCCGCGCCGTCACCTCACGCCCCGGGTTGTAATAATCAGCCGTCCCCGAGCCCACCACGTGCTGTTCATCGAACAGGTTGCTCACGTTCACCGCCAGGTCGGTGCCCTTGGCGATCTGGTACTTGAATGCCGCATCGAACAACGTGGTGCCGTCGGTCTTCTTGGTGTTGGCCGCATCCATGTAGTAAGCCCCCACGTACCGTGCGCCCAGCCCGACACTCACGTCGGTCGCCGGAATGTCGTAGTACGTCCACAACGAAGCCGAGTGCTTGGGTGCGGTGGCAAAAGCGTTGCCCTTGAGCGAAGAGCCGTCATACAGCGACCCGCGTTTCACGTCGGTGTCCATGTACGAATAGGCGCCAATCACGCTGATATCAGCCGTCACCTGGGCCTTGGCTTCCAGGTCCAGGCCGCGTGCGTGGGACTCACCGACGGTTTGCTGTTCGATGATGCCGCTGGGCAGTACCACAGCGATGGTGACGTTTTCCTGGGTCAGGTCATACACCGCAGCGGAGAACATCGCGTCCATGCCGATGGGCGAGTACTTCACGCCCACTTCGTACTGCTTGCCGGTTTGCGGGGTGACGCCCACCTGGGGTGGGGACACCGACTCCACCATGCTCACGTACGTCGACACTTCGTCGTTGACGATGTAGGTGAGCGCCGCGCGATACGAGGTTTCCGACAAATCGTCGCTCTGCTTGGCGGCCCCACCCACGTACTCGGTGCTGGACAGATCCATGGAGTCATTGCGCACGCCAGCGGTGGCGATGACGCGGTCGTAGAACGAAAGGTTCTGCTGCATGAACACAGCCTTGGTGGTCACGTCCTGCTTCTTGCGGCTGTAGGGCTCGATGCCACGCGGCACGCCGGTGAACACCGGGTTGGCGATGTCGATCGGGGTGGCGAGGCTATAGACCGAGCGCTGCTTGGTCGAGGAGTCGAGGTACTCCACCCCCACCAGGGTGCTGCTGTCGATGTGCTCGAACTGCGCATCGTATTGCAGCATCAGGTTGCCGTTGAGCTGGTCGGCGTCGCTGTCGGTGCCGAACACATAGCGCGGGATGGTCGTGCCCACCCGCGATGGGCTGTCGCTCAAGTAGGCGTAGCCAAAATCGTCGGTCAGTTCGCTGTAGCGCAGGTTGCCACGCAATACAAAGCCGTTGTCGAAGTCGTGGGTGATGTTGCCGGACAGGCTGGTGCGCTCCACATCGTGGAAGTTGTAGCCGGGCTCGCCGAAGAACTTGCTGCGGTCGTACTCCTTGTCCAGCGGGTAGCCACCGCTGTTGGGCGAGCTGTTGGTCTTCAGGTAGTCCAGCACCACGGTGGCCGAGGTGAAGTCGCTCGGTGCCCAGGTCAGCCCGCCCATCACCAGGCGGCTGTCGTCCCGGGAATGGTCGTACTCACGGTCGCTGTCCTGCAGCTTGGCCGTGAAGCGCCCCGCCACGGTGCCGCCTTCGTTGAGCACATCGCCCACATCGATGCCGGTCTCGGCATGGTCGTACGAACCGTAGGTCACGTAGCCCTGGCCGAAGCGCTCGAACCGTGGCTGTTTGGTCACGAAGTTGACCGAGCCGCCTGGGTCGGCGGGGCCGAACAGGGTGGAGTTGGCGCCGCGAATGATCTCGATACGCTCGTAGGCGTAAGGGTCTTCGCGCACGCCACGCATGGAGCTGAGCGTCAGGCCGTCACGGTAGGTGGTGGCCTGGAAGCCGCGAATCTGGAAGTAGTCGTTACGGTCGTCCGACCCATAGAAGTCGCTGATCACCCCTGGGGTGTACTGCAGCGCTTCTTCGGTGGTGCTGACGCTGCGCTGCTCCATCTCCTTGCGGGTCACCACCGATACCGACGCCGGGGTATTGAGGATGCTGGTCGCGACCTTGCCCCCCACCCAAAGCTCCTTGGCCACGACCGAGTTGATGTCGTCGTCGGCGCTGGCCTTGACCTTGGCGTTGACGATCACCGGGGCCAGGCGGTAGTCCTCGGTGGCGCCCAGCTCCAGCGGGCCGGTGGGCTTGGGCTGGGGCAGCAACAGGTAGGCGTTGGGGCCTTGCTGTTCAGATTGCAGGTCACTGCCCTGCAACAGCGAAGACAAGGCCGCTGCGGTACCCAGCGAGCCCTGGACGCCCGGCGTCGTCTGGTGGGCCACGCTTTGCGCGTCATACGAGAGGCTGATGCCGGCTTCCCTGGCAAAACGATCGAGCGCTGGCGCCAGCGGGCCTGCCGGAATGTTCCACTGCTTGAGCGGGCTGCTGCTGTCAGTGGCCGCAGGCTGGGCCAGGGCTGGCAGGACATGGCTGCCTACCACGAGCCCGAGCAAGGCGCCACGCAGGGCTCGGTTCAGGGGGTGGCGCGGTGAAACCGGGGTAGAACTCATTCTCTCGCTCCGTAGCGTATCGGCGGGCGGCCTGTATTCCGGCCTTCCCTACCTGCCGAACGAGAATGAGAAAACACCTCATTTATTTTCAGATTAATTAACTTCGGTTGTAGGTTGGGTCCTACACCTTACCGATGGCCTGCCTCACTTTGCCCAGCAGCTCACCCATACGGAACGGCTTGATCAGCATGTCCATGCCATCGCCGAGAAACGCCTGCCGGTCCAACGCGGCATCGGCATAGCCGGTCATGAACAGCACAGGCAGTTCGGGCCGGTAGCCACGGGCAAGGTCGGCCAGCTCTCGGCCGCTGAGCGTTGGCAGGCCAACGTCGGTCAGCATCAGGTCCAGGCTCGGGTCGTCGCGCAGGTATTCCAGCGCCTGGTCGGTGGTCGAAGCCAGTGTGCAGTGGTAGCCGGCATCGGCCAGCGCTTCGGCCACCGACAGCCGCACCGAGGCCATGTCCTCGACGATCAGCACATGCTCGCCGTTACCCTGTAGATCGAGCCCACGCTCGCGCACCACGGGCACGGCTGCCTGCGCGCTGGCCGGCAGCATCAGCGCCACTTCGGTGCCCTGCCCCACCACGCTGTTGAGCATCACGTGGCCGCTGGACTGCCGGGCGAAACCATAGATGGTCGACAACCCAAGGCCGGTGCCCTGCCCGACGGGCTTGGTGGTGAAGAACGGGTCGAACACCTTGTCCAGCAACTCAGGTTCGATGCCGGTGCCGTTGTCGCGCACGCTGACCATCACATAGGGGCCGTCGGCAAGATTGGGGTTTTCCTGGGACCAGATGGCGGCCGTGTCGAGCCAGATCCGCCCGCCCTTGGGCAGCGCGTCGCGGGCGTTGATCACCAGGTTGAGCACCGCGCTTTCCAGCTGCACCGGGTCGACCAGGGCGATGGCCGGTTGGGTGGAGAGGTTCAGGGTCAACGTGATGCGCTCGCCAATGGTGCGGGTCAGCAGTTCTTCGAGCGAGCGCACGTGGCGGTTGACGTCCACCGGCCGGGTGTCCAGCGGTTGCTGGCGAGCGAAGGCCAGTAGCCGATGGGTCAGCGAAGCCGCGCTGTTGGCCGAGCTGAGCGCAGCTTCGGCATAGCGCGGCACTCTGTCGACACGGTTCTCGGCCACCCGTTTGCAGATCAGTTCGAGGCTGGTGATGATGCCGGTCAGCAGGTTGTTGAAGTCGTGGGCGATGCCGCCGGTCAAGCTGCCCAGTGCCTCCATTTTTTGCAGTTGCACCAGCTGCGCCTCGGTGCGTTCGCGCACGGCCACTTCATGGGCCAACTGGCTGGTCGCGTCGTCCAGCCGGGCCAGGTGCGAGCGTTCGCGGTGACGGTGCTCGGTGATGTCCTCGACGAACACCAGGCACAAACCCGGCGCCTGATACGGCGAAAGCTGCCACTCGGTCTCGCGTACATGGCCATGCACCTGCATGCTCAAGGTGCCCTGCCAGCGCTCGCCAGCCATGAGGTGCTCGCGCAGGCTGGCCAGCGCCGCCTCCTGCCCATCGGCGAAGCAGTCGTGCAGCTGCTCGGGGTGGCGGTTGTCCTGGATCAGGTAGCTGAACGCCTGGTTGCATTCATGCACCTTCAGCTGGGCGTCCATCACGGCAATCGGCGCCGACACACTGGTGAAAATCTCGCGAAAGCGTGCCTCGCTCTGGCGCAATGCGCGCTCGGTGTCGCGCACGCGCAGCAAGGTGCGCAGGGTGGCCAGCAGCACGTCCGGGTCGACGGGGTGAATCAGGTAGGCATCGGCGCCAGCGTTCAGCCCGGTGATGATGTCGCCGCTCTGGATCGACGCGGCCGACACATGAATCACTGGCAGCAGCGCCGTGCGTGGGTCCTGACGCAGCAGCCGGACGATGTCGAAGCCGCTCATGTCCGGCAGGTTCACGTCCAGGATCAAGGCGTCGATCTGGCTGTCGCGGATCAGCGCCAGGCCCTCGCCGCCCGTGCCGGCCTCCAGTACCTGGTACCCGTGCACCGCCAACCGCCTGCGCATGGCGTAGCGGGTGGCAACGTTGTCATCGACGATCAGCAAGCGCACATCGGCATTCATTCAGTGCTCTCCGGGGCGAGGGCAAGCGGGATCACCACGAAGAAACAGGAGCCGACGCCCGGCTCGCTCTCGACGCCCACATGACCTCCCAGCAGCTCGGCAAAACGCTTGCACAGCGACAGGCCCAGGCCCGTACCGCGCAAGCGTTTCTGCAACGGCGAGTCCACCTGGGCGAAGTCTTCGAACAGGGTACCCAGCAGCTCCGGTGCAATGCCGATACCCGTGTCGCTCACGGCGAAACGGATACTGTCATCGCCTTCCAGGCAGGCGGAAATACGCACTTCGCCCTGTGAGGTGAACTTCAGGGCATTGGAAATGAAGTTGCGCAGAATCTGCGCCAGCTTCTTGTCATCGGTGTACAGCCGCGGCAGGCCGGCATGTTCTTCGAAGATGAGGTCCACGGCCGTGGCATCGACGATGGGCCTGAACATGCCTCGCAGGGCGGCGAACAGGTCGAACATGTCGAACCAGGCCGGCGAAATGGTGATGCGACCGGCTTCGATCTTGGCCAAGTCGAGCAAGTCGTCGACCATGTCGGACAGCTCGCGGGTAGCGGTACTGATGAAGGTGACCTGACGGTGCTGTTCCGCCGACAACGGCCCGTCGAGCTCGTCGGTCAGCAGGCCGGTGATGCTCAAGATCGAGCCCAGCGGGGTGCGGAACTCATGGCTCATGTAGGACAGGAAGCGGCTTTTGAGGTCCGAGGCCTGGCGCAGGTGCTCAGCCTGGGTATCCAGCTCGGCATACAGCGCCAGCACACCCTGGTTGGTTTCATCCAGCTCGGCGCGCAAGGCGTCGTTCTCGGCTTGCAGGCGGGCAATCAGTGCGGCATCAGCCATTGGGCAGCTCCAGGTCGATGACAAGTACGGTGACATCGTCCCGGCCTCGGCAGAAGTCGCGGTGTAGCACCGCAGCGATCACGGCCGGATGACGGTGCACCAGGCCAGGGTAATCCTTGAGGTTCCACCGGGACTGCAGGCCATCGCTGTACATGATCAACACATTTCCGTTCAGATCAGCGTAGTCGAACACTTGGGTTTTTCTGAATTGCCCGCCGACGATGCCGGGCATTGACGCCAGGCCTCGTGATTGGCTGCCATTGACCAGGCTCGCGCCGATGTTGCCGATGCCGGTGTAGCTCAGCCGTGCATTGCAGCCGTCGTAGTGCGCCAGGGCCACGGCGCCACCGCGTGTGCCTGCCATCGCCTGGTGCATGGCCAGAAGCTGCTGCTGCGGGTGGGCGAACGGTGCCTGTGCGAACACTGCCGCGCCCGCCTGGGCTGCCGCTTCGGCTTCGCTGCCATGCCCCAGCCCGTCGATCACCAGGGCGCTCACGCGCTGCCCATCGAATGTCAGGTGCCAGGTGTCGCCGCAGGCTGGGTCGCCATTGAGGGCATGCTGGCTGACGCCGAAGCGCAGGTCAGTACCTGGGTCATTCTGGGCATACAACCGCGCCAGGACCACGGCTCCCCGGGTATCGGCATAGACGTCGAAGACTTGAGCCTGGCGGGCGATGGCGCCCAGGCCAATGCCTTGGGTACCCGCCGACGAATAGCCGTCGGCCAGGCAGGCTTGGGCATCGAACCCTTGGGCGCGATCGAGGGTGAGCACTTCGATGCCAAACCTGCCGTCACCGCGCGGCAGCGCCCGCAGATGAAGCTCGCCGTGCCCGGCATGCTTGAGCACGTTGGTGCACAGCTCGGTCACCACCAGCGCGACACGTCCGGCGTCCGTTTCGTCATGACCGTGGGCCTGAGCAAGTTTTTGCGCGATCCGTCGAGCGTGGCCAACGTCACTGGGGTCAGCCAACGGTACGACGCAGGTCTGGCTGGCAGCGATGCTCACGCCCATCGTGTGATCGTCACACGGGTACCCTCGCCAGGCGCGGTATCCAACTCGAACTCATCCACCAGGCGCCGCGCGCCGGTCAGGCCCAGGCCCATGCCAGCGCCCGAGGTCCAGCCGTCGGTCAACGCCAGGCCGATATCGGGAATGCCGGGGCCTTCGTCACGAAAATGCAGGCGCAGGCCCACGCGACCGAAGTCCTCCAGCACCTGCCAGTCCATGTCGCCGCCACGGCCGTAGACCACGGTGTTGCGGGCCAGCTCGCTGACGGCGGTGACCAGCTTGGTCAGGTCGACCAGGCGCATGCCGCACTCGCCCGCCAGCTTGCGGGCCAACTGGCGCGCAAGGACTACATCCTGCTCGATGCGCACCGGCAGGCTACCGCTGTCGCGCACATTCATTTGCGGGTCACACGCTGACGCAGCACTTGCATGCCGCGTTCCACATTCAAGGCCGTACTTACCCCAGGCAACGTCAGGCCCAGTTCCACCAGGGTGATGGCTACGGCAGGCTGCATGCCGACCACCATGGTCTCGGCGTCCATGATGCGTGACAGGCCCGATATGCTGGCGATCATGCGCCCGATGAACGAGTCGACCATGTCCAGTGCCGAGATGTCGATGAGTACGCCGCGGGCGGAGGTGCTGCTGATGCGGTCGGTCAGGTCTTCCTGCAGGGTGAGGGCCAGTTGGTCATGCATGTCCACCTGGATGGTCACCAGCAGGAATTCCCCCATCTGCAGGATCGGGATACGCTCCATGGCTCAGGCTCGCTGGCCGAGGTCGCTGCCCACGCGGGTCAGGGCCAGCTTCAGGGCATCGGCCAGGTTAGCCTTGGTGGTCAGGGTGCCAAGGTCCAGGCCCAGGTGCACGATGGTCTGGGCGATCTGCGGGCGGATGCCGCTGATGATGCAATCGGCGCCCATCAGGCGAATGGCCGTCACGGTCTTGAGCAGGTGCTGCGCCACCAGGGTGTCCACGGTGGGCACGCCCGTGATGTCGATAATGGCGATTTCCGAACCGGTGTCGACGATGCGCTGCAGCAGCGACTCCATGACGGTCTGGCTGCGCTGGGAGTCGAGGGTGCCGATCAATGGCAAGGCCAGCACACCGTCCCACAGTTTGACCACCGGCGTGGACAGCTCCAGCAGTTCTTCCTGCTGGCGGCGAATGACGTTTTCACGGCTAGTCTGGTAAGTGCGCATGGTGTGCATGCCCATGCTGTCGAGCAGCTCGGACACGCGCCAGAGTTCCTCGGCCAGCGTGGCCGGGTCGGCGCTGTAGTGCGATTGCAGCAAGGCGAACAGCGGACGCTTCAGGGCGTAGATGAAGTACACGGCCTGGTGGGAGTCATGGCCCATCTGCGCGCGCGATGACGACAGCTTTTCGAGGAACCGGCGTACGGCCTCCCAATCGGCGGCTGCCAGGTTGGCGCCACCTTGGCCCTTCAAGCCCTGCACCAACAGTTGCAGGAACTCGCGTGTCTCTTGGGCCAGCACCTGTTCCTTGACGTTGCGCGTGGCACCGTTGGCTTCCAGGCCTGCCAACCACTGGGTCAGCAACTGGTCCTGGTTGTTTTCGACCGCGTCCAACGTACTGCTTTGCAGTGCTGCCATGTATCTGAGCTCCTGTGGTGAAAGCGGGCACCTTCACGCTATGACCGGGTGTTTTGTGAGTGACAGTTACTGGCCGGAATAGTTGTCCGGGTGGCGCATTTAATTGCATTAGGCCATCCGATGGTAGTCCATTGCTCAAAGAAATTTGGCAGGTTGGATCAAGGGCAGGCGAGTGCGCCGTGAGCACCGGACCAAAGCATGGGTGGCCTGCCTCTTCACGCCATGGCCGGTAGCGTCCCTGGCGCCTTGAAACCATTGGTGACCCCGGCACTCAATAGGGGCTACCCACCAGAAGGAACTGATGCATGAACACGACTCGCCTGATCCTGCCCCTGCTTGCCAGCCTTGCTGGCGTGGCCACCGCTCACGCTGAAAACCTCGATCAAACCGAGGCTCTCACGCGTATCGGCCAAGTTCTGACGTGCAAGCGCGTGGTCTCACCCGAGCAGTTCGATGCACTGGTCACGGCGGCCAAGGGCCAGGCCACCGTCCAGGCGTCGGAGCTGTCGGACGCTGAGTACTCGCTGGCGCAGCCAGTGAAGGTCTACGGCCAACCGATCACGCAGCTGACGGTACATGCTGCCAGTGACGGCGAAGGTGACTTCAACGAGTTTTCGGGGATGTTCAAGGGCCAGCGCGTCGAGGACATCGCCAAGCTGAGCGGCATCGGCAAGGATGACCTGGGGCATTACACCCAGGAAGTTGGCAACCACGATGTGTCGTTGCGGGGCGAGTCGGGCAGTACCTACGTTGCCTGCACGCAAGACAAGCGCCCGGCGCAGTAGGCTGATCGCCTCGCCGCCCAGCGCCTATGAGCTGCCAGCCCTGCAAGGCTGGCATTCCCGCCTGCCCTAGTACAGACGTGTGCAGCTCATGGACGTGATCTTCATGGGCACTACGTAACGCGTAAAGTCACTGGTGTTGACCGAAGGCGGCTTGCGCCGCAGGTCGACGGCAGCTTGCGGCTCCAGCAACGCTTCACACTTGATGGATTCACCAAGGTCAGTCTGTCGCCTGACGGCGGTGGCCCGCATCTGGACGCCATCGGCAGGATCGCTGAACACCACCGGTGCCGGAGCTGGCGTTGCCCTGAGGGCGTAGTCCTCACTTTTGCCCTGGCCCAGGAACCCGAGGGTGACAAACGGTGTGCCTGCCTTGTCATAGCGGGGGATGACACCTACTCGCGTTTTAAACTGCTTCTGCGCGGCGAGCTGCCCAATGACCCGGCGCGTGAGCGAATCCCAATAGGGGTGATGGGGGCCATCCAGTTCGCCGACAGGGGCTGCGCGGTCGTAGGGTTTACCAATCGCCTTGAGGTCCTGCTGCCTGGCCAGGTAGCGAATCCTGCAGCTGTCGTCGATCTTGGTCGCGAGTGGTTTGCCGGACTTGGCGCTGTAGAACAAGGCTGCAGTGCACTCGGCGTCGAACCTGCCGCCCAGGTAGAGGTACTCGCCACTGCTCGAGGGCAAGGTGGCAATCAAGTCCAGCTCACTGCCAGCACTGCCAGCAATTCCGTTGGCCATGGCCGAAGGCATCATCGATGTCAGTGAGCTGACCGTGTCGTCGGAAAAACGAACCTTGGTACGACCGTCGGGCATTTGCTCGGTCGTGACGCAGCCGGTCAGGGCCATGGCGGCCAGCATGGGCAGGAGGAATCTACACAGGGTCATGGGGACGTATCCTTACTCTGGAAAATCGAAGCAGGCGCAGCGAGAAAAGCGCCTCACATCCGTGTCGTTGACAGCGACGCCCAGACGGGCGAGGCGCGATTTTCCATCATTCGGTAGGGGGGTGCCAGTGTGTATGCTCGGCCGGTTTGGCCGGGCCATTGGATGCGTCGGCCGCAAAGCGGCCCCAGCACCCTGAGTTGCGAAGCTGATAACCCTGAGGCCGCATCGCAGCCTCGAGGCTCCAGCAAAGCTCATCTCAACCCAACGACCGCGCCCCCACAGGCTGCGCATGACCGCGTGTCGTCACGATACCCAGGAAGGAAATCAGGATCGCAAGCCCCAGCGTGGCGCTCACTTCCGCCCGGTGCTCGGGCGTGTACATCATCACCGCCAAGGCCAGGGCAATGAAGATGATCACCGCCCAGGTCAACCAGGGGAACAGCCACATGCGGAACTTGAGCTCAGTATTCTCCCGCTCAAGACGGCGACGCATGCGCAGTTGGGAGATGGCGATGACCATGTAGACCAGCAGCGCGATGGCACCTGAGCTTGCCAGCAGGAACTCGAACACGCCCTTGGGTGCGAAGTAGTTGAGCACGGCGATGGATGCACCGATCAGGGTGCTGCCGAACACCGCAGCACGGGGTACGCCGACCTTGGACGTGTGTTTGAGCATTGCCGGCGCATCGCCACGCTTGGCCAGCGAATACATCATGCGCGAGGCGATGTAGATCGAGGAGTTCATGCAGCTGGTGACCGCTACCAGCACCACCAGGTCGACCAGCAAGGCCGCATTGGGGATGTTCATGATTTCCAGTGCACGCTGATACGAGCCCACCACAGCCAACTGTGGGTCGTTCCACGGCACGACGGAAATGATCACGAAGATGGAGAGGATGTAGAAGGTACTGATGCGCCAGATGACCGAACGGGTGGCCTTGGCGATGTTGCGCGAAGGATCGCTGGATTCCGACGCCGCGATGGTCACCGCCTCGGTACCGATGAAGCTGAACATCACGGTGATGAACGCGCCCACCACCGCCGCCCAGCCATTGGGCGCAAAACCGCCATGCTCGGCAATCAGCCCACTCAAACCGCTGACTTCACGGTTGGGCAGCCACCCCATCAGCGCCGCGAAGCCGAGGCTGATGAAGGCAAGGATCGCAGTCACTTTCAAAATGGCGAACCAGAACTCGAACTCACCGTACTTGGCCACACTGAACAGGTTGGTACCTGCCAGCAGCAGCACCGACGCCAAGGCGAATATCCAACTGTCTATCTGCGGGAACCAGGCGTTGAGCACATGCCCTGCCGCCAGGGCTTCGATGGGAATGACCAGCACCCAGAACCACCAGTACAACCAGCCGATGGTGTAGCCGGCCCAGCGGCCGATGGCCTGGTCGGCGTAGGTGGAAAAGGAACCGGTATCGGGGTGCGCGACGGCCATTTCGCCGAGCATACGCATGACCAGGACGACCAAGGTCCCGGCCACGAAATAGGAGATTATGGTAGCCGGGCCGGCTGCCGCAATGGCGTGGCCCGAGCCGACGAAAAGTCCGGCGCCGATGATGCCGGCGATGGACAGCATCGTTACATGACGTGGCTTGAAACCTTGTGCAAGGTTGCCATCAGATCCCACGGTGTTCATTGATGTTGTTCTCTTTTTGCTGACACAAGGATGGACGGGCAGGCGTAGGCGAAAATAGCTCCTTGAAGGGTTCAGGTCGACAGGTTGCTTGCGCTCTGTTGTTGATCTTTGCAGCGCATCACAAGGCAACGTGCCAGTGGGGGTCGGGCTTCATTTAAGCCCCGCAGGGATGAGGGAAATTACACGAGAACGCCCCGGAACTGTTCGATCACGACAGCGCTTTTGTGCAAGCGACAAATGTCGCGATTGGCATGTCCGAACGCGCCATCAACGCCAATGACGCTTCTGTTTTTCATTCGAGTGTGTTGCACCCGCTACCTGTCCAGCATGTAGCGGGTGGCGCGGGCATCAGGCCAAGGCGTGGTCGACCAGCACTTGCAGCCGCCCCTGGGAACAGCGCTCGACCCGCGCCTGGACGCCATACACCTGCGCCAGCAGGTCGGGCACCAACACATCCTGCGGCGTACCACTGGCGACCACCCTGCCCTCGCGCAGCACCACCAGCCAGTCGGCATGGCTGGCAGCCAGATTGATGTCGTGCAGCACCGCCACCGCCAACAGGCGATGCACCTGCACGCGCTCACGCACGGCGTCCATGACCCGCAATTGATAATGCAGGTCAAGCGCGCTGGTGGGCTCGTCGAGCAGCAGCACCTGCGGGTTGCGCGCCAGCAACTGGGCCAGCGCCACCAATTGCCGTTGCCCACCGGACAAGCTGTCCAGCGAGCGCTGGGCCAGGTGCTCGATACCCAGCTGGCGCAGGGCCGCAAAGGCCTGGCCCAGCAGGTCGTCCGCGCTGCCTACGCGAAGTGCCGCCATGATGCTTTCCAGCACGCCGAGGGCAATGCCGGGGGGCAACTGCTGGGGCATGTAGGCTAGCCGTCGAGCGCGCTCGGCAAAGGCCAGGCGGGTCACGTCCTGGCCATCCAGGCGCAGGCCGCCACGCATGCGTTCGAGCCCTGCCAGGGCCCTGAGCAGCGTGGACTTGCCCGCCCCGTTGGGCCCCACCAGCGCCACCAGGCTGCCTCCGGGCAAGGCAGGCAGGCTGACCTCGTGCAGAATCTGCCGCGCACCGTAGGCGACCGAAACCTTGTCGATCACCAGGCTCACAGCTTTCTCCCCCGCCGGAACACCAGCGTCACGAAAATCGGTACCCCCACCAGGGCGGTGACGATGCCGACCGGCACGATGACGCCTGGCATGATCAGCTTGCTGGCAATGGAGGACAACGACAGCATCAGTGCGCCCACCAGCGCGCTGGCCGGCAGCAGGAACCGCTGGTCTTCACCCACCAGCAAGCGCGCAATGTGCGGCCCGACCAGGCCGACGAAGCCGATGGTGCCAACGAATGCCACGGCGGTTGCCGACAACAGGCTGATGCGCAGCAGCGAGGCAAAACGCAGCCGCCGGGTGTCCACACCGAAGCTGCGCGCCCGGTCCTCGCCCATGCGCAGCAGCGTCATCGAAGGTGCCGCCCGCAGCGAAAACGGCAACACCAGCGCCACGACCAGCGCCAGAATGCCGAGTTTGTTCCAATCGGCCCGAGCCAGGCTGCCCATGGTCCAGAACACCAGTTGCTGCAATACGTCTTCGGTGGCCAGCAGTTGCAACAGCGACACCAGGGCATTGCAGCTGAACACCAGGGCGATGCCGAACAGCACCAGGCTCTCCACGCCCGCCCCGCGAAGCCGCGACATGGCCTGCAACAACACCACCGACAGGCAGGCGAAGACGAAGGCCATCACCGTCACCTGCACCCCCGCCGTCATCCAGGCGATGCTGAGCGGGTAGGCGATGGCAAGCGAAGCCCCCAGTGCCGCTGACGAGGACACCCCCAGGGTAAAGGGGCTGGCCAGCGGGTTGTCGAGGATTGCCTGCATCTCGGCCCCTGCGAGCGACAGTGCCGTGCCCACCAGCACCGCCATCAGCGCGTAGGGCAAGCGTACGTTCCAGATGATCACCCGCTCCGTGGCGCTGAGCGTGGCCGGGTCGAACAGGCCTTGCACCAGTCGCCCCAGGCTCATCCCCGACGCACCGCTGGCCAGGTCGCTCAAGACCGAAACCAGCAACAGCACGGCCAGCCCGGCAACCAGCCCGGTACGCCGCCACAGCAGCCGGCGGTAGTGCCAGGCGGCCTGTTGCACGCCTGGCAGCGCCTGTGCGGTCACTGGGCGTCGACCCAGTACTGACCGTCCAGCCCTACCTTGAGCATGCGGTTGATCTCGGCCATGGTCGCTTGCGGGTCGATGTCCTTGAACCGCTCCGGGTGCACCCAGCGCGCCATCGCTTCAATTGCAAGGATGTTGAACGGCGAGTTGTAGAAGTCATGCCACAAGCCATGGGCCTGGCCGGCCTGAATGGGCCGCAAGGGGGCGAATTCCGGGCGGGCGGTGATCTTCGCCAGGCTGTCCCGGGCCGTTTTTTCGGAAACCCCGGCCCCCAGCAGTACGCCGGGGGCGCGGTTGCCGGTGGCGATATAGACGTCGGGGTCGGCTTGCAGCACGTACTCGACGCTCACATCGCCCAGCGCACCGGGCACCACGTCGGCACCGATGTTATGGCCACCCACCGCCTGGACCACACTGCCCAAGCCGCTTTTGCCAGTGGTATGGCCAGGCGCTTGCCACACCCCGGCCAGCAATTCCAGAAACACCTTGGGCCGCTCGCTTTCCTTGATGCCAGCCACGCCCGCTTTCACCTGCTCCAGGTGACGGTCGTACAGGTCGAGGTACTGCTGCGCCTGCTGTTCACGGCCTAGCAGCGTACCCAGCGCCTGCATGCTGACGTGGGTATTGCGCATGGGGTGCACACGAAAATCGATGAACAACACCGGCACGCCGGCCTTGGCCAGCAGATCGGCCACCGGGCTGTGCTGGGTCGGGCCTTCGCCGGCGATGCTGAAAATGGCCAGGTCAGGCTTGAGCGACAGGATCTGCTCGGCGCTCACGCTCTGCTCGGAGGCCTGCCCTATCAAGGGCAGCTTGGCGATCTGCGGGTACTGCCGGGCGTAGACCTCATAGGTATGCGGGTCCAGCAAGCGCATGTCGTTCTGCCAGCCCACCACGCGCTGGAAGGGGTTATCACGGTCGAGCAGCGCCAGGGCGAAGAACAAACGCCCCTCGCCCAGCACGATACGTTGCGGGGCGTGGTCAAGCTCGACGGTACGCCCCAGCACATCGGTAACTTGCAGGGCTTGGGCGGTGTGGGCAAAGCCGAGGCAGGACGCCAGCAGCAGCAAGGCAGGCAGCAGGCGCTGCCGCAAACGGGGGAACAGGCACATCGGGGCGTCCTCTTGAAGAGAGAATCAGTCGCAACGGAGCCGGGCATTCTAGCCAGCCGCCTGTACTCCCGATGTGCGCGAATGTATTGGTCTGGTCGCCAGCCATTACATCCCGTTACCCCAAGGCGTTACCAGGTCAGGCAGATCTTGCCGAAATGGCGGTTGCTTTCCTGATAGCGAAACGCATCGACGATGTGTTCGAGCTCGAAGTGCTTGTCCACCACCGGGCGCAGGCCGTTGGCCTCGATGGCCCGGACCATGGCCTGCTGCTGGGCACGGCTGCCTACCAGCACACCCTGCAGGCGGATCTGCCGCACCAGGGCCTGCACCAGCGGCAGCTGCCCCGCCACACCGGTCAAAATGCCGATCAGCGAGACATGGCCCCCGATGCGTGCGGCGATCATCGATTGCTCCAGGGTGGCGGGCCCGCCGACTTCGATCACATGGTCCACCCCACGGTTGTCGGTCAGCTCACGCACCTTTTCGCCCCAGGCCGGCGTGCGCGTGTAGTTGATCACGTGGTCGGCGCCCAAGGCCTTGAGCCGCTCGAGCTTGGCATCGCTGGAAGAGGTGGCGATCACCGACGCACCGGCCAGCTTGGCGAACTGCAGGGCAAAGATCGACACCCCGCCGGTGCCCTGTACCAGCACCGTGTCACCGGGCTTGAGGTGATCGTCGCTCATCAGCGCGCGCCAGGCGGTAAGCCCGGCGGTGGTCAAGGTCGCGGCCTCGGCGTGGCTGAAGCCCTTGGGCGCGCGGGTGAAGGCCGTGGCCAGCGCGGTCACATGGCCACGGGCATAACCGTCCAGGCCATCACCCGGCACCCGGGCAAAGCCCTCGACATTGGCCTCACCATCCAGCCAGTCAGGGAAGAAGGTGCTGACCACGCTGTCACCGACCTGAAAGTCGCTGACGCCGCTGCCCACGGCGATCACCTCGCCAGCACCGTCGGCCATCGGGATGCGCCGTTCGGCTGGGCCCCACATGCCGCTGACCACGGCGAAGTCGTGGTAATTGAGGGAGCTGGCATGCAAGCGTACGGTGATTTCACCCACGCCTGGGGCAGTGGCCTCGCAGGTGCCGACCTCGACCTTGTCGTAGCCGCCGCCGGGTTGAACGTAGATCGCCTTGCTGCTCATGGTCGAGTGCTCCATCTGTAAAAAGGAAAGTGGTCGGCGAGCGTGGGGTCAGCCCAGCATACGCTTCAAGGCATGACAGTCGGGCGCATGTCGGTCAGCAAGGCCCGGCCAGGCGTCGTCCGGCTGGTTCACAAGCACCGTGCCCGCGCCGGCGGCTCGCCCGCAGTCGAGGTCGAAGCGGTGGTCGCCCACCATCACCATCGCCTGCGGCGCGACGCCCCAGGCGCCGGCAATCTTGAGCAGCCCATCCGGGCTGGGCTTGGGCTGCGCTTCGTCACGGCCAAGAATGTGCGCCACCGGAAAACAGTCGGCAAGGCCAATGGCTTGGAGCGTGATGTGTGCCAGTTCGCGGGCATTGCGGGTGAGGATGCCCAGCTGGCAACCACGGCTGGCCAGCTCACGGACCAGCTCCACCGCCCCCTGGGCAGCTTTGGAGGCCAGCGCCAGATGACGCTCGTGCTCCAGCAGCCAGGCATGCTTGGCGGCGGCTTCGTCTGCGGGCAGAGCCGCCAGGTGCGCCAGAATGTCGTCCTTGGGAGGAATGCCCAACTTCACGCGGATAGCGGCAAAATCATGCGCGGCCACGGTCAGGGTGCCGTCCATGTCGAACACCCAATGGCGCACCTGGCCCAGGTTCATGCCCAGTCCTTGCGATGACGGATCAGGCCTTCCTGGCTGGACGAGGCGACCAGTTGGCCGGCCTGGTTGAAGATGCTGCCGCGGCAGAAGCCACGGGCATTGCCAGCCCAGGGGCTGTCGGTGGCGTACAGCAGCCATTCATCAGCCCGCAGGTTGCCGTGGAACCACAAAGAGTGGTCCAGGCTGGCGATCTGCATGTCCCGCTGCCAGACCGACTTGCCATGGGGCAGCATCGATGTGGTCAGCAGTCCGAAATCAGAGGCGTAGGCCAGGATGTACTTGTGCAGCGCAGGGATAGCCGGCAGATTGCCGTCGGCGCGGAACCAGGCGTATTTCACCGGGTCGCCGGGCTTGGGGTTGAACGGGTCACGCTCGGTTACTGGGCGAATCTCGATGGGCTTGGCGCACAGCACCTTGTCGCGGATGCGCTCAGGAAGCTGATCGGCCATGGCGCTGGCCAGTTCCACTTCGGTGGCCAGGTTTTCAGGGCCGACCACATCGGGCATCTGTGCCTGGTGGGTGAACCCGTCCTCGTCGTACTGGAACGAGGCGCTGCAGGTGAAGATCGTCTTGCCCTTCTGAATCGCCGTGACGCGTCGGGTACTGAAACTGCCGCCATCACGCACGCGGTCCACCGAGTACACCACCGGCAGGCTGGCATCGCCCGGGCGCAGGAAGTAGCCGTGCAGCGAGTGCACGTGGCGGGCATCCTCTACCGTCTGGCTGGCGGCCGACAAGGACTGGCCCAGCACCTGGCCGCCATACAGCTGGCGAAAACCCAGGTCCTGGCTGCGGCCGCGGAACAGGTTTTCTTCAATGGCTTCGAGGCTCAACAGGTCGACCAGGTCGTCCAACACATGACTCATCAGGGTTCTCCGTAGACGCAAGACGTGCTCACAAGGCGCCGTGGGCCGGCGCTCGATTCAACCGGCGCGGCCCACGCATGAGCCGCACCGTCCAATAGCGCAAATAATACAGGGTTTGACATCGCCAGCCCCCCTGGCGGTTCACTCGGCCCGCAAGGTCTGCTCCCACCGCGCGCGATCGATCCGATACAGCACATGCGGGCGCAGTGGATGGCCGAGGGCGACACGCGGGTGGTCGAAACTGCCTGCCAGGTCCTGCTCCATGCCGATGGCTTGCATCACCTTCTGCGAGGGCAGGTTGAGGGTGCTGGTAAAGGACACCACCTGCTCGACCTGCAACTGGGCAAACGCACAGCGCAAGCACGTCCAGGCCGCCTCACTGGCAAACCCCAGGCCCCAGTGCCGACGTGCCAGGCGCCAGCCGATCTCGACTGCCGGGGCGAAGGGCGCGTCGAAGTTGACATTGAGCAGGCCCGTCATGCCGATGAAAGCCCCACTGTCCTTGCGCTCAAGCGCCCACAGGCCAAACCCGTACTCATGAAAATGCCCGCGGATGCGGCCGATCAAGGCAGCCGCTTCAAGGCGTGTGAGCGGCGCGGGGAAGTAGCGCATGACCTGGGGGTCGGCGCACAGGGCAGCGAACTCGCGCAGATCCTCGTCCTGCCATTGGCGCAGAATCAGCCGCGCGCTTTCCAGTTCCAGAATGGGGGTCATGGGGTTCGCTCCGTTTTGGCGTGCTGCACTGTACAGCGTAGGCGCAGGCACGACCGCGCACCGGGTAATGAGTAGCCGAATGCATTTTTCACATGCGCTTCACCGGCTGGCAACACGCGGGTTAGCAAAATGCCGCCATCCCTGCCGCGCCCAGCGCGCGGTTTCCCTGTCGGAGCCACCCATGCTGTCGAGCAACACTCTGCCGCCCTACGCAATGCATTCACCGCGCAAGCGATGGCTGCCCCGCAGCACCGTGACCGTCGCCTTGAGCCTGTGCCTGGCCGTGGCGGCATCGACCTCCTGGTTTATGACGAGAACCTCCATCGTGGACCTTGGTAGCGAACAACAACTCAGCAAAAGCGGCCTGCTCCAGGCCTGGGCCAACGGTGCGGTGATCGTCATGATCCGCCATGCCGAGCGCTGTGACAGCGCACCGGGCCCCTGCCTGGGCGACCCGGCTGGCATCACGGTCGCCGGCAGCCAGGCTGCCGGGCGCGTGGGCGAAGGCCTCAAGCACCTGGGGCTGGCCGATGCCGACCTGTTGAGCAGCCCGAAGGTGCGCACCCAGCAGACGGCGCATTTCATTCTGGGGCAGCCGGTGGCCACGCGGGAATGGATCGGCCAGTGCGACGGCGGCTTCGCGGCTCAGGCGCTGGCAGCCAAACGCCCTGAACACAACCTGGTGCTGGTAACCCACAACGGCTGCGTCGATCAGTTCGCTCGCCAGCAGAACGTTACCGGCGGCGAACGGGACAGCGGTTATGCCAGTGCCTTGTTCGTTTCCGTGGACGACAATGGCAAGGCACGCATCCTAGGGCGGTTGAACGCGCCCGAATGGCAGCGCGTGCTGGCCAGCGCCGCACGTTGAAAGTGCCCGTTGCATAGGTGGGCACCGGCTTGCACGCTGGGCTAGCAAAGTTTTCCACAGCCGTTGGCTGTCATGGCAAGATCAAGTCTGTTTCTTGTTGTGGATAACCCATGTCGCTGCCGCTGATCTACCACGAAGACTACAGCCCGGAGTTTCCGCCGGACCATCGTTTTCCGATGGACAAGTTTCGTCTGCTGCACGATCACCTGATCGACAGTGGGTTGACCACCGACCAGGCGTTGCTGCGGCCCGAGATCTGCCCCAATGACATTCTTGCGCTGGCCCACGACCGCCGTTACATCGAGCGCTACATGCACGGCGAGCTATCCCGCGAGGACCAGCGGCGCCTGGGCCTGCCGTGGAGCGAAGCGCTGGCGCGGCGCACCGTGCGCGCAGTCGGGGGTTCGCTGTTGACGGCCGAGATGGCCCTGCAACACGGGGTGGCCTGTCACCTGGCGGGCGGTACCCACCATGCCCACTACGACCACCCAGCCGGCTTTTGCATCTTCAATGACCTGGCCGTGATCAGCCGTTACCTGCTCGAAGCCGGCCGCGTGCACCGGGTGCTGATCTTCGATTGCGATGTTCATCAAGGGGACGGTACCGCGCGCATTCTTGAAGACACGCCCGACGCCATTACCGTCTCCCTGCATTGCGAGCAGAACTTCCCGGCCCGCAAGGCGCAAAGCGACTGGGACATCCCCCTGCCACGTGGCATGGGGGACGACGCTTACCTGCACGTGGTGGATGAGGCGCTCAATTACCTGCTGCCGCTCTATCAGCCTGACCTGGTGCTGTACGACGCCGGGGTCGATGTTCACAAGGACGATGCCCTGGGTTACCTGCAAATCACCGATGCAGGGCTGGCCGCACGTGACGCGCGCGTGCTCGGCCAGTGCCTGGGCCGCGACATTCCGGTCATGGGCGTGATCGGGGGCGGTTACAGCAAGGATCGCAGAGCGCTGGCCAAGCGCCACGGCGTACTTCATCACACGGCGGCCAACGTCTTGCGTTGTGCACAATGACTGTGGAACCGCTTGTGGATAACCTGAGCGAAACAGGCTGTAGCCCTTTAATAGCGCTGCTTGCGCGACATTGATCATTTTTTGATCAGTGCTTGTGAGGGCTGTGCTGCGCTAGAATGCGCATCTTTTCCACAGCCTGCAGCCCATCATGTCCGAAGTAAGTCACCCCGCCCCTCCTGTCGCCGCTGTCATTGGGGGCGGCCCCGCCGGCCTGATGGCGGCTGAAGCCCTGGCACAGGCCGGGCTTTCGGTGGAAGTGTTCGACGCCATGCCTTCGGTGGGTCGCAAGTTTCTGCTGGCAGGCGTGGGCGGCATGAACATCACCCATTCCGAGCCCTACCCTGCCTTCGCGGCGCGGTATGCCGAGCGCCAAAGCGAGGTTGACGGGCTGTTGCGCGACTTTGACGCCAACGCCTTGCGCCAGTGGATTCACGGGCTGGGTATCGCCACGTTCGTGGGCAGCTCGGGCCGCGTGTTCCCAACCGACATGAAGGCCGCCCCGCTCTTACGCGCGTGGCTCAAGCGCCTGCGTGAAACCGGCGTGGTTATCCACAACCGTCATCGCTGGCTGGGCTGGAGCGAGGACGGCGCGTTGCGCATTGCTTATCCACAGGGCGAGCGGCTGGTCCGGCCCGCCGTGGTCGTACTGGCACTGGGTGGCGGCAGTTGGGCGCGGCTGGGATCGGATGGGCGCTGGCAGGCAACCCTGGCTGACCGCGCTGTGGATATCTCACCCCTGCGACCGAGCAATTGCGGGTTCGAGGTCGCGGGCTGGAGTGCGGTGCTCACCGACAAGTTCGCAGGGGCGCCGGTCAAGAACATTGCCCTGAGCGTGCCAGGCCGTGCGCCGCGCAAAGGCGAGTTCATCCTGACCGCCCAGGGTGTGGAAGGCAGCCTGGTCTACGCCTGGTCGGCGCAGGTGCGTGCGGCCATCGAGCAATGTGGCAGCGGTGTGCTGATATTGGACCTGCTGCCGGACAAGCCTGTGGACAAGATTGCCCAGGCCCTGGCACGCCCGAGGGGCTCGCGGTCCATGGCCAAGCACTTGCAAGGGCAATTGGGCCTGGACGGGGTCAAGGCGGCGCTGCTGCGCGAGCTGACCGACCCGGCCACATTCGCCGACCCGCCAGCCCTTGCCCAGGCGATCAAGGCCCTGCCGATCACGCTGGTGCGCACTCGTCCCTTGGACGAAGCGATCAGTAGTGCCGGCGGGGTGCGTTTCGAAAGCCTGGATGAGGGGCTGATGATAAAGCACATGCCAGGGGTGTTCTGTGCGGGCGAGATGCTGGACTGGGAAGCGCCAACAGGCGGGTATCTGCTGACTGCCTGCTTCGCCAGCGGGCTGCGGGCCGGTCGGGCAGCGGCGGCGTGGGTGGGGCGGCAGGGGAATACGACGGGCTGATCGCAGGTTTCACAGGCCTGTCCTCGCTTTGTGCAATCGGGGCTACTCAAGCCCCGGCTGTGCCACCAGCTGCTTACCTTGCAATGAGTGATCAACGCATTCCAGGCTGCCCTTTGCGGATTGCGTCGTTCAACCCAGGCAGTCGCAGATCCTGTTTCGAATAATCGGTCTTGCCTGAATCGTTGACCATGATCATGTTGCTATCCGGTACAGGTTTTCCATTTACCACTTTGATATGGGTAGGGTTCACATCCTTCAACGTAAAGCCTGCTTCGATGAAACCGAAATCTTTCAACCGATACAAACCCACCTTGTCATTGGCAACGAGATACTCACTTATGAACAGAGATTGGTCCTCGTTAACATAGAAAGAACCACTCGTGGGAGCATCTGGGTCAGCACGCTCTAGCGGTTGGCCATTTGCCACTTTCACACGAAACCTGTTAATACGTTCACCCTCGGGCTTTGAGGAGTCGTAAGAGAAGCCCTTCAGCCGAAGTTTTCTATTTTCGATCTTGTTCCAAACAGGCTCTAGATTACTTTTATACAACTTGAATCGGTTACTCCCTTCAGGATCGTTGAAATTAACCGGATCGTTTTCGCAGTAGGCATACGCGTTCAAGCCTCCCTTTAGGAAAGGACTCAGCGGATCTGGGGTGTAGAAACGCCTCAGCTGGGGTTGGTACATCCTTCTCTTGAGCAGATACCCCCCGGTACTACGGTCCAGTAGCTGGCCGCTGTAAGCCAGTCCATAGAGGCGTGGGGCGCAGCGTTGGTCGCCATAGGGCAAATAGGAGAATGCTTGGCCAGTCCGTGATACCAAGCTTGCTGTATGACACATGAGACACACCTAGTCCTATCGGGGTATCTAATGATGTGCAATGTGCCGGGTGAAAAAAACTGGCAGATTTGTCAGGCCAGGCTCTGTACTGCAAGTAAGGCTGCACGGTCTCTGGAAGTACCGTAAGCGGCCAGCGAACACACCTTGCGCTCGTTAAGCTGGCGTCCACTGATGCGGCAGCAAAGCCTCAATCTCGCTAGCCCACTGTGTTGGCAATCGCGTCAACACGTCCTTGAGATAGGCATACGGATCATGCCCATTCATGCGGGCCGACCGAATCAAGCTCATGATGGCCGCTGTGCGGTAAGCGTCCCGTTAATGCATATTGACTGCTAGCCACAGACCAATGGCCTCCCATTGGCCGTGTACGTGCCTAAGCAAGTCGGTAGACATTGCCCCCGGGGATCACCGTTAATGTCCTATCAGCGTGTCAATACCATCGGGTTTGTCATGTATTCCGAAGCGATCCACCAGCGTTGAAGTCGCTTGGTTCATCCCGATCACATCTACCTGGATACCTTCGCGACGAAGCTTGAGCACAACCTTGTCCAGCGCAGCCACGGCTGTGATGTCCCAAAAATGAGCTTCACGCAGGTCAATCGTCAGGGTGTCTAGCCGCTCTTTGAGGTCAAAAGCATTTGAGAATCTGTCTGCTGAACCAAAGAATACTTGCCCCGCCACGTAGTACGTCCGGTGAGCATTATCGGGATCACGCTTAGAGGACACGTCCAGGTAGTGGCCGATTTTGTTTGCGAAAAACATCGCGGCTAGCAGGGTGCCTGCGACTACTCCGAACGCCAGGTTATGAGTCGCAACTACAACCACAACGGTGACAACCATAACGATGTTGGTTGAGGGCGGATGCTCCTTGAGATTTCGGATCGATCCCCAACTGAAGGTACTGATAGACACCATGATCATTACTGCAACCAGCGCGGCCATTGGTATCCGGGCCAGCCAATCGCCAAGGAAGATCATCATGATCAGCAGAGAAACTCCGGCAAACAAGGTAGAAAGACGCGTGCGACCGCCTGACTTAACGTTGATCATAGACTGGCCAATCATGGCGCAGCCGGCCATGCCTCCTATGAGGCTGGTTGCGATATTGGCAACTCCCTGACCTTTACACTCACGGTTCTTGTCACTGGTGGTGTCCGTCAGGTCATCCACGATGGTCGCGGTCATCATGGACTCCAAAAGTCCTACCACTGCCAGCGCGGCTGAGTAAGGAAGCACAATCAGCAGGGTCTCCAAATTCAGCGGTACGCTTGGCCACATGAATACCGGCAAGCTGTCAGGCAATGAGCCCATATCTCCCACCGTATGAATTTTCAGGCCCATATGTACCGAGATTGCGGTGAGCACAATGATGCACACTAGCGGCGATGGCAGCAGCTTCCCTACAACAGGCAGTCGAGGGAAGAGATAGATAATCGCGAGGCCTCCAGCGGTCATGGCGTAAACCGGCCATGTAACACCAGTCAGCTCGGGCAACTGCGCCATGAAAATCAGGATCGCCAAAGCGTTTACGAAACCAGTTACAACCGAGCGCGATACAAAGCGCATCAGCTCTCCCAGCCTTAAATATCCCGCTGCTATTTGCAGCACGCCGCAAAGCAATGAGGCAGCAAGCAGGTACTGAAGGCCATGATCCTTGACCAGATTCACCATCAGCAAAGCCATAGCCCCCGTGGCCGCAGAGATCATTGCGGGCCGACCACCGACAAATGCGATCACGGTACAAATGCAGAATGAGGCGTAAAGGCCAACCTTGGGGTCGACTCCGGCAATGATCGAGAAGGCGATAGCCTCGGGAATGAGGGCGAGCGCAACAACGAGTCCAGCAAGAACGTCAGCCCGGACATTTGATAGCCAGGCAGCTTTGATTTTTTCAAGCATGGTTTACCTATAGCAGGCACGGCATGACGCACAGCGGCCAGCGCTGAGCAATGCAGGTGCTTCTGTCTTCATTTAGGTTGTGAGATAGCGGCGACCAAAAATCAGGCGCAGCAGAACGCGACCGCAGCTATGAGGCGGTCAGAGTATTGCGAGGGGGGCGTAGCGCTAAGGCGGCGTAGGCAGCCAGTTGGAACGGGGCAAAGGTAATTCCCTTCGAGATGTCGTAGAAATGACCCACGAATAATACCGGTGAAAGGCGCAATCTTACAACCGCACCCCGTACAGCGAGGCAGTCCCGCAGGATGAAAAGCCCGTTAACGCCAATGGTGAGGCAGCAGACTCGAGACCTCACTAGCCTTATGGGTCGGTAATCGCGTCAGCACATCTTTGAGATAAGCATACGGATCATGACCGTTCATGCGTGCCGACTGGATCAAGCTCATGATTGCCGCAGCCCGTTTGCCGCTGCGCATAGATCCGGCGAACAGCCAGTTAGAACGATCCAGTGCCCATGGCCTGATCGTGTTCTCGACCTGGTTGTTGTCGCTGGGCACAGCACCATCATCGAGGTAGCGCATCAGCGCTACCCAGCGTTTCAAGCTGTAATCCAAAGCCTTAGCTGTAGCCGATCCTTCAGGCACAAGCTCGCGTTGAGCCAGCATCCATTCATGCAATTTCTTTGCGATGGGCGCTGCCATTTCCTGGCGTAATCGCTTGCGATCTTCATCGCCCATTTCCTTGGCTTGCCGCTCAACCTCGTACAAACCGCTAATCGAGTTCAGTGCCTGCTCTGCCAGTTGGCTTTTGTTCGCCACATGCAGGTCGAAGAACTTGCGGCGGGCGTGGGCCATGCAGCCGATTTCGGTGATGCCCAGCTCGAAGCTGGCCTTGTAACCCGCGAAGTCATCGCAGACCAGTTTGCCGTTCCACGTGCCAAGGAAGTTACGCGCATGCTCACCAGCCCGGCTGGGACTGAAGTCGTAGACCACAGCTTTCAGTGCTGAGAACGGCGTTGTGCAGTAAGCCCAGACATAGGCGCGGTGCGTTTTCTTCTCCCCCGGCGCTAGCATCTGTACGGGAGTCTCATCAGCGTGCATCACGCGTTGCCCCAGCACTGCTTCGCGCAGTGCATCCACCAACGGCTGGAGTTGCACGCCGGTTTGGCCGACCCACTGAGCCAGCGTCGAACGCGGGATCGCCAGGCCGGCACGGCCAAAGATTTTTTCCTGCCGGTACAGCGGAAGATGGTCGGCGAACTTGGCGACCATCACATGGGCCAACAAGCCGGCATTGGGGATACCCTTGTCGATCACCTGGGCCGGCCCTGGCGCTTGAGACAGTGTTTCACATTGACGGCAGGCCCACTTGCCACGTACGTGCTGTTCAACGGTGAACACGCCTGGCGTGTAATCCAGTTTCTCGCTGACGTCTTGGCCAATGCGTTGCAACTGGCAGCCGCAGGCACACTCGGTGTTCTCTGGCTCGTGATGAATGACAGTACGTGGGAACTGCGGTGGCAACGGCGCGCGCTTGGGTTGTTGGCGTGGTTCGTCCGGCGCCGGGGCAGGACGAAGTGCTTTCAACGCGGCATCGATGGCTTCGAGGTCGATGTTGAGCAAGTCATCCAGCAAATTGCCTTGCGCCGGGCTGATCTGCTCACTGCGCTTGGCAAACTTATGGCGCTTGAGGATGGCGATCTCGTGAGAGAGCCGCTCGATGATCGTTTCGCCATGATGGATCTTCCGGCCCATGGTGTCGACCCTCGACAGCAACTGCGCCGCTAGCGTGCGCAGTTGTTCGGGGGGAATTTAGTCGAGATCGGGCAAGGAAGTCATGGGGGTGGATTTTACCGAAGCCGCCCACTAGACACAGCTAAAAGACCCGATTCAGAGCAACGTAATTACACCGTTAGCGCCAACCCGCTGCCAAGGCAGGCCCAACACGAGCGCTTGAAGTTGTTCGGCGGCGAGTTCAACTTCCAAGCCGTGATGAGTGCCAGGCCAGTGAAACTTGCCTTGGTTCAAACGTCTTGCGGCAAGCCAGATACCCACGCCATCGTGCACCAGCACCTTCATCCGGTTGGCTCGGCGGTTGGCGAACAGATAAGCGCAGTGCGGCTTCGCCGCACCGAACACCGCCACCACACGAGCCAGCGCAGTCTCGGTGCCGGCGCGCATGTCCATCGGCTCAGTGGCGAGCCAGATGGCGTCGATGCGGATCATTGGGAGAGGTTACTGATGAAGCGGGCGCAGCCGTCCGGATCGGAGATCGGCCAGTTCACAGTGACTGTTCGCTGCCCGGAAGAGATATCGATGCGGGCTACATCCTGCCGAGCAGGCGTCGCAACAGGGGTCTCAAGCTTCAACGGTACAAATGCAGGCAAAGCAGAAGCCTGCCGGTCACGATAGAGCGGTATCCACTTGCGAACCAGATTGGCATTGATGCCGTGCCGCAGGGCGACGCTGGCAATGGACACATCAGGATTGAGGCATTCCTGGACAACTTGCGTCTTGAAGGGTTTGGGGTAAGAGGTGCGCTGACGCATGGTGTTCCTTGAATTAAGGGCGATGGTGTCCACCTAAAAATACGTGGACACCATCGCCCTTAATCTGGGGTTTCTGAAGGTGTGTTCGGCAGACGCTTACGAAGTACCGTCCTGCCGATGTGATCGTCGGGGCTACGGTGTGCGCACCCCTACGAGTGCCTACTGGCGGTTGGACTGGATTCATTGAATGGCGCCCGGTGATTCTCGTTTTAAGGAGAGGCAGCGCCCTACGCGGTGCCAAGGCTCGTACCTGCCCCGTTGAGATCAAAAGCCACTGCCTCACGCCAACGCTCTAACCGTCAGGGCTTGCGCTTGCGCGGCCCCCCATTGAAGCTAGGCACCTTGCGCACGGCCTTCACCGCAGGTGGCGCGGTGCCTGCCTCATCACTGTCCATCCAGCGACCCAGCCCACGCTTGGCACTGTTCTCCTTGGGCTTCTTCGGTTTCTTGGGCTTTTTCATCACCTGACCACTGGCATCGGTCAGGGGTACCCGGTGATCAGGAATGAAGTCAGGCTCTTCATGACGCGTCAGTGTCTGCCGGGTCAGCACTTCGATGGCCGCCAGCAACTGCACCTCATCCGCGCACACCAGCGAAATCGCCTCACCCGTGTTGCCCGCACGGCCAGTGCGGCCGATACGGTGCACATAGTCTTCGGCCACGATCGGCAGGTCCAGGTTGACTACCAGCGGCAGGTCGTCGATGTCCAGCCCGCGCGCAGCCACGTCGGTGGCCACCAGCACCTGCACCTCGCGTGCCTTGAAGCTGTCCAGCGCCCGTTGCCGTGTCGCCTGGGGGCGGTCGCCATGGATACCGTCGGCCTTGACCCCTTCGGCCAGCAGGCGCTCGACCAGTTGATCGACGCCATTGCGTGTCTTGGCGAAGACCAGCACCTGCTTCCAACGCTGCTTGCGCAACAGGTGGCAGAACAGGTCGACCTTGCGCTTCTTGTCCACCGTCACCAGCCATTGCTTGACGCTCGCCGCCGTGGCATTGCGCGGGCTGACTTCGATGCTGAGCGGGTCGTTGAGCGCGAGCCCTGCAAGCAGGCGGATCTGGTCCGAGAACGTCGCCGAGAACAGCAGCGTCTGGCGCTTGCGGGGCAGCGCGGCATAGACCGATTGCAGTTCCTCGGCGAACCCCAGGTCGAGCATGCGATCGGCTTCGTCGAGCACCAGAATCTGCACCTGGTTGAACTTGATCGCGTTCTGGCGATACAGGTCCAGCAGCCGGCCCGGGGTCGCCACCAGCAGGTCCACACCACGGCGCAGGCGCATCATCTGCGGGTTGATGCTGACCCCGCCATACACCGCATAGGTGCTCAGCGGCAGGTGCTCGGCGTACTCGCGCACGTTGGTATGCACCTGCTCGGCCAGTTCACGGGTGGGCACCAGGACCAAGGCACGAATCGAGTTGGCCGCGACCTTCTCGCCTTCGAGCGCCAGGCGTTGCAACACGGGCAGGGCAAAACCTGCGGTCTTGCCGGTGCCGGTCTGGGCGGCGGCCATCAGGTCGCGGCCGGCCAGCACGGCGGGGATGGCCTGGGCCTGTACCGGGGTCGGGTTGGTGTAATCGCGCTGCTCAAGGGTGCGCAGCAAGGGTTCGATCAGGCCGAGTTTGGCGAAATTCATGGCAATACCATCAGGGGTTCAGCGAAGCCGGCAAGTCTACCGCATCCCCCCTGTGCACTTGCAGGTTTCCCGGTCGAGCGGCTAGGCGATGGGCCGCGCCTTGCGCCACTGCGGCAGGCCGATCAGGACCACCGCGCCAATGATCACGGCCATGGCAACGCACTCTTCGGCACCGATCTGCTCGCCGGCAAACACGATGCCCAAGAGCACCGCCACGGCCGGGTTGACGTAGGCATAGCTGGTGGCCGCCGCCGGGCGAACGTGCTTGAGCAGGTACATGTAGGCGCTGAACGCCAGGATCGAGCCGAAGAACACCAGGTAGGCCAGCGCGCCCCAGCCGGCAGCGGTGGGCATCTGCGTCATGCGTTCACCCGACAGCAGGCTGCCCAACAGCAACGCCGTACCACCGACCAGCATCTGTGCAGCGCTGGCCATGGGGCCCGGAGGCATGGGCAGGCGCTTGCTCCAGACCGACCCGAATGCCCACGAGGCGGCGGCGAAGATCAACAGCGCCGCGCCAAGCGGGCTCGCCTGCAGGTTGGAGCCCAGGTTGAGCAAGCCGATGCCGGTCAGGCCAAGCACGATGCCCGCCCATTCGAGCCCTGAGTTGCGATAACCGAACATCAGCCCAAACACCAGGGTAAACAAGGGCACGGTCGCCACCGCCAGCGCTGCCACGCCGGACGCCACGCCGGCATGCTCAGCGATCGTCACGCCCCCGTTGCCACAGCTGAGCAGCATAAAGCCCACCAGCCCCGCTGCCCGCCACTGCGGCCAGGACGGTGATGGCGCCCCTCGCCAGCGCATAAAGCCGTACAACAGCCCCCCGGCAATCAGAAAGCGCACCCCAGCCATGAGCATGGGCGGCCAGCTTTCCACACCGATGCGAATGAACAGGTAGGTTGAACCCCATACGAAATACAGGGCCACGAAGGCCCCGATGAGCAACAGCGGGAAGCGGCGGGTGCTGGACATGGTCGACTCGAAAATCCATTTGCGGGTGACGCAGTCTAACGGTGTGAAACGCAGCGGCAACCCTACAGTGAGGCGTTGGATAAGCAGCACACTTGCCGCCGCGGGCGTGCGACGCCAGGCGCTGCCCGTTTCAGCGGTAGGCTGCCAGCGCGTCGCGCACCTTGGCGGCGGGGGTTTTCTGCAAACGGCAGAACAAGTCGTGGGAAGGCTGCTGCACCCCGTGGTCCTGGCGCAGCACGCCGGCCAGGTGCTGGACCAGGTTAGCCGCCATTTCCGCGTCGGCCATGGCCCGGTGGGCCGTGCCGGTGTTGGGCAGCCCGGCCCAGTGGTTCAGTGTGCCCAGCTTGTGGTTAGGGGCGGCCGGCAGCAGGCGCCGGGACAGCAACAGCGAGCAGGCGAAGGGCTGGCTGCGGCTGCGGCCGATGCGGCTCAGTTCGAAATCCCAGAACTTCTGGTCGAAGGCGGCGTTGTGGGCCAGCAGCGGCGTGGCCCCCACGAACTCGGCCACCTCGTTCATCACCTGCTCCACCGGGGGTGCCTTGCGCACCATGGCGGTGGTGATGCCGGTCAAGCCCGACACGAAAGCAGGCACCGACACCCCCGCGTTCATCAGGCTCTGATAGCGCTCGACGATTTGCCCGCGCTCGAGCATCACCACGGCCACCTCAGTGGCGCGGCAACCGGTGCCTGGGGAAATGCCGGTGGTTTCAAAGTCGATGACAGCGATACGTTCCATAAAAACCTTAGTGTTTGAGCAACAACGGGCCCTCGATGGGCACATAGCGGGTGGCGGCGCGGATCAGCGACATCGCCGTCAGCCCCGGCACGCCGTAGACCACCGCTTCGGTGCCGTGGCGCTGGATCACGCGGTCGAGCAGCAGGTCGAAATCCCCGTCACCCGAGGCCAGTACCACCTGGTCCACGCGGCTGGCCGCATCGATCACATCCAGGGTGATGCCGACATCCCAGTCGCCCTTGGCCGAGCCATCGCTGCGCTGGATGAAGGGCTTGAGGCGCACATCGAAACCCAGGTTGCGCAGTATCTGCTGAAACTGCTGCTGCTTGCTGTCGCCCCGATCGATGGCATAGGCCACCGCCTCGACGATCTGGCCTTCTCGGCTGACCTGGTTCCACAAGGCGGTGTAGTTGAAATGGCAACCGTGGGCCTGGCGCACGGTGTAATAGAGGTTCTGCACGTCGGCGAACAACGCGATCTTTTTCACCTTGGCACCTCGTCTGGCCGAATCGGGGCGGGTTCAGCGCCCCGCGAAGGCCAGCAGTATGCCAGAGCCGTCAGACGTAGGAATCGTCGTCGGAGAATAATCCACCGTCATCACCGCCGTAATCGGCGTCACTGTAACCGCCCTGGTCGCTGCCCCAGCCGCTGTTGTCGGCCACGTGCTGCTGCTCGTTCTGGTCGGTCCAGCCGCCACTGTCACTGGCCTGCGCAGGCTCCTCCTTGATCACCTCGACCACCTCTTCGGGCTGGGCGTTGTGGTTGAACAGGCTGCTGATGCCCTGGGCCAGCAAGACACCCCCGGCTACACCGGCCGCAGTCTGCATGGCGCCGCCCAGGAAGCTGCTGGCACCGCCACGCGCGGGCGCTGCGCCAAAGCCCGGCTGCTGGGCCGGCGGCTGCGAGAAGCCAGGTGCCGCCGGCTCGCGCCAGCCGCCACCGGCGGGTGCGGACGGCGCGACCGAGCGCTGGGGTTGAGGGGCAGGTGCCGGCGCCGAGCTGCGCCCACCAGCGCCGAAGATGCTGGACAGAAAACCGCCGCCGCCTGTGTTCTGCGAGGCGCCGGCCTGCGCAGCCTCGGCCTGGGCACGTGCCTGCTTGAGTTCGGCTTCGAGCTGTTTGTTCTGTTCGTCCAGGCGCTTGATGGCCGCTTCCTGCACCAGGATCGCCTGGGCCATGTAGTAAGGGGCCGCCGGCTGCTGGCGCACGTGCGCCTCGATACAGGCCTGTGCCTGCGCATCACGGGGCTGGCTTGGGTCTTCGGCCTGCTTGATGCGGCTGAACAGGCCATCGATCAGGGATTGTTCTTCGGTATTCATGGGGCGACCTCGTGGGTAGCGGGACAACGGACAGGCTCAAAGATGGGGCGTTAACGCGGCTGATTCAATCACTGGCGGGGTGAAACTTTTTTCAGCAAGTGACGGATCAGAGGTCGCTTTGGGCTAGAGTTAGACCCCCTGTTTCAACTGCCATGCGATGTTGACCCATGAATCCGCTGAGCGTTTTGCGCGACTCCCTCCACTTCTTCACCCGCCACCTGGCCGGTATTGCCCAACTGTGCCTGCCGCTGGTGGTGCTCGAAGCCGTGCTGACCCAGGTGCTGTATCGCCAGCTGGGCGAGCAGGCCTCGCCGGCCTACGGCATGCTGATCTACGTGCTGTGCTACCCGTTGTACAGCGCTGCACTGATCCTCTACCTCGATACCCGCAGCAATGGCCAGGCCATCGCCAAGCGCGACCTGTTTGCCCGTGCGGTGCAGCTCTGGCCGGCGCTGACGCTGCTGGTGCTGATCAGCTCGTTGCTGATCATGGCCGGCATGGCCTTGTTCGTGTTCCCAGGGGTGTGGATCATGGTCAACCTGGTGTTCGGCGAATACCTGCTGGTGCTGCGCGGCTTGCCCGTGGTGCAGGCGATGCGCGAAAGCGCCCGCATGACTACTGGCCATTTCATGCGCATTCTGGTGTGCCTGCTGGGGGTGCTGGCGTCGATCTGGCTGATCGAAGGCCTGATCCTGATGGCCATCCCCGATCCTTCCCCTGGCGTGCAACTGCTCGTGGATAGCCTGGCAGGCTTCCTGCAATTGTTCGGCACGGTGGTCATGTACCGGCTGTTCATGCTGCTCGAAGTCGAGCAGCGCACCTGAACGCAGCCGTTGGCTGCTAGCGCTGGGCCTTGAGGAACAGCGCGAACAGCTCCGACTGGGACTTGATGCCCAGCTTGCGGTAGATGTGCTTGCGATGGACCCGCACGGTTTCCGATGAAATGGCGAGTTTGCGGCCGATCTCCTTGCTGGAACAGCCGCTTAGCAGCATGCGGCCCACTTCCAGTTCGCGGGCGGTGAGCGGCGTTTCAAGGTGGCCAAAGCCCTCGGCCAAGTGGTTCTGCCACGCAGGCGCCGGGGTGACTTCGTCGACATCGTGCTCGAACCGAAAGCGCTGGCGCATGGTGGCCAGCACCCAGGGTTGCAAAAGGTGCAGCAACGCAATCTGCTCACCTGCGAAGCGTGAGCGGCTACCGAGCGACAGGCAAAGCGTGCGCCCTGCATCCAGGGCCACGTTGTACTGCACCTCGTCGGCCACCACGTTGAGGCGGAAATAACGCTGGTAGTAGTCGGTGCGCTCGAAGCATTCAGGGGCCACGTCGGCCAGTTGGACCAGGCCGCTTGCCGGTGCTTCCCGGCTGGCGATGTAGAACGGGTCCAGCAGGTAGAGGCCCTTGAGGTAATCCTGGAATAACGGGTCCAGCCCGCCGTCGCTGCCCGGGGATTCGGCATACACCAATGGGCGGTGCTCACTGAAAAGAAACGCGACCCAGCTGTCGAACGCCACGTATTGCTCCAGCAAACGCACCAGGCGCAGCCAGAAGCCGGGGTGGTCCAACGCATCGATCACCTGGCCGACCGAGCGATGCCAGGCAATGTCCTGAAGTGTAAGGTTCATGTCCGGGCTCTGTACCAAAAGGTGAGACGCAGGTCAGGGTGAATACAACCGAGCAGGCAAAGTGTACTGGAGTGCATCGGCATTGCGGCGCTGTTTTCAGCGCAGCGTCGACCAGTACCGACGGATTTGCATGGGGCTAACCCCTATGGGTTACCTCAAGGGCGTAATTACCCCGCCGCCGATGGCAGCGGCATACTCGGGCACTCACCGTGCGCCACAGCAGCTGGTTTCACGCCGCGTCGATCACCTGGCAGCCGTTGGGCTGCGCATTCAGGAGTTGCAATGAAAGTAGAACTCGTCCAGCTGGACGGTCGCGACGGCGACACCGCCTACAACCTGGAACGCACCCTCGAGGCGATCCACCGCGCAGCAGCGGATGTGGACCTGATCGTGTTCCCGGAAACCCAACTTATGGGCTTTCCAACCCATGACAACATCGCGGCTATCGCCGAGCCCCTGACCGGCCCGACGCTTGCCGCCGTCGCCCAAGCGGTGACCGACAAGGGCGTGGCAGCCGTGGTTGGCCTTGCCGAAGCGGGCGAAGACGGGCACTTCTACAACACCACCGTGTTGATCACCCCGGACGGTGTCGCGTTGAAGTACCGCAAAACCCACCTGTGGGCCTCCGACAAGGGCATCTTCACGGCGGGCGATCGCTACGCCACGGCGTTGTACAAAGGGGTGCGCGTAGGGCTGTTGATCTGCTTCGACATCGAATTCCCCGAAAGCGCCCGCGCCCTGGGCCAGCTGGGCGCCGAGCTGATCTTGGTGACCAACGGCAACATGGACCCCTATGGCCCCACGCACCGCACCGCCATCAGCGCCCGCGCCATGGAAAACCAGGCCTATGCGGTCATGGTCAATCGCGTCGGCCAGGGCGATGGCAACCTGGTCTTTGCAGGCGGCAGCGCGGTGGTCGACCCTTACGGCCAACTGTTATGCGAGGCAGGGCGCACCGCCTGCCGGCTGCAACTGGACCTCGACCTGGCGCTGATCGGGCAAGCGCGCCAGGACTACAGCTACCTGGCCGAGCGCCGCTTCGAACTGCCAGGCCAGCAGGTCGAGCACCCTGACGGCTTGCGAGAACTGATCCTGACCACCGTCTGAACCTTTGCGCCACGGCTGGCGCCCAGGGCCCAGGCCGGGCCCTGACATTGAACTCCATAAAAAACACAATCCGGAGTAACACCATGGCCCACTTGAAACGCACCCTGTCGCTGGGTGCGGTGACGCTGTTCGGCATCGCCTACATGACCCCCATCATTGTGCTGGGCACCTTCGGCATCCTCGCCGACACCACCCAGGGCGCCGTGCCCTCGGCTTATCTGGCCGCCTCCATCGCCATGCTGTTCACCGCCCTGAGCTACGGCAAGATGGCCAAGGCCTTCCCCGTCGCCGGCTCGGCCTACACCTACGTGCGCAAGTCCATCAGCCCCAAGCTGGGTTTTCTGGCCGGTTGGGCGGTGCTGCTGGACTACCTGTTCCTGCCCATGGCGATCTGGCTGATCGGCGCGGCCTACCTGCATTCGGCCTTTCCGGCGGTGCCGCACCCGGTGTGGGTGCTGGCCTTCATTGCCGTCACCACGGCCATCAACATCATCGGCCTGCAGCTGGCCAAGACCGTCAATGGCGTGCTTATGCTGCTTCAGTTCCTCGTACTGGCAGCCTTCGTGGGCCTGGCCGTGCATTACGCCACCGGCGAGCTGAACCAGCCGTTGTGGTCGCTGGCACCCTTTCATCAGGACGGTTTCCAGCTGCCCCTGATCATGAGTGGCGCCGCCATCGCCTGTTATTCGTTCCTGGGCTTCGATGCGGTCAGCACCTTGACCGAGGAGACCCATGAACCGCGCAAGACCATCCCTCGCGCCATCCTGCTCATCACCCTGCTGGGCGGTTTCATCTTCATCGTGGCCAGCTACTTCGTCCAACTCGCGCACCCAAGCGCGACCTTCAGCAACCCGGACTCGGCCGCCTACGAAATCGCGAAGGCCATTGGCGGGGACATTTTCGTGAGTTTCTTCCTGATCGGCCTGATCGTGGGCCAGTTCACCTCGGGGCTTTCCGCCCAAGCCAGTGCCTCGCGCCTGCTGTTCGCCATGGGCCGCGACGGTGTGCTGCCCAAGCGTTGGTTCGGGCGACTGAGTACGCGGTTCGGCACACCGGTCATCAGCATCGTCCTGTGTGGCGTAGTCGCGCTGCTGGCCTTGCGCATGGACGTGACGACCTCCACCTCGTTCATCAACTTCGGCGCTTTCCTGGCGTTCAGCCTGGTCAACCTGTCGGTGATCTTTCACTACTGGATCGCCCAGGGCGAGCGCGGGCTCAAGGCGGCAGCGGTGTACCTGGCCTTCCCCTTGGTCGGGCTGATGGCGGATCTGTGGCTGATGGCAAGCCTGGACCCCATGGCCATCTACCTTGGCGTGGCTTGGCTGGGCATGGGGTGCCTGTACCTGCTGGTCATCACCCGTGGGTTGCGCCAACAGCCGCCAGAGATGCATTTCGAGGAGGCTTGAGGTCGAGTGGGCAGTATGATTTGCGGGGCTTGGAGATATGCCCCGCAGGGCTTGGGTCAGGGTGGGGATCGGATGATTGCGGCCAGTGCGAAATCTGGAAAACTCGGTGGCGTTCTTCGCAGCTGGAATTCTATGAGGCTTCCGGCCGTCGACGGATAACAAATGCGTAATGGCATGGATCTTTATAACCGTTGGCATTCGTGGTTCGGCGATTGGGTTGCTCGCGATTTCGTGCGGGGCCCAAGGCCGTTCTCTAACACCTGTCAGTTTTGCCAGTGGCCGGGTGCGTACATCACCCGGATACTCAAGACGCCCGCCCTGCTAACGGGCGAAACGACAGTTCTCCAACCGCGAGCACAATCGCATGAACAGACTCGAGAGATCGGCGTACTCGCCTTACGGCTTTGCCGCAGAGATTCGATCTGCACACACGTTACTTGGCTTCAATGGTGAGCATGCGCAAGCGCTGACACCGCTCTACCTGCTTGGCTCCGGATACAGAGTCTACAACACGCGCTTAATGCGTTTTCTTTCACCTGATAGCCTAAGCCCGTTCGACGCGGGTGGCATGAATACCTACGCCTACTGTTCAAACGACCCCGTGAACCGCAGCGATCCCACTGGGCACTCTTTCCTATACCCCAACAAAAATGTGCGAAGACCAGCTATTACGCTGCCGAGTCGCGGCGAAGCAGGCAAGTGGCCGACACATCCCTCGGAGTTAGCGAAAAGGGATTTCAGCAATATGAAACTGAAGGAAATGTCCTATAAAGAGATTCAACACTGGTTCAAGATTTCCAAAGGGGAGTTAAAAGAAGCGAAACGCAATATACTGCGCAGCCCAAATGATGCTTCAGAGGCCATCGAGAAATATGTTAAAACTGAGAACCGCCACCATGTATTGACTGAAGCATTAAATTCAAAGATTACAGGACGCCTCGTACACGTTATTGAGTCGTTGTTGGAGGAAGGACTCTACAAACCAAGCATGCCGGTGGAGTCTAATGCAGAACTGGCGACATTGATGCGGAACGGCATGCCCGTTATTATCCCCAGTGTCCATGATTTTAGAACTGTCAAAATGCGTCACTAAGGCTGTACAAAACTTCGAGATACCCAACCGCTGCCCTCAAGCGCTAAGGTTCTTGAACCTTCCGCTATCGACGGAAAGGAATACTACGGCGGCTACGAACTTTGTGGGCGTCCGCTTGGATCAAGTACGAAGTCGGCACCCGTATGGTCTGCCCGCCTATGACACTGTTTTTCATCCACACGATGTCATGGGTCAGTGCTCCGACCTGCGCGCCGGTCAGGGCCACGCACAGGCTCAGATTGATGACATCCTGGCTGGCCAGGGCACTGTCCATCAGGTGGCGGCGCTGGCGTAGAGGGCTGTTTGCTGAGGATGATGTCGATGCCGACCACCGGCACGCCGGTCTGGTCGTCGCCCAGCTTGCCGGCGAGGATTTCCAGTGCGTTGTGCTCGCTCACCAAGCCGTTCTGCACACGGCGGGCGACGTTCAGTTACGTATGCGCATCGCTACTTCCTAGGCTTAGCCCTGGCAGTCGCTTCGGCCACCAGCGGGTCTTCAGGCCAATAGTGCTTCGGGTATCGCCCCTTCAGATCCTTCTTCACCTCCACGTAAGTGCTGCGCCAGAAGTTCGCCAGATCCTGGGTGACCTGCACAGGCCTGCGAGCCGGCGACAGGAGGTGCAGAACCAGCGGCTGCCTGCCCTGAGCGATGCGTGGGGTTTCTGCCAGGCCAAACAGCTCCTGAAGCCGCACGGCCAAAATTGGCGGATGCTGCGAATAGTCGATACGGATATTCGAGCCGGATGGCACCTGGATCGCCTGGGGTGCCTGGGTGTCCAGCTCCTGTGGAAGCGGCCAGGGCAGAAGGTTTCTGATGATCGAGGGCAGGTCCAGCTGGCTGAAGTGGCTGAGCCTCGTGACTTTACCCAGGTAGGGCGTGAGCCATTGGTCGAGCGTGTCCAGCAGATTGGCATCGCTCAGGTCAGGCCACTTGCTTTGTGCCTGCCCACGCTCGATATCCAGCTGGCGCAGCAGACCCACCCGGGCCTGCCACTGCCGCAGCTCGGGGTTCCAGGGCAGAAGCTCGATGCCCTTGCGCCTCACCAGGCTGACCAAGGCCAGCGAACGGGTTTGCTCGTCAAGGTTCGCCAGCGCTTTCGTCGACAGCACGAGCTGGCCTACCCGCCACTGCCGCTGCGCCTTGAGCACGCCTTCGCGCTCGTCCCAATCGACCTCATCGACCGACCTCACCAGGTCAGCCAGCTGGTTATCGAACAAGGCCGGATCGAGGTCACTCGCCAGGTAGATCCGCTCCTCGCGCTGTCCTTGCCGGCTACCCAGATCGGCCACCACCAGCCACTCATGTTTGGTGAGAGCATCGGGCTCTGAGAACACCGCAGCACGACCGTTGGAAAGACGGTATTCAGATGCAGTCGCCCGCCTCTGCAGGCCGATTCGATCAGGGTATGCGAACGCCAGCAGGCATCCTACCCACCGTGGGTGATCGAGCGCGTCTACAGGGCTCGAGGCCTTGCCACGCAGCAGCGACCGGTACTGCCGAGCAGACTGTTTCACGCGTTGCAGGGAACCGCCACTGCGACGGGCATGCTGCTCGCCCGACAGTGCGCTGAGCCGGGAGTGCAGGTCGGCACCGGCCCCACGCAGGATATCTTTCTCGCCCAGCAGAGCCGCGATGTTGCATGCCAGGTCATCCAGGCCCATCGCATTGCCCTTGATGAGCATGTGGGCGATCCGGGGGTGGGCTGGCAACGCGCTCATGGCCGCACCGTGTGGCGTGAGCTGTCCAGCATCGTCGAGCGCGCCCAGGCGCTTGAGCAGGTCTGTGGCTTGAGCGAAGGGCGCCGCTGGTGGTTGATCGAGCCAGGTCATCTCTTCCGGCTTCATGCCCCATCGAGCCAGCTGGAGCGCCAGGGCTGCCAGATCTGCCTGGAGGATTTCAGGGGTGCTGTAGCTGGCCATCTGCTCGTGCTGGGACTGCGACCACAGCCGATAGCAGACACCAGGCTCCAGGCGCCCCGCCCGTCCCGCCCGCTGGGTAGCGCTGGCCTTGGAAATGCGCTGTGTGTCGAGTCGGGTCATGCCGCTGCGGGGGTCGAACCTGGGTACTCGTTCAAGGCCACTGTCCACCACCACCCTGACCCCTTCGATGGTCAAGCTGGTCTCGGCGATGTTCGTGGCCAATACGACCTTGCGCGAGCCCTTGGGGGCCGGGTCTATCGCCGCACGCTGCGCCTGCAGGTCGAGGTCACCGTACAGCGGGCACACCATCACCTCTGGACGGCTGCCGAGATGTGCCTTGAGGTCCTCTGCCACCCGCCGAATTTCCGCCTGCCCAGGCAGGAACACCAGGATGCTGCCAGGTTGTTCATCGAGGGCGGCCAGGCACGTGTCCGTGATGCGCGCATCGATTCGCTCGCCCGGCTGATAGGGGCTTCCCCATACCGTCGAGACGGGATACATCCGCCCTTCACTGGTGACCACGGGCGCATCGTCGAGCACCTTCGAGAGGCGGGCACCCTCCAGCGTGGCAGACATCAACAGCAGCTTGAGCGGGGGCTCATCGCGCAGCAGTTCACGGGCGCTCAGGCACAGCGCCAGTGCCAGGTCGGAATCGAGGTTGCGCAGGTGGTACTCATCGAAGATGACCACGCCCACACCCTCCAGCGCCGGGTCCTCCTGAAGCCTGCGAGCCAGAATGCCTTCGGTGACCACTTCGATCTGCGTTCGCGGCCCTACCTTGCTTTCAAGGCGAATGCGGTAGCCGACCGTCTCGCCCACCTGCTCATCCAGCTCACTGGCCAAACGCTCCGCCGCTGCCCGCGCAGCCAGTCGGCGAGGTTCGAGCATCAGGATCTTTTGCCCGGCTAGCCAGGGCTCATGCAACAACGCCAGGGGCACCCGAGTGGTCTTGCCAGCACCCGGGGGCGCTTCGAGTATCACTTCATTGCGACTGGCCAGGGCCTGTCGTAGCTCTGGCAATACACGGTCTATAGGTAATGAAATCATGGTGGCCCTCGAACAAGCAGGCGAGTATAACGGCGAACCGACGTTGTCCTATCATGGTCTTAACTGCGCGGGTTCAGGCGCCTTGCCTGGCCTGCCGAACGCCACGCCCGGAGATTTACATGCGCATTGCTTCCCGCCTGATCGGTGCTGCCCTCGTGGGCACCTTGCTGACGCAACTGACGGCTTGCGGCTCCATCTTCTACCCAGACCGTCGCGGCCAGATCGACGGCAAGGTCGACCCTGCGATTGCCGTGCTGGATGCCGTTGGCCTGCTGTTCTACGTCATCCCAGGGCTGATCGCCTTCGGCATCGACTTCGCCACCGGCGCCATCTACTACCCCCCAGGGCAAACCGCGCAGGTGGACCCGGCCAAACTGAAGGACGCCGTCAATGCCGATGGCAGCGTGCACAATCTCAAACTGCAGGCCATTCTGGAAAGCGAACTGGGGCAGCGCCTGCCGCTGGACGACCCACGCTTGATCCAGCACCGCGGCAGTGCTGAACAATTGGCCAGCCTTGGGCTGGTACCTGCCGCCTGACGTCAAGGACGACCGCCTGAGATGACCACTTCGGCCGAACACAAACGGTTGCTCCGCCTGGCCACGCGCGCCTCCCTGGCGGTGGCCAGCATCCTGGTGGTCAGCAAGGCGCTGGCCTGGTGGTTGAGCGGCTCGGTTAGCCTGCTGGCCGGGTTGACCGATTCGGCCCTCGACGCCGTGGCGTCCTTCCTCAACCTGCTGGCTGTGCACTACGCCCTGCGCCCGGCCGATGACGACCACCGCTTCGGGCACGGCAAGGCAGAAGCCCTGGCTGGCATCGCCCAGGCGCTGTTCATCGGCGGCAGTGCCGTGCTGATTGCCTTGCAGGCGTTGGAGCGCCTGCGCAACCCGCAGCCGTTAGGCGATACCGCCATCGGCATCGGGGTGATGCTGTTGTCGTTGGTGCTGACCGTCGCGCTGCTGGCCGTGCAACGCAAGGTCATCCGCGCCACAGGTTCAACGGCGGTACGCGCCGATTCCCTGCACTACCGCTCCGACCTGCTGCTCAACGGCAGCATCTTGCTGGCGTTGCTGCTGGCGCGCTTCGGCTGGCCGCAACTCGATGCGCTGTTCGGGTTGGGCATCGCACTGTACATCCTGTGGAGCGCCCTGCAGATCGCGCGCGAAAGCACGGCGATTCTCATGGACAAGGAGCTGCCCGTGGATGTGAGCGAAGACATGGCCAGCCGCGTGCTGGCCATCGAGGGCGTGCTGGGCGTGCACGACCTGCGCACCCGGGTATCGGGCAACCAGTGGTTCGTGCAATTGCACATCGAGCTGCCTGGGCAACTGCCGCTGCATCACGCACATGGGCTGTGCGTGCAGGCGTCGGAAGTGATCCGCCAGCAGTACCCCAAGGCCGACGTGATGGTCCACGCCGACCCGGTGTAGCCCTCTAGTTGACGCTGTAGCCTCGCCCGGACAAGCACGCGCCAAGCGCCCGTTGGTAGGTACTTGCAACCGCAGGCGCCGGCGCGTAGGCCGCCATGGCAGGATCGAACCCCGACTGGCTGACCGCCCAGCGATGGCACTGGTAACGGTCCTGATCCTGCTGCTCCTGCCCCTGTCCATAGCGCGGATAAGCCACCACGTCATACCCCGACGCCGCTGTAGGCGCAGGTGCTGGGGGATTGACCACCACGTACTCGCGGCTGTTTTCCAGGTAGCGATAGTAGGTGTCGGCGACCAGGTAGATCATCGCGCCGTCCACGCGAAACTTGTGCGCATAGGGCGGCAGGTAGCTGACTCGCGCACCCGGGGGCGGCACCACGACCTGGTAACCCCTTTCCCAGGGGCGGTACCAGTACCCGCCGGAGTAGAAATAGTCCTGCCCCTGGTAGGGCACCTTCCAGAAACGGTCAGCAAACCGCTCCACGGTCTGGCCAGGCCGGTAGTGCGGCCCGGGGCCCCAGCCTTCACCGTGGCCCCCAGGGCGGCCCTGCCAGCCCTCGTGAGGCGCGTAGCCAGGGCCTGGGCCATGCCAACGCGGGCCGTCATCGGGGCGGCGGGGAATGTCCTGGTAGAACCCCGGCCGTGGGGGCTGCGTCTGACCGACTTCGTCACGCGAATTGAGCGCACGCCCAGGCGCGGGCCCTGCCTCCACACCTGGCCCTGTAGCGGCGGGGGGCAAAGCACCTGGGCCGTCGTTGGGCCCGGCCGCCAGGGCTGCAACGCTGATGCCCATGCCCAGCAAACCAACACCTGCCCACTGCCAGATGTGCGACTTCATGGTAGTCCTCTCGACGGTAAAACGGCTGACTGCGCCAGTCTACCGCGCCCCATCACGCCGCCCATTAAATTTCAGCCATGAAAAAAGGGAGGCCACCTGGGCCTCCCTTCAGCAATTGTCGTCCGTGCTCGGCACTTGTGGCGCCGGCTCACCTCACACCGTCTTCTGGAAGGTGCGTAGCCCGGGGGCCTGGCCCATCCTGTTGGATGGCTTGGCCGCGAGCGCCCGTCTGGGGCGCATCGCCGTGGACTGATGTCCGGGCAGTGATTCTGGTGATAACAATACCGGGCGCGTCCCGGCACAGGATTGCGAAGATTGCTCAGATAAATAGCACTTGCGCAATTTTTAACCCTGGATTGATAATTCGCCGCAATCCGAACAGAAAAGGCATGATTCATGAGCAAGCTGGACCGATACGACTTGAGCATTCTGGCTGAATTGCAGCGTGACGCGCGCATCTCCAACCAGGAGCTGGCCGAACGCATCGGCCTTTCACCCTCGCCCTGCTCGCGCCGCGTCAAGCAACTCGAAGACGACGGCTACATTTCCCGTCAGGTAGCCTTGCTCGATCGCAAGAAGCTGGGTTTGAGCCTGACTGCCTACGTACTCATCGGCATGGACCGGCACACCCCCGAGCGTTTCGAAACCTTCGAGGCCACCATCCGCAACCTGCCGCAGGTGCTGGAGTGCAGCCTGGTGACCGGGATGGACGCCGACTACCAGCTCAAGGTCGTCGTGCCCGACATGGACCATTACCAGAAGCTGCTGCTCGGTAGCCTCACGCGCATCGAGGGCGTCACCAGCGTGCGTTCAAGCTTCGTGCTCAACCAGGTGTTGGCCAGCACCGAGCTTCCATTGACCCACCTTCGCTGATCGGCTGCCACCTCACGGGTATACTTGCCCCCTCAACCCGCCTGGAGCACTGCAATGGATCCTGCCGTATTCGAAGAGTGGATGATGATCATCCTGGTGACTGCCTTGATCGGCTTCATGGGCTTCATCGTCTGGGACCTGGCGAAAAAATCCCAGGCGGGGCGGTTCGGCACCCTGATCCTGTTCTTCGTGCTCGGCCTGGGTGTGCTGGCGTTCATCATCAAGAGCGTGGTGGTGGGGTTCATCGAGGGGGTGTAGCCAGCGCGGTCGCCACGTGCCCGCTGGCCATGCCTCCTAGCGCCGCAGGGTCGGCGCCACCTCGCGCCAGCAGCCTTGCTCAAGCCCATCGAGTGTCCAATCGCCGATACGCACGCGCACCAGGCGCAAGGTGGGCAGGCCCACGGCGGCGGTCATTCGCCGTACCTGGCGATTGCGACCCTCGCGAATCACCAGCTCCAGCCAACAGGTCGGTACGCTTTTGCGAAAGCGTACTGGTGGGTTGCGCGGCCACAGAGCGGGGGCTTCGAGGCTGCGGGCCTCGGCGGGCAACGTTGGTCCGTCATTGAGCTGCACGCCTTCGCGCAGTTGGCGCAGCTGCTGCTCGGTGGGCTCGCCCTCGACCTGCACCCAATAGGTCTTGGGCAGCTTGTGCTTGGGGTCGGCAATACGCGCCTGCAGCGCGCCGTCATTGGTCAACAGCAACAGGCCTTCGCTGTCCCGGTCCAGCCGGCCGGCGGGGTAGACGCCCGGGATATCGATGAAATCCTTGAGCGTGGCCCGCCCCTCGCCGTCGCTGAACTGCGTCAGCACGTCGAAGGGTTTGTTGAACAGGATCAACCGCGGCTCGGCGGGTGGCGCCTTGGGCTGGCGGTGAGCGCCAGGCACAGGCCGCCCCTGAGGGCGGCGCGGCTTGGAACGGGGTGGCAGTGACATGGGTCCTCAGCGGAACGGCGGCTCGTCGAAGCTGCGCAGTTTACGCGAGTGCAGCGAATTGAGCTCGGTGCGCAACAGGTCCAGCGCCGCGATCCCGATCTTCAGGTGCTGGCTGACCGCGCGGTTGTAGAACGCGTTGGCCGAGCCTGGCAGCTTGATTTCGCTGTGCAGCGGTTTGTCGGACACGCACAGCAAGGTGCCGTACGGCACCCGCAGGCGATAGCCCTGGGCTGCGATGGTGCCGCTTTCCATGTCCACGGCAACGGCGCGGGACAAGTTGATCAGCGGCCGTTCCTGGGCCCAGCGCAGCTCCCAGTTGCGGTCGTCGTAAGTCAGCACGGTACCGGTGCGCAGGCGCTTCTTGAGCTGCTCGCCCCGCTCGCCGGTCACCTGCGCAGCGGCTTCCTGCAGGGCCAGCTGCACCTCTGCCAATGCCGGGATCGGAATGTTCGGCGGCACCACGCGGTCAAGGATGCCGTCACGGCGCATGTAGGCGTGGGCCAGCACGTAGTCGCCAATGGTCTGCGACTGGCGCAGCCCGCCGCAGTGCCCGATCATCAGCCAGCAATGCGGGCGCAGCACTGCCAGGTGGTCAGTGATGTTCTTGGCGTTGGACGGGCCGACGCCGATGTTGACCAGCGTGATGCCGTCGCCGTCCCCTGCAATCAGGTGGTAGGCCGGCATCTGGTAGCGGTGCCAGACCACACCGGCGACCAGCGCCTGGGCCTCACCATGGTCCATGCTCTTCTCGATCACGACGTTGCCCGGCAACACCATGCGCACGAAGCGCGGATCATCGCGCAACTGCTCAAGGCCATGGCTGATGAACTGGTCCACGTAACGGTGGTAGTTGGTCAGCAGGATCCAGGGCTGCACGTGGCGCCAGTCACTGCCGGTGTAGTGCACCAGGCGCCGCAGCGAGAAGTCCACGCGCGCGGCATCGAACAGCGCCAGGGGCAAGGTATCGGTGCTGTCCCAGTCGTAGAGCCCATCGGCGATGTTGTCGGTGGCCGAGGACAGGTCGGTGCTGGGGAATACCCGCGCCAGCTGCGCGGCGGTGATGCCGCTGCCGGCCAGCTCGTCGCCCTGGTCGACCACGTACGGATAAGGAATGGGCTGCTCGCTCACCCCCACTTCGACCGTGACGGTGTAGTCGTGCATCAACGGGCGCAATTGCTCCAGCAGGTAGCCGCGAAAAGCAGCCGGCTGGGTGATGGTGACGCTGTAGGTGCCCGCCACCTGGACCTTGGCGTAGGCCCGCGTGGTGGCAGCGACTTCGCCATTGCTGTGGTAGGTCAGGCGCAGCGCCGGGTAGCGGAACAGGTCTCGCTGCTGGGCATCGGGCTCGGTGCGGTCCTTGAGGTAACGCTTGAGGGCCTGGCTCAGGGCACCGGTGGCCTGCTCATGCAAGGCCGCCAGACGATCGACGGCCTGTTCGGGAGTATCAACGACTTCAAACGCGTGGCTCACACTGTGCTTCCTGTCTGGACATGCATGCGAACCATCTTGCCTGCCTTCTCGGGTAAATTCATCCCCTTGATGATGCAAGGCGGCGCAGCTGGGCCGAGCCGGTCAGCTGGCCATGGCCCGCGCCATCAGGGCCTGTACGTCCACACCGCGCGGCAGCGTGCCATAAGCGCGCCCTGCCCCTGTGAGGCGGCTGGCGATGAACGCATCGCTGACCGCACAATGGCCGGCCTCCAGCAGCAACTTGGCCTGCAATGCCAGGGCGATGGTCTCGGTCAGTTGCCGCGCCCGGTACTGGATGTCGCCCGTGTCGAGGAACGCATCCTTCAGGTTGACGATGCAGGTGGCCAGGCGCTTGTCGCCGTGTCCGTCCCCCAGTTCGGCGAACAACGCCTCCAGCACACCCGGCTCCTTGGACAAGGCGCGCAGCACATCCAGGCACTGCACATTACCCGAACCTTCCCAGGTCGAGTTGACGGGCGCCTCGCGGTAAAGCCGCGGCAGGATGCTGTCCTCCACATACCCAGCCCCGCCCAGGCACTCGGCCGCTTCGTTGATCATGGCCGGGGCACGCTTGCAGATCCAGTACTTGCCTACCGCCGTGACCAGGCGCGCGAAGTGCGCCTGCTGGGGGTCGTCGAGCTGCTCGAGGGCGTGGCCCATGCGCAGGCTCAGGGCCAATGCCGCTTCGCTTTCCAACGACAGGTCGGCGAGCACGTTCTGCATCAGCGGCTGCTCGGTCAACAGGCGGCCCGCCACCTGCCGATGCGCGCAGTGGTGCAGGGCCTGGGTCAGCGCCTGGCGCATCAGGGCACTGGAGCCGACCATGCAGTCGAAACGGGTCATGGCCACCATCTCGATGATGGTCGGTACGCCCCGGCCCTCCTCACCGATCATCCAGGCCAGCGCACCGCGAAACTCCACTTCGCTGGAGGCGTTGGAGACATTGCCCAACTTGTCCTTCAGGCGCTGGATATAGAACTGGTTACGGGTGTCGTCCGGGCGGTGGCGGGGCAGCAGGAAGCAGCTCAGGCCGTGCTCGGTCTGGGCAAGGACCAGGAAGGCATCGCACATGGGCGCCGAACAGAACCACTTGTGACCCACCAGCTCGTAGGCCTGGCCGGGCCCCAGCGCGCCGACTGGGTAGGCACGGGTGGTATTGGCGCGCACGTCCGTGCCACCCTGCTTCTCCGTCATGGCCATGCCCAACGTGACGCCGGCCTTGTGCCGGTCGCCGACGTTGCGCGGGTCATACTCACGCGACAGCGCCTTGGGCAGCCAGTAGTGGGCGATCTCGGGTTGCAGGCGCAGGGCCGGCACCGCAGCGAAGGTCATGGTCAGCGGGCAGCCCGTCCCGGCCTCGGCCTGGCTGTGCAGGTAGGTCATCGCCGCGCGGGCCACATGGGCGCCCGGGCGCGGCTCGGCCCAGGGCAGCGACGGCAGCCCATGCTCGACGGCGGTGCGCATCAACTGGTGATAGGCGGGGTGAAACTCGACCAGGTCGATGCGATGGCCATAGCGATCATGGCTGCTGAACACAGGCTTGTGCGCATTGGCCAGAAAGCCTGCCTGCATCAACGGCCCACCGGCCAGCGCGCCGTACGCATCGATCCGCGACTGCGCCCAGTCGGCACCAAAGCGCCTGGACCACTCCTGTAGCGGCAGGTCCAGGCGGTACAGGTTGGCCCCGTCCAGCGGTGGCGGCTGGTTGGTGACCTCGTGGGTTTCAGCGAACTGGTGCAGGTTCATGGAGGTACTCCTGAATCCGGGCAGGCGTGAGGTTCCCAGTGAAGCACTGTCTGGTCGGTGGACAAAGGGGCATTCCTGACTAATCGCAGGGGTGCGTGATGAGCGGCGCTTAGGCGGCCGGCTTCATCGGGATCGTCAGCGGCGTGTTCGTTCGACGCCCGAACCGGTGAGGCCTTCAGGAACTTGTAATCCAGTTCCCAATCGTCCGTGGGAGTCTTCCTAGAAGCTGAATCAAGCGCCTATAAAGCGGATGCCGCCTGCTAGGTTGCGAGTTCTTTCTTGATCAGCAGGCAAGCCATGAGCATGCGAATCAGCATCCTGGGTCGGTACCAAGGCCTGGACAGCGATGAAACCACCACCGGCGCCATTTGCATTGCCGGGCAAGCCAGGGGGCGCGTCCATGGCCGTAACTGGCTGCTGCAAGGCGACAAGACCACGCCCTGCCCCGGCTGCGGGCAACCCGGCACGCTGGTGGAGGGCGAGCCCTATTGGAGTCAGGACGGCATACCCACGGTCCTGGACGGCGCATTGGTGGCGTGTGGGTGTCCTATAGGCAGCAACCGCGTGATTGCGGGCGGATCTGCGGCCCTTGCAACGTCCAGGGCATCTGCACCTGAACCGGTCAATGACGCCGTGCGAAACCCCGACGCCCGCGCTAGGACGATCGATCCGGAGCGGTTCCGGGACGCTGCGCCTTCAGTGGCTCAGCCCGTTAATGAACCGGGTTTCTACATCGTGCCGCGCAGCATGTCGTATGACGAGGTGCTGATAGAACTCGGTGCCCCACACGCTCACTTGTCCCGATCAGCATTGGAACGGCTTAACCCCACCTCGCGAAACGGATTCAAACCGGGCGAACTGTTCGTAGTGGGTGAAGAATCGGGGTACTCCATGTGTACCCGCCAAGAAATGTCGGTCATGGGTGCGGCGGAGCAGGCGCGTGCTGCATTGGCGGACCTCACCGAGGAGGAAGCCGGCTTCATGATGCAGTACCAGGCCGAGATCGCCGCGCTGTTTGGTGATACCAGTCTGGCCATGGGCGTAGCCGAGACGGTGGCGGGTAAGTCACTGGATGAAATCACCCGCCTCTTGCGCAAAATCGAAGACCTGCACAAAGCGCAATTTACCAAGCACGGGCACCTTCGCCACCCAGACTTCTTCGCCCAGCGCCAGCACCTGTTCAATCAGTTGAGTGCCGGTTTAAAGGCCACCCTTCTCAACAAGAGGCTCAATCTTGGGGATTACTCACGACTGCGCCGAGACTTGGGTATCTCCTCGAAAAGCCTGGTGCACCATTGGAGCAAAGCAGGCGGGCCCACGGGCATACCGGGGTATTCGACTCACTTGGATAGACTGGCGAAGATGGCCAAGTACTTGAAGGCTGGAGGGGCAGTGGGCATTACGCTCGGGGGCATTGGATCAGCGATGAATATTGCCGATGCGTGTCGGGTGGGGAATACCAAAGCATGTAGAAAAATGCGTTTTACTGAGGCTGGTAATTTTTCGGGTGGCTTGGGAGGTGGGTGGATAGGTGCAAAGCTTGGCAGTAGGGCAGCGCTCAGGGTTTGCTGGCGGACGGGGCCAGGAACGCTCATTTGTAATGTGGTGTTTGCAGGAGCAGGCGCTTGGGCAGGGAGCCAAGGAGGCATGATAGGCGGCGAAACCGTAGGCGAAGTCATCTTCGAGATGCTAATTGATGAATGATCTCGACAATACGCTGAAATTATTTTGGGTGGCCTCCCCATTTGTCCTGGGCTTCACCGCGCTCGCAATGGACCTGCACATCGCATGTTCCAAAGGATATGCAACCATGACCACAGCTCTGCAGCGCAGTCCATGCTTAGCTGTTTTTGTCGCAACATGGGGCGATAAAAGCGTGCGTGCAAGAATGCTCGTGATTTTTTTGGTAGCGGGCGCCATAACCTCTCCAAAATACAGCATCCGTAAAGGCGCGCTTGATCCCCGAGACTATGATCAATTTCCATCTCGTTTGAAAATACAGATCATCACAGCGTCCTGGCTTAATACCATAGCCGGCTTCTGGCTTTTTGTAATTTGTTTGATCTACGGATAACAACGTTACCGACCCATACTTGCTGCATGCCGCTAATCTTGGTGACGGGACGGCCTCAGGTATGAGTTGATGCAGAAGTGCTTACTGGCATTGGAGCTGCGACTGGTCTGAATGAATTGGAATGGACATCGACGAACACGCAGGAGAGGTAATCTCCGAGGCTTTGCAGAATGATTGACCACCTTGACATAAAGCTGAAGTTGTTTTTGCTCACTTCCCCTTTCATCATAGGCTTTATCTCACTGGCCATGGACCTGCGCATTGCATGTTCAAAAGAATACGACGTCATGATCGCAGCGCTCCAGCGCAGTGCTTGCTTAGAGTTTATTACAACACTCTGGGGAGAACAAAGCATACGCGCACGGTTATTGGTGATCTCAATGGTGGGTGGGCTCATAGCATTTCCAACCTACCACATTCGCAAAGGTGCGCTTGATCCACTCGATTATCAGAATTTTCCAGCCTCCCTTAAAAAGAAGATCAACACCGCATCCTGGCTGAACACAATAGCGTTCACTTGGCTAACAGTCGGTTACTTTTTCCTACTACCAAGGTGAAACTGTTTACTCATTACAAGCACCATGGATCCACGCTGATGATTGGGTATTCGACGCATCTGGGCGAGCTGGCAAGTAGGCCAGGTACTCGAAGCTCGCACGGCGGACGGGAATACAAAGCCATGTTGAAGAACACTATTTACTGAGCCTGACGATTTTGGCTTGCCCAAAATGGTCGGGGGCCAAAGTAGCTAATGAAGTGATACTTATTCCTTCCCGAAGAACTGCCTTGACGGCGCTGCATATGGCATCTCGACCCCTGCAACAGCGCCTCTGACGGGAAGCCTTCGTGCATGCAATTAAGCGAAAATTTTCGAGGCCTTGAGAGTGATCAAGAATTTTGACATTACGTTTCAATTACTTTTTCTTGCCACTCCCTTTGCCCTCGGACTGACCGGCCTCGCCATGGATCTGCGTATCGCAGGCTCCAAAGAATACAAAGTCATGATCGGGGCCCTGCAGCGCAGTGCGTGCTTACCCTTTATTGTCACCCCTTGGGGTGAAAAGACTCTGCGTGCGAGAATGTTGGTGACATTCATGGTCGCCGGGATCATAAAGTATCCAAAATCAAGTATTCGACGAGGCATGCTTGATGCACAGGATTATGAGCAATTTCCATCATCCATGAAAAAGCGGATAGTAATTTCCTCATGGCTAAACACTGTCGCGTTCAGCTGGTTGATCATAGGCTCTTACTTTCTTTGATGCCGTGAATCCCACGTCCACGGTATCTCGCTGCGCACATAGCTAACAGCACATCGTCCTAACCTACCGATGCTTACCGCCAACGCCGCCCCGCATGCCCCTGCACAGCCACCTGCCCCTGCGAAATCGCCAACTCCAGACTCATCTCGAACCGACTGCCCACGCCAGGCGCCGATTGATGCGATAGCCGTGCCCCCAATAATTCGCTCATCTGCCTGCAGATGGCAAGGCCAATGCCCAACCCGCCATAGCGCCGGGTCATGGAGCCATCCACCTGAAAGAACCGCTGATAAAGAATCGACTGGTCGAGGTCTTCGAAACCGATACCCGTGTCGCTCACGGTAAACGTCAAGGCCAGTTGATTAGGGCCCCTGTGCTGCCCCCGGACCTGGATCATCACACCGCCCTGGTGGGTGAATTTCAGGCCGTTGTCCACCAGGCACCCCAGGCAGCGGGCCAGCTTCGGCCCATCCCCCACCAGCCGGTCGGGCAGGTCCGCCGGCATGTCCACACTCAAGTACAGGCCCTTGCCCAGCGCCTGGCCGGCATACGTAGCGCGCAAGCCTTGCAGCAATGTCCGAAGGTCGAAGGGCGCTGGCTGCGCTCGCAGCCGCCCTGCTTGCAATTCGGACAAGGTCAGGATGTCGTCGACCATGTGCATCATGCCCTGAGCCGAGCCCACCGCAGTCTGGTGGAAGCGGGCCATTTCCGCGTCCATCGGCAGGGTATGCATCAGCTCCAGGGACCCGATCACGCCATTCATCGGGGTGCGCAGTTCATGGGTGACGCAGGCCAGAAACTCATCCTTGAGCCGGTTGCTGTTGGCCAGTTGCTGGTTGAGCACCTCCAGTTGCTGCCCCGTCTCACGCAGGGTGCGGGCCTGCTCGTCGCGCAGCGTCTTGATGCGGTCTGCCAAGGCCAGCGATAGCAACGCCACCTCCAGCGCAGCGCCCAATTGGCTGGCATACATGGTCAGGAACATGTTCGGCAGGTAGCCCAGCACCATCAGCGTATTGACCAGCCCCCCGACCAGAAACGCGGTCCAGGCGATGATGAACCAGCGCGCCACGCGCAGGCCGCGCCGCCAGGCGTCGAGCCCTGCGCAGAAAACGCCCAGGCTGAACACGAGCGCCAAGGCGGTGGCAAGGCGCATGGCGAGGCCATAGGGCACGCTCACAGACAGCACCATCACCACGGCACCGCCCAGCATCAGCGCCTGCAGCAACCGGTCAAAGCCACGGCTGTTATGGCGAAGCTGCAGAAAATGCCGGGCGAACTGAGAGCCGAACAGCGCAGCTGCGCCGACGAACAACGGTGTGCAGGCATTGGCCCACCAGGGGCTGTCAGGCCACAGGTAAGCGATGCCGGCGCCGTTGACCGAGACCTGGTAAAGGCCGAAGGAGGCAATATAGAGGATGTAGTACAGGTAGCTGACGTCCCGCACGCTCAGGTACAGGAACAGGTTGTACACCAGCATCACCAACAGTACCCCGTAGATCATCCCCAGCACGTACAGGCGCGTGGCCTGGGCTTCCAGGTAAGCCTGGGGCGACCAGAGGGCCAGCGGCGCCTGCACCGAGCCCTGGCTGTGCAGCCGCATAAAGACGGTGGTGACCTGGCCAGGTGGCAATTGCAGGTTGAACAGGTAGTTGTCCTGACGGATTTCCCGGCTTGAATAAGGCAACGCATCACCCGTGCGCTGGGCCAGGCGAAAGCGCCCGTCCGGGCCTGTCAGGTAAAGGTCGAGGTGATCGAGGGGTGGGTAGGCCAGCTCCAGCAACCAGTGCAGGGGCATGCCCGGCGCCGGGTCAGGGTGCAGTTCGAGCTTGAGCCAGAACACCGACGTGGAAAACCCGGCATTGAGGACGTCTTCAGGGTGGGGGCGAAAACGCTGCGCGAAGTCGGGCGCACTGACATCCGTGATGCTGGCGCTGCCGTCCGGGTCTTCATAAACCTGCATGACCTTGCCCAGAGGCAGGTGACGGGTGGCCGCGGTGATGTCCACCGCTTCGGCGAATGTGGGCAGCAAACCCATGAGCACAATCAGCAAATAGCGCATACAGCCCCAGCAAGGCCTGTCCGGTCGCGTCGCGGTTGCCCCCTTTCCGTTTGAGACGACGAAATCCTGCAGAACCTGTTTATCGATTTATCTGCGCACTCTAGCACAGCCTCAAGCTGCGTCGAGCGGCGGCACAAAACCCACAGGACCGCTCTGGAACGGGCCTTAGCGGCATTCAGGTGCGCATACCGTTCTTCGGAAAACGCACCGACCTGCACGCGCAAGGTCCGCACAAACAGGTTTGGTGGTAAGCTCGCCGACCATGAATACCTACGCCTCCCGCCCCGTTGTCCTCTGTCTCTCCGGCCACGACCCCAGTGGCGGCGCCGGCTTGCAGGCAGATATCGAAGCCCTGCTTGCACAAGGCTGTCATGCCGCGCCCGCGGTGACCGCCCTGACCGTGCAGGATACCGTCAATGTCTCCGACTTCCGCGTGCTCGACCGTGAGTGGGTGCTGGCCCAGGCCAATGCCGTGCTCACCGACTCCACGGTGGCCGCGGTCAAGCTGGGCATGCTCGGCTCGATCGACATGGTCGATACCGTGGCCGAGCTGCTGGCTGCGCACCCGCACCTGCCGTTGGTGTGCGACCCGGTGCTGCGCGCAGGCGGCGGCGGCCGGCTGGGCAAGGACGAAGTAGGCTACGCCCTGCGTGAACGCCTGTTGCCGCTGGCGACCATCACCACGCCGAACCTGCCCGAAGCCCGCATTCTCGCCGAGCTGCCCGACGGCAGCGCCGACGAGTGCGCTGCCAGGCTGCTGGAGTTCTGCGAGCACGTGCTGATCACGGGCGGACACGGCGACGAGGTGGAAATCCACAACCGTCTGTACAGCCGCGACGGTCACCGCAGCACCTCGACCTGCCAACGCCTGCCGGGCAGCTACCACGGATCGGGCTGCACCCTGGCCAGCGCCCTGGCGGGCCGACTGGCCCTGGGCGAGCACCTGGAAAGCGCCGTGCGCACGGCCCTGGACTACACCTGGCGCACCCTGCGCGATGCGGAGCAGTTGGGACGAGGCCAGTTCGTGCCTCGGCGCCTGCCCCTGGATTTCTGCTCCTGACTCGAGGTGCTCATGACGCTACGCGGCCTGTATGCCATCACCGACAGCCAATTGCTGGCCGGCCGATTCCTGTCTCATGTGGAGGCAGCGCTCGAAGGGGGCGTATGCCTTCTGCAGTACCGTGACAAAAGCGACGACGCCGCGCGGCGCTTGCGAGAAGCCCAGGCGCTCCAGCAATTGTGCGAGCGCTACGGCACCCAGCTGATCATCAACGACGATGCCGAACTGGCCAGGCACCTGGGCGTGGGCGTCCACCTGGGGCAAACCGACGGGCCGCTGACCCCTGCACGCGCCCTGCTGGGCAGCGCGGCGATCATTGGCTCGACCTGCCATGCCAGCCTGGACCTGGCCGCCCAGGCAGCCCGCGAAGGCGCCAGCTACGTCGCCTTCGGCCGCTTTTTCACCTCCAGCACCAAACCCGGCGCCCCGGCTGCCGACGTCCGTCTTCTGGCGCAGGCGCGCGCCCAGGTGAACCTGCCGATCGCCGCCATCGGCGGGGTCACCCTCGACAATGCCGCTGCACTGGTGCACCACGGTGCCGACCTGCTGGCGGTGATCCACGGCTTGTTCGGTGCCGATAGCGCGCAGGAAGTCACCCGCCGCGCCCGCGCCTTCAACGCCTTGTTCGCATCCTGATTCGAGAGAATTTTCCATGTCCCGTTCCGAAGCACTTTTCGCCCAAGCCCAGAAGCACATCCCCGGTGGTGTCAACTCGCCCGTGCGCGCGTTCAAGAGCGTGGGCGGCACGCCTTTGTTCTTCAAGCATGCCGAGGGGGCCTACGTCGTCGACGAAGATGACAAGCGCTACGTCGACTACGTGGGCTCCTGGGGCCCGATGATCCTGGGCCATGGCCACCCTGACGTGCTGGACTCGGTACGTCGCCAGCTGGAACACGGGCTGTCCTATGGCGCCCCGACCGCCATGGAAACCGAAATGGCAGACCTGGTGTGCTCGCTGGTGCCTTCCATGGAAATGGTGCGCATGGTCAGCTCGGGTACCGAGGCGACCATGAGCGCCATCCGCCTGGCCCGTGGCTACACCGGCCGTGACGCGATCATCAAGTTCGAGGGCTGCTACCACGGCCACTCCGACAGCCTGTTGGTCAAGGCCGGCTCCGGCCTGCTGACCCAAGGCGTGCCCAGCTCGGCCGGCGTGCCGGCCGACTTCGCCAAGCACACCCTGACCCTGCCCTTCAACGACATCGCCGCCGTCGAGAAGACGCTGGCTGAGGTGGGCCAGACCGTGGCCTGCATCATCGTCGAGCCGGTTGCCGGCAACATGAACTGCGTACCGCCGGCGCCGGGCTTCCTCGAAGGCCTGCGCGAGCAGTGCGACAAGCATGGCGTGGTGTTGATCTTCGATGAGGTGATGACCGGTTTCCGGGTTTCGCTGGGCGGCGCGCAGGCGCACTACGGCATCACCCCCGACTTGTCCACCTTCGGCAAGATCGTCGGCGGCGGCATGCCGGTCGGCTGCTTTGGCGGCAAGCGCGAAATCATGGGCTGCATCGCCCCGCTGGGTCCGGTCTACCAGGCGGGTACGCTGTCGGGCAACCCGCTGGCCATGGCCGCCGGCCTGACCACGCTCAAGCTGATCAGTCGTCCAGGCTTCCACGCCGAGCTGACCGACTACACCAGCCGCATGCTCGACGGCCTGCAACAGCGCGCCGACGCTGCCGGCGTGCCGTTCGTGACCACGCAGGCTGGCGGTATGTTCGGCCTGTACTTCAGCGGGGCCGACGACATCGTCACCTTCGATGACGTAATGGCCAGTGACGCCAGTCGCTTCAAGCAGTTCTTCCACCTGATGCTCGACGGTGGCGTGTACCTGGCGCCGAGCGCGTTCGAAGCTGGCTTCACCTCGATCGCTCATGGCGACAACGAGCTGCAGATCACCCTGGATGCCGCTGAAAAGGCCTTCGCAGCCCTGAAGTAACCCGGCGCTTCCCCACCGTGATCGCCGGTAGAACCCGCTATCACGGTGGTTGTACCGGCCATCGCCAGGGGCGTACGCCGTGTGAACGGGCGCACGTTCGATGAGGCCATACGGGTAACGAAGGACTCTTGCCATCAGCCTGTTTCGCCACGCCGACATAAATTCGAGTAAAACTTTGTAAGGTTGGCGCTGCTTATCCCATAATGTGCCACCAGAGACATTGGCCGCAGCTTTGCAGAGGTAAGTCGATCCCCATGAACCGCACCGGCCGCGCCCTCACCCTGGGCTGCCTGTTGCTTCTCCAGCCCCTGCTGGCCCTGGCGGAGGGCGGTAACTCGTTGCTCATCCCGACGACGGGTCGCTGCACCTTGAACGTGCAGCCGCAGGACCTGGCAAGCGCACTCAAGAGCTGTGAACAGGTGGCCGATGCCGGCGATGCCCAGGCACAGTTCGAGCTGGGCGAGTACTTCTATGCGCAAGCGCCAAAGAACCTCAACAAGGCACTGGACTGGTACCAGAAAGCGTCCCTGCAAGGCCACGCCGAGGCCCAGTACCGCCTAGGGTCGATGTTTTTCCGCGGCGAAGGGGTCAAGGCCAACAACGTGCAAGCCTACATTCTCTTGAAGATGGCGGCAGTCAATGGCGCTGAAGATGCCCTGGACATGGCAGATGAAGTGACAGAGCAGATGCCCAGGGACGACCTGGAGCATGCGACGCAGGTGCTCGGCCAGATCTTCCGCAAGTACCTGCTGGAGCTGCAGAACGCCGAGGGACGCTCGCCGTTCTCCCCGCTGCCCTAGGCTCTGTGTGAAAAGTCTTGAGACGAAGGTCAGGCAAGGCGAAAACGGCCGAGGAAGCGGAGTTTACGGGTTGTAAATGAGCATTCCGACCGGGCTGGCGCTCCAGGCTGTTTTCAATCACCGAGTATCAAGGCTTTTCACGCAGAGCCTGGGCTTTGCTGGGCATAACGCCGTTGAACCCATCAGGACTTTCGCCACTGCCATTCAAGGGTTATTCTTGAGTTCACACTCATTGCCGTCGGGCGGCTATAAACGACCTTGAACGCACCCATCGAACCCCATCGTTTCATCCTCGAACCTATCGAGGCCCACCGTTTCGCCAACTTGTGTGGCCAATTCGACGAGCACCTGCGCTTGATCGAACAGCGCCTGGCCATCGAGATCCGCAACCGCGGCAATCAGTTCGAACTGATCGGCGAATCCAAGACCACCCATGCTGCCGAGCAACTGCTGCGCCGTCTCTACCGTGAGACCCAGGCCACCGAGCTGTCGCCGGAAACCGTGCACCTGTACCTTCAGGAATCGGCCGTCGAGCACATCGACAACCCGGCGGTAAACGAGGTCAGCGTCTCGCTGCGCACGCGCAAGGGCAATATCCGACCACGGGGCGCCAACCAGCAGCGCTACGTCAAGGAGATCCTGGCCAACGACATCAACTTCGGCATCGGCCCGGCCGGTACCGGCAAGACATACCTGGCCGTGGCCTGTGCCGTCGACGCGCTGGAACGTGAACAGGTTCGCCGTATCCTGCTGGTGCGCCCGGCCGTTGAAGCTGGCGAGAAGCTCGGGTTCCTGCCGGGCGACCTTGCTCAGAAGATCGACCCTTATCTGCGCCCGCTTTACGACGCCCTTTATGAAATGCTGGGTTTCGAGCACGTGGCCAAACTGATCGAACGCCAGGTCATCGAAATTGCGCCGCTTGCCTACATGCGCGGTCGCACCCTGAACAACAGCTTCATCATTCTCGACGAAAGCCAGAACACCACGCTCGAGCAGATGAAGATGTTCCTCACCCGCATCGGCTTTGGCTCCACGGCGGTGATCACCGGCGACATCACCCAGGTCGACCTGCCCCGGGGCACCAAGTCGGGTCTGGCGCATGTGATCGAGGTGCTACGGGACGTGCCGGGTATCAGTTTCACCCACTTCCAGCCCAAGGACGTGGTACGTCACCCCTTGGTGCAGCGTATCGTCGAGGCCTATGACCGCTTCGAAGCCCGCCAAGCCACCCCCGAGGCACCCGGCAAAAATGCTTGAACTGGACATACAACGGGCGACCCAGGCGCTCGCCCCGATTGATGCCGACTTTCGCCGCTGGTGCGAGCTGGCCTTGCAGCAACGCAAGGCCGACTCGGAGATGACCATTCGTCTTGTCGACGAAGCGGAAGCACGCGAGCTCAATCACACGTATCGGCACAAGGACTACGCGACCAACGTGTTGTCCTTCCCGGCCGACGTGCCAGATGAGCTGCTCGATATTCCCTTGCTGGGCGACCTGGTGATCTGCGTCGCGGTGGTTGAACGCGAGGCGGCCGAGCAAGGCAAGTCGCTGGAGGCGCACTGGGCACACCTGGTCATTCACGGCTGCCTGCATCTGCTTGGCTACGACCACATCGAGGATGAGGAAGCCGAGGAAATGGAAAGCCTGGAACGAGAATTGCTGGCGCAACTGGGTCACCCGGACCCATACGCCGATGACGAAACCGAATCAACCCCACACTGATAGACCAAGGATCACGAGAACCGCCATGAGCGAAGATCGATCGAGCAACGGGCAGAAGTCCTGGCTGGGTAAACTGACCCAGGCTTTTGCCCATGAGCCGAAAAACCGCCAGGAGCTCCTGGAGCTGCTGCGCGAAGCACATCAGAACAAGCTGCTCGACAGCGAGGCGCTGACCATCGTCGAAGGGGCCATCCAGGTGGCGGACCTTCAGGTGCGTGACATCATGGTGCCACGCTCGCAGATGAACAGCATCAAGGCTGGCCAGTCACCACGCGAGTTCCTGCCGGCGGTGATCGACGCAGCGCACTCGCGCTACCCGGTAATCGGCGAAAGCCATGACGATGTGCTCGGTGTCCTGCTCGCCAAGGACCTGCTGCCGCTGATTCTCAAGGAGAACGGCGACAACTTCGACATCAAGACGCTGCTGCGCCCGGCCACGTTCGTGCCCGAGTCCAAGCGCCTGAACGTGCTGCTGCGCGAGTTTCGCGCCAACCACAACCACATGGCCATCGTCATCGATGAATACGGCGGCGTGGCTGGCCTGGTGACCATCGAGGATGTGCTCGAACAGATCGTCGGCGATATCGAAGATGAACATGACGTCGAAGAGGACAGCTATATCAAGCCGCTGCCTAACGGCGACTTCCTGGTCAAGGCACTGACGCCGATCGAGCACTTCAACGAGTCCTTCGACAGCGCGTTCTCCGACGATGAGTTCGACACCGTCGGCGGTTTGGTGATGAGTGCGTTCGGCCATTTGCCCAAGCGCAACGAAACCACCGAAATCGGTGCGTACAAGTTCCGCGTGCTCAACGCCGACAGCCGCCGGATACACCTGCTGCGCCTGACCCCGATCAACCGTTAAGGAACGACATGCGCTGGATCACCCGCCCCGGCTGGCCCGGTAACCTGCTGGCCTTGGCGGCCGGCGCTTCTACCCTCCTGGCCCTGGCGCCATTCGATCTGTGGCCACTGGCGCTGCTGTCCATCGCCATGCTCTACCTGGGCCTGCGCGAGCTTGGCCCGCGCCAGGCCCTGTGGCGTGGCTGGTGGTTCGGCTTTGGCCTTTACGGCGCCGGCACCTGGTGGATCTACGTCAGCATGACCAACTACGGCGGCGCCTCGCCGCTGTTGGCCATTGCGCTGCTGGTCGCGTTCTTTGCGGCCCTGGCCTGGTTCTTCGCGCTGCCCACCTGGTTGTGGGCGCGCTGGTTGCGGCGCAGCGAGGCGCCCCTGGCCGATGCGCTGGGCTTTGCTGCCCTATGGGTGGCGCAAGAGGCGTTCCGCGGCTGGTTCCTCACCGGCTTCCCTTGGTTGTACGCAGGCTACAGCCAACTGGACGGCCCGCTGGCCGGCCTGGCGCCTCTGGGTGGGGTGTGGCTGGTGTCGTTTGCGTTGGCCCTGACGGCTGCGCTGCTGTGCAACCTCAACCGTTTGCGTGCCCGCCCCGGCTTTCTTGCCATCGCCTGCGTGCTGCTGCTTACCCCCTGGGCAGTGGGGTTGGCGCTCAAAGGGCATGCCTGGACCACCCCCGCAGGCGAGCCGCTCAAGGTCGCTGCCATTCAGGGCAACGTCGAACAGGACGTGAAGTGGGACCCGGCGCATATCGACGCCCAGCTGGCCCTGTACCGCGACCTGAGTTTCAGTTCAAAGCCTGCCGACTTGCTGATCTGGCCGGAAACCGCGGTACCTGTGCTCAAGGACCAGGCCCAAGGCTACATCGACGTCATGGGCCGCTTCGCCGCAGAGCGGCATTCAGCCCTGATCACCGGCGTGCCGGTTCGCGAGGTGGTGCACCGTCAGCGTCGTTACTTCAACGGCATCACCGTCACGGGCGAAGGGGACGGCACCTACCTCAAGCAGAAGCTGGTGCCCTTTGGCGAATATGTCCCGCTGCAAGACATGCTGCGAGGGCTGATCGAGTTCTTCAACCTGCCCATGTCGGATTTCGCCCGGGGCCCTGAGGACCAACCGCTGCTCCAGGCCAAGGGTTATCAGATCGCGCCTTACATCTGCTACGAGGTGGTCTACCCCGAGTTTGCCGCCGGCCTGGCAGCACGCAGCGACTTGCTGCTGACCATCAGCAACGATACCTGGTTCGGCACTTCCATAGGCCCGCTGCAGCACTTGCAGATGGCTCAGATGCGTGCCCTTGAAGCCGGCCGCTGGATGATCCGCGCCACCAACAATGGCGTGACGGCCTTGATCGACCCGTTCGGTCGCATCACGACCCAGGTGCCTCAGTTCCAGCAGGCGGTGATGTACGGCGAGGTCGTGCCGATGCAGCAGCTGACGCCTTATCTGCAATGGCGTTCGTGGCCGCTTGCGATCCTGTGTGGGTTGCTGCTGGCCTGGGCGTTGATGGCCGGGCGTGTGGCCAGGGCCGTGTGATGCGGCCTTGCAGTTGACGTTGCAAGGGGCTGCTTCGCAGCCCCCCTTCAGTAGAACAACCGATACCCCACCAGCCCTGCCACCTCGTTGAGCAACTGCCCGCTCTGCCACATCGCCCGGCTTTCCGGCAGCCAACCTCCGAATGGCCGCGCGGGATCACGGCCGAGGAAACCGACCGGCGCGGGTACCACCTCGAAACCTGCCTGCTCGAAGCTCCAGCGCGAGCGCTGCATGTGCCAGGCCTGGGTCACTACCACGACGCGGCGTATCCCCAACGGCTGAAGCACGCTCGCCGAGTACTGGGCATTTTCCCAAGTGGTGCGGCTGGCCTGCTCCAACCACGTCACCTCAACGTCGAAGTCCTCATGCAGGCTGTCAGCCATCAGCTGCGCCTCGCTGGGCGGTGTGCCGTAGTGCAGCCCGCCGCTGGTCAGCACCGGTAGCCCGGACGCCTTGGCCAGGCGAGCGGCAAGGCGCAGCCGTTCCAGGGCCGTGGGCGTCGGCTGGTCGACACCCGCCCAGGCAGGGTCGCCCCGTTCACGCCCTGCGCCCAGCACGACGATGGCATCGGCCCGACGCTTGAGGCCAGGCCAGTCCTGCCCGGCTAACGCAGGCTCGGTTTCCAGCGCTTCTGCCAGGTACTGCACGGCCACGGGCAAGCTGGTCATCCACAGCCCGCCCAGCCCTGCCACAAAGCACACAGCGGCCAGCCGGGGGCGACGCCTGCGCAGCCACCAGGCTGCAAGCAGCAGCAGAAACAGCACACCGGGGGGTAACAACCATTGCTTGATGAAATAGCGGATGGGCATGCACACCTCCTTCGAAGGTGTGCAGACTAAAAGCATCGGCGCCGGCCAACAACATGGCCGGCGTCGATCAAGGTCGGATAAATGTGCAAACCCTGGACATGCGCCGCGCAACCCCTAGCGGCGGGAGGCCTTGCGTGTGCGTGGCGTGCGCACGGTGCGCTTGATGTCCTTGAGCCAGATGATCCTGGCCGACGCAGGCTCAGCCTGCGGCCTAGGGCATGCCGCCTCGTTAGCGCGCTTCTGGAAAGTATCCAGATACGCCTTGATCACATCGAACTCAGCGCGGCTCAAGCCACGCAATTCCAACTCGGTCAGCGCCTCGTCCCGAAGCCGCATGGACGTTCTGGCCGTATCCAGGGCAAGGCCCAGCCTATCGATCAGGCGCTCATAGAGTTCTGGTTTTACTGCAGGTAGCTGCGACTCTCCCATTCGTTCACCTCATTGAAGATAACGATTATCTCCCCCACCCCAGAGCTTAGCGTCGTTGCGAAAAGCAGCCCGGCGCTGCGACCAGCGGCCATTCGCAACGAACGTTTCCCACGATGCGCGGCGCTGCTGTATGCTACGGCGTTCACTCCCGATGACACCGGAGTGCCGGACGCAGCGAGGTTCGCTGCCTGGAAAGGTCTCCTCTCTCTCAGCCAAAAGTAGCCATGCACGAACAATACACGCCCCGTGATATCGAAGCCGCCGCCCAGACGTTCTGGGACGAGCAACAATCGTTCGCTGTTACCGAACAGCCAGGCAAGGACACGTACTACTGCCTGTCGATGTTCCCGTACCCGAGCGGCAAGCTACACATGGGCCACGTGCGCAACTACACCATCGGCGACGTGATTGCCCGCTACCAGCGCATGCTGGGCAAGAACGTCCTGCAGCCGATGGGCTGGGACGCCTTCGGCATGCCCGCCGAAAACGCGGCGATGAAGAACAACGTCGCCCCGGCCAAGTGGACCTACGAAAACATCGACTACATGAAGACCCAGCTCAAGAGCCTGGGCCTTGCCATCGACTGGGCCCGCGAGGTCACCACCTGCAAGCCCGACTACTACCGTTGGGAGCAGTGGCTGTTCACCCGCCTGTTCGAGAAGGGCATCATCTATCGCAAGAACGGCACCGTTAACTGGGACCCGGCTGACCAGACCGTGCTGGCCAACGAACAGGTCATCGACGGGCGCGGCTGGCGCTCCGGCGCGCTGATTGAAAAGCGCGAAATCCCGATGTACTACTTCCGCATCACCGACTATGCCGATGAGCTGCTGGAAAGCCTCGACGAGCTGCCGGGCTGGCCTGAACAGGTCAAGACCATGCAGCGCAACTGGATCGGCAAGTCCCGCGGCATGGAAGTGCAGTTCCCGTACGATCAGGCCAGCATTGGCCACACCGGCACGCTGAAGGTCTTCACCACTCGCCCGGACACGTTGATGGGCGCCACCTACGTGGCGGTCGCCGCCGAGCACCCGCTGGCCACCCAGGCGGCCCAGGGCAACCCGGCGCTGCAGGCCTTCATCGACGAGTGCAAGGGCGGCAGCGTGGCCGAAGCGGACATGGCCACCCAGGAAAAGAAAGGCATGGCCACGTCCTTGCTGGTCGAGCACCCGCTCACCGGTGAGAAACTGCCGGTCTGGGTCGCCAACTACGTGCTGATGCACTACGGCGACGGTGCCGTCATGGCCGTGCCAGCCCACGACGAACGCGATTTCGAGTTCGCCCGCAAGTACGACCTGCCGATCAAGGCCGTGGTGCGTACCAGTGCAGGTGACGAAGTGGGCGCAGAGTGGCAGGCCGCCTATGGCGAGCATGGCCAGCTGATCAACTCCGGCGAGTTCGACGGCCTGGATTTCGCCGGCGCCTTCGACGTCATCGAAGCGGCGCTGGTGCGCAAAGACCTGGGCAAGTCCCGCACCCAGTTCCGCCTGCGCGACTGGGGCATCAGCCGTCAGCGTTACTGGGGCTGCCCGATTCCGATCATCCACTGCCCGTCCTGCGGCGATGTGCCGGTGCCGGAAGACCAATTGCCGGTTACCCTGCCTGAAAATGTGGTGCCAGACGGTGCAGGCTCGCCGCTGGCACGCATGCCCGAATTCTACGAATGCAGCTGCCCCAAGTGCGGCACTGCGGCCAAACGCGAAACCGACACGATGGATACCTTCGTCGAGTCCTCGTGGTACTTCGCGCGCTATGCCTCGCCCAACTACGAAGGCGGCATGGTAGACCCCAAAGCGGCCAACCACTGGCTGCCGGTCGACCAGTACATCGGCGGCATCGAACACGCCATCCTGCACCTGCTGTATGCGCGTTTCTTCCACAAGCTGATGCGTGACGAAGGCCTGGTCACTTCGAACGAACCGTTCAAGAACCTGCTGACCCAGGGCATGGTCGTGGCCGAAACCTACTACCGGGTCGCCAGCAACGGCGGCAAGGACTGGTTCAACCCCGCCGATGTCGAAGTCGAGCGCGACGCCAAGGCCAAGATCGTCGGCGCACGCCTGAAGACCGATGGCCTGCCGGTTGAAATCGGCGGCACCGAGAAGATGTCCAAGTCCAAGAACAACGGCGTCGATCCCCAGTCGATGATCGAGCAGTACGGCGCCGATACCTGCCGCCTGTTCATGATGTTCGCCTCGCCGCCCGACATGAGCCTGGAGTGGTCCGACTCCGGCGTAGAGGGCGCCAGCCGCTTCCTGCGCCGCGTCTGGCGCCTGGCCCAGGCTCATGTCGCCCAAGGCCTGCCTGGCAAGCTGGAGGTTGCGACCCTGAATGACGCGCAGAAAGTGATCCGCCGCGCCATCCACGCCGCCATCAAGCAAGCCAGCACCGATGTAGGCCAGTACCACAAGTTCAACACCGCCATCGCCCAGGTGATGACCGTGATGAACGTGCTGGAAAAAGCGCCGCAGGCCACCGCGCAAGACCGTGCCCTGCTGCACGAAGGCCTCGAAGCCGTCACCCTGCTGCTGGCTCCGATCACGCCGCACATCTCCCACGAGCTGTGGAAGCAACTGGGCCATGACCAGGCCGTCATCGATGCCGCCTGGCCTGCAGTGGATGAAACTGCGCTGGTACAGGACACCGTGACCCTGGTGGTGCAAGTCAATGGCAAGCTGCGTGGCCAGATCGAGATGCCGGCCGCAGCCAGCCGTGAAGAAGTCGAAGCCGCCGCGCGCAGCAACGAGAATGTCCTGCGCTTCATCGATGGCCTGGCCATCCGCAAGGTCATCGTGGTGCCGGGCAAACTGGTCAATATCGTCGCCAACTGATGGCAACGCCCGTTCGCAGGCTCTGCGCACGGGCGGAACAGGCTCACGAGGGAGCAACAACATGATCAAACGCAATCTGCTGGTAGTCGGCCTGGCGGTCATGCTCAGCGCCTGCGGGTTCCAGCTGCGCGGCACGGGCACCAGCGAACTGAGCGTCAAGGAGATGGACGTCAGCGCGCGCAATGCCTACGGCCCGACCGTGGTTCAACTGCGCGAAGTGCTCGAGCGCAGCGGCGTGAACGTTCACGCAGGCGCACCGTACCGCCTGGTGCTGACCAACGAACAGGAGCGCCAGCGCGCCGTTACCTACAACAGCGGCAACCGCACGGCAGAATTCGAGCTGACCACCGAGCTGGACTATAGCATTCAGGGCCTGAACAACCTGGAGCTGACCAGCGACAAGGTCGAAGTGCGCAAGATCTATGTGCGCGACGCCTCGAACATCACCGGTTCCGAGCAGGATGCCAAGCGCGCCCGTGACGAGATGCGCCGCGACCTGGTGAATGCCATGATCGTGCGCCTGCAGAACCTCACCCCTGCCCAGCTCGATGAGCTGCAGCGCAAGGCCGATGAGCGTGCCAAGGCCGAAGCGGATGCGCTTGAAGCTGCGCGTCGCCAGCAGGCCGAGACACCTCAGCAGTCGCCACTGGAAGTGCCGGGCAACTGAGCCCGTGCAGGGCGCCGCCAGGCGCCCTGCCCCCCAATGCCATGAAACTCGCCCCCGCTCAACTCACCAAACACCTGCAAGGCTCGCTCGCGCCCGTCTACGTGGTCAGCGGCGATGATCCGTTGCTGTGCCAGGAAGCGGCCGACGCGATCCGCAGCGCCGCCCGCCAGCAAGGCTTCGACGAACGCCAGGTGTTCAGTGCCGATGCCAACTTCGATTGGGGCACCCTGCTGCAAGCGGGTGCGAGCCTGTCGCTCTTCGCCCAGCGACGCCTGCTGGAACTGCGCCTGCCCTCGGGCAAGCCGGGCGACAAGGGTGCTGCTGCATTGCTGGAATACTGCGCCCGCCCTGCCGAAGACACGCTGCTGCTGATCAGCTTGCCAAAGCTCGATGCCAGCGCGCAGAAGACCAAATGGGGCAAGGCACTGGTCGAGGGTGATCACTGCCAGTTCATCCAGATATGGCCCGTGGACGCGCATCAGCTGCCTCAGTGGATCAATCAGCGGCTGCAACAGGCAGGCCTGAGCGCCCAGCGTGATGCCGTGGACCTGATTGCTGCGCGCGTGGAGGGCAACTTGCTCGCTGCCGCGCAGGAAATCGAAAAGCTCAAGCTGCTGGCCGAGGGCAATGTCATCACCCTGGAAACCGTCCAGGCTGCGGTGGCGGACAGCGCGCGCTTTGACGTCTTCGGGCTGGTCGACGCCATTCTCAAGGGTGAAGCCGCCCATGCCTTGCGCATGCTCGAAGGCCTGCGCGGCGAAGGGGTGGAGCCGCCGGTGATTCTGTGGGCCCTGGCCCGTGAACTGCGGCAACTGGCGGGCCTGGCCCAACTGTTCAGTCAAGGCGTTCCCCTGGACAAAGCCTTCAGCCAGGCACGCCCGCCGATCTGGGACAAACGCCGCCCCCTGGTCAGCAAGGCCCTGCAGCGGTTACCTGCGCAACGCTGGCCACAGCTGCTGCAGGACGCTCAGCGTATCGACGCCCAGATCAAGGGCCAGGCACAGGGTTCACCCTGGACGGGCCTGGCGCGCCTGGCGCTGCTGATGGCCGGCCAGCGCCTGGCACTGCCTGCCCAATAGCCGGTGCCCTGCCTGTAGCGCACGCGCTTGTTGGCCACCGCCGGCACGCCACCTCATGAAACGGCCAGATCACGCTCACCCTATAAACAATCAATTGGCCTGACCCCGGCCAACCCTGCACAATCCAGCCTGCAATGTCCGAACACAGGAACCGCCTTCATGAGCAAAAAGCCGAACAAGCAAGGCCACAACAAGGCCAAGTCCATCGTCGCCCAGCCCCTGTTCCGTTGCCGTCAGGAACGACCGGAGAAAGGCAAGGGCAGCTACCGCCGCGAAGCCTTCCAATCGAGAGATTGGGAGGCTTCTTACTTTTTGGCGGCATGAAGGCATCCGTAGCGCAGGCATGATATGGTCATCACCTGACCTGCAGACCTGGACCTGTGCATGCTCTACCGTCTTTTTCCTCGCTGGGAAACCCGCCAGCTCGTTGCGGCCTCCAGCTTCATCCTGCTCGTTGCCTGTGCGGAAAAACCCACGGCAGCCGATGCATTGCCCCTCGCCCAGGCGCAGCCGGCCCCCGTCGTAAATGCACCTGGCAAGGCGCCAGACAGCAACCCAGATATCCAGCCGTCCCAAACCTTCGCCCAGTGGCAAGCAGGTTTCCGCCAGCAGGCCCTGCAAGCGGGCATTGCCCCCGACGTCTTCGACAAGGCGTTTCTCGACGTTACCCCCGACATGGACGTGATCAAGGCTGACCGAAGCCAGCCAGAATTCACCCGGCCAGTCTGGGAATACCTGGAAGGTGCCTTGTCGCCCCTGCGCGTACGCAACGGCAAAAGGCTGCTGGAGCAGAACGCCGAGCTGCTGACCCGTCTGGAACAGCGCTATGGCGTCGATCGCCAGATCCTGGTCGCGGTATGGGGCATGGAAAGCAACTTCGGCCAGTTCCAGGGCAGCAAGTCAGTGATCCGCTCCCTGGCCACCCTGGCCTATGAAGGGCGACGTCCACAGTTTGCGCATGACCAGCTGATTGCCGCCCTGCAGATCATCCAGCACGGCGATATCCAAGCCGACGCGATGCGCGGCTCCTGGGCCGGCGCCATGGGCCAGACCCAATTCATCCCGACCACCTACAACACCCATGCCGTGGATTTCGACGGCGATGGCCGCCGCGATATCTGGAACAGCACGCCCGATGCCTTGGCCTCCACCGCACATTACCTGCAAAGCTCAGGCTGGAAGCGTGGCCAACCCTGGGGGTTCGAGGTGCAGGTACCGGCAGGCTTCGATTATTGGCAAGCTGACGGGACCTCGCGCAAGCCTATCGCCGAATGGTTGGCCATGGGCCTGACACTGCCTGCCGGTACGCAGTTGCCAGCCGGTAGCAATGAGCTGCCAGCCGCCCTGTTGCTGCCCGCTGGTGCGCGAGGCCCAGCATTTCTGGTTCTCGACAACTTCCGCGCCATTCTCAAGTACAACAACTCATCGGCCTACGCGCTGGCCGTCAGCCTCCTGAGCGATCGCTTCACCGGCTGGGGCTTCATCGCTGGCAGCTGGCCCAAGGACGACACGCCCCTGAGCCGCAGCGAGCGCATGGAGTTGCAGAACTTGCTCAATGCCAAGGGTTTTGATGCGGGTAACGCCGACGGGATCATTGGCGCCAACACCCGCAAGGCCATCCGTAACGCCCAACAGGGCCTGGGCTGGCCAGCCGATGGTTATCCGACGCACAAGCTCCTGGAGAGCCTACGGTAGCCGTAGGCTTACGCTTACTGGCGATGGTACGGGTCAGCTACCCCAGCAACGGTAATCGTCTGCCTGGGGTGGCCTTGGCGCCAGGCTCACGCCTGGAACAGCGCCTGCTCAAGCACCAGGCGCTGCCGTTCGCTGTTCAGCGTCACTCGGGCACCCAGCGGCAGGCAGATATTGGGGTCACAGTGTCCACTGCGCCACCCGGCCAGTACTGGTACGCCCAAGGGGCCGAACGTGTCGCGCAGCAGCGGTGCCAGCGCCGACGCGGTAATGCCAGCGAAGTCCCCTACCAGCACACCCTTGATACCTTCCAGCTTGCCGGCCAGCCGTAACTGCGTCAGCAGACGATCGACCCGGTACAACGGCTCGTTCACATCTTCGATGAACAGGATGCAGCCCTGGGTATCCAGCTCTGCCAAGGTCCCCAGGGTTGCACCCAGCATCGACAGGTTCCCCCCCATCAGCGGGCCACTGGCAAGGCCGGGGATGACGGTGTTCAAGGGGAACTGCGCCGGGTGTGTGATCGGGTCACCGGCTGCCAGGTGCCCGCTCAGCTGCGCCACCAGCGACGATTCGGTCGGTGCCTGCTTGCCCCCCAACAGGTCGGCGTTGAGCATGGCCCCGTGGAAGCTGATCATCCCTGTATGGCGGTAGAGCGCCGCATGCAAGGCGGTGATATCGCTGTAGCCGATCAAGGGCTTGGGGTGGTTTTGCAACAGCTCGAAATCGAGCCTGTCCAGCAGGCGCATACTGCCGTAGCCGCCACGCATGCACAGGACCGCGTCGATGGACGGGTCCCGGAAGGCGTCGTGCAGGTCCTGTAGTCGCTGCGCGTCGGCGCCTGCCAGGTAGCCCTCGGCCTGGGTCGCACCCGGATAGACCCGGCAGCGGTAGCCGCGCTCGGCGAACCACCGGGTCGCCTTGTGCACATCCAGACGCGCGGGGCCTGCCGGGGCAACCACGGCAAAACAGGCATCGGGCGCAATGGCCTTGCGCAGTGGCAAGGCAGAAGGTTCAACGCACTTCATCGGGCAACTCCATACGGCTTGTCCCGGACAGCTTACGGGTTGGCTGGCAGAAAAAAAAATGCCGATGCAGCCTTGCGGCGCATCGGCATTTCTATTTTCACGGTCAGATCAGAGCTTGATCTTGGCTTCGTGCGCTTGCTGGTCGGCGTGGTAGGACGAGCGCACCAATGGGCCGGAAGCGACGTTCTTGAAGCCCATGCGATAGCCTTCCTCGGCGAACCAGGCAAAGGTGTCGGGGTGCACGAAGCGCTGCACTGGCAAGTGGCTGCGCGATGGCTGCAAGTATTGACCCAGGGTGAGCATGTCGATGTCGTGTTCGCGCATGCGGTGCATGACCTCGATCACTTCTTCGTCGGTCTCGCCCAACCCGAGCATCAGGCCGGACTTGGTGGGCACATGCGGTACCAGCTGCTTGAACTTCTGCAGCAGGTCCAACGACCAGTCGTAGTCCGAACCCGGGCGAGCGGCCTTGTACAGGCGCGGCACGGTTTCAAGGTTGTGGTTGAACACATCCGGCGGCTCCTGGGCCGTGATCGCCAGCGCCACGTCCATACGGCCCCGGTAGTCCGGAACCAGGGTTTCGAGCTGCACGCCTGGCGACAAGGCGCGGATTTCGCGGATGCAGTCGGCAAAGTGCTGGGCGCCGCCATCGCGCAGATCATCACGGTCAACCGAGGTGATGACCACGTACTTCAGGCGCAGGTCGGCAATGGCCACCGCAAGGTTCTTCGGCTCGTCCAGGTCCAACGGCTTGGGACGGCCATGCCCCACGTCGCAGAACGGGCAGCGGCGGGTGCAGATGTCGCCCATGATCATGAAGGTGGCGGTGCCGCCCGAGAAGCACTCGCCCAGGTTCGGGCAGGAGGCTTCTTCGCAGACGCTGTGCAGCTTGTGCTTGCGCAGCAGTTGCTTGATGCGGTCTACCTCGGGCGAGACCGGGATACGCACGCGGATCCAGTCAGGCTTCTTGGGCAGCTCGTCGGTGGGGATGATCTTGACCGGGATGCGCGCGACCTTGTCGGCGCCTCGCAGCTTGACCCCGGCTTCGACCTTTTTGGGGGCGGAACGCGCAGTAGCGTCCTGGGTTGGGATCAGGTTCGGCACGGCTTCTTGCACAGTAGTCATATTCAGTCGATTCCGCCCGTGAGGGTCGTCTGCTCTGCGTAGTCGAGGTGCTTGACCAGCTGTTCGCGCAGCCTTGTCCTGACCTCGTCGAGTTCGATCGGGCCTGCCAGGTCACGCAGCTGGGTCATCGCCAGCCCCGCATAACCGCAGGGGTTGATTCGGCAAAAGGGCGCCAGGTCCATGTCCACGTTCAAGGCTAGGCCATGAAAGGAGCGGCCGTTGCGGATACGCAGGCCGAGCGAAGCGATCTTCGCGCCGTCTACATACACACCCGGTGCATCGGGCTTGGCAGCGGCCTGCACCGCGTAGCCATCGAGCAGGGCGATCAGGCTGCGCTCGATGCGGCTGACCAGGTCGCGTACGCCGAAGCCCAGGCGGCGTACATCCAGCAGCAGATAGGCCACCAGCTGGCCTGGCCCATGATAGGTCACCTGGCCACCCCGGTCGGTCTGCACCACGGGAATATCGCCCGGCACCAGCAGGTGCTCGGCCTTGCCAGCCTGCCCTTGCGTGAAGACCGGCGGGTGTTCGACCAGCCAGACTTCATCCTGGGTATCGGCAGTGCGCTGCTCAGTGAAACGCCGCATGGCCTCGAGCACCGGTTCATAGGGCTGCAGGCCAAGTTCGCGGACACCGAGGCAGCCGGGCATCAGAGCACCATTTTCACGATGCCGGTGGCACGCAGGGCGCTGTTGATATCGTGGAGCTGATTTTCGCTTTCGGCCACGATGTGCAATTGCACAGTGGTGTACTTGCCTTCCTTGCTCTGGCGTTCGGCCAGCGTGGAAAGATCGACCTTGGCGTGTTTGCTGAGCACTTCGATCACGGTGTCCTTGAAGCCGACACCGGTGTCACCGATGACCTTGATCGGATAATCGGCACAGGGAAATTCGATTTTGTGAGACTTGACGTCTGGTTCGCTCATGGCGGAAACGGCCTCGCAAGCCGTGGCAACAACAACACCCCCGCGATCACGCGGGGGCGTGCAGGTCACGTGTCAGTTGAACAACCCGTAGAAGAATAGACGGATGCTATCCCACATACGGCGGAAGAAACCACCTTCCTCGACGCCATCGAGGGCGATCAGGTCGGCGCTGTGAACCACTTTGTCGTCCAGTTTGACTTCAACCTTGCCGATCACGTCACCCTTGGCGATGGGGGCGGTCAGTTGCGGGTTCATGGTCATCGAAGCCTGCAGGCGCTTGAGCTGGCCCTTGGGCATGGTCATGGTCAGGTCTTCGGCAAGGCCGGCCTTGACTTCGCTGGTGGCGCCTTTCCACACAGGAGCCTTGGTCAGCTCGGTGCCCTTCTGATAGAAGGTCTGGGTTTCGAAGAAGCGGAAGCCGTAGGTCAGCAGCTTCTGGGTTTCGGCAGCGCGGGACTGCTCGCTGTTGGTACCGAACACCACGGCGATCAGGCGCTGGCCGTCACGTACGGCCGATGCCACCATGCAGTAGCCAGCCTCTTCGGTGTGGCCGGTCTTCAGACCGTCCACGGTCTTGTCACGCCACAGCAGCAGGTTGCGGTTAGGCTGCTTGATGTTGTTCCAGAAGAACTCTTTCTGCGAATAGATGGCGTAGTGAGCCGGGTCGACGTTGATGATCGCACGGGCCAGGATCGCCATGTCGTGAGCAGAGGAATAATGCTCCGGGTTCGGCAGGCCAGTGGGGTTCATGAAGTGACTGTTGGTCATGCCCAGGTCGGCAGCGGTCTTGTTCATCATGTCGGCGAAAGCGTCTTCGCTGCCGGCGATGTGCTCGGACAGGGCGACGGAAGCATCGTTGCCGGACTGGATGATGATGCCGTGCAGCAGGTCGCTGACGGTCACCTGGCTGCCCACCTTGATGAACATGCGCGAACCGCCGGTGCGCCAGGCGTTTTCGCTGACGGTCACCGGGTCGTTTTCGCCGATCTGGCCACGGCGGATGTCCAGCGTGGCGATGTAGGCGGTCATCAGCTTGGTCAGGCTGGCTGGCGGAAGACGCTCGTCACCGTTGTTCTCGACCAGCACGTTGCCGCTGGACGCGTCCATGAGTACGTAGGACTTGGCTGCCAGTTGAGGCGGCGCGGGCGTCATCTGCTCGGCCGCGAAGGCCACCGGGGTGAGCAGGAGCAATACGGGCAAGCAAAGTCGTTTGGCAAGGTTGGTGATGTTCATCCGTCTCTCGAAAATCGCTAATGGTCTGGAGATGTTTTCTGGGCAAGCACACGGCCCAGCACCGGTCAGTCTAGTTATTGGCCTGGGGCCTGGCCCGGCAACGTGCGACAGGGTGCCGCTGCGGGCAAAACCGGCATTGTACATGGCTGGGCCTGTCAATTCATGACAAAACCGCCACTTTGCACCGCTCTTGTCCATAGGTGGACCCCACCCGCAGGCTGTTCATAGCGTGCGCGAGGGGTCAGTCACCCTGTCGGGACGCCTGGTCAGTCAGCTGTGACCAACTTGGCCTGCCCCAGGTTCGCCAGGCGGATGCTGTTCTGCGCCTGCTGGACTTCACCCTCGCTGTTGATCGGCCCCAGGCGTACGCGATGCAGCGTCTGCTGGTTGCGTACGATCGAGCTGATGAACACCGGTGCGCTGACCATGCTGCTGAGCTTGGCGCGCAGCAGCTCGGCCGCATCGGGGTTGGCGAATGCGCCGACCTGCAGGAAGCTGCCGCCAGTGCCGGCAGGCACGTTGTTGCCACCGACCTGCACCGGCACCACCGGCGCCGCATGCTGCTGCGGCGGTGGCGTCCACTGCTCTACCCGACCGGAGCTGGCCGGGATCGCCTGGGTCTGGGCCACCTGGGGCTCCTTGAGCACCATGGGCGGCGTCTGGCCGCGTTGAGCCCACCATTGCTGGGGGTCGATGCCTTCGACGCGCACATGGGCAGTACCGATCTCGGCGTAGCCCAGCTTCTTCGCCGCCGCATACGACAGGTCGATGATGCGATCGGAATAGAACGGGCCGCGATCGTTCACCCGCAGGATGACGCTGCGACCGTTGGCCAGGTTGGTCACCTTTACATAGGCGGGCAATGGCAGCGTCTTGTGCGCGGCACTCATGCCGTACAGGTCGTACAGCTCGCCGTTGGCGGTGTTCTGACCATGGAACTTGGTGCCATACCACGACGCCGTGCCCTCGGCGCGGTAGTTGCGCGCATCCTGCATCGGGTAGTAGGTCTTGCCCAGGACGGTGTAGGGGTTGGCCTTGTAGTTGCCGGTGTGCAGGGTGGGCGTGGCATCGGGGATCTTGTTGACGTCCACATCCCACCACGGCGCACCGTCCTTGTGGGCACGGTTGATGTCCAGGCCGGGCTGGCTGCGCACCACGCTCGCGCCGCTGGAACTCTTGGGCGCCGGGCGGCTGGAGGAGCAACTGACCAACGCCAGGCCGATGGCGGCGCAGGTGACCAGCTTGAAGGAAGTGGTAGAGAAAATTGCGCGCATTAGTTGACGCCCCGTGCTTGGACCAGCTGTTGCGCAAGCTGATGCACCGCCATGGCATACATCACGCTGCGGTTGTAGCGAGTGATCGCGTAGAAATTCTTCAAGCCCACCCAGTACTCGGGGCCGTTCTCACCCTCCAGGCGGAAGGCCGTGACGGGCAGATCATCGCGCAGCGAATCATGAACCGACCAGCCAAGGGCACGCAACTCCCCGACCGTGCTGGCCGGCTCGATACCGGTGGTCAGGCCTTGATCGGCGCGCTCGCCCTGCACGGTGGCGCGGCTGACCACGCTCTGCCCGGCCATCCAGCCATGGCGCTTGAAGTAGTTCGCCACGCTGCCGATGGCATCATCGGGGTTGGTCCAGATGTTGATGTGCCCATCACCGTCGAAGTCCACGGCGTAGTTGCGAAAGCTGCTGGGCATGAACTGCGGCAGCCCCATGGCCCCGGCATAGGAGCCCTTGAGGGTCAGGGGATCGAGTTGTTCTTCACGGGCCAGCAGCAGGAACTCACGCAGTTCCTTGCGGAAGAATTCGGCGCGTGGGGGATAATCGAAGCCCAGGGTGGACAACGCATCAAGCACTCGGAAGTTGCCCGTGTTGCGCCCGAAGAAGGTTTCAACGCCAATGATCGACACGATGTATTGTGCCGGCACCCCATATTCCTGCTCGGCCCGCGCCAGCACGGCTTCGTGCTGGCGCCAGAAGTCCACGCCCCGCGCAATGCGCGCGTCAGTGAGGAACATCGGGCGGTATTCCTTCCAGGGTTTGACCCGTTCGGCTGGCCGCGAAATCGCATCGAGGATCGACTGCTTGCGCTGCACTTCACGGAACACGCCCATCAGTTGTTCTGGGGCAAAACCATGGTCGCGGCTCATCTGGCCAACGAATTCGGCCACCTGGGGCGAGTTGTCGTAGTCGCCGGCCTCGGCCAGCTGTACAGCGCCAAACAGGCTCACCGCACCAAACCACGGCGCACAACGGGTAGCCCAGTTACGCACTGCTTGCATGTAATTGTTCACCTTATTCAAACCTGCGCGATCCACTTTCGATGCGTGTGGATCGACATCAGAACGCCAAACGCTGACAGCAGCGTCACCAATGAAGTTCCGCCATAGCTAATGAAGGGCAAGGGCACGCCGACGACGGGCAGAAGGCCACTTACCATCCCGATATTGACGAATACGTATACGAAGAACGTCATGGTCAAGCTGCCAGCGAGCAGCTTGCCGAACAATGTCTGTGCCTGCGCCGTGATCATCAGGCCACGCCCGATCAGCAGCAGGTACACGATCAGCAACAGGCAAATGCCCACCAGGCCGAACTCCTCGCCCAGCACGGCGATGATGAAGTCGGTGTGGCTTTCAGGCAGAAAGTCCAGGTGCGACTGCGTGCCCAGCAGCCACCCCTTGCCAAATACGCCGCCAGACCCAATCGCCGCCTTGGACTGGATAATGTTCCAGCCCGTGCCCAGCGGGTCGCTCTCCGGGTCGAGGAAGGTCAGCACCCGCTGCTTCTGGTAGTCGTGCATCACGAAAAACCACATGGCCACCGCCACCGGCACCGTTGCCGCCAACACGCTGAGAATCCAGCGCCAGCGCAGGCCGCCCATGAACAGGACGAAGGCACCGGAGGCCAGAATCAGCAACGCCGTCCCCAGGTCCGGCTGGCGCACGATCAGAATGAAAGGCACGCCAATCAGTACCAGGCTGATGGCCACATGCTTGAGGTGCGGCGGCAGGGTGCGCTTGGACAAGTACCAGGCGATGGTCGCCGGCATGATGATCTTCATGAACTCGGAGGGCTGGAAGCGAATCACCCCGGGTATGTTGATCCAGCGCGTTGCACCCATGGCGTTGTGGCCCATGACGTCCACCACCACCAGCAGCAATACCCCGGTCAGGTACGCCAGTGGCACCCAGCGCGCCATGAACCGTGGCTCGAGCTGGGCGATGACGAACATCGATACCAGGCCGATGCCAAACGAGGTGGCCTGCTTGAGCAACAGGTCCCAGTTCTTGCCGCTGGCCGAATACAGCACGAACAGGCTGCCCGCGGCCAGGGTCAGGAGGATGATCAGCAGGGGACCATCGACGTGGATGCGCTGCAGGAAGCTGGCGCGCCGACGCATCACATCCTCGCTGGAGAGCATGCGATCGAAATTGTTCATCACAGCGGCGACTCCTGAGTAGCGGTAACCGGCGCAAGCTCAGGCTTGAGCCGGCCGTTTTCGTCCAGCAGCCAGGCATCCATGATCTGGCGCACCACAGGCGCGGCCACCCCAGAGCCCGACTCGCCGTTCTCGACCATGACCGACACCACGATCTTGGGGTCTTCTGCCGGTGCGAAGGCCACGAACAAGGCGTGGTCGCGGTGACGTTCCTGAAGTTTGTTGCGGTCGTACTTCTCGCCCTGCTTGATGGCCACCACCTGTGCGGTACCACTTTTGCCGGCGATGCGGTACTGGGCACCGATGGCAGCCTTGCGGGCGGTACCGCGCGCGCCGTGCATCACCTGCTCCATGCCGTGGGTCACACGCGCCCAATCGGCCTTGTCGCGCAGCACGATGTCCGGCATCGGGTTTTCATCCACCGGCGGTTCCCCTTCGATGGTCTTGGCCAGGTGCGGCCGGTTCCATACACCCTTGTTGGCAATCAGCGCCGTCGCCTGGGCCAGTTGCAGAGGCGTGGCCTGCATATAGCCCTGGCCGATACCCAGGATCAGGGTTTCGCCCGGGAACCAGGCCTGCCGGCGCGTAGCCCGCTTCCATTCCCGCGACGGCATCAACCCTGCGGACTCTTCGAACATGTCCAGCGACACCCGCTGACCGATGCCGAACTTGTTCATGTAGCTGGACAACCGGTCGATGCCCATCTTGTGGGCCAGGTCGTAGAAGTAGGTGTCGTTGGAGCGCATGATGGCGGTGTCCAGGTCCACCCAGCCGTCACCCGAGCGGTTCCAGTTACGGTATTTGTGATCGTAGTTGGGCAGCTGGTAGTACCCAGGGTCGAACACACGGCTGCTCGGGGTCACCGCGCCGCTGTCCAGGCCGGCGATGGCCACGGCTGGCTTGATCGTCGAACCGGGCGGATAAAGGCCGCGCAAGATGCGGTTGAACAGCGGCCTGTCGATCGAATCACGCAGTTCGGCATAGGCCTTGAAGCTGATGCCGGTGACGAACAGGTTGGGGTCGAAGCTGGGCTGGCTCACCATGGCGAGCACTTCGCCGGTACGTGGGTCGAGCGCCACCACCGCACCACGGCGCCCGGCCAGGGCGGCTTCGGCCGCTTCCTGCAACCTGATGTCCAGGCTCAGCACGATGTCCTTGCCAGGCTTGGGGTCGGTACGCTTGAGCACCCTGAGCACACGGCCGCGGGCGTTGGTCTCGACTTCTTCGTAGCCGACCTGGCCGTGTAGTGTGGCCTCGTAGAACCGCTCGATACCAGTCTTGCCGATGTGGTGCGTGCCGCTGTAGTTCACAGGGTCCAGGGTTTTGAGCTCTTTCTCGTTGATACGCCCGACGTAGCCCACCGAATGCGCGAAATGCGCCCCTTGTGGATAGTGACGCACCAGTTGGGCGACCACCTCCACCCCTGGCAAGCGGAACTGGTTCACCGCCACACGGGCGATCTGTTCCTCGTTGAGTTCGAACAGGATGGGTACCGGCTCGAACGGCCTGCGTCCCTGGCGCATGCGCTTTTCGAACAGTGCGCGGTCGTCTGGAGTGAGTTCCAGTATCTCGACGATGCTGTCCAGCACTTGCTGCCAGTCTCCCGCACGCTCACGGGTCATGGACAGGCTGAAGCTGGGCCGGTTGTCGGCGATCACTACCCCGTTGCGGTCGAAGATCAGCCCGCGTGTCGGCGGAATCGGCTGCACGTGCACCCGGTTGTTCTCAGACAGCGTGGAGTGGTAGTCGTACTGGATGATCTGCAGGTAATACAGCCGCGCAATCAGCACGCAGATGAGCAGCATGACCGCCACGGCGCCGACCACGACGCGGTTGCGCACCAGACGGGCGTCTTTTTCGTGGTCCTTGAGGCGGATCGGCTGCGACATCGGGCTGCTTACAGGCTCATTTGTGGTAGGGATGCCCGGACAACACCGTCCAGGCCCGATAGACCTGCTCGCCGATGAGTATCCTGACCAGCGGGTGCGGCAAGGTCAGCGGCGACAGGGACCAGCGCTGATCGGCGCGGGCGCACACTTGCGGCGCAAGCCCTTCGGGCCCACCCACCATCAGATTCACCGTGCGCGCATCCAGGCGCCAGCGGTCCAGTTCACCTGCCAGCTGTTCGGTGCTCCACGGCTTGCCATGGACCTCCAGGGTTACGACGCGCTCCCCGGGTTGCACCTTGCTGAGCATGGCTTCGCCCTCCTGGCGAATCAGGCGGGCGACGTCGGCATTCTTGCCGCGGGTGTTCAGCGGTATTTCCACCAGCTCGAGCGATAGTTCGGCCGGCAGGCGCTTGACATACTCATGCCAGCCCTCCTCGACCCACTTCGGCATGCGCGAGCCAACCGCGATCAGGCGCAGACGCACGGCGCTTTCCTTATTCGCGATCTTTGAGCTTGTCGGAGTACTCGTGGACATGGTCCGGGCTGTGGTGCTTGCCATCGGCGGCGCGGCTCTGCTCGGCGCCCTGCCACAGGCGTTCGAGGTCGTAGAACTGGCGTGCAGCCGCAGTCATCATGTGCACGATGACATCGTTGAGGTCCAGCAGCACCCAGTCGCTGTCGCCCTTGCCTTCCTCACCCAGAGGCTGGGCGCCCTTGGCCTTGACTGCCTCGCGGACCTTCTCGGCCATGGCGTTGATCTGACGGTTGGAGGTACCGGTGGCGATGATCATGTAATCGGTCAGGCTGTGCTTGTCACGCACGTCGATGACCTGGATATCCTGGGCCTTGACGTCTTCCAGCGCTGCCGTGGTCACTGCGACCAGTTCGTCGCCGTAAATTTTCTGCTTGGTCATATAAAACTCGTTCAACTCGTAGGATGAGGTGCCAGGGGCACCGTCAGTTGGGCGCACGATACAGTTCGTGCGCCTCGATGTAGGCCAGTACGGCGTCCGGCACCAGGAACCTCACCGACCTGCCGCTGGCCAGCAGCTGTCGGATCTGTGTAGCTGACACCGCAAGCGGTGTCTGCCAGACGAACGAAATGTTTCCCGCCGGGCCGGACATGGCGGTGGGATCGCTCTGCGAACGGGCAGCCAGCAGGTTGCGCAGTTCGTCGGGGGGGTCTACATCCGCATCCGGGCGTTGCAGCACCAGGATGTGGCAGTGTTGCAGCAGTTCTTCCCAGCGGTGCCAGCCGGGCAGTCCGCAGAAGGCGTCCCAGCCCAGCACCAGAAACAACTGGTCGTCAGCGGCAAGCTCGGCACGGATCGACTCCAGCGTATCGATGGTGTACGACGGCTTGTCCCGTGCCAGTTCACGCGCGTCCACGCTCAGGCCTGCAACGCCCGCGACGGCGCCCTGCACCATGGCCAGGCGATCGTGCGCGGCCACTTGCGGCGTGTCTCGGTGCGGCGGGCGAGCATTGGGCAACAGGCGCAGCTCGTCCAGGGCCATGAACTCGGCGACTTCGAGCGCACTGCGCAGGTGGCCGATGTGGACCGGGTCGAAGGTGCCGCCAAGAATGCCGACGCGGCGAACTGCCTGGGCCTGACTCAACTCAGCAGGACTCCTGGCCGCGCAGTTGACCGTCGCCGATCACCACGTATTTCTCGCACGTCAGGCCTTCGAGGCCGACCGGGCCACGGGCGTGAAGCTTGTCGGTGGAAATGCCGATCTCGGCACCCAGGCCATATTCGAACCCGTCGGCGAAGCACGTCGGGGTGTTGAGCATGACGGAGGCCGAGTCCACTTCAGCCATGAACTGGCGCGCCTCCCCCTGATGCTCGGTGATGATCGAGTCGGTGTGATGCGAACCATAATGGTTGATGTGCTCGATGGCCTGATCCAGGCTGTCCACCACACGGATGGACAGTACGGCATCGAGGTACTCGGTGTGCCAGTCGTCCTCGCTGGCCGCGTGCGCGTCGATCAGCGCACAGGTACGCTCGCAACCGCGCAGCTCAACGCCTTTCTCCTGGAAACGGCGCGCCATTTCGGGCAGGAAGCGCTCGGCGACCAGCTGGTCCACCAGCAGCGTTTCCATCGCCCCGCAGATACCGTAGCGGTAGGTCTTGGCGTTGAACGCCACGCGCCAGGCCTTGTCCAGGTCGGCATGCTGGCTGACATGGACATGGCAGATACCGTCGAGGTGCTTGATGACCGGTACCCGTGCGTCGCGGCTGATGCGCTCGATCAGGCCCCGGCCACCGCGCGGTACGATGACATCGACGAACTCGGGCATGCTGATCAGCGCGCCCACCGCCTCGCGGTCGGTGGTTTCCACCACCTGAACCACGGCGGCGGGCAAGCCCGCCGCCGCCAGGCCGCGCTGGATACAGGCGGCAATCGCGCGGTTGGAGTGGATGGCTTCGGAGCCGCCGCGCAGAATCGTGGCATTGCCTGACTTCAGGCACAGGCTGGCTGCGTCGATGGTGACGTTCGGGCGTGATTCGTAAATGATGCCGATGACGCCCAGCGGCGTGCGCATCTTGCCGACCTGGATACCCGATGGGCGGTAGCTCATGTCGCGAATGGCGCCGACCGGGTCCGGCAGGCTGGCGACCTGCCGCAGGCCGGTGATCATGCCGTCGATGCGCGCCGGGGTCAGGGCCAGGCGGTCGAGCAACGCGGCTTCCAGCCCAGAGGCACGGCCATGGGCCAAGTCCTGCTCGTTGGCTGCGATCAGCGCGTCACGGCCTGCATCCAGCGCGTCGGCGGCAGCGTGCAGGGCACGGTTCTTCTGCGCGGTGCTGGCACGGCCGATTACCCGGGAGGCTTCACGGGCTGCGCGACCCAGGCGGGTCATGTAGTCAAGAACGGACTCAGTCATGGGCTCGGTGTCTTGGCGGTGGGGAAACGGCTGATTATAACTGTCGCGCAGGTGTACGCCCAGCGGTGGGTGGCGGATGGTAGAAAAAGCTGTGGCAAATCTGTAGGAAAGATGTAACCGGTCTTATCCATAAGGAAGCAGAACTCTGTGGAAATCTCTGCCCTGCGCCGTCACATGTTCGAAGGTTTCAGATTCGGTTAAGGTAGCGCCTGTTACCCTCATGCCTTTAGCCTGCGAAGCCCTTGCATGCCAGCACTGCCAGACAGCTTTTTCGACCGCGACGCCCAAACCTTGGCCAAAGCCCTGCTGGGCAAGGTCATTCGCCACCGCCAGGGCAACTTGTGGCTTGCCGCCCGCATCATCGAGACCGAGGCCTATTACCTCACCGACAAGGGTAGCCATGCGTCGCTGGGCTACACCGAGAAGCGCAAGGCGCTGTTTCTCGATGGCGGGCACATCTATATGTACTACGCCCGCGGCGGCGACTCCCTGAACTTCAGCGCCCAGGGCCCCGGCAATGCGGTGCTCATCAAGTCCGCCTACCCGTGGCAGGACGCCCTCTCAGGGCCCGACAGCCTGGCGCAGATGCACCTGAACAACCCCGACGCCAGCGGCAACCTGCGCTCCGCCGAGCGCCTGTGCGCGGGGCAGACGCTGTTGTGCCGGGCGCTGGGCCTCAAGGTGCCACATTGGGATGCGCAGCGCTTCGACCCGCAGCGGCTGTATGTGGACGACTGCGCCAACCCGGTGCCGCGGGTGATCCAGGCAGCCCGTCTGGGCATTCCCCACGGGCGTGACGAGCACCTGCCGTACCGCTTCGTCGACGCCGCATACGCCCGGTTCTGCACACGCAACCCATTGCGGCGCGGCCAGGTCGAAGGCCGTGACTTCTCCATCATCGAACAAGAGAGCTGAACCATGGAACAATGGCTCGACGGCCTGACCGGTTGGCTGGGTGCCAACCCACAGTGGCTTGGCGTCGCAATCTTCCTGGTCGCGTGCATCGAATGCCTGGCCATCGCCGGCATCATCGTTCCAGGCACGGTGCTGCTGTTTGCGGTAGCCGTGCTGGCAGGTAGCGGTGTGCTGGGCCTTGGCGAAACCTTGCTGCTGGGCTTTTTGGGCGGGTTACTGGGTGACGCGCTGTCCTACATGATCGGCAAGCATTTCCACCAGAACATTCGCCGCCTGCCGGTGTTGCGGCACCACCCGGAATGGATCGGCAGCGCCGAAACCTACTTCAAGCGCTATGGCATCGCCAGCCTGCTCGTAGGCCGTTTCATCGGCCCGTTGCGGCCCATGCTGCCAATGGTCGCCGGCATGTTCGACATGCCGCTACTGCGGTTCATCGCCGTGAGCCTGGTGGCAGCCGCAGGGTGGTCGATCGCCTACCTGCTGCCCGGTTGGGCCACCGGTGCGGCCATGCGCCTGCCCCTGCCCGAAGGCTTCTGGCCCCAGGCCGGGATCATTTTCGGCACGCTGGCGGTGATCATCGGCCTTAGCCTGAGCACCAGCATCCGCGACCGTCGCCACGGCACACGGCTGATTGGTGCCCTGTGCCTGCTGGCCTTGGCCGGGGTATTTCTTGGCTGGCCCTACCTGCACGCCTTCGACGACGGGGTGATGACGCTGGTCCAGGAGCATCGCAGCCAGGCCATCGACGGCGCCGTGGTGGTGGTGACGCGGCTCGGGGATTTTCGCACCCAGTTCTTCCTCGGCGGGCTGCTGACAGGCTTGCTGCTGGTGGTACGCCAGTGGCGGCACGCTTTCTTCGCAGCTGGGGCGCTGATGGGCACCGCCATCGCCAATGGCACGCTCAAGTGGCTGTTCGCCCGGGCCCGGCCGGAAGTGCTGACCGACCCGCTGACCAGCTACAGTATGCCCAGCGGCCACAGTTCGGCGTCGTTTGCGTTCTTTCTGGTGCTAGCGGTGCTCGCCGGCCGCGGCCAGCCACCGCGCATGCGCCTGACCTGGATCATGCTAGGTTGCATTCCGGCATTGGCCATTGCCCTGTCGCGAGTGTACCTGGGTGCACACTGGCCCACCGACATCCTGGCCGGCGCCCTGCTGGCCTGCTGCGTCTGCGCGATCAGCCTGACGTTGTCCCAGTACCGTCAGACCCTGCCGGCCCTGCCCCTGAAGGTCTGGTGGCTGGTGTTGCCGGCCTGCATCGCCTTGCTGGCCTTCTTTGCCACCCACGCTCTGCCCCACGCCCTGCTCAGGTACCAGTACTGACGCCAGGCGCTATTCAGGCAAACAGCTCACCCTGGATGCGCTCGAGCAACCTGTGGATCTCGCCCAGGCGCTGCTCGGGCGAGTCCTGGGCCAGCAAGTCCAGCTTGTCTTGCTCGGCGAAGGGCAGCAGGTAGGCCAGTTGGTTGGCCAGCGCCTGACGCCCGTCCACAGGCCGGGGCATGTCGAGCGCCTCGACCATCGGGTGCTCGCCCAAGGCCAGCAGCAGGGCCAGCAAGTCGTCGTCCGCTTCCTGCAAGGGGCTGTCGTCAAGCTCAGGCAGCCACTGCACCTGCCCCATCAGCAGTTGATCCTTTTGCACCTCGGTGGCCTGCAGATCGAAACGCCGCACCCCTTCGACGCGAATACCCAACAGGCCATTGTCCTGCTGGACGAAATCGCGGATCACCGCTTCGCAGCCAATGGACGCCACCACGGGCGGCGCCTTGCCGACCTGCTCGCCCTCCACGATGCAGACCACGCCAAAGCCTTCGCCTTGTTTCATGCAACGCCCGATCATGTCCAGGTAGCGGGCTTCGAAAATCTGCAGGTCGAGAAAACACCCTGGGAACAGCACGGTGTCGAGGGGAAACAGCGGTAGCATCATCATCACTCCTCAAGCCACCAGGCTGACGGCCAGCGGCAGGAACACTGCCGTTGCCACGCCCATCAGGCTCATCGCCAGCGCGGCGAAGGCGCCGCATTCGTCACTTTCCTGCAAGGCCACCGAGGTGCCGACCGCGTGGGCCGTGATGCCCAGGGACATGCCCCGCGCTTCGGGGCTGAGCACACCGCAGCGGCTCAACAAGGCAGGCCCGAAAATGGCCCCGATCACCCCGGTAATCAGCACGAAGACCGCAGCCAGCGCCGCCACGCCACCGATCTGCTCGGCTACCAGCATCGCGATGGGCGAGGTGACGGACTTGGGCGCCATGGTCATCAGGATCATGTGCTCGGCGCCAAACCACCATCCCAGCAACAGGCAGCACACCGTGGCGAACAGGCCTCCGAGTACCAGCGTAGTCAAGGTCGGCCAGAACAACTGGCGAATGCGCCGCAGGTTCAGGAACAGCGGCACCGCCAAGGCCACGGTGGCAGGGCCCAGCAGGATGTTCATGATTTCGGTGCTCTTGCGGTATTCGGCGTAGTCGATGCCGCACAGCAGCAGCACGCCGATCACCAGGGCCATCGACACCAGCACCGGCTGCAGGAAGATCCAGCGGGTCTTCTCATACCCGGCCAGCACCAGCTGGTAGGCCCCCAGGGTCACGCCAATGCCGAACAATGGGTGGTGGACCACTGCATCCAATGCGCCTTGCCAATCGAGCATCATGGCTGGTCCTCGCGCCGGGCCTGACGATGAATGAGTTTCTGCATCAGCACGCCCACCACCACCAGCGTCAGCAGGCAGGAAATCAACAGCGCACCGACGATGGCCCAGAAGTCGGCGGCGATGTCACGGGCATACACCATCACCCCCACGGCCGGAGGCACCAGCAACAGCGGCAAGTAGCGCAGCAGGCTGCCGGCAGCTTCGTTGAGGGGCGCACCCACCTCGCCGCGCACCATCAGAAAACCCAGCAATAGCAACAGGCCGATGATCGGCCCCGGCAGGACGGGAACCAACAGATGATTGACTGCCGTCCCCAACAGCTGGAACAGCACCAGCCAGGTCAAACCCCGCAACAGCATAACGTTCTCCTTCAGGCGTGCGGCTCATTATAAGCATGGGCAGGCTGCCCGCGCCGAGCGCAACTTGACCGGCCTGGCCAAGCATGCTGATCTTGCACGCGCGTGCCATTTCATACCCAGGAGGATTACCATGCCGCTAGTGCCGGCCACCGCGCTTACCCAATACGTCGGCAAGTCCCTCGGCCACTCGGCCTGGCTGACCATCGACCAGCAGCGTATCGATCGTTTCGCCGAGGCGACTGGCGATCATCAGTTCATCCACGTTGACCCGCAGCGAGCTGCGCAAACCGCGTTCGGCGGCACCATCGCCCATGGCTTCCTGACCCTGTCCCTGATTCCTGCGCTGATCGAGGACATCCTGGTCTTGCCGCAGGGGCTGAAGATGGTCGTCAACTACGGCCTGGACAGCGTGCGCTTCATTCAGCCGGTGAAGGTCGACAGCCAGGTGCGCCTGCATGTCGAGCTGGCCGATGTGCAGCAAAAGCGCCCCGGCCAATGGTTGCTCAAGGCCATCGCCACGCTGGAGATAAAAGACGAGGACAAGCCCGCCTACCGGGCTGAATCCCTGTCCCTGTGCTTTGTCTAGGCACCGGCACCTGACAGGCGCAGGCGTCTCTACAAACCCTACGCACTCGCGTAAACTGCCAGGCTCCGCGCAGCCTTGGGCTGCCCTTCTGGATCTATCAAAGGTACACGCCATGCCCTGGCTGCAAGTACGTCTGGCCATCAGCCCGGAACAAGCCGAAACCTACGAAGACGCGCTGCTGGAAGTCGGCGCGGTGTCGGTCACCTTCATGGACGCCGAAGATCAACCCATCTTCGAGCCAGACCTCAATACCACGCCGCTGTGGTCGCACACCCACCTGCTGGCCCTGTTCGAGGCTGACACCAACCCTGAACAGGTGTTCGCGCACCTGCGCCTGCTGACGGGCGTCGAGCTGCCCCAGCACCAGGCCGAAGTGATCGAAGACCAGGACTGGGAACGCAGCTGGATGGACAATTTCCAGCCGATGCGTTTCGGCCGCCGGCTGTGGATCGTGCCGAGCTGGCACGATGCTCCGGAAAAGGACGCCGTGAACCTGTTGCTCGATCCTGGGCTGGCGTTCGGCACGGGCACGCACCCCACCACGGCGCTGTGCCTTGAGTGGCTCGACGGTCAGCAGTTGCAGGGCACCCAGGTACTGGACTTTGGCTGTGGCTCGGGCATTCTGGCGATCGCTGCACTGTTGCTGGGCGCGCGCGAAGCGGTAGGCACGGACATCGACGTGCAGGCGATCGAAGCCTCTCGCGACAATGCCCAACGCAACGGCATTGCCGACGAGCTGTTCGCGCTGTATCTGCCCGAGCACATGCCTGCCATGCAGGCCGACGTGCTGGTGGCCAACATCCTGGCCGGGCCACTGGTGTCGCTGGCACCGCAGCTCAGCGGCCTGGTCCGCCCGGGCGGTCTGCTGGCGTTGTCGGGCATTCTCGCTGAACAAGGCGAAGAAGTGGCCGCCGCCTACGCTGCCGATTTCGACCTGGACCCTATCGTCGTTCGCGATGGCTGGGTGCGAATCAGTGGTCGCCGCCGCTAGTCGAACCTAGAATAGCCCTCAGCACAGCCTCCGGATTGCCGCATGACCGACAGTTTCGTCACCCAGTGCCCGCATTGCCAGACCAGCTTTCGTGTCACCCACCACCAGTTGAGCGTGGCCCGTGGCGTGGTGCGTTGCGGCCAGTGCCTGCAAGTGTTCAATGCCGCCAAGCAGCTACTGGAGCAGAACCGCAGCGCCCCCCTCCCGCCGAGCCCGCTGCCGGCCACCGAGGCAGCGCCGGCGCCTGCCGCGCCCACCCCCGCGCACGTGCACCCCATCGCGCCGGACGACGAGGCCTGGGCCCAGACCGCCCAGGCCTTGGACGAGCTCGACCTGGACAAGGAACTGGAGCGCCTGGAGCGCCGCCACGCGCCCGTACAGGTGCGTGAGGCCGATCAGGCGTCCATGCTGCAGGCACGGCGTCACGAGGAGGACGCGGACGAACACCTGGACGAAGTGTTCGGCACTGCAGCAGGCGAGCCGTTTGAACCGGAACAGGCTGCTGCTGCCCCCGTACTCGAGCCTGCTCCCCAGGCAGATTCGCGGCGCGAGGCGCGTACCGAGCCGACCTTCACCGCCGGCCTGGACGCAGACGCAGAAGATGAGCCGCCGCTGGGCAGCATCGTGACGGATGAGGATGAGCCAAAACTGGGAGCGTCACTGCGACCCGAAGACGATGACGAGGTGTCGATTGCCGGCCTCACCGCGCACGACGACGAACCCTTGGCAACCAGCCTGCGCGCCGACGATGAACACGACGAAGCGCCGTTGCCCATGGGGCGCATGGAGCCTGAGGTCACTGACAAGGCCGAACGCCCAAGGCGCAAGGAACCCTTGGTGGATGTGGTGGACGACCCGCTGCAACTGGGCTGGGAGAAGCCGGCCCCGGCCTGGGGCAAGCGCCTGCTGTGGGGTGGGTTGACGCTGATCGCTGCTGCCATGCTCGCCTTGCAGTACGTCTGGTTCCATTTCGACGAGCTGTCCCGACAGGACCAGTACCGCCCGCTGTTCGAGCAGGTGTGTCCGGCCGTGGGCTGCCAGGTCCCCTCTCGTGTCGATGTGAACCGGATCAAGAGCAGCAACCTGGTGGTGCGCAGCCATCCGGACTTCAAAGGTGCGCTGATCGTGGACGCCATCATCTATAACCGTGCCCCCTTCGCCCAACCCTTTCCACTGCTCGAACTGCGCTTCTCGGACCTCAATGGCCAGCTGATCGCCAGTCGCCGTTTCAAGCCGGCCGAATACCTGTCCGGGGAGCTGGCCGGACGCGGCGAAATGCCCAGCCAGACGCCAATCCACATCGCGCTGGATATTCTTGACCCAGGTCAGCGAGCGGTGAACTACAGCCTGAGCTTCCGCTCGCCGGAATAAACCCTGACGGCCAACCCGGTACGCTGCCGCTGCGCCGGCCATGATGCCGCTTGTCCGGGGTCTGACGACCCGGAGCCCAGGGTGCAGGGGCGGCAACCCTCAGTTGTTCAGATTTTATCCAAATCCATCTTTATCCGGTCATCCAGAGCGGGTATCATGCCAACCCTTTTTCGAACCTCAAGATTCGGCCCCACAACAGGGAACACCTATGTCGGCGGTACGCATCGGCCCTTATACACTGCGCAATAACCTGATCCTCGCACCCATGGCTGGGGTCACGGACCAGCCGTTCCGAACACTTTGCCAGCGCATGGGCGCAGGCATGGTGGTGTCGGAAATGGTCTCCAGCGACCTGTCCCTGTGGAACAGCCGCAAGTCGAGCCTGCGCCGCATCCACGAAGGCGATCCCGAGCCGCGCTCGGTCCAGATCGCCGGGGGCGACGCACAGATGATGGCGGCGGCTGCACAGGCCAATGTCGCCGCGGGCGCCCAGATCATCGATATCAACATGGGCTGCCCGGCAAAAAAAGTCTGCAACAAGGCGGCAGGCTCTGCTTTATTGAGAGATGAAGCCTTGGTCAGCGACATTCTGCGGGCCGTCGTGGGCGCCGTGGATGTTCCGGTGACGCTGAAGATCCGCACCGGCTGGGACCGGGCCAACAAGAATGGCCTGAACGTGGCGAAAATAGCCGAACAGGCTGGCATCCAGGCGCTTGCGGTGCATGGCCGCACACGCGCCGACCTGTACACCGGTGAAGCCGAATACGACACCATCGCCGCTATCAAGCAAGCGGTGTCCATTCCGGTCTTCGCCAACGGCGACATTACCTCGCCGCAAAAGGCCAAGGCAGTGCTCGACGCCACGGGCGTCGATGGCCTGCTGATCGGCCGGGCCGCTCAAGGCCGGCCCTGGATCTTTCGCGAGATCGAGCATTACCTGCGCACTGGCGAGCAGTTGCCAGCGCCGCAGCTGGACGAGGTGGAACGCATCCTGCTGGAGCACCTGGCCGCCCTGCACGCCTTCTACGGCGATGTCATGGGTGTGCGGATCGCCCGCAAGCACGTGGGCTGGTACCTGGCGACACGACCCGGCGGCAAGGAGTTTCGCTCCCGGTTCAACGCTTTGGAAGACACACAAGCGCAGTGCGCCAACGTTCGCGCGTTTTTCAGTGAACGTCGACAGAGCCTTGAGACAGAGGACGGACAAGGGGTGGCCGCATGACGATGATGACCGAAACATTTGTGAGTGGAACAACGCCCGTGAGCGACAACGCCAACCTGAAACAGCACCTGAACACGCCGAGCGAAGAGGGCCAGACCCTTCGCGACAGCGTCGAGAAGGCGCTGCACAACTACTTCGCCCACCTCGAAGGCGCGACCGTCACGGACGTGTACAACCTGGTGCTCTCCGAAGTCGAGGCGCCGCTGCTTGAAAGCGTGATGAGCTATGTGAAGGGCAACCAGACCAAAGCCAGCGAGATGCTCGGCTTGAACCGAGGCACGCTGCGCAAGAAGCTCAAGCAATACGACTTGCTGTAAGCCAGAATCCCGATCGAAAAAGGCGCCTGTCTCAACACAGACGCCTTTTTTGCTGACTCCACCGCGTTATTGGAACCCGAAATGACCGACCAGACTACCCGCCTGCCAGTCCGCCGCGCCCTGATCAGCGTCTCCGACAAGACCGGTATCCTCGAATTTGCCCGTGAGCTGCAACAGCTCGGCGTCGAGATACTGTCCACCGGCGGCACCTACAAGCTGCTCAAGGACAACGGTGTCAACGCGGTGGAAGTGGCCGACTACACCGGCTTCGCCGAAATGATGGATGGCCGGGTCAAGACCCTGCACCCGATGATCCATGGCGGCATCCTCGGTCGCCGCGGCACCGACGACGCGATCATGAACGAGCACGGGATCAAGCCCATCGACCTGGTGGCGGTCAACCTGTACCCCTTCGAAGCCACGATCTCCAAGCCTGGCTGCGACCTGCCGACCGCCATCGAGAACATCGACATCGGCGGCCCGACCATGGTCCGCTCGGCTGCCAAGAACCACAAGGACGTGGCCATCGTGGTCAACGCCGGTGACTACGCCAGCGTCGTCGAGGGCCTGAAGGCCGGCGGCCTGACCTACGCCCAGCGCTTCGACCTGATGCTCAAGGCCTTCGAGCACACCGCAGCCTATGACGGCATGATCGCCAACTACATGGGCACCGTGGACCAGGCCAAGGAAACCCTGAGCACCGAAGCACGCGGCGACTTCCCGCGCACCTTCAACACCCAGTTCGTCAAGGCCCAGGAAATGCGCTACGGCGAGAACCCGCACCAGCGTGCGGCGTTCTACGTGGAAGCCAAGAAAGGCGAAGCCAGCATTTCCACTGCCGTGCAGCTGCAAGGCAAGGAGCTGTCCTTCAACAACGTGGCCGACACCGACGCGGCGCTCGAGTGCGTCAAGAGCTTCGTAAAGCCGGCCTGCGTCATCGTCAAGCATGCCAACCCGTGTGGCGTGGCCGTGGTGCCTGAAGACGAAGGCGGTATCCGCAAAGCCTACGACCTGGCCTACGCCACCGACACCGAATCGGCCTTCGGCGGCATCATTGCCTTCAACCGCGAGTTGGACGGCGAAACCGCCAAGGCCATCGTCGAGCGCCAGTTCGTCGAGGTGATCATCGCACCGAAGATCTCCCAGGCTGCCCGCGATGTGGTTGCAGCCAAGCAGAACGTGCGCCTGCTCGAATGTGGCGAGTGGCCAGCTGAGCGGGCTGCCGGCTGGGACTTCAAGCGAGTCAACGGCGGGCTGCTGGTCCAGAGCCGTGACATCGGCATGATCACGGCCGATGACCTGAAGATCGTCACCCAGCGTGCACCGACCGAGCAAGAGATCCACGACCTGGTGTTCGCCTGGAAAGTGGCCAAGTTCGTCAAATCCAACGCCATCGTCTATGCCAAGCAGCGCCAGACCATCGGCGTGGGCGCGGGCCAGATGAGCCGGGTCAACTCCGCCCGTATCGCCGCCATCAAGGCCGAGCATGCCGGCTTGCAGGTGCAGGGTGCCGTCATGGCTTCGGACGCCTTCTTCCCGTTCCGTGACGGCATCGACAATGCGGCCAAGGTCGGCATCAGCGCGGTCATCCAGCCAGGTGGCTCGATGCGTGACGCCGAGGTGATCGCTGCCGCTGATGAAGCCGGTATCGCCATGGTGTTCACCGGCATGCGCCACTTCCGCCACTGATTCACGGCAATCGGCCGCACCCAGGCAGGCAACTGCCGCGGTGCGACCTGGCACAGCGAGAGGCAGGGCCTCTCGCTCGACAGATCTAGAGGTTTTGACATGAAAGTTTTGATCATCGGCAGCGGCGGCCGTGAGCACGCCCTGGCCTGGAAAGTCGCCCAGGACCCACGCGTCGAAAAAGTCTTCGTGGCCCCGGGCAACGCTGGCACCGCCATCGAGGCCAAGTGCGAGAACGTCGCGATCGACGTCTGCGCCCTGGAGCAACTGGCTGATTTTGCCGAGAAGAACGTCGACCTGACCATCGTCGGCCCGGAAGCGCCCCTGGTCATCGGTGTGGTCGACCTGTTCCGCAGCCGTGGCCTGGACTGCTTCGGCCCGACCCAGGGCGCTGCCCAGCTGGAAGGGTCCAAGGCGTTCACCAAGGATTTCCTGGCCCGCCACAAGATCCCGACGGCCGACTACCAGAACTTCACCGAAATCGAACCGGCCCTGGCGTACCTGCAGGAAAAAGGCGCGCCGATCGTCATCAAGGCCGATGGCCTGGCCGCTGGCAAGGGCGTGATCGTCGCCATGACCTTGGCAGAAGCCGAAGCCGCCGTGCGTGACATGCTCGCGGGCAATGCCTTTGGGGAAGCGGGTTCACGCGTGGTCATCGAGGAATTTCTCGATGGCGAGGAAGCCAGCTTCATCGTCATGGTCGACGGCCACAACGTGCTGCCCATGGCCACCAGCCAGGACCACAAGCGCGTCGGCAACCAGGACAGCGGCCCGAACACGGGCGGCATGGGTGCCTACTCCCCTGCCCCGGTAGTCACTGACGACGTGCACCAGCGGGTCATGGACCAGGTGATCTGGCCGACCGTGCGCGGCATGGCCGAGGAAGGCAATGTCTACACCGGGTTCCTGTATGCTGGCCTGATGATCGACAAGGCGGGCAACCCCAAGGTCATCGAATTCAACTGCCGCTTCGGCGACCCGGAAACCCAGCCGATCATGCTGCGCCTGGAATCGAGCCTGGTGCTGCTCATCGAAGCGGCCTTCGCCAAGGCCCTGGACAAGGTCGAAGCGCAGTGGGACCCACGCCCGAGCCTGGGCGTGGTGCTGGCCGCAGGCGGCTACCCGGGTGACTACGCCAAGGGCGCAGCCATTTCGGGCCTGGAGGCGGCTGCGAAGCTCGAAGGCAAGGTGTTCCATGCAGGCACTGCCTTGAAGGACGGTGACGTGGTGACCGCTGGGGGTCGCGTGCTGTGCGCCACCGCCATGGGTGAAACCGTCGAGTCCGCCCAGCAGCAAGCCTATCGCCTGGCCGAGCAGATCACCTGGGACGGCAGCTTCTACCGTACCGATATCGGCTACCGGGCCATTGCCCGGGAACGTGGCGAGCAATAACCGCTTCACCGCTGTAATGTCGAGGCGCCCGGGCCCGTGCAGCCGGGCGCACGGCAACCGTCTTGTCGGCGTGCCCGCGGGCCTTGCCTTCAACTCGGCACGCCGCGCATAGTTAGCACCCCGCACATGGGCCAAGAAGGGATTTCGTAGTGCGCCGGCTCCGGATTGCCTCAGCGTTGATCGTCAGCTTGCTGACCCTGATCTGCATGCTCCCCGCGATGGCGGAACATGACAGTGGCTGGGCCCTGCTGCTCGACGAACAAGGCAACCTGCAACTGAGCGACGTGCGCTCGGACCGTTATCGCAACCAGTTCAGCCCGCTGGAGCTGGCAGAACTCGATGCGGCGCCCCCCGACCAGGCCCTGTGGCTGCATTATCGGCTAGAGCCTGGTGAGCAGGAACAATTGCTGCGCGTCTTCGCACCTGATCTGTCGGGTCTGGACCTGTATGCGCTGCAAGGCGACAAGCTGATACGCCACCTGCATCACGGCCGCCAAGCCGGCAGTGCCAACCCCACATTGCGCGGCAGCGACCACGTGCTGCCGTTGCCCAACAGCAAGCAAGGCCTGGATATCTACCTGCGCCTGGTATCGGAACACCAACTGCGCCCGGCCATCAGCCTGGAGCCTGCTGCGCGAGCCGCCGCCAACCAGACCCAGCCGTTGCTGTTCGGCATGCTGTTCGGTGGCCTGGTGATGCTGATCCTGCATAACCTGATTCGCTTCATCTACAGCCGCTCGAGCACTGCGCTGATCCTGGCGTTCTACCATGGCCTGATGTTGCTCAGTGGCCTGATCCTGCTGAACCTCAGCGGCCCATGGTGGCATGTGTGGTACAGCGCCCAGACGCCAGCGGCGTACCTTACGCTGGTACTGGCGGGGCTGGCTGGGCTGTATTTCACCCAGCACTTCTTCGCACCGCGCAACACGCCGCGCCTTAACCGGCTGTTGAGCGGCGAGATGCTGCTGGTGGGAGTGAGCGGGATCGTGCTGCTGTTCATCGATACCTTGCCGCTCAATCTCATGACCTATGCCTTGATGGCACTGGGCAGCGTCACGATGCTGGTGGTCAGCAGCTACCATTGGTACCGAGGTTACGCACCGGCCCGTTTGTTCGGTCTGGCGATGATCATCTTCAACGTTGGCGGGCTGGTGCTGCTGCCTGCCTTGCTTGGGCTTACCCGCACCTCCACGCCTTGGTTGCTGTGCATTCTGTTGGGGCTGGCGGTGGCGAGCGGGCTGCTGTTGAACCTGGCGGTCAGCGACCGGCTGCGGCGTATCAACGAAGAGCGCTTCAGTGTCAGCCGCGCCTTGGCGGCCAGTGACGCCGAAATCAACGCCAAGGCCGAGTTTCTGGCCAAGATCAGCCACGAAATACGTACCCCCATGAATGGCGTGCTGGGCATGACCGAACTGCTGCTGGGCACGCCGTTATCGGTCAAGCAGCGCGATTACGTCCAGACCATTCACAGCGCGGGCAACGAGTTGCTCACATTGATCAACGAGATACTCGATATCTCCAAGCTCGAGTCCCGCCAGATCGAACTCGACGACGTCCAGTTCGACCTCAACGCGCTGATCGAAGACTGTTTGAACATCTTCCGGGCCAAGGCCGAGCAGCAGAACATCGAGCTGATCAGCTTCACCCAGCCCCAGGTGCCCCGCGTGGTCAGTGGCGACCCCACCCGCTTGCGTCAGGCGCTGTCGAGCCTGATGGAAAACGCACTGAAGAACACCGACCAGGGGGAAATCCTGCTCGTCGTAGCACTGGACCAGCGCGGCGAGGTGCCCCGCTTGCGCATCGCCGTACAGGACAGCGGCGACCCCTTGCCGGCAGCCGATCGCGAGGCGCTGTTGCAGGCAGAACTGCACAGCAGGCATTTCCTGTCCAGCAATCGGCTGGGCGGCCACTTGGGGCTGGTGATCGCCAAGCAGCTGATTGGCCTTATGCATGGGGAATTCGGCATCAAGAGCAGCACCGGCACCGGCAATACCTTGTGGCTGACCTTGCCGCTGGACCCAGCCTGCCTCGAGCAACCTCCGACCGACCTGGACGGACCGCTGCGCGACGCGCGGGTACTGGTGGTGGACGACAACGACACGTGCCGCAAGGTGCTGGTCCAACAGTGCAGCGCCTGGGGCATGAATGTCAGCGCAGTGCCTTCGGGCAAGGAGGCCCTGGCCCTATTGCGTACCAAGGCTCATCTTCGCGATTACTTCGACGCGGTGCTCCTGGACCAGAACATGCCCGGCATGACCGGCATGCAACTGGCCGCCAAGATCAAGGAAGACCCCAGCCTCAATCACGACATTCTGGTGGTCATGCTGACCGGTATCAGCAACGCGCCCAGCAAGATCATCGCGCGCAACGCCGGGATCAAGCGGATCTTGGCCAAACCGGTGGCTGGCTACACACTCAAGACCACCCTGGCCGAAGAACTGGCTCAACGCGGCCGCGAGCAGGCGCTGCCGGCGGCTGCACCCGGCCAGCCCCAGGCGCTCGACCTGCCCCCGCATTTCAGCGTGCTGGTCGCAGAGGACAACACCATTTCGACCAAGGTCATCCGCGGTATGCTCGGCAAGCTGAGCCTGCAGCCCGATACCGCGTCCAACGGCGAAGAAGCTCTTGAAGCGATGAAAGCCAAGCGCTATGACTTGGTGCTCATGGATTGCGAAATGCCAGTTCTGGATGGTTTCTCGGCAACCAGGCGCCTGCGCGAATGGGAAGCCGCCAACCAGCGCGCGCACACGCCCGTCGTTGCGCTGACCGCGCATATCCTTGCCGAGCACAAGGACCGCGCCAAGCAAGCCGGCATGGACGGCCACATGGCCAAGCCCGTCGAATTGTCGCAACTGCGAGAGTTGATTCAATACTGGGCCAGCCAGCAGCCGGCCAATGCCGATCAGGGCCTGGGTCCGGACGGCAGCTCGCCGCGCAACTAGAGCACCAAATCCCTGATGACGCGCTCGGCCGTTCGCGCAACACTGGCCTCTGCCCGGCGCCGATAATCCTCTCGAAACCCTTGCAGATTGAAATGGATCACTTCCAGTCGCAGGTCTCTCACACTGATGCCATTGCTCGCGCCCATGAACAGGAAGTCGCTGGTGCTTTTTTCCATCGAGACATCCATGTGCAGCAGCACCATGTCGATGAAGCCATTGGATTGCTGGGCGCAGGGCAACAACTGCACACGCGCTTGAGTGCCCACGATCGAATGAGCGCTGAACAGTTTCAGCGCCTTGTCATCACGACGTAAGGCCTCCAGCGCCTGGTTGGCCGCTTCGCCCAGCCGGGCAGAGCCCGCTTGGCTGATGTGCTCGATTGCCTGCGCAGCGAGGCTGCCCCGGTCAGGCCCCGGCCGCCGCCCTGCTGGCGCCAGCTTGCCATCGAAGCCCAGGGCAGCGAGGTTGCGCCAGTAATTCCTGAACCAGTCAGGTTCGAGACCGTCTTTCAAATCCCCCCATGCCACCTGCTGAGCAAAGGCGTTGGCCAGCAGTATGTCTGAACGTGCTTGCGGGCATACGCCTGGCAAAAAGACCAGCACACTGCTGTGTACCAGCTGGCCGGCGATAGATGATGCGTCGGTGTTAGTCATGGTTCGGCTCCTGCACGCTGACTTCGCTGCGATGAAGGGCCAGCTTGGCCTGAAGTTTTTTTGCAAGCCCCGGCCCGATGAGGTTCATACGCCTGGAATCGATCAAATACTGCCCTTGGAACTGCCAGCACGCCTGCACCGCCGGAGGGTCGAACGATTGCCAGAGCCAGTCAGTATCAAGCGGCGCTCGACTTCCAAGGTTCAATTGAGTGCTGATGATGGAATAGTCAGGCAGCACCAGCCGAACCTCGGCATGCGCGTGGTTCAGGCAGGTGTCGCCAAGGGGATTGCCAAGGTCACAGCGCCCCCCTATCCGGTTATCACATGTTTCACTGCTTGCGCAGGCTTCCAGACACTGCGCGACAGCTTCGCGAAGGTGGTGAGGCGTAGCCTGGAGAAGGCTGTCGCAAAGCATGGTCCAAGGCCTGAAAGCGGCAACCGGCACCATGGATGTCGTTTGCGACCGTAGCGTGGCTAGCGTGCAGCCGAAACCGCTCTGCACACGTATGTATTCCTTGAGCCAGCTGTCCCCATCAACCCCTGAGACCCCGCCATTGCACGCGGCGAGGTAGGCCGCCAGCTGGATATTGAGCATGTCGAGCCTGCAGGACTCGCTGATGGTCTTGTCGACGAGCACCAGGCTGTTGCCATTGCGCCACACGCTGTAGTTATTTGACATTGATGCACCCTCCAGGCTCACCGAAGCCAAGGCTCCGGTGAGCCATACCGACAGGTTAGATTTCGAGGGCCAGCAACACTTCCAGGGCGTTGTCGTCGAGCTTGGTTTCAACAACGGCGCGTACTTTCTCGTACTGGCGCTGATCAAGGTTCAGCACGGCACCGCAGGCATAGTTGGTGGTGCCGCTGCTCTCCCATTTGGCCAACAGGTAGTTGGCTTTCTTGTCAGGCTTGGCATCGGTCTGGACTGCGCTCACCATCATGGCGACTTGGCCAGCACCGGTCTGCTCACACTTGTTCAGGCTCAGGCTGTTGCGGTCATCCTCCACGGACTTGCGGTCCAGCAGTTCGACATTCTTGGTGCTGGCAGCCAGTGCGGAAACGACGGTCTTGCCCAACCCTTCCAGCGCCGAGGCCACGTCACCAGTAAAGGCGCCATAGGCAGCTTGCAGCCCCTTGCCAACCAGGTTGCTGATTTCCAGGTGCCTGTCGCTCTGGGTAATGCGCTGAACATCAACGCGCGTGGGTGTCCAGCCCATCTTCGACATCAGGAACACGTACTGGTTGAACCAGGCCTGGGTTTCCTGGATCGGGTGGTGCTGCTTGTTGGCGCCTTGGGTAGCCAGGGCGTGGCAGGCCTTGGCCGCAGTACGGTTGGCCTCGCTCATGGTGTCGGGGAACACGAACAGGTTCATGTCAGGCAAGACTTGCAGTTCAAGGTTTTCTTTGTTGGTGGTCATGTCAAAGGCTCCAGTTAGGTCCGGTCGAAACCAGGTGGCTTCGGCCTTGAACCTAACCGCTCGACGCTGCTCATCCTGCGCCGAAACGCTTCCCCCTCGGATCGAGCTACCGTGCTTCAGGGCTTGGCGCCATACCACCGCGGCGTGTAGACCCACTGCCCACCATTTGGGCGTTCGAACGTGCACGTGGTCGATGAGCCCACCAGCACCATGGTGCGCATATCGACCATTTCTGGCACCAGTTGGGCCAAAGAGACGACGCGCAAAGTCTGCCCCGGCCTACCAATGTCACGGCCAAGGACTACAGGTGTATCAGCACCACGGTGCCGGCGTACGACGTCCAGCGCGGTCCCAAGTTGGTGCGGCCGTGCTTTGGAAATCGGGTTGTAGAAGGCCAGCACCAGATCGGCCTGGGCAGCGAGGTCCAGGCGTTTCTCGATGATCGACCAGGGCTTGAGATTGTCCGACAGCGACATCACGCAGAAGTCATGCCCCAGCGGCGCGCCAGCCTGTGCAGCCGTTGCCAAGGAGGCCGATACACCAGGCAGTATCTCCAGGTCGACAGCGTGCCAGGCAGCGTCCGTGGACGCGTGCAACGCCTCGAGCACCGCAGCGGCCATGGCGAATACGCCTGGGTCCCCCGATGACACCACCACCACCGAACGGCCACGCGCGGCCAGTTCGAATGCGTGCCGGGCGCGCTGCATCTCCTCACGGTTGTCGGTGCAGTGCAGCACCTGATCGTCCCGGAACGGCCCTGCCATTCGTACATAGGTTTCGTAGCCCAGCACATCCTCGGCCCGGGCCAGCTCAGCCTTGACCGCTGGCACCATCAGCTCCGCTGCGCCTGGCCCCAGACCGATGACCGCCAGCCGCCCGCGGCGACGGCCAACCTGAGCCACTTCGATCGGCGCAGGTGCCACGGCGATGACCACCTCACCCTGGCACTGCAACCGCGCATCGGGCAGTGCAGCGCCCACCATGCCAGCCACATCGTCGGGCCTTGCGGCAAAGCGCAATTCGACACCCAGCGCCTGCGCGGCAGCCTGCAACCGGGTGTCCGCCATGGCCCGCTCATCGGCCAGCACGCAGGCCAGTGACGCCTGCGCAATACCGGCCTGCTGCAGCGCGTCACGAATCATCTGCAGATCGCCGCTTGCGACACCGACCACGACGGAGCGGGGATGAATCAACAGCTCGTCTCGGCTGGCGGGACGCGCCAGATGGCCTACATGGATGGTGCGCTGCGCGGCATCACTGGCAGGCAACTGTGCCTGCGCCAGCCACGGCGCCTGACCCTCGATGCGAACCGGCTCCCCGGCCAGCAGGTCGGAAACGAAGCGCTTGCCTTGTTCCAGGTCCGCCAAAGCGTAACCCTGGGGCGGGTTGAGCAGGCACGTACCAAAGCGCAACTCGCCGCTGGTGGTGATGGCCGCTGACACACCCAGCGCCGAGGCCATGTCCCGTGCCATCTGGTTGACGCCACTGAGGCCACCGAGCAGGGGCACCACGGCGCTGCCGTCTTCTGCCACGGCCAGCACCGGCGGCTCGCTGCCCTTCTCCCCCAACAGGCTGGCCAGGCTGCGGATCACGATACCCGCAGCGCACAAGGCGATGATTGGCGTACCGCGCTGGTAAAGGCTGCGCAGCAGATCGCCAAAGGCGTTGTAATCCTGGTCTGCACCCTGAACGCGCCCTTGCAGGCCGTGAATCGTGGCCTGGGCGTAGACCTGCTGAAGGCAACGGGCAGTGGCCAGGCTGCCCTGTCCCAGGATGACGATGGCCGGTGCTACCTGCGTGTTCAGCCCTGCCATTTTTCCCCCGGCACGATGATCAGCGAAAAATACGGCGAGGACTGTGGGTCAACCTGGTCCAGCGGTACGATTTTCTGGTTGGCCATGGTGGCGCGTTCCACATACAGCGCACGCGCGTGCAGGCCCAGCTCACCGAGCACCTGCCGCACCTTGGGGAAATTGCGCCCCAGTTTCATGATGACGGCCGCATCGGCGTCGGCCAGGCGGCGCTTGAGTTCTTCGGCCGGCAAGACGCCAGAGAGCACCGACAGGCTCTGGTTGCGATAGACCAGCGGTGCACCCAGCACCGAGGCTCCACCGAGCATGGAGCACACGCCAGGAATCACCTGCGCTTCATAGCGCTGTGCCAGGCGGTCGTGCAGGTACATGTAGGAGCCATAGAAGAACGGGTCACCCTCGCAGATCACCGCCACATCACGCCCTGCGTCCAGGTGTTCGGCCACCTGTACGCTGGCTTCGTCATAGAAATCGCTGATCACCTGCTCGTAGGACAGGGGGGCGGGCAAGGCTTCGGTGGTCACCGGATAGACCAGCGGCAGCAGCGTCTGCTCGGGTTGCAGGTGCGCTTCGATGATGCCGAATGCGTTGCCGCGCTTGCCCTTGGCGACGAAGTAGCCGACCACGGGCGACTCGCGCAGCAGGCGCAGGGCTTTGAGCGTGATCAGTTCAGGGTCACCCGGCCCTACGCCAAGGCCGATCAGGCGTCCACGCGGGGCCATCACTCCACCTCCGTGGCCAGGGCATTCACGGCCGCGGCGGCCATGGCACTACCGCCCAGCCGCCCCTGCATGATCACGAAGGGCACGCCACGGCTGTCGGCCGCCAGCATGGCCTTGGATTCGGCAGCGCCAACGAAGCCGACGGGAAACCCCAGGATGAGCGCTGGACGCGGCGCGCCGGCATCGAGCATTTCCAACAGGTAGAACAACGCCGTCGGCGCGTTGCCGATCACCACCACGCTGCCTTCAAGGTGTGGGCGCCACAGCTCCAGGGCAACGGCGGAGCGGGTGTTGCCAGCGGCCTTGGCAAGGTCTGGTACGCTCGGGTCGCGCAAGGTGCAGATCACCGGGTTGTTCGCCGGCAGTCGTGCCTGGGTGATGCCCTCGGCGACCATGTGCGCATCGCACAGGATCGGTGCGCCACGTAGCAAGGCCTGGCGGCCCGCCTGGCCGGCGCCTTCGGAGAATTGCAGGCCATCGATCGCATCGACCATGCCGCAGGCATGGATCACGCGCACCGCAAGCTTTTCGAGGTCTGCGGGAATCCGCTCAAGTCGGGCTTCCTCACGAATGATCCGGAAGGAATTGCGATAGATCTCCTGACCATCGCGGATGTAGTCAATCATCAAGGTGCTCCGTCGGCAGGTCGAGCATGGCGCCTGCTTCATTCAAGGTAATGTCAGTGGCGCGCAGGGCGCCGAACCCCGGCAGGCGGGGATCACGCTGGTAAAGATCGTAGCGCCCGGGCGCGCGGGCCAGCAGCGTGGCCGGGGCGGTATGGGCCAGGGCACAGGACCGGGGGCAGCCAGTGAGATGCACGCTGGCAGGCGCCCCGGGGCCCAATAATGCGGCCAATGCCGCGGCGTCGGCCTTCGTCTCGCTCAAGGCCTTGGCACAGCCGCTGGCGCCGGTGCAGGCGCTGATGCGCACCAGGGGCTCGGCCGCGTGGCAGAGCAGCCCGACCGTCATCAGGCTGCGCTGCGCCTGGTCGAGGCCGCCGGGCGCCAGGTTGGGCAGCACCAGGCTCTGCCAGGGGGTCAAGCGCAGGCTGCTGTCGCCCTGTTCACGCGCGACACGCGCCGCCTCACGCAGCATGGCCGGGGTGAGCCGCCCCAGTGGCGGTGCCACGCCCAGCGCAACCCCACGCCGCTGAGGCAGTGCCCCCAGCCACGTCACCGGGCGAACCGGTCGGCGCCAGCCCAGCACGGCGGGGTCTTGGCGCAACGCCACGCCAAGCCCACCGATGAAATCGGCTGCCGTGCAGGCCTGCAGCACATGCCGCATGCGCGACTGGGTTGGGGTGGCCAGGTCCAGAAAACGTTCGAGCACGGCGCGCACCAGGGTCAGGCCTTGGCTGAACGGCACCGCACCCAGTACGTCACCCTCACCAAGGCTGCCGGCCAGGCCGAATGCGAGCCAGGGCCGCTGCTCAAGCTCAAGCACCGAAAGCCACAGGTCGTGCGGGTGATCGAGCATGGCCAGGCGTTCACCAGCATCGAGCTGAAGGGCGAACTTGGCCGACAACGCGTGAAAGCGTGGCGTGCCCTCGAGCAGGTCGAGGATCTGCCCTGCCAGCGGCCTGACGTCCAGCCCCCCCGCTGGGTCAAGCCCGGCCAGGGGGCTGAGCATCAGGTTGCGAACATCGTCGCCGGCCGCTTCACGCGGGCCCAGCCCAGCGGCGAGCAGCGCCGCTACCAAGCCCGGGTGATCAGGCCCCACGCCACGGATCTGCAGGTTGCCCCGGTTGGTGGCCTCGATCACACCGCCTGCGAAGCGCTCGGCGGCGCTGGCGACGGCCTCGGCCTGCTGGGCCAGCAACACCCCGCCCGGCAGCTTGATCCGGCAGATGCCGCCATCCAGGGCGCTGACGATACGCCACAACCCCGGGCAAGCCGAGGGGCGAGGCGAACTGTAGGAAGCGTGAGGTGGCATCGCTGAGGTGTCCGGCAATCCGTGAAACTGCGCTTGAGTGGAGAAGGCGCGGTATTATGCCTGCTTTGGCCGCCCGCATGAAAAGCCGGTGGTCGAGCATCTTTCGGGTAAAGGCACAATTGGGCGTGCTGCACACGCACGAACTCTAGAGGTATCAATGGCACCCTGGCTGACGGTAGTAGGCATCGGCGAAGACGGTTTCAGCGGTCTGGGCAAACAAGCTCGCCGAGCGCTGCTCAGTGGCGCGCGGATTTTCGGCAGCCCCCGCCAGCTGGCCCTGCTGCCGCGTTGCGTGACCGGCGAACGGCTGCACTGGCCGAGCCCTTTTTCGCTCGCGCCCGTGCTTGCGCTGCGTGGCGCGCCTGTGTGCGTGCTGGCCAGTGGCGACCCGATGTTCTATGGGGTGGGCGCCAGCCTGGCGCGCCAGGTGCCTGCCCACGAGATGCAGGTGCTGTCGATGCCCTCCTCGTGCGCCCTGGCGGCTGCGCGCCTGGGTTGGGCGCTGCAGGACGTGCAGGTGGTGTCGCTGGTGGCAAGGCCTCTGGCCGCACTCAACGCGCACCTGCATGGTGGGCTGCGTCTGCTGGTATTGAGCAACGATGGAGACAGCCCGGCGGCAATTGCAGCGTTGTTACGCGAACGGGGTTTCGGCCCCAGCCGCCTGTGGGTCTTCGAACACTTGGGTGGCGAGGCTCAGGGCCAGTTGCACGGGCATGCATCCACGTGGCAGCACGGGCAAACGGCCGCGCTCAACCTGGTGGCCATCGAATGCGTGGCAGCGCCCGAAGCGCCGCGCCTGCACCGTCTGGCAGGCCTGCCCGATGACGCCTACCGGCATGACGGCCAACTGACCAAGCGCGATGTGCGCGCCATCACCCTGGGCCGGCTGGCCCCGGAGCCTGGGCAACTGCTTTGGGACGTGGGCGCGGGCTGCGGCTCGATCGGCATCGAATGGATGCGTGCACACCCGGCATGCCGCGCAGTGGCCATCGAGGCCGACGAGGGCCGTCAGGGGTTGATCGAGTACAACCGCGATGCCTTGGGCGTGCCTGGTCTGCACCTGGTGCGCGGCAAAGCCCCCATGGCACTGGACGGGCTGGAACCCCCGCATGCGGTGTTCATTGGTGGCGGAGTCACCCGTCCAGGGGTTCTAGCCCACTGCTGGTCCAGCTTGCGCCCAGGCGGACGGCTGGTGGCCAACGCCGTGACGGTACAAAGCGAACTGGCCCTGGCCCACTTCAAGGAGCAGCACGGCGGCGAACTGACCCGCATCCATGTTGCCCATGCCCAGCCCCTGGGTGCCTTCGATACCTGGCGCCAAGCATTGCCCATCACCTTGCTCGACGTGGTCAAGCCGGCCGATGCGTGAAGAAACCCGCGAACAGGCCGCCCCGCTGCGCAGTGGCCTGACCACTGGCAGCTGCGCCACCGCGACCAGCCTGGCGGCAGCGCGTCTGCTGCTCACCGGTGCAGACAGCGACGCGGTGAGCATCACCCTGCCCAAGGGCAAGGTGGTGCAGATGCGCCTTGAGTTCTGCCGGCTGGTCGACGATTACGCCGAAGCAGGCACCCTCAAGGACGCCGGCGACGACCCGGACGTGACCCACGGTGCACTGCTGTTCAGCCAGGTACGCCTGCGTGTCCAGCCCGGTGTGCACTTCGTCGCGGGCGCAGGCGTGGGCACCGTGACCCGGCCGGGGCTGGTTCTGGCAGTGGGCGAACCGGCCATCAACCCGGTGCCACGGCGCATGATCACGGACCACCTGCAGGGCCTGGCCGTCGAATGCGGCTACACCGGCGGGTTCGAGGTCACCCTCAACGTGCGGGACGGGGAAGCCCTGGCGCTCAAGACCATGAACCCACGCCTGGGCATCCTCGGCGGCCTGTCGATCCTGGGCACCAGCGGAATCGTCCGCCCCTTCTCCTGCGCAGCCTACATTGCCTCCATCCATCAAGGTATCGATGTGGCACACACCAACGGCTACACCCACATCGCCGCGTGCACCGGCAACGCCAGTGAGGACACCATGCGTCGTGTCTACGGGCTGCCGGAAATCGCACTGATCGAGATGGGCGACTTCGTGGGCGCGGTACTCAAGCACCTGCGCAAGGTCCCGGTGCCCCGCCTGACCCTGTGCGGAGGCTTTGGCAAGATCAGCAAGCTCGCCGCCGGGCACATGGACCTGCACAGCCGTCATTCGAGCATCGACCTGCCACAGTTGGCGGGCTGGGCGGCGGCAGGCGGGGCCGATCTGGCGCTTCAGGCAGCCATCGTGGCCGCCAACACCAGCCAGCAAGCCCTGGCGCTGGCCCATAGCGCGGGTGTGCAGTTGGGTGATGCCGTGTGCCAGCATGCCCTCGCCTTCGCCCGCAGCGTCGTGCCGGCGCAGGTCAGCGTCGAGGTGGTCGCCATCGACCGCCAGGGCGGCATCGTCGGCCGGGCGGGTCAGCCATGAACGCGCGCATTCTGTTGCTCGGCGGCATTACCGAGGCGCTGGCCATCGCGCGCCTGCTGGGCCCAGACCACATCTACAGCCTGGCCGGCATCGGCCGGGTGCCCGACGACCTGCAGTGCCAGGTACGCGTGGGCGGCTTCGGAGGGACCGAGGGGCTGGCCCAGTACCTGCGTGAAAACGGCATCACACTGCTGGTCGATGCCACCCACCCCTATGCCGCTCGTATCAGCGCCAACGCGGCCAGCGCCGCGCAGCGTGTCGGGATTCCTTGCTGGGCCCTGCACCGTCCAGCCTGGCAGGCACAAGCGGGGGATGACTGGCGAGAAGTGGAAGACTGGCCGGCGCTGATGCAGGGCATTGGGCCTTATGCCCGACCGCTGTTCACCCTGGGTCGGGAACCCCTGCAACACCTGGACGCCATCCCGGATGGCCAGTTCTGGACCCTGCGCGCCTTGCAGGCCTGCCCTGGCAATGCGCGCTGCGAGGTGATCGGTGCACGCGGGCCTTTCGACCTGGACCAGGAACGTGCGCTGTTCATCGACCGGCGCATCGACGTTCTGATCAGCAAGAACAGCGGCAGCGTCGCCACCGAACCCAAGCTGGAGGTAGCCCGCGCGCTGGGTCTGCCGGTGTTCATTCTCAAGCGCCCGACATTGCCGATCACCGATCGGACGTTCCATGCCCTGCCGGAACTGGTAGCGGCCTTGTTTGCTTAGTGGCGAAAGCCCCTTGCATCGCGCCTGGTGGGGTTGGACTCCTACACACCCTTAGGCTTTTTCCGAGCGCCCGCAAGTGGCCATGTGTCGCAGTCCTGCCTTAAACTCGGGCGCCCCCCTCGGAAGACGTGCCTGATATGGAATTGCAATGGTGGATCTGGTTGGTGTTCGGCATCGCGCTGACGTTGCTCGAGCTGGTCTTGCCTACGTTCTTCATCCTCTGGTTCGGTATCGGCGCCGTGCTGGTGGCCTTGGTTTCCCTGGCGTTTCCAGGCCTGGAACTGGCCATGCAAGGGCTGCTCTGGGTCGTGCTGTCATCGCTGACTACCCTGCTGTGGTTCAAGGTGTTTCGCCGCAAGCAGCCCGATGAGCGCTGGACCGCCGCCAGCGTGATCGGCGAGGTCGGCTTGCTGACCACAGGTGTGTCCGAGTTCCAGAAAGGCCGGGTGCGCTTCCAGAAGCCCGTATTGGGCAACGAGGAGTGGACCTGCATTGCCGATACCACCATCCCGGCAGGCGAGCGGGTACGCCTGATCGCCGTCGAAGGAAATACCGCCCGCGTCATGCGGGCCTGAATCCGTAAAAAAGGAATTTGTCATCATGACCAGCCTCATCGTCGTCGGCGCCATCGCCCTGTTCGTACTGATCACCGTGTTCAAGGGGGTGCGCATTGTCCCCCAGGGCGAGGAATGGATCGTCGAGCGCCTGGGCCGCTACCACACCACCCTCAAGCCTGGCCTCAACGTCGTCATCCCCTACATGGACGTAGTCGCCTATCGCCTGCCGACCAAGGACATCATCCTCGACGTGCAGGAACAGGAAATCATCACCCGCGACAACGCCGTCATCGTCGCCAACGCCCTGTGCTTCGCCAAGGTCATCGACCCGCAGAAGGCGTCCTATGGCGTGCAGAACTATGCCTTTGCCGTCACCAGCCTGACCATGACATCCCTGCGCGCCATCGTCGGCGCCATGGACCTGGACGAAGCCCTCTCCAGCCGCGAACAGATCAAAGCGCGCCTGCGCGAGGCCATGTCCGAGCAGACCGAGGACTGGGGCGTAACCGTACGCTCGGTAGAAATCCAGGACATCAAGCCGTCCCAGAACATGCAACTGGCCATGGAGCGCCAGGCGGCAGCCGAGCGGGAGCGCAAGGCCGACGTCACCCGTGCCGAAGGCGCCAAGCAGGCGGCAGTACTCGAAGCCGAAGCGCGCCTGCAAGCCGCCCGGCTGGATGCCGAGGCGCAGATCAGCCTGGCCGAAGCTTCGGCGCGGGCCATCTCGCTGGTCACCGAAGCGGTCGGCAACGAAACCGTCCCGGCCATGTACCTGCTCGGTGAGCGCTACGTTGGCGCCATGGAAAACCTGGCGAGCAGCACTAACGCCAAGGTGGTGGTACTGCCGGCCGACCTGCAGGAAACCGTACGCGGCCTGATGGGCCGCCACAAGGCCTGAACCTGAACGGCTTCGCGGTGCCAGAGCATCGCGAAGCCAGCCGCCATGCACGCCACCTGCGTCACGTCACCGCACCCCGCCAAATTTGCTTATACTCGGCCGTACAATAGTCGCCACGATTCCTGACCGGATCTCTCCATGCCCCCACGTCGGCACATCGCCTGGATAGCCTGCCTAGCGGTGCTGTTCAACCTGCTGGCCATGCCGTTGTCCTCTGCTGCGCCCAAAGGCCCGGCAGAGCAACTGCTGTGGGGGGCGTTCTGTTCCAGCATGGCCAACAAAGCCAAGGTCGATGTGCAGGCCCTGGCCAAGATCGACCTGGGTCCGCAAAGCGATGACAGCGCCAGCACGATGCACTGCTGGTGCTGCCTGGGTGCTGCGCCGCCGCTCGCATCAGGCGGCCAAGCGTTACAACTGCATGCCCCGCCTGTGCGTCTTGCCGGCCCACTGTCGTTGGATGCGCCACCCACGCCTACGCCGCGCCAGCTCCGGCCCGCGCTCAATCCCCGTGCCTCCCCGCTTGCCTGAGTGTTTCTCGCTGTCTGCCTGAACCTCATTTCATCGGGACATCCATCATGCTCAAGCACGCCCTTGCCGTGGCCGCCCTCCTGCTGCCCGCCGTCTTCGCCCATGCTCACGAATACACCGTGGGCGACCTGCATATCGCTCATCCCTGGTCTTTGCAGCTGCCGCCCAATGCCCCCAACGTCGCCGCGTATTTCGTGGTGCACAACAATGGCAACACCGATGACCGCCTGCTGAGCGCCGAATCCCCTATCAGCGATGACACCCAGTTGCATGCGCACGCCATGAGCGCGGCCGGTGCCATGCGCATGCAGCAAGTGCCAAACGTAGTAGTGCCTGCAGGCAAGGATCTGGTGTTCGCGCCCAGCGCTTACCATGTGATGCTCATGCAGCCCAAGGATCGCAGCCTGCTGACCGATGGCCAGCGTTTCCCGCTGACCCTTCGCTTCGAGAAAGCTGGCCCCGTCACCGTGCAAGTGGCGGTGCAGAAAGCACCGCCGACCGGCCAGCCGCAGGCCCATCAGCACTGATTGGCGCTGACAGGGCGTGATGCGCTCGCTGCCACACCGCCAGCCCCGTACCACCCGCCCTGATCGCAGGCGCGCCGGTGGCGGATGGCTGAGCCTGTTCGCCATGTGGATGATTTTCATCGGGCCGCTGGTTTCCCAGTCGATGCCCATGGATCACCACGGCGGCGGCATGGCCATGCCGATGGACATGCCGATGCCGGCTGCTCATCAGCATGGCGACGCTCATCACGGCCCGAGCCAGGACGGCCAGCTTCATGTGATGTGGGAGAAGTGCGGCTATTGCAGCCTGTTGTTCAACTGCCCTGCATTGCCCCAGGCGCTCAGCCCGCTCAGCCTGGCAGCCGCCCTGCCTCAAGTCCACCTTCAGCCTGCCACGCGCCACGGGCATGCCAGGCAGGCCGTCTTCCCCGGCGCCCGCAGCCGCGCGCCGCCTGCATCGATCAGTGTTTGACCCGTTTGCGCGCGAAGCCTGATCGCTTCGCGTCTTCTCACGACTGATCGACTGGAATCCTTATGTCCGGCTGCACCCCTCTTTTGTCCCTGCGCGGGACCATCGCCGCCCTGTGTGGCTCGTTGTTGACGCCTGTCGCACTGGCGGCAGACCCTGGGCACCTTGCCCATTCATCCGATGCACCTGAACTCGGCCCTACGGTGATCACCGCCATCGCCCCCAGTTCGCCACTGACCGTGGTCACCAACCCCAAGGACCCTCGCCAGCCCGTGCCGGCCAGTGACGGTGCCGATTACCTGAAAACCATCCCCGGTTTTTCAGCCATTCGTGCCGGAGGCACCAACGGCGACCCAGTACTGCGCGGCATGTTCGGCTCGCGGCTGAACATCCTCACCAATGGCGGGCTGATGCTGGGCGCCTGCCCTAACCGCATGGATGCCCCAACCTCGTACATCGCCCCGGAAACCTACGACCGACTGACCGTGATCAAGGGCCCACAGAGCGTGATCTGGGGGCCGGGCGGCTCGGCAGGCACTGTCCTGTTCGAGCGTGATCCCGAGGCATTCGGCACCCTTGGCAGCCGCGTCAATGCCAGCCTGCTCACCGGCTCCAATGGCCGCTTCGACAAGGTGCTGGACGCTGCTGCCGGCAACAGCCAGGCCTATGCCCGTTTCGTCGGCAATCAGTCGCGCGCTGATGACTACCACGACGGGGCTGGCGATTCGGTACCGTCGCGCTGGGAAAAGTGGAACGGCGATGTCGCCTTGGGCTGGACGCCCGATGCCGATACAGTGCTCGAACTCACCGCAGGCAAGGGCGATGGGGAGGCGCGCTATGCCGGTCGGGGCATGGACGGCTCGCAGTTCAAGCGTGAAAGCCTGGGCCTGCGCTTTGAAAAGTCCAACCTGGGCGAGGTCCTCGACAAGCTCGAAGCCCAGGCTTATTACAACTATGCCGACCATGTAATGGACAACTACAGCCTGCGCACACCCTCTGGCAGCGGCATGATGGGCATGCCAATGGTCAGCAACGTCGACCGCCGCACGATGGGCGCACGCATCAAGGCGACCTGGCGCTGGGCCGATGTGCAGTTGATCAGCGGTATCGACGCGCAGACCAACGCGCATCGCCAGCGCGGCGGCATGGGTGTAGACGCGCACAAAGGCCAGGCCTGGACCAAGGATGCCGATTTCCATAATTACGGCGTGTTCGGCGAGCTGACCTGGTCGCTCAGCGGCGACGACCGGGTCATCACCGGTGCCCGCCTGGACCGCGCGTCTGCGCGGGATCTGCGTCAGGCCAGTCCGACCCGCAACGACACCCGCGCCGATACGCTGCCCAGCGGCTTCGTGCGCTATGAACACGACATGGCAGCCCTGCCGGCAACGGCTTACATCGGCCTTGGGCACGCCCAGCGCTTCCCGGACTACTGGGAGCTGTTTTCGCCGAAGACGGCGCCCACCGGGTCGGTCAATGCCTTCGACGGCATCAAGCCCGAGAAAACGACCCAGCTCGACTTTGGTGTCCAGTACCGTAGCGAACGGCTGGAAGCCTGGGCTTCGGGCTATGTCGGTCAGATCCGCGACTACATTTTGTTCGACTACCGCACCGGCATGATGGGCATGGGGGCTTCAAAGGCGCAGAACATCGACGCCCGCATCATGGGTGGCGAGGTGGGTGCGGCCTACTCGCTGAGCGATACCTGGAAGGCCGATGCCACGCTGGCCTACGCCTGGGGCAAGAACAGCAGCGACGGCAAGGCGCTGCCCCAGATGCCGCCCCTGGAAAGCCGCCTGGGCCTGACGTACAGCCGCGATGCATGGAGTGCAGGTGCGCTCTGGCGGCTGGTCGCGGCGCAGAACCGCATCGCCTTCAACCAGGGCAATGTGGTCGGCAAGGACTATGACGCCAGTGCAGGGTTTGGGGTGTTCTCGCTCAACGGCGCGTACAAGGTCAGTAAAAATCTGAAACTCAGCGCCGGGGTCGACAATCTGTTCGACAAGACCTACGCCGAACACCTGAACCTGGCAGGCAACGCCGGTTTCGGCTACCCGGCCAGCGACCCTCAACCGGTCAACGAGCCCGGCCGGACCGTCTGGACCAAAGTCGATTTCAGCTTCTGACATCCACCGCGGGCGCGGCAGTGACCGCGCCCTGTGCGTTTACCTGGAGGTTCCCATGAGAGGAACACGCGTTTCATTCTACAACCTGGCCTGGCGTTGGCATTTCTATGCAGGGCTGTTCGTGGCCCCCTTCATGATCCTGCTGGCACTTACCGGGCTCGTGTACCTGTTCAAGCCGCAGCTCGATCCGTGGCTGTACCGCGACCTGATGGTGGTCGAGGCCGGCCATCATCGCCAAGGGGCCGATGTGATGCTGGCCGAGGTGCGCACGGCGTACCCCGAAGGCCATGTGGGCCAGTACCTGCCGCCGCTGAACGCGCAGCGCAGTGCGCAGTTCGTGGTGCACGACGGCGGGCGCGAGCTGAATGTGTTCGTCGACCCGTACAGCGGCAAGATCCTCGGCGAGCAGGACGGCAAGCGCAACCTGCAAGCCATCGCCCGCGCCCTGCACGGCGAGTTGATGGTGGGCACCCTGGGTGATCGCCTGGTGGAACTGGCCGCAGGCTGGGGCATCGTGCTGGTGGTTTCGGGCCTGTACCTGTGGTGGCCACGCGGGCGCCTGGGCGCAGGCGTACTGTGGCCGCGCCTGGCCGCCCGAGGCCGGCTGTTCTGGCGCGACCTGCATGCGGTCAGTGGGTTCTGGGGCTCGGCGCTGCTGCTGTTGATGCTGCTCAGCGGCATGACCTGGACCGGGTTCTGGGGCAAGCAATATGCCGACCTGTGGAACCGCTTTCCGGTAGCGATGTGGAACGATGTGCCAAAGTCGGACCAGCAGGCACGCGAGCTCAACCATGCTCACCGCCAGACCGTACCCTGGGCCGTGGAGAACACGCCGATGCCCCAGTCCGGCGCCCATGCCGAGCACGCCGGGCATCACACCCTGTCCAGCCAACCGGCCGCACCGAACGTGGGCGTGCAACAGGTCGAGGACATCGCCACGGCGCGGCAGGTGGAGCCGGGCTACAGCATTACCTTGCCTACCACGGCCGACGGCGTATTCACCGTTGCGGTGTTCGCCGACGATCCACGCAACGATGCCACCCTGCATGTGGACCAGTACACCGGCAAGGTGCTGGCCGATGTGCGCTGGCAGGACTACAGCCCTGTGGCCCGCGCAACGGAACTGGGGGTCATGCTGCACGAGGGCAAGATGTTCGGCCCACTGAACCAGATCGTCATTGCGCTGGTGTGCCTGATGATTCTGCTGGGGTCGGTCAGTGGCTTGGTGATGTGGTGGAAGCGCAGGCCCGAAGGCGGCCTGGGCGTCCCCCCGTTGCGCCACGACCTGCCGCGCTGGAAGACGGCCGTGGTGGTGATGCTGGCATTGGGGCTCGTCTTCCCCTTGGTGGGGGTGTCGATGGTGCTGATGTGGGTACTCGACAACCTGATGGTACGGCGCGCCAGGTTGGCGGCGCAGGCATAGGGCACGGTAGGCGGCTGTCGTGGAACCTCAGGCGAGCCGAAAGGCCCGCCGAGCGTTTCACGGCCCTGCCGGTCGGTGCAGCTTTATTGTCCAAAGCGCCGACGCTTGACCCCGATCATTTCTAAAGCGCCCTGCACTCACGATATCGTGTCGATCTGTCACGCCCGCACCTTTGCAGTGCGTGATAGCCTAGCCGGCTACGTCAGCCAACGCGACTGACCTCTACAAGGGAATGCAGCCTATGACGCAAACTGCGCCGACTCCATCCGACGATCAACACCTGCAACGCAACCTCACCAACCGACACATCCAGCTCATCGCCATTGGCGGTGCCATCGGCACCGGCCTGTTCATGGGCTCGGGCAAGACCATCAGCCTGGCTGGGCCGTCGATCATCTTCGTCTACATGATCATCGGTTTCATGCTGTTCTTCGTCATGCGTGCAATGGGCGAACTGCTGCTGTCGAACTTGAACTACAAGTCGTTCATCGACTTCTCCGCCGACCTGCTCGGTCCCTGGGCGGGCTACTTCACCGGCTGGACCTACTGGTTCTGCTGGGTAGTCACTGGCATTGCCGACGTGGTGGCCATTGCGGCCTATACCCAGTTCTGGTTCCCCGACCTGCCTCAGTGGATACCGGCGCTCACCTGCGTGGCCGTGCTGCTGTCGCTGAACCTGGTCACGGTCAAGCTGTTCGGCGAAATGGAGTTCTGGTTTGCCCTGATCAAGATCATCGCCATTCTGGGCCTGGTCGCCACCGGTCTGTACATGGTCATCACCGGTTTCACCTCCCCCAGCGGGCGCACGGCTCAACTGGCCAACCTGTGGAATGACGGCGGCATGTTCCCCCATGGCGTGATGGGCTTCTTCGCCGGGTTCCAGATCGCGGTGTTCGCCTTCGTGGGCATCGAGCTGGTCGGCACCACGGCGGCCGAAGCCAAGAACCCGGAGCGCACGCTGCCCAGGGCGATCAACTCGATCCCGATCCGCATCATCGTGTTCTATGTACTGGCACTGATCGCGATCATGGCCGTGACCCCATGGCGCGACGTGGTTCCGGGCAAGAGCCCGTTCGTGGAGCTGTTCGTGCTGGCAGGGCTGCCAGCGGCGGCGAGCATCATCAATTTCGTGGTGCTGACCTCGGCGGCCTCGTCTGCCAACAGCGGGGTGTTCTCCACCAGCCGCATGCTGTTCGGCCTGGCCCAGGAAGGCGATGCGCCCAAAGCGTTCGAGAAACTGTCCCGTCGCGCCGTGCCGGCCAACGGCTTGTACTTCTCCTGCCTGTGCCTGTTGCTCGGCGCGGTGCTGATCTACCTGGTCCCGAACGTGATCGAAGCCTTCACCCTGGTCACCACGGTGTCGGCGGTGCTGTTCATGTTCGTCTGGACGTTGATCCTGCTGTCGTACCTGAGCTACCGCAAGCACCGCGCAGCGCTGCACGAGCAGTCGATTTACAAGATGCCTGGCGGGCGCTTGATGTGCTACGTGTGCCTGACGTTCTTCGCCGGCATTCTGGTGCTGCTGAGCCTGGAAGCCGACACCCGCTCGGCGCTGCTGGTGACGCCGATCTGGTTTGTGATCCTGGCGGTGACCTACCAGTTCGTGCGTAGCCGGCGCCAGCCGCGTACTGCCGTACGTGGGTCGTCGAGCAACTGATGAGGAAACTGTGCAGCCCATTCTCAGGCAGAACTGGCGAATGGGCGCACAACAGCCAGGCCGCTTCAGCCTTGCTCCAACCCCTTGAGCACTGCCTCGGCCAGGGCCAAGCCTTTCTCTAGCGAGTTTTCCGTCGCGGTCAGTAAACTACGAAGCGGCTCTCCCACCCTTTCCAGTGCTGCGGCATTGGTTTCATAAGCCGCTTTCAGCGCGGCAACGGCGCACACAAGTGCATCCTCGCTATCGATTCCAGCCTGAACCGACAGTATTGGATCATGAGCCTGATTGCAGGTGCCGAAATCGGCACTGGCGGTCACGGAACGCGATGTGCGGGGTGGATCTGGAACGATCTTCTTGAGCATGGTGCATCTCCTTGCAGCTCTCTCTTTATGACGCTCCGAGCCCATACGCCAATATGGGTGGACGGAGCCGTGCGGGTTGGCGTGCCGGCAGAGAGAACCGGTGAGCCCGAAGGCTCCCACACACGGCTCCGCCCATGACGGGTGCAGCCATGCAGAGCAAAGTCGCAAGGAGCGTCAATGCTCGATCTCTCTGTAAAACGGGACGCCAATCCCGGTCGCAGAATCTACTGCGGTGCCGAACGGTACTCAAGTACCGCTTATGTGTCAAAACTGTTCACCGCCCTGGACCCAATCCTGTGCAGGCCAGTCGCGCAAGCACCAATCTGGCCCCTATCCAAGCCCTGCATAGAAGCACAACCCTTCTAGACCGCAGCCTTGCGCACCACGGCACAGCCTTTGCAATCGCCCTTCTGCCCACACCACAACAACTCAGCGGAGAGAGCACATGAAGCGACGCAGTCTGATCAAGGCCTTCACCCTCAGCGCCTCGATGGCGGCGATGGGCCTTAGCTGGAGCCTCCAGGCCGCCGAGACCATCAAGGTCGGCATCCTGCATTCGCTGTCCGGGACCATGGCCATCTCCGAGACGTCGCTCAAGGACATGGCCTTGATGACCATCGATGAGATCAACGCCAAAGGTGGGGTGAACGGCAAGATGCTGGAGCCGGTGGTGGTGGACCCGGCGTCCAACTGGCCGCTGTTCGCCGAAAAAAGCCGCCAGTTGCTGACCCAGGACAAGGTCGCGGTGGTGTTCGGTTGCTGGACGTCGGTGTCGCGCAAATCGGTATTGCCGGTATTCGAGGAGCTCAATGGTCTGCTGTTCTACCCGGTGCAATACGAGGGCGAAGAGATGTCGCCGAACGTGTTCTACACCGGCGCTGCGCCCAACCAGCAAGCGATTCCGGCGGTGGAATACCTGATGAGCGAGGATGGCGGCGGCGCCAAGCGTTTCTTCCTGCTGGGCACCGACTACGTCTACCCGCGCACCACCAACAAGATTCTGCGTGCGTTCCTGCACAGCAAGGGCGTGGCCGACAAGGACATCGAAGAGGTCTACACGCCGTTCGGCCACGCCGATTACCAGACCATCGTCGCCAACATCAAGAAGTTCTCCGCTGGTGGCAAGACCGCGGTCATCTCTACCGTCAACGGCGACTCCAACGTGCCTTTCTACAAAGAGCTGGCCAACCAGGGCCTGAAAGCGACCGATGTGCCGGTCGTGGCGTTCTCGGTGGGGGAAGAAGAGCTGCGGGGCATCGACACCAAGCCGTTGGTGGGTCATTTGGCCGCGTGGAACTACTTCGAGTCGGTGGATAACCCGGTCAACCAGAAGTTCGTCGCTGATTGGAAGGCGTATGCCAAGGCCAAAGGCCTGCCTGGCGCCGACAAGGCGGTAACTAACGATCCGATGGAAGCCACCTATGTGGGCATTCACATGTGGGCGCAGGCGGCGGAAAAAGCCAAATCCACCGATGTGGACAAGGTGCGCGAAGCGCTGGCCGGGCAGACCTTCAAGGCCCCTTCGGGCTACACCCTGACCATGGACAAGACCAATCACCACCTGCACAAGCCCGTGATGATCGGCGAGATCCAGGACGATGGGCAGTTCAGCGTGGTGTGGGAGACCGAGCAACCGCTGCGGGCACAACCCTGGAGCCCCTTCATCCCAGGCAACGACAAGCGCCCTGATTACGCCGTGAAAGGCAACTGAGGCCCAAGGCTGCTTTGCAGCCCGCCCGTAGGCGGCCCGGCGTTCGGGTACGCCTGCGCGTAAGCGCTGATTTACAGGAGAGCCTCATGCTCAGATTCCTGCTTACCCTGCTACTGCTGCTGCCCATGGCAGCCCAAGCCAGCGAGGGCGAGTTTTTCCTCGCCGCCAAGCCCGCCGAGCAGGCGCGCCTGCTCGATACCTGGGCCGCCCAACCCGAGCCGGGCCGGCTGGCGCTGTTGGAAAACCTGCAGGCCGGCCGCATTGCCAAGGACGACAACCGCAAGGTGCGCCTGAACAACCGCCTGCGCGGGCTGATCGACAATGCCCTGGCCAGCCACCGGTTACTCAGTGACGACAGCGCCACCCGGCTGGCTGCCGCCAGGCAGTTGCAAAAGAGTGCACAACCGGCCCAGGTCGCCTTGCTCGACCGGCGCTACGCCAGCGAGCCGGATGCGGCCGTGCGGGCAGCCTTGGGCCTGGCGTTGGCCAACCTGCAGCTCGGTGCCAGCGACCCGTCGGTGCGCCTGGCGGCCGTGCGCCTGTTGGGAGAAACCGGTGACCCAACGGCCCGCACCCGCCTGGAGGCGCTGTTGCAACCAGAGATGGAAACGGACCCCACGGTGCGTACCGCCGCTGAAACCAGCCTGGCCCAGGTCAAACGCAAGCTGCTGGTCGGTGAAGTGCTCGGCCAGGCCTTCAGTGGCCTGTCGCTGGGGTCGATCCTGCTGTTGGCGGCGCTGGGGCTGGCGATCACGTTCGGCCTTCTGGGGGTGATCAACATGGCGCACGGCGAGATGCTGATGCTCGGCGCCTACAGCACCTACATGGTGCAGGTCGTGGTGCAGCGCTACGCCCCGGGCGCCCTGGAGTTTTACCCGCTGATCGCCCTGCCCGTGGCGTTCGCCGTCAGTGCCGGTGTCGGCATGGCGCTGGAGCGCACGGTGATCCGCCACCTGTACGGCCGGCCGCTGGAAACCCTGCTGGCCACTTGGGGCATCAGCCTGATCCTGATCCAGGCTGTGCGGTTGCTGTTCGGCGCACAGAACGTCGAGGTCAGCCACCCGGCCTGGTTGTCGGGTGGCATCCAGGTCCTGCCCAACCTGATCCTGCCCTACAACCGCCTGGTGATCATCGCCTTCGCCCTGGCCGTGGTGCTGCTGACCTGGCTGCTGCTCAATCGCACGCGTCTGGGCCTGAACGTGCGCGCCGTCACCCAGAACCGCAACATGGCGGCCTGCTGCGGCGTGTCCACCGGGCGTGTGGACATGCTCGCCTTCGGCCTGGGCTCGGGCATCGCAGGCCTGGGCGGCGTGGCCTTGAGCCAGGTCGGCAACGTGGGGCCGGACCTGGGGCAAAGCTACATCATCGATTCATTCCTGGTGGTGGTGCTTGGGGGGGTCGGCCAACTGGCCGGAAGCCTCTGGGCGGCGTTCGGGCTGGGCATCGCCAACAAACTGCTGGAGCCGCAGATCGGTGCGGTGCTCGGCAAGATCCTCATCCTTGCGCTGGTCATTCTGTTCATCCAGAAGCGCCCGCAAGGCCTGTTTGCCCTCAAGGGACGGGTGATCGACTGATGAACCAGCCACTGCTTGTCACCGCCGCGCACAAAGCCGGCCCTCGCCTGTCGCTGGCGCTGGGTATCGCCGCCCTGACCCTGCTGCTCGCCTTGCCGCTGTTGTCACTGCTGCCCGCCGATCACGCCCTGCATGTGTCGGCCTATGTGCTCACACTGGTGGGCAAGATCCTCTGTTACGCCATCGTGGCCCTGGCCCTTGACCTGGTCTGGGGCTATGCGGGGCTGTTGTCGCTTGGCCATGGCCTGTTCTTTGCCCTGGGCGGCTATGCCATGGGGATGTACTTGATGCGCCAGGCCGCCGGGGACGGGCTGCCGGGTTTCATGACGTTCCTGTCCTGGAGCGAGCTGCCCTGGTACTGGGCAGGGACCCAGCACTTTGCCTGGGCCTTGTGCCTGGCGGTGCTGGCGCCTGGCATGCTGGCCCTGGTGTTCGGCTGGTTTGCCTTCCGCTCGCGGATCAAGGGTGTGTACTTCTCGATCATGACCCAGGCCCTGACCTTTGCCGGGATGTTGCTGTTCTTTCGCAATGAGACCGGTTTTGGCGGCAACAACGGTTTCACCAGCTTTCGCACCCTGCTGGGCTTCGACATCGCCGCACCCGGGACCCGCGCGGTGCTGTTCCTGCTCACCGTCGCACTGCTGGTCGCAAGCCTGTACCTGTGCTGGCGGCTGACGCGCAGCAAGTTCGGGCGCTTGTTGACAGCCGTTCGCGATGCCGAGAACCGGTTGATGTTCTGTGGCTACGACCCGCGTGGTTTCAAGCTGCTGGTATGGGTGCTCAGTGCCATGCTGTGTGGCCTGGCAGGCGCGTTGTACGTGCCACAGGTCGGCATCATCAACCCTAGCGAGATGTCGCCCACCAACTCCATCGAGGCCGCTGTCTGGGTGGCGCTGGGCGGGCGCGGCACCCTGATCGGTCCCCTGCTGGGCGCAGGGCTGATCAACGGCATGAAGAGCTGGTTCACCGTGGCTTTCCCGGAATTCTGGCTGTTTTTCCTCGGCGCGCTGTTCATCCTCGTGACCCTGTACTTGCCCAAGGGCCTGGTCGGCCTGTGGAACAAAAGGAGCCAGCCATGAGAGGCCTGCCCCCGGTACACCCGGAGTTCATGCTCGAACCTGCCTTCGACCCGCAGGGTATCGGCCGCGACGCCATAGGCCTGGGCCATGCCCGGGTACCTGGCCTGGACGCGCGGCACGGCACCGTGCTGAGCCTTGAAGAGGTAAGCGTCAGTTTCGATGGGTTCAAGGCGCTCAATGCGCTGACGCTGTATATCGGCGTGGGCGAGCTGCGCTGCATCATCGGCCCGAACGGCGCCGGCAAGACCACGATGATGGACGTGATCACCGGCAAGACACGGCCCAGCGCAGGCAGTGCCTACTTTGGCGACACGCTCGACCTGACGCGCATGAGCGAATACCAGATTGCCCAGGCGGGTATCGGCCGCAAGTTCCAGAAACCCACGGTGTTCGAGGCGTTGAGCCTGTACGAAAACCTCGAGCTGGCGCTCAAGACCGACAAGTCGGTGTGGGCGAGCCTGAGGTCGCGCTTGAGCAGCGAGCAACGCGACAGGATCGACGAAGTCCTGACCACCGTGCGCCTGAACGGGCTGGCCTCGCGCCAGGCCGGGCTGCTGTCCCACGGCCAGAAGCAATTTCTGGAAATTGCCATGCTGCTGGTCCAGGAACCCCAATTGCTGTTGCTCGATGAACCCGTGGCCGGCATGACCGACGCCGAAACCGCTTTCACTGCCGAGCTGTTCAAGGGGCTTGCAGGCAAGCACTCGCTGATGGTGGTCGAGCATGACATGGGGTTCGTGGGCAGCATCGCCGACCATGTGACGGTGCTGCACCAGGGTTCGGTGCTGGCTGAGGGGCCGCTTGAGCAGGTGCAGGCCGATGATCGTGTGGTCGAGGTGTACCTCGGTCGTTGAGCAAGTGCACGTTTAATCATGCGTACACCGGTGAGCTACCGGGGTCGCACAACCGGTTACTTCAGGAGCCTCGCATGCTCAAGATCGATACGCTGCACCAGTACTACGGCGGCAGCCACATCCTGCGCGGCCTGTCCTTCGAAGCCAGGCTGGGCGAGGTCACCTGCCTGCTGGGTCGCAACGGCGTGGGCAAGACCACGTTGCTGCGTTGCCTGATGGGCCTGGTGCCTGTGCGCGAAGGCAGCGTGGAGTGGGAAGGCAAGCCCATTACCGCACTCAAGCCGCACCACCGGGTGCAGGCCGGCATCGCGTACGTACCGCAGGGCCGCGAAATTTTCCCGCGCCTGAGCGTCGAGGAAAACCTGCTGATGGGCTTGTCACGCTTTCCGGGGCGCGAGGCACGTGAAGTGCCTGCCTTCATCTACGAGTTGTTCCCTGTGCTCGAACAAATGAAGCAACGCCGAGGCGGGGATTTGTCCGGGGGGCAGCAACAGCAGCTGGCTATTGGCCGGGCACTGGCCAGTCGCCCGCGCCTGCTGATTCTCGATGAGCCCACCGAAGGCATCCAGCCTTCGGTGATCAAGGAAATAGGCGCGGTGATCCAGCGGCTGGCGCAGCGCGGCGACATGGCCATCCTGCTGGTCGAGCAGTTTTACGATTTTGCCGAAGCGTTGGCGGATCACTACCTGGTCATGGCCCGCGGCCAGATCGTACAGCGTGGCCGGGGCGAAAACATGCAGGCCGAAGGTGTACGCGGGCTGGTAACCATTTAACCTGCACGCTTCGACCTTGCGAGACGCTGCCATGAGTCACGAAATCCGCGACGCCCTGCCTGCCGACCTACCGGCCATCCTCGACATCTACAACGATGCCGTGCGCAACACCACGGCTATCTGGAACGAGACGCCGGTGGACCTGGCCAACCGCCAGGCCTGGTTCGACGCCCGTGCGCAACAGGGTTACCCGATACTGGTAGCCGTGGACGGCGCCGACGTGCTGGGCTACGCCTCGTTCGGGGACTGGCGCCCGTTCGAGGGGTTCCGCCACACGGTCGAGCATTCGGTGTACGTGCGCAGCGATCAGCGCGGCAAAGGGCTTGGGCCGGCGCTGATGCGTGCATTGATCGAGCGCGCACAAGGTGGCGGCAAGCACGTCATGGTCGCGGCCATCGAAAGCGGCAACGCAGCGTCTGTGCACCTGCACGAGCGCCTGGGGTTCGTGGTCACCGGGCAGATGCCGCAGGTGGGGGTGAAATTCGGGCGCTGGCTGGACCTGACCTTCATGCAGCGGGTGCTGAACCCAGGGGCCGAGCCAGACCTGTCATGACACTGGGCAAGGCCGCCTTCACGCAGCCTTGCCCGGTGACACAAGGCTGCGCAGGCCAGCGCTCCAGCCCTGCCCGCGCCTGACTCCCCTCACATCTGCGTGAACCTGCCCAGGCGCTGGCGCAACATGCTGTTCTCGTTGCGCAGCTGCTGCACCTCCTGGAGCAATTCCAGGGCCAGCGCCACGCCTTCCCATTCCAGCTCCAACTCCTGGTGCAGCTTGGCCGCGCGCCTTGCCAGCAGCGGTGCCTTATCGTCGAACAGCCAGTCTTCAGGCCTGCGCCCGGTTGGCTCCACAATGCCGTGCTCGACGATCTCGATCACACAGTCCGCCGTAAGGTCGGCTTCCTGACACAAGGTATGCATGTCCAGTTGAACGATCAGGGTGCTGCTCATGATCACTTACTCCATTGTGCCCTCGGGTCGAACGCGGCCTTCTCGGAAAGCTTGGCCCACAGTTCCCGGGTAGATTCGTCAGAGGTGGTCGGCATGACGACCTTGAGCTGTGCATAGAGGTTGCCGCGCTGGCCATGCTTGTCGGCCAGGCCCTTGCCTGGCACCCGCAGGCGCTGCCCGCTCTGGCTGTCGGGGCGGATGGTCAGGTTGATCCTGCCTTCGAGCGTGGGCACCGCCACCTTGGTGCCCAAGGCCGCTTCCCAAGGCGCCAGCGGCACGGTGATGATCAGGTCATGCCCCTCGACGTCGAACAGCGGGTGCGGGGCCATGCGGATGGTCAGGAACAAATCGCCATTGGCACCGCCACCGACACCCGGGGCACCCTGGCCCTTGAGGCGAATGCGCTCGCCATCGGTCACGCCGGCCGGGATCTTGACGTTCAGGGTCTTGGTGGTGAACCCCGTACGCTGGCCCATGGCATTGGTTTGCGGAACCTGGAAGCTGATCTGCTTGGACTCCTTGCTCAGGGTTTCTTCCAGAAATACCGCCAGTTCAAGCTCCACGTCCTGCCCTCGCCTGCCGGCACTGCGCTGTTGTTGACGGGCGCCCCCGAACGGGTTGCCTCCACGACCGCCGAACATCGAGCTGAAAAAGTCCGAAAAATCGCCACTCTCGAAACCGCCTCCGGCCCCGCCTCGGCTTTCCCAGCCTGGCGGCGCCTGGAATGGCCGACCATGCTGGCCGCCGTACTTGCGAATTTCATCGAATTCGGCGCGTTTCTGCGCATCGCCCAGCACTTCGTAGGCCTCGTTGGCTTCCTTGAATTTGTCTTCGGCGTCGCGCTCTTTGCTGACATCAGGGTGATACTTGCGGGCCAGCTTGCGGTACGCGGCCTTGATCGCCTTGTCGTCCGCTGTGGGCTCTACGCCAAGTATCTTGTAGTAGTCTTTGAAGTCCATCTAGGGATCACCAGTGAGAATGTGCGTGTTGCTGGAGAAGATAGGGATCAAGCATAGCCTTTCAAGGCCCGCTTGGGGTTGCTCCATGGCAGACGACCGGTCTTGATTCTGTCGCCAGCTGGCATACACTGCGCGGCCGTTTTGCCTCCGGAAGCCTTTTCCCCATGTCCGACGTATCCCCGGCCCGCGCCCTTGGCATCGACTTTGGCACCTCCAACTCGACGGTTGGCTGGCACCGACCGGGCACGGAATCGCTGATTGCCCTGGAAGACGGCAAGATCACGTTGCCCTCGGTGGTGTTCTTCAACATCGAGGAGCGCCGCCCTGTCTACGGTCGGCTGGCCCTGCACGAATACCTCGAAGGCTACGAGGGGCGCCTGATGCGCTCGCTCAAGAGCCTGCTCGGGTCCAAGTTGATCAAGCACGACACCAGCGTGCTGGGCAGCGCACTGCCGTTCAAGGACCTGCTGGGCATGTTCATCGGTGAGCTGAAAAACCGCGCGCAGGCCGAGGCCGGCCGTGAGTTCGATCAGGTGGTACTCGGCCGCCCGGTATTCTTCGTCGACGAGGACCCGGCAGCCGACCAGGAAGCCGAGGACACGCTGGCCGAGGTAGCACGCAAGATCGGCTTCAAGGACGTGTCGTTCCAGTACGAGCCCATCGCTGCGGCGTTCGACTACGAGTCGGGCATCAGCCGGGAGGAACTGGTGCTGATCGTCGATATCGGCGGCGGTACTTCCGACTTCACCCTCATCAGGCTGTCGCCTGAGCGGCACGCGGTAGCCGAGCGCCAGAGCGACATCCTTGCGACCGGTGGCGTACACATCGGCGGCACGGACTTCGACAAGCAGCTGAGCCTGCAAGGGGTGATGCCGCTGTTCGGTTATGGCAGCCGCATGAAAAGCGGTGCCTTGATGCCAACCAGCTATCACCTGAACCTGGCCACTTGGCACACGATCAACGCCTTGTACTCACAGAAGTCGCAGCTGGCCCTGGGCAACATGCGCTACGACATCGAGGACACCCTCGGCGTGGATCGGCTGTTCAAGCTCATCGAGGAGCGCGCCGGGCATTGGCTGGCCATGGAAGTGGAAGCCAGCAAGATCGAGCTGACCGAACAGCCCAGTCGTCATGTCGACCTCGGCCGCATCGAACCCGGCCTTGGCGTGGACCTGTCTCGCAGCTTGTTCGAGATGGCCATCGAAAGCCTGCTGGAACGGGTGCGGGCCAGTGTCACGGACTTGCTGGCCAAGGCCGGGGTCAGCCAGGGCCAGGTCGACACGGTATTTTTCACGGGCGGCTCCAGCGGCATTCCAGCCCTGCGCAACAGCGTGGCGGCGATGTTGCCCAATGCACGTCATGTGGAAGGCAACATCTTTGGCAGCATCGGCAGTGGGCTGGCCATCGAGGCACGCAAGCGCTACGGCGCGTGACGAAATGACCGGGGTAAGGGGCGCTTGGGTCGCCCCTCGTTGGCGGTGGCGCTGGTCAACACCGCCTGACCAAGCCTGACGCCGGCCCTGCTATGCCCTGAGCAGGCCCGCCGTGGCCGCATTCAAACCAGCTCCATCCTGCGCAGCTCGCTCTTGAGATAGGCGTAATAGACCGGCCCTGCTACCACCCCCGGCAGGCCGAACGCCGCTTCGAACACCAGCATCGCCAACAGCAGTTCCCAAGCCTTGGCCCTGATCTGCCCCCCGACGATCTTGGCGTTGAGGAAGTATTCCACCTTGTGGATGACGATCAGGTAGACCAACGCCGCCGCAGCCACCCACACCGACAACGACAACCCCACGATGGTGATCAGGGTGTTGGACATGAGGTTGCCAATGACCGGTAGCAGACCCAACAGGAACGTCAGCACGATCAAGGTCTTGGTCAGCGGCAGATGCACCCCGAACAACGGCAGCACCACGGCCAGGAAGATACCGGTGAATGCGGTATTGAGCAGGGAAATCTTGATCTGGGCGAAAACGATGTTGCGAAACGCCTGGACCAGCAGGCTCAGGCGCTCGAACAGGGCGGCAGCCAGTGGCTTGCGCCGAGAGATGTCGGGTATGCGCTGCAGGGCGACGATAGCCCCCAGGATCATGCCGATCAGCAGGGTCACGAACATGTGTGCCATGCCCTTGCCCACCAGTTGCAAATCACTGAGGTGGCTCTTGATCCAGTCGCCGATCGCCACTTTGAACTCTGCCGCGCTGGCCGGCAGGTAGCCCTCGATGAACGGCGGCAACTGGCCGCGTGCCCGCTCCACCAGCGCCATGAACTTGTCCAGCGAAGCGCCTGGATTTTCCGCTTCATGCAACAGGAAGCTGAATGCCCCGGCGATCAACAGCGCAAGGCTGATCACCACCAGCGTCCCCAGCAGCGCCACTGCCAGCCAGCGCGCACGCTGCCCGGCAATCAACGGCTGCAGGCGCGGCGTGAGCATGTTGACCAGTTCGAACACCAGCAGGCCTGCCAGCAGGCTGGGCAGCAGCTTCAACGGCAATGCCATCAGCAAGCCTGCGAATACGATGATCAAACTTGCCAGGGTGACTTGGCGGGGGGTGAAGGTCATACAGCCTCAGCGGCAGCCAGCGAAGAAGATCCGCAGTCTGCCAGCGTTAGGCCTGCAGGCATAGGCACCGATCATTTCTTCTTCAGGCAGTCACTCATGAACGCCTTGCGCTCATCACCCTTGAGCACCTTGGCAGTGGCGTCGGCATTGCACGTCTTCATTTTTTCCTGCTGGGTAGGTGGCACCTGTTTCTTCAGGCACGTACTCATGAAGGCCTTGCGGGCGTCGCCCTTGAGCGATTGCGCCGTGGCATCTGCATTGCACGTTTTCATCTTTTCCTGCTGGGTAGTAGTTGCCGCAAAGCCCTGGGCGCTGAACATCAGCGCGACCATCAGCAACGGAATGTGCAGCCGTTTCATGTCGTGTTCTCCTGAGCCCGCGCCCAACGCACGGTGACACCAGCAGTGTAGACAAGCCTGGCGCGAGGCCCGGTTTGCCATCAAGCGCACGACAACCATTTGCACGCAGGCAATTGGCTAGCTCGATCGAACTCCTGGCGCTGCGTGAGGTTCAAAACCTGCACATACCCTTTTGTGCAAGGAGCGGGACGATGTTCAAGCAGACTCTGGCAATCCTTCTGGCCAGCGCCACCCTGGCGGCATGCGGCAGCCGCCCGGAAAACCCGGTGGACTATGTGACCTACCGCAACGAGCCCCTGGTCAAGCAGGTCGAAAATGGCATGACCATGCAGCGCGTGATCGCCATCGGCGGCAGCCCGTCCAATGTCATCGACCTGCCCAATGGCGGCACCTGCAACGATTACATCCTCAACCGCGACGGCAAGCAGCAGCCGTACTACGTGCGCTTCGATGCCACCGGCCATGTGGATGCCAAGGGTTTCAAGACCTGCAAACAACGTGAAGAAGACCGCGAGGCCGTCAAAGGCGCGTAAGGCTTCCGCTACCTGACTACGACTACCTGATGCTTTTCGGAGATGAAACATGAACACGACTGAAATGACCGATATCCAGACCCTGCGCCAGCGTGCACGCGAGCATGTAGAAAATGGTGCAGTGACCGAAGGCTACAATGCTGATCGCGAGCGCATCATCAAGCTGCTCAACGATTCGCTGGCCACCGAGCTGGTCTGCACCCTGCGCTACAAGCGCCACTACTTCATGGCTTCTGGCGTCAAGGCCAGTGTGGCTGCCGAAGAATTCCTGGAGCATGCCAACCAGGAATCCGAACATGCCGACAAGCTGGCCGAGCGTATCGTGCAACTGGGCGGTGAGCCTGACTTCAACCCGGACAACCTGAGCAAGAACTCCCACGCCCAGTACGTGGCAGGTGCGACCCTCAAGGAAATGGTCCTGGAAGACTTGGTGGCCGAGCGTATCGCCATCGACAGCTACCGCGAGATCATCCAGTACATCGGCGACAAGGACCCGACCACTCGCCGTATCTTCGAAGACATTCTGGCGCAAGAAGAAGAGCACGCCGATGACATGTCCGACCTGCTCGACGGTCTGTAAGGCCAATCGCAACACGCAAGGCCGCTGATGCGGTAATGCTCGTCACGCAGGGCTGCTTCGCAGCCCATTGCGGTCGGTCCGGCGCCCTGATCGGACCGTTCCCAGCCTCGGTGATTGTGAAGCGCCGACTGTCTTGTCCCAGACCTTTGAGTTACTGAACCCTGTGATCGGTCCCGCCGAGGTGCTGGGCTGGCTGCCAGGCCACGCAGCGCCAAGGGATTCCAGCTCGGCAGCTCAGAGGGTCGGGGCTGCTGCGCAGCCCCCAGCATTCCAGCTCGGCAGCTAACAGGGCCGCAGGGCGCGGCAGGACCTCTGAACCGCCGCGCCCATCGTCTTCCATCACTTGCGGCCTTTGACGGCCGCCGGCGCCTTGCCTTCCTTCATCTGCTGCAACAACGGTGTGCACTGGTTGGGATCATCACCACTGCTGGGCGCGACCAGCGCCAGGAGACCGGCCGCAGGCCCCGCGACCACCCCAAGGGCAACCATGCCGGCACCGCGCAGCGCCAGCGGTACGGCCTGCACCCCGGCGCTCGGTTTGGCGAAAGCCCCCCGCACATACAGCGGCGAGCGCAGGGAGAACAGCCTCAGCCCCTTGGATTCCGGTGTGATCTTCAGGTCCAGGCGCTCATTGGCGAAGTTGGCGGTGCCGTTGATGTAGATGATCGCGTTCTCGGTATCGAAAATGAACAGACGCGTGCTGGCAAGGCCATCCTTGATACCGACATCGGCAGCGGCGCAGTTGATCTTCACGTCTTCATCACCGAACAGTTTGTCGACGATGTAGTTGCCCACGTTCAACCCTGCGATTTCCATGAGGCTGCGGCTGATGGCGCCATCGTTGACCAGCATGCGCAGGTCGCCATTGGCGCTACCGAGCAGTGCTGCCACGGAGTTGCCGCTACCGGTAATGTCGGCATCCCCATTGAGCTCGCCAAAGCTGCTTTGCATCGGCGCGAAAGAAGGGAACAGCTGCTTGAGCTTGAATCCCCTGGCGGTCAGCCGTGCACGCCCCTGCAACGGAACGTTGCGGCCGTCCAGACGGATGCGCGATGCCAGGTTGCCGCCCGCTACGCCAAACCTCAAAGGCTCCAGGCGCAGCAGGCCGTCTTCCAGGATCACGTGGGCCGACAGGTCGTTGAAGGGAAGCTGCTCGCTGTGCACGATGCGCTTGCCGGTGAAGGTGACATCGGCATCCATGGCGCGCCAGCGGTCGGTACGAAATTCCTCGACCGGCAGGACCTTGTCGGACGGCTGCTTGCTGGCACCGCCACGGGCTTTCTGCTCGGCATTGGAGTCAGCGCCGATCAGTGGCGCCAGGTCCTTGAACAGGAGCTGGTTGGAAACGAGCTTGCCCGTGAGCTTGGGCCGAGGCTTGCTGGCGACGTACGCCAGGTCACCATGAATGTCGCTGTCACCGATCTTGCCATTGAACCCTTGGTACTTGAAGGTGGCGCCCTGCTCAGCGTGCAGGTTGGCGCTAAGGTGGCCATCGGTGGAATATGCCGGGGTGTCAGGCAATGTCACGCCGGTCAACGGGAACAGATTGCCAAGGCTCGCGCCCGACAGGCGCAGTCGCAGGTCGAGTGCACCCAGGTTGAGCGGATCGGTCAGGGTACCGGCCAGTACCACATGGGTGTCGGCGATGCGCACATCCGCTTGCAGTGGGAAGGGTTGATCGGATGCTTTGAGTGCCAGCAGGCCACCGATCTTGCCAGTGCCGGACACGGGCTGATCCTTGTAGCGCCCCTGCGCCTTGAGGCCGAATGCATAGTCCTGTGCAGGCGCCGACTTCTCGGCCGTGGCCTTGCCCACGATGTCGCTGAACGGAATGGGCTTACCCAGCGGATCGATCTGGACCTTCATGCGAGCCTTGAGCGTCTGGTCGTCGAAGCTGACGTTACCTTGGTCGAAACCAATCGCGCCGATGTCCATTTCCCATTTGGACGGTGCTTCGTTTTCGTCTTTCGGGCCGAAGTCGAAGTTCCAGTTGGCCCTGCCGTCCGCCAGGCGTGTCAGGCTGGCAGTCGGCTTGGTCAAGTTGATGCGCGGGATGCTGACTTGGTGAAACAACAGGGGCAGCGGCGACAGGCGAAACTCCACGCGCTCCAGTGCAACCATCTGCGGCTCTTTGAGCCAGTCCGGGTTGCCCAGGGTGAGGTCTTCAGCCGTGAAATGCGGCCAAGGTATCCATGCCCGCCAGCCCCCTTCTTCAGGCTCGGTGCGCCAGTGCACTGCAAGGTTGCCGTTGATGGCGAAGGGCCGATGCAAGGCCTCGGACACCTTCTCGTTGAGCAGCGGCTTGACGCGGTTCCAGTCGAAGGTGGCAATCACCACGACCAGGATTGCCAGCACGGTCAGCAGTGTGGTCAGGGTCCAGAGGATGATTCTGGCGGGGCGCGTCATTGCGTGAGTCTCCATGCGGCAAGGCGAAAACAAGCGTAGCGGTGAGGGGTCATGTATCTGGGACTGATGAAAGGCGTGAGGGTTTTATCTCAGGGGGAGGATAGCCAAGAATTTCCCGCGTCTGGGTGCGTTTGGCTCGTCATGCTCACTCGGTGCATCCCTTACGCACCCCTACCATCAAGCCCACCGGCGGCCCTGCAAGGCTCTGAATAGAGCCTTTGACGCCTGATATCAATGGGGTCGATTTCTACCATTACCCGGATGAACTTCTCTGTGCAGGTGCGAGGCGTAGCATTGGCTACACACCCACTTTCCAGCCCCGCAGAGGAGCACCGAATCATGAAACGCCATCTGTTGACCCTCACCTTTTCCTTGCTTGCAGCCAATGCGTTCGCCCTGCCAGGTGCCGAGCAGCACCTGACGGCCGAATCGCGTTCGAGCGCTGTTCAAACCATCCAACCACTTGAAACACTCGCCGAAGGCGGCTCCGACCGGTTGATCGAGCGCAGCGCCCGTGTTGCCGAAGGGGGTTCCGACCGCCTGATCGAGCGCAGCGCCCGTGTTGCCGAAGGGGGTTCCGATCGCCTGATCGAGCGCAGCGCCCGTGTCGCCGAGGGCGGTGCAGATCGCTTGTCGCAAACGGCACGGGTGAGCTGACCTTATGGAAGACGCACCGCGCTGTCGTCTACCTGACCTCCCCCTTCGAGCCCGGTCCATTGACCGGGCTTCGTTTTTTTAACTAGAGTGCCCAGCCACCCTTTATAGAAACCTGCATCATGTTGCCGCGTGCCGAACAGAAGCTACAGACCCGCCAGGCCCTGCTCGATGCCGCCTGCCTGCTCATGGAGAGTGGTCGTGGCTTTGGCAGCATCAGCTTGCGCGAAGTGGCCAAGGCGGCCGGCATCGTGCCCACCGGTTTCTACCGGCATTTCCCGGACATGGATGCACTGGGCCTGGCACTGGTCAATGAGGTGGACGATACCTTCCGCCAGACCATCCGGCTGGTGCGGCACAACGAGTTCGAGCTGGGCGGTATCACGGATGCGTCAGTTCGTATATTTCTCGATGTAGTCGCTGCCCACCGCGCCCAGTTTCTATTCCTGGCACGGGAGCAGTACGGAGGGTCGCAGCCCGTGCGCCAGGCCATCGCCCAATTGCGGGAAAACATTACCGCTGACCTGGCCACCGACCTGGCCCGGATGCAGCGTTGGCAGCACCTGGACAATGCGGCGCTTACCGTCATGGCGGACCTGGTGGTCAAGACCGTGTTCGCCACCTTGCCCGAATTGATCGACAGGCCGGAAAGGGGTGAGCCGCAGGCGTTGACCCCTCAGGAGAAGATCACCCAGCAGCTGCGCTTCATTTTCGTCGGTGCGCGGCACTGGCAAGGGCTCGGCAACCCCGGCTGACGGGCTCGGCAGACCCGACTTCTGCTACCATGGCGCCCTGCCCGACAGCGACGAGCGCCAAGATGTCCAACCCCCGCCCTACCCTGCCCGAACTGACCCGCTTCAATCAGCACTTTGCCGCGTGCATCGTGCCCCTATGGCAGGGGCCAGGTTGGAACACCGAGATGGCGTTGCCTTACGAGGCCCTGGACGCCGAGCATCAGCCGCTGCCGGTGCAGCGCTATCGGGCCATGGCTTGCGCACGCCAGTTGTACCTGTTCAGCAGCCGCATCGGTCAACCGGGCGCGGCCGAACGCGCCGCGGCATTGTTCCGCTCCTTGCAAAAGCACTTTCATGACCCCGAGCACGGTGGCTGGTTCTACAGCATCGACGCCCAGGGCAAACCGCTGGACCGACGCAAGGACCTCTATACCCACGCGTTCATCGTCTTCGCCTGCGCGCACTATTGGGGCCAGGTCCGCGACAGCCTGGTGGCCTCCACCCTGGCTGGTGCGCTAGACGTCATCGAGCATCGCTTTGCCCGGGATGATGGCTTGTACGAGGCCAGTCTGGGTGAAGACTGGGGCAACCTGGGCAGTGGCGCGCTGCAAAACCCGCAGATGCACCTGGCAGAGGCCTTCTTGCAGGTGTTGGCCGTGCGTGATGATCAGGCTGTGCAGCAATTGCTTCTACAGTTATGCACAGCGATGCAGGCCCACTTCATCGACCCTGCCCACGGGGTGATGCTGGAAAAGCCCCGGGGCACTGTGGATAACTGGTTCGAGCCGGGTCATCAGTTCGAGTGGTTCTATTTGCTGCACACTTCGCCGCTGCTGCGTGGGACGGCGTTGCATGCGTCCATTGAGCGGGGCTTTGTTTTTGCCGAGCACCATGGCGTGAAGGACGAGGCGGTGCTGGCGATGCTGGATGTGCAAGGGCATGTGCTGGATGCGACTCAGCGGATCTGGGCACAGGCCGAATACGCCAGGGCCCTGGCATTGCGCCCTGATGCAGATGTAAAGCTGCCCAAGCTGTTGCAGGCCCTGCAGGGGCGGTTCTTGCGGCAAGCGGGATGGTATGAATGCCGGGACGGGCAAGGCGATGTCAGCCGGCATGATATGCCGTCGACTACGCCTTATCATCTGGCCACCTGCCTGGAAGGGTTGAAGCGATTGGAGGGGTGAGGTCGGGGCCTGCAATGTTGTTACCGTAATGGGCAGTGAGGCTCAGATCCTGGAGCCGTCCAGTGCGCTGGCACGTTTTCGTCACTGGAATACGTACAAGGGCGAGTGTTGTAGGAACTGCCACAGTATCAAGCGCTTGACTTGATGGCGCCGCATGTTCGTACTGCTAATAGCGCTGCCTAATACTTGGAATATGACATAACCGAAAATCAAAGTTCTCTGCTCTTGCACTAGCAAATATAACTTCAAAATTAGTTAACGCTTGCACACTCCATGAACACTACACAGGCTATGTATAGCGGCAAGTTTAGACGTTATCATCCCCACTATAGATGCTCTTGCTCTTGCTCTTGCTCTTGCTCTTGCTCTTGATCTTGATCTTGCTCTTGCTCTTGCTCTTGCTCTTGCTCTTGATCTTGATCTTGCTCTTGATCTTGATCTTGCTCTTGATCTTGCTCTTGATCTTGATCTTGCTCTTGCTCTTGCTCTTGCTCTTGATCTTGCTCTTGATCTTGCTCTTGATCTTGCTCTTGCTCTTGCTCTTGATCTTGATCTTGATCTTGATCTTGATCTTGATCTTGATCTTGATCTTGATCTTGATCTTGATCTTGATCTTGATCTTGATCTTGATCTTGATCTTGATCTTGATCTTGATCTTGATCTTGATCTTGATCTTGATCTTGATCTTGATCTTGATCTTGATCTTGCTTTTGATCTTCGCGACTTCAGAAGGCCGAACGCAGGTCTTGCGGAGGGAGGTGACAGGCATGGATGCCTGTCAAGCGCTGGGCCCCAGGATGGGGCCTACAGCGCGGTCCTCCCGGGAGCAAGACCGGAGTGAGGGAACCCCGAAGCGCAGCGTAGGGGCCGTATGAACGGAGCGCAGCCTTTTTTGGTTACTTTTTGTGGCGTTTGACAAAAAGTAACTCGCCGTAAGGGCGAAAAGGTGATTAAGCGTCGCCATCGCAAATGGACTATGCTCTCTATCAATACCCACACCAACCCATCGAACTTCAAACTTCAAAGCGTGGGCGCATATATCGAGTTGGTATTCATTGGCGCGGGTGGCGCACAGTCACCCTTCCGCCCTTACGGCGGCTCACTTTTTGTCTTGTCAAAAAGTAAGCAAAAACCGCCTGCTCCTATCATCCGGCCCCTACGCTACGCTCCGGGGTCCCCTCGCTCCGGGCTTGCTCCCGGGAGGACCGCGCTGCAGGCCCCATCCTGGGGCCCAGCGCTTGACGGGCATCCATGCCCGTCACCTCCCTCCGCAAGCCCTGCGCTCGGCCTCCTGAAGTCGCGATCTGTGTTGTCTGGGCTACCGCGCGCTTAGAAGCAAAATCCAAAGCAACGGCAACAGCAACAGCAACGGCAACGGCAACGGCAACGGTCATTCAGGTTCGCGAATAGCCATTCCGAATGCGGCAGGGTTTCGCCGGGGGTTCGCCCGTGGAGAAGAACTCAGTCATACCCACCGGTCAAAAACCCAAATTACCCCTTCGCCGAGCGATCAATAGAGAACCCAGCCCAGTCCTGGCTAACCGGCATCAACTCCAGGCTATTGATGTTGATATGCGCCGGCTGGTTGAGTATCCAGAAAATGGTCTCGGCAATGTCCTGCGGCTGGATCGGCTCGGCCCCCGCGTAGGTAGCATCGTACTTGGCCTGATCACCGCCAAACCGAACCAGCGAGAACTCGCTCTCGCACAAGCCAGGCTCGATGTTGCTCACCCGCACGCCAGTACCGCGCAAATCGCAGCGCAGGCTCAACGAGAACTGACCCACGAACGCCTTGGTACCGCCATAAACGTTACTGCCCGGATAGGGGTAATTACCCGCCACCGACCCCACGTTCAGAATGGATGCCCCCCGCCCGTGGGCGATCAAGCGGGGCAGCAGCAAGCGCGTGGTGTAGATCAGCCCCTTGATGTTGGTGTCGACCATGGTTTCCCAATCGTCGAGGCTGCAATGCTGTGCAGCGTCCACCCCCAGCGCCAACCCGGCGTTGTTGACCAGTGCGCGGAGCGTGTCGAAGCCCGCTGGCAAGGTGGCGATGGCCTGTTCCATCGCCTGGCGATCACGCACATCCAGCACCAGGCCATGAACTTCGGTTTGCGCAGACAATTCGGCACACAAGGCATCCAGGCGGTCCTTGCGGCGCCCCGTGAGCACCAGCTTCCAGCCCGCCTCGGCAAACCGGCGGGCAGTGGCCTCGCCAAAGCCGGACGTGGCGCCTGTGATGAAGACGGTCGAAGTCATGCAGTGTTCCTCACGTAAGAGATCCTGGGTGAAACCGCAGCATGCCCGTGCCCGATGCGCCGGGCAAGTCGTCACGCGCACTGATCATTTTTTGATCAACACACTGAAGGCCGCATATACACTGGGCTACAGCCACCTATGAGCACCTTATCCACAAGCCTTTCCCCGCCAATTGGGGGCAACTGCGGCACCAGGCGGAACCCTTTCAGCATTACACGGTCGCGCCTGCCTTTTTCAACCGCGCCAATTCCTTTATCCCATGCCGCATCCAGACGTCTGTCCAACGCTTTTCCACAACCTTATCCACAGGCGTACGGGTTTATGACATCACTCTCGAAAAGTACTAGTCAGGTAGAGATATCGTCATGCAGCTAGATCCTGATCAAAAAACGATCAAGTCTATGGAGCCCCTGAATTCCTTGGCTTGGAGAAAGATGCCACCATGTTTTCCACAGGCACCTCCACACGAACGGTGGACTAAATCAGGCTGTGGGTAACAAAGGCTGGCCAGTCGCTTCGAGCCTGTGCATAAGCCCGAGGCCATTGCAGTTGTCCACATCAGGCACCGCCTGGTGAAACGTGCAGGCCACTTTCTTGAAGCGTTGACCAGCCCCGATTGACTCAGGGCTGGAACACCATCAGGGCTCAGTGCCCTCCCAAGTAAGCGCTGCGCACCTCTTCATTGACCAGCAACTCCTGGCCCGTACCCGTCATGCGTATCTGCCCGTTGACCATCACGTAAGCCCGGTCCGACAGCTTCAACGCGTGGTTGGCGTTCTGCTCGACCAGAAAGATGGTCATGCCCGTCTTGGCCAGCTCGCGCAGGGTGGCGAAGATCTGTTTGACGACGATGGGCGCCAGCCCGAGCGAAGGCTCATCCAGAAGCAGCAGCCGAGGCCGGCTCATCAAGGCGCGGGCGATGGCCAGCATCTGCTGCTCGCCCCCCGACATGGTCATGGCGCGCTGATTGCGTCGCTCCTTCAAACGTGGAAACAACGTATACATCCGCTGCATGTCCTCGTCGGCATGCTTGTCGCCGATGGGGATGGTGCCCATCATCAGGTTTTCTTCGACACTCATGTCCGGGAACACCCGCCGCCCTTCCGGCGACTGGGCGATGCCGTTGGCGGCAATGTAGTGCGAGGACTTGCGGGTGATGTCGGTGCCCCGGTAGATGATCTGGCCGGAAGCGGCGCGGGGCTGCCCGAAAATGGACATCAACAAGGTGGACTTGCCCGCCCCGTTGGCACCGATCAGGCTCACCGTCTCACCTTCGTCGATGTGCATGGACACCTGCTTCAGGGCCTGGATGGGGCCGTAGAACACATCCAGGTCCTTCAATTCCAGAATGGGTGCAGTCATATCAGCTCCTCTTCGTCGGCACCCAGATAGGCAGCGATCACTGTCGGGTTGTTGCGGATATCCTGAGGCGCGCCCTCGGCGATCACGTTGCCGTGGTCCAGCACGACGATGTGGTCGGAAATGCTCATGACCATGCCCATGTCATGCTCGATCAGCACCACGGTGATGTCATGCTCGTCGCGCAGGACCCGCACCATGCGGCTCAACGCTTCGGTCTCCTGAGGGTTCAAGCCCGCGGCAGGTTCGTCCAGGCAGATCACCTTGGGGCGGGTGCACATGGCACGGGCGATTTCCAGGCGTCGCTGCTGGCCGTAGGACAGTTCGCCGGCCAGGCGATTGGCGCAGTCGACCAGGTCCACCACCTCCAGCCAGTAGAAGGCATGGTCCAGCGCGTCGCTCTCGGCCTTGCGATACCCCTTGGTGTTGAGCACGCCAGCCAACAGGTTGCGGTTGACCCACATGTGTTGGGCCACCAGCAGGTTCTCGACGACAGACATCTCCTTGAACAGCCGGATGTTCTGGAACGTCCGGGCCAGACCGGCCCGGTTGACCAGGTGGGTGCCGCCGAACATCTTGTAGTACAGCCGGCTGGCGAACCGTGATGGCGAGACGAAGTCCGCCGCCTGGAAGCGCTCGCCCAGCAACTGAATGACGTTGGTATGGCTACCCCGTGCATTGAGCTCGATTCGTCCGCCGCTGGGCTTGTAGAAGCCGGTCAGGCAGTTGAACACCGTGGTCTTGCCTGCGCCATTGGGGCCGATCAGGGCGAAGATCTGATTGCGCCTGACTTTCAGGCTCACATCGCTGAGCGCCTTGATGCCACCGAACTGCATCATCAGGTGGTCTACCGAAAGAATGATGTCGTCGCTCATGGCGCCACTCCTTTACGCGGGGTCACACCGGACCGGCTGATGCGGATCAGCCCGCGCGGTCGCCAGATCATCATCAGCACCATCAGCACCCCAAACAGCAGTACCCGATACTCGGAGAAGCTGCGCAGCAGTTCTGGCGCAACGGTGAGCACGAACGCGGCAATCACCACGCCGACCGTCGAGCCCATGCCGCCCAGTACGACGATGGCCAGGATCAGCGCTGACTCGAAGAAGGTGAACGAGGACGGGTTGACGAAACCTTGGTAGGTGGCGAAGAACACCCCCGCCAGCCCCGCAGTCGAGGCGCCCAGGGTAAACGCCGAGAGCTTGACCAGCACATGATTGAGCCCCATGGAGCGGCAGGCGATCTCGTCTTCGCGCAGGGCCTCCCATGCTCGACCTACCGGCATGCGTGTCAGCCTGTGCTTGATGTACAGCACGGCCAGCACTACCAAAAACAGCACCGCGTAGATGAACACGAACTTGAGATTGGGGTTGTAATCGATACCCATGAACTCGTGGATGGGCACGCCCCCGTCCTTGGCCCGCCGACCGAACTCCAGGCCGAGGAACGTCGGCGCCGGGGCCGGCATGCCATTGGGCCCACCGGTGAACGACAGCCAGTTGTTGAGCACCAGGCGAATGATTTCGCCAAAACCCAGGGTGACGATGGCCAGGTAATCACCGTGCATGCGCAACACTGGAAAGCCCAGGATGCACCCGGCCAGCGCTGCGGCAATGGCCGCCAGGGGCAGCACGCTCCAGAAGCCAAGCCCCAGGTACTGGTAGCCCAGCGCCAGGCCATAGGCACCGATGGCATAGAACGCGACATAACCCAGGTCCAGCAGCCCGGCCAGGCCAACCACGATATTCAGGCCAAGACCAAGCAGCACATAGATCAGCCCGAGGATCACCACCGTCAGCAGGTACTTGTTGGCAAAGATCGGGAAGACGATGGCGATCACGATGAGCGCAGGAATGATGTAGCGCAGCCGCGACTTGTAGTCCGGCGGGTTCACATGCACGCCTGAACCGCCATTGTCGAAGCCTTGCAGCATGCGCCGACCGGCAGCGGTTTGCAGGTAAAGGCTGAGCAGGAAGCGTCCGAGCATCACGCCGCCGACCAGCCACGCCACACGCCGCGGTTCGGCGTTGAAGCTGTAGCCGTCGAGCACCACACCGACGACCGGGCCGAACACGATGAGCGCCAGCAGCCCTGCAATCAGGGTTTCCACTACGCTGCGCTTGAGATCGAAACCTGTCTTTTGGGGAACGGATACGGATTTGGCAACGGACATGGTCACACCTTAGCCACGAGTGGGCGACCCAGCAGGCCTTGGGGGCGGAAGATAAGGATCAGCACCAGCAGCGAGAAGCTGAATACGTCCTTGTAGTCCGAGTTGATCAGCCCGGAGAACAGCGATTCGGAGATGCCGAGGATGATGCCGCCGAGCATGGCGCCAGGCAGTGAGCCGATGCCACCGAGCACTGCAGCGGTGAAGGCCTTGATGCCGATGATGAAGCCGGCATAGAAGTCGAAGGTGCCGTAGTTCATGGTGATCAGTACGCCGGCCAGCGCCGCCATCACGGCACCGATGACGAACACGTAGGAAATTACCCGGTCGGTGTTGATGCCCAGGATCGACGCCATCTTGCGGTCCTGCTGGGTCGCGCGGCACATGCGCCCGAGCTTGGTGTACTTGATCACGTAGGTCAGCAGGCCCATGCCAACGAAGGCCGCCACCAGGATAAAGATCTTGGTGTAGGTCAGTTGCACGAAACCGCTGCCCACCTCGACGCGCCAGGCGCCTTCAAGCAGGGTAGGTACCCCCTGTTGCCGCGCACCTTGGCTGATCTGCGCGTAGTTCTGCAGGATCAGGGAAATGCCGATGGCGCTGATGAGCGGCGCCAGGCGGGTGGAGTTGCGCAAGGGTTTGTAAGCGATGCGCTCGATGGTGAAGCCGTATACCCCGGTCACCACAATGGTGAACAACAAGGTGCCCAACATCAGCAGGGGGAAGGATTCGACGCCGAAATAGGCCAGCAATGCCAGGCTGATCGCCGCCAGGTAGGCGGAAATCATATACACCTCGCCGTGCGCGAAGTTGATCATGCCGATGATGCCATAGACCATTGTGTAGCCGATGGCGATCAGGCCGTAGACCGACCCGAGGGTCAGGCCGTTGACCAGTTGCTGCAGGAAAATACCATCCATAACGCAATCTCACCTGATCGAGATCGCACCGGTGCTGCCCACGCAGGGCCCGGTACCAGGCAGCCATGGCGCTGCAGCACTGTGCTGATCTTCGGATAAAGACGGGTACCGCGGGGCCCGGCCCCGGAGCTTGCGCCCGGGGCCTGGAGCCGTTGTTATTGTTGTTTTTCCAGCTGGTGGTACTTGCCGTCCTTGTCCCACTGGTAGACCACATAGTCCGACACCGTCAGGTCACCCTTGCTGTCCCACTTCTTCTCACCCATTACCGTCTGCACAGGGTTGGCCTTCAACCACTTGGCCGCGTCTTCGCCCTTGTTGGACTTGGCGCCGTTGAACGCGGCCGCCAGTGCCTGCAACGAGGCATAGGCGTAGAGGGTGTAGCCTTCGGGCTCGGTGCCGCCTTTACGGAATTCCTCGACCACCGCCTTGCTGTCCGGCAATTGACGCGGGTCGGCGCCAAAGGTCATGTAGACGCCATCGACGTACTGCGCCCCGCCTGCCGTGGACACCAGTTCGTCGGTGACGATGCCGTCGTCGGACATGAACCTCACGTCCTTGAGCCCTTGCTCACGCAGCTGACGTACCAGGGGGCCGGCCTCCGGGTGCAGGCCACCGAAATAGACCACGTCGGCGCCGGTGGAGCGGATCTTGGTGACGATGGCGCTGAAGTCTTTCTCGCCTCGAGTCAGGCCCTCGTACAGCACGGGCTTGACGCCGCGTTTTTCCAGTTGTGCCTTGGTCGCATCGGCCAACCCCTGGCCGTAGGTGTCCTTGTCGTGCAATACGGCCACTTTCTGGCCCTTGAGTACATCGACGATATAGTTGCCGGCGACGACGCCCTGCTGGTCGTCACGCCCGCACATGCGGAACATGGCCGACAGCCCGCGCTCGGTGACCTGCGGGTTGGTCGAGCCTGGCGTGATGGCGATGACGCCTGCTTCGTCGTACACCTCGGATGCCGGAATGGTATTGGAGGAGCAGAAATGCCCTACCACCCCAATGACCTTGTCCTGGTCAACCAGCCGGTTCGCCACAGACACGGCCTGCTTGGGTTCGCAGGCGTCGTCGCCTTTGACCAGCACGATCTTCTCGCCATTGACCCCACCGGCTGCGTTGATCTTGTCAGCCGCTGCCTGCGCACCTTTCATGTATTGCTCGCCAAACGCTGCGTTGGCGCCGGTCATCGGGCCTGCGACACCGATCTTGACGTCGGCCTGTACATACGAAGAAACACCCAGCGCCGTGGCAACGGCCAGGGCCAGGAAACCTTTCTTGTAAAACGTCTGCGACATGAGGTGGTGCTCCTAGAGTTTTTTTGATTGGCACTACAACGACTCAGCCCTGTGCTCTGAGCAAGGGCCGTGCCATTAGATTCGCATCATCTTCAAACCCCACCGTGCATATCGTGGCGGGCGGGCGCTGCCCGTTTCTTTATTGAGCGTGCAACCGTCTATCCCACCTCTGGTAGCACCGATTATCGCGGCGCAGGGCAACCGCACCGTCAGGGTGTTGCAACTGGCGCACAGGCCAATGGGCAACCGACCTGTAACAATTAACGTCACCGAACTGCACACCGCTGGTGCGTGACTGCTACAGCCCGCACCGTAACTACACTCGACACGCAACGTAACGCCGTCCGGTTTGGCCGGTACGACATCGTATTCAGATTCTTCTGAAAGGTTTCGCGCTGCTTCGCCGCAGGGTCTGCGTCGCAATCACATCGGCATGGCAAAGACTGGCACAATGACCGCCTATTGCCGTTTCTGGAGCCACCCTGATGAGCGAGAGCGCATTCGCCGAGCGCATCGTGCATAACCTGCTCGACACCGATTTCTACAAGCTCACCATGATGCAGGGCGTGCTCCACAACTACCCTGACGCCGATGTCGAATGGGAGTTTCGCTGCCGCAATGGCGAGGACCTGCGTCCCTACCTGCACGACATTCGCCAGCAACTCGAACAGCTTGCCGAACTGACGCTGGATAACGGCCAACTCGCCTTCCTGGAGCGCATCAGCTTTCTCAAGCCCGATTTCCTGCGCTTTCTAAGGTTGTTCCGCTTCAACCTGCGCTACGTGCACCTGGGTATCGACGACGGTCAGCTGGTGCTGCGCCTCAAGGGGCCGTGGCTGCATGTGATCCTGTTCGAAGTGCCTCTGCTCGCCATCATCAGCGAGGTGCGCAACCGTTCGCTGCACCCGCACATGCGCCTGGCCGCTGCCCGGGATCAGCTTTACCGTAAATTCGATTGGCTGCGCGCCAACGCCAGCACCGATGAACTGGCCGAAATGCAGGTCGCTGACTTTGGTACCCGCCGGCGTTTCTCCAGCCGCGTGCAGGAGGACGTGGTGCGCGTGTTGCGCGATGACTTCCCGGCCCGCTTCGTCGGGACCAGCAACGTGGACCTGGCCTGGAAGCTCGACATCAAGCCGCTGGGCACCATGGCTCATGAATGGATCATGGCCCACCAACAGCTGGGCCCGCGGTTGATCGACAGCCAGATCGCCGCGCTCGATTGCTGGGTGCGTGAATACCGAGGGTTGCTGGGCATCGCCTTGACCGACTGCGTGACCATGGATGCTTTCCTGGGCGATTTCGACCTGTACTTCGCCAAGCTCTTCGATGGGCTGCGCCACGACTCCGGCGACCCTGTGCTCTGGGCCGAAAAAGCCATTGCTCACTATCAGCACCTGGGCATCGATCCGATGACCAAGACGCTCGTGTTTTCCGATGGGCTGAACCTGCCACGGGCGCTGGAAATCTTCCGTGCCCTGCGTGGTCGCATCAACGTAAGCTTCGGTATCGGCACCAACCTGACCTGCGACATTCCGGGCGTAACGCCAATGAGCATCGTGCTGAAGATGACCGATTGCAACGGCGCACCGGTGGCCAAGATTTCAGACGAAGCGGCCAAGACCCAGTGTCGTGACGAAAACTTCGTCACTTACCTACGTCACGTTTTCAAAGTTCCCAGCAAGGAGTAACCCCATGCAAGCGGTTCAGCAAGAGATTGCCCAGGCACTCAAGGTACAACCGCCGTTCGCCGACGCTGCCGCCCTCGAGGCCGAAGTGACCCGGCGGGTAGCGTTCATCAAGGACTGCCTGGCCAATGCAAGGCTCAAGACCCTGGTACTGGGCATCAGCGGCGGCGTCGATTCGCTTACCGCAGCCCTGCTCGCCCAGCGCGCGATCAACGAGTTGCGTGAAGAAACCGGTGACAAGGGCTACACCTTCATCGCCGTGCGCCTGCCCTATCATGTCCAGCACGATGAGCATGATGCACAGGCGTGCCTGGAGGTCATCAAGCCGGACGAGACGCATACCATCGACATCGCCCCGGCCGTCAAGGCACTGGCAGGCGAAACGCAGGCGTTGAAAAACGGCTCGCCCACGCTTGTGGATTTCGTGGTGGGTAACATCAAAGCCAGGATGCGCATGGTTGCCCAGTACACCATCGCAGGCGCGCGCGCAGGTCTGGTGATCGGCACCGACCATGCGGCCGAAGCGGTCATGGGCTTTTATACCAAGTTCGGCGACGGCGCCTGCGACCTGGCGCCGCTCAGTGGCCTGGTCAAGCATCAGGTACGCGCCATCGCGCGGCATTTTGGAGCGCCGGAGTCACTGGTGGAGAAAGTGCCTACCGCTGACCTCGAAGACCTCGACCCGGGCAAGCCAGACGAAGCAGCGCATGGGGTCACCTACCAGCAAATCGATGCATTCCTGCATGGCCAGGAAATCGATCAAGCCGCTTTCGATGTCATCGTTGCCAATTACCGCAAGACCCAGCACAAGCGCGAACTGCCGTTCGCCCCTTGAATACGCAACTGGGGCCGCGTTGCGGCCCCAGTTCGTGTTCTAGCGCGCGGTCAAATCACTTGACCACGACTTTGCCCTTCATCATCGAGATATGGCCTGGGAAGGTGCAGAAGAAGCTGTAGTCGCCGTCTGCTGCAAGCTTGGTGGCGTCGAACGTCACTTCGGTTTCCTTCTCTGGCGCGCCGATCATCTTGGTATGGGCGATGATGGCGGCGTTGTCGGCCTTGATGTAGTCCTTTTCCAGACCCTGGCTCATGCCTTCGGTGGCAATGCCCGGCATGTCGGCCGTCTTGCTGATAACCAGGTTATGGCCCATGACGTTCTTCGGCAGGCTGCCGGAGTGAGTGAGTTTGACGGTGAATTCCTTACAGCTCTTGTCGACCGTGATTTCCTTGGTGCTGAAGGACATCTGGTCAGTCGAATCGACAGTTACCGAGCACTCGGCTGCGAAGACAGAGGCGCTGGCGAGGGTCAGCAGGGATACCGCTACAGCTTTCGCAAACATCGTGAATCTCCTTGGCAGGGTTTTATCAACAGCGAGACTGCCTGAAACCGTCCAGCCCCTGGGTGACGTGCGTCAAGGGGATGTCAATGGGCCAGCCAGTTGAATTGTTCAATGGATTGTATACAACCAATCTAAGGGCACATCATGCCCTTTTAATAGACGATGGGACAACCTCTCATTTAGGAGCAGTACCAAATGCCCATGTCCAGTTTCTTGAACAGCCTGCTCGCTGCCTATGCCCACGCTGCCACAGGCGCGATCTGCGAGTTCTCGCGCCCCGAGTGATGCCCGGAATGATGTCGATGTGCAGTGATCGAGTAACCGGTAGTCGCTGAAGGAGGGGCCGCCAGGCGGCCCGGGGTTTCAGCGTGGAATGACTGGCTGACGCGGCTTTTTCCCGCCTTTGCCACCCTTGGCCGACTCCTTGCGCTCCTTGGCCGCTTGCTGGTTGCGGGCGAACGCCTCCGCCTTGGCCTTCTCGCGCTTGTCCCATGGCTTGCTGCCATCGCTGGCGCGCGGCGGCAGGCCGGAATGCTGGGTCAGGATCTTCTGATCCTTGCCCACCTTGTGGCTACCGGCTGGCGTCGAGTTCTTGCGCCGGGCGCTCTGGTAGGTATCGGATTGCGGCTGGTGCAACGGGATCAGCTGATGCTTGCCTGGCCCGATCAGGTCGGCACGCCCCATGCGCTGCAGCGCCTCGCGCAGCATTGGCCAGCCCTTGGGGTCGTGGTAACGCAAGAACGCCTTGTGCAAGCGACGCTGCTCGTCGCTCTTGACGATGTCCACGCCCTCGCTCTTGTAGGTCACCTTGCGCAACGGGTTCTTGCCCGAGTGGTACATGGCGGTGGCCGACGCCATCGGCGAGGGGTAGAACGCCTGCACCTGGTCGGCACGGAAACCGTTGCCCTTGAGCCACAAGGCCAGGTTCATCATGTCTTCGTCGGTGGTGCCGGGGTGCGCCGCGATGAAGTACGGGATCAGGTACTGCTCCTTGCCTGCCTCCTTGGAGAACTTCTCGAACATGCGCTTGAAGCGGTCATAGCTGCCAATGCCCGGCTTCATCATCTTGTCCAGCGGGCCACGCTCGGTGTGCTCGGGGGCGATCTTGAGGTAGCCGCCCACGTGGTGGGTTACCAGCTCCTTGACGTACTCCGGCGATTCCACCGCCAAGTCGTAGCGCAGGCCCGAGGCGATGAGGATTTTCTTCACGCCTGGCAGCGCACGGGCCTTGCGATACAGCTCGATCAACGAGCTGTGGTCGGTGTTCAGGTTCTCGCAGATGCCCGGGAACACGCACGAAGGCTTGCGGCAATGCTTCTCGATTTCCGGGCTCTTGCAGGCGATACGGTACATGTTGGCGGTGGGGCCGCCGAGGTCCGATACCACGCCAGTGAAGCCGGGCACTTTGTCGCGCATCTCCTCGATCTCGTTGAGGATCGATTCGTGCGAGCGGTTCTGAATGATGCGCCCTTCGTGCTCGGTGATCGAGCAGAACGTACAGCCGCCGAAGCAGCCGCGCATGATGTTGACCGAGAAGCGGATCATCTCATAGGCCGGGATGCGCTCCTTGCCATAGGCCGGGTGCGGCACGCGCGCATAGGGCATGCCGAACACGTAGTCCATTTCCTCGGTGCTCATGGGAATGGGCGGTGGGTTGAACCACACGTCCACCTCGCCATGTTTCTGCACCAAGGCGCGGGCGTTGCCTGGGTTGGTCTCCAGGTGCAGCACACGGTTAGCGTGCGCATACAGGACCGGGTCGTTACGCACCTTTTCGAACGACGGCAGGCGAATCACCGACTTCTCACGCGTCACGCGCGGGCTGTCGAGGATCTGCACCACCTTGGCTTCGTTCGGGTCTTCCTGGTCGCCCTTGGCTTGTTCGATGGCGCAGGCCTGGGTGTCCTGGGTGTTGACGTACGGGTTGATGATCTTGTCGACACGCCCCGGACGATCGATACGGGTAGAGTCGATTTCGAACCAGCCGTCAGGGGTGTCCCGCCGCACGAAGGCCGTGCCACGCACGTCGGTGATCGATTCGATCTTCTCGCCGTTGGACAGCCGTTGCGCCACCTCGACCACGGCACGCTCGGCGTTGCCGAACAGGAGGATATCGGCGCTGGCGTCGATCAGGATCGAGTGGCGCACCTTGTCCTGCCAATAGTCGTAGTGCGCGATGCGGCGCAACGAGGCCTCGATGCCGCCCAGCACGATGGGCACGTGCTTGTAGGCTTCCTTGCAACGCTGGCTGTACACCAGGCTGGCACGGTCAGGCCGGCTGCCCGCCAGGCCGCCCGGGGTGTAGGCGTCGTCGGAACGGATCTTCTTGTCGGCGGTGTAGCGGTTGATCATCGAGTCCATGTTGCCGGCAGCCACACCGAAGAACAGGTTGGGCTCGCCAAGCTTCATGAAGTCGTCTTTGGACTGCCAGTTCGGCTGGGCGATGATGCCCACGCGAAAACCCTGGGCTTCCAGCAACCGGCCAATGATGGCCATGCCAAACGACGGATGGTCGACGTAGGCATCGCCGGTCACGATGATGATGTCGCAGGAATCCCAACCGAGCAGATCCATCTCCTCCCTGCTCATTGGCAGGAAAGGTGCTGGCCCGAAGCATTCGGCCCAGTACTTGGGATAATCGTAAAGTGGTTTGGCTGCTTGCATATCAGTGACCGGCTCTGGTGTGCAGGGAAATCGCGGGCGCGGAGAATAGCACAAATTTTAACCAAATCCGACTGTCTTCGTGGGAATTGGCAAGCGTGCGACGGTTGGGGCGTGACGCCTTGTGGGGCACGTTCGCCCCACGATTCAGGTAAGAAGGTGCGTCTGGTGAAGCAGGATCAGGCGTTATTCATCGTCGTCGAAGTTATACATCCCCGGCGCCAAGTTCTCGAAACGGGTGTACTTGCCGATGAACGCCAGGCGCACAAAGCCAATTGGCCCGTTACGCTGTTTGCCGATGATGATTTCCGCCACGCCTTTGTGCTCGGTTTCGGGGTGATACACCTCGTCGCGGTACACGAACATGATGACGTCGGCGTCCTGCTCGATTGCACCGGATTCACGCAAGTCGGAGTTCACCGGGCGTTTGTTCGGGCGCTGCTCCAGAGAGCGGTTGAGCTGCGAGAGGGCAATGACCGGGCAATTGAATTCCTTGGCCAGGGCTTTGAGCGACCGGGAGATTTCGGAAATCTCGTTCGTGCGGTTGTCACCCGAAGAACCAGGAATCTGCATCAGCTGCAGGTAATCGACCATGATCATGGCGATCTCACCGTGCTCGCGTGCCAGGCGTCGGGTGCGCGCGCGCATCTCCGATGGGCTGATGCCGGCGGTGTCATCGATGAACAACTTGCGGTCGTTTAGCAGGTTCACCGCCGACGTGAGGCGTGGCCAGTCGTCGTCGCTCAATTGACCGGAGCGCACCTTGGTCTGGTCGATACGACCCAGTGAGGACAGCATACGCATGACCAGCGATTCGCCTGGCATTTCCAGCGAAAACACCAGCACGGCCTTGTCGGTACGCAACACGGCGTTTTCCACCAGGTTCATGGCGAACGTGGTTTTGCCCATCGAAGGCCGGCCCGCCACGATGATCAGGTCGGCCGGCTGAAGGCCGCTGGTTTTCTCGTCCAGGTCGGTATAACCGGTGGAGATACCGGTGATGTCGCTGTCGGAGTTGAACAAGGTGTCGATGCGGTCGATGGCCATGGTCAACAGGTCGTTGACCCCTACCGGGCCGCCTGTCTTGGGCCGCGCCTCGGCGATCTGGAAGATCTGCCGCTCGGCGTCGTCGAGGATTTCCGCCGCATCACGGCCTTGCGGGTTGAACGCATTGTCTGCGATGTCGGTACTGATGCTGATCAGCTGCCGCAGCGTGGCCCGCTCGCGAATGATCGCGGCATAAGCCTTGATGTTGGCCACCGAAGGCGTGTTCTTGGCCAATTCGGCCAGGTATGCCAGGCCACCGACCTGCGTCGACAAGCCTTCCTTGTCGAGCTGCTCGTGCAGCGTCACCACATCGAACGGCTGGTTGGCGTCAGCCAACTTGTGCACGGCACGGAAGATCAACCGGTGGTCATGCCGGTAGAAGTCACCGTCCGACACCTGATCCAGCACCCGCTCCCAGGCGTTGTTGTCCAGCATCAGACCACCGAGCACGGCCTGTTCGGCCTCGATGGAATGCGGCGGCACTTTCAGGGCTGCGGTTTGCAGGTCGAGCTGTTCGGAGGTAGTGATCTCGTTCATGGCCACGAAAGAATTCTGGAGGATGAAAAAGACAAAGGGCACGGCCTGTCGAAGACAGGACCGTGCCCGATGTTAACCGGCTGACACCTGACGGGCCAGCCAGTCAGCGCAGCTTAGGCAGCTACGACGACCACACGTACGGTGGCTTCAACGTCGCTGTGCAGGTGCACGGCTACGTCGTATTCGCCAACCTGACGGATGGTGCCGTTCGGCAGACGAACTTCAGCCTTGGCCACTTCAACGCCGGAGGCGGTCAGGGCGTCAGCGATGTCGTGGGTGCCGATCGAACCGAACAGCTTACCTTCGTCGCCAGCGGTGGCAGTGATGGTCACTTCCAGCTCGGCCAGTTGGGCAGCGCGGCTTTCAGCCGACGATTTACGGTCTGCAGCTGCTTTTTCCAGCTCGGCGCGACGCTCTTCGAACGCAGCCAGGTTGGCGGCGTTGGCAACGGTAGCCTTGCCGAATGGCAGCAGGAAGTTACGGCCGTAACCAGCCTTAACTTTTACTTTATCGCCCAGGTTGCCCAGGTTGGCGACTTTTTCCAGCAGGATCAGTTCCATTTGGTAAAACCTCTTAACTTTTAACCTTCACCGTTCGCGGAGTCATTCCCTTTGGGGGACTTGCGACCGCGAAAATCAATCAGGCTGTCGACAATGGCCAGGACCACCAGCAACGGGTAAATCAGCTGCATGATCAGCGGCAGCGTCACGTACATCCCTACTAGCCAGAAACCGGCCAGTCGGCCCTGCGCCACAAGCCCATGCATCAAAGCGATGCCGGCCAGCACCAGTACCAGGCTCCAAGCCGATGCCAGGATGATGAACTGCGGCCCGATGAACGGGGCCACCACCATCACTGCCACCAGGGCCACCATGGTCTGTTTCGGCAGCTTCAGGGCACGAAACTCGTGACCGAAGCCTCCAGGGTTGTACAACGCTGCCTGCCAATAACGCGCCAGCACCAGGGCCAGCACGCAGAACAACTGCACTGTCACGGCTGTGGAAGTGACCAGCAATGGGCGGATCACTTCACCGGAGAGTACCGGCTGCCCTTCGACTTGCGGCATGGCTTCGGCAAACGCCTTGGCCAGCGCATCGAAGGTAGGGGCCAGCGCCAGATCAAGCACGAGGCTGAACGCCACGGCGAACACGGCACTGACCACCAACACCCGACTCCAGGGATGCTCGGCCCGCAACAGGCCGGCAAGTGCCAGGGCACCCGCGATCACCATGAAGGTGATCGGATCGCCCATGACCCAAACGGCCAACCCTGCCAGCAAGCCGCCAGCGATGACCGTTGAAGCATCCTTGAACCCGCGTCGCAGCAGCACAAGGCTGCCGGCAGCGGCACTCAACCAGAACAGCAGCGGCAATACCGCGCTGATGACCACCACGAGGGTGGCCTGCACACGACCGCGCATGATGAAACTTGCTAACGCTCGCATGCTAATCCCTTACTGCTTGTCGACGACCCGGTCTCAGCGGCCGTGGCTGTCGGTGTAGGGCAGCAGGGCCAGGAAGCGGGCGCGCTTGATAGCGGTAGCCAGCTGACGCTGATAACGAGCTTTGGTACCGGTGATACGGCTTGGAACGATCTTGCCGGTTTCGGATACGTAAGCTTTCAGGGTGTTGAGATCTTTGAAGTCGATCTCTTTCACGTCTTCAGCAGTGAAGCGGCAGAATTTACGACGACGGAAGAAACGTGCCATTTAATAGGCTCCTCTAAAGGTCCGTGGATTACTCGTCAGCGTTATCGCTGGAGTCGCTGTCATTGCTGTCGTCGCCTTCGGCGGACTCGGCATGCTCAGGACGCTCGCGACGCTCACGGCGCTCGCTGCGGTTTTCTTCAGCCTTCAGCATCTCGGACTGACCGGTAACGGCTTCGTCGCGACGGATGACAAGGTTACGGATAACGGCATCGTTGTAGCGGAAGTTGTCTTCCAGCTCGGCCAGGGCCTTGCCGGTGCACTCAACGTTCAGCATCACGTAGTGAGCCTTGTGAACATTGTTGATTGCATAGGCCAGTTGACGACGGCCCCAATCTTCCAGGCGGTGGATCTTGCCACCATCTTCTTCGATCAGCTTGGTGTAACGCTCAACCATGCCGCCGACTTGCTCGCTCTGGTCCGGGTGAACCAGGAAGATGATTTCGTAATGACGCATGAATGCTCCTTACGGGTTAGTAGTCTGCCAGCGAATCTGGTCAGACAAGGAGTGAATGACACTGGTGTGTCTTGCCAGGGAGTAGAGGCACATGCGCACCTGCCAGCTCGGCAAGGGGCGCAATTGTAGAGAAGGCCAGACAGACAAGCAAGGCAATTGGCGATTATTTGAACAACCGGAAACACTTCGACGCGGCATCTGTCGCGTCGCGGGTACAGCGGCCCGTGCAGGATCCGTTCAAGCGGGCACGTGCCGGCCAAAAGACCGGCACGGTCATCGGATCAACCCTTGGCCTGGCGCTGGCGCACGGCCTCGAACAGGCACACGCCAGTGGCCACGGACACGTTCAGGCTGCTGACGCTGCCGCTCATCGGCAGCTTCACCAGAAAGTCGCAGTGCTCGCGGGTCAGCCGGCGCATGCCCTTGCCTTCGGCGCCCATGATCATCACCAGCGGGCCGGTCAGGTCCTGCTGGTAGATTTCCTGCTCGGCTTCGCCGGCGGTTCCCACCACCCACAGGCCACGCTGCTGCAGCTTCTCAAGCGTACGCGCAAGGTTGGTCACGGCCACCAGCGGGATCACCTCGGCTGCTCCGCACGCGACCTTGCGCACCACAGGCGTCAGGGTCGCCGATTTGTCCTTGGGCACGATCACGGCCGTTGCGCCCGCTGCATCAGCGGTACGCAGGCAGGCACCAAGGTTGTGCGGGTCGGTCACCCCGTCCAGCACCAGGATCAGAGGCGGGGTTTCAGTGCGCTCGAGCAACTCCTCGAGCATGAGCTCACCCCAGACCTGGCTGGGGCTCACCTCGGCGACCACGCCCTGGTGCACGCCTTCGACCCAGGCGTCCAACTCGCGGCGCTCGGCTTGACCCACAGCTACGCGGTTCTCGGCGGCCAAGGCCAGCAGCGCTTGCAGGCGCGGCTCGCTGCGGCCCTCCGACAGCCAGATCTGCTTGACCCGCTTCGGATGGTGCTGCAACAGCGCCTGTACCGCGTGAACGCCGTAGATCTTTTCCAACTGACTCATGAATTGCTCTTGCTCTTGCGTGATGCGCCGGATTTCGACGGCCCTTTACGGTGCTTGGTAGGCTTGCCAGACGTCTTGCTGCCCTTGTCCGACTTGCTGCTGCCGTGGCTGGTACTGCGGGCCTCGGTCATCAGCGCCTTTTTCATTTCGCGGCTCTTGCGCACCTCGGCGTTGCGCTGCACGGCGTCCTTGGGGAAGTACGCCTCGGAGGCTTCGCTCTTGCGGCTGCGCGGCTTGGGCGTGGCCCTGGCCTTCTCTTGCTCCGGCGCTTGCTCGGTCGGGGCAGCGGCAGCAGGTGTACCGCGTTGCTTGCGACCGATCGGAGCGGCCAGGGTGGCGTCGGCCACTTCGAAGTCGATCTTGCGCTCGTCCAGGTCCACGCGCATGACCTTGACCTCGATCGTGTCACCCAGGCGGAAGCTGCGGCCAGTGCGTTCGCCCGACAGACGATGATGCACCGGGTCGAAGTGGTAATAGTCGCCCGGCAGCGCACTGACGTGCACCAGACCCTCGACGTAGATGTCGGTCAGCTCGACGAACAGGCCGAAACCTGTCACCGCCGTGATCACACCCGGGAACGTCTCGCCCACGCGGTCCTTCATGTACTCGCACTTGAGCCAGTTGACCACGTCACGTGTGGCTTCGTCGGCCCGGCGTTCGGTCATCGAGCATTGCTCGCCCAGTTGCTCGAGGGTGTTCTCGTCGTACGGGTAGATACGCGCCTTGGGAATGCTCATGGCACCGGCACGCTTGACGTGTGGGGTATCGACCTTGGAGCGGATGACGCTGCGGATGGCGCGGTGGACCAGCAAGTCAGGGTAACGACGGATCGGCGAGGTGAAGTGGGTGTACGCCTCGTAGTTCAGGCCGAAGTGGCCGTTGTTGTCGGTGCTGTACACCGCCTGGCTGAGCGAGCGCAGCATCACGGTCTGGATCAGGTGGAAGTCCGGGCGGGCGGCGATGCTCGCCAGCAGTGCCTGGTAGTCCTTGGGCGACGGGTCCTTGCCCTTGTGCAGTGACAGCCCCAGCTCACCCAGGAAAGCACGCAGCTTTTCCAGGCGCTCCGGTGGCGGGCCATCGTGCACCCGGTACAGGGCCGGCACACCGTGCTTTTGCAGAAACTCTGCCGTGGCCACGTTGGCGGCCAGCATGCATTCCTCGATCAGCTTGTGCGCATCGTTGCGCACGGTCGGGCGAATTTCCGCGATCTTGCGGTCTTCGCCGAAGACGATGCGAGTTTCCTGGGTCTCGAAGTCAATGGCACCGCGGGTGTGCCGGGCATCGAGCAGGACCTTGTACAGGTTGTAGAGGTTCTTCAGGTCCGGGACGACTTCCTTGTATTCCTCGCGCAGCGCCTTGCCTTCACGGGTGCGTGAATGCTCGAGCATGCTGCTGACCTTGTTGTAGGTCAGGCGGGCGTGAGAGTGGATGACCCCTTCATAGAACTGGTAGTCGACCATCTGCCCGGCCTTGTTCATGGTCATTTCACAGACCATGGCCAGGCGATCGACGTGCGGGTTCAACGAGCACAGGCCGTTGGACAATTCCTCGGGCAGCATGGGCACCACACGCTCGGGGAAGTACACCGAGTTTCCGCGCTGCTGGGCTTCCACATCCAGCGCCGAGCCCAGGCGGACGTAGCTCGACACGTCGGCGATCGCCACATAAAGGCGCCAGCCGCCGGAGAACATCCGCAGCTTGCCCAGGGGTTCGCAGTAAACGGCGTCGTCGAAGTCGCGCGCGTCCTCGCCGTCGATGGTCACGAAGGGCAGGTGGCGCAGGTCGACGCGCTTTTCCTTGTCCTTGTCTTCGACTTCAGAGCGGAACTTGCGGGCCTCCTTGATCACATCCTTGGGCCAGACGTGCGGGATATCGTAGCTGCGCAGGGCAACGTCGATTTCCATGCCCGGCGCCATGTAGTTGCCGACCACTTCCACCACATCGCCTTGCGGCTGGAAACGCGCCGTTGGCCAATGGGTGATCTTGATCTCGACGAACTGGCCGATCTTCGCGCCACCGTTACGCCCGGCCGTGACCAGCACTTCCTGCTGGATCTTCGGGTTGTCAGGGGTCACGTAACCGATGCCGCCTTCCTCGAAGTAGCGGCCTACCACGCTTTCATGGGCGCGGGAGACGACCTCGACCAAGGCGCCTTCGCGGCGACCACGGCGGTCGACGCCGGACACACGCGCCAGGGCGCGGTCGCCATCGAACACCAGGCGCATCTGCGACGGGCTCAGGAACAGGTCTTCGCTACCGTCGTCGGGAATGAGGAAGCCGAAGCCGTCGCGGTGGCCGGAGACGCGGCCGCAGATGAGGTCCAGCTTGTCCACCGGGGCATAGGTGCCGCGCCGGGTATAGATAAGCTGGCCGTCGCGCTCCATGGCCCTGAGGCGGCGGCGCAGTGCTTCGATCTGGTCTTCTTCGTGCAGACCGAACTCTGCCGCCAGCTCCTCGCGCGCGGCCGGTTCGCCACGGTCGGCAAGGCGCTGCAGGATCAGCTCACGGCTGGGAATGGGGTTGTCGTATTTTTCCGCTTCGCGAGCGGCCTCGGGATCGAGGGATTGCCAATCGGCCATCAGAAGGGGTTCACCTTGGGGTATATAGATAGGAATTCTGGCATAGGCGTATTGAAACCGGAAATGTCAGCCTTGGACAGCCCCCTGAGGAGCGCCCGGCGAGCGGCAATAGGCCCATGAAATCAACAAGTTGAATTTTTTGAGATTTTTTTTGATCGAGGGCTTTACAGCCCCCGAGGGCATCCGTATAGTGCGCACCACGACGACGGACAACCCCGAAGTTGTAGTAGAGATGAGCGGCGCTGTAAAGCATCTTTTATCTCGAATGTGTGCCCAGGTGGCGGAATTGGTAGACGCGCTGGTTTCAGGTATCAGTGGCTTAACGGCCGTGGAAGTTCGAGTCTTCTCCTGGGCACCAAAATTTTCAAGTAATAGATGACCAAGGATCTGTTACTACTGTGTGAAGCGAACAATAGTCGCCTTCATCAGATGATGTAAAGCTTTGCCCAGGTGGCGGAATTGGTAGACGCGCTGGTTTCAGGTATCAGTGACTTAACGGTCGTGGAAGTTCGAGTCTTCTCCTGGGCACCATACAAAAACCCACTAGCTTGCTAGTGGGTTTTTTCTTGCCTGAAATTTAGCATCATGGCCCCGCCCTTCCGTGTTTTCGGCGTTGTGCAAGATGGCGCACAAAACCCAACGCCTCGCCCTTTCCGACGCGTGCATAGCCCCAAGCACCCCGCTCAATGAATTTATCGTCACCTCGCCACATGAGAAACGATTTCGTTTACCATTGTTTCCAAATATGTAGCCGTAAGCGAGGAAGTACCCGCATGACGATCCGCCCGCAACCGCTGATGCGCACCCTGGCCGCCGCCGTGTTGAGCCTGGTCATCGGCGCTCCGGCCGCCATGGCAGATGCGCCGGTCACCTTGACCATGTACAACGGTCAGCACAAGGAAATCGGCGAGGCCATCGCCAAGGCTTATGAAGCCAAGACCGGCATCCATATCAATATCCGCAAGGGCAGCAGCAACCAGCTGGCCAGCCAGATCATCGAAGAAGGCGAGCGCTCGCCGGCCGACATCATCTATACCGAAGAGTCGCCACCCCTGAATAACCTGGGTGAGCTGGGCCTGCTGGCAAAGATCGATGATGCCACGCTCAACATGCTGCCCAAGGAATATGTCGCCGCCAACGGTACCTGGATGGGCGTGACCGCGCGGACCCGGGTGGTGGTGTACAACCCCAAGAAAATCGACGAGAAGGACCTGCCGACCACGGTCATGGACTTCGCCAACCCTGAATGGGACGGGCGCGTTGGCTTCGTACCCACCAGCGGGGCCTTCCAGGAGCAGGCGGTAGCCATCCTGAAGATGCATGGCCGCGAAGCAACGGAAGAATGGCTGACCGGCCTGAAGGCATTCGGCAAGACCTACACCAACAACATGGTCGCCCTCAAGGCCGTGGAGAAAGGTGAAGTGGGCGCGGTGCTGGTCAACAACTACTACTGGTACGCCCTGGAGCGCGAGCGCGGCAAGCTTGACTCCAAGCTGTACTACCTGGCCGATGGCGACGCCGGCAACCTGGTGACCATTTCGGGTGCCGCGGCCGTGAAGGCCAGCAAGCATCCCAAGGAAGCCCAGGCATTGCTCAACTGGATGGCCAGCGAAGAAGGCCAGCGCGTGATCACCCAGACCACGGCCGAATACCCACTGCACAAGGGCATGGTTTCCGATCGCGGCCTGAAGCCGTTCGACGAGTTGCGCCCGCCCAAGATCACGCCGGCCGACCTCGGCAATGCCGAAGAAGCCCTTGAGCTTGAGCGTGAGGTCGGTCTGCTCTGATGACTGCCGCCCTGACCCAGCCGGTGCCGGTACGTTTCGTACCGCGCCGCAAGCGCCCCTCGATCTGGGTGGTGCTGCCCGTGCTTTTCCTGGTGGCGATGAGCGTACTGCCATTGCTCTACGTGGCCATCAAAGCCTGGGAAGCCGGCTGGCGAGAGGCGCTGTACCTGTTGTGGCGCCCCTACGTATGGGGGCTGATGCGCAACACCCTGCTGCTGATGGTCGGGGTTACGCTGACCTGTATGGTCGTAGGCCTGGCGCTGGCATGGCTGCTGGAACGCAGCGACCTGCCCGGGCGCAGGTTGTGGGGGGTGGTGCTGTGCCTGCCCTTTGCCGTGCCGTCGTTCGTCAGCAGCTTTACCTGGGTTTCGCTGAGCTCGGACTTCGAAGGCTTGGGCGGCGCCATTCTGGTAATGGCCCTGTCCAAGTACCCGCTGATCTTCCTCCCGGTGGCGGCCACTTTACGCAACCTGGACACCTCCCTTGAGGAGTCGGCGCGCACATTGGGTTGCAGCCGCTGGAGCGTGTACCGGAAAGTCACCCTGCCCTTGCTGTGGCCGTCGATGCTGGGTGGCGCCCTGCTGATCGCCCTGCACATGCTCGTGGAGTTCGGCGCACTGTCGATTCTGGGCTTGCAGACATTCACCACCGCCATCTACCAGCAGTTCGAGCTGGAATTCAGCAACGCCAACGCGGCCATGTTGTCCGCCGTGCTGTTGGCCATGTGCTTGATCATGCTGTGGCTGGAACTGCGGGTACGTGGCAAGGCACGGCATGTACGCATTGGCCAGGGCGTGGCACGCCGCGCTCAACCTGTAAAGCTGCGTGGCTGGGCGATACCTGCTCAAGTGTTCTGCCTGGGCCTGGCCGTATTGGGCAGCGGTATTCCATTGGCCATGCTCGGTTACTGGCTCAGTGTGGGTTCATCCGCAGCGTTCCCCATTGCGGATATTTCCAGGGCACTGTTCACATCGCTGTCCGTGTCGCTAGGCGGCGCCGGTTTCTGCGTCGTGCTGGCTCTGCCGATCAGCTTCCTGGTGGTGCGCTACAAGGGGCGCCTGGCCATCTGGGCAGAACGCCTGCCCTACCTGTTGCATGCCCTGCCCGGGCTTGTCATTGCCCTGACGCTGGTGTTCTTTGCCCTGCACTACGTGCCGGCGCTGTACCAGACCACGGCGTTACTGCTTCTGGCCTATGCACTGCTGTTCCTGCCTTTGGCCCAGTCGCCCGTGCGCACGGCCTTGAACAAGGCATCCCCTACGCTGGAAGAGGCGGCCCGCACCCTGGGTGCAAGCAGCTTTGCCGCGTTCTGCAAAGTGACCCTGCCGATCATCTTCCCGGCGATGGCAGCGGCCTTCGCCCTGGTGTTTCTGGACGCCATGAAGGAATTGACGGCAACGTTGCTGCTCAGTCCTACCGGCATGACGACCCTTGCCACCGAAGTCTGGGCACACACGGCCAATGTCGAGTTCGCAGCGGCGGCACCCTATGCGGCGCTGCTGATCGTGGTTTCAGGGTTGCCGGTGTATTTGCTGACAACGCGGATGTACCTGAACCGCGCGTGATGGCCCAAAGCGCATCACGCCCGGAACTGGCCCAGACTTGCCCGAAGCTGGGCCGCCAGATCGTCAAGCACCTTGCTGCTTGCCGTGGTCTGCATCACCACTTCGGCTGAACGTTCGGCCTGGGTATGAATGTTCTGCACCCTGCCGCGCACCGCTTGCGCGCCATTGGCCTGCTGTTCGGCGGCGCGGGTGGCCAGGCCTATCGCCGCATGCACCTGCTCGACGGCAGCCTGTACCGACTGCTGGCGACGCTCGTTGTCACGCAGCACCAGCAGCCCTTCGCTGGCCTTTGTACCCGCCTGACTGATCGTGGCCACCGCCTCCTTCGCCCCTGCCTGCAGTGCGGCAATATGCGCCTGGATGTCACCGGTGGAGCGTTGCGTCTTGCTCGCCAACGCCCTGACTTCATCCGCCACTACGGCAAAGCCTCGCCCCGTCTCGCCGGCACGGGCGGCTTCGATGGCGGCGTTGAGGGCTAGCAGGTTGGTTTGCTCGGCAATGCCGTGGATGACCGTCAGCACCACCTCGATCTGCTCGCTTTGCTTGGCCAGGCGCTCGATGACCTGCGAGCCTGCATCCACCTGCCCGGCCAGGTTTTCGATGAGCCCGGCCAGTTGCGTCGAGGTGCGACTGTTTTCGTCAGTGGCCTGGCGAATGTCCACCACCTGCTGCAAGGCGGCCTGCATGGCATGGCTCTCGGCCTGGGCTTCTTCAGCCATGCTCGACAGGTCGCTCAGGCTGGCCGCCACCTCATCACGCTGCAACGCGGCGGCGGCATCGGCGCCTGCGTTGCGCTGGGTCATGGCGCCGATCTCCACACCGGTGCGCTCGGCCACGTCACCGGCTTCGCGCACGATAGGTTGCAGCTTGTCGACGAAGCGATTGACCGCTGAGGCCATGTCGCCAATCTCGTCGCGGCTGTCCAGGGGTACCCGCTTGGTCAGGTCGCCTTCGCCCGCTGCCAGGTCATCGAGCGCCGCGATCAACAGGCGCAACTTGCTCACCACACGCCGGCCCAGCACTATGGCCACCACCAACAGCACGCCCAGCCCCACCAGCACCAGGCCCAGGCCGATGCGCCAACGCAATTCTGCAGCCGCATCGCGCACGGTTTGAGCTGTATTGTTCTGCATGGCCGCGGCGCTGCCTTGCGCAGCCTCCAGGCGTTCACGCAGTGTCTTGCCACTGTCGGCAGCCGCCCCCACCAGGCTGTCGCCAACCAACTGTTCGCTGCTGGTGATCAAGGCCGCGAAACGTTGATCCAGAGCGGCCAGCTGCTGATCGATGCCGGCGGTTGAAACACCCATCAGCACCTTGCCGATTTCTGCCCCATTCGGGTTGATCGACGCTTCGACCATGTACACAGCAGGGTCGCGGCGTGCGGCCTCGATTACTTTGTCCAGCGCCCGCTCCCCTTGCCCCTTCTCGAGCAATGCCTGGTTGATTGGGTTCTGTCGGTTCAGGTAGCGGGTCAGGTGCTGGCCTTCTGCATCGTCATAAATCACGAACAGAACGTTGGGATTGCGCTGCGCCCGTCGGGCGAAATCCGATAACACCGGCACATCCTTGTCCCAGATGGCGCGCGGCGCCACCGAGGCCAGCAACTCTGCCATGTCGTTGGCGGACTCTTTCAAGGTGCCTTCGAGGGTCTCGCGCAGTTGCTGCTGCTCGGCCTGCAGGCGTGTCGAGAGCCCTGCACTCAAGCGTTGGCGAGTGCTGGCAGACAAGCCATCGAGGCCTGCGCGCACCTCCTGGCCGGCTTGTTCCAGATCAGTCGTGAGTTGTTGGCTGTCATGCCCAAGGCGTTGGGCCAGTTCGCGCTCAAGGGCCGAAACCGTGCTTCGTGTCAGGGCAACGGCCACCAGCACCTGCACCAAAAGGGCGATACCCAAGGCCACAAAAACAGGCCGCAACAGGCGGCTTCGTAACAGCGAAAGGATGGCAGACACGGTAAAACCCTCGTGTTTTCTGGCGCCATTACTTTGATGGCATCGACAGACAATTCTTACAGCAAGGGTTATGCCGGTAGCAGCGGGGATACACGCCAAGCTCAAGCAATACGAGCTTCGTACCCACAATGAAAAACGCCGCGACCCCTGTTCAGGGCCACGGCGTCAGATCAGCCTGGAGGGCAGATCAGGCGAACGGATGACGCAGCACGATGGTTTCGTTGCGGTCCGGGCCGGTGGAGATGATGTCGATCGGTGCGCCGATCAGTTCCTCGATGCGGGTGATGTAGGCACGCGCATTGGCAGGCAGCGCTTCCAGGGTCTTGGCACCCAGGGTCGACTCGCTCCAGCCCGGCAGTGTTTCGTACACCGGTTGCAGGCCGATGTAGCTGTCGGCATCGGTCGGGGCTTCGATCACTTCACCATTGGCATCCTTGTAACCTACGCAGATGTTGATGGTCTCCAGGCCGTCGAGCACGTCGAGCTTGGTCAGGCAGATACCCGAGATGCTGTTGACGTCGATGGCGCGGCGCAGGATGACGGCATCGAACCAGCCGCAACGACGGGCACGCCCGGTCGTGGAACCGAACTCATGGCCACGCTTGGCCAAGGTGGCGCCCGTGTCATCGAACAGTTCGGTTGGGAACGGACCCGAACCTACGCGGGTGGTGTAGGCCTTGGTGATGCCCAGGATGTAGTCCAGGTACATCGGGCCCACGCCGGAACCGGTCGAGATACCGCCAGCGGTGGTGTTGGAGCTGGTGACGTACGGGTAGGTACCGTGGTCGATGTCCAGCAGCGAGCCCTGTGCGCCTTCGAACATGATGTCCTTGCCGGCACGACGCAGGTTGTGCAGCTCGGCAGTGACGTCGAGCATCATCGGCTTGAGCTGTTCGGCGTAGGCCATGCACTCGTCCAGCGTCTGCTGGAAATCGATGGCAGGCTCTTTGTAGTAATTCACCAGCTGGAAGTTGTGGTAGTCCAGCAGCTCGCCCAGCTTTGCGGCAAAACGCTCGCGGTGGAACAGATCGCCCACGCGCAGGCCACGGCGGGCAACCTTGTCTTCGTACGCTGGGCCAATACCACGGCCGGTGGTGCCGATCTTGGCTTCGCCACGGGCTTTTTCACGGGCCTGGTCCAGCGCGACGTGGTACGACAGGATCAGCGGCGCAGCCGGGGAAATGCGCAGGCGCTCACGCACCGGTACGCCCTTCTCTTCCAACTTGGTGATCTCGCGCATCAGTGCATCGGGTGCAACGACCACACCGTTGCCGATCAGGCATTGCACGCCTTCACGCAGGATGCCGGATGGAATCAGGTGCAGAACGGTCTTTTCACCGTTGATCACCAGGGTGTGGCCCGCATTGTGGCCACCCTGGTAGCGCACGACGGCGGCAGCATGTTCGGTCAGCAGATCGACGATCTTGCCTTTGCCCTCATCACCCCACTGGGTGCCCAGGACGACGACATTCTTACCCATTACATTGGTCCTCATTCACGCAAACTTGGTTGCCGGCCTGTTGCCGACGCAGAAACTCACTGGGCCAGCGGCAGAACCTGCCAGCGCCCGTCTTGCTGAATCAATTGACGATCACAATCCGCTTCAAGGGCAGCACTCAGCGGCTGACCAGGCAGGGCCTGGACCACACGCTGGCCCTCGTTGCGCAACTGGCAGACATGCTGCCATAGGGCCGCATCGCCACTGTCCGGCATCCAGATGCCGCCCGTGGGCAGTACGACCTCCGCTCGCCCCAGTGTGACCAGGGTCTTCAAATCCGTGGAGAAACCGGTAGCCGGGCGCGCCCGGCCAAAGTCGGCGCCGATGTCGTCATAACGGCCGCCTTGGGCAATCGACTGCCCTTCACCTGGTACGAACACCGCAAACACCACGCCCGTGTGGTAGTTGTAACCGCGCAGCTCACCCAGGTCGAAGTACAACGGCAACTGCGGGTAACGGGCGGCCAGCCGATCGGCGATGGCCAGCAAATCGTCCAGGGCCGCCAGCACGCTGGCAGGTGCACGACCCAGGCGTACGCGGGCCTCGGCCAGGACTTCCCTGCCGCCGCATAGCTCGACCAGGGCTCGCAACATGTTGCCCACATCGTTTGGCACGTCGGCCGTCAGCGCCTGCACTTCGTCGACCGCCTTACGTTGCAGGGCGTCGAACAACTGCTGCTCGACCGCGCCCGACAGACCGGCGGCCCGAGCCAACCCACGGTAGATACCCACATGGCCCAGGTCCATGTGGACATCAGGCACATCGGCCAACTGCAACGTGGCGAGCATCAGGCTGATGACTTCCACATCGCTGGTGGGGCTGGCATCGCCATACAGTTCGGCACCCAGCTGGATAGGGCTGCGCGAGGTGGACAAGGCACGCGGCTGGGCATGCAGCACACTGCCGGCGTAGCACAACCGGCTTGGGCCTTCACGGCGCAGGGTATGGGCGTCGATGCGCGCAACCTGCGGCGTGAAGTCGGCACGAAAGCCCATCAGGCGGCCGGACTGCGGGTCTACTACCTTGAAGGTACGCTGATCCAGGTCCTGGCCGGCGCCGGTGAGCAGCGACTCCAGGTACTCGATATGCGGGGTGACGACCAGTTCGTAACCCCAACTCTGGAACAGGTCCAACACCTGGCGACGCGCGATCTCGATACGCGCAGCCTCAGGTGGCAGTACTTCCTCGATGCCATCTGGCAGCAGCCAGCGGTCTACCGTTGCCATTACGCCTTTTCCCCTCTGGTCCGGGCGGCCGCCAGCAGGCCGGCCGTCAGTAAAGCAGGTATCGCGCACAGCAACGGGCAGCACTGATCCCAGCGCAGCCACCGTACCCGATACCCTCGAATTGCCTTGCGAACGTGTCAAAAGCGGACCGACACCGGGCCGATCAACCTTGCAGACGCAAAAAAGCCGGGAAATTTCCCGGCTGACTCATCATACACCCCTTTTGATTCGGGATGCACCCTGCCTGGCGTTTTAGCTGCCAGGCGGGGCGCCTGCCCGAATTCGACTCAGGGCCTGCTCTTGTCCATGAAGCGGAAGAACTCGTTCTTCGGATCCAGGACCAGCACGTCGCTCTTGCTGGAGAAGCTCTCGCGGTAGGCTTGCAGGCTACGGTAGAACGCATAGAAATCAGCGTCCTGCGTGTAGGCCTTGGCGTAGATGGAAGCCGCCTGGGCATCACCGTCACCGCGGGTCTCTTCAGCTTCGCGATAGGCCTCGGCCAGCAGCACACGGCGCTGACGATCGGCGTCTGCACGAATACCTTCAGCCAGCTCGTTACCCTTGGCCCGGTGCTCGCGCGCCTCGCGCTCACGCTCGGTGCTCATGCGGTCGAACACGCTGCGGTTGACTTCCTTGGGCAGGTCGATGGCCTTGACGCGGACGTCGACGACCTCGATACCCAGCTCCTTGTTGGCCATGCGGTTCAGCGAAGCGGTGATGTCGGCCATCAACGCGTCACGCTCACCCGACACCACCTCGTGCAAGGTGCGCTTGCCGAACTGGTCACGCAGGCCGCTTTCCAGACGACGGGACAGACGCTCGTCAGCAATCTGCTTCATGCCGGAGGTGGCCGTGTAGAAGCGCTCGGCATCCTTGACGCGCCATTTGGCATAGGCGTCGACCATCACCGCTTTCTTCTCCAGGGTCAGGAACCGCTGGGTAGGCGCGTCGAGGGTCATCAGGCGGGCGTCGAACTTGCGTACCTGGTTCACGTACGGCACTTTCACGTGCAGCCCTGGCTGGACATCGGCCTGGACGACCTTACCGAAGCGCAGCAGAACTGCACGTTCGGTCTGGGACACGATGTAGAAGCTGTTCCAGGCCACGATGGCCAGAACCACGGCGGCGATCAGGGCGATCAGCGATCGGTTGCTCATCAGCGGCTCTCCCTAGTGCGCAGCGGCTGCTGTTGCTGTTGCGTGTCCTGCGCCGAGCGCGCGGCCGCAGCGTCGTTGGCCGACGATACGCCGCTTGCAGGCGCGGACGGGTTGCGGCTGCCTTCGACCATCTTGTCCAGCGGCAGGTAGAGCAGGTTGTTCTGCCCGTCCTTGGTCGCCACCATGACCTTGCTCGAATTGCTATACACCGCCTGCATGGTTTCCAGGTACAGGCGCTGACGGGTCACGTCAGGTGCCTTGCGGTACTCGGTGACCAGCTTGGTGAAGCGGTCGGCCTCACCTTTGGCTCGGGCAATGACTTCATCGCGGTAGCCGTTGGCGTCTTCGATGATGCGCTGAGCCTGACCACGGGCTTCAGGCACCACGCCATTGGCGTAGGACTCGGCCTGGTTGCGGGCACGCTGCTCGTCTTCGCGGGCCCGGATCACGTCATCGAAGGCTTCCTGCACTTCACGCGGGGCTGCCGCGCTCTGCACGTTGACCTGGGTAACGGTGATACCGGTGCGGTAGTTGTCGAGGAAACGCTGCAGACGTTCGCGGATGTCCACGGCCATCTGTTCACGACCTTCGGTCAACACCTGGTCCATGGACGTAGAGCCCACCACGTGACGCAGGGCGCTGTCGGTCGCATGCTGCAGGCTGACCTCGGGCTGGTCGACGTTGAGCACGAAGTCCTGCAGGTTGCTGATCTTGTACTGGACGGTCAGCGGCACCTCGACGATGTTCTCGTCTTCGGTCAGCATCTGGCCCTGCTTGGTGTAGGCCCGCTCGCGCGTGACGTTTTCCATGTACTTGCGATCGATCGGCGGGAAGTAGATGTTCAGGCCGGGACCGACCGTCTCATAATACTTGCCGAAGCGCAGCACGACGGCTTGCTCCTGCTCGTCGACGACATACACGGCGCTGTACAGCCAGATGGCCGCCAGCACTGCCAGGCCGATGGCCAGCAGCCCCAGGCCGCCGCCCTTGCCGACATTGCGGTCACCGCCACCCCGTTTCTTGCCACCACCGAACATGCCGTTGAGGCTGTCCTGCAGTTTGCGGAAGGCCTCGTCCAGATCCGGCGGACCTTTTTTGTCGCCGCCACCACCGCCACCGCGGCGGCCGCCCCAGGGATCCTGATTGTTCGAGTTGCCACCCGGCTCGTTCCAAGCCATAGCGCTCTCCATCTGATAAAGCAAAGACGCGCCCACGGCGCGCCGTCCAATGCTACAGAATGCCTGTCACTGCTGCCCGACGACCTCGTGGGGCATTTATTGCAAAGTGTGTTGCTCGACAAACACTTGCGGCTCCATGCCTTCACGGCTGACCAGGCGATTGAGTTCGACCCTGGGCAGACGCACGCTCAGCAGGCTGCGCCCTTCTTCATCATGCGCTTCACTCTGCACCGCGCCCAAGTCAAAGAATTGCGCGCGCAGGCGAGCAAAACGTTGTTCCAGGCACAAGGTGCCGACAAACAGATCATCACCCAGCAACTCGGCAATCGCCTGGCCAACCAGCTCCAGGCCACGCCCGTCACGTGCCGAAACCCAGACCCGCTCCGGCTTGCCGTCGGCGTTGCGCTGGATCTGCGGCTCGACCTCTTCGAGCAGGTCGAGTTTGTTATACACCTCGAGGATCGGCAAGCCTTCAGCGCCAATCTCGCCCAATACTGCCAGCACCTGCTCGATCTGCTCCATGCGCTCGGGCTCATGGGCATCGATCACGTGCAGCAGCAGGTCGGAGTTGCTCGACTCCTCGAGCGTAGCTCGAAACGCCTCGACCAGCTTGTGCGGCAGGTGCCGGATGAAGCCCACGGTATCGGCCAGCACGATAGGCCCCAGGTCGTTGAGCTCAAGCCGACGCAGCGTCGGGTCGAGGGTAGCGAACAACTGGTCGGCCGCGTACACCTGCGACTGGGTCAGGGCGTTGAACAACGTGGACTTGCCGGCGTTGGTGTAGCCCACCAGCGAGACCGACGGGATGTCCGCACGCTTACGCCCGCGACGCGCCTGTTCACGCTGGCTGCGCACTTTCTCGAGGCGGGACTTGATCTGCCGGATGCGCACGCGCAGCAGGCGACGGTCGGTTTCGAGCTGAGTTTCACCCGGCCCCCGCAGGCCAATACCCCCTTTTTGTCGCTCAAGGTGGGTCCAGCCGCGTACCAGCCGCGTACTCATGTGCTCAAGCTGGGCCAGTTCGACCTGCAGCTTGCCTTCGTGGGTACGTGCGCGCTGAGCGAAGATATCCAGAATCAGCCCGGTCCTGTCGAGCACACGGCACTCGAACACGCGTTCGAGGTTGCGCTCCTGGCTGGGCGTGAGGGTGTGATTGAAAATCACCAGGTCTACCTGCTCGGCATGGACACGGTCGTGCAACTCCTCGACCTTGCCACTGCCAATCAGGTACTTGGCCGAGGGCTGATGCCTCGTGACCGTTACCAGCGAGACGATGTCGGCACCGGCCGACAACGCGAGTTCCTGAAACTCCTGCGGGTCTTCGCGCGCCTCAGGGTTCTGACCTTCCAAGTGAACGAGCAGCGCGCGTTCACCACCACCGTGGCGCTCAAAGAACAATGCAGGCTCCTATCAGGCGTTGCCTGGCTCGCTGTCGCCGTGATCGGAATCGGACGGGCTTGGCAGACGAACCGGGCGGGCAGGTACAACAGTGGAAATGGCGTGCTTGTAGACCATCTGGCTGACGGTGTTCTTCAGCAGTACCACGAACTGGTCGAACGACTCGATCGAGCCTTGCAGCTTGATGCCGTTGACCAGGTAGATCGAAACCGGAACCTTTTCTTTTCTCAAGGTATTCAGGTAAGGGTCTTGTAGCGAATGCCCTTTTGACATATGCCGCACTCCTGTAAGGATAAATAATTGGAAAATCTGAAAAAACGATAAGTAAGGCCGGCTTTCACAAGGATAGACGGCAATCAGCAGGGACTCAGCTCAATATGGAGACGGCCCCAAGGTATTTCAAGGTGCGGGACAGATTGTCGCAGGCCAGGCTGTCGAGCCAATGCACGCCTGGCCAGCCACGCAGCCAGGTGAATTGCCGCTTGGCCAGCTGCCTGGTCGCGATGATACCGCGTTCACGCATCTCATTCTCAGTCAGCTGGCCGTCCAGGTAATCCCAGACCTGCCGATAGCCCACTGCCCGTATAGACGGCAGCCCGGCGTGCAAGTCACTTCTGGCTCGCAGCAATCGGACCTCGTCGACAAAGCCCTGTTCCAACATCTGTGAAAATCGTAACGCAATTCGCTGATGCAGAATGTGACGATCTGTAGGCGCAATCGCAAGACTGGCGACAGTATAGGGCAAATGACCGCAGGCGCTTGCGTCTACACCGCTACTTTCAGCCAATTGACGCTGGCGATGGGCCGTCATGCTTTGCCCGCTGACCCGGTACACCTCCAGCGCCCGGATCAACCGCTGCGGATCGTTGGGATGAATGCGCGCGGCCGACTCCGGATCGACCTCAGCCAACTGCCGATGCAGCGCTGCCAGGCCCTCGGCCTCGGCCAGAGCCTCGAGCTCGGCCCTGACCTGGGCATCGGCCGCCGGCATGTCGGCCAGCCCCTCGGTCAACGCCTTGTAATAGAGCATGGTCCCGCCCACCAGCAAGGGGATGTTGCCACGTGCGGTGATCTCGGCCATCACGCGCAAGGCGTCGGCACGAAACTGCGCTGCCGAGTAGGCTTCGGCCGGGTCGCGGATGTCGATCAGGTGGTGCGGGTGGGCAGCCAGGACGACCTTCGAGGGCTTTGCCGAACCAATGTCCATGCCCCGATAGACCAGGGCAGAATCAACGCTCACCAGTTCGCAGGGCAAGACCTTGCTCAGCTCGATGGCCAGGTCGGTCTTGCCCGACGCGGTCGGGCCCATCAGGAATATTGCAGGGGGCTTGCCACTCATGTCATCGACCGCGCAGGAATAGTTTGTCCAGATCATCCAGGCCCATCTGGGTCCATGTGGGACGGCCATGGTTGCACTGGCCGCTGCGCTCGGTATTTTCCATGTCGCGCAGCAAGGCGTTCATTTCAGGAATCGCCAGGCGCCGATTGGCACGCACGGCACCGTGGCAGGCCATGGTGCCGAGCAGTTCGTTCAGGTGTGCCTGAATACGGTCGCTGGTGCCGTACTCCATGAGGTCCGCCAGCACATCCTGCACCAGGCGGTTGGCTTCGGCCTGCTTGAGCAATGCTGGAATCTGGCGAATCGCCAGCGTTTCCGGGCCCAGGCGCTGCAGTTCGAAGCCCAGGCGCTGGAACCAGGCCGCGTGTTCTTCGGCGCAATCGGCCTCGCGCTGGCTCAGGGCGAGCGTTTCGGGCACCAGCAGCGGCTGACCGCTAAGACCCTCGCTGGCCATGGCCACCTTCAGCCGCTCGTACATGATCCGTTCATGGGCGGCATGCATGTCGACGAGCACCAGGCCCGCGGCGTTCTCGGCCAAAATGTAGATGCCCTTGAGCTGGGCCAATGCGAAGCCAAGCGGGGGGATGTCGCCCTGGCTTTCCGGCAGCGCGGCAGCGCCTTCGCTCAAGGGCTTGTAGAACTCGCGATAGACCGCCTGGGCCTCGGCAGCCGGCAATGGCTGCGACGGCCTGGGCGTGTATGAGTACTGGTAACCCGCGCCACTGCCACTGCCGGCAATGGGAGACGGCGCAGCACGTGGTTGCTCGAGCACGGCCGCAGCCAGGCGCATTTCGCCCTGAGGCCCGAACTCGCCTGCTTGCTGCCCCGTCGGCCGGGTCGCCTCAGGCAGGGCAGCCGGGGCAGCCAACTGGTCTTCGGGACGCACATCGGCCAGGGCACGGTGCAAGGTGCCGTACAGGAAATCGTGGACGCTTCGGCCTTCACGGAAGCGCACTTCGTGCTTGGTTGGGTGAACGTTGACGTCCACGCCGTTGGGCTCAAGCTCAAGGAACAGTACGAAGGTCGGGTGACGACCGTTGAACAGCACGTCCCGGTAAGCCTGGCGTACGGCATGGGCCACCAGCTTGTCACGCACCGCGCGCCCGTTCACGAAGAAGTACTGCAAGTCTGCCTGGCTGCGCGAGTACGTCGGCAACCCGACCCACCCCCACAGGCGCAGACCGTTGCGCTCCACGTCGATGGGCAGGGCCTGCTCCATGAAACCGGGACCACAGATGGCGCCCACCCGCCGGGCCCGGTCGGCTTCCTCGCGGGCCTCGTGCAAGCTCAGAATGCTCTTGCCGTTGTGCCGCAGATGGAAGGCCACGTCGAACCGGGCCAGTGCCAGGCGCCTGATCACTTCCTGCAGGTGGTCGAATTCGGTTTTCTCGGCCTTGAGAAACTTGCGCCGCGCCGGCGTGTTGAAAAACAGGTCCCGCACTTCCACGGACGTGCCGACAGGGTGCGCAGCAGGCTGCACCCGCGCGGTCATCTCGCGCCCTTCGGTTTCCACCTGCCAGGCTTCGCTGGCGTTGGCCGTGCGCGAGGTCAGGGTCAGCCGTGCGACCGAGCTGATCGACGCCAGGGCTTCACCGCGAAACCCCAGGCTCAGGACGCCTTCGAGGTCTTCCAGCTCGCGGATCTTGCTGGTGGCATGGCGCTCCAGCGCCAGCGGCAGGTCGTCGGCAGAGATGCCGCTGCCATCGTCGCGCACCTTCAGCAGCTTGATACCACCTTGCTCGACGTCCACGTCGATCCGGCGAGCACCGGAGTCGAGACTGTTTTCCAACAGCTCCTTGGCAACCGATGCGGGCCGTTCCACCACCTCGCCAGCCGCAATCTGGTTGGCCAGCCGCGGGCTGAGCAGCTGGATGCGTGAGCCGCCGCTCATTGCGAGGCCAACGTGGTGGCAGGAATGTCCAGGCGCTGGCCGACCTTCAGTTCATCGGTCTTGAGGCTGTTGGTACTGCGCAGGCTGGTGACGCTGACTTGATAGCGAACCGCGAGCATGGCCAGGGTCTCACCAGGCCGCACCGTATGTTCACGCGGGCCCTGGGCGATCTTGCCGCTGTCGCGTAGCCACGCCACGTAGGTGCCTGGCGGTGGGTTCTGCTGGAAGTACTGGCGAACCCCGGTGTGAATGGAGCGGGCCAATGCCTGCTGGTGGCTGCGCGTAGCCAGCTTGGCGGCTTCTGCATTGTTCGAGATGAAACCGGTCTCGACCAGGATCGACGGAATGTCCGGGGACTTGAGCACCATGAAGCCGGCCTGCTCCACGCGCTGCTTGTGCAGCGAGGTGATACGCCCCATGTTGCCCAGCACCTTCTGACCGACGTTGAGGCTGGAACTGAGCGTGGCCGTCATCGACAGGTCGAGCAGCACCCCGGCCAGCATGCGGTCCTTGTCGTCGAGGCTGACATTGCCGGCACCGCCGATCAGGTCGGAGCGGTTTTCCGTATCGGCCAGCCAGCGTGCGGTCTCGGAGGTCGCACCGCGGTCGGACAAGGCGAACACCGAGGCGCCGAAGGCAGCGCGCGACGGGGCAGCATCGGCGTGGATGGAGATGAAGAGGTCGGCGCCTTTCTTGCGAGCGATCTCGGTGCGCTTGCGCAATGGGATGAAGTAGTCGCCCGTGCGCGTCAGCTCGGCGCGAAAGCCCTTCTCGCTGTTGATCTGGCGCTGCAGTTCGCGGGCGATCTGCAGGACGATGTCTTTTTCATGCTGCCCGCTGGAGCCCGAAGCGCCAGGATCCTCGCCACCGTGGCCAGCATCGATGGCCACCACGATGTCGCGCTTGCCACTGGGCACCGGTGGCAGCTTGATGGCTGGCTGGGTCGGCGTGACGGGCACCGCTGGCGTGGTGGCCGGTGCCTGCACCGGTGGCGGCGCAGGCGTTGGGGCACTGGCGGCAATGGCGTCCGCCTCCTGGTCGTACAGGTCGACCACCAGACGATTGCCGTATTGCGCGTTGGGCGCCAAGGTAAAGCTCTTGGGCGTGACCGACTTCTTCAGGTCCACGACCACCCGCAGGTCGGTCGGTGTGCGCTGGGCCGAGCGCACGCTGCTGATCGGCGTATTGGACGTTGCCACCTTCAAGGGTGCGCCCAGGGTTGCGCCGTTGATGTCGATGACCAGCCGATCGGGTGCGCTCAATGTGAAGACACTGTGCTGCACAGGCCCGGACAGGTCGAAGACCAACCGGGTGTTGTCCGGCGCACGCCACAGGCGCACGCTCTTGACTTGAGTGACGGCCAGAGCCTCAACGGTCACCGTTGTCAGCAAAAGCCCAACGATGGCGACCAGTGCGCGTATGCGCATACCTACCCCGCTTGCTGTTTATAGTATTCGGCCAGTGCCACGCACCAGGCGTCGCCGCGAGCCCCCTGCGGCGAAAGTACAAGCGAGCGTCCGCTCGCCTGGGGGCTTATGGTAATGGTCAGGTCAGGCTTTGGCAAAACGCCCGCACCCTTTTGTGGCCACTCGAACAGGCACAGTGGATCATCCTCGAAATAGTCACGAATGCCCATGAACTCAAGCTCCTCCGGATCGACCAGCCGATAGAGGTCGAAGTGAAAAGCTCGGACATCACCAATCTCGTAGGGTTCTACCACGGTAAATGTAGGGCTTTTCACCGCACCCGTATGGCCCAACCCACGAATAAGGCCGCGAGACAGGGTTGTCTTGCCAGCGCCAAGGTCGCCTTCCAGGAAGATGACCCCGCGCCCACCGGTCACCCGGGCGAGTTGGCCGCCGAAGGCGACCATGGCCGCTTCGTCGGCCAGAAACAGGTTTAAGCCAGACACGCTGAATGCTCCTCCAACAACTCACGAATCACAGGTATCAGGTCACTGGCGGCCAACCCACGGCCGCCGCTACCCAGGCGCTCGCCAGCACAGGCATGCAGCCAGACGCCCAGGCCTGCGGCGTCCCAGGCGCCAAGCCCCTGGGCCAGCAGCGCGCCGCACACGCCACTGAGCACATCCCCAAGGCCTGCGCCCGCCATGGCCGGATGGCCACGGTCGCAGCGCGCCAGCCGCCCTTCGGGGTCGGCGACCAGGGTACCTGCGCCCTTGAGCACACACACGCTGTTGTGGCGGCGTGCCAGCTTGCGCGCTGCACCCGGGCGATCCGCCTGCACCGCTTCGGTGGAAATACCCAGCAGCCGCGCAGCTTCGCCTGGATGCGGGGTCAGGATACTGCCACTGGGCAGCGCAAGGGGCGTGGCTGCCAGCAGGTTCAGGGCATCGGCATCCCAGACCTGCGCGCCATCGGCGTTGGCCACGGCGGACAGCAGGCTGCGACCCCATGCCGCCTGCCCCAGGCCAGGCCCCACGACCGCCACCGAAGCGCGGCCCAGCACGGTCATCAACTGGTTGGCCGACTGCACGCCCAGGCACATGGTTTCGGGCATGCGGGTCAGCCCGGCGCCCACGTGCTCCGGCCGCGTGGCCACGCTCACCAACCCAGCGCCGCAGCGCAAGGCGGCCTCGGCACTGAGCAGGACGGAGCCGCCGGTGCCAAGGTCGCCGCCGACCACCAGCACATGGCCGAAGTCACCTTTATGGGCCTGAGCAGGGCGTGGCGGCAGGTGGGCAACGGTCAGGCTGCTCAGCACTGTGGGTGTGTGTAGGGGGTTACTGGTCTGTTGCATGGGGTCAAAAGCTCCAATGTCTGGCAGAATTATACGCACCTCTGCCCGTATTGCTTGCCCATCCATGTCCGCCTCCACACCTGACCTCGACGCATTGGCCCACAACATCAAGCTGTGGGGCCAGGAACTGGGCTTTGCCCACGTCGGCATCGCCGGTATCGACCTGGGCGAACACGAGCACCACCTGCAGCGCTGGCTGGACGCCGGTTATCAGGGGGAGATGGAATACCTGGGGGCGCACGGCAGCAAGCGCGCCCACCCCGAGCAACTGATCCCAGGCACCGTGCGCGTCGTCTCGCTGCGCATGGACTATCTGCCCGGCGACACGCAGATGGCGCAGCGCCTGGCCCAGCCGGAGAAGGCCTACGTGTCCCGCTATGCCTTGGGCAGGGACTACCACAAGCTGGTGCGCAAGCGTGTGCAGTCGCTGGCCGACCGCATCCAGCAGGCCATTGGCCCCTTTGGCTACCGAGCCTTCGTCGACAGCGCGCCAGTTCTGGAAAAGGCCCTGGCCGAACAAGCCGGGCTTGGCTGGATCGGCAAGAACACTCTGTTGCTCAACCGCAAGGCCGGCAGCTATTTCTTTCTGGCCGAACTGTTCGTCGACCTGCCTCTGCCAGTGGACCAGGCCACCACCAGCGAACACTGCGGCCGCTGCACGGCTTGCCTGGACATCTGCCCCACCCAGGCCTTCGTCGGCCCGTACGTGCTGGATGCACGCCGCTGCATCTCCTACCTGACCATCGAACTCAAAGGGCCGATTCCCGTGGAGTTGCGCTCGATGATGGGCAACCGGGTATTCGGCTGCGACGACTGTCAGATCGTCTGCCCCTGGAACCGCTTCGCCAAGCCCAGCCGCGAGCAGGACTTCCAGCCCCGCCACGGCCTGGAGAACGCGGAGCTGGCGCAGATGTTTCTGTGGGATGAGCCTACTTTCCTGCGCAAGACCGAAGGCGGGCCTCTGCGACGTGCCGGTTACGAGCGCTGGCTGCGCAACCTGGCCGTCGGCCTGGGCAACGCCCCTTCCACGATCCCGGTCATCGAAGCCCTCAAGGCGAGGCGCGACGATGCCTCGCCGCTGGTGAGGGAGCACGTGGAGTGGGCGCTTGCCCGGCACGGGGTGGCATGAACCTGCTGGGAGGCTACGCCGCCTCTGCAGCCTTGCGGTGAAGCACAAAGCCTGAGCCTGCTAGCCGGGTGCGGGCGCCCACCTTCACTGTTGGTCATTGTAATGAAACTTGGGCATCTCCCAGTGAAAGCGAATAGCCAGCAACCGCACCAGAAACCCACCGAACAACGTCAGCAGCATGGCTTGCTCCGCGGGCACCTTGAAGTAGTCGCAGCCCAGGTAGAACCAGGCCGCGGCGAACGACACGCTTGCGTATAACTCCCGGCGGAACACAAGCGGAATGTCATTGCAGAAGATATCCCGCAGAATTCCGCCGAAGACCCCCGTGATCACACCGCTGATGGACGCCACCAGCATCCCCTGCCCCATCTCCAGCGCGGTCATGCAGCCAATGAGGGTAAAGGCCACCAGCCCCAAGGCGTCGAGCACCAGAAACAGGGAGCGCAGGCGGCGCATCATCGGCGCGATGAAAATGGTCAACAGCGCCGCGCAGCTGGTCAGCACCAAGTATTCCGGGTGCTTGACCCACGTCAGCGGGTAGTGCCCCAACAGCATGTCACGCACCGAACCACCGCCCAATGCGGTCACGCACGCGATCAGCACCACGCCGAACCAGTCCATGCCGCGACGGCCGGCAGACAGCGCACCGGTCATCGCTTCGGCGGTGATGGCGATCAGATAAAGCATCAGCAACATGAGCAAGACCCACACCGATCACACACGCGAGCGGCCGTCAGCGCAAAGAACCGGGCATCAGTGCCCGGCCCGTCATTGGCTGGCCGCATGCAGCGTGTGAGCTACGTTTTTTTAGAATTTGATGAAGTGTTCGCGGTAGTGGCGCAGCTCGGCGATGGATTCGCGGATATCGTCCAGCGCCAGGTGCGTGTTGCCCTTGCTGAAGCTGTCTCGCACCTCGGGGGCCCAGCGCGCTGCCAGCTCCTTGAGGGTGGAGACGTCGAGGTTGCGGTAATGGAAGTAATTTTCCAGCTGACGCATGTGCCGGTACAGGAACCGACGGTCCTGGCAGATGCTGTTCCCGCAGATCGGCGACTTGCCCTTGGGTACCCACTGCTCGAGGAAGGCGATGGTCTGGGCCTCGGCCTGGGCCATGCTCACCTGGCTCTCACGCACCCGCTGGGTCAGGCCGGAGGCGCCGTGGGTGCGGGTGTTCCAGTCGTCCATTCGCGCCAGCACTTCATCACTGTGGTGGATGGCGATGACCGGTCCCTCGGCCAGCGTATTGAGGTCGCTGTCGGTGACGATGGTGGCCATCTCGATGATGACATCGCTGTCCGGATCCAGCCCGGTCATCTCCAGGTCGATCCAGATCAGGTTCTGTGGGTTTTGCATGCAGGCACTCCTCCGATGGAGGCTTATATTAGCGCAGTGCACCCTCATGAACCAAAGTGAAGCGGACAGCGTTCAGGCCCGGCATGCTAGACTGCCAGTCGTTTTCTACGCCCCGCTCGGGGCCTTCTACGGAGCGTTCATGGCCAAACGCCAGCTCAACCGTCGCCAGAACTGGCGTATCGAAAAAATCCAGAACGAGCGCGCTGCACGTGCAGCAAAGCGCGAGCAGCATGCCTTGCAGGAACTGGAAGGCGGCGACCTTGGGCCCGAACAGCTGGGGCTGGTGATCGCACACTTCGGCGTGCAAGTCGAAGTCGAAGCCCAAGATGGCGACACCGCAGGCCAGGTATTTCGCTGCCACCTGCGCGCCAACCTCCCGGCATTGGTCACCGGCGACCGCGTGGTCTGGCGTGCCGGCAACCAGGGGATCGGCGTCATCGTTGCGCAGATGCCCCGTGCAACCGAACTGTGCCGCCCCAACAACCATGGCCAGCTCAAGCCAGTGGCCGCCAACGTCGACCTCATCGTCATCGTTTTCGCACCGGCGCCGGAACCGCACCCCAACCTCATCGACCGCTACCTGGTGGCCGCCGAACATGCCGGCCTGCGGCCCCTGTTGCTGCTGAACAAGGCCGACCTGGTCAATGACGAGAACGGGCCAGGCCTGCAGGCGCTCCTGGACGTCTACCGTGAACTGGGCTACCCGCTGCTGGAAGTGTCGGCGCACCAAGGGGATGGCATGCAGCGCCTGCAGCAGGCGCTGGATGGACACATCAGCGTCTTCGTCGGTCAGTCGGGGGTGGGCAAGTCGTCACTGGTCAACAGCCTGCTGCCACAGGCCGGCACCCGGGTCGGTGACCTGTCGGAATGGTCTGGCCAGGGCACCCATACCACCACCACCGCCCGCCTCTATCACTTCCCCAACGGGGGCGACCTGATCGACTCGCCGGGCATCCGTGAGTTCGGCCTGGGGCACGTCCGCCGCACCGATGTAGAAGAAGGCTTCATCGAGTTCCGCGACCTGTTCGGCACCTGTCGTTTCCGCGACTGCAAGCATGATCGCGAGCCCGGGTGCGCTCTGCTCAAGGCTCTGGAAGACGGGCGAATCAAGCCTCAGCGAATGAACAGCTACCGCTCGATCATCGCCAGCCTGCCGGAAGAAACCTACTGATCAACCCCTGCGAGCACGATGCAGGCATGGCGCCTCGTCCGATCCGGCAGTGACCGGCAGCCCCACGGGGCTGCCAAGCCCTCACTGCTCCTTGGTCTCATCCATCTTCAACGTGCCGTCCTCGAAGATGTTGAGCTTCTGGCGCAACTCACGTGGCTGCATGGGCGTCTGGTCATCGACCGCCGAAGGTGCCGGTGCGGATGGTGACGGTGCCTGCGCCCCGGCAGGCGCTTCAGCCGGCGGGGGCGCGGCGCCCTGCTCGCCTTCGATATCACGCTGGGCCTTCTTGGTCAGCACGATGATGTCGATCCGGCGGTTTACCGGGTTGAGCGGGTTCTTGCGATCGAACAGCGACGAAGACGCATACCCCACCACCCGTGCCACCTGACCCTCTGGATAGCCCCCTGCTACCAGTGCTCGCCGTGCAGCATTGGCGCGGTTGGCCGACAGTTCCCAGTTGCCGAACTCGCCAGCACCTGCGTACGGCTTGGCATCGGTATGGCCACTGACGCTGATCTTGTTGGGCACGGTCTTGATGGTATCGGCCATGGCCAGCAGGATGTCCTCGAAATACGGCTGCAAGCGTGCGCTGCCGATGTCGAACATGGGCCGGTTCTCGGCGTCCATGATCTGGATGCGCAGGCCGTCCTGAGTGATCTCGAACAGGATCTGGTCCTTGAACTTCTGCAGCTGCGGGTTCTCTTCCACCTTGTTCTGCAACTCCTGCAGCAGCAGCTCGAGGCGCTCGCGCTCGACCTGCTCGGCCATGGTTTCCACCTGGTCCTTGTTCAGTTCGATGCTGGTGTCGGGGGTCGGCTCCGATTTCACCTCGGGGTTGATGGTCTTTTCCGGCGCCAGCTCGGGCGAGCCGCCCAGGTCGATGACGTAAGGTGTACCGCTTTCGGAGAAGCCGATCGGGTCCTTGAAGTACCCGGCGATGGCGATCTTCTGCTCAGGTGTTGCCGTCGACAGCAACCACAGCACCAGAAAGAACGCCATCATGGCCGTGGCGAAGTCGGCAAAGGCGATCTTCCAGGCGCCACCGTGGTGGCCGCCGCCAAAGCGCTTTACGCGCTTGACGATGATGGGCTGATTGTTCTCCATGACTCAGCGACCGCGTACCGCTTGCTCGAGCTCGGAGAAGCTGGGGCGATGCTTGGGGTACAGCACCTTGCGCCCGAACTCCACGGCCAGCGACGGCGGCATGCCCGAGGCCGAAGCGACCAGCGAGGCCTTGATCGACTCGTACAGGTTGAGTTCTTCCTTGGCATCGTGCTCAAGGCACTTGGCCAGCGGGCCGAAGAAGCCATAGGCGGCGAGAATACCGAAGAAGGTACCCACCAGGGCGGCGCCCACGTGCATACCGATGGCTGCCTGGTCACCATCGCCCAGCGACGCCATGGTGACGACGATGCCCAATACGGCTGCAACGATACCAAAGCCTGGCATGCCATCTGCGACCCCAGTGACCGCGTGGGATGGATGCTCCAGCTCCTCCTTCATGCTCAGCAGCTCCATGTCGAACAGGCCTTCGAGTTCGTGGGGGGCCATGTTGCCGGTGGACATGATGCGCAGGTAGTCGCAGACGAACGCAGTCATGCGCTCATCGGCCAGTACGGTCGGGTACTTGGCAAAGATCGGGCTGGCCGAGGCGTCTTCGATGTCGGCCTCGATGGCCATCATGCCTTCGCGGCGGCTCTTGTTGAGAATCTCATAGACCAGCCCCAGCACTTCCAGGTAATAGCCATGGGTGAAGCGCGAGCCGAACATCTTCATCGACTTCTTCAGAACGTGCATCGTCATGTAGCCAGGGTTGGCTTGCAGGAACGCACCAAAGGCCGCGCCGCCGATGATCAGCACTTCGAACGGCTGGATCAGCGCCGCAATCTTGCCGTGGGAGAGGACGTAGCCGCCGAGCACGCTCGCGAATACGACGATGATGCCGATAATTTTAGCCATAGATTCAAAGCACTTGCTGTCGTGGTCAGGGAAAGAGGCGGGAGCGTCAAAACTCTTCTTCTCCTTATCGGCAGAACTGCGCCAGACTATAGCCACTAAAAGCGAAAAGCCAGTTTGGACTGATGTCAAAATGCCAATCGAAACCGAGGTATCCGGCCAGGCCCCGCGTACGCTAGAGGCTTGGGTGAAGTTGCTGGAGAGTGTGCGCATTCCTGTGCCCAAGCACAGCTACGACCGGGTCATGGCGGCCATCAACGATAACCGGCGTTCATTGCGCGACATCGCCGAGCTGATGCAGGACAGCCCGGCCCTGGTGCTTTCGGTGATGCGCGAAGCCAACCACCCGACCAACGCCAGCCAGGCCGAGCCGGCCGAAAGCCTGGAGATCGCCCTCAATCGCCTGGGGCTTGAGCGTAGCGCTCTCCTGCTCAGGCGCCTGCCAGCCCTGCCGATCGAAGACATCCCGCCGGTGCTGCGCCAGTTCCAGTTGATCAGCCAGCATGCCTCGCAGCAGGCCAGCGGCCTGTTCGCCAGCCGTCTGGCGCGGCTGTGGCAGGAAATTCACTGGGGTAGCCTGCTGTTCCTGTCCCCGTTATGGCCGCTGGCATTGGCCCACCCGAAGCTGCTCGACACCTGGGAGCTGCGGGTCATCCATAAAGGTGAAGACGCCGCCATTGTCGAGCAGGAGCTGTTCGGTGTTCGCATCATGGCGCTGTGCCAGGCCGTGGCCCAGCAGTGGCGCCTGCCGCAATGGGTGACCCAGGGCTATCGCCTGCTGCTCGAGGAGCGCGACCAGCTTGCCCAGGTGTTGAACATCGCTCGGGACGAAGACCTGCTCAATCAACAACACCGGCTCGATGCCGAGCCCGGCCTGCGGCGCTGGTTCAACCAACCGGCCAACACCGTGCTGCTGGCCAACAACCTGGCACTGGCAGCGCAGGTGGGCTGGGACAATCCCCACCTGCTGCGCTGGCAACTGCTGACCGCACTCTACCTGCAGACCTCGCTCGAAGATGTTCAACAGCAGGTTCACCAACAAGCTGCGGCCAGTGCCAGGCGTCATGCGCGCCTAGCACTGTTCCACCCTGCCGAGGCCTTGATCTGGCCCTGGCATCAACGCCGCCCCCACCCGGACATGCTGGCGCCCCCGCCCCCCACCGCCGAAGAACTGGCGCGCTGGCGGTCGCTCTGCCAGGACTTGCTGGCCCAGCCCAGTCCTTTCACCAATACCGTGCACCTGGCGGCCCAGGCCCGTGAAGCGGTACTGGCGTGCGGCATGCAACGCCTGCTGCTGCTGGGCCTGGACCGTGCCAATGACTGCCTGCGCGTGCAGCAGGCAGCCGGGCTAGCGAAAGAGGCGAGCAGCCTGATATTGCCGGTGGCGGCGAATAAGCTGCTGCAAAAGCTGATGTCCAAGGCCGGGCAACTGCGCATTACACCCGAAAACCACACCCAGTTCGCCTCGTTGTTGCCGCCGCCCTTGCGTGCCCTGTTCCGAGGCGAGCATGTGCTGCTGCGCTCGCTGGCGGTCAATGACCAGGTGCTGATGCTCTTGGTGGCCGACCAAGGGTGCCGGCCCCTGGCCGACATCAGCGTGCAGGCTTTTGGCAAAACCTCGCAATGCATCGAACGGGCGCTATCGGTGTTTGCCAACCGCAAGGGCTGAGCCTTGCGCTACAATCGCCTCTTTGCACACTGGAGACCGTGGATGACCGACTTTTCCGGCCTGCCGCTGGTGATCGAAGCCGCCGACCTGTTGCCACGCCTGGGCTCGCCCGACTTGATCCTGGTCGACCTCAGCAGCGCCAATCGTTACGTCAGCGGGCATATCCCGGGCGCGCATTTCGTCGAGGGCAAGCGGACTCAGCTCGGTCAGCCGCCTGCACCGGGGCTGCTACCGCCGTTGAGCGACCTGGAAAAGCTGTTCGGCGAACTGGGCCACCGCAGCGATGCCGTCTATGTGGTGTATGACGATGATGGCGGTGGCTGGGCTGGCCGCTTCATCTGGCTGCTCGATGTGATCGGTCACACCCGGTACCACTACCTCAACGGTGGCATCCAGACCTGGCCTGCCGACCGGCTCAGTACCGATGTGCCTGCCAAGGGTACCCAGCCGGTGAGTTTGCACCTGCATCCGGAACCCACCGCCACCCGCGAATACCTGCAAAGCCGCCTGGGCGCCGATGACCTGGCAATCTGGGATGCTCGCGCCCCACAGGAATTCACCGGCGAAAAAATGCTCGCGGCCAAAGGCGGGCACATACCCGGTGCGGTCAATTTCGAATGGACCGCCGGCATGGACCTCAACGACCATCTGCGCATCCGCCCGGACATCGCCGAAGTGCTGCAGTCCCTTGGTATCACGCCTGACAAGGAAGTGATCACCCACTGCCAGACGCATCGCCGCTCCGGCTTCACTTATCTGGTGGCAAAGGCCCTCGGCTACCCGCGAGTCAAAGCGTACGCTGGCTCCTGGAGCGAATGGGGCAACCACCCGGACACGCCTGTCGAAGTTTAAGGAACCTGAATGAAATCCCGTCTGTTCATCATCAGCCAGTACCTGCTGCCGCATCACCTGCTGTCGCGCCTGGCCGGCTGCGTTGCCGAGTGCCGCGCCCGCTGGTTCAAGAACGCCTTCACCGCCTGGTTTGCCAAGCGCTACCAGGTCGACATGCGTGAGGCGCTGGTCGAAGACTTGACCGCCTACGAGCACTTCAACGCGTTCTTCACCCGTGCCCTGAAACCCGGCGCACGCCCCCTGGACCAGACCCCCGGCGCCATCCTGTGCCCGGCCGACGGTGCAGTGAGCCAGGTGGGACCGATCGAGCACGGCCGCATCTTCCAGGCCAAGGGCCACAGCTACAGCGCACAGGAACTGCTGGGCGGCGATCCGGCCATGGCGGCCCCCTTCATGGGCGGCGAGTTTGCCACTGTCTACCTGTCACCCAAGGACTACCACCGCGTGCACATGCCGCTGGCAGGCACGTTGCGCGAGATGGTCTACGTGCCGGGGCGGCTGTTCTCGGTCAACCAGACCACCGCAGAAAACGTGCCCGAACTGTTCGCTCGCAATGAGCGGGTGGTCTGCCTGTTCGACACCGAGCGCGGCCCGATGGCGGTCGTGTTGGTCGGTGCCATGATCGTGGCTTCCATCGAGACCGTCTGGGCAGGGCTGATCACGCCGCCCAAGCGCGAGCTCAAGACCTTCCGCTACGACGACGCCAGCCGTGCGCCGATTCACCTGGAAAAAGGCGCCGAGCTGGGTCGGTTCAAGTTGGGCTCGACGGCGATCGTGCTGTTCGGCCCCGATCAGGTCAAATGGGCCGAACACGTGGGCGCCGCCTCGGCCGTGCGCATGGGCCAGCTGTTGGCCACGCCGTTACAGGCGTAATGGCCTGAGACGTGGCCCCAGGGTTCGGGCGCTAGCGCCAGAGCCCTGGGGCCGCTTTGCGCAAGCGCAGGCTATATCAGCCGCGTGTGTCGCGATCGCGCAGGCCCAGCAGGTACAGCACGCCATCAAGGCCCAGCGTGGAAATTGCCTGCTTGGCCGACTGCCGCACCAGCGGCTTGGCGCGGAAAGCTACGCCCAGCCCCGCCAACGCCAGCATCGGCAAGTCGTTCGCGCCATCGCCCACGGCGATGGTCTGTTCCAGCTGCAGGCCTTCTTCGCTGGCCAGTTGCTGAAGCAGCTCGGCCTTGCGCTGGGCATCGACGATAGGCTCCACCGCCACGCCAGTCACCTTGCCATCGACCACTTCCAGCTCATTGGCAAAAACGTAGTCGATGCCCAGGCGCGCCTGTACCTGGCGGGCGAAGTAGGTGAAGCCACCCGACAAAATGGCGGTCTTGTAACCCAGGCGCTTGAGCTCGGCAAAGAGGTTTTCCGCACCTTCGGTCAAACGCAGCGATGCGCCGATTTCATCCAGCACGCTGACATCCAGGCCCTTGAGCAGCGCCATGCGCTCCTTGAAGCTGGCCCGGAAGTCCAACTCGCCACGCATGGCCCGCTCGGTGATCGCCGCGACCTGCTCGCCCACGCCAGCGGCCTTGGCCAGCTCGTCGATTACTTCAGCCTCGATCAGGGTCGAATCCATGTCGAACACGGCCAGGCGGCGGTTGCGGCGGAACAGGTCGTCCCGCTGGAAGGCGATGTCGATGCTCAGGGCCTCGGACAAGGCAAAGAACTCGGCGCGCAACGCCTGGCCATCGTCAGGCTCGCCGCGAACCGAAATCTCCACCGCAGCCTTGCCCTTGCTGGTGTCCGCGTCCAGGGCCACCCGGGCCGACAGGCGCTCGATGCGCTCGATGGTCAGCCCGTGCTGGCTGATGATGGCGCTGACACGCTGCAACTGGTCTGGCGAGATCTTGCGGCTGAGCAGGGTGACCACGTGCCGTGCTTCACCATGGCCATCGGCCCAGTGCTGGTAGTCCGCTTCGGAAATCGGTGTGTAGCGCGCCTGCAGGTTCAGCTCGTGCGCCTTGGCCTGGACGCTCTGCAGTAGCTTGGTCGCCACTTCGTTATCCGGAATATCCACCAGGATGCCGAACGACAATGTGCCGTGCATCACCGCCAGGCCGATATCGAGAATGCTCACACCGCCCTGCAGCAGGACGCCAGTGATGGCAGCAGTAAGACCGGGGCGGTCCTCACCGGTGATGTTGATCAGGACGATTTCGCGCACAACCAGGCTCCGACTTCGATGAAAAATGCGCATTCTACCGATTTTCCGTGACCATCGGGCGCTAACGCTACTTTGCCGACAAAACCCGGGTCGCTATACTCCCCCCCACTTCATGCCATTAAGAGCCGAGCTCAGTGAACCGGCCCACCTCAGTCAAAACAGACAATTTCTTCCTGATGATCTATCGCGCCCTGAGTCAACGTCGCGTGCCATTGGCATTGCGCATCGCCTGCACCAACATCTTCCTGGTGGCCCTGGCGCTGGTGATCTATGCCTGCGTCATGGGGTTGCAGTTCAAACAGGCCATGCACGATCAGGCCGATGCCGTGGGCCAGAGCCTGACGACCCAGACGGCGACGTCGGCGACCGAGTTGCTGGTGGCCAACGATATCCTCAGCCTCAACGTGCTGCTGGGCAACCTGGTGAAGAACCCGCTGGTGGCACACGCCGCCATCTACAGCGTCGACAACCGCATCCTCGCCGAGGCAGGCCAGCGGCCGCGCAACAGCCTGCTGGGTGAGGCCGAGGGCGTCTATCAGACCAAAATCACCTTCCAGGACGTGGCTGCCGGGCAACTGCGCATGAGCCTGGACATGAGCCAGTTCCAGCAGCCCATGTTGATCAGCATGCAGAGCATGGCCATCCTGGCGGCCATTCTGCTGGTGCTTGCCCTGACCCTGAGCCTGCGCCAAGGCCGATTCATCACCTTGCCGCTGCTGCAACTGCGGGTCTGGTTGCGCGATCCGCAGTATTACACGCCCGCCACCGACCGCCAGGACGAGATCGGCGACATCGCCCGGCAACTGCATGCCCGCTTGGCCCCACCGCCTCCGCCAGAGCCGGAACCGGAGCCTGAGGACGACGAGCATTTCGATGACGCGCCCGCCCCCGTTTCCAAGCCTGCTCAGCGCACTACCGTCACGAGCGCGGACGATGACGACGAGGCGTTCGCCGGCCTGCTGGACGACGACGCACCGGCACACGCGGTCGAAGTGGAGTCCGATGAGCCTCAGTTCAGCGCGGTGCTTGCCGTGCAACTGGGTTCCCAGGAGCAGCTGCGGCGCTTGCCGCGCACCCGCCTGACCGAGCTGACCGAGCGCTATCAGGAGTGCCTGGAGCATGCGGCCTCGCTGTACGAGGGCGAAACCCACACCCTCAACGACGGCAGTACGTTGGTCCTGTTCCACAGCCGCCAGTGCGGCGAGGACTATCTCACCAATGCCATCTGTTGCGGCGAGTTGCTACGCGCCTTGGGCCATGCCTTGCAGATCGACGTCGCTGACAGCGGCATCACCTTGCAACTGCAACTGGGCCTTGCCATGAGCAATGACCTCGATGGCCTGGAACTGGTCGACCTGCTGATGGCTGAAAAGGTGCAGGACGCGCTGGCACTGTCTCAACACAGCCGCAACCTGCTGCTGGTCGAGCGTAAGGTCAACGACGACGGTTTGATCCGCCAGCGAGCTCGCATTCGCCCAATCGCAAGCCCGGAAGGGGCATGCTGCGTGGAGCGCCTGATGGAGCCGTACCCCTCGATGCTGGAACGCCAACTGGCCCGCATGCACGAACGCCGCGCCTGAGCCATTACAGGGTCGCTGCGCGGCCCTGTACAGCGCCCACGAAAAAGCCCGCCTTGATGCTAATGCTGTTCACTTAAGCGTGTTGGGGCCGTTTCACGGCCCATCGCGGCACAAAGGCCGCTCCCACGATGCCCAGTGAGCCCGCTAACTCAAGCGTCACGCAGTCACTGTGGGAGCGGCCTTGTGCCGCGATGGGTCGCGGAGCGGCCCTAAATGAACAGCATTACGCCTTGATGCGGGCTTCTTCATGCCTGGCCTTCGGTTAGAACCGATACACTTCCATGTCGGTACGAATCGGCGAGGCCATCGGGATTTTGGATTTCTCGGGCTGCTTCTTGACCTGCACAGGCGCTGCAGGCTTCTTGGGTGCGGCTTCGGCAATGGCCGGCTGGTTTGCCAACGGCTTCACCGCAGTGCTCAGTTGCTCGGCCAGCTTCTGCAGCAATTGACCTTGCGCCTGTACCTGCGAGGCCTCGCTACCTTCATGCTTCTGCTCCAAATGCACGATGCGGTTGTCGCGCACCTGGCCACGGCGGTCGAGCACACGCCATTGTGCATCCAGAACCGCGGGTTGGTTCTTGCCAGAGTCCAGCCGCGTGATCGACAGCAGCACTTGCACGTCCGGGCTGAAACCTGCCGTCGCCGGCGCCAGCACCACGCGCTGGCTATCCAGACGCCAGGCCAGCTGCCGCACCAGCAATTGGTCGATGTCCGAGGACAGGCTGCCCGCCCAGCGCCCGTCGGTGGCGGCGCTGAGGCTGCCGTCGGCCTGGCGTTGCAGGAACGTCTCACGTTGCAGGTAGTCGGCCACCGAAACCGGGCCGAGCACGACGGCCATGCCCGCGTGTTGCGACGGCTGGCCAGGATCACCGCTGTCGAGCTGGTACAAGGCAACCGGCTGGTGCATGGTGCACCCGCCAAGGCCCAATAGACCCGTCATCAACAGCGCAAAGGGAAGGCGCAGAAATTTCATCATCCCATCCAGGCGGCTGCCTTCAGGCATGCCGCAGTGATACGTATGGATTCAAACGGGCACACGGCTACGCCGGCACCGCAGGGGGCATATCATCCGCGAAATGAGTGCTCGACTCCAGCATTTCTGCCCGCAACGGCGGTGAAATCGCCATTGCGGGCCTGTCTGACGGTCAGGCGGGCAATTCGACCTGCAGCCCATCGACCCGCTGGAAGCCACGTGGCAGCTTGCTGCCGCGCCTGCCGCGTTCGCCCTTGTAGTGCTCCAGGTCATCGCCCTTGAGTGACAGGGTCCGCTTGCCGGCTTGCAGCACCAGCGTAGCCCCTTCGGCTACCACGGCCAGGTCGGTGACATACTCTTCCCGGCTGGCGACCCGGTCACCGGGCACGCCGATGATCTTGTTGCCCTTGCCCTTGCCCAACTGCGGCAAATCACTGACCTTGAACACCAACAGACGGCCTTCGGTGGTCACGGCTGCCAGCCAGTCCTGCTCCCGGTTGAGCACCGGTCGCGGCGTCATCACCTTGGCGCCGTTGGGCAAGCTGAGCAGCCCTTTGCCAGCCTTGTTCTTGGCCTGCAGGTCTTCACCTTTGACCACGAACCCGTAGCCGGCGTCGGAGGCCACCACGTACAGCGCATCGTCTTCGGGCAGCAGCACGCACTCGAAGGTGGCGCCCGGTGGTGGCGTCAGGCGCCCGGTCAGGGGCTCGCCCTGGCCACGGGCTGACGGCAGGCTGTGGGCAGCCACCGAGTAGCTTCGGCCGGTGGAATCGATGAGCACGGCAAATTGGTTCGAGCGCCCCGCGGCTGCGGCCTTGAACCCATCCCCGGCCTTGTACGACAGGCCCGTGGCATCGATGTCATGGCCCTTGGCACACCGCACCCAGCCTTTTTCCGACAGCACCACCGTGACGGGCTCGGTCGGCATCAGCTCGTTTTCGGAGAGCGCCTTGGCTTCTGCCCGCGCGACGATCGGCGAGCGTCGGTCGTCGCCATAGGTTTGAGCATCCTTGAGCAATTCGCTGCGCACCAACTTGCGCAGCTTCGCCTCGCTGCCCAGCAGCGCCTGCAGCTTGGCCTGCTCTTTGAGCAGCTCGTCCTGCTCGCCACGGATCTTCATTTCTTCCAGCCGGGCGAGCTGGCGCAGGCGGGTTTCCAGGATGTAATCGGCCTGGATCTCGGTGAGGTCGAAGCGGGCGATCAGCGCCTGCTTAGGGTGTTCCTCGGTGCGGATGATATGAATCACTTCGTCCAGATTGAGGAAGGCAGTGAGCAAACCATCCAGCAAGTGCAGGCGTTTTTCCACCTTGTCCAGACGATGCTGCAAGCGGCGCCGGACGGTGCCGGTACGGAACTCCAGCCATTCCAGCAGCAGCGCCCGCAGGTTCTTCAGCTGCGGACGACCGTCCAGGCCGATGATGTTGACGTTGACCCGGTAGCTGCTTTCAAGGTCGGTGGTGGCGAACAGGTGCTGCATCAGCTCGTCGGCATCCACGCGATTGGAGCGCGGGATGATGACGATACGGCACGGGTTTTCGTGATCGGACTCATCGCGCAGGTCAGCGACCATCGGCAGCTTCTTGGCCTGCATCTGTGCGGCAATCTGCTCCAGTACCTTGGCGCCGGACACCTGGTGCGGCAACGCCGTGACGACGATATCGCCATCCTCGACCCGGTACACTGCACGCATGCGAATCGAACCGCGCCCGCTTTCATACATCTTGAGGATGTCGGCCCGAGGCGTGACGATCTCTGCCTCGGTCGGGTAATCGGGCCCTTGAATGTGCTCGCACAACTGCTCGATGGTGGCCTTTGGCTCGTCGAGCAAACGCACGCAGGCACTGGCCACCTCACGCAGGTTGTGCGGTGGCACATCGGTGGCCATGCCCACGGCGATACCGGTGGTGCCGTTGAGCAGAATGTTGGGCAGGCGCGCAGGCAACACCGCCGGTTCCTGCAAGGTGCCGTCGAAGTTGGGCACCCAATCCACGGTACCTTGGCCGACTTCGTCAAGCAGCACCTCGGCATAACGCGACAGCCGTGCTTCGGTATAGCGCATGGCGGCAAACGACTTGGGATCGTCCGGCGCGCCCCAGTTGCCCTGGCCGTCCACCAATGTGTAGCGGTAGCTGAAGGGCTGCGCCATCAGCACCATGGCTTCGTAGCAGGCCGAGTCCCCGTGAGGGTGGAACTTGCCGAGCACATCGCCCACGGTACGCGCCGACTTCTTGTGCTTGGCATCGGCGTCCAGGCCCAACTCGCTCATGGCGTAGACAATGCGCCGCTGCACTGGCTTGAGGCCATCGCCGATATGCGGCAGGGCCCGGTCCATGATCACGTACATGGAGTAGTTGAGGTAGGCGTGTTCGGTGAAGTCAGCCAACGAGCGGCGTTCGACGCCGTCCAGACTGTCTTGTAGTTCGCTCATGCGAGCCTCGTCATTTCAGGTTCTGGCGCAGCAGCATGGTGCCGCCGCGCTGGGTAAATTCAAGTTGTTTCAAGGCGCTCATGCCCAACAGCACGGTGGTGCCATCCAGGCCCGGCACCACGATCGCGCGGATGTCGCGCAGGTGGATATCGCCCAATTGCAGGCTGTCCAGCTGGGTGCGATAGCCTTGCGTGCGACCGTTGGCCGTGCTGACGGTTACCGGGCTGCCACGTCTGAGCGCAAGGCCGTCGGCCAGGGATTCGGGTATGGCGACATCGGTGGCACCGGTGTCGAGCATGAAATGCACCACCTGGCCATTGATGGCGCCATCGGCCACGAAGTGGCCCTGGCCATTGCCCAGCAGGCGCACCTCGACGAACCCTTGCCCGTGGGAGGACTGGACCTGCGCATTGGGATTGCGCTGGCGGTCTTCCCACTGCCCGAAGAAGCGCGTAGCCAGAAACAGCGCCGCCGCCCAGGCCAGGATCATCAGCACCCTGCCCGCCCGTCTGCCCGGTGCCTGACTCACGGCTTGGCGCTCCAGCCGCCGGCAGGGGCCGCAAAGCGCCAGACGATCGGTCGGCGCTCGCCATCGGCACGCGCGCCTTCATTGTTGTCCAGGCCGATCCACGCCCCCTCGGCGTCGACCACCAGCGCCTCGGCCACACCGAACAGCTGGTCATAGCGGCGCGGCTCGGTCAACGCGTCGGCCGCAAATGACCAGCAGCGCTCGACCTGGCCGCTGTCGGCATCGCGGCGACAGATGCGATAGGCATTGCGCTCGAGCGTGAACAGTTTGCCGTCGAACCAGGCCAGGTCGGCGAAGTCCCGTGAAACCGGCCGCGCATCGGGTATCTGCGGCGGTTGCATCTCTACACCGGCTTCGCTGAACAGGACGCAGCGGGGCCCGCAGGCCCACACCGACTGTTGGCGCTCGATGGCCACCAGCCCGCGGCGCTCACGCTCGCCGGCCAGCCACAGGCGATCGCCAGCAGGGTTGACGGCCACACCCTCGAACAGCGCATTGAAGTTCAGCAGCATGCCGCTGGCGCGCGCCTGGCGCACCATGGCCGAATCGATCTTCAGCCAGTCTGGCGTGCCCGAAACAGGCAGTTGCAGCACGGCGGCATGCGCCTCGCTGACCAGGTACAGGTTGCCGGCCTGGTCACAGGTGATGCCCTCGAAGTCAAGGTCGCCACCGCGCAGCCACGACGCCAGCCAGGTCCGCATCTTCAGCCCCCATGGCAAGCCGCTTTCCGGCACCGGTGGGGGGTCAAAGGCCACTGCCTGCGCCTGCCATGCACCGTCCTTGAGCTCGAAACGGTAAATACGGTCGTCGTCGCGGTCCGAGACACCCCACAAGCTGCCGCGGCATTGCGCAAGGCCCGACAGGTTACCGGCACGCATGCCATCGACGGGGTGCTCGCCCATCAGTTCGAGTTCAGGCCAGGTGTCTGCCAAGGTCGGCAAGGCCACCAGCGGCAGGCAAGCCGCCAGGAGCCAACGAATCAAACCATGACCTCGGCCAGGTTGCCCTTGGTTTCCAGCCAGGCCTTGCGATCACCTGCACGCTTCTTGGCCAGCAGCTTGTCCATCAGCTCGCACGTGGTCTGCACGTCGTCCAGGGTGAGCTGGACCAGGCGCCGGGTGTTGGGGTCCATGGTGGTTTCGCGCAACTGGGGCGGGTTCATCTCGCCCAGGCCCTTGAAGCGGGTGACCTGCGGCTTGCCGCGTTTTTTCTCTGCCACCAGGCGGTCGAGAATGCCGTCTCGTTCGGCTTCATCCAGGGCATAGTAGATTTCCTTGCCCAGGTCGATGCGGTACAGCGGCGGCATGGCCACATACACGTGACCGGCTTCGACCAGTGCCCGGAAATGCTGCACGAACAGCGCGCACAGCAAGGTGGCGATGTGCAGGCCGTCGGAGTCGGCGTCGGCCAGGATGCACACCTTGCCATAGCGAAGCTGGGCCAGGTCGGTGGCACCTGGGTCTACGCCGATGGCGACGGCGATGTTGTGCACTTCCTGGCTGGCGAGTACTTCACCGCCGTCCACTTCCCAGGTGTTGAGGATCTTGCCGCGCAGCGGCAGGATCGCCTGGAACTCCTTGTCACGCGCCTGCTTGGCCGAACCGCCGGCCGAGTCGCCCTCGACCAGGAACAGCTCGGCGCGCATTGGGTCCTGGCCTGCGCAGTCGGCCAGCTTGCCCGGCAGTGCCGGGCCCTGGGTGATGCGCTTGCGCTCGACCTTCTTGCTGGCTTTCAGGCGGCGCCCGGCGTTACTGATGGCCAACTCGGCCAACTGCATGCCCAGCTCCGGGTGGGCGTTGAGCCACAGGCTAAAGGCATCCTTGACCACGCCTGAAACGAAGGCGGCGGCTTCACGCGAGGAAAGGCGCTCCTTGGTCTGCCCGGAAAACTGTGGGTCCTGCATCTTCATCGACAGCACGAAGGTGATGCGCTCCCAGACGTCTTCGGGGGCCAGCTTCACACCACGCGGCAGCAGGTTGCGGAATTCGCAGAACTCACGCATCGCATCCAGCAGGCCCTGGCGAAGGCCGTTGACATGGGTGCCGCCCTGGGCCGTGGGGATCAGGTTGACGTAGCTTTCCTGGATGCTGTCGCCCCCTTCGGGCAGCCACAGCAGGGCCCAATCGACCGCTTCCTTGTTGCCGGCCAGGTTGCCGCAGAACGGCTCGTCGGGCAGGCGCTGGAAGTCACTGACCGAATCCACGAGGTAGGAGCGCAGGCCGTCTTCGTAATGCCACTCCACCTTCTCGCCGCTGGCCTTGTCCTCGAAACTGACGAGCAGGCCTGGGCAGAGCACGGCCTTGGCCTTGAGCACGTGCTTGAGCCGGCTGATGGAAAACCGCGGGGAGTCGAAGTACTTGGGGTCGGGGCTGAAATAGACGCTGGTGCCGGTGTTGCGCTTACCGACCGTGCCGACCACTTCCAGCTCGCTTGCCTTGAAGCCATCGGCAAAGGTCATCTGGTACTCGTTGCCATCACGCTTTACGCGCACGCGCACCTGCGTGGACAAGGCGTTGACCACCGAAATGCCGACGCCGTGAAGGCCGCCGGAGAACTGGTAGTTCTTGTTGGAGAACTTGCCGCCGGCATGCAGCTTGGTGAGGATCAGTTCGACGCCCGACACGCCCTCTTCTGGGTGGATGTCCACCGGCATGCCGCGTCCGTCGTCGCTGACTTCCAGCGAATGGTCGGCGTGCAGGATGACCTGCACCGAACGGGCGTGGCCGGCGAGGGCTTCGTCGACGCTGTTGTCGATGACTTCCTGGGCCAGATGGTTGGGGCGGCTGGTGTCGGTGTACATGCCCGGCCGCTTGCGAACCGGGTCAAGGCCCGAGAGGACTTCGATGGCGTCTGCGTTATAGGCGCTAGCGCTGGGATTGGCCATGGGGTCTCGTCGTCAGTCTGGTGAATGCAAAAAAATCAAAATACAGAAAAATCGAGTGCAGCGTACTGCGTCGGGGCAACACCGGCGAAGGCCAGCAGGGCCGGCAGGCGCTCGGCGAAGCCTTGAAAACTGTGGTCCCCACCGGCCTGGATACGCAGCGCGCAGTGGCGGTAGTACCGCTCGGCATGGCGATAGTCCAGGGTTTCGTCACCGGTCTGCAACCATACCTGGTAGCGGCTTGGGTCCGCAGGAGGCGGGACCTCCAGCTCGGCCAGCGCCTGGACGTGGTCGAGGGTCAACTCCCACGCCTGGCCTGTGTGATGGTTGTGCTGGGTACCCAGATAGCCGTCGAACGAGCGGTGCGGCCCTACGGCGGGATTGATCAGCAAGGCCTTGAGGCCATGGCGTTCGGCCAGGTAGGTGGCATAGTAGCCGCCCAGTGAGCTGCCCACCAGCAACGGCGCGTCCAGTTCGGCGATGCAGCCTTCAAGCTGCTCGATGGCCTGGCGGGGGTGGTGATGCAGCGCTGGCAGGCGCAGCCGGTCGATCAGCCCGAGGTGCTGCATGACGGCCTGAAGCTGCCTGGCCTTGGCTGACAACGGCGAACTGTTGAAGCCGTGTATATAAAGGATGGAACCCGACATGCTGCTCCCCGAAAGCTGTAGCGTTGCGCCTGTAGGCAGGCGCAGGGACGCGCAGTGTATCGCGTTCGCAAGGTTTTGGCGCCGCGCCGGTTTTTCTGAAACACATTCCCCGACGGGCAGGGTGAAGAGTCACTGAGAGGAGTCGCAGCTTTGGTGTAAGCGGCGGGATGGGCGTCTGACCGGCATCTACACGGCAATGCGCTGGCTTGCTGATACGGCACCAGACAGTTGGGCCCACAAGCCCATGAGCCCGTCAGCTCAGGCACCACACGGTCTATGGAGCGGCCTCGCGGTTCAATACCCGGGGCTATCGAAATCGAGCCTGACCTCGAAATCCAGCGCTCGCTCCACCCCCGTGTCCACCGTCCCATCAGCATGCAGGCGGATCCAGCGGTAGCCAGGATGCTGCTGACTCACCTCGAAATCCTCACTGCCTGGCGCGAACTGAATGCAGGTCGAAGGCGTGGCCAGCAGCCGCAGGTCGCCGCGCCATTGATCCCATTCCTGATGCACGTGCCCCCACAACAGCGCGCGCACCTGGGGATGACGATCGAGCACGGCGAACAGCGCATCGGCGTTGCGCAGGCCGATGGGGGCGATCCATGCGCAGCCGATGTCGACCGGTTGATGGTGCAGGCACACCAGGCAATGGCGCTCCCCTGCCGTGCGTAAGGCCGCCTCCAGCACACTGAGCTGGGCGTCCTGCAGCCAACCATGGGCCGCCCCTGGCACTGCCGTGTCGAGCATGACGATGCGCCAGACCCCGATGTCGGTAACTGGCTGCACCAACTCGGGCGCCACCTGCGCCATCACCTGCGCTTCGTCATGGTTGCCCGGTAGCCAGCGCGCCGGCGCGGCAAAGCCTGCGGTCAATTGCTCAAAGGCTGCGTAGGACGCAACGCTGGCGTCCTGGGACAGGTCCCCCGTGCACACCAGCAGGTGCGTGTCGTGCTGCTCGCGCAACGCCTGCTGCACCACATGGCGCAGGCTGTCGCGGGTATTGAGGCCCAGCATGCTGCCCTCGGGGCTGGCGAACAGATGGGCGTCGGTCAGGTGCACCACGTTAACGGTGCCGGCAGGGTTCGAGTGCGGCAAGGCCGTCTCCTTTCAGCGAGCGCTTACCAGTTCGTGGCCGCAGGCCAGGCAGTGGGAAAGCCATTCACCCAGGAACAGGTTCAGCTGGGCTTTCTCGTCCGGCTGATGCATGGCGGCGTTGGGGTAAGGATAGATGCTACGCAAGCGCCGGGCGTGCTCAGCACTCACCACTTCGGCCATGCGGGCATCGTGGTACACCTGCACCTCCATGACCGGGACCGGCAGCCAGGGCAGACTGTGCTCCTGGCGTATGCGCAGCGTGGTGGTATAGGGGCAGGCCAGGACCACGTCGAGCACCAGCACGCCCAGCATCTGGTCGCCCTGGGTCATGCCGATGCTGCGCGAACTCTGGGTGGTGCGCATGTCCGGGAGCAGGCGCATCAGCCGGGCATAGTTGGCCTCGCAGGCGGCCTGCAACCCGGCCAGGTCGACCCGGTAGCGCTCGCGCAACAGGTTCACTTCCACATACCTCGAACTTCGTCGCGGTTCAGGGCAAGCCATTGCAAGCCGATGATGGTCGCGGCATTACAGATGCGCCCGTCGCGTACCGCCTGCAAGGCATCCTCGAACGACCACACGCGCACCCGGATGTCCTCGCCTTCGGACTCCAGCCCGTGCAGGCCGCCGGCACCCTCGGCGCTGCAGCGGCCCAGGAACAGGTGGACGTATTCGTCACTGCCGCCTGGCGAAGGAAAATAGCGCGTCATCGGCCACAGCGCGCTGAAGGTCAGGCCGGCCTCTTCCTCGGCCTCGCGGTGCGCCACCTCTTCAGGTTGCTCGTCCTTGTCGATCAGCCCGGCGACCATCTCGATCAACCAGGGGTTGGCGACCTTGTCCAGGGCACCCACACGAAACTGCTCGATCAGGACCACTTCATCGCGCTGCGGGTCGTACGGCAGAACGCACACCGCGTCATGGCGCACGAACAGCTCACGGCTGATTTCCCGACCCATTCCACCGGCGAACAGCTCATGGCGAAGGTGGAGCTTGTCGAGCCTATAAAAACCCTGGAAGCACTTGTCCCGCTTGACGATCTCGACCGCCTGGGGCACTGAATTCAACGTATCCGACATGAAAATCCTCGTTGCATCGCTGCTGCATCGCGCCATCCTACTCTGCACGCTGGCACGTTTCACCCCCCGGCGACAACCGTTGGCGTACATGGCACAGCAGGCCCGGTCTCTGTTAGCTTAGTGGCGAACTGAAGGCCATGCCGACGGTCAAAGGCCGACTTTTCCCTGTTCTTGCAAGGATCATCATGACACTTGTCAAACTGACATCCATCGCTGTGCTGGCCTTGGCGCTGGGCGCATGCCAGAGCCTGTTCGCCCCCAACTACCGAGCGCCGCTCGAGGTCAAGCGCGAAGCCTGGGAACACGTCAAGCCAGGCTGCAGCGAGCGTGATTGCCCGTTGGTGAATATTGACACCGTGCATTTCCCGGCGTTGCCCAAGCTCGACGGCATTGTCGAAAAGGGTCTGCTGCAACTGACCGAGGACAACCAGCACGGGGCGGCACCGACAACGCTGCAAGCCTACGAACAGCACTACCTGTCCAACGCCGAGAAGCGCAACAGCAGCTACCTGCAGGCCAAAGTACGCGAACAGCATGACGGGCTGGTGATCATCGAGCTGTCCAGCTACCTGGATACCGGTGGCGCCCATGGCATGCCAGGTCGTGCGTTCATCAACTATTCACGCAAGCTGGACAAGGTCCTGACCCTGAAGGACATGCTGGTCCCCGGCCAGGAAGAAACGTTCTGGAAGACGGTGGAGGAATCACACCGGGCCTGGCTGATGAGTGTCGGCATGGACAAGGATGCCGAGTTCATCAAAACCTGGCCATTCAAGCGCTCGCCGCATATCGCTCTGACCTACGGCGCGGTGGTGGTGAAGTACGAGGTGTACGCCATCGCGCCGTATTCCATGGGCCATGTGGAGCTGAAAATTCCCTACCCACGCCTCAATGGCGTGATCAAGCCCGAACTGTTCCCCGGCCGCGGCTGAAGTTCAATACGCCATACAACACACCTGCCAGCACCAACGCCGGCAGGGTCGCGCCCAGGTCCGGCGCCTGGGCGGCGATGATGTGATACGCCGCCACGCCTGCCGCCCATGCCAGCAATGCCGGCCAGTGCAGCGCCCCCACATGGGCTGGAATGCTGCGACGGCGAACCCAGTAATGGTCCGTCAGCACCACACCGAACAGTGGGGCGAACACCGAGCCGATCAGTAGCAGGAAGTTTTCGTACTGGGCAAGCGGTGCCAACAGGGCGATCAGGGTGCACAGCACGCCGATGGCCAGGGCCAGGTGTTCAACCTTCACGCGTGCCAGCACGCCGGCGGAGACCGCCGCCGAATGAATGTCGGCGAAGGCTTTTTCCGATTCGTCGAGCAGAATCAGTAGCAACGGAATACCCATGCCCGCCCCAGCGAGCGCCAGCAGCAGGGCATTGACTTCGCCTTGCGCCGCGAAGGCCAGGGTATAGGCCACCCCCAGGCTCATCAACCAGGTGTTGCCGATGAAATACCCCACCACCGTGCTGCCGAACACCTGCCTGCCGTCGCGGGCAAAACGCGAATAGTCGGCAATCAGCGGCAGCCAGGACAGGGGCATGGCGATGACGATGTCAAAGCCCACGGCCAGCGACATCGACCCATCCCCGCCGCGCTGCCACAACATCGCCAGGTCGGCCTTGGCGAACAGGTTCCAGGTCAGCCAGACACAGGCGCCCAGCAGCAGCCAGATGCCCCAGGCCCGCAGGATCTTGCGCACGAAAGCCAACGGTCCACTGACCGCCAGCACGGTGGCCAGCGCGCCAAAACACAGCGTCCATAGCACCGGGCTGTTCCAGATGCTGCCCTCACCGAAGGCTCGCGCACCCAACAGGCTGGCGGCATCGCGCATCACGATGATCTCGAAGGCGCCCCAGCCTATCAGCTGCAATACGTTGAGCAGCGCTGGCAAGCGCGCACCCTGCGCCCCTAGGCTGAGCTTGAGCGTACCCATGGCGGACAAACCGGTGTCGCTGCCGATCACACCGGCAGCACCCAGCAACAGCACACCGACCCCGGTGCCCAGGACGATGGCCAGGATGGCCCCAGACAGGCCAAGGCCCGGCGCCAGCATGGCACCGACTTGCAGCACCATCAGGCCAATGCCTAGGGAAAACCACAGTGAAAACAGGTCGCGGCCACCGAATACGCGCTGGCCGTTGGGAATGGGATGATCAGGGGAAAATTGACTGGACGTGGTCATGCTTGCTCGCACTCGGCAATGTGATTGTTGGGGTGGGCGCAAGGCAGGCCGCTAACCAGGTCCCTGCTTCGCGGCCTGAGTGGCGCCCACCTTGGCCCAAAGGCTGGGCCTCAGACCTTGTGGTACAGCTGGCTGCCGGCCTGGCGGAAGCGCTCGGCCTGCTCGCGCATGCCCTGCTCCACCGAGACGTCCACGGTTTCGATCCGGGCAGCGTATTCACGCACCTCCTGGGTGATCTTCATGGAGCAGAACTTCGGCCCGCACATGGAGCAGAAATGCGCCACCTTGGCCGACTCCTTGGGCAGGGTCTCATCATGGAAGGCACGCGCCGTGTCGGGGTCCAGCCCCAGGTTGAACTGGTCTTCCCAGCGAAACTCGAAGCGCGCCTTCGACAGCGCGTTGTCGCGAATCTGGGCCCCTGGGTGACCTTTGGCCAGGTCGGCTGCATGGGCCGCAATCTTGTAGGTGATGATGCCGGTCTTGACGTCGTCCTTGTCGGGCAGCCCCAGGTGTTCCTTGGGCGTGACATAGCAGAGCATGGCGCAGCCGAACCAGCCGATCATGGCCGCTCCGATGCCGGAAGTGATGTGGTCGTAGCCAGGGGCGATGTCGGTGGTCAGCGGGCCCAAGGTGTAGAACGGCGCTTCGTCACAGCATTCGAGCTGCTTGTCCATGTTCTCCTTGATCAACTGCATCGGCACATGGCCGGGGCCTTCGATCATGCACTGCACATCGTGCTTCCAGGCAATCTTGGTCAGCTCGCCCAGGGTTTCCAGCTCGCCAAACTGCGCCGCATCGTTGGCATCGGCGATCGAGCCCGGGCGCAGGCCATCGCCCAGCGAGAAGCTGACGTCGTAGGCCTTCATGATTTCGCAGATTTCATCGAAGTGGGTGTACAGGAAGTTCTCCTGGTGATGCGCCAGGCACCACTTGGCCATGATCGAACCACCCCGGCTGACGATGCCGGTGACGCGCTTGGCGGTCAGCGGTACATAGCGCAGCAGCACCCCGGCATGGATGGTGAAATAATCCACGCCCTGCTCGGCTTGTTCGATCAGCGTGTCGCGAAACAGCTCCCAGGTCAGGTCCTCGGCCACGCCACCGACCTTTTCCAATGCCTGGTAGATGGGCACGGTGCCGATGGGCACGGGGGAGTTGCGAATGATCCATTCGCGGGTTTCATGGATGTGCTTGCCGGTGGACAAGTCCATGACGGTGTCCGAACCCCACCGAATGCCCCAAGTGAGCTTGGCCACCTCTTCTTCGATGGACGAACCCAGCGCACTGTTGCCGATGTTGCCGTTGATCTTCACCAGGAAGTTGCGGCCGATGATCATCGGCTCCAGCTCGGTGTGGTTGATGTTGGCCGGAATGATGGCGCGGCCACGGGCCACTTCCTCGCGCACGAACTCGGGGGTGATTTCCTTGGGAATGCTGGCGCCGAAGCTGTGACCGGCATGCTGCGTATCGAGCAAGCCTGCCGCCCGGGCCTCCTGCAGCTTCATGTTCTCGCGGATGGCCACGTATTCCATCTCGGCGGTGATGATGCCCTGGCGGGCGTAGTGCATCTGCGACACATTGGCGCCTGGCTTGGCACGACGCGGGTTGCGCACATGGGCGAAGCGCAGCTTGGCCAGCTCGGCGTCGTTCAGGCGCTGCTGGCCGAAGTGGGAGCTCAGGCCGTTCAGGCGCTCGGTGTCACCGCGTGCATCGATCCAGGCCGAACGCACGTCGGCCAGGCCCTTGCGCACGTCGATCAACACCTCTGGGTCGGTGTAGGGGCCGGAAGTGTCGTAGACCAGCACGGGCGCATTACGCTCGCCCCCGAAATCGGTGGGCGTGTCGGCCAGGCTGATCGCGCGCATCGGTACGCGAATATCCGGACGCGAGCCCTGGACATAGACCTTGCGCGAGCGCGGAAACGGCTGCACGGACTGCTGATCGACTTGCGCCGATTCGCTGAGGTTCATCGCTTTTTCTTGTTGGGTCATCACAGGCTCTCCAGACGGCTTCCTAGCAGTGGAATGTCGGGGTGAACCTGAAGGACGCGGACGCACTCCTAGACGGGTGCGGTGCCAAAGACGGGGTGTCATGGGCTGCAAACAGCCGATGCTTTCCCGGACCTGGCACAAGAGGCTCCCCGGGAAGGCGAGCAATCTTGTTCCCTACGCAGGCGCTAACCTGATCAGGTTCAACGGGATCCGCACCTATGCGATCTCAGCCTTTGCTTCAAGGCACCCCGACAAGAACATGCGCAGTCTAGACTGGAGTTGCCGGCAAAGCCAAGCGAGCAATCCCGGGAATGATCAACGGCATCAGGGTGATTGTTGCCCGGAGCGCGTGGCACTACACTGCGTCATCAAGCAAAACTCAACAGTTCAGTAATTACATTTCGTACAAGGATTGCCCCTATGCTGCGCAAACTCTCACTGGCCCTGGCCGTGTCTTGTGCGTCCCATACGATGGCCTGGGCGGCGGACGTACCGGCAACGGTGAAAACCGATCTGGTGAGCGTTTACCAGGAAGCGGTAGAGAACAACGCCGACCTGGCAGCCGCCCGCGCCGACTACGGCGCGCGCCGCGAAATCGTGCCCCAGGCCCGTGCCGGCTTGCTGCCCAACCTGTCGGCCGGTGCCGAGATGCAAAGCACCCGCACCAAGCTCGACGAGCCGTCGATCACATCCAACCGCAGCGGCAATGCCTGGAGCGCGACCCTGGCCCAGCCCATCTTCCGCGCTGACCGCTGGTTCCAGTTGCAAGCGGCCGAGGCCGTCAACGAACAGGCCGCGCTGGAGCTGTCTGCCACCGAGCAGAACCTGATCCTGCAGACTGCGCAAAGCTACTTTGCGGTGCTGCGTGCGCAGGACAACCTGGCGGCCAGCAAGGCCGAGGAAGCGGCCCTCAAGCGTCAGCTCGACCAGTCCAACGAACGTTTCGACGTGGGGCTTTCGGACAAGACCGACGTGCTGCAGTCCCAGGCCAGCTATGACACGGCCCGCGCCAACCGCATCATCGCCGACCGTCAGGTGCAGGATGCTTTCCAGGCGTTGGTCACCCTGACCAATCGGGAGTACACCGCTATCCAGGGTGTGGTCCACAGCCTGCCGGTGCAGGTGCCCGTGCCCAACGACGCCAAGGCCTGGGTCGAAACCGCCGGCCGGCAGAACCTCAACCTGTTGGCGACCAACTACGCGGTGTCCGCGGCGGAAGAAACGTTGCGTCAGCGCAAGGCCGGTCACGCCCCGACCGTCGATGCCGTGGCCAAATACCAGAAGGGTGACAACGACAACCTGGGCTTCAGCAATCCATCGCCGCTGGGTGTTCGCTATGGTGGCGACGTGGAGCAGACCACCGTTGGCCTGCAGTTGAACATTCCCATCTACAGCGGCGGGCTGACCAGTTCACAGGTACGCGAAGCCTACCAGCGCCTCAGCCAGAGCGAACAGCAGCGCGAAAGCCTGCGCCGTCAGGTGGTGGAGAACACCCGCAACCTGCACCGTGCGGTGAACACCGACGTCGAACAGGTACAGGCGCGCAAGCAGTCGATCATCTCCAACCAGAGCGCGCTCGAGGCTACCGAAATCGGCTACCAGGTGGGCACCCGCAACATCGTCGATGTGCTCGACGCCCAGCGCCAGCTGTACACCTCGGTGCGCGACTACAACAACAGCCGGTACGCCTACATCCTCGACAACCTGAGCCTGAAACAGGCGGCCGGCACGCTGAGCCCGCAAGACTTGCAGGACCTCAAGCGCTACCTGAAACCCGACTACAACCCGGACAAGGATTTCCTGCCACCGGACCTGGCGGCAGCGGCGGCGAAGAATTTCGAGCGTAAGCCCTGAGGACGGGCAGCCTCATCTGGGGGAGCCGGCTTGCCGGCGATGGGCCGCAAAGCGGCCCTGATCACGCCAACCGCAACCATCGCCCCGACAGTGAGCGCTCAGGGCATCAGCCTTCCCAACCCCTTCAGCAAGCGCTGCAGCGCCCCTTGGTTGGCCCTCATCACCGCCCTACCCGCCTCACCCATGCGCCGGGCATCTTGCGGTAATTCGACCAGCCGTTGCACGGCACCGGCCAACCCCTGAGCGTCATCGACCTGCTGCAACGCACCCGCCTCGCGCAGCATGGCGCTGATTTCGAGGAAGTTGAACACGTGCGGCCCCATGAGCACCGGTAGCGCCAGGGCTGCCGGTTCCAACGGGTTGTGCCCGCCGGTCGGCACCAGGCTGCCACCGACGAACGCCATGTCGGCCAGGGCATACAAGAACAGCAATTCACCCATGGTGTCGCCCAGCAGCACCTGGGTCTGGGCAAGCACCGGTAGCCCGGTAGAGCGACGCACCGTGGCAAACTGCTGACTGCAGATGGCATGAACCGCGTCAAAGCGCTCCGGATGCCGGGGCACCAGGATCAGCAACGCATCCCCATGCACCTGCAGCAACTGCTGGTGTGCCTGGAGGATCAGGGCATCTTCGCCGTCGTGTGTGCTGGCGGCAATCCACACCGGGCGCGAAGTGGCGGCCCATTGCTGGCGCAAAGCCTGGGCGCGCGGCACCAGCTGCTCATCGATCTTCAGGTCGAACTTGATGGAGCCGGTGACCTGCACGCAGGCAGCACGCGCGCCGAGTGCCAGAAAGCGCTGCGCCTCCACCTCGGTCTGCGCGGCAATCAGGCTCATTTCGGCCAGCATGGGCCGGGTCAGCCTGGCAAACCGCCCGTAGCCACGGGCCGAGCGTTCGGACAGGCGCGCATTGGCCAGCGCCACGGGAATACCGCGCCTGGCGCATTGATGGATGTGATTGGGCCAGAGTTCGGTTTCCATGATCACGCCCAGCCTTGGCTGCACATGGTCGAGAAAGCGCCCCGCCGCCCACGGCAGGTCGTATGGCAAGTAGCAATGCTGGACCCGCGGCTCATCGGCGAACAGGGCGCCAATGCGCTCCGAACCGGTGGGCGTCATGCACGTCAGTGTGATCGGCAGCTCAGGGTAGGCCTTGAGCAGTGCGCGCACCATGGGGGCAGCTGCGATGCTTTCGCCTACGGAAACCGCATGGACCCATATGCCGCCCTTGCGCATCGTCGGCAGCTTGATGGCAAAGCGCTCGTCGATACGGCGCCCGTAGGCAGGCGCCTTGCGCGCGCGTAGGTACAGGCGAAGTGCAAGCAGTGGCAGGGCAAGGTGAAACAGCAAGGTGTAGAGAGTTCTGTTCATGGCGGCGAAGTTTACCCGATCGCACGCAAATGCACTGCAAAACGCTCGGCCAGCCACTGCGCGGCCGGGCCCAATGGCTCGTCCCGACGCCAGGCCAGCTCCACCACCAGCGCCGGTGGCCGCCAGTCGCTGGCCAGCTCCACCATGTGCGCCTGATAGGTGGGGTACTGCACCACATGCCGCGGCAGCCAGGCCCAGCCCAGCCCGCGCATCAGCAGTTCGGCCATGGCATAGAAGCTGTCGGCCCGCCACACCTGTGGGCTGATCGCCTCACCCCCCGGGTAACCGCTCTGCTGGGGGGTGATCAGCAGCTGGCGATGGCGTGCCAGTTGCTGTCGGTCCGCCCGGCCGGCCTGCGCCAAGGGGTGGCCGACGGCGCAGACCGTGACCATTTCCACGCTACCCAAGGCCCGCCGTTCCAGCGACGCCGGTATGCGCTCATGGTGAAAGAACAACCCCAGGTCGGCACGCCGCTCCACCAGCTTGCGTGCGACGTCGCCCTGCGCGCCGCTGGCCAGTTGAACTTCCAGAAAGGGGTAACGGGTTGCCAACTCATCCAGGCTGTCGATGACAGGCTGATACGGCATCGCCTCATCCTGCGCCACCCGCAGCAGTGCTTCCTGGCCACGCATCAACGCCAAGGCCCGCCCATCCAGACGCTCGCACTGGCGCAGCAGCTCGCGGGCATCGGCAAGCAGCGCTTCGCCGTTTGCGGTGAGCTTCGGCTGGCGCCCACTGCTGCGTTCGAACAGGGTGACCCCAAGGTCCGTTTCGAGCAGGGCGATGGCGTTGCTGACCGCTGATTGAGCCTTGTGCTGTTCGCGCGCAACGGCAGAAAACGAACGCAGCTCAGCCACGCGCATGAACGTGCGCAACTGATCCAGACTCCATTGCTCGGCCATTCACCTATCTCCTTACCAGATAGGTAATGACTTTACCGCATTCGAGTACGGCCTAGAATGCGCCCATCCACTGGAGAACCGCCATGAATGCCTACACCTACCTCGCGATTGCCATCTGCGCCGAAGTCGTCGCCACCGCCTCCATGAAGGCTGTCAAAGGCCTTAGCACCCCATTGCCTCTGCTGCTGATGGTGGCGGGCTACGCCATCGCGTTCTGGATGCTGACGCTGGTGGTGCGCAGCATCCCGGTGGGCATCGCCTACGCGATCTGGTCGGGGCTGGGTATCGTGCTGATCAGCGTGGCGGCACTGGTGCTCTATGGGCAGAAACTGGACATCCCGGCGATGCTCGGCATGGCGATGATCGTCGGCGGCGTGGTGGTGATTCAGCTGTTCTCCAAGACCACGGGGCACTGAGCCGGGCCGTGGCAGCAGCGTCAGGATGCGTGGCGCACGCCAGCCCGTGCATCCGACCCTGAGCCTGTATACTTGCCAGCTGTCCCAGTTTTCGAGGTATCGCCATGCCATCTGCCATTTCCACTGACGTGCTGATCGTCGGCGCCGGGGTCGCAGGCCTCTGGCTCAATGCCCGCTTGCGCCGCCTGGGTTATTCGACAGTGCTGGTGGAGCGCGCCACGGTAGGCGGCGCACAGACGCTCAAGTCCCAGGGCATCATCCATGGCGGCACCAAGTACGCGCTGCATGGGGCGCTGACCGGCGCCTCGGAGGCGATTGCCGACATGCCGCGCCGCTGGCGCGAAGCCTTGGCGGGCAACGGCGAACTGGACCTGCGCCATACGCGCCTGCTGTCCGATGCGCACTACCTGTGGTCTCCAGGCACCCTGGCCGGCAATCTCACCAGCTTCTTCGCCAGCAAGGCGGTGCGCGGCCGGGTGGATCAGGTCAAAGGCGACCAATTGCCTGCGGCGTTGCAGGACCGTGCCTTCAAGGGCAAGGTCTATCGGTTGGCCGAACTGGTGATCGACGTGCCCAGCCTGCTGACCAACCTGGCCGAACTGGCCGGTGACAGCCTCCTGGCGGGCGAACGCATCGAGCCGCTGCGCGACGAGGGCGAGCTGGTGGGCCTGCGTGTGGACGGGCGTGACATCCGCGCCCAGCGCATCGTGCTCAGCGCGGGCGCCGGCATCGCGGACCTGTTGCAGGCACTGGGGCTCGAGCAGCCCGCCATGCAAACCCGCCCCCTGCACATGGTGATGGTCAAGGGAGCCAACCTCAAGCCACTTTATGCCCATTGCCTGGGCGCAGGCCCCAAGCCGCGGATGACGGTCACCACCCACCCGGCCGCCGACGGACAGTGGGTGTGGTACCTGGGCGGCGAACTGGCCGAAGCCGATGGCGTGGCCCGCGAGCCGGCCGCGCAGATCGCCGCCGCGCAGAAAGAAGTGGCCAGCCTGCTGCCCTGGGTGGATCAAAGCCAGTTGCACTGGGCCACGTTGCGAGTGGACCGTGCCGAGCCTGCCCAGTCCGGCCTGGTGCGCCCGGACAATGCGTTTCTTGCCGAACAGCAACGGCTGCTGGTGGGCTGGCCTACCAAGCTGGCCCTGGCACCTGACTTCAGCGACCGGGTTATCCGCCAGTTGCAACGCGACGCCGTGCAACCTCAGGCCCAGGCCGACCTGACCGACTTGCCGCGCCCGCCGCTGGGCCAGCCTGCATGGGAGACCCTCCTGCCATGAGCTTGCCAACTCTCCACGGTTTGCACCGCCCCCTGGGCAGCACGGGCTTGCAGGTTTCGCCCCTGGGGCTGGGCACGGTCAAGCTTGGCCGGGACCAGGGCGTGAAATACCCTTCAGGCTTCACCATCCCCGGCGACGATGAAGCCAGGCTGCTGCTTGGCCAGGCCCGCGACCTGGGCATCAACCTGCTAGATACCGCTCCGGCCTATGGCCGCAGTGAAGAGCGCCTTGGCCCGCTGCTGCGGGGTCAGCGCGATGCCTGGGTGCTGGTGAGCAAGGTGGGCGAGGAATACGACGCCGGTCAATCGCGTTTCGATTTCAGCGCGGCCCACACGCGCCGATCGGTGGAGCGCAGCCTGCGCCGGCTGGAAACCGACCGCATCGACCTGGTGCTGGTGCACTCCGACGGTAATGACCTGGCCATCCTCGAGCAGCAGGCGGTGTATGAGACCTTGGCCACGCTCAAGCGTGAAGGCAAGATCCTGGGCTTCGGGTTTTCAGGCAAGACTGTAGCCGGAGGCTTGAAGGCCTTGGAGCAAGGCGACTGCGCCATGGTCACCTTCAACCTGAACGAACAGGCAGAGCGCCCGGTACTCGACTACGCTGCGCAGCACGGCAAGGCCATCCTGGTCAAAAAGGCCCTGGCCAGCGGCCATGCCTGCCTGGCACCCGGCGTCGACCCGGTCCGTGCCAGCTTCGAGCTGCTCTTCGCCCACCCTGGCGTCAGCAGTGCTATCGTGGGCACCATCAACCCGTTGCACCTGGCCCATAACGTGGCCACCGTCGCCCGAATCCTGGGCCAGCATTGAGTCTGCCTGGCCACGCGCCGGGCGAGCCGTCGCAAGGAGGAGCAACGTGGCGCGAACGCTGATACGCAAGAACCCGAGCAACTTCAAGACGCTGCCGCTGCATGTCGAGGCCACGGCCGAAAGCCTTCTCTACCAGGGCACTGGCATGCCCCTCAATTTCGCCCAGACCCAACAACGTCGCAAACCGGTGGCGGTGGCAGATCCCCAGCGGTTCGTGGTCGAGCTTGCCAACTTGGGTGTGTCGGTGCGCCTGACGCTGAGCTGGCAGAACCGCGACTACTGGGTGCTGGTGCGTCAACGGCGCCAAGACCGCGGCGACGTGGTGCTAAAGCTGATCTCAGGTTACGTGCCCGCTCAGGAACTGAACCTGCCATTGCACACCGCCGTGCAGGAAGTAGCCGAGGAATGCCTGCTGGAAACCACAGAGGGCTGGCTGGGCGGCCGCTTCAACGACACCTGGCTACCTGTGCCCTATGCGGCAGCCTTGCACTACCGAGAAACGCCGCATTTTCAACTGACCCCGCAGTCCGGTGCCGCCCGCCCGGTCCACTGCGGCAACCTGGTCCTGCTGGAGCGGCCCCGTGCCTACGTGCACCTGCCGACCGCTTCGCTGCAACTGATCTACGACATGCGCCTGCAAGTGCCCAGGGAGGCCAAGAAGCTCAGCCTGTTCCATGTGGATGAACGTCTTGAGGGCGACCAGTTGGTGGCGCGGCTGAACCGCAAGCGCCCGGACCTGTACCTGATGCCGCTACAGGACGGCCAACCCCTGGCCGAGCTGTATACCCTGAAGAAAGACGAACTGGTGCCGGCCAGCACACGGGGGTTGTACCTGGCCGAAAGCTTCGCCCGGCAGGAGGGCTGGGTGGTCAACGAGGAACGGATACGCTGGAAGGATTGGGTGCGTCAACAAGGCCTGGTTGAACCCAAGCCTGCCCGAGCCTCCCACCTGCAACGGTTCGGTGCCAAGGCCCGAGCGCTGCTCAAGCGGGCGCGTACCTCGCTGCACAAGCCCTGAGCGAAGCGGGCATGCAGCGCGCCGCCGCTGGCGCCGCCGCAACAAGGGCTGCCACGCAGCCCTGCCCTGTCAGTGCTTGCGGATCTTCTCGACGATGGCAGTGGTGGAGCTGTTTTCGACCAACCCCAGCACTTTCACGGTGCCGCCATAGGCGTTGACGATGTCGGCGCCAACCACTTGATCGATGCCGTAGTCGCCGCCTTTGACCAGCACATCCGGCTTGACCTGGCTCAGCAGGTTTTCTGGGGTGCCTTCGGAGAAACTGATCACCCAGTCCACTGCGCCCAAGCCTGCCAACACGGCCATGCGGCGATCGACGCTGTTGATCGGCCGGCCCGGGCCCTTCAACCGGCTGACCGATGCATCGTCGTTGACCGCCACGATCAGGCGATCGCCTTGAGCGCGCGCCTGCTCCAGGTAGGTCACGTGGCCCGCATGCAGAATGTCGAAGCAGCCATTGGTGAACACGATACGCTCGTTGTGTGCCCTGGCATCGTCGATCGCTACCAGCAATTGCTCAAGGCCCAGCACCCCGCGCTCGGACCCTTCTTCGCGCTGGATGGCGCGGCGCAGTTCCGGCGCGCTGATCGCCGCAGTACCAAGCTTGCCGACGACAATACCCGCCGCCAGGTTGGCCAGGGCCACTGCCTGGGGCAGCTCTTCACCGGCGGCAATGGCGGCGGCAAGGGTGGAGATCACCGTATCGCCTGCGCCGGTCACATCGAACACTTCACGTGCACGGGCTGGCAGGTGCAGGGGCGGATGACCATTGCGCAGCAAGGTCATGCCGTGCTCGCCACGGGTCACCAGCAAGGCGCCCATGTCCAGCTCCTGGAGCAGCTGCAAACCTTTGGCAACCAGCTCCGCCTCGTCGGTACAACGCCCAACGATGTTCTCGAACTCGCTGAGGTTGGGGGTAATCAGGCTGGCCCCGCGATAGACGGAGAAATCCTTGCCCTTGGGGTCGGCCAGCACCGGGATGCCCTTGGCCCGTGCGGCCTGGATCAGCGCCTGGTGGTTTTTCAGCGCGCCCTTGCCGTAGTCCGACAGCACCAGGACCTTGACGCCTTCGAGCAAACCGTCGACTTCTGCGCTGAGCGACACCGGGTCGGTGGCGAAGGATTCTTCGAAATCGATGCGCAGCAGCTGCTGGTGCCGGCTCATGACCCGCAGCTTGACGATGGTCGGCTGATGCGCAATGCGCTGGAAGACCGAACGCACGCCTGCCGCCTGCAGGCTGTTGGAAAGGCTGTCGGCAGCTTCGTCCTGCCCGGTGACGCCCACCAGGGACGCCGGCGCGCCCAGTGCGGCGATGTTCAAGGCCACGTTGGCCGCACCGCCTGGGCGATCCTCGATCTGATCGACCTTGACCACCGGCACTGGCGCTTCCGGCGAAATACGCGACGTACCGCCATGCCAGTAGCGGTCGAGCATGACATCGCCGACCACCAGTACCGGGGCTTGATCGAAACGCGGCATGGACAACTTCATGGGCAACCCATATGACAATAGTGAACAGGGACGGGATATTAGCACAGCGCGGCTGGCGGCTTTAGGGCCAGTTCGCGCTGAGGAGTACCCCGAAACAGAAGGGGCACCGAGGCCCCTTGGCAGGTAGGATCAGGTGATGTCGGCCTTGGCCGGCTCATCCAGGCCCATGGCATGCAGGCGCGCATAGTAACCGTTGGCGGCCAGCAGCTCGGCATGGGTGCCCCGCTCCACCAGACGGCCCTGATCCATGACCAGGATCTGGTCGGCCTTCTCGATGGTCGACAGGCGATGCGCGATCACCAGCGTGGTGCGCCCCTGCATCACGCGGTCCAGCGCAGCCTGGATGTGCCGCTCGGACTCGGTATCCAGGGCCGAGGTCGCTTCGTCCAGGATCAGCAGTGGCGAGTTCTTCAACAGCGCGCGGGCGATGGCCAGGCGTTGGCGCTGGCCACCGGAGAGCAACACCCCGTTTTCGCCGATCTGGGTATCGAAACCTTTGGGCAGCTGATCGACGAAATCCTTGGCGAAGGCTGCCTCAGCCGCCGCTTCGATGTCGGCACGCGGCGCCCCGGCCAGGTCACCGTAGGCAATGTTGTTGGCGATGGTGTCGCTGAACAAGGTCACATGCTGGTTGACCTGGGCGATGTGTCGACGCAGGTTGAGCAACTTGAAGTCTTCGATTTCCACGCCATCGAGCAGTATCTCGCCGCTGCTGTGGTGGTAGAAGCGTGGAATCAGGCCGGCCAGGGTGGACTTGCCGCTGCCGGAGCGGCCCACCAGCGCGACCATCTGCCCAGGCTCGACGGTGAAGTTGATGTCGCTCAGCACCTGGCGATCGGTACCGGGGTAGGTGAAGCTGAGGTTGCGCACTTCCAGGCGCCCGCTGACCGCATCGCGCTCGACGGTACCGGTGTCCACTTCTCGCTGCTCGTCGAGCTGCTCGAAGATGCTCTCGGCACCGGCCACGCCCTTCTGGATGGTCGAGCTCACTTCCGAAAGCTGGCGAATCGGCTTGGGCAGCAGGCCGGCCAGGGTGATGTAGGCCACCATGTCGCCTGCCGAGGCATCGCCACGAAGGTACAGCACCAGGAACATCAGCACGGCCATGGCAACGTAGATCACCAGTTGCAGCAGGGGCGTGTAGATGGCGCTGGTACGGGTCATGCGCAGCTGCTTGTCGGTGTTGCTCTGGCTGGCCTTGAGGAAGCGCTGGCGCTCGTAGGCCTCGCCGCCGAAGCTGCGCACCACGCGGTAGCCCTGAATGGTCTCGGACGCCACGTGGGTGACGTCGCCCATGGCAACCTGGATCTTCTTGCTCTGTTTGCGGAATTTCTTGCTGGCACGGCCCACCATGAAGGCGATCAGCGGCAGGATGGCCAGCATCACCAGCGTCAGGCGCCAGTTCATCAACAGCAGCGAGCCGAACAGGAACACCACCGTCATGCCTTCGCGAATGACCACCTTGATGGCGTCGGTAGCCGCCCCAGTGACCATGGTCACGTTGAAGGTGATGCGCGAAATCAGGTGCCCGGAGTTGTTCTGGTCGAAGTAGCGGTTGGGCAGGCTCAGCAGGTTGTTGAACAGCTGCACCCGCAGGTCGTGAACCAGGCCCAGCGAGACCTTGGCCAGGAAGTAGTTGCCCAGGAACGAACCCAGGCCTTGCCAGGCGGCGATGATGATGATCAGCGCCGGCACCGTGTGCAGCAGGTTCAGGTCGCGCAGGTGCGGGACGTTGGGAAACAGCGAGGCATCCGGGTTGGACAGGCCGTCGACGAAATACTTGAGGATGTAACCCAGCATTGGCTGGGTCGAAGCAAAGATCAGAAAGCCCAGGATACTCAGCAGGAACACGCCGATGTAGGGTCGGACATAGCCAAGTAGACGGAAATAGATCTTCATGCTCGATGGGCTCTGAGAGCCGTTGGCGTCTGTCATATCACGGAACATGCTGAAAATGGGGTGCTGACTTTACCACACGTTGGCAGCGACGTCGGACCACTCGGCCCCCGCCGCTTACCAGCAGCAATGCGCGCAAAGCTGGGGTAACATTGCCCGTTCTTTCGACCTGGGCCCTCTTTCTCCATGTTCCCAAGCAGCCTACACAACGCCGGCAACCGCTTTTTCGATTTCGTGTGCCTGTGGCTGCTGCCGGCCGGCATGCTGGCGCTGCTCGGTGCCCTGTTCTTCCTGCCCGAACGCAGCCTGCACCACAAGCTGTACTACGGCCTTTTCAGCATCCCGACCCTGCTGGCGCTATGTGTCCGGCCTCGTGAACTGAAAACCCTGTTTCGTGAACCGTTGCTGTGGCTGTTCGTGGCCTTCGCCGGCTACGCCATCCTCAGCCTGAGCTGGTCACCCTCGGCGGCGCAGGCGGACAACCTGATCAAGCGGCCCCTGCACACCCTGATGCTGTTCCTGGGCACCGGGCTGATGCTGCGTTACCGGCCCGAGGCGCTCAAGGGCCTTTTCCTGGGGGCTGCGCTACTGGCGCTGCTGGCCACGCTGCGGGACCTGACCACGTTCATGCTCACCTACACGCCAGGCAGCCGGCTGATCGGCGCAGGCGCTCTGGATAACCCGCTGCTCAGCTCGCACTTGTACGGTTTCTTCGGGACCTACTGGCTGTGGATGGCGGTCAACGGCAAGCGGGCGCTGACCGTGTCGCTGTGCATGGCGGCCTTTGCGGTCATGTTCGCCGCGGTGGTGGCCACCGGTTCCCGCACGCCCCTGGTGGCCATGACCCTGGCGGTGAACTGGATCGCCCTGCTGTGCCTGGACCGTCGTTCGATCCCCCTGTTCCTGGCCGCTCCGCTGTTCATCGCCGCAGTACTGGTGGTGGACCCGCAGTTGATCATGGCGCGCGGCGACTCGTACCGTTTCGATATCTGGCGCATTACCTGGGACCTGTTCCTCCAGCACCCGCTGATTGGCCACGGCTACGACGCGCCCTTGTCCATCGATGTCGGCGTGGGCTACCTGCTGAGCGAGCCCCACAGTTTCGTCATGGGCGTGCTGTATTACGTGGGCATCCTGGGCTTGCTGCCGTGGCTGGGCATGATCCTCTACGCGCTTTACAGCGGCTGGACGTACCGCACCCACCCTGCCCTGCAGATGGCCTCGGCACTGCTGGTGTTCGGCATTGGTGCGGGCCTGACCGAGGGCGGCGGTATCCTGTCGCGGCCCAAGGAGCACTGGTTCCTGCTGTGGATTCCGCTGGCACTGGTCGCCGGGCTGAACATCGCCCGCCGGGGCGGCAGGCTGGTGGCGGCCAACCGCGCTCGCTTGAGCGAGGCGCAGGCCAGGCAGCTGCATGAGGGTGCCCGCATCATCGAAGAGGACGGGCTTGGGCCCAAGGTCCTGCTCCTGCAAGATGGCAGCTTCCTGAAGTTGTTCCGCCCGCGCGCCTGGTACACCGCCGGCGCCTTCTACCCCTACGCGCGCCGCTTTGCCAGAAACAGCCAGCAACTGGCACTCGAAGGCATTCCCACGCCCCCCGTCGTGGAACTGCTGAACTACGCCGATGGCACCCAGGGGGTGCGCTACATCCCCCTGGCAGGCCAGACCGTGCGCCAGGCGCTGCAGGCCTGCCCCTCGCTGGCAGCACGCAAGGCCCTGGTGCAGCGGCTGGGGCGGTTCATGGGTCAGTTGCACCAGCAAGGCGTCTACTTCCGGTCCTTGCACCTGGGCAACGTACTGCTGATGGACAACGGCGAATTTGGCCTGATCGACCTTGCCGACATGCGCCTGCTGCCTTCGCCACTGTCGGCAGACCTGCGCCAGCGCAACCTGCGCCACATGCAGCGCTACGCCGAAGACAAGCAGTGGCTGTTCGAGGAAAACGTCCAGGCCCTGCTGGAGGGCTACAGTGCAGCGGCCAGCCAGACCATGAGCCACGCCCTGCGCCAGAAGCTCGAACTGGCCCCTGGAGCGGATCGCTGACATGGGCTACCTCGCGCCGCTGCTCAGTTTCCTGGTGTTCGGCCTGGCCCTGTTGCTGGCAGGGCTGCTGCTGCGCAGCCCTTGGGTGGCGCGCCATCTGGAGCCGGTGGCGGGGCGCTGGGCCACCCTCGATGGCTTGAGGGGCTACCTGGCACTGGGGGTCTTCATCCACCATGCCGCCATTGCCTGGCATTACCAGCACACTGGCCAGATCAACATGCCACCGGAGCGCTTCTTTGCCCAGATCGGGCAAGCGAGCGTCGCCCTGTTCTTCATGATCACCGGGTTTCTGTTCTGGAGCAGGCTGGTTCGCCAGGGCCGCGCCTTCGATTGGCGGGCCTTTGCCATTTCCCGGGTCATGCGCCTGTACCCCCTGTATTTCGGCCTGCTGGCTGCGGTGCTTGTGACGGTGTTCTATCTGCAAGGCTGGGAGCTGCTGGATACGCCGACCGCGCTGGCACAACAGCTTTCAGCCTGGCTGCTGTTCCACCGTCCCGACATCAACCAGTTGGCCGGCACCGGCAACCTGATCTCGAACGTGACCTGGACCCTGAACTACGAAATCTACTTCTACCTGGCCTTGCCGTTGCTGGGCCTGATGTTCGTCTACCGCGGTACGCTCTTGAGGGCCATTGCCTGCGTGGTCGCCCTGTACCTGCTGGCAAAGCTCGTGGGCTGGGAACATGCGCTGAAGAAGAAATACCTGATGAGCTTTGCAGGCGGCATTGCGGCGGTGTACTGGGTACGCAGCCCGAGGCTGGTGCAATGGGCCAAGGGCAGGTACGGCACCTGGATGGCCATCGGCTTGCTGGTGCTGGTGATGACAGTGCTGCACAAGACCTTCGCGGTATTCCCGCTGCTGCTGCTGAGCCTCGTGTTCTGCATCATCGTCTCGGGCAACGACCTGCTGGGCGCCCTGGCCCTGCGCAGTGCCCGCTGGCTGGGTGAAATCAGTTACAGCCTCTACCTGCTCCATGGGCTGGTGCTGTGGTGGCTCGCCTATCGCCTCTACCCCTCTTACGGGTTCACCTACGACGACCACGGGGCATTCATGGCCGTGATCGCCATCGCCTGCACCGTCCTGGTGGTCTTGAGCAGCGCCACGTTCCTCATACTGGAAAAGCCGGGGATCGCCCTGGGCAAGCGCCTGGCCCAGCGCCGGCAGACCAAGCCTGACAACCTGAAGTCAGGTTCGACCCGCCAGGCCTGAGGCGCGCTGCTCGGCATAGGCGAGAAACGCCTGGATATCATCGCTGCACAGCTTGCCCACCACGTGGGCAATCTCGGCAGGTGGCCAGTCCCACCAGGCGCTGGCCAGCAGTTGCACGCGTACCGCTTCCGGGAATCGCCAGCGCACGACGCTGGCCGGGTTGCCGCCGACCACCGCGTAAGCGGGTACATCCCGCGTCACCACGGCCCCAGCGGCCACGATGGCGCCACTGCCAATGTTCACCCCCGACAGGATCGTGCAGTTGGAGCACAGCCACACGTCGTTGCCGATGGTCACATCCCCGCGGCTGAAGGCATAGCCCTCTATGACCGATGCCTCGGGCAGCATGGCCGGGAATGGGTAAGTGGTGACCCAGTCGGCCCGATGATGCCCGCCAAGGAAAATCTGCACGCCTTCGGCAATCGAGCAATAGGCGCCGATGCGCAGCGTCGTGCCCTCTTGCCAGTCATGCACCTCGGGCACGCCATAGCTGCCCACGCCGAAAGCGTACTGGGGGTAACGCGCGGCAAATCGCGCCTGCCCGCGCTCGATGGCCGGCAGCTTGCGAATCGCCCGCTTGGCCCGTTTTTCCCGGTAGCGCGATAGCCAGCCCATGGCCCTTCAGCCCTTTTCCAAGGGCGAGAAGAACAACCGCCCCAGCCCGCGCCAGGTCTTGCGCGTATAGGCGCGCAGTGGAATCTGCGCCAGCAGTTCGCGGGCCAGCTTGCGGTCACGGTTGGCCACCTTGAGGAACATCGAGTTCAGCGCCTTGAACTTGACCTGCTCGTAGGCCGGGTGATCCTTGAACTTGGCATAGGTACGCAGGATGTTGTCGATCATGAATCGGTGGTTCTTGTACGAGTTGCTGGCATGTTTGCGGTAGCGCGCCATGACCACGCTCAGGCCATCGATGAAGTACCCGGCATGGGTCACCTTCAGTTCGATCAGCAGGTCTTCCAGGCGGATATCCGGGTCGAAACCGCCCACCTTCTCCAGCGCCTCGCGGCGGATCAGCAGCGTGGGCGCAGGTGGGTAGGGTTTGCGTTCCAGGAACATGTCCTCGAAGTCCAGGCGCCTGAACGGAACCTCGCGGCGCTGCCGCGCTTCGGGGAACAGCTCACCCTGGGAATCGATGAGCTCGATGTTGCCAGCGCAGATACCCACTTCGGGCTTGTCGGCCATGTACTGGACCTGGATCGCGATGCGATCCGGCATCATGATGTCGTCGGACCCGAACGGCGCGATCAGCGTGCCCCTGGCCCGCGCAATGGCCTCGTTGAGCGTGTGGGTCAGGCCTTTGTTGCGCTGCACGCGAAAATCGAAGCCATGTTGCGCCTGCAGGCGCTCGATACGTTCGACGCTGTCATCGGTCGAGCCGTCGTCCACCACCAGCAGCTCGATGTGCGGGTAGGTCTGGTTCAATACGCTGAGAATGCTCTGCTCGATGTAAGGGCCATGGTTGTACGATGCAATGATCACCGTGACCAGGGTTGGGTCCGCACTCATTTCGGCTCCTTGGCAGCCAAGCCCGACTCGATCAGCGCCAGGTATTGCTCACGGAACACGTCGATGTCGTGGTGTTGATTGAGGTAGTGGTAGGCCTGCTCGCCCTTGGCATGCAACGCCGCGTCATCCAGCGCCAGGTAGCGGTCCAGGGCCGTGGTCAGGCTGTCAACGTCCGCGGGCTTGACCACCTCGCCGCCCGCGCCGGTAATCAGCGGCAACATGGCCGGCACGTCGCTGGCGATGACCGGCAAGCGCCCGCTCATGCCTTCGAGCAGGGCAAGGCCAAGGCCTTCGGCCAGCGATGGCATGGCCCAGATGTCGAAGGCACGGACGTAGCGCAGGGCGTTGTCACGAAAGCCCAGCAGGTGCGCCCTGCCCGTCAGCCCCAGGCGATCGATCTCAGCCTGCAGGCGCGCCTGCTCACGACCAGCACCGATGATCGCCAGCTGCGCGGTGGGGTACTTGTCCTTCAGGGCGGCAAACGCCTGGATCAGGTAGGTATGGCCTTTGACCGGCACCAGGCGGCCCAGCGCCCCGACCATGCGAACGTTCTGGGCCAGGCCAAGTTGCGTACGGGCCTCGGCCTTGTCCAGCTGCAACGCCTGGGCCTGATCCGTGTCGATGGCGTTGGTGATGGCGTGGGTGTTGGCATCGGTGAAGCCGCAGCTGCAATCCAGCAGGTACTGCTTGACTGCCGGCGACACGCCTACGAACTGCCAATGCCCGTCGATCAGGCGCTGGGTCTGACGACGGCGGTAGGCGCGGTCGTACTCGCCGAAGCCATGGGAAATGCCGATGCACAACGGGATCTTCAACCAGCGGTTGAGCTGCAACAGCATGTTCACAGGCTTGAAGCGGTTGCAGATCACCACGTCGAAGCGTTCGCGCCGGCAATACCGGTAGAGCTGCCACAAGGCCTTGAGACGCATGCCCTTGAGCGCACTGTCGCTGAAGTCGAAGTACACCGAATGGTCGGCGCGGCTGACCGGTTGGCCAGGCGCAGGCCGGCCCTTGAGAAAGGCCATGGTCGTTTCGAACCGATCCGCTGGCAGCGCCTTGAAGATCTGCTCGGCCAGGTCGGCGAAATCGTGCTGCTTGATGTTGTAGTCCGGTTGCAGTTGCAGGACTTTGAAACGCTTCATACGTTTTCCCGATGTACACCCTGGTGGCGGTCCGTCAGAACCCAGAACAGCTCGTGGCGACGCACGGCCTTGCGGAAAAATTCGTTCTCGCCGTAAGGCGAACTGCGCCGGCCTGCCAGCCAGCGCTGGATCACCCGTCGCACTCGGCGCTTGAAGGGCGGGCGGGGCTGCAGGTCGTGCATCATGCCCAGAGCCATGGCCTTGTCCAGTTGCAGAGGACGGTCCAGCACCAAGGTGCACGGCTGCCCGACCGACAACGCGTGGGTGACCGGCGGCAAGGCCACGCCTGCACCGCTGTCGCCCATGGGCCAGCGGTCGTTGTCGTGCAGGTGATTGGCATAGCCCAGCAGGATCTCGGGTTGCCACGGCAGGCCCTGCAACGCTTCCTGCAGGGCTTGCTGGGCAGCCACGTGGTCAGGGTGCGGATCGAGCACCGGGTGCGGCATCACGATCACTTCCGGACGCGCCTGTTGTATCAACGCGCGCACGTCGGCCAGCAGGTTGTGCCAAGTCGGGACGCCGTCGTCGCCGGGCAGAGGCAACGCGTTGAGGGTACGGAAGGGGCGCGTGTCGGCCATGTCCGCTTCACGCGAGCCGAAGGGGGTCGTCGGTGCCTGCCGCATGGCCGGCAATTGCAGGCAGAAATAGCCCAACTGCACGCAGCGCTCTTGCGCAACGCCTGCCCAGCGAGGCACCGCGATACTGTCCCAGGCGCGCAAGCGCCCTTTGAGGCGCGCAGCCTCGACAGATGACAGGCCCATGGCCTGGTAGTGCTCGGCCTCGATTTCGCCAGCGGTCAGGGTCACGATCCAGGCTTCGTCTGCCTGGCTGTACAGGCCGTAGGCGGCAAGTTCGGCATCATCGGCATGGGGCGCGATGACCATCACCCGCTTACGACGCAGGTCTGGCTGCTGGAACATCCACAGGCGCGGCTGGCCCACCAGCCGGCAGAAGCGCCCGCGCAAGGTGATCTGGCCCTGACGCAGCGCCGTGTCGAGCCCAGTCAGGTTGAGGTAGCGCTTGCCGCGAACACCGCGCTCGAACACCTGCAGGTCTTCGCCACCTGCGCCTTCGATGGACACGCCGGGGTCAAGAAACCTGCCCAGCAGGGCGCAACGCAGCTCAACCTGCAGCACCCACGTGGCGCCTTCTGCGACGGGCAATGCAGGTAGCTGCAAGCGGCCGTCCTTCAAGCTCACGCCCGCCACTTCATCGGCCTCATCGAAGGCGTAGGTGTAGTCGTCGGCCGGGGTGTAGAACAGGTGATCGGCCAGCCATGCCTCGTGGGCCACCCAAAGCAGCGGCAGCAGCAACAACGGCAGCCACCAGGTGACCAAACCCAGCGCAATCAACGCCGCCACGGCCACCAGGAGCGCGAGGCGCTTGTTGCGCCGGTGGCGCTTTAGCAACTGCTGCTTGCGGCTCACGCCTGGTACACCGGCACGGGGTGGCACCAGCGGTCCTTGTACTCGCGGTCGGCACGGCCGAACGAGAACCGCAATGGCTTGTTGCGCGCGCGGGCGTCTTCCCAGGCGGCCTGGGTGTTGAGGAAACTCAACACGCTGCCGGGGCTGAACGCCTTGGTCTCGGGGTCGACGCCGCCATTGACGTATTCGACGCTGATCCACTCAGGCGCCTCGACGCGGTACACCAGCTGGATGGCGATAGGCTTGTTTTCGAGCAGCAGGACCGAGCCGATCAGCAGGTCCCGCAGCCGCGCGATCACGTCGCCCATGCGCTCGGCGCCGGTGGCTGCGAACCCCCAGCGACGCTGGAAAAGGTCGCAATACATGGCGGCGATGGTAGCGGCATCGAAGTCGCTGATCGGCCGCACCACGCCACCGGCTTCTTCCAGTAACCGCAGCTCACGGCGCTGGTTGTAACGGAATTTCTTCGACAGGTCTTCGGGCGCACGGGCCATCGCCAGCTGTTCTTTCTGCGCCTTGAGACCAACAAAGCGGCCCTGGTTCAGCTCGGACAGGTAGCGTGCGCCATGGCGCAGCGGCGCAGCGGCGTCGGCCGCCGCCGGCAGGATGATTTCGGCATTGCCCAGGTCAAACAACGCCTTCTTGCCGCTGCGCTTGAGCACGTCCTTGGACAGCGCCAGGTGGCGCCCCCAGGTGGGAATGGCCGCCTTGAGCTCCCCGCCATGGTGCCAGGCCAGGTAACGCACGGGGATCTGCGCCAGGTCCGCCAACTGCGAGACCACCAGGGGATGAGTGGCGACACTGCCGCCGAAACGCGCCCAGGCCTGGGCATAGGTTTGCGCGTCAATGACTTGCCAGCCACGCTCGCGCAGGGCTTTTACATGGTTGAACATCAGGCCCCCACCAACGCGCGAACCTGGGGCAGTTGCCAGAAGGTATCGCGCACCGCCTGGTCCGAGAAACGCTCGCGCAGGCGTTCGAGCATATGCTCGGCGCACGCCTGGCGTTGCGAGTCGTCCAGCGCAGCCATGCGTTCGAGGCCTTGCGCCAGCTGGCTGGCCTCGCCCAGTGGGAACAGCATGCCGACACCCTCGACCACTTCCCGCGCGCCGCCACAGGCCGTGGCCAGCACCGGGACGCCAGCGACCATGGCTTCGAGCAGGACCATGCCGAAAGGCTCATGGTCGGAACTCAAGGCGAACACGTCGAAGGCCTGGAAATAGCGACGCGCATCGGGCACCTGCCCCAGGAAGTCGACCTGATCGGCAACGCCCAGCTCGCGGGCCAGGGCCTTCAGTTTGGGTTCCAGGCGGCCCTTGCCCAGGATGGCCAGGCGCGCACCACCCGGCAATGCCGGCAATGCCTGGGCAAAGCCGCGCAGCAAGGTGGCCTGGTCCTTGTCCGGGTGCAACCGACCGACGTTGCCCACCACCCAGGTCTGCGCATCCAGCCCCAAGGCTTCGCGTGCCTCGGCACGCGGCACCAGGGCAGCTTGCAGGGCCGCGATATCGATGCGGTTGTACAGCGTCTGGATGCGCTCGGCGGGCCACTGCGCCAGGCAGCGGCGCATGTCGTCGCGCACTGCGTCGGATACACCCAGCAGGCTCAAGCGCTTGCTGAACAGGTTGGCGAACAGGCGCCGGCCTTTGCGCTCATAGTCGCCAAAGGCATGGTGCACGCCTATCACCGGTAACCGGGTACCGAGCAAGGCGACGTAGATCGGCTTGAAGCGGTGAGCTATGCAGAACGCGAAGTTGCGCTGGGCCGCGACCTTGCGCAACGCCCGAATCGCGCCAAGCTTCAGGCCACGGACCGCCTTGGAGCTGAACTCCAGAAACAGCACTTCATCCGACGCACAGCCGGCCGCCACCTGCGGGTCGGCTGCGCCGGTCAGAAACACGGTCGTAACCTTGTAGCCGCTGCCCTCGAACAGGCTGGCGTATTGACGGGCACAATCCAGGAAAGGCCCGTCATAGCCATGGCAGAACTGCAGGATGCGCGGTTCAGAGCGGCTGTTCATAGGCGGCAGCGCCGTCCTTGACGACAAGGATGTCTTCCATGATCAGGTACTGCAGATCCGAGCCGAAGAACATGTTCAGGGCATCGGTCGGCGAGCAGATCATCGGTTCACCCCGGCGATTGAGCGAGGTATTCAGCGAGACGCCATTGCCGGTCAGGTCTTCGAGCGCCTTCATCATGTCGTAGTAGCGCGGGTTGTATTCGCGCTTGAGCACTTGGGCACGGGAGGTGCCGTCCTCATGGACCACTTCTGGCACGCGGGTTTTCCATTCTTCAGCCACTTCGAAGGTGAAGGTCATGAATGGCGCCGGATGGTCGACCTTGATCATTTGCGGGGCGACCGTATCGAGCATGGACGGGCAGAAGGGTCTCCAGCGCTCACGGAACTTGATCTGCTCGTTGATGCGGTTGGCCACGCCCGGCACGCTCGGGCAGCCAATGATCGAGCGACCACCCAGGGCACGCGGGCCGAACTCCATGCGGCCCTGGAACCAGGCCACCGGGTTGCCATCGACCATGATCTTGGCGATGCGCTGCGGCATGTCGTCGAGCTTGCGCCATTTCGGGGCGTTGGGATGACGAGCACAGGCCGCGATCACATCTTCGTTGGAGTAGGACGGGCCGAGGTAGACGTGCTCCATCTTCTCGACCGGCACGCCGCGGGCGTGGGACACGTAGGCTGCCGCGCCCACTGCCGTACCGGCGTCACCGGAGGCCGGCTGCACGAACAGCTCCTTCACATCGGAACGGGCAATGATCTTCTGATTGAGTTTCACGTTCAGCGCACAACCGCCGGCGAACGCCAGCTTGCCGGTTTCGCGCAGGGTATCGCCCAGGTAGTGGTCGATCATCTGCAGGGCGATCTTCTCGAACAGCGCCTGCATGCTGGCTGCGTAATGGATGTACGGCTCGTCGGCGATGTCGCCTTCGCGCTTGGGCCCCAGCCACTCGATCAGCTTGGGCGAGAAGTAGAAGCCCTTGCCTTTTTCCTTGTAGCGACGCAAGCCGATGACGTTGGCGTAATCGGTGTTGATCACCAACTCGCCGTTTTCGAAACTGGCCAGGCGCGAGAAGTCATATTTGCTGGCATCGCCGTACGGCGCCATGCCCATGACCTTGAACTCACCGTCGAGCATTTCGAAACCGAGGAATTCGGTAATAGCGCCGTACAGGCCACCCAGGGAATCCGGATCGAAGAACTCCTTGATCTTGTGGATCTTGCCGTTCTCGCCGTAGCCGAAGAAGGTGGTGGCGTACTCGCCTTTGCCGTCGATGCCCAGGATCGCGGTCTTTTCCTTGAAGCCCGAGCAGTGGTAGGCGCTGGAGGCATGAGCCAAGTGATGTTCCACGGGCTCGATCTTGACCTTTTTCGGGTCGAAGCCCAGCTGCTCCAGACACCAGACGATCTTCTTGCGGTAGCGCTTGTAGCGGCGGTTGCCCATCAGGATCGCGTCGAGGGCGCGGTCCGGTGCGTACCAGTAGCGCTTGGCGTAGTGCCAGCGCGCCTTGCCGAACAGGCTGATGGGCGCGAACGGGATGGCAATGACATCGACGTCGGCGGGCTTGATGCCGGCTTGTTCCAGGCAGAACTTCGCCGATTCGTAGGGCATGCGGTTTTTCGCATGCTTGTCGCGCACGAAACGCTCTTCTTCGGCGGCGGCAATCAGCTTGCCGTCGATGTACAGGGCCGCGGAAGGGTCATGGCTGAGGGCGCCGGACAGGCCAAGAATCGTCAATGCCAAGGGATAGGCCTCTTCATTCGGTAGAGATGCGCCAGCGGCCCGGTGGGCGGGTGGCGGCTAAAAGGCGGGATTATAACGCAAAGCGCAGCGTACGCATGCCTCTGCAAAGGCTACGCCTTCGGCCACGGCACAAACTCCACAAGCACGGCAACCGCGCAACTTGTCCATCACGCGGTCACTGTGGGAGCGGCCTAGCGCCGCGATGGGCCGCAAAGCGGCCCCTGCACTACGCGCTGCGAAGCTGAAACCCTGGGGCCACTTTGCGGCCCATCGCTGACTAGGCCGCTCCACGCTCTGTGGGGCTACTCACTCAGGCGTCACGCGGCCTGTGTGGAGCAGCCTCGCCGGGGCGGCCTTATTCGGCGATCAGCCAGTCCATGCGATAGCTGCCTTCGGTCTGCGCCAACTCCCGGGCGAGCCAGGGCAGCAGCTCCTTGAGTTCATCTTCCAGCCCCCAAGGCGGGTTGGCGATGGCAAGCCCAGATCCATTGAGGCCTTGCGGGCTGTCCTGGTGATGCACATACAGCTCGACGCGCAGCAGCTTGGGCGCCCCAGTGCTGGTAAGGTCCTGGTAGAAACGGGTCAGCGAGCGCTGGTCCTTGATGGGGTACCAGATGGCCGCCACCGTCTGGCGCATCCGACCAATGGCTTCCTTCATCGCGGCTGTGCAACGCTTGAGTTCATCGGCCTGCTCGAACGGCGGATCGATGAGCATGACCGCGCGTTTTTCCTGCACGGGCAACAAGGCGCGCGGCACGTGCCAGCCCTCGCCCAGGTGCACGAACACGCGCGGATCCTTCTTCATGTTTTCCTTGAGCAGCGGCCCGTCCTCCGGGTGCTTCTCGTTGAGCAAGGCGCGGTCCTGCTGACGCATCAGGCGACGCGCCAATTCAGGTGAACCTGGGTAGTAGCGCAGCTCGCCGTCTGCGTTCAGACGCTTGATGACGCGCAGGTAATCGGCGGTCATGGCCGGCAGGTCGTCACGGTTCCACAGCCGCGCGACCCCCTCGAGGTACTCACCGGTCCGGCTCGCCTGGTCACCCTTGAGGTCGTACAGCCCCAGCCCGGCATGGGTGTCGAGGTAGGCGAACGGTTGCTCCTTGCGCGACATCAGGGCGATGAGGCGGGTCAGCACGATATGTTTGAGAACGTCGGCATGGTTGCCGGCATGGAAGGCGTGACGATAGTTCATGGCAACTCCTGCGCAGAGCGCAAGTTTACCCTGCCTGGCAAACGACGTCAGGCCTGACGGTCGTCAGAAAACAACGAACCCGCTACCGCAGTGCAGCACGAACCCTTGAAGGCCGTGCGGACACTGCAGGAGCGGGCCCGTCTTTCAGCTAGCAGCGCGCCTTGGCGCTGTCACTTGTCAGCGTGATACGCCGCATCAGCCGTCTCGAAGCGGCTCACCATCGCCTGCGAAGGACGGCCCAGCTTGCTCACCAGGACGATGGCGATGCTGGCGAACAGGAAGCCAGGGATGATTTCGTACAGCCCCATGGTGTCGAAGCTTTTCCACAGGATCACGGTCAGTGCACCCACCACGATACCGGCCAGCGCGCCATTGCGCGTCATGCCCTTCCACAGCACCGAGATCAGCACGACAGGGCCGAACGCAGCACCGAAGCCCGCCCAGGCGTAGGCCACCAGGCCCAGCACGCGGTTTTCAGGGTTGGCAGCCATGGCGATGGCGATCAGGGCCACGGCCAGTACCATCAGACGACCGACCCACACCAATTCTCGCTGGGAGGCATTCTTGCGCAGGAAGGCCTTGTAGAAGTCTTCGGTCAGCGCACTCGAGCACACCAGCAGCTGGCAGCTCAGGGTACTCATCACCGCCGCCAGGATGGCCGACAGCAGGACACCGGCGACCCAAGGGTTGAACAGGATCTTCGCCAGCTCGATGAACACGCGCTCGTGGTTTTCGTTCACCGGCCCGGCCACCTCAGGGTGGGCCGAGAAATAGGCGATGCCGAAGAACCCAACGGCGCAGGTACCGGCCAGGCACAGGATCATCCAGGTCATGGAAATACGGCGCGCCTTGGCGATGGACTTCACCGAATCGGCCGCCATGAAGCGCGCCAGGATATGTGGCTGACCGAAGTAGCCCAGCCCCCAGCCCATCAGCGAAATGATCCCGATGAAGCTGGCGCCCTTGAGCATGTCGAAGTGGGCCGGGTTGACGGCCTCGATCGCGGCGAAGGTCTGGTCTAAGCCGCCGGTGGAGATCAGCACGATCACCGGGGTCAGGATCAGCGCGAAGATCATCAGCGACGCCTGGACCGTGTCGGTCCAGCTCACGGCCAGGAAGCCTCCGACGAAGGTGTAGATGATGGTGGCGGCTGCCCCTGCCCACAGCGCTGTCTCATAAGACATGCCGAAGGTGCTCTCGAACAGGCGAGCACCGGCCACGATGCCAGAGGCGCAATAAATGGTGAAGAACACCAGGATGACGATGGCCGAGATGATCCGCAGCAGGCCGCTCTTGTCCTCGAAACGGCTGGAGAAGTAGTCCGGCAGGGTGAGCGCATCGCCGTTGTGCTCGGTCTGCACGCGCAGGCGCCCGGCGACGAACAGCCAGTTCAGGTAGGCGCCGACGGTAAGGCCGATGGCAATCCAGACTTCTGACAGACCCGCGAAGTAGATGGCGCCGGGCAGGCCCATCAGCAGCCAGCCACTCATGTCGGATGCACCGGCCGACAATGCGGTGACCACGCTGCCGAGGCTGCGGCCGCCGAGAATATAGTCGGAAAGGTTCTTGGTGGCGCGGTAGGCAGCGAAGCCGATCAGCACCATTGCTGCGATGTAGACCACGAATGTGATCGTTAAGGGATTACCCATGTGTTGGCCCTGGCGTTTGTTGTTATCTCATGCGCACCCACATCGTTGGTGGTTGCACCCAGGCGGCAGATGCTATTCAACAACGTAAATCCGGTGCAACCATTTTTCACTGTGAAGTTGCACCCAAGTATGCATTTTCAGACAAAGCCTCGTTTTTGCTCCCTAATGGGGCAGATGAGGCTCTTTTTTAGAACAAATCCTTCCTCGCCTGACGCTTTGACCCTCACTGAAAACGACAGCCTGACGAGTTGCACCTTATTCACGACATTTTAGGGTTGCACCTGGTTGCACCCGCGTTTTCCTGAAGATAATCTTGTCGCCAGCTTAAGCCACACTCGTGGCAATAATGAGGATAAGAAATGGCGACGACCACCCTTGGGGTCAAACTCGACGACCCTACCCGTGAACGACTCAAGGCCGCTGCGCTGTCCGTGGACCGCACGCCGCACTGGTTGATCAAGCAAGCGATCTTCAGCTACCTGGAGAAGCTCGAGGGTGGCGCGACCCTGACCGAAATCAATGGCCAGACCCTCGGCCTGAACGATGAAGCCGGCGACGTGCAGCCCGAGCAGGGTCACCAGAGCTTCATGGAGTTCGCCGAAAGCATCCTGCCGCAGTCGGTGCTGCGCTCGGCCATTACCGCCGCCTACCGTCGGCCCGAGCAGGAGATGGTGCCGATGCTGCTGGAGCAGGCGCGCCTGAGCGCTCCGCTTGCCGATGCGGCCAACAAGATGGCTGCCGGCATCGCCGAGAAGCTGCGCAACCAGAAGAGCACCGGGGGCCGGGCCGGCATCGTTCAAGGCCTGCTGCAGGAATTCTCGTTGTCGTCGCAGGAAGGCGTGGCGCTGATGTGCCTGGCCGAAGCGCTGCTGCGCATTCCCGACAAAGGCACCCGCGACGCCCTTATCCGCGACAAGATCAGCACCGGCAACTGGCAGCCGCACCTGGGCAACAGCCCGTCGCTGTTCGTCAATGCCGCCACCTGGGGCCTGTTGCTAACGGGCAGGCTGGTAAGCACCCACAACGAATCGGGCCTGACCTCCTCGCTGACCCGCATCATCGGCAAGAGCGGCGAGCCGATGATCCGCAAGGGCGTGGACATGGCCATGCGCCTGATGGGCGAGCAGTTCGTCACGGGCGAAACCATTGCCGAAGCACTGGCCAACGCCACGCGTTTCGAGTCCAAGGGCTTCCGTTATTCCTATGACATGCTCGGTGAAGCGGCACTCACCGAGCACGATGCCCAGAAGTACCTTGCATCCTATGAGCAAGCCATCCACTCGATCGGCAAGGCATCCAACGGCCGCGGCATCTATGAAGGCCCGGGCATCTCGATCAAGCTCTCGGCCCTGCACCCACGCTACAGCCGTGCCCAGTACGAGCGGGTGATGGAAGAGCTGTACCCGCGCCTGCTGTCGCTGACCCTGCTGGCCAAGCAATACGACATCGGCCTGAACATCGATGCCGAGGAAGCCGACCGCCTTGAGCTGTCCCTCGACCTGCTCGAGCGCCTGTGCTTCGAGCCTGCACTGGCCGGCTGGAACGGTATCGGTTTCGTCATCCAGGCGTACCAGAAGCGCTGCCCGTATGTGATCGACTACGTGATCGACCTGGCCAAGCGCAGCCGCCACCGCCTGATGATCCGCCTGGTAAAAGGCGCCTACTGGGACAGCGAAATCAAGCGTGCCCAAGTCGAAGGCCTGGAGGGCTACCCGGTCTACACGCGCAAGGTCTACACCGACGTGTCCTACGTCGCCTGCGCCCGCAAGCTGCTGGCCGTACCCGAGGCCATCTACCCGCAGTTCGCCACGCACAACGCCCATACCCTGTCGGCCATCTACCAGATCGCCGGGCAGAACTACTACCCCGGCCAGTACGAGTTCCAGTGCCTGCACGGCATGGGTGAGCCGCTGTACGAACAGGTGGTCGGCAAGATCGCCGATGGCAAGCTGAACCGCCCTTGCCGCGTGTATGCACCGGTCGGCACCCATGAAACCCTGCTGGCCTACCTGGTTCGTCGCCTGCTGGAAAACGGCGCGAACACCTCGTTCGTCAACCGCATCGCCGACCAATCCATTTCCATCCAGGAACTGGTCGCCGACCCGGTCACCAGCATCGAGCGCATGGGTACCCAGGAAGGCCGCATCGGCTTGCCACACCCCCGCATTCCACTGCCGCGTGACCTGTACGGCACCGAGCGGGCCAACTCCGCCGGCATCGACATGGCCAACGAGCACCGTCTGGCTTCGCTGTCCTGCGCCATGCTGGCCACCGCCAACAACGACTGGAAAGCCGGCCCGCTGCTGGCCTGCACCGCCAGTGACAGTGCGGCAACGCCGGTTCTGAACCCTGCCGATCACCGCGATGTGGTCGGCCACGTTCAGGAAGCGACCGTTGCAGACGTCGACAATGCCATCCAGTGCGCACTCAACGCAGCGCCCATCTGGCAGGCCACCCCGCCAGCCGAGCGCGCCGCCATCCTGGAACGCACGGCCGACCTGATGGAAGCCGAGATCCAGCCCCTGATGGGTCTGTTGATCCGCGAAGCCGGCAAGACCTTCGCCAACGCCATCGCCGAAGTGCGCGAAGCCGTCGACTTCCTGCGCTACTACGCCGTCCAGGCGCGCAACGACCTGAGCAACGATGCCCACCGCCCATTGGGCCCTGTGGTGTGCATCAGCCCTTGGAACTTCCCGCTGGCGATCTTCACCGGCCAGGTAGCCGCAGCCTTGGCCGCCGGCAACCCGGTACTGGCCAAGCCTGCCGAGCAAACCCCGCTGATCGCCGCCCAGGCGGTGCGCCTGCTGCTCGAAGCCGGCATTCCGGAAGGTGTCCTGCAACTGCTGCCGGGCCGCGGCGAAACCGTCGGTGCTGGGCTGGTGGGTGACGAGCGCGTCAAAGGCGTGATGTTCACAGGCTCCACCGAAGTGGCGCGCCTGTTGCAACGCAACGTGGCGGGTCGCCTGGATAACCAGGGTCGCCCAGTGCCATTGATCGCCGAAACCGGCGGCCAGAACGCGATGATCGTCGACTCCTCGGCCCTGACCGAGCAGGTGGTGATCGATGTCGTGTCCTCGGCCTTCGACAGTGCCGGCCAGCGTTGCTCCGCCCTGCGCGTACTGTGCCTGCAGGAAGACTCCGCCGACCGCGTGATCGAGATGCTCAAGGGCGCCATGGCCGAAAGCCGGCTCGGTTGCCCGGACCGGCTGGCCGTGGACATCGGCCCGGTGATCGACGCTGAAGCCAAGGCTGGCATCGAGAAGCACATTCAGGGCATGCGCGAGAAAGGCCGCTCGGTCTATCAGGTGGCGATTGCCGACAGTGCCGAGATCAAGCGTGGCACCTTCGTGATGCCAACCCTGATCGAACTGGACAGCCTCGACGAGCTCAAGCGCGAGATCTTCGGCCCCGTCCTGCACGTGGTGCGCTACAACCGCCGCAACCTGGACCAGTTGATCGAGCAGATCAACAATTCGGGGTACGGCCTGACCCTGGGTGTGCACACGCGTATCGACGAAACCATCGCCAAGGTGGTCGAGTCGGCCCATGCCGGCAACATGTACGTCAACCGCAACATCGTCGGCGCCGTCGTAGGTGTACAGCCGTTCGGTGGCGAAGGCCTGTCGGGCACTGGCCCGAAAGCCGGCGGTCCGCTGTACCTGTACCGCCTGCTGTCGACCCGCCCGGCGGACGCCATCGGCAGCCACTTCCAGCACCAGGACGGCGAAGCCAAGCCAGACCGCGCACTGCACGAGCAGTTGGTCAAGCCGCTCCACGCGCTGAAGGCGTGGGCCGAGAGCAATCAGCTGTCCGACCTTGCCGTGTTGTGCAGCCAGTTCGCCAGCCAGTCGCAGAGCGGTATCGCCCGTCTGCTGCCAGGCCCGACCGGCGAGCGCAACACCTACACCATCCTGCCGCGCGAACACGTGCTGTGCCTGGCTGACAACGAAGCCGACCTGCTGGCGCAGTTCGCTGCGGTGCTCGCGGTAGGCAGCTCGGCGGTGTGGGCCGACGGCGAACCGGGCAAGGCCCTGCGCGCCCGACTGCCCCGTGACTTGCAGGCCAAGGTGAAGCTGGTACCCGACTGGAACAAGGACGAAGTGGCGTTCGATGCCGTGATCCATCACGGCGATTCGGACCAGCTGCGCAGCGTCTGCCAGCAGGTGGCCAAGCGTGCCGGTGCCATCGTCGGGGTACACGGCTTGTCCAGCGGCGATCATCAGATTGCACTGGAGCGCTTGGTCATCGAGCGTGCGGTGAGTGTGAACACTGCGGCGGCTGGGGGTAACGCCAGCTTGATGACCATCGGCTAACGCTGAAGGTCGAAGAAAAGGGAGAGCTCGGGCTCTCCCTTTTTTATGGTCGCCATCTTGCCGCAGTGACAACCTGGCTAAGCAGCGGCGCCCGTCCAATAGCGGTGGTGTGACCCGTGGTATCGCAAGTGGCTTGCGGCACCACGGGCTTTACTTTTCTCACGCCATATCACCCAGACCTATTAACCTGTCCTCGCCATCCAACCCGCTTCTACACTCGCAGCATTGTGCCCCAGGACCGCCGTCATGCCCGAGACCTTGCTTAGCACCCGAAACCTGGCATTCGAACTCTATGAAGTCCTCGACGCCGAAAGCCTCATACAGCGCCCTCGCTTTGCCGAGCACAGCCGTGAAACCTTCGACGCTGCGCTGACCACTGCGCGCACCATCGCCGAAAAATACTTCGCGCCCCACAACCGCAAAGCTGACGAAAACGAGCCGCGCTATGTAGACGGCCGCGCTGAGCTGATCCCAGAGGTCAAGCCTGCCGTCGATGCCTTTCTTGAAGCCGGGTTCCTCAACGCCAACCGCGACTTCGAGGTCGGAGGCATGCAGTTGCCCAGCCTTGTGTCACAAGCCTGCTTTGCGCATTTCCAGGCTGCGAACGCCGGCACCACCGCCTACCCGTTCCTGACCATGGGCGCGGCCAACCTGATCGAGAGCTTCGGAAGCGAAGAACAAAAGCGCCTGTACCTGCAGCCGATGATCGAGGGCCGCTACTTCGGCACCATGGCGCTGACCGAACCCCACGCAGGGTCTTCGCTGGCCGATATCCGCACCCGCGCAGAACCTGCCGGTGACGGCAGCTACCGGCTCAGGGGCAACAAGATTTTTATTTCCGGCGGTGACCATGAGCTGTCGGAAAACATCGTGCACATGGTCCTGGCCAAACTGCCGGACGCCCCACCGGGGGTCAAAGGCATCTCGCTGTTCATCGTGCCCAAGTACCTGGTCGGGCCCGACGGTAGCCGGGGCTCGCGCAACGACGTAGCGCTTGCGGGGCTGTTTCACAAAATGGGCTGGCGCGGCACCACGTCCACTGCGCTGAACTTCGGCGACAACGGCCAGTGCGTGGGCTATCTGATCGGCCAGCCACACCAGGGCCTGGCCTGCATGTTCCAGATGATGAACGAAGCACGCATCGGCGTCGGCATGGGCGCGGTGATGCTCGGTTACGCCGGTTACCTGTACTCGCTGGACTATGCGCGTCAGCGTCCACAGGGCCGATCAGCCGACAACAAGGACCCGCAAAGCCCGGCCATCCCGATCATTGAGCACACCGATGTCAAAAGGATGCTGCTTGCGCAAAAGGCCTATGTGGAAGGCGCTTTCGACCTGGGCTTGTATGCGGCGCGGCTGTTCGACGACACCCACACCGCACCCGATGAAAACACTCGCCAGCAGGCCCAGGCGTTGCTCGACCTGTTGACGCCCATCGTCAAATCCTGGCCCTCGGCGTATTGCCTGAAAGCGAACGAACTGGCCATCCAGATTCTCGGTGGGCACGGCTATACCCGGGAGTACCCGGTCGAGCAGTATTACCGTGACAACCGCCTGAACCCCATCCACGAAGGGACCGAGGGCATCCAATCGCTCGATCTGCTGGGCCGCAAGTTGGCCCAGAACGGGGGGGCCGGGCTCAAACACTTGATGCGCCTGATCGCTGTCACTGGCGAGCGCGCCAGCCATCATCCCGTCCTCGACCCGCTGCGCCATCCCCTGGAGCAGCTGGTCAACCGCTTGCAAGGTGTCACCCTGGCCCTGCTCGGCGACCTGGCCCAAGGCAAGGTTGCCGGCGCCCTGGCCAACTCGACCCTGTACCTCAAGGTCTTCGGCCATTGCGTGATTGGCTGGCGCTGGCTGCAACAGGCGATTCATGCCGAACTCGGTCTGCTTCAGTGCTGCGCCACTGACCGCGACTTCTACCTCGGCAAGCTGCAGGCAGCCCGGTATTTCCTTACCTGCGAAATACCGGGCTGCCATGCAGACCTGGCTTTGCTCGAGGCGCGCGATGACACCAGCTTGAACATGCAACCAGGGTGGTTCTAGAAGGTGGCCCAAACCCGCTCATCGTTGCGGGCACTCCCCTGACGACCGCACACGTCGAGCGGTGGGGGTGATGGCAATGCCTGTGGCGACTATCGCGATACCCAGATAGGTCGTCCAGTGAATGGCATCGCCGAACATCAACGCCGCCCAAATGAGCGTTACAGGGGGTTCCAGGTAAACCAACGCGGACACCCGTGTGGCAGACAGTTTGGTCAAAAGTATCCACAGGCTCAGGTAGGCGATGAAGGTCGAAAACAACGTCAACCACGCCACCGCCACCCAGACCTGAGCGCTGCCGGGCAGCTCAATCAGGCGCAACGGCACTCCCGTGACGCTGAGCAGTACCAGCGTCGCGCTCGATTGCAGGAAGAGCGGCATCAACAAGCCTTCTTTACTGTGATCCGTGCCCATGACCGACTGTCGCCGTTGGTAGACGGTGGCAATTGATAACGTGATCGCGGCAATCAGCGGTAGCGCATACAGCCAGGGTTCGAGCCGGGTGGAAGACAGGCGGTATTCACCAAGAATCACCACACTGACACCGGCAAACCCAAGTACCAGCCCAAGCCACTCCTGCCTGCCGCTTCGCTCCTGCTGATCCGCGCTGCCCATCGCCGCCGTGATCAGGGGCTGCAGCGCGCAAATGATTGCGGCTATCCCCGCCGGCAAGCCACCGCGTATGGCAATGTAGACACTTATCAAGTACGCGAACTGGGCCAGAAATCCGATGACCGCGTTGTAGCGAACTTGCGCCCAGGACAGGTTGCGTAATCGATGCCATACAAACGGCAACAGACAGCAACTGACCAACAGGAAGCGCCAGAACAGCAAGTTCACCGCGCCTGCATCCTGCGTGCCGAGCCGTGCGCCAATGAAACCGGAACTCCAGGACAGGACAAAGACAACTTGCAAGACCAGCATGTAGAGCGCACTCGAAGGCATGGTCACGCCCCTGTCTGACGTAATTCTTCGAAGGTGATGGGTTCGATACCCAGCCTGGCGTAGTGACGGGCTGCCGATCGATGGAGCGCCCATCGCAAGGCTAACCAATTGGGGAGTGTTCGAGGGATGCCGTCATCCGACGCCAAGTGCCAGAAGCGGTTGGAATCGTCGTTGAAGTAAGGGCAATGAAAGGACAACACGAGCGACATTCGTCGCCCACTGAGTACCGGTCGCACACCGTGGAACAACCGACTGCCGAAGATGAACAGCGCATCGCCCGATGCGTTCAGATGCGCCGTTTCGAAGGTCCGGTAGTCCAAGGCGTCGAACGTATCGACTGTGCCATTGTGATACAGGAATTCGCCGCCGGTATAACTGGCCGGTCCCGTTAACACGATGTTCAACACATAGTTCGTGCCGTCGGTGTGCCACATGCCCCTTTGCTGCTGTTGCTCGGGCGGTTTCGGGTAGTAATAGTTGACCTGCGAGCGGGCATTGAGCATCGGATAAGGCACCAGTGGCACGCCCGCGATGCGCGAGACAGCCAACAGAAATGCACGGCTGCTCATCATGTCGTTGATAAACGGCGAGCGTGCCGTCACCCCCCGCGTGCGCCGGGAAATGATCCAGTCACTGTCACCTGCCACGTGCTCCAGGCGTGCGCAGATGTCTTGCAAAATGGTGACGCACTCAGGTGTGAACAGCCGATGAACCGCCGCAACCCCTGTGATCGTATCAACGGCCAAGCTCGCATGTGGGCTCTGGCTGTATCCCAGTTCGCCCAGCGTACGGATGTCTGCAATAGCAGGCCCCACTGGCTGCAGCAGATCGTCCCGCCAGCAAGCGTGACCGTCAGAACAGGCCGTTGATGGCCGAGGCGCGCCCTTGAAGGTCGACTTGAGCGCCAGCTTGATTCGGCCCAGGCCGCGTTCGAACAAGGGCAAGGTATTCGAATGGCTCATGACGTCTATCTCCGTTTGATCACGCTATTGGAGGTATTCAGCGATCTGATAGCGCACCGAACCATCACCGCTGGCAAATTCATCGACCACCCTGCAGTTGCAATGCCGAGCCCGGGTGCGGCGAAACTGCTCCGGGGTGAATTTCAGACAGATGTTGGTCAACAGAAACCCCTCTGTTTGCCCGTGTAGGACAGGCTGCAAGGTGACTGCCACATAAACGGTTTCGTCGAGTATGCGCAGGGGCACCAGCAAGGCTTCATGCTCAGCCATGGGGCAGAAACCTTGTTGCAGGGCAACCAAACGGGAGAACTGAACCATATTGGCATTGGCGTAGAAACCGAGAATGGTTTGCTCCAGGCCAGGCTCGTATACCTGCATTTCAGAAAGAACGTAGGTCCCTTTGCAGGCCAATGTACGAATCAGTCTGCCCGTACTGACCGGCCATTCATTGCCTTCCTGGAAGCCCAGCAAGGTAATCAGTGTGATGTCCTCATCAGGATGCAACGCTTCGCGGGTCACGGTGCGATAGTCGGCAGCGATATAGTTGAAGCTGCCCTGGGCGCTCAGGATCGGACACAGGGCATCCCTCATGGCCGGTTCGGAAGTCTGATTGATGTCGATGGCGGTGTAGCGAACGGCCGTACAGGTGTCAGCCATATGCTTGAGCAAACAAGCACTCTTGACCGGTTCCGGCCCTAGTTCAACGTAATGAGCACTGCGGTCGCGGCCTAGAGCAGCCAGTCGTTGTGCTACATCACCAATAACGCTGCGCAGTGGTCCCCTGCCTTGCGCATCGGCGCACAAGCCAGGTTCATTCAAGCCCTGCTCGTTGAGGGCGCGCATGAGCAAAAATATCTCGTGGTTGAAGCGGTAGGTGTCTTGAGTGCCCTGTTCAGGCGGCGCGAGGGTTGAGTATTTCTCGTGGTTTTCGACGGACCATAACCGTGCCCGTTGATAGGAAGGGGTATGCACAAGAGCGTCTACAACAAAGTCGTTCAGGCTCATCCGTATCATTCCTTTGCATTTCGGCAGTGGCGCACGCTTTGACCTCACGTTAAGAGGGGCTATAAAGCCTGTACAGTTGATTAAATCGAAGTGCTGATTCGATCCAGCCAAATCAGGTGGTTTCATGGGCAAAGGTCTAGATATCAATGTGTTGAGAACTTTCCAGGCCGTGGCTCGACTCGGTCGTTTCAACGCAGCGGCAGACTATGTCCATCGCAGCCCTTCAGCGGTGACCACGCAGATACAAAAGCTCGAAGAGCAGGTTGGCCAACAGCTGTTTGCGCGTAGCAACCAGGCGGTGGCGCTCACGCCCGCAGGCCGGCATCTGCTGGGCGAGGCGACACGCTTTCTGATCGCCCACGACAAGCTGCTGGCGACGCTGTCTCCCCGGCAGCTGACCGGCAAAGTCCGTCTAGGAGTACCGGACGGCTATGCCGCCACGCTCATGAGTGAGTGTCTGCCGGTGTTCGTTGCCAGTAATCCGAAGATGGAGCTGGAAGCTGTGGCGTGCTCCAGCGCGCAGTTGCTGGACTTGTTTGCCAGGCAGCAGCTGGACCTGGCCGTGGCGGTCAGCAGCGAGCAGATCCAGCAGGGTGACTGGCTGCGCTCCACAGGACCCCGTTGGGCTGCCGCGAAGGGCTTCATCCGCGATGACAGCCGCCCGCTACCCCTGGCATTGCAATTAAAGGGCTGTCCATACCGGGAGGCAGCGCTCCAGGCATTGAAAGCCAAAGGCATCGCGTACCGTATCCTGCTGGAAAGTGCCAACTGGCATGCGGTACTGGCCTGCGTCAAAAGTGGCCTGGCAGTTGGCATCATCGAGGCGCTCGAAGCCGACGACGCGCTCGTCTTTTTGCAAGACCAGGATCTGCCGGCGCTTCCCCCGCACGGCATCTACCTGTTGACGGACACCGCGCACCCTGTGGCAGTGCACTTGCACGCACTGCTCAAGGCTGCCATACAAAAAGAAGCCGACTAGGGGTTCGCAGCAACGCAAACGACCGTTAATGCCTGACCAGCACATCAGCAGGCTGCCATAATGACCCGGCATTGCCCGAGCCCGTAGCGCGGCCCGCCTTGGCATTGCCCAGCGCGTGGTTCCAGGGGGCCACCGTGTATCCGGAGGCTTGTCCATGTTCGATTCCAGCACCCTGCTGCGCCAGCGCTTCGCCGCCCTGCGCAGCACGGCCGATCTGTTTTCCTTGCGCCATGTCAGACAGTCGCACCAGGCCTTGTCCGTGCGCCGTAACGTTGCCGAACCGCCTGCCTTGAGCCAGGACGAGGGCGCCATGCTGACCGTGCGCATCAACGGGGTGGAGGCCTACGCTGCCACGGCCGATCTGTCCCAAAGCGGCCTTCAGCGCGCATTGGAGCAGGCTGAAAACCTCGCTCGACAGATTGCCCGCTACAGCCTGCTGGACCTGCGCGATCAGCCTGTGCCCACCGGGCGTCACGATTACCTCTCGCCTCATTTCGACCAGCCCATGCCGGGCCTTGCCGACTGCCTTGGCCTGCTCGCCGAAGAATCGGCCAGCGTGCCGTCGGACTCACGCCTGGTGGACTGGCAGGCGAGCCTTGGCATGAGCCTGGTGGAGCAGACGTACCTGAACTCGGCCGGTGCCGAACTGCGCCAGGCCCAGCGCTTTCTGTTCCCTGGCCTGGCGGTGACGGCCAGCGATGGCCAGGACAGCCAGAGCCGCAGCCTGGGCAGGGAGAACTTCGGTCAGCAGGGTGGCTTCGAAATCATCGAGCGCTGCGGCCTGAGGGGCGCTGCCCGGCAGGTTGCCGACCAGGCCCTGCAATTGCTGCAGGCGCCGAACACGCCCAGCGGCGTGCGCGACCTGTTGTTGATGCCTGACCAGATGATGCTGCAGATCCACGAGTCCATCGGCCACCCCTTGGAGATGGATCGCATCCTGGGCGACGAGCGCAACTACGCCGGGACCAGCTTCGTCAAAGCCGCCGACTTTGGCCGGTTGCAATATGGTTCCTCCCTGCTGAACGTAACCTTCGACCCGACCTTGAGCGAAGAGCTGGCCAGCTACAGCCACGACGACGATGGCACGCCGGCCAGCAAGCAATTTCTCATTCAGAACGGCGTGCTGCTGCGCCCGCTGGGCGGTGCCCTTTCCCAGTTCCGCTCTGGTCTGGGCGGCGTGGCCAACAGCCGCGCCTGCGGCTGGAACCGGGCGCCGATCGACCGCATGGCCAACCTGAACATCGAGCCGGGTGATCAGTCCCTGGATCAACTGATCGCAGGAATCGAGCATGGCATCCTGATGCGCACCAACCGGTCCTGGTCCATCGACGATGCGCGCAACAAGTTCCAGTTCGGCTGCGAATGGGGCCAACTGATCGAACATGGCGAACTCAAGGGCATCGTGAAGAACCCCAACTACCGCGGCATCTCCGCACGGTTCTGGCGCAACCTGGCCGCCGTCGGCGACCGCAGCACCTTCCAGGTCCTGGGTACCCCAAATTGCGGCAAGGGCGAGCCCAACCAGGTGATCCGGGTCGGCCACGCCTCGCCGGCTTGCGTGTTCAGCGCCATCGACGTGTTTGGAGGAGATGCATGATGAAACAGGCCTTCCAATCCCTCATCGACACCCTGGGCTCTGCCCTTCAGGCAGGCGAACACTACACCCTGGGGTTGAGCGCCGAGCAGTCGCAGTTCGTGCGCTTGAACCACGCCAAGGTCCGTCAGGCGGGCGAGGTAAGCCAGGCCAGTGCTCACCTGCGTCTGATCCACGCCGGTCGTCAGGCCGAGCAACAGCTGACCCTTAGCGGTGATAGGCACCTGGACCGTCAGCGCTTGCTCGACGCCCTGTCGCAACTGCGCCAGATCCTGCCACTGCTGGCAGCAGACCCGTACCTGAGCCTGGATGACAGTGCCTGGCGCAGTGACAGCCAACAGACGCAGGCCCTGCCCGACCTGAATGAGGTGCTGGCCCTGCTGGAACAGGAAGCCGGTGACCTAGACCTGGTCGGCATTTATGCCGCAGGCCCGATCTGGCGCGGTTTCGCCAGCTCATTCGGCGCCTTTGGCTGGCACCAGGCCAATAGCTTCAACATCGACTGGAGCCTGTTCCACGAGAGCGGCCAGGCGGTCAAGGCCAACTATGCCGGGCAGGTATGGCGCGCCGACGACTTTACCGCTCGCCTGCGCCAGGCTCGGGCGCAGTTGGGCCACTTGGGGCGTGCGCCGGTGGTACTCCAACCCGGCAGCTACCGCGCCTACCTGGCGCCTGCGGCCATGGACGAAATCGCCGGCATGCTGTGCTGGGGCGGTTTCTCGGCGCAGGCCCTGGCGACCGGCAGCAGTGCCTTGCAGCGTTTGTACAGCGGTGATGCCACACTCAGCCCACTGATCAGCTTCACCGAGCAGGTCAGCGGCTCATTGAGCCCGGCGTTCTCCGACGAAGGTTCACCGCGCCTGGACGTGGCGCTGATCGAGCAGGGCAAACCAGCACAACGCCTGGCCTGCGCGCGCAGCGCAGCCGAATTCGGGGTGTTGGCCAATGGTGCCGACAGCTACGAGTCGCCCTGCGCACTCAGCCTCGCACCCGGCCAATTACCCCGGGAACAGGTCCTGGCGCGGCTAGGCACCGGCCTTTACATCAGTAACCTCTGGTACTTGAACTACTCCGACCTGCCCGCAGCGCGCATGACCGGCCTGACCCGCTTCGCCACGTTCTGGGTGCAGGACGGGCAGATCCAGGGGCCGGTCAACACGATGCGCTTCGATGACAGCCTGTACAACCTGCTGGGCGACCAACTGGAGGCGCTGACGTGCGAGCGGGAGCTGATCCTCTCCACCAGTACCTATGGGCAACGCAGTACCGGATCGAGTCATTTGCCGGGCGCGCTGGTCAAAGCGCTGACGCTGACATTGTGATTGGAATTTGCCGGCCCCTTCATGGCGGTCGCCACGCCTGCCTTGCCCCGTAGGCGCGGCGTTCGCCGTGAAGAGGCCAGTACAGACAGACGAGGACGTCATGCCCGAACGCACCCCGCTCGACCCCATCACCGCCCGCTGGCTGCCATGGGTGGTGGCGATCGCCTTCTTCATGCAGTCGCTGGACGGCACCATTCTCAACACCGCCCTGCCCGCCATGGCCCGCTCCCTGGCCGAAGACCCCCTGCGCATGCAGGGTGTGATCATTTCGTACATGCTCACCGTGGCCTTGCTGATCCCCGCCTCGGGCTGGATCGCCGACCGCTTCGGCACCAAGCGCATCTTTTTCAGTGCCATCTTGCTGTTCAGTTTCGGTTCGTTGCTGTGCGCGGTGGCCAACAGCTTGGGCTTTTTGATCTTCGCGCGGATCGTGCAGGGGCTCGGCGGGGCGCTGATGCTGCCAGTCGGCCGGCTGGTGGTGCTGCGTGCCTACCCTCGCACCGAACTGGTGCGCATCATGAGTTTCATCACCATCCCCGGTCTGCTCGGGCCATTGCTGGGCCCGACGGTAGGTGGCTGGCTGGTGGAGATCCTGAGCTGGCACTGGATCTTCTTGCTCAACTTGCCGGTCGGCCTGCTGGGCTGCTACGCCGTCTGGAAGTTCATACCCGACCTGCGCGGCGCCGAGCGCACTACGTTCGACGGGCCGGGCTTTTTGCTGTTCGGCGCCGCGATGGTGCTGATCACTATCGCCATGGAAGGCCTGGGCGAGCTGCACCTGCCGCACTTGCGCGTCATGTTGCTGCTGTTCGCCGGCATGGCCTGCCTGGCGGCCTACTGGCTGCGGGCCGGGCGCGACCCGGAGCCGTTGTTCTCTCCCAGCCTGTTCCGGGTACGTACCTTCGCCATCGGTATCTTGGGCAACCTGTTCGCCCGCCTGGGCAGCGGGGCACTGCCGTTCCTGGTACCGCTGCTGCTGCAGGTAGCGCTTGGCTATTCACCGGCACAGGCGGGCATGAGCATGATCCCCTTGGCGGCGGCGGCCATGGTCGCCAAGTCCGTGGCCAGGCCGCTGATCGAACGCCTTGGTTATCGCATCATCCTGACCGGCAATACGGTGCTGCTGGGCGTACTGCTGGCCGGCCTGGGCCTGGTGGACGAGCAGACCCCGTACTGGCTGCTGCTGGTGCAACTTGGCCTGCTGGGCGCCGTGAATTCCCTGCAGTTCACTGCCATGAACACGGTGACGCTGATCGACCTGGACGATGCCAGCGCCAGTAGCGGCAACAGCTTGTTGTCGGTGGTCGCCCAGCTGTCGCTGAGCCTGGGGGTGGCCTGTGCCGGTGCGCTGCTGGGCGGTTTCACGGCAGCAGGCAGCGCCGAAGGCGTGGAAACCACCCTGGGTGCGTTCCAGCTGACGTTCTTCACCATTGGCATCATGGCCATGCTGGCGGCGGCCATCTTCCTGCAACTGGCGCCGACGGACGGAAGGCGTGCCCGTCGTCCGGAAGAGCACGTGGAGTCTTAGGGCGAATGGCGTCGGGGCTGGTAGACTGTGCAGCATTTTTCGCTTCGCACCGTAGGCCCGCCTCGTGACCACCGATTCCACCGCCTTTGCCACCTTGCCGTTGTCCGCCGCCATGCTGGCCAACCTGGACGCCCTCGGCTACACCTCGATGACGCCGATCCAGGCCCAGAGCCTGCCGGTCATTCTCAAGGGCCAGGACCTGATCGCCCAGGCCAAGACCGGGAGCGGCAAGACCGCCGCCTTTGGTATCGGCTTGCTCAACCCGATCAACCCTCGGTACTTCGGCTGCCAGGCGCTGGTGCTGTGCCCCACGCGCGAGCTCGCCGACCAGGTGGCCAAGGAACTGCGTCGCCTGGCCCGTGCCGAAGACAACATCAAGATCCTGACGCTGTGTGGCGGCGTGTCGCTGGGCCCTCAGATCGCCTCCCTGGAGCACGGTGCGCACATCATCGTCGGCACCCCGGGCCGCATCCAGCAGCACCTGGACAAGGGCACGCTGGTTTTGGGCGGCCTGAACACGCTGATCCTCGACGAAGCCGACCGCATGCTCGACATGGGTTTCTTCGATGCCATCGCCAGCATCATCGCCAAGACCCCAGCGCGCCGCCAGACCTTGCTGTTCTCCGCCACCTACCCCTCCAGCATCAAGCAGCTGGCGGCCGATTTCATGCGCGACCCGCAGCAGGTCAGGGTCGAGAGCCTGCATACCGACAACCAGATCGAGCAGCGCTTCATCGAAATCGCCCCCGAGCAGCGCCTTGAGGCGGTGACCCGTGTGCTGGCCCATTATCGTCCCCAGTCCTGCGTGGCGTTCTGCTTCACCAAGCAGCAGTGCGAGGACGTGGTGGCCCACCTCACGGCCAAGGGCATCGTGGCCCAGGCGCTGCACGGTGACCTGGAGCAGCGTGACCGCGACCAGGTGCTGACCATGTTCGCCAACCGCAGCAGCTCGGTGCTGGTGGCCACCGATGTGGCCGCCCGTGGCCTGGACATCGACGGCCTGGACATGGTCATCAACGTGGAACTGGCGCGTGATGCCGAAATCCACGTGCACCGGGTGGGCCGCACGGGCCGCGCTGGCGAGAAGGGTATCGCAGTCAGCCTGGTCGCGCCTGCCGAAGGCCATCGCGCCCAGGCCATCGAAGCCTTGCAGAAGAGCCCGCTGCGCTGGGACCTGTTGGACAGCCTCAAGAACAAAGGCGGCGAGCCACTGCTGCCGGTCATGAGCACACTGTGCATCGCAGCCGGGCGCAAGGACAAGCTGCGCCCGGGCGATATCCTCGGTGCGCTGACCGGTGATGCCGGCATCCCCGGCAAGCAGGTGGGCAAGATCGCGATCTTTGATTTCCAGGCATTTGTGGCAGTTGAGCGGGCACTGGCCAAGCAGGCCATGCAGCGCTTGAATAGCGGCAAGATCAAGGGCCGCTCCCTGAAAGTCCGCATCGTCTGACATTTATTTCGGGCCGCGTTGCAGCCTGTCGCAAACAAGCCAGCCCCCACAGGGTCATCACAGGCCTCAAGCCGGTGCCGTCCCTGTGGGGGCTGGCTTGCCTGCGATGGGCTGCAACACGGCCGCGGCTATTGATGAGGTAACACCGTGCACTCCACCGACGTGATCATCTTGGGCGCAGGCGCTGCCGGCCTGATGTGTGCCCAGCTCAGCGCCCGCCGGGGCCGCCGGGTCCTGCTGCTCGACCACGCCAACAAGCCAGGCAAGAAGATCCTGATGTCCGGCGGCGGGCGCTGCAATTTCACCAACCTGTACACCGAGCCGAGCAATTTCCTCTCGCACAACGCGCACTTCTGCAAGTCGGCCCTGGCGCGTTACACCCAGTGGGACTTCATCGAGCTGGTGTGCAAGCATGGCGTGCCCTACCACGAGAAAAAGCTGGGCCAGCTGTTCTGCGACAACAAGGCCAGTGACATCCTTGACATGCTCCTGGCCGAGTGCGACGAAGCCGGCGCCGAAATCCGCATGCACACCAGCATCGAGCAGATCGACAAGACCGACAGCGGCTACCTGCTGCGCACCAGCGCTGGCCCATTCGCTTGCCAGTCGTTGGTGATCGCGACGGGCGGCCTGTCCATCCCGACGTTGGGTGCGACCGGTTTCGGCTACCAGGTGGCCCGACAGTTTGGCCATACCTTGCTGCCAACCCGCGCGGGCCTGGTGCCGTTCACCATCACCGAGCCCCAGCTCAAGGCCATGTGCACCGAACTGTCCGGCACCTCGCTGGACTGCACCGCCAGTTGCAACGGCACCAGCTTCCGTGAAAATCTGCTGTTCACCCACCGGGGCCTGAGCGGCCCGGCGATCTTGCAGGTTTCTTCATTCTGGGAAGCTGGCGATACGCTTGAGATCAACCTGTTGCCTGACCGCGATGCGCTGGACTGGTTGCACACCCAGCAAACCGAGCGCGGCAATGCTGAACTCAAGACCGTACTGGGCGAGGTGTTCACGCGCAAGCTGGCCACTTTGCTGGCCGAGCAGTGGTTCGAATCCAAGCCGATGAAGCAGTACACACCGGCCGAACTGGCCCTGATCGCCGACAAGCTGGCACGCTGGCAACTGGTGCCTGCCGGCACCGAAGGCTACCGCACCGCCGAAGTGACCCTGGGCGGCGTGGACACCCGTGAGGTCTCGTCCAAGACGATGGAGTCGCTCAAGAGCCCTGGGCTTTACTTCATCGGTGAAGTGCTGGACGTGACGGGGCACCTTGGTGGCTTCAACTTCCAGTGGGCCTGGGCATCGGCCAACGCCGCGGCGCAGTTCGTCTAGGGTAGAATCCAACGCGCAGCACGGAACGCTTCTTGCTGGCACGTGCTCAATAGCGGGTGGCGGGGCATCTGGCTGCCCGCTCATCGCTACGGTATTTCTACGATCACTGCCCGGCAGGCCATCATGTCATCGAGCTCGTTACGTCATTCATTGCGTCGCCTGTGGGGCCAGGACAAGTTCAGCTACAGCATCCGGGTGACCATTGCCCTTACCGGCAGCCTTGCCCTGTGCTGGCACCAGAACGAAATGGCCCTGTTGATCCCGCTGTTTCTGGGCATCATCGCCAGTGCCCTGGCTGAAACCGATGACAGCTGGCAAGGCCGCCTCAGCGCCCTGGCGGTCACCCTGGTGTGTTTTGCCATCGCGGCGCTCGCGGTCGAACTGCTGTTCCCCTACCCCCTGATCTTCGTCTGCGCCTTGGCCCTGGCAGCGTTTGCCTTGACCATGCTGGGCGCTTTGGGCGAGCGCTACGGCGCCATCGCATCGGCAACGCTGATCACAGCGGTGTACACGATGATCGGTGTGGACCAGCGCGGCGGGCAGGTGACGGACTTCTGGCACGAACCCATGCTGCTGGTGGCGGGTGCGGCCTGGTATGGGCTGCTCTCGGTGCTGTGGCAGGCATTGTTTTCCAACCAGCCGGTGCAGCAAAGCCTGGCGAAACTGTTCTTCGAACTGGGCAGCTACCTCAAGCTCAAGGCCAGCCTGTTCGAGCCTGTCCGCACCCTGGACGTCGAGGCACGTCGGCTTGAACTGGCCCAGCAAAATGGCAAGGTGGTGGCGGCCCTCAATGCGGCGAAGGAAATCATCCTGCACCGGGTGGGCAACAGCCAACCCAACTCCAAGGTCAGCCGCTACCTGAAACTCTACTTCCTGGCCCAGGATATCCATGAGCGGGTCAGCGCCTCCCACTACCCCTACAATGCACTGGCCGAAGCCTTCTTCCACAGCGATGTGATGTTCCGGTGCCAGCGCCTGCTGCGCAAGCAAGGCGCCTCGTGCCAGGAGCTGGCACGCTCGATTCGGCTGCGACAACCTTTCGTGCTGGCCAGCGGCTTTACCGAGGCACTCGAAGACCTCAACGCTTCGCTCGAACACCTGCGCGGCCAGAACAACCCGGCCTGGCGCGGGCTGCTGCGCTCATTGCGTGCACTGGCGGCCAACCTGGCCACGCTCGATCGCCTGCTCGGTGCTGCAAGCAATCCCGACAGCCTGGCCGATGCCAGCGACAGCAGCCTGCTGGACCGCTCGCCGCGCTCGCTCAGGGACATGGGCAAGCGCCTGCGCACGCAATTGACGCCCACCTCGCTGCTGTTCCGCCATGCTCTGCGCCTGCCGCTGGCCCTGTCCATCGGTTACGGCATGGTGCACCTGATCCACCCAACCCAGGGCTACTGGATCATCCTCACCACCCTGTTCGTGTGCCAACCCAACTACGGGGCGACCCGGCGTAAACTGGTGCAGCGCATCATCGGCACCGCCGTAGGCCTGACCGTTGGCTGGGCGCTGTTCGACCTGTTCCCCAACCCGGTCATCCAGTCGCTGTTCGCGGTCGTGGCGGGGGTGGTGTTCTTCGTCAACCGGACCACGCGCTACACCCTGGCCACGGCCGCGATCACACTGATGGTGCTGTTCTGTTTCAACCAGATCGGCGATGGCTACGGGCTGTTCCTGCCAAGGCTGTTCGATACCCTGATCGGGAGCCTGATCGCCATCCTTGCCGTGTTCCTGTTCCTGCCCGACTGGCAAGGCCGCCGCTTGAACAAGGCGCTGGCCAACACACTGATCTGCGCCAGCGAATACCTGCGCCAGATCATGCAGCAATATGCCTACGGCAAGCGCGACGACCTGGCCTATCGCCTGGCGCGGCGCAATGCCCACAATGCCGATGCAGCGCTGTCGACGACCCTGGCCAACATGCTCATGGAGCCTGGCCACTTTCGCAAGGAGGCCGATGTGGGCTTCCGCTTCCTGGTGCTGTCGCACACCCTGCTCAGCTACCTGTCGGGACTGGGCGCCCACCGCGACACGGCCCTGCCGGCCGAGGCACGGGAGCACTTGATCGAGGGTGCGGGCAGCCGCCTGGCGAACAGCCTTGAGGAGATAGCCAATGGCCTGGCGGCGCGTTCACCGGTAGCGATTCACAGTGATGCCGAAGAAGCGCTCGCCACCGCTCTTGAACAGATGCCCGAGGAGGTGGATGAACATCAGCGCCTGGTACAGACGCAACTGGCATTGATCTGCCGCCAGTTGGCCCCTTTGCGCACGTTGGCGGCGCATTTGATCAAGAAGGATGCTTCGGCAGGTGACGCCTCGCGTTAGGTCTGGCGCGAGGGTATATAGCCTGTTTTGCCTACGAAGACGGGCAAATCTCCAGGCGCTGCGGACCGGCCATGATCAGCTGCGAAGCTCAAATCCGAAGCCACTGCCAAGCCGGCGCCTGGGAACGCCACCCGCTCGCCTAGAACCCATACTGATGCAGTAACCGGTCATAACTGCCATCGGCCTTCATGGCGGCGATGGCCGCATCGAAGCGCGCGACGATCGACTGGTGGTCCGGATGCTTCAGGCTGACCAGGATGTGCAGCGGGTTCTCGCCCAGTACAGGCTCCATCAGCTCTACCTTGTCACGCACATTGTCCGGCTCGCGCTGCAGGTGATAGCGGGCCACGTACTCGTCCTCCACGGCCAAGCTTACACGCCCCGCCGCCAGCATGCGCACGGCGGACGAAAAGGTACTGACCGCAACCTTGTGCAAGCGGGTATTGCCGTCGAACGCGCTCGAGTAGGCGTAATCACGCACCACGGCGATGCTGTAGGGGTACAGGTCCGAGAGGTGCTCGTAATGCAGGCCCGCGTCCTTGCGCTGCAGCAGGCGGATGCGGTTGCTCAGGTAGGCGCTGGAAAACTGCCCGATGCGTGCGCGCGCGTCGTTGTGCCAGGCGTTGATCAGTATGTCGTAACGGCCGTCACCGACGCCTGCCAGGGCCCGCGCCCAGGGTGCCTCCTCGAAGCTGCTGCTGTAGCCCGCCCGCGTCAGCGCCGTGGTCACGATGCTGATGGCCAAACCGCCGCCAGGCATGCTGGCGTCAGTGAAGGGCGGCCAATGGTCCGATACCAGCCGCAGCTTGGCGGCGGCTGCGGCCGGGGGCACCATGACAGTGGCCAGTAACCCGAGAACACAAAGCATCAACCGCATGCCCAAGCCCTTGTGCGGTGAAGAAACGTACACTGCGAATGAGCTTACACAAAGGCTCTGGCCGGGGCAGCGGCCAATAGTGTCATCTAGCCTCTATTCTGGCCGAACCTGCGATTTTTATTGCAGCGGCCTTAGCGGGTACAGGTCAGGGATAACCCAGTACCTGGCGTACCTGATTCAGGTGAAGCTCGATCCACTGCCGGTCGATGGCCCCCCAGTCCTGTATACGGTAGTGACCTGCGTGATTGCGCGCGCCTTCCTGCTGCTCGAAGGTGCAGACGATGTCCAGATCGGCCAGCGCCGCAAGGGTGTCCTGGGCCGTGCGCCGGGGCATGCCCGTAGCCTGCATCAGCGCAGGCACGCTGGTAGCGGTCTGGCTGTCGATCAGCCAGGCGACGTAAAGACGGCGGTAGAAACTGCTTTTTGTCTTGCTCACTTCCATGCTGCGGGGTCCTCAAGCGTTGCCCGGCAATTCCCGATAGGTCAGGTAGACGCGCAGGTCGAATTCCAGTTGATGGTAGTCCGGCTCCATGTGCTGACAGAGCTGGTAGAACGCCTTGTTGTGGTCACGCTCGCGCAAATGCGCCAACTCGTGCACCACGATCATGCGTAGAAATTGCGGCGCGGCCTCCTTGAACAGCGAGGCGATGCGGATCTCCTTCTTGGCCTTGAGTTTGCCGCCCTGCACGCGAGAGACAGCAGTGTTCAGGCCCAGCGCCCGGTGGGTCAGGTCCAGGCGGTTGTCGAACAGCACCTTGTCCAGCGGCGGTGCACTGCGCAGAAAACGCTGGCGCAGTTCCTGGGCGTAGCCGTACAGGGCCTTGTCGCTTTGTACCTCGTGGCGCTCTGGATAGCGCTTGTGCAGGTACTCGCCAAGGCGGTCGCTGTCGATCATCTGCCGCACTTGCTGTTGCAGGTGCGGTGGGTAGGCTTGCAGGTAGCGTAGGACGGTCATGGCAGTACGGTCGGCGTAACGAGCGCCAATTCTAACCCGCCAGCGGATCAGGCCAGGGGAAAATTGCCGGGAAGTTGCCGGCATCGGCAGCTGTCATGGGGTGCGCTACCAGAAAGCCCTGAACGTATTCGCAGCCTGCGGCTTTAAGCCATTGAGCCTGAGCCTGGGTTTCAACGCCCTCGGCAATCACGGTGATCCCGTAATCGGCACACAGCCCGATGACGCTGCGTGCCAGCGCCGCATCGGTCGACGCGTCCGGCAAGCGCGCCACCAGGTGGCGATCGAGTTTCAGGGTGTCGATGGGCAAATCGCGCAGCATGCGCAGCGAACAGTCACCGGCGCCGAAATCGTCCAACGCCACCCGCACACCCAGCGCACGCAACCGGTCGACCTGCTTGACCGCCGCATCGATGTTGTACATGAGCGAGGTTTCGGCCACTTCCACTTCCAGGTGCGCCGGCTGCAGGCCATAGCGCTGGATGACCCGTTGCAGCTCCTCGACCAGGCTTGGCGAGACGAACTGGGCCCGGCTCAGGCTGATGCCCAACACGATGTCGGTCGCAAAGCGTTGATACCAGGCCTGGCGCTGGGCAGCACTCTGACCGTAGATCCAGCCGGCCAGGCGGTTGATCAGCCGCGCCTCCTCAAGCAGGGGGATGAACAGGCCTGGCGGCACATCGCCAACGCTGGGGTGCTGCCAACGCAGCAGGGCTTCGAAGCCGCGCAGGCGACCATCGGCGAAGGCCACTTGCGGCTGGTACACCAGGGTGAAATCCTGCTGCTCGATGGCTGTACGCACGCCGTCTTCGAGCATCAGGCGGGAGCGGGCGCGGCCATTGAGCTCCTGGTCGTAGAAGCGATACTGCTGGCGCCCTGCCTGCTTGGCAGCGTACATGGCCGCATCGGCTGCGCGCAGCAAGCCTTCTACGTTGCCACCGCAGTCAGGGTACGTGGCGATACCGATGCTCACGCCCAGGCACACGTCCAGCCCATCGATCTGATGGCTGATGGCAATGCGCTCGAGCAGCCGCTCGGCGTAGCGCCCGGCTTGCTCGGCATAGGGCAAGCCGTCGAACAGCGCGGTGAATTCGTCCCCGCCCATGCGTGCCAACAGCGCTTCACTGCCCAGGCAATCCTTGAGTTGCTCGGCCACCCAGCGCAGGACCCGGTCACCGGCATCATGACCAAGGGAGTCGTTGATACGCTTGAAGCCATCGAGGTCCATGTACATCAAGGCCTGCGCCCGGTCCGAACGCTCATTGCGCAGCAACGCCCCTTCGGCCGCCTGGTAGAACCCACGGCGATTGAGCAGACCGGTGAGCGGGTCGGTAATGGCTTGGTATTCGAGCTGTTGGTGCAGGTTGTGCACCGCCGACATGTCCAGCACGGTTACCACCATCGCCTGTTGCTCGGCAGGCAGGGGCGCACATGACAGGGCCACCGGCAGCAGCTCGCCGCTCGGGCGACGCAACTGGGCGTCATGCATGCGGTGGATGCGCCTGGCCAGATAGCTTTGGTGGAACGTCGAATCCTGCCACGTACTCGGCGTGCTCAGCTGCAACAGCCCCAGCAGATCGACGTTCTGCAACTGTTCGATAGGCGTTGCCAGCAGGGAGCAAATAGCCGGGTTGGCGAAGCGGATGATGCCCCCGGCATCCACCACCAGAATACCCTCGGCCGCATTGTCCAGAATCGATGCATTGAAGGCGCGGGCCTCGTCGAGTTCACGGGTCAGCGCCTGCAGGCGCCGCCGATTGCGCTGCTGGTCGAGCAGGGCCTGCACCTTGGGCTTGAGAATCCGCGGGTCGAACGGCTTGAACATGTAGTCCACGGCGCCGTTGGCGTAGCCTTTCAACACGGCGGCCTGGGACTGCTCGTTGGCTGTCAGGAAGATGATGGGCGTGAGTTGGGTTCGCTGGCTGCCGCGCATCAGGCGAGCGACTTCGAAGCCGTCCATCTCAGGCATGTGCACATCCAGTAAAACCAGGTCGACATCGTTTTCCAGCAATGCGCTCAGGGCTTCTCGGCCCGAACTTGCCGTCAGCACCAGCCAATCCTGGCGCGACAACAAGGCTTGCATACTGATGAGGTTCTCTGGGTAATCGTCGACTACCAGAAGCACCGAGCTGCCATCCTGTGGCATGAGTTGAAGGTGAGCGCCATCCATGCTGCATCTCTGTTATATGACCGACTACAAACTGGCCGTTGGATCCAGTTTTACCCCAGGCATGAGCTGATAGCACGCATCACAAGCCAAAAACCATCAGCCACTGACTGAAGGTAGCCGACCGATCGCGGTTTCGCTGACATTCTGTGACATGCAATGGCAGAACGCTTTCGCAGCCACCGCCAGAAACGAAAAACCCGCATCGCTGCGGGTTTTCCGGGGGCCGGTTTGCTTAATTGACTTTTGCGGCCAGCTCGCCTTTGGCGTAGCGCTGGAACATGCCTTCCAGGGAGATCGGCTTGATCTTCGAGGCATGGCCGGCAGTGCCGAATGCTTCGTAACGGGCGATGCACACGTCGCGCATGGCTTTTACGGTTTCAGCGAAGAACTTGCGCGGGTCGAACTCGCTCGGGTTCATGGCCATGTGACGACGGATGGCACCGGTGGACGCCAGACGCAGGTCGGTGTCGATGTTGACCTTGCGCACGCCGTACTTGATGCCTTCGACGATTTCCTCGACCGGCACACCGTAGGTTTCCTTGATGTCGCCGCCGTACTGGTTGATGATCGCCAGCCACTCCTGCGGTACCGAGGAGGAGCCGTGCATCACCAGGTGGGTGTCGGGAATGCGTTTGTGGATTTCCTTGATGCGGTCGATGGCCAGCACGTCACCGGTAGGCGGCTTGGTGAACTTGTAAGCACCGTGGCTGGTGCCGATGGCGATGGCCAGGGCATCGACCTGGGTCTTCTTGACGAAGTCGGCAGCTTCTTCAGGGTCGGTCAGCATCTGGCTGTGGTCGAGCACGCCTTCGGCACCGATACCGTCTTCCTCACCGGCCATGCCGGTTTCCAGCGAGCCCAGGCAGCCCAGTTCGCCTTCTACCGACACACCACAGGCATGGGCCATGGCAACGGTCTGCTGGGTGACGCGCACGTTGTATTCGTAATCGGTCGGGGTCTTGCCGTCTTCGCCGAGCGAGCCGTCCATCATGACCGAGCTGAAGCCCAGCTGGATGGAGCGCTGGCAGACATCCGGGCTGGTGCCGTGGTCCTGGTGCATGCACACCGGGATGTGCGGGAATTCTTCGATGGCCGCCAGGATCAGGTGACGCAGGAACGGCGCACCTGCGTACTTGCGCGCACCGGCCGAGGCCTGGACGATCACAGGGGAGTCGGTCTTGTCAGCCGCTTCCATGATGGCGCGCATCTGCTCAAGGTTGTTGACGTTGAAAGCCGGTACGCCATAACCGAACTCGGCGGCGTGGTCCAGCATCTGGCGCATGCTAATGAGTGCCATTGTGTATCTCTCTCCCGACAAGCGTCGTTGTTTCGTGCAAGCCTGCCGCAGGGGCAGTTGCTGTTCAAGTAGTGTGGGCCACCTAGCGGCCCGGCCAGTCACGGTGCCTTGCAGCCCCGCCCTATCAGATCGTTGGTCGCCACCCAGTACACCAGGCCTTCTTCGCCCTTGGTGTGAAACGCCAGCATGCCGTCGCTGTACAGCGCGCCGGAGGCGCCGGGCTCGGCCTTGAGCCGGTACACCTGGTCGCCGCCGCCAAGGCGTACGTCAACCTGGTCACGCTGGGGGTCGGCAAACCGCCACAGCACTTCGGCCTGGGTATCGCAGACCCACCGGGTCCAGTTGTCCGCCGGCGCGGTCTGCGCCGGTTGCAGCATTGAACATCCTGCCAGTGTCGCCAGGGCCATTACGGCCAAGAGCGCTTTCATTCAGTTACCTCGATGGGCAGCACACGGCCCTTCTCCAAGACCACAAACCGGCCTGCAGGTTGCCAGCGGCCCGATCAAGGGCAGCCGGGCGCCTTGCGCTGGTGCTCTTCGTCGTACTTTTCCAGCCCTTCCGGGCCTACGCGCTTGCTGATCACTGGCACGGTTTCGGCTTGCCATTCGGACTGATAGCAACCGCCCTTGGGCGGTTGCGCCGGGTCGTCCTGAGCATCCGGGCTGCCGGCGCAGGCGCTCAGCAGCCCGACCAGCAGCAACACAGGCAACTGCTTGGCCTTCAGGCCACTCCTTTTGCCAGGCGCCGTGTTCATCAGGCTTTGGCCCGCTCTTCGAGCATGGCCACCGCTGGCAGAACCTTGCCTTCGACGAACTCGAGGAAGGCGCCGCCACCGGTAGAAATGTAGGAGATATCCTGGCTGACGCCATATTTGTCGATGGCTGCCAGGGTATCACCGCCACCGGCGATGGAGAACGCGGCGCTGTCGGCGATTGCCTTGGCCAGCACCTGGGTGCCATTGCCGAACTGATCGAACTCGAATACACCAACCGGGCCATTCCACAGGATGGTCTTGGAGGACTTGAGCAAGTCGGCGAACTGGGCGGCGGTCTGCGGACCGATGTCCAGGATCATGTCGTCGGCCGCAACATCGGCAATGGCCTTGACGGTCGCTTCGGCGTCTTCGGCGAAGGCCTTGGCAACCACCACATCGACAGGCAGCGGCACGCTGACCTTGGCGGCAATGGCCTTGGCCGTTTCGACCAGATCGGGCTCGTACAGCGACTTACCGACCGGGTGCCCGGCAGCCGCTAGGAAGGTGTTGGCGATACCGCCACCGACGATCAGCTGATCGCATACCGAGCTCAGGCTGTTGAGCACGTCCAGCTTGGTGGACACCTTGGAGCCGGCGACGATGGCGGCCATTGGCTTGGCCGGAGCCTTCAGCGCCTTGCCCAGGGCATCCAGCTCAGCTGCCAGCAACGGGCCAGCCGCCGCGACCTTGGCGAACTTGGCAACGCCGTGGGTGGAACCCTCGGCGCGGTGAGCCGTGCCGAAGGCGTCCATCACGAACACATCGCACAGCGCCGCGTACTGCTGGGCCAGCTCATCGGCGTTCTTCTTCTCGCCCTTGTTGAAGCGCACGTTCTCGAACAGCACCAGCTCGCCTGCCTTGACCTCGACGCCACCCAGGTAGTCACCCACCAGCGGCACGTCGCGGCCCAGCGCCTTGCTCAGGTACTTGGCAACCGGTTCAAGGCTGTTCTCGGCAGAGAATTCACCTTCAGTGGGGCGGCCCAGGTGCGAGCAGACCATCACCGCCGCACCCTTCTCAAGGGCCAGCTTGATGGTCGGCAGCGCTGCCTGGATGCGCGCATCGCTGGTCACCACACCGTCCTTGACAGGCACGTTCAGGTCTTCGCGAATCAGTACGCGCTTACCTTGCAGGTCCAGGTCGGTCATCTTCAACACGGTCATGAATGCGGTCCTTCAGGGCTGTTTGTTGCGGGTTGGGTGGACGACGTGCAGAAAATGTCCGGCAACGTCGAGCATACGGTTTGCAAACCCCCATTCGTTGTCGAACCAGGCCAGCAGGTTGACCAGGCGCGGGCCTGATACACGGGTCTGGCTGGCATCGACGATGGCCGAATGCGGGTCGTGGTTGAAATCACAACTGGCGTGGGGCAGCTCGGTGTAGGCCAGCAGCCCCTTGAGCGGCCCGGTCAGCGCCGCCTCGCGCAGTACCCTGTTGACCTCGGCTGCGGTGGTGTCGCGAGCGGTCTGCAAGGTGATGTCCAGGCACGAGACGTTGACCGTCGGCACGCGTACCGCTTTGGCCTGGATTCGCCCGGCAAGTTCCGGGAGCAGACGCTCGATGCCGCGCGCAAGGCCGGTGGACACCGGAATCACCGACTGGAACGCCGAACGGGTACGGCGCAGGTCTTCATGGTGATAGGCGTCGATCACTGGCTGGTCGTTCATGGCCGAGTGAATGGTGGTGATCTGTACATAGTCGATGCCAAATGCCTGATCCAGCACCCGCAGCAGCGGTACACCGCAGTTGGTGGTGCACGAAGCATTGGAGACCAGCCGCTCAGTGCCGGTCAGGCAGTGCTGGTTGATGCCGTACACCACCGTGGCATCGACGTCAGCCTCGCTGGCCATGGGCTGGGAGAACAACACCCTTGGCGCACCGGCCTCGAGAAAGCGCTGGCCATCGGCACGGGTGTTGTAGGCGCCGGAACACTCCAGGACCAGGTCCACGTCCAGGGCCGCCCAGTCGATGCCTTCGGGCGTGGCGCTGCGCATCACCTTCACGCAATCGCCATTGATGTGCAGGCAATCGCCATCGACCTTGACCTCGCCGGGAAAGCGCCCATGGGTGGAGTCGAAGCGGGTGAGGTATTCCAGGCTGGCCTGGTCGGCCAAGTCGTTGAGTGCGACGATCTCGAAATCGGCCCTGCTGCCCCGCTCGAACAGCGCGCGCAGAACACAGCGGCCGATACGGCCATAACCGTTGAGTGCAACTTTATAGGGACGCAAGTGGGACATTCGTTGACTCGCTAAGCGTGATGGCTTCGAGGCCGCATGGCGGCCTATCGCGGCACAAGGCCGCTTCCACAGGTACTACGCCGTGGCTGGCGACAGTACCTGTGGAAGCGGCCTCATGGCGCGATGGAGGGCGACGCCCTCCCCTCGCACGACCAGGAGGGCATCCTGCCCTCCCTGATACATCAGTCTTCCAGCAGCTCTTCGGCGGTACCGAGGATGTTCTCCAGGGTGAAGCCGAATTCTTCGAACAGTGCCGAGGCCGGCGCCGACTCACCGTAGGTGGTCATGCCGATGACGCGGCCTTCGAGGCCGACGTACTTGTACCAGAAGTCGGCATGTGCGGCTTCGATGGCGATACGGGCACTGACTTCCAGTGGCAGCACCGACTGCTTGTAGGCAGCATCCTGGGCATCGAACACGCTGGTCGACGGCATGGACACCACGCGTACATTGCGGCCTTGCTCGGTCAGCTTGTCGTAGGCCTGAACGGCCAGGCCCACTTCGGAGCCGGTGGCGATCAGGATCAGCTCAGGCTCGCCAGCGCAATCCTTGAGCACGTAGCCGCCACGGCTGATGGCAGCGAGTTGCTGCGCATCGCGGGCCTGGTGCTGCAGGTTCTGGCGCGAGAAGATCAGCGCCGATGGACCATCCTTGCGCTCCAGAGCGTTCTTCCAGGCCACGGCCGACTCAACGGCATCCGCCGGGCGCCAGGTGTCCAGGTTCGGCGTGGTGCGCAGGCTGGTCAGCTGCTCGATCGGCTGGTGGGTCGGGCCGTCTTCGCCCAGGCCAATGGAGTCGTGGGTGTAGACATGGATCACGCGCTGCTTCATCAGCGCCGACATGCGCACGGCGTTGCGGGCGTATTCCATGAACATCAGGAACGTCGCGCCGTAAGGCACCAGGCCGCCGTGCAGGGCCACGCCGTTCATGATGGCGGTCATGCCGAATTCACGCACGCCGTAGAACACGTAGTTGCCGCTGGCATCGCCAGCTTCCACGCCCTTGCAGCCCTTCCACAGGGTCAGGTTGGAACCGGCCAGGTCCGCCGAACCGCCGAGGAACTCGGGCAACATCGGGCCATAGGCGTTCAGGGCATTCTGGCTGGCCTTGCGGCTGGCGATGGTTTCGCCCTTGGCCGCCACTTCCTCGATGTAGGCCTGGGCCTTTTCGCTGAAATCGGCAGGCAGGTCACCGGCCATGCGGCGCTTGAACTCTGCGGCCAGCTCCGGGTGCGCCAGAGCGTAGGCGTCGAAACGCTGGTTCCACTCGGCTTCGGCCTTGGCACCGGCTTGCTTGGCGTCCCACTCGGCATAGATGTCGGCGGGGATTTCGAACGGACCGTGGTTCCAGCCCAGTGCCTGACGGGTAAGGGCAATTTCGTCGTTGCCCAGCGGCGCGCCGTGGGACTCTTCCTTGCCCTGCTTGTTCGGCGAGCCGAAACCGATGGTGGTCTTGCAGCAGATCAGGGTCGGACGGTCGCTCTTGCGGGCGGTCTCGATGGCCGTCTTGATCTCTTCGGCGTCGTGGCCGTTGACGTTGCGGATCACCTGCCAGTTGTAGGCTTCGAAGCGCGCCGGGGTGTTGTCGGTGAACCAGCCATGCACTTCACCGTCGATGGAAATGCCGTTGTCGTCGTAGAAGGCAACCAGCTTGTTCAGCCCCAAGGTACCGGCCAGCGAGGCCACTTCGTGAGAAATGCCTTCCATCATGCAGCCATCGCCCAGGAACACATAGGTGTTGTGGTCGACGATGGTGTGGCCGTCACGGTTGAACTGGGCCGCCATGACTTTTTCGGCCAGGGCGAAGCCCACGGCGTTGGCGATGCCTTGGCCGAGCGGGCCGGTGGTGGTCTCGACGCCAGGGGTGTAACCGTGCTCCGGGTGGCCAGGGGTACGGCTGTGCAGTTGACGGAAGCCCTTGAGGTCGTCGATCGACAGGTCGTAGCCGGTCAGGTGAAGCAGCGAATAGATAAGCATCGAACCGTGGCCGTTGGACAGCACGAAGCGGTCGCGATCGGGAAATGCCGGGTTGCTCGGGTTGTGCTTGAGGTAGTCGCGCCAAAGAACCTCGGCGATATCCGCCATGCCCATGGGGGCACCGGGGTGGCCGCTGTTGGCCTTTTGCACGGCATCCATGCTAAGGGCACGAATGGCGTTGGCACGTTCACGACGGCTGGGCATCGCTGATCTCCTGGGGGCTTGAATAGGTGGTGATACGAAAAAGGCGTCCATTTTCGCCCACTGGGGCGCTTGGGGCAAACATTTAAGCAGCAGGCGGCGTGCATTGGTCCGATCATCGACCGCAATGGCAACACAAGGGTAATGGCTAATGGGCAACGGACCTGCAATATCAAAACTTTTTGATATAGGCCTTGCTAGGGCAACGATGCCTGTCTAGACTCCCGCACCATGAACCTTCGTGCGCAAGCAATACCGGAACAACGCGAGGCACTGGCCGCCCTGTGCAAGGCCAGTGGCGACGAGTTGCGCCTGAATGTGCTGCGCGCCCTGGCCAACGATTCCTTCGGCGTGCTGGAGCTGGCGCAGATCTTCGACATCGGCCAGTCGGGCATGAGCCACCACCTCAAGGTGCTGGCCCAGGCCGACCTGGTAGCCACCCGTCGGGAAGGCAACGCCATTTTCTATCGCCGCGCCCTGCCCGACAGCTTGCGCTTGGGCGGACGCTTGCACGCCGCGCTGCTCGACGAGGTTGATGACCTGGCCTTGCCCGCCGAGGTGCAAGGCCGCATCGCCCAGGTGCAGCAGCGCCGCGCGGCAACCAGCCAGGACTTCTTCCTGCGCGTGGAAGAGCGCTTTCGCGCCCAGCAGGACCTGATCGCAGGCTTGCCGCAATATCGCGAGAGCCTGCTGGCGCTGCTCGACAAGCTGCATTTCGACCCAAGCGCCAGCGCGCTTGAGGTCGGCCCCGGCGATGGGGGGTTCCTTCCGGACCTGGCTCGGCGTTTTGCGCAGGTTACCGCGCTTGACAACAGCCCGACCATGCTCGAACTCGCCCGCCAGGTCTGTCAGCGCGAAGGGCTGGACAACGTGAACCTGCAGTTGGCCGATGCACTGGGTGCAACGGATGTGGTCGCCGACTGCGTTGTGCTGAACATGGTCCTGCATCATTTCAGCGATCCGGCCCTGGCGTTGTGCCAGCTGGCCAAACGGGTGAAGGCAGGCGGCAGCCTGTTGATCACCGAATTGTGCAGCCATGACCAGGGGTGGGCGCGGGAAGCCTGCGGCGACCTGTGGCTCGGCTTCGAACAGGACGACTTGGCCCGCTGGGCCAACGCGGCAGGCCTGTCCCACGGGGATAGCCTGTACGTAGGCCTGCGTAACGGTTTCCAGATCCAGGTCCGCCATTTCCAGCGGACGGCTGGCGACATACACCATCGGTAAATTTCAGGAACCTTCGAGATGAGCGAATACTCCCTTTTCACCTCCGAGTCCGTGTCCGAAGGGCATCCGGACAAAATCGCCGACCAGATTTCGGACGCCGTGCTGGACGCGATCATCGCCCAGGACAAGTACGCCCGCGTCGCCTGTGAAACGCTGGTCAAGACCGGCGTGGCGATCATTGCCGGCGAGGTGAGCACCTCGGCCTGGGTCGACCTCGAGGACCTGGTACGCAAGGTCATCATCGACATCGGCTACAACAGCTCCGACGTCGGCTTTGACGGTGCCACCTGCGCCGTGATGAACATCATCGGCAAGCAGTCGGTGGACATTGCCCAAGGCGTCGACCGTTCCAAGCCAGAAGACCAAGGCGCCGGTGACCAGGGCCTGATGTTCGGCTACGCCAGCAACGAGACCGAAGTGCTGATGCCAGCGCCGATCTGCTTCTCGCATCGCTTGGTCGAGCGTCAGGCCGAAGCACGCAAGTCCGGCCTGCTGCCCTGGCTGCGCCCGGATGCCAAGTCGCAGGTCACCTGCCGTTACGAAGGTGGCAAGGTCGTGGGTATCGATGCGGTGGTGCTGTCCACCCAGCATAACCCCGAGGTGTCGCAGAAAGACCTGCAGGAAGCGGTCATGGAGCTGATCGTCAAGCACACGCTGCCTGCCGAACTGCTGCACAAAGGTACCCAGTACCACATCAACCCGACGGGCAACTTCATCATCGGCGGCCCGGTCGGTGACTGCGGCCTGACCGGTCGCAAAATCATCGTCGACTCCTACGGTGGCATGGCCCGCCACGGCGGCGGCGCGTTCTCGGGCAAGGACCCGTCCAAGGTCGACCGTTCCGCCGCCTATGCCGGCCGCTACGTGGCCAAGAACATCGTCGCCGCCGGCCTGGCCGAGCGCTGCGAGATCCAGGTCTCGTATGCCATCGGCGTGGCCCAACCGACCTCCATCTCGATCAATACCTTCGGCACTGGCAAGGTGTCGGACGAGAAGATCATCCAGCTGGTGCGCGAGTGCTTCGATCTGCGTCCATACGCCATTACGACCATGCTCGACCTGCTGCACCCGATGTACCAGGAAACCGCTGCTTACGGCCACTTCGGTCGCACCCCGCAGCAGAAAACCGTGGGTGACGACACCTTCACCACCTTCACTTGGGAACGCACTGACCGCGCTGAAGCGCTGCGTGACGCTGCCGGCCTGTAATTTCCTACAGCGCTGAGCGAAAGCCCCTGCCGAGCAATCGGCAGGGGCTTTTTTGTGACATATCGCCTGACAAACCGCCCGAGGCGAACACCGTGAAAACCCCATAGGCTCGGCACACTTCAAGCCACGCAAGGAAGCGGGCCATGCCAATCGTATTGCTGCTGATCATGGTGGTGTTGCACCTGCCGCCGACCTGGGCCAACCCGTGCCCGGACTGGACACCGGCACGCTCACACGCACAGATCGCCCAACTGAGCGCAACGCTCGCCCATTGGGACGAACGTTATCACCGTGACGGCGTGGCACTGGTGGCCGATGAGCTGTATGACCAGAGCCGCGATCACCTGGCCATGTTGCAGCGCTGCGTTGGCCTTGCGACCGAGGCCTCGCCGCTGGCCAGGGCGGGCGGTCCGGTCGTCCATCCCGTGCCGCACACCAGCGTGCAGAAGCTGGCCGACTTCCGGCGGGTTGCCGGCTGGATGACTGGCAAGACCGACCTGTGGGTACAGCCAAAGGTCGATGGCGTGGCGGTGTCACTGATCTACCGCCAGGGCCGGCTGACCCAGTTGATCAGCCGAGGCGACGGGGTCCGGGGGCACGATTGGAGCCGCCATATCCCACAACTCGAAGGGATTGTCCGGCAGCTGCCCCGCCCGCTCGATCTGTCGCTGCAAGGCGAGCTCTACTTGCGCCTTGAAGGCCACATACAGGCAAGCGCAGGGGGCCTCAATGCCCGTGGCACGGTCGCCGGCCTGCTCGCTCGCCACCAGATCGACGAGGAACAAGGCGCCCGCCTCGGTCTGTTCGTCTGGGAGTGGCCCAAGGGGCCTGAACAGCAAACCGAGCGCCTGTCGCAGCTGGCCCAACTGGGCTTTGCGGACAGTCAGCGCTACAGCGTTGCGATAAACACCCCCGAAGAAGCTGCGCGGTGGCGGGACCACTGGTTCGGCACGCCGCTACCCTTCGCCAGCGATGGGGTGATCCTGCGCCAGGGCGAACGCCCGCCTGCCCAACGCTGGCAGGCCAAGGCGCCGTACTGGATCGCAGCCTGGAAATACCCCTACGCACAAAAATTGGCGCAGGTGCGCGAGGTGCGCTTCCAAATCGGACGCACAGGTAAGGTCACCCCCATCGTTCACGTCGAGCCGGTGACCCTCGATGACCGGCGCGTGACCCGTGTCAGCCTGGGCTCGCTGTCACGCTGGCAGGCATTGGACGTTCGTCCAGGCGACCAGATAGCCATCAGCCTGGCAGGGCTGACCATCCCCCGTTTCGACCAGATCGTGCATTACTCGGTCGAGCGCCAGCCAGTCACTGCACCGGCAGTCGACCAATACCATGCCCACAGCTGCTGGCGTGCCGGAGAAGGCTGTAATGAGCAGTTCATCGCTCGCCTCAGCTGGCTGGCCGGCAAACAAGGCCTGGCCCTGCCAGGAACGGGCCCAGGAACCTGGCGACGGCTGGTCGAGGCAGGCCTGGTTTCGACGATGACCGACTGGCTGGAGCTCGATGCCGGGCGCCTGCAACAGGTGCCAGGCATCAGCACCCTGAGGGCAGCCCAGTTGCTGGCCGCCTTCGAACAGGCCCGCTTGCGTCCATTCACACAATGGGTTCGCGGTATCGGGACACCTATCGGCAAGGGGGTGGCGCTGCCCGGTGACTGGCCGACGGTGGTTGCCCAGACGCGTGGGCAGTGGCAAGCCCAGCCTGGCATCGGCTCGAAACGGGCGGACGAACTTGCGCGATTCTTCGCCAGCGCCGAGGTGCAAGCCATTGGGTCACATCTGGCCGGGCAAGGTGTAGACGGGTTCTCGGAGCAGCCGCTCAGGCCTGAGCAATGATTATTTACCAAAAAAACTGTAGGAAAAGCCGGAGATTTAGCGGCCCAGTCTTATCAAGGGTTCCTAAATGGCCAAAACCAAGGCAGGATTTCCATCCAGAATTTTTCTCGTTGCCCTGCCCCGTCCAGGAGGCTTTTCATGAAACGCTTTTCTTCCCTTTTTCTGCTCGCGGCCTTGGGCCTGGGCGCAGGCGCTGCACAGGCAGCCGCGCCCGATGCCGGCCTGACCGGTTGCGATGCCAAGCGCAGCGCGATCGAGAACCAGCTCAAGATCGCCCGTGAGCACGGCAATGCCGCGCAGGCGGCCGGGCTGGAGGAGGCCTTGCGTGGCGTGGCCAACTGCACCGAGGCCAGCCTGCGCAAAGAGCGTGAGCAGAAGGTGCTCGATGCGCGCCATGAGGTGGCCCAGCGGGAGAAGGACCTGAAAAAGGCCGAGAAGAAAGGCGACGCCGAAAAAATCAACAAGCGCAAGGACAAGCTCGCCGAGTCCCGCAAGGAACTGCAGGACGCGGTAGACGACCTTGACCGCTGAGGCCAGCGCCTGAGGCGGCGCACGGGCCAGCCGCCGCCTGCCGCGTCATTCAATGGTTACGAAATTCGCTGTGGCACGCCCGGCATGCGTTTTCGACCTTGTCCATGGGTGCCTTCAACTGCGCAGCGTCCAGCGACGGCTGGCGGGTCGCTTGCACCAGCGCTCCGGTAGCTGCCTCCAGCTGCCGGGCCAGGTCTTGAAAGCGCGCCTGCCGTTGCCACACCTCGGGTCGCGCCGCGCTGCCTTCGCCCTCGGGTACCTGCGCAAAGTGCTGCCAGGGTTGGTGAGACAGCGTATCCAGGGTGTCCGCCCCTTGGGCGAAGCGACCGGCGTCGAACGGCAGTCGACCACGCAACATGCCGCCCAGGTCCTCGCTTGTCTTGAGCATGTCCTTGAAGATGGCCTTGCGCTTGCCCAGTGGGGAGTTGGGGTCAACGCCCCCGCAACCTGTCAGGCCACTACCCAAGGTCAATGCTGCAAGCACCACAACGCCCAACCGCTTAAACATCTCGCCTACCCATGCCTGGAAAAAGGGCCGGCCAGTATCGCTGCCAATAGGCGAAAGACCAATAGCCACATAAAAAACAAGGGTGAACTGCGTGTTCGTCCATGACAGGAATACACCGATGAAACATGCCTTGCGCCACCTGGCCTGGACACTCCCGCTACTGGCCTTGCTGGCCGGCTGCGACAACGACCAGACGGCAAAGCCCGAGCCCCACGCCATCGCAACCTACGCGCCTGGTACCTGGAAAGACCTGCCCACGGTCAGCGACGAAGACCTGCTCGCCGGTTTCTATGCCTGGCGCAGCGGCTGCGAAAAGCTCAAGCGCGACCCGGTCTGGGCGGCCACCTGTGAAGCCGCTGGGAGCCAGCCGGCAAGCGCTGCACAGGTGCGCACCTTTCTCGAGCAGAACCTGGAGGTCTATGGCCTGCGTTCGGCTGACAACAGTGCCAACGGCTTGATCACCGGCTATTACGAACCTGTCTACCCTGGCAGCCTGACCCCCTCTGCCACCTATGATGTGGCGGTCTACGGCCCTCCCGAAGACATGATCACGGTGGACCTGGCCAGCGTGTACCCCGAACTCAAGGGCAAGCGCCTGCGTGGTCGCCTCGAAGGGCGCGTGCTCAAGCCCTACGACACTGCTGAGGTCATCAACCGCAACGGCGCCAAGGCCCCGGTACTGGCCTGGCTGACCGACCCGATGGACTTGCAGTTCCTGCAGATCCAGGGCTCTGGTCGCGTCCAATTGGAGGACGGGCGCCAGCTGCGCCTGGGTTACGCTGACCAGAACGGTCATCCGTATCGTCCGATTGGCCGCTGGCTGGTCGAGCAAGGGCAGCTGAAAAAAGAAGATGTGAGCATGGGCGCCATTCATGCGTGGGCCCAGTCCAACCCTTCACGGGTTCCCGAATTGCTGGCCAGCAACCCCAGCTACGTGTTCTTCAGCACGCGCCCCGACAGCAACGAAGGGCCACGTGGCTCGCTCAACGTTCCACTGACGGCAGGCTACAGCGTGGCTATCGACCGCAAGGTCATCCCGCTTGGCAGCCTGCTGTGGCTATCGACCACCCGACCGGACGGCAGCCCCGTTGTGCGCCCGGTCGCGGCCCAGGACACTGGGGGCGCTATCGCAGGCGAGGTTCGCGCCGACCTGTTCTGGGGGACCGGCCAGGCAGCCGGAGACCTGGCCGGGAACATGAAGCAGCAGGGCCAGATCTGGATGCTGTGGCCCAAGGGCCAACCGCTGCCTGAAGTGCCCAAGGTCCCGTGACGGGGGCCTCGGCACCGGGCGATGCGGTCAGGCCGAGACCACGAAGAACGCCACGATGATCGCAAGGCCAGCGAACCAGACCAGCGAGCGCAGTGCCGCCCAGTCGGCGAGGTAGCAGATGATGTAGAGCAGCCGACTGGTGATGTACATCACACCCAGCACATCCTGGGTCACCTGTTCGGCGTTGCCGACGATGTCTGCCACCAGCACAGCGGCGGCGAATGCCGGAAAGGCTTCATAACCGTTCTGCTGGGCTGAGTGCGCGCGGCGCGGCAGCCCCGACAGGGTATCGAGGAAGGCGCGCGGGTCATGGTTGTGCTTCAAGCCGAACCGGCCGCTCGCCAGCTTGGCGATCAGCGCACAGAGCGGCGGCAGGATCAGCGCGATCAGGATGCACCACAGGGCAACGGTCATGGACAGGGTTCCTCATTTGTCATTCGGTCAGAGCTTCATTACCAGCATACCTGCCAGTACCAGCCCGCAAGCTAGGAGTCTTGGCCCGCCGAAAGGTTCTTTGAGGTAGCGCATCCCCAGCAACACCACAAGGATCACGCTCAGCTCGCGCAGCGCCGCTGCCTCGGCCACCGACCCCAGGTGCATCGCCCAGAGCACCAGGGCATAACTGAACAGCACGCACAGGCCGACGGCAAGGCCCAGCCGCCACTGGGTTTTCCAGAACAGCACGAACGGTGCCCGTCGCGCCACTGCGGCCAGCGCGGGGAATTGCCAGGCACTGAGCAGCGTCAGCCACACCAAGTAGTCCCATGGCTTGCCCCATTCGCGCACGGCCTGACCGTCGAACCAGGTATAGCACCCGATGCACAGCCCGATCAGGGCCACCACCGGCAACATCGACCACGGCAGCCGGTCTCCGCCACCGCCCTGCCACAACAGGCAGGCCATGCCACAGGGAATCAGCAGAATGCCGATGATCTGCTGCTGGCTCAGGGGTTCTCCGGCAAACGCCAGGGTCAGCGCCAGTACGACCAGAGGCGACAGCCCACGCATCAGCGGGTAGACCAGGCCCAGGTCACCCACGCGGTACGCCTTGATCAGCAGCCAGCGGTACAGCTGCTCGGCAAACGCCGAAGCCAGCAACCAGGGCCAGATACCGGCAGGCGGGATGTCGACGAAAGCCACCGCAGGCATCACCAGGGCCAGGGCCACCGTGTCCATGCTGGCAATGACCAGCAGGCGCTCGCCGCTGAATTTGATCAGGGTGTTCCAGGTCGCATGAAGCAAGGCAGCGATCAGCACCAGAGACGTGGCCAACACGCGGTGGGTCCTCAAGGGGTTACCGGACGCAGACTATAAGCCCTGGCCAGGTGAGCGCGTCAATCACGAAGCGGCCTCGCCACCCCCTGTTACAGCCCGCCCACCGCCTTTGGCAGGGCGCTAATGGGAACGATTAATGCAAAATCGGTCAAACCCTGTGCCCCGAACCCCTCGTCAGGTCATCAAAGAGCTGCCCGAGTCATTCGGGTGACGACTTGGAAGCCACTGTTACAGGAATCGGGATGCTTGAATTAGTTGCCGCGTTTATCTGCCTTACCACCCTTCTCACCTATGTGAACTACCGATTCATCGGCCTGCCACCTGCGATCGGCGTGATGGTCACGGCCTTGCTGTTCTCGCTCATGCTTCAGGCATTGAGCCTGATCGGCTTTCCTGGCCTGGAAGCCCGCGTCGAAGCGCTGATGAACCAGATCGACTTCAATGACCTGCTGATGCACTGGATGCTGGCGTTCCTGCTGTTCGCCGGTGCCTTGCACGTGAACTTGTCCGACCTGCGCAGCTACCGCTGGCCCATCGGCCTGCTGGCGACCGTGGGCGTGCTGATCGCCACCGTGGTCATCGGCTACCTGTCGCACTGGGTGTTCGCGATGTTCGGCTGGCAGGTGCCGCTGATCTACTGCCTGCTGTTCGGCGCGCTCATCTCGCCGACCGACCCGATTGCGGTGTTGGGCGCCCTGCGTACGGCCAATGCTCCTAAACCCCTGAAGACCACCATCGTCGGCGAGTCGCTGTTCAACGACGGTACTGCCGTTGTGGTCTTCACCGTGCTGCTTGGCATCATCCAGCTCGGTGAAACCCCGAGTGTCGCCGACACGGCGCTGCTGTTCGTTCGCGAGGCCATCGGTGGCGTGTTGTTTGGCGGTGTGATCGGCTACGCCACCTACCGCATGATCAAGAGTGTGGAGCAATACCAGGTCGAGGTCATGCTGACCCTGGCGCTGGTGATCGGTGGCTCGGCGATGTGCTATGAGTTGCACGTCTCGGCCCCTATCGCGATGGTGGTGGCGGGCCTGATCATCGGCAACCTGGGGCGCAACCTGGCGATGAACGACATGACCCGTCGCTACATGGACGGTTTCTGGGAGTTGATCGACGATATGCTCAACGCGCTGCTGTTCGCGTTGATCGGCCTGGAGCTGCTGTTGCTGCCTTTCAACTGGCTGCACATGGCCGCCGGCAGTGTATTGGCGCTGGCCGTGCTGCTCTCGCGCCTGCTGACCGTGGCGCCGGCCATCGTGTTGCTGCGGCGTTGGCGCCCGGTGCCCAAGGGCACGGTGCGGGTGCTGACCTGGGGTGGCCTGCGTGGTGGAGTATCGGTAGCCCTGGCGCTGTCGTTGCCTTTGGGTGAAGAGCGTGACCTGCTGCTGTCGATCACCTACATCGTGGTGCTGTCCTCGATCCTGGTGCAGGGCCTGAGCATCGGCAAGGTGGTACGCAGGGTCAGCGTACAACCCTGAAAGAAGCGGGGCTGCACCCTGCAGCCCCCAGACCGTCACTCCACGGCGGAGTCGGGGAACTGGTCCTGCACGTACTTGATTTCGGTACGCCCGTGGGGCGCAGGCAGCCCGTCCTCGCCCAGGTTCACGAAGACCATGCGTTCGACGGTCAGGATGCTCTTGCGCGTGATCTTGTTGCGCACTTCGCAGCGCAGCGTGATCGAGGTGCGGCCGAACTCGGTGGCGGTGATGCCCAGTTCGATGATGTCGCCCTTGCGCGAGGCACTGACGAAATTGATTTCGGACATGTACTTGGTCACCACGCGCTGGTTGCCCAGCTGCACGATGGCATAGATGGCCGCTTCCTCGTCGATCCAGCGCAGCAGGCTGCCACCGAACAGCGTGCCGTTGGGGTTGAGGTCTTCGGGTTTAACCCATTTGCGGGTGTGGAAGTTCATCGGGACTCCTGAGCATCCTGGCTTGCGTAAAACGATGATGGCAGAGCGGCCAGCGCCGCTCCACCCAACATCGACTATCGTCTCGATTAATCGACAGAAAACCTTGGGGATGGTGCCGCACCCGGCTATAATCGTGGCCGTTTTACATGGCCGTCCACAGCGGCGCCATGCCCGCCACCTGTCCGAGGGGCGCTGCAGCAGGCTCGACCTGTCAGGCTCGGATGGGGCGTTGTCCGCTCCCGCGGACGCTCAACGCACAACGGCGCCCATTCGCACACTACGAATGGAGGCTCTGATGAGCGCTGCAAACATGCCTGCTGGTTTTACCGATTTCAAAGTTGCCGACATCTCCCTGGCCGCCTGGGGCCGTCGCGAAACCATCATCGCCGAATCGGAAATGCCTGCGCTGATGGGCCTGCGCCGCAAGTACCAAGCCGAGCAACCGCTCAAGGGTGCCAAGATCCTGGGCTGCATCCACATGACCATCCAGACTGCCGTGCTGATCGAAACCCTGGTCGCCCTGGGTGCCGAAGTGCGCTGGTCGTCGTGCAACATCTTCTCCACCCAGGACCAGGCCGCCGCCTCCATCGCAGCCGCCGGTATCCCGGTCTTCGCCTGGAAGGGTGAAACCGAGCAGGAATACGAATGGTGCCTGGAGCAGACCATCCTCAAGGACGGCCAGCCCTGGGACGCCAACATGGTCCTGGACGACGGTGGCGACCTGACCGAACTGCTGCACAAGAAGTACCCACAGGTGCTCGAGCGCGTCCACGGCGTGACCGAAGAAACCACCACCGGCGTGCACCGCCTGCTGGACATGCTGGCCAAAGGCGAGCTGAAGGTTCCGGCCATCAACGTCAACGACTCGGTCACCAAGAGCAAGAACGACAACAAGTACGGCTGCCGTCACAGCCTGAACGATGCCATCAAGCGCGGTACCGACCACCTGCTGTCGGGCAAGCAGGCGCTGGTGATCGGCTACGGTGACGTGGGCAAGGGCTCGGCTCAGTCGCTGCGTCAGGAAGGCATGATCGTCAAGGTCACCGAAGTCGACCCCATCTGCGCGATGCAGGCGTGCATGGACGGTTTCGAAGTGGTATCGCCCTTCCTCGATGGCCTGAACGATGGCACCGAAGCCAGTGTCGACAAGGCGCTGCTGGGCAAGATCGACCTGATCGTCACCACCACCGGTAACGTGAACGTCTGCGACGCCAACATGCTCAAGGCCCTGAAAAAGCGTGCCGTTGTCTGCAACATCGGTCACTTCGACAACGAAATCGACACGGCCTTCATGCGCAAGAACTGGGCATGGGAAGAGGTCAAGCCGCAGGTGCACAAGATCCACCGTACCGGCGCCGGCAGCTTCGATCCTCAGAACGACGACTACCTGATCCTGCTGGCCGAAGGCCGCCTGGTCAACCTGGGCAATGCCACTGGCCACCCAAGCCGCATCATGGATGGCTCCTTCGCCAACCAGGTCCTGGCACAGATCTTCCTGTTCGAGCAGAAGTACGCCGACCTGTCGGCCGAGAAGAAAGCCGAGCGCCTGACGGTCGAAGTGCTGCCCAAGAAGCTCGACGAAGAAGTGGCCCTGGAAATGGTCCGCGGTTTCGGCGGCGTGGTCACCCAGTTGACCAAGCAGCAGGCCGACTACATCGGCGTAACCGTTGAAGGCCCGTTCAAGCCAGACGCCTACCGTTACTGATCGGTACGCTTCAAGCGCCAGGCAGTGCCAGACCGTGGCATTGCCGCTTGAAGTGCACGCCTGAAAGAAACGTGAACGATGCCAGGCCAGGTCGGCCATCACCGACCTGGCTTCTACTTGCAGCTTGCAGCTTTGGGCTTGCTGTTAGAGGAACGAGTGATGTCACAAGAACGCCGTTACAGTTTCGAGTTCTTCCCGACCAAAACCGACGCAGGTCATGAAAAGCTGATGGGCGTGGCGCGCCAGTTGGCCGCCTGCAACCCTGACTTCTTCTCCTGCACCTACGGCGCCGGCGGTTCCACCCGCGACCGCACGCTCAACACGGTATTGCAGCTGGAAAGCCAAGTGCAGGTGCCGGCTGCGCCCCACCTCTCGTGCGTAGGCGATACCAAGGCCGAGTTGCGCGCGCTGCTGGCCGAGTACAAGCAAGTCGGCATCAAGCGTATCGTCGCACTGCGCGGTGACCTGCCTTCGGGCATGGGCATGGCCAGTGGCGAGCTGCGTTATGCCAGTGACCTGGTCGAGTTCATCCGTCAGGAAACGGGTGACCATTTCCACCTCGAAGTCGCCGCCTACCCCGAGATGCATCCACAGGCACGCAACTTCGAAGCCGATCTGGCCAATTTCGCGCACAAGGTCAAGGCCGGTGCCGACAGCGCCATCACCCAGTACTTCTTCAACGCCGACAGCTACTTCTACTTCGTCGAGCGAGCCCAGAAGCTGGGCGTGGACATCCCCGTGGTGCCCGGCATCATGCCGATCACCAACTACAGCAAGCTGGCGCGTTTCTCCGACGCTTGCGGCGCCGAAATTCCACGCTGGATTCGCAAACAGCTCGAAGCCTATGCGGACGATACGGCCAGCATCCAGGCCTTCGGTGAAGAAGTCATCACCCGCATGTGCGAGGAGCTGCTGCAAGGCGGTGCACCGAGCCTGCACTTCTACACCTTGAACCAGGCAGAACCGAGCATGGCGATCTGGAACAACCTCCAGCCGTCTCGTTGAAGCCCGATGGACCACGTGCTGGTAGCTGACCGGCGCCTGGTTCATACGCACGTGTCGCAGGCCCCACCTGCGGCGCCCTGCCTCGCCCAATCCGGCACTGGTCTTGACCTGGCCGAGCGCGTAATCTCCGGGCATGCCAATCTCCGCCCGTCTGATCTGGATCCTGCTGCTTTTTTGCCTCAGCCCGTTCGCGCTGGGCGAGCGCTTGCGCCTGGTAAGCGATGACTGGGCACCCTATGTCTACCAGCAAAACGGCCAGCCGCGTGGCATCGACTACGAGGTCACGACCGAGGTATTGCGTCGTCTTGGGTACGAGGTCCAATGGCAGTTCATGCCCTTCAAGCGGTGCCTGGCAATGATCGAGCAGGGCCAGGCCGACGGCATCATGGATGTCTTCCAGGTCGAGTCCCGCCACCCTTATTTGCTGTATGTCCCGGAACCCATGTCCACGGCCGAGTTGATCCTGTTCCAGACCAAGGCTCGCCGCCATGAGGTATCGAGCCTGGATGCGCTGGCCGGCCTGACCGTGGGCACCTCGCCAGGCTACAACTACAGTGCGGCGTTCAATGAGGCTACCTTCTTCAAGCGCGAAGCGGCGCCGACCCATGAAGCGAACTTTGGCAAGCTGGCGCTGGGGCGCATAGACCTTGCGATTACCGACCGCAGGGTCGGCCTGCATGTCATCCGGCTCATGGGTCTGGAGCAGCAGATCGAAGCCTTGCCGCTTGTCGTCAGTCGCCAGCCCCAGTACCTGGGCCTGGCCCGCAAGCCTGGGCGTGAGGTACTGGCCCAGGCCTTTGCCGAGGAACTGCGGCGATTCAAGCAGGAACCGGCCTACGCGGCCATCATGGACCACTACACACACGACCCTGAGAACCTTGCGAACGCCGTTGAGCAGCAGGAAAGCAGCACAGCGCGCTAGCTCTGTTATACTCGGGCCTTCCCGCCCGGCTCACGCCCGGACGCTCGGCCTCGCAACAGGCATCCCGATCGGCATCGACGCACTCTGGCGTCAGCCCTCCGTTTCCCGGATGTGCAGTGAAAGCCCAGCTGGACCGGACGCGATCGCATCATGCCGATGCCCGTCGCGCCAGGCAGAACATCCCTACGGGCCCAGCCCACACGAGAACAGGATTGCCCATGTCCTTTGCTTCCCTCGGTCTCTCCGAGGCTCTTGTCCGCGCCATTGAAGCCGCGGGCTATACCCAGCCGACCCCCGTGCAACAGCGGGCAGTTCCCGCCGTGTTGCAAGGCCGCGACCTGATGGTCGCCGCACAGACCGGTACCGGTAAGACCGGCGGTTTCGCCCTGCCGATTCTCGAACGTCTGTTCCCGGCAGGTCACCCGGACAAATCCCAGCGCCATGGCCCCCGTCAGCCACGGGTCCTGGTACTGACCCCTACCCGCGAACTGGCGGCCCAGGTGCACGACAGCTTCAAGCTGTATGCCCGCGACCTGCCGCTGGTCAGTGCGTGCGTCTTCGGCGGCGTCGGCATGAACCCGCAGGTGCAGGCCATTGCCAAGGGCGTCGACGTCCTGGTTGCCTGCCCTGGTCGCCTGCTCGATCTGGCCGGTCAAGGCAAGGTCGACCTGGCCCATGTAGAAATTCTGGTATTGGATGAAGCTGACCGCATGCTCGACATGGGCTTCATCCACGACGTCAAGAAAGTGCTGGCCCGCCTGCCTGCCAAACGCCAGAACCTGTTGTTCTCGGCCACGTTCTCCAAGGACATCACTGACCTTGCCGACAAGCTCCTGCACAACCCGGAGCGCATCGAGGTCACCCCGCCAAACACCACCGTCGAGCGCATCGAGCAGCGTGTCTACCGCCTGCCGGCCAGCCACAAGCGTGCCCTGCTGGCGCACTTGATCACCCTGGGTGCGTGGGAGCAGGTACTGGTCTTCACCCGTACCAAGCATGGCGCCAACCGCCTGGCCGAGTACCTGGAAAAGCACGGCCTGACTGCCGCAGCCATCCATGGCAACAAGAGCCAGAACGCACGCACCAAGGCCTTGGCTGACTTCAAGGCCAACAACATTCGCGTGCTGGTCGCCACCGACATCGCCGCCCGTGGCCTGGACATCGACCAACTGCCCCACGTCGTCAACTTCGAGCTGCCCAACGTCGAAGAAGATTACGTGCACCGCATTGGCCGTACTGGCCGCGCCGGTCGCTCTGGCGAGGCCATTTCCCTGGTGGCACCTGACGAGGAGAAACTGCTCAAGAGTATCGAGCGCGTGACCCGTCAGAAGATCGCTGACGGCGACCTGATGGGCTTCGATGCCAGCCAGGTCGAGGCCGAGAAGCCTGAAGTCCGCGAACGCCAGCAGCCCAATGGCCGTGGCGGTCGTGGTCAGCAGGCCCGCGGCGAGGGCAGCAAGGACGCCAACGGTGGCCGCAAGGATAAGGGCAAGGACAAGGGCAAAACCCGCCAGCAGGCTGCGGACAAACCCGCTGACAAGGAAAAGTCCGGCGACAGGCAGCAACAGCCGCGCAAGCCACGTGACAAGAAGCCTCGTCAGCAACAGGCCAGCAACGCGACCCCTCCGGCCATGCAGCCCAACCGCGATCCGGAAGAGTTTCTGGATGACGATGTGGATAACTTCGGTAACCGGGCTGACTACGTGAGCCCGTACCAGAATGGCAAGGGCCAAGGCCGCAACCGTCGCCCAGCCGGTAATGGTAGTCAACCGCAAGGAGGTACGCCGCGTACCAATGCCGGTGGTCAAGGCCGCAACAACGGTCAACCCCGTACTGGCGGTGGTGAGAAACGCCCGCCTCGTGCCAATAATGGCGGCACTGCTCGTCGTGACGGCGGCGCGCGTGGTGGTCGCCCACCGCGTGACGCAGCTGCCCGCCAGGAACCGGCCGTAGGCAACACGCGCCAGCCACAGCATCAGCCTGTGATCATCCGCAAGGAATCCAAGCTGGACCGTTATCCGACCCCCGAGCAGTTGGACGATCTACCAAGCCGTCCGCGGGGCGAACGCCCGGCACTGCTGACCCGCAAGGGGTCGTAAACGAAAACGGGGCCGCAAGCGGCCCCGTTTTTCATTCGGCTGACACGTATTACTTCTGCTTCACGCCTTCGACACTGATATCCAGATCCAGCGTCTGCGAGGTTGGGCCTGGGCCTTTGATGCCGAAGTCATTCAGGTTCAAGGTGGTGGTGGCATTGAAGCCAGCGCGCTCACCGCCCCATGGGTCCTTGCCTTCACCGTTGAAGGTGGCCTTGAAAGTCACCGGCTTGGTCACGCCGTGCAGGGTCAGGTCACCCATGACGTCAGCGGTCTTGTCACCGGTGGACTTGACGCTGGTGGACACGAACTTGGCATCCGGATACTTCTTAACGTCCAGGAAGTCGGGGCTGGCAATGTGCTTGTCACGCTCGGCGTGGTTCGACCACAGGCTGGCGGTTTTCAGGTCGACACTGATCTTGCTGGCTTCAGGCTTGGCACTGTCCCACGTGAAGTTACCGTCGAAATCCTTGAACGTACCGTGAATGAAGCTGTAGCCCAGGTGGCTGATCTTCCAGTCCACGAAAGCGTGCTGGCCTTCCTTGTCGATCTTGTACTCGGCTGCCATGGCCTGGCCAGCGGAGAACAGAGCAGTACCGAGCGCCAGAGCGGCAAAAGTCTTTTTCAACATCGTTACTTCCTTCCTTTGCGATTGAGGTTGAGCGTCAAGCTTTGCGGCCCAGCATACGCATGAGGGTCGCGTCACGGTCGATGAAATGGTGCTTGAGTGCGGCCAGGGCATGCAACCCCGCAAAAACCACCACCCCCCACGCCAGCCACAGGTGGATGACACCGGCCAGATCCGCCTGGTCTGGCAGATTGCTGACCAGGGCAGGCACCTCGAACAGGCCAAACACCGGGATCCCCACGCCGTCGGCGGTGGAAATCAGGTAACCGGCAATCATCACGGCGAACAACCCCAGGTACAGGGCCAGATGCCCCAGCTTGGCACCCAATCGGGTGAGCGGGCCATAACTGGCAAGTGCCGGCGGCGGCGGGCTCACAAAACGCCACAGCACGCGCAACAGCATCACCGCCAGCAGCATCAGACCAATGCTTTTATGCAGGTCTGGGCCGGCCTTGCGCCATGGGTCATAGTAGTCGAGCCCGACCATCCACAACCCGAGGCCGAAAAGACTGAAGACGGTCAGCGCCACGCCCCAGTGCATGAGAATGCTGACAGCGCCGTAACGTGAAGATGAATTGCGCACTTGCATGTTGGCGTTCTTCCCCGTGAAAGCTATGCAAAGACTAGCGTCAAACGTATCGAATAAAAGCGGAAAAACTTGCTTTGGATTATCAACAAATCCGATAGCAATTTTCATAGAAGGCTATTAAGGAAACGTTAACGCCGATATCAGGCAGCGAGCGCTTCGATCAATGCGCATGGCACAGGGCTCAGTCGAGTGGCTGAGCCCTGCGGTTAGGCGCCGCCGGGGCGGTGCCGGGCAGGCCGGCGGTATCAGCTCGCTTTGGCCTGGCTATCGGTCAAAGGCTTCTTGGCTGGCGCCGGCTTGGTAGCCGCTTTTTTGCTGTCGGCAGGCTTGTGAGCTGGCTTGTGGGCCGATTTGGCCGCTGGCTTGTGGGCCGGCGCCTGCTTGACCGGGGCGGCCTTGGTGGCTGCTGCCTTGACGGCGGGCGCCGGGCTGGCCGGTGCCTGTTGTGGCGCTTGCGCTGCAGGCTGCGCGACGGGGGGTGCTACAGGTGCTACGTCAGCGGCCTTTGCCGCCGGTTGAGGCTCTGGCGCTGGGGTTTCCTTGGCGCCGAACAGCCGAGCGAAGAACCCTGGCTTCTTCTGACCCGTCGCGTCGGTTGATTGGGCCTCAGGCTTGGCCGGCGCTTGGTCGCCTGCCTTGTCTTTGTTGGACGCGCCGCCGAAGAGGTTGGTGAAGAAATTGCCCTTGCTCTTGGCCGCTGCCGCACCTGCTGCGGCTGTCGCGGCAGCCGGCACGGCCTTGACTGGGTCGAACGACTTGCCGGCCAGCAGGTCCTGCACTTGGCCGGCAGCCCGTTGACCGCTACGCAGTGCGCCTTCAAGCGTGCCTGGGTACAGGGCATCGGTGTGCTCACCGGCAAACGCGATGCGTTGCACCGGGCGCTCCCAAAGACGCCAGTACTTGCTGATCTGGCCAGGTCCATAGGCCAGGTAGGCACCCCCGGTGCCGGCATCGGCGCTGTAGCGCTTGACTTCATAGCCGGTGAAGGCGCCGCGGGCCTGAGGATAGAAGGTGTGCAGGCGAATGAGCACCTGGTCGACCATTTGCTTGTCGCCAAAGGCCTGCAGCAGGCGGGCGTTGTCGCCGGAAAGGTTGATCACCACATTGGCACCGCCCTTGAGGGCCGGCTCGATCCACAACATGCCCAGGCCGGTATTGCTGAAGATCTCGCCCGACATGCGCGCCCGGCTTTCCCACACCGGTTTCTTGAACTTGAGCATGACCTGGTCGCGCCAGCCGTAGTTGGTGCCCTTGAGCGCCGCCACATGCTGGTTATCCAGGCCAGGTGTCATCTGGATCTTGGCCAGTGCGCGCAGGGGCACGGCCATCACCACGTAATCGGCGCGATAACCCACGCTGCCGACTTTCACGGTGACGCCATCCTTGTCCTGAACGATTGCACTTACCGGCGAGTCGGTCTTGATGGTCTTCAGTTGCTTGACGAATGCCTGCGCCAACACCGGGCTGCCGCCAGGAAGCCGCGCTGCACGCAGGTCACGGTCGCTCACGTCACGGTAGACGCGGTTCTGCTGAGCGAAATACAACAGCGACAAGCGCGATGGCTCGTCGTAGCGGCTGCGGATCTGCTGGTTGACCAGCTGACGGGCGGTGGCAGGCAGCTGCAACTTGTCCAGCCAGGAGGATACGTTGATCTGGTCCAGGGCGAACAGGGTGCTGGTCGCCTGGGGGTTGAGCGGATCGTCGATCGAACGGGCCAGGTCGTCCAGGGTTTTCTCGTAGCGCTTGAGGGCTTCGGCCGTGGCCGGCTGCTTGAGGGCCAGGTCTGCGGCGCTGAAATACTCGCCATCGATCAGGTAGCCAGGGGTGCGCACGAATTCCGGCGCTGGCAGCGTGTCGAGCTTGAAGCGATCAACGTACTGGTTGAGTACAGGCTGCGCCTTGGTATTGCCGATCCATTCGCTGGTGGCCAGGCCCGAGCGGCCGCCCATGCCTGCCTTGGCTTCGAGCAAGGTCACCTGCCAGCCCTTGTTCTGCAGCTCATAAGCTGCGGTCAGGCCTGCCATGCCGCCACCCACGACGATTGCCGTGGGCATCTTGTCACTCGCCAGCGCGGCACCGCTGGAAACACCAATCAATACCAACGCGCACAGGCGCACCCAAGCAGCAGCCATGTTGGCGAACTCCGAGTCAAAGGTTGCAGAAAACAGAGAGAGGCGGGATGCCCCGAGAGAGGCGCTAGAATACGTCACCGCTGCCAGGGCTGCCAGCGTAGTGACATCAAGTGGTCTGGCTAAATGACATTTTCTGGCGGGTTGTTCTCACCCGTGCCATTGCTTAGGCTTACGCCCCCACGCCGCCAAGCCAGGAGAAATGCTCATGGGCCTCAATGATCAGTGGATGCAGCGCGACCTCAAGGTCCTCTGGCACCCCTGCACCCAGATGAAAGACCACGAGCAACTGCCGCTGATACCGATCAAGCGCGGGGAAGGCGTGTGGCTCGAGGATTTCGAGGGCCGGCGCTACCTGGATGCCGTGAGCAGCTGGTGGGTCAACGTGTTCGGCCATGCCAACCCGCGTATCAATCAGCGCATCAAGGAGCAGGTCGACCAGCTTGAGCACGTGATTCTGGCAGGCTTTAGCCACCAGCCTGTGATCGAGCTGTCCGAACGCCTGGTGGCCATGACACCGACTGGGCTCGACCGGGTGTTCTACGCCGACAATGGCTCCTCGTGCATCGAAGTGGCGCTGAAGATGAGCTTCCACTACTGGCAGAACGTCGGCAAGCCGGACAAGAAGCGGTTCGTCACCCTGACCAACAGCTATCACGGTGAAACCATCGCGGCCATGTCCGTCGGTGATGTCCCGCTGTTCACCGAAACCTACAAGGCGTTGCTGCTCGACACCCTGAAAGTCCCAAGCCCCGATTGCTACCTGCGTCCGGAGGGCGTCAGTTGGGAGGCGCATTCGCGCACCCTGTTCCAAGTCATGGAGCAGACCTTGGCCGAGCATCATGCCTCGATCAGCGCGGTCATCATCGAGCCGTTGATCCAGGGCGCCGGTGGCATGCGCATGTACCATCCGGTCTATCTCAAGCTTTTGCGCGAAGCCTGCGATCGCTACGACGTGCACCTGATCCATGACGAGATCGCGGTTGGCTTCGGTCGTACGGGCACGATGTTCGCCTGCGAGCAGGCAGGTATTCGCCCGGACTTCCTGTGCCTGTCCAAGGCCCTGACCGGGGGGTATCTGCCCCTGGCCGCCTGCCTGACCACCGACAAGGTGTACCAGGCGTTCTATGACGACTACCGCACCTTGCGCGCGTTCCTGCATTCGCACAGCTACACGGGTAACCCACTGGCGTGCGCGGCCGCATTGGCCACCCTCGACATCTTCGAGCAGGACAACGTGATCGAGGCCAACAAGGCGCTGGCCACGCGCATGGCCACCGCCACCGCGCATCTGGCCGACCATGCCCACGTGGCCGAGATTCGCCAGACCGGCATGGTCCTGGCCATCGAAATGGTCCAGGACAAAGCCGGCAAAGTGCCCTACCCCTGGCAGGCGCGACGCGGCCTTAAAGTGTTCGAGCATGCCCTGACCCGTGGCGCGCTGCTGCGTCCGCTGGGCAGTGTGGTGTATTTCCTGCCACCGTATATCATCACGCCCGAACAGATCGACTTCCTGGCCGAAGTGGCCAGCGAAGGCATCGACATCGCCACCCGCGACAGCACCTGCGTGACGGTGCCCAGCACCTTCCACCCGGATTTTCGCGATCCGGGCTGATTACGGGGCGAAGGCCAGGCCTTCGACCGCGCCGGAACCTGCGCTGCGCATGCGTCATGCCAGCGCGGGCCTTCCGGTTGTCCTTACCTTTTCAGAGCTTACCCATGAGACTGTCCCGCTTTTTCATCGACGCTACCCTGAGCCTTGGGGAACACGACCTGCCCGAGGCACAGGCCCACTACATCGGCCGCGTATTGCGCATGGCGGCGGGTGACCCCGTGCAGCTGTTCGACGGCAGCGGCCAGGAATACCGTGGGCAGTTGCTGGAGGTGGGCAAGAAGGCCGTGCGTGTGAGCCTGGACCAGGCATTCGCTGGCCAGGCCGATTCCCCCCTGCAGGTGCACCTGGGTCAAGGGCTGTCGCGGGGCGAGCGTATGGACTGGGCCATCCAGAAAGCCACTGAGCTGGGCGCCAATGAAATCACCCCGATCGTCAGCGAGCGGTGCGAGGTGCGCCTGAAGGACGAGCGTGCCGACAAACGCCTGGCCCACTGGCGGCAAGTGGCGATCAGCGCCTGCGAACAGTGTGGCCGCTCCAGCCTGCCGATCATCCACCCACCCATCACCTTGACTGAGTGGCTGGCCGCAACCCAGGCGCAGCTCAAGCTGGTGTTGCACCCGGTGGCCGAACCGCTGGTCAGCCATGCCAGACCGGCAAGCCTGGCTTTTCTGATCGGTCCCGAAGGCGGCTTGAGCGAACCCGAGGTCGAACAGGCCAAGGCAGCGGGCTTTCATGCAGCGCGCCTTGGCCCGCGGGTATTGCGCACTGAAACTGCGCCGGTGGTAGCCCTTTCGGTGGCGCAACAGCTCTGGGGCGATTTCTAAGCCTTCTCAGGGGAGCAGAGGCTGCTCACAGGCTGGGTTCATCAGCGCACGTAGTGCGACACTGCCACGAAATGCATCAGGCTGCCGGCAATCACGAACAGGTGCCAGATGCCATGCCAGTGGCGAAAGCGCCGGTCGAATGCGAAAAATATGATGCCCACGGTGTAGAACACGCCCCCTGCGGCCAACCAGGCAAAACCGGCCGTACCCAGCGCCTCCAGCAACGGGTTGACCGCGACCAGCACGATCCAGCCCATCACGGCGTAGATCACGATGGACAAGACGCGTGCTTCGGAGCGGGGCTTGATTTCCTGCAACATGCCCAGTACGGCCAGCCCCCAGACGATGCCGAACAGGCTCCAGCCCCAGGGCCCGCGCAGGCTGATCAGGCAGAAGGGCGTGTAGCTCCCGGCGATCAGCAGGTAGATGGAGAGGTGATCGAGCTTGCGCATGATCACCTTCGCCCGCCCTCGCGTGCTGTGATACAGCGTGGAAATGCTGTACAGCAACAGCAGCGTGCCACCGTAGATGGAGAAACTGACGATCTTCCAGGGGTCCCCCTGCAAGATGGCGCCGATGATCAGCCAGAGGGCACCGAGGCCTGCCAGCAACGCACCCACCAAGTGGGTCCAGGCATTGAAGCGTTCACCGTAATACATGCACTTAAAGACCTTTCGAAACCCAGCTAGTTTCAGCCACGACACTCGACGCGTACCGGCGGCACGCTCTAACCCGGCGTTTGCAGCCTGCCGCTGCGCTGTGCGTCCCTGACCAGGCGCTCGAGCCCGACCAGGTCAGGCACGCGCGCCACCTGATCCCCTACCTGGACAGCGGCCAACTCAAGGGGTGCCAACGCCACGTCAACGTAGTTGAGCTGGCTGTCGAGCTTGCACGAGCGCGGTATGTCTTGCAGCAACAAGGCCAGGTAACGCAACCCCGTGTCGCCCAGTGCGTTGAGCACCACCACACGGGCCCGTTCTCCACAGGGCGTATGGCTGTCACAGGCCGCTTCGAAGCCGATCAGGGGCAAGCGCTGCTGGCGCCAGTCGACCCAGCCCAGGTGCCAGGGCAGGTCACCGCGCTGACACGCTACATTGCGCAGCCCACTGAGTTCGGCTACGGCCACATTGGGCAGCACCAACGTACGGTCGCCCAATGGCAGCAACAGCCCGGTAAGGCTGCTGCGCTGCCCGGCTATCAGTTCAAGCATGGGACTGGCTCCACCGGAGGATGCTGTGCAGCAAGACCGACTCCTGATAAGGCTTGCCGAGGTATTCGTTGACCCCGATGGCCATGGCTCGGTCGCGGTGCTTGTGCCCCGTACGCGAGGTGATCATGATGATGGGCAGCGCCTTGAGGCGGGCGTCCTGACGAATGCGGGTCGCCACTTCGAAACCGTCCATGCGCGGCATTTCGATATCCAGCAGCAACACATCGGGCCGGTGCCCTTCCAGCACCGCCATGGCATCCACCCCGTCCTTGGCGGTGATCACGCTCATGCCATGGCGCTCAAGCAGGCGGCTGGTGACCTTGCGCACCGTGACCGAATCGTCTACCACCATCACCAGCAAGGTGCGGTCCGGGGTCGCTGCCGGCAGCAACCCACGCGGCGTGCCTCCAGGCAAACGAGCAAGCCGCCGTTGCTGGCCACGCAATTGCCCCAACAGGTCGAGAATCAACACGACGCGCCCATCCCCCAGCAGCGTTGCACCCGACAGGCCGGCAACGGCCGCAAACTGCGGGCCCAGGCTTTTGACCACGATCTCCCGGCTGGGCGACAGGCTGTCGACCTGAATGGCGAACGACTGCTCCTGTGAATGCACCAGCAACAAGGGCAGCGGCACGCTCTGGCCCAGCAGCGTAGGACGCGGCGCGCCCTGCACCAGCTCGCCCAGGTAGCGCAGCTGGTACTGATGGCCTGCGTAGGTGTAGCGCGGCGGCTCCTGCTCGTAGCAACCTGCCAGCTCAGCGGGCGGTACCCTCACGATGCCTTCGATGGTGTTGAGCGGGATGGCGTACTGCTCGTCGCCCAGGTGCACCATCAGCGCGCGGTTGATCGACACCGTGAACGGCAGGCGAATCTGAAAACGCGCCCCTTTGCCCTGGGCCGACTCGATGGTCATCGAGCCGCCCAACTGCTTGACCTCCTCGTGGACCACGTCCATGCCCAGGCCTCGCCCTGAGATCTGCGTGATCTTTTCGGCCGTGGAAAAGCCCGGCCTGAGGATGAACTGCAGTATCTCGTGGTCGCTCAGCTGTGCCTGCGGGTCGAGCAGGCCGCGCTTGATCGCCTTGAGTCGGACGGCTTGTAGGGGTACGCCGGCGCCATCGTCGGTCATCTCGATGACGATGTCCGCCCCCTCGTGCAGCAGGTTCAGGTGGATCGTGCCCTGCTCAGGCTTACCCGCAGCCAATCGGGCTTCGCGGCTTTCCAGGCCATGGTCGACGGCATTGCGCAACATGTGTTCAAGCGGCGCCACCATGCGTTCCAGCACACTGCGGTCCAGCTCGCCCTCGGCGTTGCCCACCACCAGCTCGACCTGCTTGCCCAGCTCGCTCGCCACCTGCCGCACCACGCGCTGCAAGCGCGGCACCAGGCGTTCGAAAGGCACCATCAACGTTGCCGTCAGGCCTTCCTGAAGCTGGCTGTTGACCCGCGCCTGCTGCTGGAGCAGGCCGTAGGCTTCCTGGGCGCGCTGGGCCATGGTTTCCTTCAGGTCCAGCAGGTCCGAGGCCGACTCGAACAGCGCCCGCGACAACTGCTGCAGCTGGGAGTGGCGGTCCATTTCCAGTGGGTCGAAGTCTTCATAGACATCGCCCTCCAGCTGCTGGCGGCTGGAGATCCGCCCCTGAGTTTCGATATCCAGGCGCAGCAGCTGGTCACGCATGCGCTCGAGCGTGGTTTCCATTTCGTTGAGGGTGAACTGGGCGTCATTGACCTGCTGCTCGATGCGTCCACGGATGATCGAGTGCTCACCGGCCAGGTTGCCCAGGTCGTCCAGCAATTCGGCATCGACCTTGACCATGTCCCCCGGCACTCGCTCGGGGGTTACTGCCGGACCTTCGCTGGCGGCAGTTTCGACCGGGCTGGTGCCGGCCGCGCTGTCGGTCAGGCCTGCGCTGCTGAAGTTGCGGATGTAATCGATCAGCGCCGTGGCGGCGTGCAGCGGTTGCCCCAGGCGCACCGCATCGAGCATGTGCGCCAGGCGGTCGTGGCAGTTCTGCAACAGCGAGAACAGGGCCCCGCTCGGTGGCAGGCGCCCTGCCGCGAGCAACTCGTACAAAAATTCCAGCTCATGGGCCAGGTCACCGATGGGGCCGATTTCGACCATGCGTGCCACCCCTTTGAGGGTGTGCAGGTCGCGCATCAGGTTGTCCACCTCCACCGTGCTGCGCGGGTCGGCCTGCCATCGCGCCAGCGCTGCAGCGGCGCTCTCGACGATGTCCGAGCTTTCTTCGAGGAAAACCTCCATCAGCTCTTCCCCGGCGCTTTCCGGAGCTTGTGACGGCGGCACTGGCGCGGGGTCGAGGGCCAGGTCTGGGGCTGGCGTGTCGATCAGTTGCACGTCCATGTCCGGGTGCAGCGGTGTGACGCTGTCGAGGCCCACGCGCCCGGTGGCATCGGGTGCAAGCCCTTGCCCCTGAAGTTCGCGCAGGCGAGCCACCAGCGGCGTACGCGGGACGACGTCCTGGCCGGCAGCCAGCTCGTCGAGCATGTCCAGCAGCGCCTCGTGGGCGTGCTGGGCATGGGTGAAGAACTGCGCATCGGCAGGCAGGCTGCCCTCCTCCACTGCACCGTACAGGTCCAGCAAGGCTTCGCACACCTCATCGACCTGCCACAGATCGGCCGAATGGGCGGCATGGGCAAGCTCGGTCATGTCATCGAGCAGTGTCTCCAAGGCCGCCCGTTGAGCCGGGCGCCGCTGCCAGTCGGCCAGCAACGACTCGGCGTCCAGCAAACGATCCATGGCTTGCGACAGGAAAGCTGCGACCTGTTGCGGGTCGCGGGCGTTGCCGGTCGAGGCATGCGCATCGCCGCCCAGGGCGGCGATGCGCGTATCGATGGCCAACTCGACCTGCTCGATCAATTGGGCCGCACCAGGCAGTGGCTCGAACGGGGTGGTGGATAACTGCGCCAGGCCCTGCCCGAACATCGAGGCGGCGGACTTGAGCCAGTGCAGCTCCGTTTCATCGAGCAGCAGGTCGTGCGCCTTGTACTCGCGCACCAGTCGGTCGAACACGGTGGCAAGTTCGGCGATGGGCACAACTCCGGCCATGGCCGCACTGCCCTTGAGGGTGTGCAAGGCCCGCTGCAGGGCGTCGTCTACAGGGACGCCGTGCTGGGCATTTGCCAGGAACCCGTCGAGGCTGGCCAGGTGGCCTTGGGCCTCGCCACGGAAGATGTCCAGTAACTGCGGGTCGAGCCCCTGCGCGCTGGCCGCGGCTGGCAGGTCGCGCTCGGCAAGGGCATGCAGGTGGCCCACCAGTTGCTGTACGGCGCTCACATGCGGCAGGTGCCCCGCGGCGAAGTCGGCGAGCACCTCGGGCAGTTGCGCGAACGCTTGCTCAAGCGCCATCTGCCCGTCCGCACCAAGCACGTTGCGGCCGGCAAGCACACGGTTGAGCAAGTGCTCGGCGGCCCAGGCCAGCTCTGCCAACGCCTGGGCATGCACCAGGCGGCCTGCGCCCTTGAGCGTATGCAATGCCCTATGCACTTCGATCAGCGCGTTGTGCTGCTGGTGGTCGGCACGCCAAGTCAACCAGTGCCGCTCAATGTCCTGAAGCAATGCTTGGGCTTCTTCGATGAATACGCCACGCAATTCGTCCTGAAGGCCATCCGCCTCTTCCAGATCGGCATGCTCTTCAACGGTGGAACAGTGCACGCCCAACGCCCCCAGGCGCTCGCGAGCCATGACGATGAAGCGCTGAGCGTCGGCCAGCGGGTCGGCCACGCGCCATTGCAGATAGCATTCGCCAGCGCTCAAGGCTTCGGCCAGCAGCGTCAGTTCCTCGGACGAGGGGTCGGCCTGCGCCTGTTGTACCCAGCCCTGGACAAACACCGTGCAGCGCGCGAACACCTCGGCAGCGGCCGGCAACATCAGCATGGCCAGGGCGCCGCGCACCTGCTGGAGCAAGCCTGGCAAGGCCTGCAGGTGCTGACGGGGCCAGCCCGACTCCAGGCAATCGCCCATCAGGTCCTTGGCCTGCTGCAACACGTTCAGCGACTCTCGCAGCACGACCAGGCGAATCTCGGCGACATCGGCGCCCGGCAGGCCTGGCTCCCCCCCTTCTTCGAGTGGCCCGACCATGCCGTTGAGCGTGGCTTCCACGTACAACAAGGCCCCCGCCACATCCATCAGCACCGCGTCATCCACGGCCCGATCGCCCTCGGCCAGCCCTTGCAGCGTCATCACTTGATCGATGATGACCCGACGCGGCTGCTGGAAACCCAGCACGGCCAGGGTATCGGCCACGTGGCGCAGGGGCGCGAGCAACACCTCCAGTTGTTCATTGTGCTGCCGGTCGCTGCGCACGAACTGGTCCAGGCGGTCCTTGATGCGCATGAGGTCGTCACACAATGCCGCCACTACCGACCTTAGCGCGTCGCGGCCCTCCCCAGCCTGCAACTGCTCGCGCCAGTTGCCCAATGACACGTCAAGGTTCGCCAGGTCCTGGGCACCTGCCAGACGCTGGCCTGCATTGCCGAGCAGGCGGCCATGAACCACCGGTTCCGCGCCCCGGCAGGCACGCAGCTGGTTCAGGAGCGGCAACATCACCAGTGGCAAGTCATGGCGTGCACCGCGCAGACGTTCCAGGTAGGAAGGCAACAGCTCCAGGCCCTTGAACAGCGCCCCCAGGCAGTCGCCTCGCGGGGTGACCTTACCGTTGGCCAGGTCGGTCACGAGCATCTCCAGCTCCTGGGCAAGGCGCGTTGCCCCAGGCAACTCCAGCATCACCAGGCAACCGTGTACCTGGTGCAGGTTGTCCGCCACGAAGGTGAGTAACGACAGGTCTTCAGGCTCGCCGGCAAAACGTTCCAGCGCCTGGCGCCCCTGCCCCAGGCAATCGAGCAGGGCAGCCTTGGTCCAGGCCAGGCCCACGGTATCGTGGCGGGCAGGGCCAGCAATGGGGCCGGGCATGGGCGTGGACATGGGCATTTCTCAATGGGGCTCGGCAGGTGCCGGCAGGGTGAATCCGGAGACCGAACGGCGCATCTCGCTGGCCATGCGCGCAAGGTGACGAATGCTGTCGGCGGTGGCGCTGGAACCTGCGGACGTCTGGGCGGTGATCTGCTGGATGACGGCCATGGTGTGTGAGATCTGCCCCGCCGAGGACGTCTGCAATTGGGCCGCATCGGAAATGCTGTGGATAAGGTCGGCAAGGTTCTGCGAAACCCCTTCGATCTCAGCCAGCGCCACGCCGGCGTCCTGCGCCAGCCTGGCGCCGCGCACGACTTCGGCCGTGGTCTGTTCCATGGAAATGACCGCTTCGTTGGTGTCGGCCTGAATGGTCCGCACCAGGGCTTCGATCTGCCGCGTGGCAGAGGACGAGCGCTCGGCCAGGCGCTGGACCTCATCCGCGACCACGGCGAACCCCCGCCCTGCCTCACCCGCCAGCGAGGCCTGGATCGCGGCGTTCAAGGCCAGGATATTGGTCTGGTCGGCAATGTCGTCGATCAGGCTCACGATATCGCCGATCTCCTGGGACGATTCGCCCAGGCGCTTGATGCGCTTGGCGGTGTCCTGGATCTGCTCGCGAATGTTGTTCATGCCATCGATGGTGTTGTGCACCACCTCATTGCCCTTGTTGGCAATGGCCACGGACCGCTCGGCGACCTTGGCCGACTCGTAGGCATGGGCCGAAACACGGTCGATCGACTCGACCATGTCCCCGACTGCCTCGGAGGCCTCGCTGATCTGCTCGGCCTGTTGCTCGGATGCCTTGGCCAACTGGCGGGCCGTGTTCTGCGTATCCTGCACCGCCGAGGCGACCTGCACCGCGCTGTGGTTGATGGTGGCGACCAGGTCGCGCAATTGGTCGACGGAATAGTTGATGGAGTCGGCAATGGCGCCGGTGAAGTCTTCGGTCACCGACACGGTCACCGTCAGGTCGCCATCTGCCAACTCTTCGATTTCATCGAGCAGGCGCATGATCGCCTGCTGGTTGCGTTCGTTCTTTTCGGCGGTCTCACGCAACTGACGGTTGGTGGTGCGCACCATGACCAGGCCGATGAGGATGATCGAGGCCAGCGCCAACAAGCCCAGTGCATACCCCCCAACGGTATCGAGCGTGCGCCCGCTGGCCAGGTTTTCGAACCCGTTGGCCAGGTGCGAGGCTTCCTCGAGCAAGGTCTGCGACAGGCTGAAGATGCTGCCGGCCGCCTCCCGCACCCGGAACAGCTCCGGCGAGGTTTCGAGAATTTCATCGACCGAGCCGGCCACGAACTGGAACAGCTCGGCGATTTCCGCCAGCCGCGCCCTGGCATCGGCGTCCTCGACACGGGTAACGCCAATGCCAGCGTCGCCCTTGAGCATGCCCTCGAGCACCTGGCCGAAGCGGCCGGCATCACGGCCGAAGGCATCGGCGGCCTGCGCCGCCGCCGCATCGCCGGCCAGTACGGTATTGACCGACCCCAGGATACGTTCGGCCAACAGCAGTTGGCGCTGAGCCACGGCGACCTGGCTGGCCGGGGCGCCACTTTGCAGCAGAATTTCGACCACTTTTTCGTATTCGACCTGCAACTGCGGGACGGTTTCGGCCAGGGTTGCCGCCACCTGGTGCAAGGACAGCACGGTCTGTTCGCTGGCCAGGATGGTGTCGGTGCTCTTGCGCAGGCTCTCCCAGTCATCGCGCACCGCTTCCATTTCTTCGCGCACCGAGGGTGGCGCTGCGGGCAGGCCAGTGGCCTTGTCGCCTTCGCGCAGGTAGCCCCAGCGACGCTCGAAGTCGTTGCGCGCATCGGACAGCAGCCTGAAGGCCACACCCTTGCCGGCAGCCGCTTCAGTGGCGTTCTTGGCAATGCGCTGGGACAGCACGCGCAGCTCGCCGGCATGGCCGATGTACTGCTTGTCGTAGTTGGACTGGGTGTTGAGGTAGGCGAAATTGGCGAACAGCAGAATGATCGAGAGGATCAGGATCAGGAACAGCACGGTGATCTGCGCAATGCTGCGGGTGCGGGGGCTCACGGTGGTGGCGGTGACGGGGGGAGCAGGCTGGTTCACGTTTGCAAGGTCCTATAACGCCACATCGAGAAAGCCCGGTGCCTGGGCCAGGGCAAAGGGGCTGAAGATCGCCCAGTAGTCGTGGTCGCGTTCGAAGCGCCCCTGAACGAAGGGCCCGGCAGCATCGGTCACTGGCAGCGCAGGTTGCAGGCTGTCGATAGCAAAGTGCTGCAGGCCCACCACTTCGTCCACCAGCAGACCAACGAAAAGCGCCTCGTGATCGAGCACCAGGACGCGGCGCTGCTTGCCTGGCACGGCACTGCCCAGGCCGAGGAAACGGCCCAGGTCCATCACGGGCAGTAGCCGGCCACGCAGATTGGCCACCCCGCATACCCAGGGTTGTACACCGGGTACTCGGCTACTGCGGGGCTCACGCAGCACTTCGGCCACCTCGCCCATGGGGGCGACGAACCATTGCCCGGCTACACGAAAACCGATGCCGCTCCACTGCTGCAACCTGTCACCCGAAGCTGGCTGGTCGGCCACCAGCAGCCGGCAGCGGCGATCGATATCCAGCAACAGTTCGAAGGCGGTCAGCGACGCCCCCTGCGGGCGTGTGGTCAAGCCCCCAGCACCTCTTGGAGCTTTTGCACCAGCGCATCTTCTTCCACGGGCTTGGTCAGGAAGTCACGTGCGCCCTGGCGCGTCGCCCAGATGCGGTCGGTCTCCTGGTCCTTGGTGGTCACCACAATGACCGGAATGGCCTTGGTCTCCGGGTCCTTGCTGAGCTGGCGAGTGGCCTGGAAGCCGTTCATGCCTGGCATCACGATGTCCATGAGCACTGCATCCGGCTTCTCTTGCCGGGCAAGGGCCACGCCATCGGCGCCGTTATTGGCCTTGAGTACCTCGTGCCCGTGCTTTTCCAGCCATTGGGTCAACTTATACATTTCTGTCGGCGAATCGTCGACAATCAGAACGCGGGCCATACTGGTTCCCCATCAGGATTCGTAAGACCGTGCCAGGGCAGGGCACGGTCAGGGTGCTGTTTGTTGGGCTGTGGCAAACCCAGGCACATGGGCCTGTATTGCCTCGATCAGTTCTTCCTTGGTAAACGGCTTGGTCAGAAACTGATCAGAACCGACCACACGCCCGCGGGCCTTGTCGAACAAACCGTCGCGCGACGACAACAGAATCACCGGGACGTCCTTGAAGGTGCTGTTCTGCTTGATCACCGCGCACGTCTGGTAGCCGTCCAGGCGCGGCATCAAGACATCGACGAAGATCACGGCCGGGTTGTGATCGACGATCTTGGCCAGGGCATCGAAGCCATCGCTGGCAGTGATGACCTCGCAGCCCACCTCACTGAGCAGCATCTGCGCCGTGCGGCGAATGGTGCGTGAATCGTCGATCACCATCACTTTCAGGGGTTGTTCCATAGACGCCTACCCGGGGGAATTGAGCTGCATGGTGCAAGCGGCACGCGACAGGAAAGCCCCATGGGCCCATGGCCGCTTTTCGCTTGAGGCGTGTAGCCAAAGGCTTGAAGCTGCATTTTTAGCACAGTCCGGGTAGCCATTCCATCTGCCGCGCCCCTTGACCGGCGGCGTTGGCGGCGCCACCCTGAGCCACTTTTCTTTCGATCCATCGCGGCCACGCCGCCAAGAGGAACCACCCCATGAGCGTTCGCCTCGGCATTGTCATGGACCCTATTGCGTCCATCTCCTACAAGAAGGACAGTTCGCTGGCCATGCTGCTGGCTGCCCAGGCACGCGGCTGGAGCCTGTTCTACATGGAGCAGCGCGACCTGTATCAAGGCGAAGGCAAGGCCCGTGCGCGCATGCGCCCATTGACGGTGTTCGCAGACCCGGCCCGCTGGTTCGAGCTGGGCGAGGAGCAGGACAGCGCCCTGGCCGAACTGGACGTGATCCTGATGCGCAAGGACCCGCCTTTCGACCTGGAATTCGTCTACAGCACCTACCTGCTCGAACAGGCCGAAAGCGAAGGCGTGCTGGTGGTCAACCGCCCCCAGAGCCTGCGTGACTGCAACGAAAAGCTGTTCGCCACGCTGTTCCCGCAGTGCACCCCGCCTACCCTGGTCAGCCGCCGCCCGGACATCATCCGCGCATTCGCCGCCGAGCATGGCGATGTGATCCTCAAGCCCCTGGATGGCATGGGCGGCACGTCGATCTTCCGTCACCGGGCGGGCGACCCAAACCTGTCGGTGATCCTCGAAACCCTGACCCTGCTGGGCACTCAACAGATCATGGCCCAGGCCTACCTGCCGGCGATCAAGGACGGTGACAAACGCATCCTGATGATCGACGGCGAGCCGATCGACTACTGCCTGGCCCGTATTCCGGCCAGCGGCGAAACCCGTGGCAACCTGGCAGCCGGTGGTCGCGGCGAGGCACGCCCCTTGAGCGAGCGCGACCGCTGGATCGCGGCCCAGGTGGGCCCGACACTGCGCGAGAAAGGCCTGCTGTTCGTCGGCCTGGACGTGATCGGCGACTACCTCACCGAAATCAACGTGACCAGCCCCACCTGCATCCGCGAAATCGACGCCGCCTACGGCACCGACATCGGCGGCCAGCTGATGGATGCCATTGATCGCCAGCTCAAGGCGCGTTGACCACGGACATTCGGTAACGGGCTGGCGTGGGGTATCATGCTCACCCGCAAGCGACAGGCTGCAAGCCCGGCACGGCCGCCCCGTGCTTCTGCTGACTGTCGCGTGCCGTTTGTAGCTCGACGATGCCCCTGGATACCTGATGACGCTGCCCGCTGACATCCCCGCCGACCTGTTGCCGCCCCGCGTTCGCCCGGTGGACAGGCTGGGCTTCACGCTGTTTCTGGCGGCGCTGGTGCACCTGGCGTTGATCCTCGGAGTGGGCTTTACCGTGGTCAAGCCGGCGCAGATCAGCCGCACCATGGACATCACCCTGGCCACGTTCAAGAGCGAAAAGCCGCCGGAAAAGGCTGATTTCCAGGCGCAGGACAACCAGCAAGGCAGCGGCACCCTGGACAAGAAGGCCGTGCCCAAGACCACCGAGCTTGCGCCTTTCCAGGACACCAAGATCAACAAGATCACGCCGCCTCCTGCCGCCAGGCCCGAGGTACCGCCGCCTCCACAGAAGTCGGCGGTCGCGACCAAGGCCCCCAAGGCCCAGAAGGTCGAGCCCAAGCCCCGGGAAAGCAAGCCCCAGCCCAAGCCGAGCACGCCCGTGCGGGAGTTCGACAGCTCGCAGCTGTCCAGCCAGATCGCCAGCCTTGAAGCCGAGCTTGCCAATGAGCAGCAGCAATATGCCAAGCGCCCGCGTATCCATCGCCTGAATGCGGCCTCGACCATGCGCGACAAGGGCGCCTGGTACAAGGAGGAGTGGCGCAAGAAAGTCGAACGCGTGGGCAACCTGAACTACCCGGACGAGGCACGCCGGCAGCAGATCTACGGCAACCTGCGCATGATGGTCTCGATCAACCGCGACGGGTCACTCTACGAAGTGCTGGTGCTCGAATCCTCCGGTCAGCCCGTGCTGGACCAGGCGGCCCAGCGCATTGTGCGCCTGGCTGCACCGTTCGCACCGTTCACCGGTGACCTGGCCGAGTACGACCGGTTGGAAATCATCCGCACCTGGCGCTTCGCCAGAGGCGATCGGTTGTCCAGCAACTGAGCCGGCACGCTTGCAGCTGTGGCCGGGTGGCGCCACACTATCCCCCATGAAGAACCTCACGCCGAGCTACCTCAAGCACCAGTTCCTGATCGCCATGCCGCACATGGCCGACCCGAACTTCGCCCAGACCCTCACGTACATCGTCGAGCACAATGCTCATGGCGCGATGGGGCTTGTGGTGAACAAGCCGCAGGAACTGAACCTGGCCGACATCCTCGAGCAGTTGCGCCCGGACGAAACCCCGTCGGCCAGCACCCTGCAGGTGCCCATCTACCAAGGCGGCCCGGTGCAGACCGACCGCGGCTTCGTGCTGCACACCAGCGAGTGCAGCTACCAGGCCACGGTGGAACTCCAGGGCCTCTCGCTCTCCACGTCCCAGGACGTGCTGTTCGCCATCGCGGAAGGCGTGGGCCCGGAAAAGAGCCTGATCACCTTGGGCTACGCCGGCTGGGAAGCGGGCCAGCTGGAGGCCGAACTGGCCGATAACGCCTGGCTCAACTGTGCGTTCGACCCGGATATCCTGTTTGCCATGACCAGCGAGCTGCGCCTGGAAGCGGCGGCCGCAAGCCTTGGCATCAACCTTCACCTGCTGACCAGCCAAGCGGGCCACGCCTGATGGCCGACGCACTTGCCGCACCCCGGCTGCTGCTGGGCTTCGACTATGGCACCAAGCAGATTGGCGTTGCCGTCGGCCAGGCGGTCACCGGCCAGGCCCGTGAACTGTGTACGCTGCGCGCCCAGAATGGCGTGCCGGATTGGGCCCAGGTCGAGCGCCTGATCGCCGAATGGAAACCTGACGCCATTGTCGTCGGCCTGCCGCTGAACATGGACGGCACCCCCAGCGACATGAGCGCCCGCGCCGAAAAATTCGCCCGCCGCCTCAATGGGCGCTTCAACCTGCCGGTGCATACCCATGACGAACGCCTGACCACGTTCGAGGCCAAGGGTGAGCGCATGGCCCGTGGCGGCCAGCGCGGCACGTACCGGGACAACCCGGTCGACGCTATCGCCGCCGCCCTGCTGCTGCAAAGCTGGCTGGAGGCCAATACCTGATCATCTTCGCGGCCGGATGCCTCCGGCGCACCCTTCCGAGGAACCTGCAATGAGCCTACCTGATCCTGCCGCGCTGATCCGGCAGATGGCTGTCGACCTTCGCGCCCATCTGGCCCGCCGCGCCATCGCCGAGCCACGCTACATCGGCATTCGCACCGGCGGTGTGTGGGTGGCCCAGGCGTTGCAACAGGCCATGGACGACACCAGCCCCATGGGTACGCTTGACGTGTCGTTCTATCGAGACGACTTCAGCCAGAATGGCCTGCACCCGCAGGTGCGCCCCTCGGAGCTGCCGTTCGAAATCGAAGGCCAGCACCTGGTGCTGGTAGACGACGTGCTGATGAGCGGTCGAACCATTCGTGCCGCCCTCAACGAACTGTTCGACTATGGCCGTCCGGCCAGCGTCACCCTGGTCTGCCTGCTGGACCTGGATGCAGGCGAGCTGCCCATCCGCCCGAATGTGCTCGGCGCCACCTTGTCATTGGCGGCCCATGAACGGGTAAAATTGACCGGACCCACGCCGCTCGCCCTCGAGCGCCAGGACCTCGCCCCCGCTACCGCCCTTTAAGAGTCCCCCGCGATGACGCCAATCGACGCCAAGCGCCCGCTGCAGCTCAATGATCAGGGCCAGCTGCGCCATTTCCTTTCGCTTGACGGTTTGCCCCGCGAACTGCTGACCGAAATTCTCGACACTGCCGATTCCTTCCTGGAAGTCGGCGCCCGCGCCGTGAAGAAAGTGCCGCTGCTGCGTGGCAAGACGGTGTGCAACGTCTTCTTCGAGAACTCGACCCGAACCCGGACCACGTTCGAGCTGGCCGCCCAGCGCCTGTCGGCCGACGTGATCAGCCTGAACGTGTCGACCTCCTCGACCAGCAAGGGCGAGACGCTGTTCGATACCTTGCGCAACCTTGAAGCCATGGCGGCCGACATGTTCGTGGTGCGCCACTCGGATTCGGGCGCGGCGCACTTCATTGCCGAGCACGTGTGCCCGGAGGTTGCCGTGATCAACGGCGGTGATGGCCGCCATGCGCACCCGACCCAGGGCATGCTCGACATGCTCACCATTCGCCGTCACAAGGGCGGCTTCGAGAACCTATCGGTTGCCATCGTCGGCGATATCCTTCATTCGCGCGTGGCGCGTTCGGACATGCTGGCGCTCAAGGCGCTGGGTTGCCCGGACATTCGCGTGATCGGCCCCAAAACCCTGATCCCCGTCGGCATCGAGCAGTATGGCGTGAAGGTGTACACCGACCTGGCAGAAGGCCTCAAGGATGTGGACGTGGTGATCATGCTACGCCTGCAACGTGAGCGCATGACCGGTGGCCTGCTGCCCAGCGAAGGCGAGTTCTACCGTCTGTTCGGCCTGACCACCGCCCGCCTGGCAGGCGCCAAGCCGGACGCCATCGTCATGCATCCCGGCCCGATCAACCGTGGGGTGGAAATCGAATCGGCCGTGGCCGATGGCAAGCATTCGGTGATCCTGAACCAGGTTACCTACGGGATCGCCGTGCGCATGGCCGTGTTGTCCATGGCCATGAGCGGGCAAAACGTACAACGTCAACTCGACCAGGAGATCGCCCAGTGAGCATCAGCATTCTTGGCGCCCGAGTCATCGACCCTCAAAGCGGCCTTGACCAGGTCACCGACCTGCACCTGGAGGGTGGCCGCATTGCCGCCATGGGCGCCGCGCCCGCTGGCTTTGCTGCCAGCCGCACCCTTCAGGCCGATGGCCTGGTCGTCGCCCCTGGCCTGGTGGACCTGGGCGTGTCACTGCGCGAGCCCGGCTACAGCCGCAAAGGCACCATCGCCAGCGAGACCCGCGCGGCCGTGGCCGGCGGCGTGACCAGCCTGTGCTGCCCGCCGCAGACCCGCCCGGCCCTGGACACCTCGGCAGTGGCCGAGCTGATCCTGGACCGCGCCCGCGAGGCGGGCAACAGCAAGGTCTACCCGATCGGTGCGCTGACCAAGGGCCTGGAGGGGGAGCAGCTGGCCGAACTGGTAGGCCTGCGCGACACCGGCTGCGTCGCTTTTGGCAATGGCCTTAAGGAAATACCCAACAACCGCACTTTGGCCCGTGCGCTGGAGTACGCCGCCACGTTCGACCTGACGGTGGTGTTCCACTCCCAGGACCGCGACCTGGCCCAGGGCGGCCTTGCCCACGAAGGGGCCATGGCCAGCTTCCTGGGTTTGCCCGGCATCCCTGAAACTGCCGAAACCGTGGCCTTGGCGCGCAACCTGCTGCTGGTGGAGCAGACAGGTGTTCGCGCTCACTTCACCCAGATCACCAGCGCCCGTGGCGCCCGGTTGATCGCCCAGGCGCAAAGCCTTGGCCTGCCGGTGACTGCCGATGTCGCGTTGTACCAGCTGATCCTGACCGACGAATCGCTGCGTGAATTTTCCAGCCTGTACCACGTGCAACCGCCACTGCGTAGCGCTGCCGACCGCGATGGCCTGCGCGAGGCGGTGAAAACCGGCGTGATCCAGGCGATCGCCAGCCATCACCAGCCTCATGAGCGCGATGCCAAGCTGGCCCCGTTCGGCGCCACGGAGCCGGGTATCAGCAGCGTGGAAGTGTTGCTGCCATTGGCCATGACGCTGGTACAGGATGGCTTGCTCGACCTGCCCACGTTGCTGGCGCGCCTGACCTGTGGTCCTGCTGGAGCGATGCGGCTGCCGGCTGGCCAGTTGCAGGTGGGGGCAGCGGCTGACCTGGTGGTATTCGATCCACAGGCCTCGACCGTGGCGGGTGAGCATTGGTACTCCCGTGGCGACAACTGCCCGTTCATCGGGCACTGCCTGCCGGGTGCTGTGCGCTATACGTTGGTCGATGGGCGCGTCTGTCACGAGGCGTGAGCCAGGGGCCGGCCGATCAATGAGTTGTGTTGCGGTTTAGGGTTTCAGCTTTACAGCTTGTAGCGTTGGGGCCGCTGTGCGGCCCATCGCTCCTGAGGACGAAAGCCTCCTTGCTCAGGCCACAATCGGGACAGCGCCACTGCTGCGGAATGTCTTCGAATACCGTACCCGGCTTGATGCCATGTTCCGGATCGCCTTGTGCAGGATCGTATACATACCAACATTTTTCACAATAGTATCCGGCTATCGTTGTCGTCATCACGCCCCCTCCAAACCCTGTGATCCCTTATGCTCGACCTGTACTTCGTAATGCGCCGACCAAGTAATCGACCATCACCTTGATCTTCTGTGATACATGCCGCCCAGGTTGATGGAGGATCCAAGCCATCCCCTGCAACGCCCCCACGTACTTCCACTCGGGCAGCACTTTCACCAGGTCGTTGGCGGCAATTGCTTCACCGGCAAGGCTGGCAGGCAGACAGGAAATACCAAGACCCGAGAGGGTGGCATTCAGCACAGCTTCTGGACTGTCTGAAACGTAGCGTCCTGAAACACTGACTTCATAAACCCCTTGCACCGATGCCAACTTCCAGGTTTGGATCTCGCTGGTATCGGAAAAAGGTATACAACTGTGCTCCACCAACGCTGAAGGGTGGACCGGACGACCGTACTTTTCCAGGTAGCTATCTGCAGCGCAGACCACAAAGTCGACAGGGAACAACTTACGCGCTACCAACCCCAGCGGTGGAGCGTCGGTAATCCTGATGCCGATGTCGATGCTTTCCGCGATGAAGTCCAACGCACCCTCATTGGAAATGAGCTGAACATTGATATCCGGATATTGCTCTAGAAAACCTGGGATTAGTTGATGACATCTTCCATACAATGAGCGCGGCACCGCGATACGAATAAGCCCTTGCGGGCTTTCGAGAAAGCTTTCCTTCAACCTAAATACATTGGCCGAAGATTCCAGCAACTCTTTACAGTGCGAATATATTTGCGCGCCCTCGGCATTAACCTTCAACCTACGCGTACTGCGTTCCAGCAATCGAATCGAAAGGGCGCTCTCAAGCTTGGACACTTGTTTGCTGACTGCTGACGCGGTCAAACCTAGACGGGCTGATGCATGAACAAAACTCCCCGTTTCTACAACAACTGCAAAAGCCGCCATGCAGGGCAACATATCCACATGGCTTTTCGGAAGGTAGCCTCGATAGTCCATTATTATGACCACTCATATCTACAGACCAACAACGAAAACATAAGCCCTTGGCATTGGGCCCCCAAAAGTCCAAAAATCGCCGCAATCGTCTGTATCGTCGAAAAATCTCAACCATAAAGATGTAGAAGCACAGCCCCTAACAACACCAGACTGATCCCGCCAAGCTGAATGGCCGACAGCCGCTCGCGGTAAAAGAAATACCCCAGAACCGCGGCAATCCCGCCCGACAGGGTGCTGATCACGGTAACAACAGAAACCGAACCACTGAGTGCTCCCCAGGAAAAAGCGGAGAATCCCCCTAGGTTGAACAGGCTGGCGCCACATAGGGAGCCAAAGGTCTTGAACCTGATCGTTGCGCGGTGCCGCAGCAGCCTGAAAGCCTCAGGAATGAGGAACATGACCCCCACTGCATAGCCCAGCGCCAGCATGTTCACAGGGCCCAGAACCGGCAAGGCGAACTTGCCCTGAATCCAGAAGCTCATGCCGTAAAGCATGGCCGCCAGCAAAGCGAACCCTACTGAGGTCGTGCTGGTGGTCTTGCGTTCGAAATCACCTCCATGATCACTGCGACTGGCCAGTAAAACCCCAAAGAAGCAAACGAAGATACCACTCACCTGCCAGACTGACAGGGCATCACCGCTCAGCCACGCCAACAGTGTGGTGAAAACGCCATAGGAGGTGACCAAAGGTGCTACAACCGCAGTTTTGCCGATAGCAAAAGATTTCGACAGCGCGAGTGCTCCCACCACAGTACACAAAGAAGCAACTACCCCCATCCCTATCGCACGCCAGGGCGCAGAAATGAGCTTCTCCCACTGACTGGCTGAAATTACAACAATCATGCCCATTAATAAAAGCCCTAAACACTGCCCGAAAAACACCGCCCGCTTTACCCCAACCGCTCGAGCGTTAACGCCAACCAAAAAGTCTGTCGCCCCCCAACATACCGCCGCTAACAAACCCATTAATACGTCCAAAGCAGCCTTCCTTATTATGAGTGCTCCTACGCTGCTCCAGACGATAATCGGACTCACGCCAAAAATCAAACACCTCTACGCGACGGCGCTTTATCCACGACGGCATTCTTGCCAGAACACTTACTCAAAAGCGAAATTAACGGATTAGTTAACACTGTCGAAGCAAGGGCCAGCATCAACAGAACACTGTAGGAACTTTCAGACAACACTCCCACCTGAAGTCCTACACCAAGCAGTACTAATTCCACGAGGCCTTTCGTGTTCATCAACACCCCAACCTCAATGGAATCAATTGATTTCAATCCATATATTCTTGCACCGATATATGAGCCCAGCACCTTGCCAACCGTACCCCCCAGCAGGAACCACAACAGCCACTGCCAGAGGGTTGGCTCATTCAAAGCGCTCAGCGAAACCTGGATACCCGAGCAGGCAAAGAAGATCGGAGTAAGAAACAGATGAGCAAATCTGCCGATCCATCGACGCCATGCATGCTCCATCGAGAACAGATCGTGAAACACGTACGCCGCCATGACCGCACCGATAGCCTAGTGGAAACCGAGCATCGCGGTAACCTGCGCTGATAGCAGACAGTAAAAAAAGGCAGTCGCGACACGGGAGCGTTCACTCAGCGCAGTGTGGCTAATCCGGTTTCTCAGCCAAGGACGGAGAACCAGGACCGTCAGGCTGGCATAAACCGCGAGACCGCTTAGCCTGAACAGACTCTTGAACGGGCCTGCCGCACCACTGATGTGCAAAGTCAGGACCAGCGCCAGTGCACACCAGGCGAACACATCGGTGTACACCGCCGCCGAGAGCGCCAATCGACTCGCTTGCTCATCAATGCCTCCATGCTCCTGGATAATCCTCACCAAGACAGGCAGTGCAGTCACTGACATTGCGACACCACAGAAGATCACGTACGGCCAATAAGGCTGCGTTGGTGCGATGGACGCCTTTGACCAAGCGCCCACGACACACCCCAGAAAAAACGACAACACAATTCCACAGCTTGCGATCAAGGCCGACGCACGCTGCTCTCCGGGGTGTTTTCCGCCTCCTGCGGCATGCCAAGGCACCTCAACCATCAGCATAATCAGCCCCAATTCGGCAAGCGCTCGAACAACATCCATCGATTCGGGTGTCAGCACTCTTGCCGACACTTGTGGAAACCAAGTTCCCAGCAACGTGGGGCCCAGCACTATACCGGCAACGATCTCCCCAATTACTCGACTCTGACCAAGCATCGTTGCCAGACGCCCGCAGACTGCACAGGCAAGCAAAATCAGACACACCAGCACTATCCAGTTCGACATGGCTTTCCCCTCACCTAAGACCTGCCATCAATCCTTTGGCTAGGAAAGCGCCAGCTTCATACACTCATGGACAGTTTCCGCATGCCTACGCAGGACGTCAGGATCCTTATGGATGAGGTAGACAAAACCCCAGGTCGATAGGAAGTCCTGTGTCGCCTCAATGACTTCGCCTTTCGCCACGAGAAAGGCAAGCTCATGAAATGACTCGAGCTCCTTGACCAACTCAATGCCTTCAATCTCCGTCACCTTGCCGCTCTGTTCAGAAATCAGGCAACAGATACAAAAATGCCTGTTGTAGTGCGGAACTGCCAAGGTGAGTGGCGCATGCCCCAGGTAGATATCGATGTTGAGGTCGTAGCAATTCAACCCGGTGCACAACTCAATCAGTGAAGGTACATTCGCCCCAGGCAGGCGACCGTTCTGTTCAATGATGAAGTGTCCTGACGAGTTGATCTTGAACTCAATATCGTTGATGCCAATGTTGGCCTCGATAGCAGAGTTGACCTCGCATAGGTAGGCAAATGCCTGGCGCGCCTGATCGCTTACGGGCGAAAGGGATCGAATATTGCGATAAACGCTAGGGCAGTCGCCGATTCGGATCTTTTCGTACTCTGCAAAGCAGAGAATCTGTCGCGCCGCCACTCCCAGATTCGCCGTAACGATGAAGTATTCAGGGCCGTCGATATACGCTTCCACCAGTGCATGCCTCTCCTCCTGCCCTCCAGGCTCGTCATCACTTTCGATAGCCGCCAGTGCCCTGTAAATGTCGCCCAAGGACTCACAGACCCTCACATTCTTCGCTCCCGTACCCTGAGTTGGTTTGACCACCACGGGGAACGCAACACCCGGATCATATCCGTTGGCCAATTCATCCATAGTCAGCTTGAACGCAGGTATTACCGGAACGCCTTCGTGTTGCAATCGAAGCTTCATCTCAAACTTATTCATCCGGGCCATACAGGTTTGGACAGGGTTCCCGACCAACCCCAGATGAGCGGCCAAACGGTCACTGATTCGCAATGCCGAATCGGAACCAGGGATGACCGCATGCACCTCCCTTCCTGCCATGCTGGCCTTAGCCTGCTTTAAGCTCTCTACATGCACCACCTCGTCGAAACCATCGACGCCATGCAGCTTATGCAGACGTCCCGGAAATTGCTTGCGAGTAACCAGCGCCAACGCTCGGTATCCCTTGTTGCGAATATTCAGTCCATAACGCCGACCCGAACTGATCGGGTCGATGACGACCACCGTTTGTCGTTGAGCACTCATCCCAGACTCCGCATGGTTTTGTACATGAAGTGGTAATACCGCAGCGCGACGTTGTAGCGAATCATCACGCCCAACGAGAGCTCGCGCACCACATCCTCGCCACCCGTCGCGTAGTGCTCTAACACTGTTCCGTACCAGGCAGCGCTATGTCGCGTATCGATGCTGATATGGGCCTTGTGATAGGCGATCACATCCTTCGGCAAGCCCAAGCGCTCCATCGCCGCAGTGGTGGCACCGAAGCGTACCGGCGCCGACCCCTCCACTAGGCCCATCGCTCCAATAAGGCGCATGTTGTACTCACGGCGTATGGCCCACATAAGCAAGATGTTGCCGTTCATCAAGCATTCGAGAGGAGGTGCCTCAACATTGATTCCCGCATTGACCAACACATCCCGCATGTAGCTAGACGAGGTGCGAAACATCGTGGTATGCACGGCGGCGAAGTCGCCATTACCCATTTCATCCCAATAGTTTTCCGCAGCGATCATCTTGCAACGAATTGGCATACCCAGCTGGGCCAAGGCCATCAGATCGTCGAATGAGCCATCGACCATTTCCTCCATGCAGATGTAGTAAGCGACTTGTTCCACACTGGCCTGAAAGCGTAGGAAGTCTACGAAGAAGCGAATATCTTCATTGATCTTCTTTTCGCACATCAGGTACCACGGAAGAAACGCCTCTCGCGTGGCGGGCAGCTCGCGCCGATCAACCAGACGCTCCTCGGCAACGGTCCACTCATCTTCCAGAAACTCCACGATCTTGCGGGATGACCTCACTGATTGTTGCGCGGCCACAAGCTGTGCCGGATCGCCGAGAAAGCAGCGGTAATAGTCGGCGAGTTGCTGTTGCGTATCACGAGCCAATTGGGTCATGTGCACTTCCTCAGTACAGAACGGTTGGTAACCCACTGGAGCGCAGGTCGAAAGCATGCAGAGACGGACCAACTTCGTACAAGCGTGTGAGACGCCCATGGGCCTCCCGCAGGGTCGGGACATGGCCCTCTTCGACCCACCACAACACCACACGGGGTCGGGAGATGGGGTCGAACCACTCCCCCCCACGGCGCATGAGCGTCTTATGCGGAGTGTTATAGAGAAAGTCCTTGAGCGATTCGACATCTCGCCAAAGCGAGAGCGTGTACAAGTAGCCCTCACCCCACAGTTGATCCAGCAGCGGCTGGTCCTCATCGCTCTCGCGCCAAATGAATCCCGGATGCTGTTCCGCTAGGCGGTTCACATACCCGACAGAGGAATAGAACTCTTCCATTCTGGCGTCCCCCTTGGCGAACTTGGGTTTTACCAAATCGAACTGTGCAAGTTTGCGTGTCATGGTGTCTCCCAGCCTTGGACTTCGATAATGTTCCGATCAGGGTCACGAACATATACAAACGTGCAAACCCCCACTCCCTCGACAGGTTGACTCGCCAATCTTCCTAGCAGCCACCCACCTGCGCTGATTACTTTGGCGCAAGCAGTCTCCAAATCAGAAACTTCAAATGCGATATGGGTAAATCCACATGAATTGGCAAATTTTTCCGGTTCGTCACGGCAGCGGCGATACTGGAAGACTTCCAGTGTCGGACCGCCCTCCTCGTAGCCGGGTAACCGAAGATGAACACCTTCGATCTCCGGCTCGATCAAGCCGGTGCCATCTGCCACCGCCTGCCCTGAAAGTCGACGAACGGGGCCAACTGGAACACAGCCAAAGACATCAATGTAAAATTTTGCTATCTTTTTCCAATCGGAGGCAACCAGGTTTGTGTGGGAATACTTGAACTTGGTCATGCACAGACCCTCACACTCAGTCCCGGAAGACAAACGTCTCATGCTCGACTTTCCGATCCTTGTCTCTCGCTCTTTCCCACGTAGTGTTGAGAATGATACGGCTAACATCTTGGGTCAGTGGTTTGACTCGATGCAGTGTGGTGTCAGCTTTGAGTAGGTAGACATCACCAGTGAGATGGAAGTATGAATCGATCTTGTTTTCCACCAGCAGATTTTCTACGCGGGGGTTCTGCTTATCCCAATTGGTGTGGGGCACACACTCCAGCAAGCCACCAGCCTCGAGTGCCGGTGCATCGACAATCCAGATGATCGTGTAGGGGTAATCTCCCCAATGCCAGCCGTGCGTATCGCCTGACTTGTGCTGGTTGTTGATGATAAAGTTATCCCATTTCCATGGTGTCGGGATGACTTCCTCCTTGACTATATGAGCAATCAAGCTCATCAGGTAACGAGACCGATAGGCACGCGGAATGTATCGCCCATGAGCCTCGATCTTTTCTTGAGGTACATTGCTCAAGTAACGCGGTGTATTACCTGTCGACTCGATTAGAAAATCTCGGCGCTTGGAGAAGTTTGCCAATAAGAACTTTACATCTTCAGCAATACGGTCACGCACACCTGCATCAACCAGATGATTGATCTTCAAATATCCATCCCTGGCAAACCTATGCTGTTCCCAGAAGAAATCTCGACCTGCGAAAGGGTCTGAGTCGAGTATATCCTTGGCTTGTTCCAGATCTTGTTTAACAGCAGCGAGCTCTGACATGTTAACACTCCGTGCTTATCAAGGGATCATGTACTTGCTGACACATTCAAATCCTAACCCCTCGTCCCGCCCAGATATACCCCATATGCAGACCTGCACTCGTTCCTCAAACCATGCAATCTTCTGGCAAGGTATTGCTACTTAATTATTTAATTATCGCGTACTGGCGTTTTGCCCTTAAATATTCGTTAGGGAGTTTTCAACCTGAAAACTTCCTCATCGATTAGATGCCGACCAGCTTTCACGGGCAGGGTTTGCGAAGAGCGTTCGGAGGAGCTGCTCAGTCGTTTTACTTCATGGCTTCGAGCTTGCTGACCTGATTGAGTGGCATCTGTGTGTGGGGTAGGAATACCGCGGCCCCAACCTACGGGTTGCGAAGCCAGGATCCTGGGCTGCCGCTTACCGCATCGAGGTGTTTCGCCATAGGGTGTTTCGCCATACCTGGCACAAAAACCTCGTCACCCATTCTGAACCCCCACCCCTCGAACCGTTCATCCCCCGCGGTTGAAATCCCGTCCTGCACCCCCATATGAGTTTGCAACAGGCATTTTCGCCCCGCTGCGTGGAGACTCTCCCTTGACCACCATCGTTTCAGTCCGCCGCAATGGCAAAGTCGTCATGGGCGGCGACGGCCAGGTATCCCTCGGCAACACCGTGATGAAAGGCAACGCCAAGAAAGTGCGTCGCCTGTACCACGGTCAGGTCATCGCGGGCTTTGCCGGCGCCACTGCCGATGCCTTCACCCTGTTCGAACGCTTCGAAGGCCAACTGGAGAAACACCAGGGCCACCTGATCCGCGCGGCCGTGGAACTGGCCAAGGAATGGCGTACCGACCGCTCCCTGAGCCGCCTCGAAGCCATGCTGGCGGTGGCCAACAAGGATGCCTCGCTGATCATCACCGGCAACGGTGACGTGGTCGAGCCCGAAGACGGCCTGATCGCCATGGGTTCCGGCGGCGCCTACGCCCAGGCCGCAGCCCGTGCACTGCTGAACAAGACCGACCTCTCGGCCCGCGAAATCGCCGAGACCGCGCTGAACATCGCCGGTGACATCTGCGTGTTCACCAACCACAACCTGACCATCGAGGAGCAGGACCTGGCCGAGTGATCAGCTGCTTTGGCGCCCCGTCTCGGTGACGGGGCTTTTCCACGCTGAATCATTCGTACGAGGACCCTATTGATCATGTCCATGACCCCCCGCGAGATCGTCCACGAGCTCAACCGTCACATCATCGGCCAGGACGACGCCAAGCGCGCCGTGGCCATCGCCCTGCGCAACCGCTGGCGCCGTATGCAGCTCCCTGCCGAGCTGCGCGCCGAAGTGACGCCCAAGAACATCCTGATGATCGGCCCCACCGGCGTGGGCAAGACCGAGATCGCCCGGCGCCTGGCCAAGCTGGCCAATGCCCCGTTCCTCAAGGTCGAAGCCACCAAGTTCACTGAAGTGGGCTATGTGGGCCGCGATGTGGAATCCATCATCCGCGACCTGGCCGACGCTGCTCTGAAGATGCTGCGTGAGCAGGAAATCATCCGTGTGCGCCACCGCGCCGAGGATGCCGCCGAAGAGCGCATCCTCGACGCCCTGCTGCCACCGGCACGGGCCAGCAGCTTCAGCGAGGAAGCCGCCCAGACCAGTTCCGATTCCAATACCCGCCAGCTGTTCCGCAAGCGCCTGCGCGAAGGCCAGCTGGACGACAAGGAAATCGAAATCGAGGTGGCCGATGCCGTGGGCGTCGAAATCGCCGCGCCCCCTGGCATGGAAGAAATGACCAACCAGTTGCAGAGCCTGTTCGCCAATATGGGCAAGGGCAAACGCAAGTCGCGCAAGCTGAAGGTTCGCGAAGCGCTGAAAATGGTGCGCGACGAAGAAGCCGGTCGCCTGGTCAATGAAGAAGAGCTCAAGGCCAAGGCGCTGGAAGCGGTCGAACAGCACGGCATCGTGTTCATCGATGAGATCGACAAGGTCGCCAAGCGCGGCAATGTCGGCGGCGCCGATGTCTCCCGTGAGGGTGTACAGCGCGACCTGCTGCCGCTGATCGAAGGCTGCACGGTCAACACCAAGCTGGGCATGGTCAAGACCGACCACATCCTGTTCATCGCCTCGGGCGCGTTCCACTTGAGCAAGCCGAGCGACCTGGTGCCTGAGCTGCAAGGTCGTCTGCCGATCCGCGTGGAACTCAAGGCCCTGACCCCGGAAGACTTCCAGCGCATCCTGCGCGAGCCGCATGCCTCGCTGACCGAACAGTACCAGGCACTCCTCAAGACCGAAGGGCTGAACATCGAGTTCGTCGAGGATGGCATCAAGCGTTTGGCCGAAATCGCCTACCAGGTCAACGAGAAAACCGAGAACATCGGTGCCCGTCGCCTGCACACCTTGCTTGAGCGCCTGCTCGAAGAGGTGTCGTTCAGCGCCGGCGACCTGGCCAGTGCCCATGACGAAGCGCCGATCCAGATCGACGCAGCCTATGTGAACAGCCACCTGGGCGAGCTGGCCCAGAACGAAGACCTGTCCCGCTACATCCTGTAACGGGCCCGCGCCAGGCTGCAAGCGCCCCGTGCGACGCTTGCAGCCTGGCGAAACAGGTTTTTTGCTCAAGAAGCTGGCGAGCATTTCGTGCAGCGGGTAGCGTGCGGTGTGTAACTCAAACAGAGATCACGCCCATGGCTCGCATGCCTACCGCCATCAACCTGCACAAAGCCTCCAAGACCCTGCGCCTCACCTATGGGCCCGATGAGGTCTACCACCTGCCCGCCGAATTCCTGCGCGTGCACTCCCCCTCGGCCGAAGTCCAGGGGCACGGCAACCCCATCCTGCAGTTTGGCAAGGTCAACGTCGGCCTCGTCGGGCTGGAACCGGCTGGGCAATACGCCCTGAAACTCACCTTCGACGATGGCCATGACAGTGGTCTGTTCACCTGGGAATACCTGGAACAGTTGTGTCTGCGTCAGGACGTCTTGTGGGCCGAATACCTTGAGGCACTGCACAAGGCCGGCAAGACGCGAGACCCTTCGGAATCCGTGGTCAAGCTGATGCTTTAACTGTTCTCCTGGCTAACGCCTTCGCCCGCCATGCCGACCCAACTGACAGTGAAAGGAACATACGACAGCGCCAGGTTGCTTCGCGCCTGAAACTCGGGTAACCAATAGAGGTGGCCATTTACCAGCATGGCGCGGCAGGCGCCTGATCGCCCGTAGCAGTGCAGGACGTGGTCACGGATTACCCGAGTAGCGGTATCGGGGACACGTCGGTGCACCCCTCGGCAGCCGGTACTCGTCTCAGACAACGGAGCGTCGCGGATGAGTAACAAAAACAATGAAGATCAGCAGCAGGCCCCGCAACGCGCCGCGGGCCTGAACCCGATGGTCGGCGTTCAACGCAAGGACCTGTTGGGCACGGCCCAGACCGTGCTGCGCCAGGCCGTACGCCAGCCCTTGCACAGTGCCAAGCACGCGCTTGCCTTCGGGCTCGAACTGAAGAATGTGGTGCTGGGCAAATCGAGCCTCGCCCCTGCCAGCGATGACCGCCGCTTCAGCGACCCGACCTGGTCACAGAACCCGCTTTACCGACGCTACCTGCAAGGCTACCTGGCATGGCGTAACGAACTCCAGGCGTGGATCAGCAGCAGTGACCTGCCCCCTGAGGACATCAGCCGTGGGCAGTTCGTCATCCAGCTCATGACCGAAGCATTGGCGCCTACCAACAACCTGTCCAATCCTGCCGCACTCAAGCGTTTCTTCGAGACCGGCGGCAAAAGCGTGCTTGATGGCCTGTCGAACCTGGCCAGGGATGTGGTCCACAACGGCGGCATGCCCCGCCAGGTGAACATGGATGCTTTCGAGGTGGGCAAGGACCTGGGCAGCAGTCGCGGCGCGGTCGTGTACCGTAACGAGGTGCTGGAATTGATCCAGTACAGCCCCCTCACCGAGCAGGTGCATGAACGGCCATTACTGGTGGTGCCCCCACAGATCAACAAGTTCTACATCTTTGATCTGTGCCCGCAAAAAAGCCTGATGCGCTTCTGCCTGGACGCCCGCCAACAGACCTTCATGGTCAGCTGGCGCAACCCGACCAGGGCGCAGCGCGATTGGGACTTGTCCACCTATGTGCGAGCACTGGGCGAGGCAGTGGACGCCGTGCTGAGCATCACCGGCAGTGCGACCCTGAACATGCTCGGTGCATGCTCAGGGGGCATCACCTGCACCGCGCTGCTGGGCCACCTTGCGGCGCGCCATGAAACCAAGGTCAATGCCTTGACCTTGCTGGTCAGCGTGCTGGACGCCACGCTCGACAACGCGCTGGCGTTGTTCGTCGACGACCAGGCGCTGGATGCGGCCAAGCGTCAATCCCAGCAGGCGGGGGTGCTCGAGGGCAGCGATCTGGCCCGGCTGTTTGCCTGGATGCGTCCCAACGACCTGATCTGGAACTACTGGGTCAACAATTACCTGCTCGGCAACGAGCCGCCAGCGTTCGACATCCTGTACTGGAACAACGACACCACGCGCTTGCCCGCCGCATTCCATGCCGACCTGATCGAGATGTACAGGGGCAATCCGCTCACCCGTCCCGGTGGCATCACCGTTTGCGGTACCGCCATCGACCTCAAGCAGGTCAAGTGCGATCTCTTCAGCGTGGCGGGCAATGCCGACCATATTACGCCCTGGCAGGCTTGCTACCGCTCGGCGCGACTGTTCGGCGGCAAGGTCGAGTTCGTGCTCTCCAACAGCGGGCACATCCAGAGCATCATCAACCCGCCAGGCAACCCGAAGGCGCGCTTTCAGGCCGGCGGTGGCCAGCATGACGATCCGCTGGCGTGGCAAGAGGACGCCGTCAGGCATGTCGATTCATGGTGGCTGCACTGGCAGGGCTGGCTGGTCGAGCGGGCCGGGGCATTGATCGAGGCGCCGGGCCACCTGGGGTGCCCCAGTCATCCTGCAGCCGAGTCTGCGCCAGGCCGCTACGTGCACCAGCGTTGAACCCCTGCGCCGTGGCCACCTGCGCGGTGCCAAGGCGTCTACCTGCTCCAGGAGCCATGCGCATGCCGTCACCCTACGTGTTCAAAACGGTCGAGCTCGATGGCCTGTCCATCCGTACCGTCGTGCGGCCAGGTCAGTCGACCCTGGCGCCCTTGCTGATCTTCAACGGCATCGGGGCCAACTTCGAGCTGATATTTCCGTTCATCGAGGCGCTGGACCCCGACCTGCAGGTCATCGCCTTCGATGCCCCGGGTGTGGGCGGTTCATCCACGCCGCAGCGGCCCTATCGGTTTTCAGGGCTTGCCCGGCTCGCCGCTCGGCTGCTCGACGCGCTAAATTACGGCCAGGTCAACGTCATCGGTGTGTCGTGGGGAGGTGGGCTGGCTCAGCAATTCGCCCATGACTACCCGCAGCGCTGCCGAAAACTCATCCTGGCCGCCACGGCGGCAGGGGCGGTGATGGTGCCTGGCAAGCCCAAGGTGCTGTGGAGCATGGCCAGCCCCCGCCGGTACGTAGACCCGGCGCATGTCATGCGCATCGCGCCGCTGGTGTATGGCGGCGGGTTTCGCCGGGATCCGCACCTGGCGCTAAAGCACGCGGCCACGGCACGCTCGGCTGGCAAGCTGGGTTATTACTGGCAACTGTTCGCAGCAGTTGGCTGGACCAGCATCCACTGGCTGCACAAGCTCCGCCAGCCCACCCTGGTGCTGGCCGGGGATGACGATCCGTTGATTCCGCTGGTGAACATGCGTCTGCTGGCCTGGCGTATTCCCAACGCGCAGTTGCACATCATCGATGATGGTCATCTGTTTCTGATCACCCGGCCGCACGCCATCGCGCCGGTCATCATGAAATTTCTTGCCGAGCCCACCTGAAACGCCCCGTTCGCCATCACCCGGCGAACCGGGCCGAATGGCCGGTGTCCAGATTCAGGCAAGCGCCTTGTCCAGCGCCCGTTCGATTTCGCCCTTGATGGTGCCGCTCATCATCGACATCATCATGCCGAGCTTGAGATCGACACGGATGCTGTCCTGGCCGATGTGGACGCTGCCGTTCGCACCGCTGCGTGCCACATCGACGCGGTCGCCATCCCATGAGGCCTTGAGGTCATACTCGCGGCTGAGGCGATCCACCAGCGCCTGGGCCTTGGCACGGGCGGCGTCGCGCCCAAGGGTGTGTTTGCGTTCGACGCTGATCTGGGTCATGCGGGTGTTCCTGAACATGTAGACATAATCGACATTATGCCCGCCCCCGCCTGGCGGTACACCCCGCCAAGACAAATCCGCTCGTTCGCCCTAGAATGGCGTCAATTAATTTCGGTGAAGCGATATGAACGACCAGCGCAAAGGCGACCACGCCGAACCCACGACCCATTTTGGCTACCAGGACGTGCCTGAGAGCCAGAAGGCGCGCAAAGTCGCCGAAGTGTTCCACTCGGTGGCGGCCAAATACGACCTGATGAACGACGTGCTGTCCGGCGGCATGCACCGCCTGTGGAAGCGCTTCACCATCGAGCTGTCGGGCGTTCGCAGCGGCAACCGTGTGCTCGACATCGCCGGCGGCACGGGCGACCTGGCAGCCAAGTTCGCGCGCCTGGTGGGCCCGACCGGGCACGTGGTGCTGGCCGACATCAACGAGTCCATGCTCAAGGTCGGCCGCGACCGCCTGCTGGACCGTGGCGTGGCCGGCAACATCGAGTTCGTCCAGGCCGACGCTGAGAAGCTGCCGTTTCCGGACAACCATTTCGATTGCGTGACCATCGCCTTCGGCCTGCGCAACGTCACCCACAAGGAAGACGCCATTCGTTCCATGCTGCGCGTGCTCAAGCCGGGCGGCCGCCTGCTGGTGCTGGAGTTCTCCAAGCCGACCAACAAGCTGATGTCCAAGGCCTACGACGCCTATTCGTTCGCCTTCATGCCCCTGGCCGGCAAGCTCATCACCAACGACTCCGAGAGCTACCGCTACCTGGCCGAATCGATCCGCATGCACCCTGACCAGGAAACCCTCAAGGCCATGATGGTGCAAGCCGGGTTCGACCGGGTGACCTACCACAACATGACCAGCGGCATCGTGGCCGTGCACCGGGGGATCAAGCCCTGATGCTCATGGCCGGTCTGCTCGCCAGCGCCGAACATGGCCTGAACCGCGTCCTGCGCATGGACAGCACGGCATTGCCAAGGCTGGCGGCGCTGGAAGGCAAGGTCATCGAGATCGACTGCCGCCAACCGGCCATGCAGGTCTTCATCCTGCCCGACGAACAGGGCCTGATGCTGGCCAGTGCCTGGGAAGGCGAGGTCGACTGTCGGCTGCGTGCACCGGCAGCGAGCCTGGCACACCTGGCGTTATCGCGGGACAAGACAGCAGTCCTGCACAGCCCACAGGTGCAATTGCATGGCGACACCGCGGCCCTGCTCGATCTGTTCGGCATTCTCCAGGACCTCGAGCTGGACTGGGAGCATGAGCTGCAGAAGTGGCTGGGCCCGGTGCCCACGTCCCTGATCGCAGGGCACATTCGCCTGCGCACCCGCTGGACCCGCCAAGGCCTGGCGCGCTTGAGCCAGAGCCTGTCCGAGTACCTGGCGGAAGAATCGCGTACGCTGGTAGGCAAGCGCGAAGCCGAGGCCGCCTTCAGCGAACTCGATGCCATGAAGGTCGATACAGAACGCCTCGAGGCGCGCATCCTGCGCCTTTCCCGATCCCTTGATTCCAGCGATAACGCATGAAGCTGCTCGCCTTCCGCCGCCTTTTCCGCATCCAGCGCGTCGTCATCCGCTACCGGCTCGATGACCTGCTGTTCGACTACCCTCTGCCCTGGTGGTTGATGAGCCTGCGCCTGCTGTTGCCGTGGCGCTGGCTGCCGCGTCGGGCCTCCGAGCTGAGCCGCGGTGCGCGGTTGCGCATGGCGCTGCAGGACCTGGGGCCTATCTTCATCAAGTTCGGCCAGCTGCTGTCTACCCGGCGCGACTTGCTGCCCACCGATATTGCCGACGAACTGATGCTGCTGCAGGACCGCGTACCGCCGTTCGATCCGCAGAAGGCCGTGGCGCTGATCGAAGCCCAGCTTGGGGCCAAGGTGAGTGAGGTGTTCAGCCGCTTCGACGTGGAGCCCCTGGCCTCCGCATCGGTGGCGCAAGTGCACGCTGCACGCCTGAAAAGCGGTGAAGAAGTGGTGGTCAAGGTGGTCCGACCGGGGCTCAAGCCGATCATCGCTGCCGACATCGCCTGGCTGTTCCTGATCGCCAAGGGCGCCGAACGCATCTCTGCCGATGCACGCCGCCTGCACCCGGTGGACGTTGTCGGCGATTACGAAAAAACCATCTACGACGAACTCGACCTGCTTCGCGAGGCGGCCAATGCCAGCCAGCTGCGGCGCAATTTCGAGGATTCCGAGCTGATGTACGTGCCCCAGGTCTACTGGGACTGGTGCCGGCAGAAAGTGCTGGTGATGGAGCGTATCTATGGCGTACCGGTGACCGACATGGCCACCCTCGCCGATCAGCGCACCGACATGAAGATGCTGGCCGAACGCGGCGTCGAAGTGTTCTTCATGCAGGTGTTTCGCGACAGCTTCTTCCACGCCGACATGCACCCGGGCAACATCTTCGTGAGCACGGTCAAGCCGTGGAGCCCCAAATACATTGCCATCGACTGCGGCATCGTCGGCAGCCTTACCGATGAAGACCAGGATTACCTCGCGCGCAACCTGATTGCCTTCTTCAAGCGCGACTATCGCCGCGTCGCCCAGCTGCACATCGACTCGGGCTGGGTGCCGGCCAATACCAAGGTCAATGAGTTCGAAGCGGCCATTCGCACCGTGTGCGAGCCGATCTTCGAAAAACCCCTCAAGGACATTTCCTTCGGCCAGGTGCTGATGCGCCTGTTCCAGACCGCGCGCCGCTTCAACATGGAAGTGCAACCTCAACTGGTGCTGCTGCAGAAGACCCTGCTCAACATCGAAGGCCTGGGGCGTCAGCTGTACCCCGAGCTGGACCTGTGGAGCACGGCCAAGCCTTATCTTGAGCGCTGGATGCGTCAGCGCATGAGCCCCAAGGCGTTGCTGGGCAACCTGCACAGCCAGGCTGAGCAGTTGCCTCACCTGGCCAACATGACCCGGGACTTGCTCGAACGCCTGTCGCAACCGCACCTGCACGACCCCAAGATGCCCGAGCGCCGACATGGCGATCATTGGGCCCTGCGCCTGCTCGGTGCCGGCTTGCTGGGCGGGGGCGTGATCCTGGGCGGTGTCGCCCTGCAGGCCGGTAGCCTGGCGGCAGCCACTGCGTGGCCGGCCTGGTTGATGCTGGCCGCAGGCCTTTACCTGATCGTGCGCCAATAGCCAGCCGCGCCCGTGGCTGGCACACTAGCGCAAAAGGCCCGCGACGCAGACGGGCCCGTTTTGGAGTCGACGATGAAAGACTGGCTGGACGAGATCAAGTGGAACAGCGATGGCCTGGTGCCTGCCATCGCCCAGGACCACAAGACCGGACGCGTGCTGATGATGGCGTGGATGAACTGTGAAGCACTGGCGTTGACCGCTGCTGAGCAACGCGCCATCTATTGGTCGCGCTCGCGTGGCAAACTGTGGCGCAAGGGCGAAGAGTCGGGCCATGTGCAAAAGCTTCACGAAATGCGCCTGGACTGCGACGCCGACGTGATCATCCTCATGGTCGAACAGGTGGGCCACATTGCCTGCCATACCGGCCGGGAAAGCTGCTTCTACCGCGTCTATTCGAATGGCCAATGGGCCACCGTCGACCCGGTTCTGAAAGACCCGCACGCCATCTACGACGCAGGACACTGACATGAGTGACACCCTCAACCGGCTGGCCGCCGTGCTCGAAGAACGCAAGCAGGCAGCGCCGGACAGCTCCTATGTGGCCAGTCTGTACCACAAGGGCCTCAACAAGATTCTGGAAAAGCTCGGCGAAGAGTCGGTCGAAACCATCATTGCCGCCAAGGATGCTGCGCTTAGCAAGGACTGCAGCGACGTCATCTATGAGACGGCCGACCTGTGGTTTCACAGCCTGGTGATGCTCAGCGCCCTGGGTCAGCACCCGCAGGCCGTGCTCGATGAACTCGACCGGCGCTTCGGGTTGTCGGGCCATGACGAAAAAGCCGCCCGCCAGCCTTCGGCCTGATGTATGTTCAGGGCTGACGCCCGGTGACCTTCACACAATTTTCGGGAGTACGAAATGGGTATCTTTGACTGGAAACACTGGATCGTCCTGCTGGTCGTGGTCGTGCTGGTGTTCGGCACCAAGAAGCTGAAGAACCTGGGCAGCGACCTGGGCGAATCGATCAAGGGCTTTCGCAAGGCCATGAACGAAGAGGAAACCAAGCCAGCTGAACCTACCCCTCCTCCGGCCCAGCCCGTACCCCCTGTGCAACCGGTGCACACCACCGCCCAAGCCAGCCAGGGCCACACCATCGAAGGCCAGGCCCAACCGGTCCAAGAGCCGCAGCGGAAAGACTGACTTATGTTCGGCATCAGTTTCAGCGAGCTGCTGCTCGTCGGCCTCGTCGCCCTGCTGGTGCTCGGCCCCGAGCGCCTGCCGGGCGCCGCCCGCACGGCAGGCTTGTGGATCGGTCGGCTCAAACGCAGCTTCAACAGCATCAAGATGGAAGTCGAGCGTGAAATCGGCGCCGATGACATCCGCCGCCAGCTGCACAACGAGCACATCATGCACATGGAAGAGCAGGCCAAGCGCATCCTCAACCCCAATGCGCCGCCTGCCCAGCCTCCGGTGACCACGGCAACCGTGCAGCCGCCTGCCGGCCTGCCAGCCACATCAGCCGAAACCGATGCCACTGCGCACCCTACTCCCGTACCGCCCGAGCCGCCGCGAGCCCCATGAGCGAGAATCCGGAACACGACCAGCCCATGCCGCTGGTTTCGCACTTGACCGAACTGCGCACCCGCTTGCTGCGTTGCGTTGCCGTCATCTTCCTGATCTTTGCCGGGCTGTTTTCCTTCGCCCAGCAGATCTACACCCTGGTCTCGGCGCCGCTGCGTGATCATCTGCCCGCCAATGCGACCATGATTGCCACCGACGTGGCCTCGCCCTTCCTGACGCCGTTCAAGCTGACCATGATCGTTTCGCTGTTCCTGGCGATCCCCTTCATTCTGCAGCAGATCTGGGGTTTCATCGCGCCGGGCCTGTACCGCCATGAAAAGCGCATCGCCATACCGCTGCTGATGTCGAGCATCGTGCTGTTCTACGCCGGCATGGCCTTTGCCTATTTCCTGGTCTTCCCGTTGATCTTCGGCTTCTTCGCCAGCGCAACGCCCGAGGGCGTCTCGATGATGACCGACATCGCCAGCTACCTGGACTTCGTGATGACGCTGTTCTTCGCCTTCGGCGTGGCCTTCGAGATTCCGGTGGCCGTGGTGCTGTTGGTCTGGATTGGCGTGGTCGATGTGAAGTACCTGAAGAAGATCCGCCCCTACGTGATCATTGGCTGCTTCGTGGTCGGCATGGTGCTGACGCCTCCGGACATCTTCTCCCAGACCCTGTTGGCCGTCCCCATGTGGCTGCTGTTCGAGGTCGGCGTGCTGTGCGGCAGCCTGATTAGCAAGCGTGGCAGCGACGAACAGCCTGCCGATGATCAAGACCAACCACCCGCGACGCAGTCGTGAACCTGCTGCTGCTGGAGGAGGCCGATTTCATCGCGGCCGACCGCGTCGTATTGGCTGATCGGCGCTTCGTCCATATGCAGGATGTGCACGGGGTCGCCGTCGGCGACACCCTGCGCGTAGGCCGCATCAACGGCCTGATGGGCCTGGCGACGGTGCAGCGCCTGGAGCGTCATGAAGCCGAGCTTCACGTCAGCTTCGACCAGGCGCCACCGGCCAAGCTGCCGTTGACCCTGGTGCTGGCGGTGCCACGGCCCAAGATGCTGCGCAGGCTGTTCCAGACCGTCGCCACCCTTGGGGTGCCTCGCCTGATCCTGCTCAACAGCTACAAGGTGGAAAAGAGCTTCTGGCAGACCCCCTTCCTTCAGCCCGACGTCATCCGTGAAAACCTGATATTGGGGCTGGAGCAGGCACGTGACACGGTGCTGCCGGAAGTCATCATCGAAAAACGCTTCAAGCCGTTCGTCGAGGACCGTCTGCCCGCCATCGCTGAAGGCACCCTTGGGCTGGTTGGTCACCCAGGTGATTATCCTGCCTGCCCTCGCGCTGTAGAACAGCCAGTCACCTTGGCCATTGGCCCGGAAGGCGGGTGGATCCCCTACGAGGTCGATCTGCTGGGCAAGGCGGGTTTGGCCCCGGTGCAGCTAGGTGCGCGCATCCTGCGTGTGGAAACGGCCGTCACGGCCTTGCTCTCACGCATATTCTGACGACCTGGTCAGCTTTTCCCCATCAAGTTTCCGCTTCCCTGGCCGATGGCATTGGCAACAACAACGAATCGTGCTGCCAAGCCGCCAGGGAGTTTCTATGAATCGATGGTTAGCCCAGCTTTTGGGCAACGTGAGTGTAACCCGCAAACTGGCGCTGGGCTTTGGCCTGGTACTGCTGCTGACGCTGATCATCACCCTGACCGGTTGGCACGGCATGAACAGCATCACAGCCAGGGGTGACAAGCTGGGCAACATCTCGGTCATCCAGCAGTACGCCCAGGAGCTGCGCATTGCACGTCAGCATTATGAGCGCCAGCGCGACGACGCCTCGATCGGTGAGATGGAGAAGGCGCTTGGCACTCTGGATCGTCAGGTTCAGCTGATGCTCGGCCAGATCGACGAACCCGCCGATCACCAGCGACTCGAACAGCAGCGCGATGCAGTAGCGGCCTACCAGCAGGCCTTCGCGCAGCTCAAGCAGGCGAATGTGCGACGCGAGGCCAGCCGCGGCGTGCTGGGGGACAGCGCGGACAAGGCAGTCGAACTGGTAGGGCGCGTTCAGCAGCGCCTGCTTCAAGCGGGCGATATCACCCAGTACCAATATGCCGTCACCGTCAACAGCCTGCTCCAGCAAGCGCGATTCCAGGTGCGTGGTTACACCTACAGCGGTAATGCCGATTATCAGCAGACCGCACTCAAGGCCATCGACCAGGCGCTGGACGAGTTGCGAGGGCTGCCCGCCAAGCTGCCTGCCGAATTCGCCGCCGGCCTGACCGACGCCAGTACCGCCATGGGCGGCTACCGCGACGCCGTGATGCAGTTCGGCGAAGCGCAGAGCGCCAGCGCCCAGGCGTTGCAGCAAATGGCCGATCAAGGCGTGACCTTGATGCAGACCAGCCAGGCCATGACCACATCGCAGACCCAGGTGCGTGACACCGCCGCTGCCCAGGCAAAAGCGTTGCTGGGGTTGGCCACTGGCCTGGCCGTCTTGCTGGGCCTGCTGGCGGCCTGGGTGATCACCCGTCAGATCATCCTGCCGCTGCGCGAGGCGCTGCGTGGAGCTGAACGGGTGGCCAACGGCGACCTCACCCTGCATGAACCTTCGTTGCGTAGAGACGAGCTTGGCCAGTTGCAGGCCAGCATGCAGCGCATGACCCAAGGCCTGCGCGAGCTGATTGGCGGCATCGGCGATGGTGTAACCCAGATTGCCAGTGCCGCCGAAGAGCTCTCGGCGGTGACCGAGCAGACCAGCGCAGGCGTTACCAACCAGAAAGTCGAGACAGACCAGGTTGCCACGGCGATGAACCAGATGACAGCGACCGTTCACGACGTGGCACGCAACGCCGAGCAGGCCTCGGAAGCAGCCGTCATGGCCGACCAGCAGGCCCGTGAGGGCGATCGTGTGGTCAGCGAAGCGGTGGCGCAGATTGAGCGGCTGGCCAGCGAGGTGGCCAACTCCAGCGAGGCCATGAGCCAGCTCAAGGGTGAAAGCGACAAGATCGGCAGCGTACTGGATGTGATTAAGTCGGTGGCCCAGCAGACCAACCTGCTGGCGCTCAACGCGGCGATCGAAGCGGCCCGTGCAGGCGAAGCCGGGCGCGGGTTTGCAGTGGTGGCTGACGAGGTGCGCAGCCTGGCACAACGCACACAGCAATCCACCGAGGAGATCGAGGAACTGATCGCCGGTTTGCAAAGCGGCACACAGCGCGCAGCGAGCGTGATGGACAGCAGCCGGCAACTCACCGACAGCACCGTCGAACTGACCCGCCGTGCAGGTAGTTCGCTGGAAAACATCACCCGCACCGTCTCCTCCATCCAGGCGATGAACCAGCAGATCGCCACGGCAGCCGAGGAGCAGACGGCGGTGGCCGAAGAGATCAACCGCAGCGTGATCAACGTACGGGACATTTCCGACCAGACCTCGGCGGCCAGCGAACAGACTGCCAGCTCCAGTGTGGAGCTGGCACGCCTAGGCACTCATTTGCAGGGTTTGGTGAGGCGTTTCAAGCTCTGACGGGCAGGCCTGTCGACACGACCAATGACAGTGCCGGTCAATCGGCGCATTCAGACTGAGGCTGCCACGCAGCCTCTTTGAAAGACGTGCGGTTGCGCTCGAAAGGCTTATGTAACCGTAAAAGATCTGACCATATGGTCCGAATTTTCCTACGCGGGTTTCAGGTCAAGTCCTACAGGTCCTCCGCCGATGGGCAGGGATGGCTTGCACGCATTGCGCGTGCTCTTCATTCCTTCCACTTGCACGGAGAATCCCCATGCTCGGTTACCTCAACCGCAAGCTCGGCAACATCAGCGTCGCCGCCAAGTTGGCCCTCGGTTTCGCCGTGGTCCTGCTGCTCACGCTGGTCACCACGATCAGTGGCTGGCGCGCCCTGGACGGCGCCATCGTTCGTTCGCAGCAACTGAGTGAAATTGGCGAAATCAATGACCTGACCAAGGACCTGCGCGCTGAGCGCATCACGTACCGTGTGCTCGACGATGAGCAGAGCAAGACTCGGATCGGCCGCATCCTCGAGCAATTGAGCAACATGCTGACTACGCTGCAGCAGCGCAGCAATGTCGAAGAGTCACGGCAGATGCTGACCGAAAAACTGGGTTTGCTGCAGCAATTGCGCGATGATTTTGCCGAACTGCAGCGCACTGCCAACAGCCGCACCACCTTGCGCCAGGCCCTGCTCGTTCAGGGGCAGAAACTCAGCACGGCCATCGATGAACTTGAAACCCAGGCCCTGTTGAAGATGCCTGCCGATGGGCAGCAGACCAACGTGCTGGGCATGATGGACACACTGAGCCGGCATGTGGAGAGCGCCAACCAGCAAAGCCTGGTACCGGCCTACACCTTCTCCCCTGTCGAAGACTTCGCCAAAGTCGGTGAAAGCGCCTTGGAGGCCGCAAGTACCAGCCTGGCTCAACTGGTCAAGGGCCTGGCGCCTCTCGGGCTGCCGCGCACGGTGATCGAGCAACCAGGCACCGAATTGGCTCGATACCGCGCGACCCTGGACCAGTACCGCCAGGTCGCCGTCAAGGCCGAGCAACTGCAAAACACGATGGAGCGCCGCGGCGACGAGTTGCGCTCGGTGAGCCTGGAGCTTGGCAAGCGCAAAGTCGAACAACGCGACAGGGAAGCACTGGCCGCCCGCTCGCTGTTGACCACCGTGGCGCTGCTGGCGCTAGTGGTCGGTGTGATCGCCGGGTGGCTGATCACATTGCAGATCACCCAACCGCTGCGCCAGACCCTGGATGTGGCGGCACGTATCGCCAAAGGGGACCTGAGCCAGGTCGAACCGGTGCAGCGCCGCGACGAGATGGGCAAGCTCCAGGCCAGCATGCGTGAGATGACGATAAGTTTGCGCGAACTGATCGGCGGCATCGACCACGGTGTCGGGCAACTCTCGCAAGCCGCGTCGCAACTGGCCTCCAGCAGCGAAGACACCAAGGTGCGCATCAGCCAGCAGCGAGAAGAAACCGACCAGGTTGCCACTGCCATGAACCAGATGAGCGCCACGGTCCAGGAGGTGGCGCAGAACGCAGAGCAGGCATCGATGGCCGCCACCAATGCCGACCAACAGGCGCAGGTGGGCGATCAGGTGGTGACCGAAGCGATTGGCCGCATTGAACAGTTGTCCGGGCAGATGGACCATTGCCTGGCAGCCATGCAGCATCTGGCCGGCGAGAGTCAGCGCATCGGCAGTATTCTGGACGTGATCAAGTCGGTCTCCGAACAGACCAACCTGCTGGCACTCAACGCCGCGATCGAGGCGGCGCGGGCGGGTGAAGCCGGGCGGGGCTTCGCGGTAGTGGCCGATGAAGTGCGCGGCCTGGCCCAGCGCACCTCCACCGCCACCGAAGAAATCGGTCAACTGATCGACAGCCTGCACAACGGCACCGACGAAGTCACGCGCTTGCTGGACAGCAGCAAGAACCTCACAGAGCAAAGCGTGGAGTTGAGCCGCAGGGCAGGCGATGCGCTGAGCCAGATCACAGGGACGGTCTCGAGCATCCAAGGCATGAACCAGCAGATTGCCACGGCCAGCGAACAGCAGAGCGTGGTGGCCGAACAGATCAATCGCAGCGTGCTGAATGTGCGTGATGCGTCCGATCAGACCAGTGCAGCCAGCGAACAGACTGCAGCATCGAGTGGTGAGCTGGAGCAGTTGGGGCAGCAACTGCGGGGGATGGTAAGGCGGTTCAACATCTGAGCGCTTGGTTTGGGAGCCCTGTAGCGCACAATCCGAAGGCTACCCACTGCGCGAGGGTAGCCTTCACTTTCAGAGCACTTGCCGCAAAAACGCCTGCGCACGTGGGTCTTTCGGTGCGGCAAAGAATTCCGCGGGCGGCGAGTCTTCCAGCAGCTTGCCATGGTCGAAGAACAGCACGCGGTCGGCCACTTCTCGTGCAAAGCCCATTTCATGGGTGACGCAGACCATGGTCATGCCTTCCAGGGCCAGGGTCTTCATCACATCCAGCACCTCCCCTACCATTTCCGGGTCCAGCGCCGAGGTGGGCTCGTCGAACAGCATCACTTTCGGGTCCATGGCCAACGCGCGGGCAATCGCGACCCGTTGCTGCTGACCGCCCGACAACCGTGACGGATACTCGTTGGCTTTCTCCGCGATCCCCACCTTTTGCAACAAGGCCCGAGCCTTGGCCTCGCGGTCGGCCTTGCTGCGCTTGCGCACCACCTTCTGCGCCAGGCACAGGTTTTCCAGCACGGTCATGTGCGGGAACAGGTTGAAATGCTGGAACACCATGCCGACTTCGCGGCGATAGGCGTTGATGTCGGTCTTGGGGTGCGCCAGATCCAGGCCGGCGATGGCCACATGGCCCTCATCGAAATGCTCCAGGCCGTTGAGGCAACGCAAGAAGGTCGACTTGCCAGAGCCCGAAGGGCCGAGGACCACGACCACTTCGCCTTTTGCCACGTGCGTGGTGACGTTGTCGACCGCCCGTACCACATGGCCACGGGTGTCGAATACCTTGAGCAGGTCACGGACTTCAATCACTTTGCGCAAGCCTCCGCTCGAGCCGGCTGGCAATGTGCGACAGCGGCAGGTTGATCAGCAGGTACAAACCTGCCACGCAGAACCAGATCTCGAAGGTCGAGAACGAGGTGGTGATGGCTTCACGTCCGCTTTTCGTCAGTTCGGTAATGGCGATCACCGACACCAGCGACGTGTCCTTGACCAGGCTGATGAACTGACCGGCCAGCGGCGGCAGTACACGCTTGAATGCCTGGGGCAGTATCACGTGACGCATCGACTGGCCGGCATTGAGGCCCAGCGAGCGCGCCGCTTCGTTCTGCCCCTTGGCGATGGACTGCACGCCAGCACGCACGATTTCGGCCACATAGGCGCCTGTGAACAGCGCCAGGGCGGCGACACCGGCGAACTCCCGGGACAGGTTCAGGACCGTGCCGATGAAGAAGTAGAAGATGAAGATCTGAACCAGCAACGGCGTACCGCGCACCAGTTCGACATACACGGTCGACAGGTCATGCAGCGTCGGGTTGGTCGACAACCGGCACAGGCCGGCCACCAGCCCGATCACCAGCCCCAGCGCACCGGACACCACCGAAATCCACAGGGTGGTCCACAACCCCCAGGCCAGTGGACCTGCGGCCCAGTGCCGGGTCACGCCAATCTGGTCCCCTTCGGCCACATCGTCGCCGCGGCTCAGTTGCAGGCTGTCCTTGGCCACGTCCAGGACCTGAAGCTCCCCGCTTTCATCCTTCAGGGTGACGCGGGCTTCATCACCGGAGATGACGATTTCCTGCACGGTGCCATAGTCGGTCGCGCGCTGTACGTCTTCGGCTTGGTAAGCGAAATACTGAGGGACGCGGTTCCAGCGCCACTCGTAGGAAATCATCGAGGTCGCCATGTACAGGCTGACGGCCAGGCCTACCAGGACCAGTGCAGTCAGCCCATGCCAGGGCCACTGGGCCTTCTTGTGTTTGATCACTTTGGATACTCCGGAAAACGGCAGGCCGCAAGCCGCAAGCCGCAGCCTGTAGCCGACCCCACAAGGTCGGTCACTGGCTACGGCCTGCAGCTTGCGGCCTGAAGTTGCCTTTTATTCCATGTCCTTGAGCCAGTCCTTGTTCTTGAACCACTTGTCGTGAATACGATCGTAGGTCCCGTCATGCTTGATCTGGTGCAGGAAATTGTTGATGAAGTTGATGCTGTCGTAGTCGCCTTTCTTCAGGCCGAAGGCCAGCGGCTCGTAGGTGAAGGGTTCTTCGAGGAACAGCAGCTTGCCAGCACCGGCCTTCTCAACGGCCACTACGTTGTACGGCGCGTCATAGACAAAGGCGTCTGCCTTGCCGTTGACCACATCCATGACCGCTTCCTGCTCATTGTCATAGCCGTGGTACTTGGCTTTGCCGATCAGCTTCTTGGACACCATCTCGCCGGTGGTACCCAGCTTGGAGGTCAGGCGGTACTTCTCGTTGTTCAGGTCCTTGTACGACTTGATCTCGCCGGCCAGGTCCTTGCGGATCAGCAGGGTCTGGCCCACGACGATGAAAGGCTCGCTGAAGTTCAGGCGCAGGTTGCGCTCCTGGGTCAAGGTCATGCCGCTGCCGATCATGTCGAACTTGTCAGTCAGCAGGGCGGGGATGATGCCGTCGTAGGCGGTGGATACCGCTTCGAACTTGACGCCCATCGACTTGGCCATGGCCTTGAGGATGTCGACCTCAAAACCAATGATCTCGCCACGCTTGTTGGTCATCTGGAACGGCATGTAGGTCGGGTCCATGCCCACACGCAGCGTGCCACGCTTGACGGCCTCGTCGATGGCCCCGGCCTGGGCGGCGGACACCGCCACCAGAGCGGTCATGCCCACCAGCAGCCGCGAAAGGTATTTCTTGAACATCACCAAGTCCCCTGAAAGTAGAAGTAGCGCGTTTTCTTATTGGTACGGCCGTGCGGGCCGCCATGAGCTATCGGAGAGGGATGCTAACGCATGGCGCGCTGGCGATATAGCATCGGGGGGGACTTTGTTGGCCTAAATCGGCCCGAAGGGTAAAAGCGTCGCGGGCCAACCCAGTCCGGCGCTACCCTGCAAACGTCGGCTGCAGGGTAGGTCGGAACGGGCTGGCCCGCCAATGGCGCAGGTCAGGAGCCTGCGAGTGCCGGTTGACCCTCATGTTCAGGATGCAGCGGCAACAACGGTGAATGCGGGTCGCCCTTGATCGAGGCGCGCCAGGCATCGATCCATGCCGCGTGCTGCTGCGACCATACCTGCTCGTGCAGGCGGGTCAGCGCCACGGGGTCGCTCAGCAATGCCAGGCGCGTGCCCAGGTCGAGTCCATGGGGGCCAACTTCCAGAGCTTTGACGATGCGTTCGGCACGCATGGCCTCGATGGGCGCTGCCTGACCGTGCCGGGCAGTGGCCATGGCACACGCCAGAGCATTCTGCCGCGGGTCCACTACCGCGCGCACAAAACCGTCGCGCAGGCCGTGCCAGCGATTCTCGTGGGTGTACTGGTCCGTGGCCAGCAGCTCCTGCGGTGTGGCGTATTCCTCAGGAATCAGGAACAGCTTCTCGTCCTTGGCGGCCAGACCCAGGCGGGTACGGCTGGAAATGACCGAGACCGGAATGGACAGCATCAACGAGCCCACGATCGGCGTCAGCCACCACAGGAAACTGGGGTTCAGCCAGGCTACCAGACCTGCCCATGCCACGCCCAGCAAGGTCTGCGGACCATGACGCTTGACCGCTTCGCTCCAGGGTGTGGAATCGTCGTCGCGCTGCGGGGAGTTCCAGGTGGCGGCCCAGCCCAGGAACGCGGCAAGCACGAAGCGGGTGTGGAAGATCATGCGCACCGGCGCCAGCAACATGGAGAACAGCATTTCCATGAGCATCGACAAGGTGACCTTGATCCGCCCGCCGTACTCGACGGCGCCCTTGGCCCAGATCAGGATGACGCTGAGCAATTTGGGCAGGAACAGCAGCACGATGGTGGTGGAGAACAACGCCACGGCTTTTTCCGGGTGCCATTGAGGCCACAGCGGATACAGCTGGTACGGCTCGATGAAGTACTGGGGCTCCATCAGGGTGTTGGTCGCCAGCAACGCCGTGGACAGCACCAGGAACAGGAACCACAACGGCGCAGACAGGTAGGACATGACACCCGTCAGGAACACGGCACGGTGCACCGGGTGCATGCCCTTGACCAGGAACAGCCGGAAGTTCATCAGGTTGCCATGGCACCAGCGACGGTCGCGCTTGAGTTCGTCGAGCAGGTTGGGCGGCAGTTCTTCGTAGCTGCCCGGCAAGTCATAGGCGATCCATACGCCCCAACCGGCGCGGCGCATGAGCGCGGCTTCGACGAAGTCGTGGGAAAGAATGGCCCCAGCGAACGCACCCTTGCCTGGCAATGGCGCCAATGCGCAGTGTTCGATGAACGGCTTCATGCGAATGATCGCATTGTGCCCCCAGTAGTGCGACTCACCCAGCTGCCAGAAGTGCAGGCCGGCCGTGAACAATGGGCCGTATACGCGCGTGGCGAACTGCTGCATGCGCGCATACAGGGTATCCATGCCCGACGCCTTGGGCCCGGTCTGGATGATGCCGGCATCAGGGTTGGCCTCCATCAGGCGCACCAGGCTGCTCAGGCATTCGCCGCTCATGACGCTGTCGGCGTCCAGCACCACCATGTACTTGTATTCGCTGCCCCATCGGCGGCAGAAGTCGTCGAGGTTACCACTCTTGCGCTTCACCCGACGCCGGCGACGGCGGTAGAAGATACGGCCGAACCCCTTGGTTTCACGGCACACGTCCAGCCATGCCTGCTGCTCGGCAACGGCAATGTCGGTGTCGTTGGTGTCGCTGAGCACAAAGAAGTCGAAACGGTCCAGGTTACCGCTGGCTGCTACCGACTCGAACGTTGCACGCAGGCCTGCAAACACCCGCGGCACGTCTTCGTTGCAGATCGGCATGACCAGCGCAGTACGTGCATCGGGCGCGATGGGTTCGTTGCCGGCACTGCTGCCGGAAATCTTGTACTTGTCGCGCCCGGTCAGCAGCTCAAGGAAGCCCATCAGGGCAGTCCAGAAGCCGGCCGACACCCAGCAGAACAGAATCCCGAAGAGAATCAGGATGGACGTCTGCAAGGCGTACGGCCATACCTGCACCACCGTATCCCAGATCGGCTGCGCGAAGATTTCGTCCAGATCGACGAACGACCAGCCCTGATAGGGCAGGATGCTCTTCATGTACCAGCCAGCGACCAGTGTCTGCCCGATCATCAGCGCCAGCAGGATGTATCGGCGGATCGAGCCGACAGTGCGCCAGCGGGCCGCCGGCAACTCACGCTTGGGTGGCTGCGGTGCGTTGGTACGCCCGGTCAGGCGCCGCCATACCCGCACCAGCAGGTTGGTACGCCATGGCTCGGGAACGACCTTGGTACGGGTGATGGGCGGCGCGATCTTCAGGCACAGGCGCCCGTTACCGTCCACCCCGAGCATCTCGGCCTCTTCAAGTTCACCCGCGGTGCCGACCGTCAGGCGCGAGCCCACCGAGGCCTGCACGGCCTCGGCTGGGCTGGCGTGCGAGTTGGCCGCCAGGCGCTGGTGCAGCTCACTGAACGATGCGCAATTGGCCAGTTCCGCGCGCTGCTCATCGCTCATTGGAAGGTGGGCCAGGTACTCGCCAAGCGATACCGGCTTTGGGCTCGAGTTACTCATCGGCAGGCAACTGATAGGTCCAGGTTTCGGTCAGCACCTTTTCGGTGGTGGCCGCAGCCTCGGCGGTGGGCGCCGCGTCGGCGGCAGGTTGTTCGGCCTTGGCAGTTTTCTCGGCCTTGGCATGCTTGGCAGACGCCTTGTCCTGCTTGGCGTCCGTGGCAGGCGCTGGAGCCTCTACGGGCACATCGCGCACCAGCGCTGCACGCATTTCGGTCGACTTGTTGGCTTCTTTGACCTTCAGACGCAGCGTCAGGCGCCAGCCCTTGGTTTCAGGGTTGTAGCGCAGGTTGTTCTCGACCACCTCACCGTTGTCGCCCACGCTGATCTGGCTGCGCACCGGGGTGTCTTCAGGCAGGGCGGCAAGTGCCGGGCCCGCGAAGTCGACCAGGAAAGCCACGCTGCCATCAGGCTGGCGGATCAGGTTGGACTGCTTGACGTCGCCAGTGGAGCGCAGGGTCTGCTTGACCCAGCCCAACTCAGGCGCCTGGAACTTGGGTTCGTCGATGGTCCAATGCAGGCGGTAGGCGAACTCGGCCGCCTCGCCAGGCTCGGGCAGCTTTTCCGGGCTCCAGAAAGCAACGATGTTGTCGTTGGTTTCGTCGGCCGTCGGGATTTCCACCAGGTCGACGGAGCCCTTGCCCCAGTCGCCTTTGGGTTCGATCCAGGCACTTGGGCGCTTCTGGTAGTTATCATCCAGGTCTTCATAGTCGCTGAAGGCGCGCTGGCGCTGCATCAGACCGAAGCCGCGCGGGTTCTGGACGCTGAAATTGCTGACCGACAGGTGCTTGGGGTTATTCAGCGGGCGCCACAGCCACTCGCCGTTGCCGGCATGGATGGACAGGCCTTCGGAATCGTGCAGCGCAGGACGGTAGTTGAGGACCTTGGACGGCTGGTTCGGGCCGAACAGGTACATACTGGTCAGCGGCGCGACGCCCAGGCGGCTGACATGATCGCGCAGGTACACGCGCGACTGCACGTCAACGACCGTGTCGTTGCCCGGACGCAGGGTGAGCTTGTAGGCGCCGGTTGAGCGCGGGGAGTCCAGCAGCGCGTAGATCACCAGGTGCTTGTCGGCCGGCTGTGGCTTCTCGACCCAGAACTCGGTGAACCGTGGGAATTCTTCGCCCGAAGGCAGCGCCGTGTCGATGGCCAGGCCACGGGCCGACAGGCCATACACATGGCCCTTGCCCACGACGCGGAAATAACTGGCGCCAAGCAGGGTCATGATTTCGTCCTGCTTGTCGGCCTTGTTGATCGGGTACAGCACGCGGAAGCCCGCATAGCCCAGGTTCTTGGTGGCATCGGCATCATGCGGCACGTCGCCGAACTCGAAGCGGCTCGGGTCGTACTTGATTTCCTGGACCTTGGTGGCGGTGACTTCGTTGATTTTCACCGGCGTATCGAAGTGCATGCCCTGGTGGTAGAACGACAGCTTGAACGGTGTCTTGTCGTTGGCCCACTCGGCCTTTTCCTGCAGGAAGTGGATCTTCTGGTAGTCCGCGAACTTCATGTCGCGGAACACGGCCGGCAGGTTGCTTTTGGGCGCTTCGTACTTCTGGCCGGCCAGATCCTTTGCCTTGGCTGCAACATCGTCAAGATTGAATGCCCACAGCTGGCCCGCGCTCATCAGGCCAACGATTGCCATGCTGGCCATCAGCGCCTTGCGCAGCCTGACGCCGGGGATTCTTGATGCTTTTTGGGGACTAACAATCACGAGCAACCCTCGCCGAAAACAGATCATGAAACCAACGGCCAGCGACAAATGCCGGGTTGGCGAGCACTGTTCGGACCCCGTAAGGGCGTAATGATTCCCCAAACGGCTACGGACAATGCTCGAGTCAGAGTGAAACGGACCTGCGAACGCAGGCCTCATGCAGCGCGCGATTATCCAGCAGGTCGCGTGACAACGCATCAGGCTGCAACAACTATTTATGGTATAGAACCGCTTATTTATTCAAGAAAGCGGCTTTTTTTAACCTTAAATTTGTAACAGCAATGTTACAGGGCCATCATTGACCAGGTGGACCTGCATGTCGGCACCGAACTGACCGGTAGCGACGTCGGCGTGGCGGTCTCTGGCTTGCGTCACCAGGTAGTCGAACAGCTCGGCGCCCAAGGCCGGCGGCGCCGCCGTGGAAAAGCTGGGGCGCATGCCGTTGCGGGTGTCGGCCGCCAATGTGAACTGCGAGACCAGCAGCAGCCCGCCCCCCACTTCTTTCAACGACAGGTTCATCTTGCCCTGCTCATCGCTGAACACGCGGTAGTTCAACAGCTTGTGCAGCAGCTTGTCAGCATGCTCGCGGGTGTCGTCCGGCTCCACGGCCACCAGCACCAGCAGGCCTTGCTCGACAGCGCCGATGACCTGGCCCTGCACTTCCACCCGCGCGTTGCGCACCCGTTGCAGCAGGCCCTTCATGCTTCTTCCAGTGGCAAGTCGAGCAGGCGCCTGGCCATCTGGTCGGCTGCGCGCACCAGAGCATCGGTAATGCCCGGCTCGGATGCGGCATGCCCGGCATCGCGAATGACCTTCAGTTCACTGTTCGGCCACGCCTGGTGCAGTTCCCAAGCGTTGTCCAGTGGGCAGATCACGTCGTAGCGCCCGTGCACGATCACCGCCGGCAGGTGGGCGATGCTGGGCAGGTCGCGCACCAGCTGGTTCGGCTCCAGGAAGGCGTTGTTCATGAAGTAGTGGCATTCGATGCGGGCGATGGACAAGGCCCGCTGCGGCTCGGAGAACCGGTCCACTACCAGGGGGTTGGGCCGCAGTGTGGCCGTGCGGCCCTCCCAAGTGGACCATGCCTTGGCCGCGTGCATCTGGGCAATCTGGTCGGAGCCGGTCAGGCGCTTGTGGAACGCGCTGACCATATCGCCGCGCTCCTCCGGTGGGATGGGCGCAATGTAGTCCTGCCAGTAGTCGGGGAACAGGCGGCTGGCACCTTCCTGGTAGAACCACTGTATCTCCTGGGGCCTGCACAGGAAGATGCCGCGCAGGATCAGACCATGCACGCGTTCGGGGTGAGTCTGGGCATAGGCCAGCGCGAGCGTGGAGCCCCATGAGCCGCCGAACAGTACCCACTTGTCGATACCCAGGTGTTCACGGATGCGCTCCATGTCCTCCACCAGGTGCCAGGTGGTATTGTTTTCCAGGCTGGCATGGGGGGTGGAGCGGCCACAGCCGCGCTGGTCGAAGGTGATGATGCGGTACAGGGTGGGATCGAAATAGCACCGGCTCTGGGCGTCGCAGCCTGCACCCGGGCCGCCGTGAATGAAGACCACTGGCAAACCTTCGGGTGAGCCACTTTCATCGACGTACAGCACGTGTGGCGCTTCCACGGCCAGATCGTGCCGGGCGTAGGGTTTGATCTGCGGGTAGAGGGTCTGCATTGCGCACTCCGTGTGAAGGTTGTTCGACCGTGAGCCATCATAAACCTGAATTGAGCGCAGAGCATGCTTGTACATCAACTCCATGCCTGGCCCGGTACAGTTGCCGGGCAGATATATCTACCTCCTTTCTCCTTCCCCGGCCCTACAGAGTCCTTCACCTCATCGTGCAGAGGACTGCTAAATGCCAACACCCACCAGCGACACCCTACCCCCACAAGGTGTCCATTACTCCACCATTGCCAAGCGCATCCCCCAGTGGCTGAAAAAAAGCCCGACCCACACGCACCAGGCCATGCGCAATTGGCGGCAGGCACCTGCCTGGCTGGCGTCAGCGATCACGGAGCAACCGGCCGTCGCGCGTGCCTGGAGCATCGAACACGCACAGCACCGTCAGCACCAAGCGCAGGTCGCGGCGCTGTTCGAGCAGGTTGCAGAGCTGGAGATCTATGCCAGAAAGGCGTTGACCGAAGCCATTGCCGAACGCTTTGGTCTACAGGTCGATGTCGACAAGAGCTACCTGGTGGACGCGCGCCTGATCGAGGAGCACAACGCCCTGGACGGGCGGCAGGCCGTGGAGCGGGCGACCCGTTCACTGCTTCAGGCAGCCCTGCATAACTTCGAGGCGTCCGCCGCCGTTGAAGGTGGCATGGATGCACCCGATGGGCTCCTGAAAAAATCGGTGATTCTCGACCACCGGCGTTTCATGGGCACCGTGCCTATCACCAATGCACTGGACATCCCGGCAGAAGCCTTCGCCGACCTGTGTCGGACGTTGGACATTGGTGGGAAATATCACGACCTGATACACGCAATCTACTACCCGGCCGCAACGGCTGACCGCAGTGCGGACGAGGTGGCCCTGGAGGTGTATCAAACACTGGGGCGGGCGGAGGAATCGGCTTGGCGACAGTCCCTGCACTACGCTCGCTTGAAGGGCGATATCAGCGAGACGTTCTACACCGCCGCGCTGGAAGTACCGCTCGATCAAAAGCTGGATCCTCTCGCGTCGGGGTTCAGGTTCAGCGAGCTGCAACTCTGGGGCTGCGTACTGACGGGAGTAGTGGTCATCGAGAGGCAATCGGGTGCCGATAGCCGCATTGCGCTGTATATCCCCGACGACGAGGAAACACCCCTCAAGGCGTTCGCCGATACGCAGGCCATGCATGACGCACTGCGGGATCGGCTCCAGGCTGACATGGGCTACCTGGACAAGCATGTGCCCGAGCGCGACAAGGGGATGGTTCGACAGCGCCTGCAAGCGCGTCTGACACCACCGGGCTGGAGTACCCGCGGCCTGCACGAGCCCGTACGCGATCCACATGCCAGGCTCTACCCCGTTCAAACGCCTTTCACCCACGCGTTCCAGGGGCTCATGGCCTTTCGCAAGGTGGAACGTCATGAACAGGACGTGCTCTTCCACGCTGTCCCAACCCAGATCGTGGACCGGCGTACGGCCCAGGCTCACCGCGAGCTCATTGCCGGGCGCGCGTTACTGGCATTGAACATCGCCGGCTTCTTCGTGCCTGGCCTTGGGGAGGCCATGCTTTTGGTGGGCATCATCCAGCTGGCCCATGAGGTGTATGAGGGGATCGAAGCCTGGGAGGCAGACGAGCGCGACACAGCTTACGATTACCTGATCGATGTCGTCGAGAACGTGGCGGTCATGGCTGCGCTGACAGCTGCCGGCCATGCGCTCAAAGGCGCGCCGCAAATCCCAGGGGGCGACGAACCCATCGTCGAAGAACCCGACGACGAATCGGGTGGTGCGCGCATTCCCGTCGAGACCCCGTCATTCATCGAAGAGCTGGAAGACGTGGACATGCCTGATGGGCAGGTAAGCCTGTGGAAACCTGATCTGACGCCCTATCAAATCCAGGACCCACTGCCACAGTCATTGGCACCGGATGAGCGGGGCCTGTTGTTGCATGAGGGTCAGCAACGGCTGGTGCTGCAGGGTCGCCAGTATCAGGTCGTGTCAGACGCCGACACTGGCCAATACCGGCTGCAGCACCCACGGGGCGAGCATCGCTATCAGCCACCGCTGCGCTACAACGGCGCTGGCGCGTGGATACAGGTCACCGACCGCCCCGCTACCTGGACAGGTTCGACCTTGTTGCAACGAATGGGGCACCTGAGTGCTGACTTCGATGAGCCGACGCTGCAACGGATGCTGCAGATCAGTGACACGGACGAAGATACCTTGCGCAGGGCGCTGGTGGAGAGCGAGCGATTGCCGGCGTTGCTGCAAGACACCCTCCAGCGGTTCAAGCTTGACCAGTCGATCAGCCAGTTGCCCGTCACGGCAAACCGCTCAACCGAATTTTTCAGAGCCTACAGGCGCATGGCATCGGCCCAGCTACCCGACGCCGAACCGGTCATGCGGGCATACCCCGGTCTTCCAGCCGCCATTGCCGACGAGCTGGTACGCAGCGCGACTGCCAACGAACGGGGCCTGCTGGCAAGCGGTAGGGTACCGCTACGCCTGAGCGAGGAAATTCGTGTTTATCTGCAACAGGTCCGTCTGGCGCGGGCTTACGAGGGGCTGTTTCTGGTAGGGGCTCAGAGCTGGGACAGCGATCGACTCGTGCTGCATACCTTGCCGACACTCAGGCAATGGCCTACCGGTACCAGGCTACAAATCCTGCGAGGTGGGTTCTGGCCCACTCAAGCCGAGGCAATCGGCCCCAAGCAAGGTAACCCCTGCGTAACCATCATCCATGCCCCTGCAGGGTACATCGTCCAGGATCAAGCCGAGTCATCTCGGTTGGTAACGGCACACCCGGACCTCTTTACCGCGCTTCACGAGGCGCTGCCAGACGTCATGGCACAACTCGGCGCGGCTGACGCTGCGGCCCTGCGGCACCTGATGCAGGAAAGTCCGTTGCTGCCTCGCCCAGCCTTGCGCAGGGCCCTGGGCATGCGGCCGGTGCGCCCCGGCTATCGGTCACCCATGCGCCTTGCCGAGGGCCGCCTGGGGTATCCGCTGAGCGGCGGTGGCCCGCAAGCCCATGCGGTCTCTTATTCGCAGCTCCTTGCAGAGGTCGAGGCATTGGAGTTGGCGCAGCGTACCGGCCGCTCTGCCGATCAGGTGATCAATACGCTGGCCAGCAGTGGCCGCACGCGCCTGCAGATTTTCGAACACCTGCAACGTTTGGCCGAGCAGCGCACCGAACTGCAAAGCAGGCTCGATGACTGGAGCGAGGCCATTTCGCCGTCGACCGATGCGGCAGCACGCAACTACGATGCGTTGCGCGAGGCTATCGTGCAGTTCTGGTATGACACGGCGTTGGACGAAGGCGACCGGAGCACGTCCGTGTTACGCCTGGCGCTGATCTCTCTGGCCGATATTCCGTTGAACTTACCCGAGTTCTTCTACCAGCGAGTGCGCAGCCTGACCCTCTATGACCTGCCCTCAGGCGCGATGGCCAGCTGGGCGCAGAACGAGCGTTTGCTGCAACGCCTGCTCCGTCAGATGCCGCAACTCCAGGCATTGGAAATTGACCGGCCCTACACACCGCGGGCAACACCCTCGGCATTCATATTCAGCATTCCCACCATTCTGGAAAACCTGCCACAGCTGCAGCGCTTGGTACTGACCAACCAGAACATTGCCTTGTCCTCCGGTGACCTGGACATGCTCACCGGTGCCCGGCAGCTGCGTCATCTGGACCTTTCCGGAAATCGCTTGGCACAAGGCAACCGTCCGAGCTTCCACGCGCTCACACTCGATTACCTCGGGCTCGACCGCATGCATCTGTCGCAATGGCCGATGGGCATCGACAGCGATGCCTTGAGCCGCATCGGTGAGCTGTCCCTGCGCGCCAATAACCTGCTCACGCTGCCATCGTTCCTGCTGCACGAAGCCGAATCACTGCGACTCCCGCCGGTCATCAACCTTGAAGGCAACCCGATCAACGAAATTCACGTGCAGCGTTTGCTCATGAACGAGCAGCTGGATACTTCTGGTATTCGCGTGGACCAGCCGCCGTCGCTTATCGAGGGAATCACGCGCCTGCGCACCGAGCGCTCGCAGGTACGAGAAGCGCTGGAGGGCTGGGCGCAGGCATCGAGCTCCAGCAACCCCCTGACACAAACCGCCCTGGCCGAGCGTCAACGCATTGAAACGGCGATCAATGATTTCTGGACATATCAGGAACAGGGCCATCGATACCTCAGGCTGCATCTGGAAGACGTATCGATCGAGCACTTCCCGAGGCGCCTGCCCCCCTTCTTTGGCGAGCGTGTTCGCGCCTTGGCCTTGACCCGCTTGCGAGGCACGACTGCGCAGCTTGATGAGCTGCTCAGTCGGTTTCCGGGTATCACGCGCCTGACCATAGACGGTCATCAAGCGCCGCAATCGACACTGCCTACCGCCTTGCTGCGCTTGCCGGAGCTGGAGTACCTGGAGTTGCGCAACATGGGTTTGGAAATCGATGAGCCTATGTTCGAGATTTTTGGCCGCCTGGCCCACCTTACTTCGCTGGACCTTTCGGGCAACCGGGTGGGCACCATCAATCGTGTTCCTGCACAGCTTGCAGCGAATCTCCAGTCCCTGGTGCTGAGCAACATGGACCTGCAGGGCTGGCCGCACTGGTGCGACCTGTTGCTGCCGCTCGAGTTGCTCGACCTCAGTTCGAACAACATCACCGAACTGCCGGACCGTGTCCTGTCGAACCTGGATAGCACCATTCCGATTTCTTCTGTGTCCCTGTTGGACAACCCGCTGCCAGCCGAAACCATCCAGCGGGTCCGCACGTTTTCCGACAGCCATCACAGCTTCTCCTTCGCCTTGGACATTCCCACCGACCTGCTCACCGATGGTTCCAGTGATGGCTCTCTGGACCACCCGCACTTTCCGGTGTCCGGTGACGATACCCCACGGATGGAATCGTGGATGTTGGGAAATGCACTGCAAAATGAATCCCTGCAGGTATGCTGGGACGCGCTTGCAGGCAGTGACTTGCTGCGCCTGGTGGGCCGTCTGCAAAACGCAGCCCCTTACGTGGAGCCCGCTACTCGGGGCAGGTTCTGCGAACGGGTGCGACTGATGCTGGTCGCGGCGGTCAGCAACCCGACCGAGCGGCCATTGCTGGAAAGCATCGCTGTAGCGGCGCTGCCTGACGAAAATGGCGCACAAACCTGTCATGACGGCGCGCTTCAGGCGTTCAACAACATCGAGTTGTACCTGATGCATCAACGTGTCGTGATCGATGCAGGAGATAGCCTGCAGCAGATGCGCCAAAGGCTGTTGCAGCTGTTCCGGGTAGAGGAACTCGAACACCTTGCCCAGCACCGCTCGATACCGGGGGATCTGGTTTCGGTGCGCCTGGCTTATCGCCGCGAACTGGCCAAGGAACTCGAGCTGCCCATCGCCGACCGCATGCGTTTCCGAAGTGCTGCCAACCTGGCGGCCGATGAGCTTTCGAGCGTGCTCGAACACGTGCGCAAGCGCGAACACAGCGAAGCGTTCATCGACTATCTGCTGTCCAACCAGGACTGGACCCAGCGCCTTCGCGGTGAATACGCCGAGCGGTTCGAGGAGGTTGAAAACCGGTACCGCCAGCGGGTACTGGAACTGGCCAACACCAGCCATTCGCTGCAGGAAGAGGTGATCTTGCAACAAGGCTTGCAGATGGATCGGGAACTCGAGGAGCAGGCACTGCTGCGCGAACTCACGCTCAAGGAGGTCGCCAAAGGCTGACGATTGACCGGGCGGCGCGCATACCCCGCGCTGCCTGGCCGATTGCCTTCAGTTGCGATAATGCGCCTGGCCCCAGGCTAGCAGTGCTTGCAGAAGCTGCTTGAGCACCGTCTGGGTGGGGCCTGCCAAATCTTCACGGTAGCTGAAAGGTTCACGCTCTAGCATGTAGGTGCTTTGCGCAAGCTCGAGCTGGACGGCGTGAACGTGCGCGGCTGGGTTGCCGTAATGACGGGTGATGTGCCCGCCCTTGAAGCGCCCATTGAGCGCATGATCGTAACCGTGCGCCTGTTGACAGACGTGCGTTAGCCGCTGGGCCAGGCTGGGGTCGCAACTCGCATCATTGAAGGTCCCGAGGTTGAAGTCCGGTAGCTTGCCGTCGAACAACCGAGGAATGTGCGAGCGGATGGAATGGGCGTCCCAGAGCAGGGCATAGCCGAACGTCTCACGCAAACGTGCCAGCTCATGCCTGATTGCCCTGTGATAAGGGTGCCAGATGTGCTCAAGGTAGTGCTTGCGCTCTGCCGGGCTTGGCGCCAGCCCCTCCTTGAACAAAGGTTCACCTTCAAAGAGCGTGTCCGGATAAAGCCCCGTGGTGGCCCCGGCATACAGCGGCTTGTCGTCCTCTGGGCGATTGAGGTCGATGACGAAGCGCGAATACTCGGCCGTCAGTACACTGGCGCCCAGCGCCTGGGCGAAATCGTACAGACGGGGAATGTGCCAGTCCGTGTCGGGCAAGCTGCGCGCCTGATCGACCAGGCCATCGGCCACTGCCGGGGTCAGCTTCAGGCCCGCATGGGGAATGCTGATCAACAGCGGCAATTGACCCTGGTGAAAGCTCAGTACCTTGTCCATCTCGCCTCGCTCAGATATCCAGTTCATGGCCGCCGCGCACGACGCGCTTGGGCAGGTCGCCGCCAAGCCAGTAGGCCAGGTCGGCAGGGCGTTCTATTTGCCAGGCAACGAAGTCGGCGGCCTTGCCCGCTTCAAGAGTGCCATGGCTGCTTCCCATGCCCAGCGCTTGCGCCGCATGGGTGGTGACACCGGCGAGGGCCTCTTCCGGCGTCATGCGGAACAAGGTGCAGCCCATGTTCAGCATCAGCCGCAGTGACAGGCCCGGTGAGGTGCCCGGGTTCAGGTCGCTGGCCAGGGCGATTTTCACGCCGTGCCGACGCAGGGCCTCCATCGGCGGAACTTGGGTCTCGCGCAGAAAGTAGAACGCGCCGGGCAGCAAGACGGCCACGGTGCCAGCCGTTGCCATGGCCACGGCATCTTCTTCTGTCATGAATTCCAGGTGATCGGCCGACAGTGCCTGGTAGCGGGCGGCCAAGCTGGAGCCGTGCAAGGAAGACAATTGTTCAGCGTGCAGCTTGACCGGCAAACCCAGTTGCTGTGCCTTGATGAACAGGCGTTCAACCTGGACGGGTGAGAAGGCCAGGTGTTCGCAGAAGGCATCCACCGCATCCACCAGCCCTTCTGCTGCCAATGCCGGCAGCATGTCATCACAGATGTGGGCAATGAAGTCGTCGCTGCGTTCGGCGTATTCCGGCGGCAAGGCGTGAGCCGCCAGGCACGTGGCCCGAACCGTGATACCCAGCTCGTCACCCAGACGCCGGGCTACACGCAGCATCTTGCGCTCGTTGACCAAGTCCAGGCCGTAACCGGACTTGATCTCCAGGGTGGTCACACCGTCGCGCATCAACGCCCGGACGCGCTGCCGGGCGCTGGCGAACAGCATGTCTTCACTGGCGGCGCGGGTGGCCCTCACGGTGCTGGCAATGCCCCCGCCCTGCGCGGCGATCTCGGCATAGCTCACACCTTGCAGCCGCTGTTCGAACTCGCCGCTGCGGTTGCCGCCGAATACCGCGTGCGTGTGGCAATCGATCAGCCCGGGGGTCACCCAAGTGCCGCCCAGGTCCACCGTCTGCTCGGTCCCTTCGACTTGCCAGTCGGCACGTGGGCCGATCCACAGGATCCGCCCACCACCGGTCACGATGGCGGCGTCTTCGATGATCGAATAACGGCCTTGGGCCATGGTTGCCACGTGGCAGTGTTGCCAGAGGGTTTTCATGCAGGTTCTCCTTTGCTAGCGATGCAACTCGGCGGCTTCGGCCACCGACGCGCCCTGCCCTGTGCGCGGCTTGCACCACAACAGGTAGGACGCCACCAGAAAGACCAGCCAGACCATGCCGACCAACAACGCCGCCTGGGTGTCCGGGAAATAGCCAAGCACACCGAAGACGAAGACCATGAAGGCGATGGCCAATGCCGGGCCCCAGGGCCAGAACGGTACCGGGAACTTGAGCTCGGCCATCTGCTCACGGCTCATGCGCCGCCGCATCGCCACCTGAGTGATGAGGATCATCAGCCAGACCCAGACGGTGGCGAAGGTAGCGATCGAGGCGATCAGCAGAAACACGTTTTCAGGGATCAGGTAATTGAGCAGTACCCCAACCAGCAGTGCTGCCCCCATCACCACCACCGTCATCCACGGCACGCCATACCTGGACAGCCGGCTGAAGCCCTTGGGGGCATGCCCCTGCTGGGCCAGACCATACATCATGCGGCCCGCACCGAAGATATCGCTGTTAATGGCAGAAACGGCCGCAGAGATCACCACCACGTTCAGCACCGCAGCCGCAGAGCCGATCCCCAGATTGCTGAAGATCTGCACAAAAGGGCTGCCCTGGCTGCCAATCTGCGGCCAGGGGTACAGGCACATCAGCACGAACAGGGTGAGCACATAGAACAGCAGGATGCGCAGGGGCACGGCGTTGATCGCCTTGGGAATCACCCGTTGCGGATCCTTGGCCTCGCCTGCGGTCACCCCGATGATCTCGATGCCGCCAAAGGCGAACATGACCACTGCAAACGAGGCGATCAACCCGGCGACACCGTTAGGCATGAAACCGCCATGCTCGAACAGGTTGCCCACGCCCACGGCCTGCCCGCTGCCCACCTGGCTGAAGCCGAAGACCATGATGCCAAGGCCCGCCAGGATCATGGCCACGATCGCGCCCACCTTGAGCAAGGACAGCCAGAATTCCAGTTCGCCGAATACCTTGACGTTGCACAGGTTGAGCGCACCGATGACCAAGACGATGCCCAGCACCCATGTCCAACGGGCGACCTCTGGGAACCAGAAGCCCATGTAGATGCCGAACGCCGTCACATCGGCGATGGCGACGATGACCATCTCGAACGCATAGGTCCAGCCGAGGATAAAGCCGGCCATGGGGCCCAGGTAGGTGCTGGCGTAGTGACCGAATGAGCCGGCCACGGGGTTGTGTACGGCCATTTCGCCCAATGCCCGCATGACCATGAATACCGCAGCGCCGCCGATCAGATAGGCCAGCAATACCGCCGGGCCGGCCATCTGGATGGCCGATGCCGAGCCGTAGAACAGGCCGGTACCGATGGCAGAGCCGAGGGCCATGAAACGAATGTGGCGGGCAGTCAGCCCGCGCTTGAGACCTTGTGCAGGTTGCATGTCACGTCCTTGAATTGTTTTTGTGGTCGTGAGATACGGGGGCCGCCACCAAAGGCCCCCGAGCGCATTACAGACTTGGTAGCACGCCCGCTGGCAATAGCGCGGTCAGACTGCCTTCGGCCAGCAGGTGCACGGCCTTTTCGATGTCCGGTGCAAAGAACCGGTCGCGGTCGTAGTGCGGCACTTCACGGCGTAATGCCTGGCGCGCCTGTTCGAGCCTGGCGGAGGTCTTGAGCCCCTTGCGCAGGTCCAGGCCCTGGCAGGCGCCCAACCACTCGATCGCCAGCACGCCCCGGGTATTTTCAGCCATTTCCCATAGGCGCTTGCCGGCAGCCGGGGCCATTGAGACATGGTCCTCCTGGTTGGCGGAGGTCGGCAGGCTGTCGACGCTGTGCGGGTGGGACAGGGCCTTGTTCTCGCTGGCCAGTGCGGCGGCGGTGACCTGGGCGATCATGAAGCCCGAGTTGACCCCACCGTTCTCCACCAGGAAGGGCGGCAACTGGGACATGTGCTTGTCCATCATCAGCGAGATGCGGCGCTCGCTCAGTGCGCCCATTTCGGCGATGGCCAGGGCGATGTTGTCGGCGGCCATCGCCACCGGCTCGGCATGGAAGTTACCGCCGGAAACCACATCGCCTTCGGCGGCGAACACCAAAGGGTTGTCCGACACGGCATTGGCCTCGACGCCGAGTACCTCGGCAGCCTGACGCAGTTGGGTGAGGCAGGCGCCCATCACTTGTGGCTGGCAGCGCAGCGAGTAAGGATCCTGGACCTTGTCGCAGTTCTGGTGCGAAAGCGATACCTCGCTGGTGTCCCCCAGCAGGGCCCTGAAGCAGGCAGCGGTGTCGATCTGTCCGCGCTGGCCGCGCACTGCATGGATACGGGCATCGAAGGGCGAGCGCGAACCAAGGGCGGCTTCCACGCTGAGCGCGCCGCAGGTGACCGCGGCGGCGAACAGGTCTTCGCCATGGAACAGCCCGCGCAGGGCATAGGCCGTGGAGGCCTGGGTACCATTGAGCAGGGCGAGCCCCTCTTTGGCGGCCAGGGTCAACGGCTCAAGACCGGCGATGGCCAGGGCCTCGGTAGCCGCAAGCCACTGGCCCTTGTAGCGCGCCTTGCCCTCGCCCAGCAGTACCAGGGACATGTGGGCCAGCGGCGCGAGGTCACCGGAGGCGCCGACCGAGCCTTTGAGGGGGATGTGGGGATAGACCTCGGCGTTGACCAGCGCGATCAGCGCGTCGATGACCTTGCGGCGAATACCGGAGAAGCCGCGGCTCAGGCTGTTGATCTTCAGCACCATGATCAATCGGACCAGCGCGTCATCGAGCGGCGCACCGATCCCGGCGGCATGCGACAGCACCAGCGAACGCTGCAGGTTTTCCAGGTCGTGGCTGGCGATACGGGTCGACGCCAGCAGTCCGAAACCGGTGTTGATGCCGTAGGCGGTACGGTCCTGCGCGATGATCTGCTCGACGCAGGCCACGCTGGCATCGATGGCCGGGCCGGCGCTGGCGTCGAGTTGAAGCCGTACAGGGCCTGCATGCACAGTGCGCAGTTGCGCCAGGGTCAGGCAGCCGGGCTTGAGGGTAAGTTCGGTCACGTTGCTACTCCAGTTCGCGAGGCATGACCGGCAGCGCCAGCCCGCCTCTTCTTGTTGTCGAGTATCACCCTTGTGGGGTGCGTTGCAGAGGGAGGTGATCAGCCGGTGATCATCGGCAGGTCCAGCCCCTGCGCTTGCGCGCACTCAATGGCGATAGCGTAACCGGCATCGGCGTGACGCATGACACCGGTGCCTGGGTCATTGGCCAGCACGCGAGCGATACGAGCCGCCGCCTCGTCGCTGCCGTCACAGACGATGACCATGCCCGAGTGTTGGGAGAAGCCCATGCCGACACCGCCGCCATGGTGCAGCGACACCCAGGTGGCACCACTGGCGGTATTGAGCAGGGCATTGAGCAATGGCCAGTCGGAGACCGCATCGGAGCCATCGCGCATGGCTTCGGTTTCGCGGTTGGGGCTGGCGACCGAGCCCGAATCGAGATGGTCGCGCCCGATCACGATCGGTGCCGACAGCTCGCCACTGCGCACCATTTCGTTGAACGCCAGGCCCAGCTTGGCCCGCAGCCCCAGCCCTACCCAACAGATGCGGGCCGGCAAGCCTTGGAAGCTGATGCGCTCGCGGGCCATGTCCAGCCAGCGGTGCAGGTGGGCGTCGTCGGGGATCAATTCCTTGACCTTGGCATCGGTCTTGTAGATGTCTTCGGCTTCGCCGGACAACGCTGCCCAGCGGAAGGGGCCGATGCCCCGGCAGAACAGTGGACGGATGTAAGCCGGCACGAAACCTGGGAAATCGAACGCATTGGCCACGCCTTCTTCCTTGGCCATCTGGCGAATGTTGTTGCCGTAGTCGAAGGTGGGCACGCCCTGCTGCTGAAAATCGAGCATGGCCTGTACATGCACGGCCATCGACTGCTTGGCAGCCTTGACCACGGCCACCGGGTCGGTCTGTGCGCGGTCGCGGTACTGCTCCCACGTCCAGCCGGCGGGCAGGTAGCCATTGAGCGGGTCATGCGCGCTGGTCTGGTCGGTGACCATGTCTGGCCGCACCCCGCGCCTGACCAACTCAGGCAATACGTCGGCCGCATTGCCATGCAAGGCGATGGAAATAGCCTTGCCTTCGGCGGTGTAACGGGCGATGCGCGCCAGGGCATCGTCCAGGTCAGTGGCCTGCTCATCGACGTAGCGGGTTTGCAGGCGGAAATCGATACGGCTTTGCTGGCACTCGATGTTCAGCGAACAAGCCCCGGCCAAGGTCGCGGCCAATGGCTGGGCCCCACCCATGCCACCCAGACCTGCGGTCAGCACCCACTTGCCCTTGAGGCTGCCGCCGTAGTGCTGGCGACCCGCCTCGACGAAGGTTTCGTAAGTGCCTTGGACGATGCCCTGGCTGCCGATGTAGATCCAGCTGCCAGCGGTCATCTGGCCATACATGGCCAGGCCTTTGGCGTCCAGCTCGTTGAAGTGCTCCCAGCTGGCCCAGTGAGGGACCAAGTTCGAGTTGGCGATCAGCACGCGTGGTGCGTTGCTGTGAGTCTTGAACACGCCGACCGGCTTGCCGGACTGGACCAGCAGGGTTTCGTCGTCTTCCAGACGGGTCAGGGTTTCGACGATCTTGTCGTAGCAGTCCCAGTTGCGCGCGGCCCGGCCGATGCCACCGTACACCACCAGTTCCTTGGGGTTCTCGGCGACCTGCGGGTCGAGGTTGTTCATCAACATGCGCAGTGGCGCTTCGGTCAGCCAGCTTTTGGCAGTGAGCGTATTGCCACGCGGGGCACGGATTTCAACGTCACGGTATTTGTTGTTGTCGGTCACGGGAATGTCCTTTGCGGTCGGCTGCAGCAGATGTGTCGTGGAACAATACAAACACATCTTTACTTGTATGTACAAGCATGGACAAGTGAAATTCGCAGACCTTGACGCCGCAAGCGATGCCAGCCCAGGGTCAGCTCAACGGGGATCGAGTTCGATCAGGCAGCACTGCCCCTGTACGTCCAACGCCAGCAACGCTTCGTTACCTTCCAGTTGCAGGCAGTCATGACGCCCCAATTGCAGGGCCTGGTGCCCCGCCGCCACTTCTACCGCTTGGCTGGCGGCAAACAGCAGCACGGTCGAGGCCGAGGTGTGCAAACGGTTGAAACCTTCCAGCCATTGCAAGCGCGCCCGATAGCGCTGCGGTGCGTAGATGAGGTTGAAATCACGAATCGGCCCGCCGATAAGGTGGCAATCGACCTCGCTTGCGCCGTCGAAGGCAAACCCGTCGAATGGCAGCAGCGGCCGGCTGAGTTGGCCGTCTACCCACAGACGCATGCCATCGCCCTGCAGCACGGTGATGATCCGCTGGTAGCCGGCGAAGCTCGAAAAAGCGCCCGACGCCTGGATATCGGCAATCGACAAGCGCCAGCCAAAACCGTCCAGGCCGTTGCCGTGGTCACGGGCGATTTCCTCGGTGAAGCCAGCGCCGTTTTTCCAGGGCATGCGCGGATAGTCCCGCGCCTGCAACACATGCAATCGGCTCATTTGCCAAAACGTCCTTCCAGGCGATGGCGCGAACCGGGGTGAATCAGGCGCGCGGCCGTGACCGGCTGGCGCCCGGACCAGGTACGGCGGCGGATCAGCAGGCATGGCTCGCCGCGTTCGATTTGCAGGAGCTGGCATTCTTCAGGCTCTGCCAGAATCGCCTCGACCACATGCTCGCCCTCTGTCAGCGGAGCTACCTGGGACAGATAGGCATAAGGCGTCTGACGGGTGAAGTCCTGCAGAAGGTATTCGGGCGCCACGGCCGCATTGACGTAGCGATCTTCGATCTGCACCGGGGTATCGTTCTCGAAATGCACGATCAGTGAATGAAATACCCGCTGACCTTCGCGCATGTTCAAGGCCAGCGCTCGCTCGGAACCTGCAGCTTCCTCGGCAAGCACCACGACCTGGCAGCTATGCCGGTGCCCGCGTGCGGCGATTTCGTCGGCGATGTTGTTCACTTCGAACAGCGCCGAGCGGCCTTTGGGCTCGGCTACGAAGGTGCCGACACCTTGCATGCGCACCAACAGCCCCTCGGCTGTGAGCTCGCGCAGGGCGCGATTGATGGTCATGCGGCTGAAGCCCAGTTGGCTGACCAGTTCGCTTTCCGAGGGCACACGGTGATGCGGCGGCCAGCTACCGTCGTCGATGTGCTGCTTGATCATCTGTTTGACCCGCGCGTACAGCGGCGCCGGGCCTTCGCCCATGGGGGCAACCAGCGCGTTGGCAGGAGGTGTCGGCACGGCCAGAAATCCTTGTGCATAAGAAATGAGCGTTAGCTTGCCGGAGTTTACCCGGCAGGCAAACGCCTGTATATGTATATACAAGCTAACAAGAACAGGAGCTTGCAATGCCCGCCTATTTTGCCCAACGCGCCTTGTTGCCTACGGGGTGGGCCCGAGACGTGCGCTTAGACGTCGGTACGGACGGGTTCCTGACACGCATTGAAGCCGGCGCTTGCGCCGACGGCGCAGAGCGTCTGGCGGGCCCCCTACTTCCCGGTATGCCGAATGTGCACTCCCACGCGTTCCAGCGGGCCATGGCCGGGCTTGCCGAGGTCGTCGGCGACCCCAATGACAGCTTCTGGACCTGGCGCGACCTCATGTACCGGCTGGTCGCGCAGATCACGCCTGAGCAGCTGCAGGTCATCGCCCGCCAGCTCTACATCGAGATGCTCAAAGCGGGCTATACCGCGGTGGCGGAATTCCATTACGTGCACCATGACCAGGCAGGCAATGCGTATGCAGACCCGACCGAGTTGTCTCGCCGGATCAGCGCAGCGGCCACGCAGAGCGGCATCGGCCTGACCCTGCTGCCGGTACTCTACAGCCATGCAGGGTTTGGCGGCCAAACGCCAAGCGATGGCCAGCGCCGGTTCATCCAGTCCACCGACCACTACCTGCGTTTGCAGGCGCAATTGGCGCCGCTGCTGGCCGCGCAACCGGCGCAGGGGCTGGGCTTGTGCTTTCACTCGCTGCGGGCCGTGACGCCTGGGCAGATCGCCGAGGTATTGGCGGCCAGTGACGACAAATGCCCGGTGCACATTCATATTGCCGAGCAGCAACGGGAAGTCGATGATTGCCTGGCCTGGAGCGGCCTGCGACCCTTGCAATGGCTGTATGAGCACGTGGCCGTGGACGAGCGCTGGTGCCTGGTGCACGCCACACACGCCCAGCCGGACGAAGTGACAGCCATGGCCCGCAGCGGCGCCGTGGCGGGATTGTGCCTGACGACCGAAGCCAACCTGGGCGACGGCATTTTCCCGGCCACGGACTACCTGGCACAGGGCGGGCGCCTGGGGATTGGTTCGGACAGCCATGTCTCGCTAAGCGTGGTTGAAGAGCTGCGCTGGCTGGAGTACGGCCAGCGCCTGCGCGACCAGCGACGCAACCGCTTGCATCGCCGCGACCAACCGATGGTCGGGCGCACCTTGCTCGACGCTGCGTGGGCAGGGGGTGCACAGGCGCTGGGTCAGCCCATTGGCGAACTGGCTGTAGGCAAGCGCGCCGACTGGCTGGTGCTTGATGATCAGGACCCCTACATCGCCATGGCCGACGGTGATGGCATTCTCAATCGGTGGCTGTTTGCCGGCGGTGACCGGCAGGTTCGCGACGTGATGGTCAATGGCCAATGGGTGGTACGCCAAGGCCATCACCTGCAAGAGGAGCAAAGCCGCGCGGCATTCGCTCAGGTACTGCGGCAGCTTTTGGGATGACCCTATCAAGGCCGCTTAGCGGCGGCCGCGATTCGAGCTGAGGCGCTACAGCAGGCCCCGGGTAGGCATGACGTTCGCTTCCGCCCACCACGCCTGCAACCCACTCAGTGCATCTTGACGATCTGCTGGTCGGAAGCTCGCCAGATCAACCGGCTGGTGTCGTAGCCCTGCTGGCGGGCCTTGGCCAGCAAGTGTTCGCGCTCCCAGGCCGGCAAGCTGGGCGTGCGTGACAGAATCCACAAGTACTTGCGGTCCGGGCTGCCGACAACCGCGGTGCGGTAGCGCTCGTCCACATACAAGATCCAGTATTCGCCCCTGGCTACGCCAGGGACCAGCCGTGTGAACCAGTTGTCGAATTCCACCCACAGCCTGTCGGTATGCCCTGGCGCCTCGATGTAGGCACGGCCTTCGGCACGCAGCCACTCGTCATCCAGGGTGCGGCAGCGGTTCAGCAAACCGAATGACCCATCGGGTTTGAGGTTGTAATGGGCCTCCGACTGTTCGCAGCCGGCCTGATAGCGCATGGGCAAGCGTGCAAGCTCGTACCACTTGCCCTGGTAACGCTTGAGATCCACCTGCCCCGCGGTCTTCGGTGCAAGCGGGTCGTTCATCGACCCCGCGCACCCGCCGAGCAAGAGGGTCAGGCACAGGCCCAACAGTAGACCGGCAGCCCTCATTTGAGACCCTGCCCCGAATACATCAAGACCTTGTCCGACGCGTACTGCACGCTGATGAAGCTCCGCTCGTCCCCCCACGTGCAACTGCTCATGCCCAAGGCGCCAGAACACTCGGTCGGCGTGCCGAGCAATTGCTCGACCTCGGCCTTGCTCATGCCGGCTTTGAGTTTGGAATAGTTTTCCTGATTGATCTTGCTGCAGGCGGCGAGCACGACACACAGCGACAACAGGGCGAGGGAACGCAACGACATGAAGACACTCCTGAACGAGGGAGCAGGCGAGTGGCCTGCAGTGCCCTTCGACGGGAAAATGCCTCCCAGGTTCCCTGTTGGACCTGCCCAAGACCGCTACCGCTGATCGGGAAAATGACTTATTCGAATGAGCCGCCCGGGGCTTGGTGTGTTCAATATGGGGTTTTACGTGCCTGGGCCGGGTCTGAAACAGCAGACACTAATGGGGCCGCTGTGCGGCCCCAATGGTGTCAAGTCAATCGCATTAGCCCATGGAGGGCGGCCTCAGTCATTGGACGTAGAGGGCTGCTTCAGAACCTGGAACCCGGCTCGAGCAGAAAATCCATCTCTTCACTGGTACTGGGCCTGTCCAGCACGAGGTTGCGGTGCGGGAACCGGCCAAACCGCTCGATTACCCGCTGGTGTTGCTGGGCATAATCCAGGAAGCCTTCGAACAACCGACGGTTGGCTTCAGGTTGCTCGTCAAGCAGCACCTGGTAGCGCTCGACGGACATGTTCTGCCAGTCCAGCACTTCGGCATGCTCGAGCACCAGCAGCACGAATACCCGCTGGATCGGGAGCAACTGATAATCCCAGTCCTTCTGCAACCCCTGCAGGGCGACCACTTGCGCACGCCGATCACCCTCGAACGCACGTGGCGTGTCGCGGTAGATCATGCGTGGCAGCTGATCGAGCAGTAGCAGAAGCCCAAGCCAGCCCTGAGGGCTCTGCTGCCACTCGTCGAGCCCACCTGCCAAGGCCTGGTCGACAAGCTCACCGAACAGCGCCTGGGCCTCGGCGTCGTGATGCTTGCCGAACCATTGGGCGCTCTTCTCGTCAGCCACGGCCTGGGCGCTGGTGCCCCAACCGAACCACCATTCCAGCAAAGGCTGCCAAGGTGCGAGCATGACTTACTCCTTGTGGTAGGCGGTGACGCGCTCAACCTCTTCCTTCGAGCCCAGGATCACCGACACACGCTGGTGCAGGCTCTCTGGCTGAATGTCGAGGATGCGGTCGTAGCCGTTGGTGGACGCGCCACCGGCCTGTTCGATGATGAACGACATCGGGTTGGCTTCGTACATCAGGCGCAGCTTGCCCGGCTTGCTCGGCTCACGGGCATCGCGCGGGTACATGAACAGGCCGCCACGGGTGAGGATACGGTGTACGTCGGCCACCATCGAGGCGATCCAACGCATGTTGTAGTTCTTTTTCAGCGGGCCGGTCTCGCCTGCCAGCAGCTCGCCCACGTAGCGCTGTACCGGGGCTTCCCAGTGACGCTGGTTGGACATGTTGATGGCGAATTCGGCGGTGGTTTCCGGAATGCTGATGTTCTCGTGGGTCAGCACGAAGCTACCCAGTTCGCGGTCCAGGGTGAAGCCCTTGACGCCGTTGCCCAGGGTCAGAATCAGCATGGTCTGCGGGCCATAGATGGCGTAGCCGGCCGCAACCTGCTCGGTGCCCGGCTGCAGGAAGGCATTTTCGTTCAGGGTTTCGTTCTGGCTCAGGTACTCGTTAGGGCAACGCAGTACCGAGAAGATGGTACCGACAGACACGTTGACGTCGATGTTGGAGGAGCCGTCGAGCGGGTCGAAGACCAGCAGGTAGGCACCTTTGGGGTAGCGACCCGGAATCTGGTAGGCGTTGTCCATTTCCTCGGACGCCATGCCGGCCAGGTGACCGCCCCATTCGTTGGCTTCGAGCAGGATGTCGTTGGAGATGACGTCCAGCTTCTTCTGGACTTCGCCCTGGACGTTTTCGGTGCCCATGCTGCCCAGCACACCGCCAAGGGCGCCCTTGGACACGTGATGGCTGATTTCCTTGCACGCACGCGCCACCACTTCGATCAGGAAGCGCAGATCGGCAGGGGTATTGTTGCTGCGGGTCTGCTCAATCAGATAGCGACTCAGGGTAACGCGGGACATGTATGGCTCCAACAGGATTGGGGATGGAAAACCCACGCAGTTTACAGGGAGAGCGGCGGGCTAGCGAGCGATGAGACTCGCCACGGCTGTCAGACGGCACAATGGATCGGGAGTTCAGCGCTCGCCAGGCCGACGGTCGGCACAGGGCTGCCCGGCCCCATGCTGGCGCCGGGCGGCCTGTGATCGCTGCTGCTGGCAACGTCGACGAGCCAGGTGGCGGTGCCCACCTGGCCTGCCCTGTGTCAGTCCAGCGCCTTCCAGATCTCGGTCGCGTATTCGCGGATGGTCCTGTCCGACGAGAACCAGCCCATGCGTGCCGTGTTCAGCACTGCCATACGCCACCACTGCTGCGGCTTGTGCCACAGGTCTTCCACCCGCTGCTGAGCGTCCCAGTAGGCATCGAAATCGGCACAGACCATGAAGCGGTCGTAGCCAATCAGGCCATCGATCAGACCGGTGTAACGCGAAGGGTCGTCCGAGGAAAACACACCACTGCGGATGGCCTGCAACACGTCGTTCAAGCGCCCGGAGGCCGCGATGGCAGCCGAGGCGCCGAAATCGCCGGCGCGCTTGCGCGCTTCCACTTGCTGCGCCGTCAAGCCGAAGATGAACATGTTGTCGGGGCCGACCTGCTCGCTCATCTCCACGTTCGCGCCATCGAGGGTGCCGATGGTCAGGGCGCCATTGAGGCCGAACTTCATGTTGCTGGTACCCGAGGCCTCGTAGCCGGCCGTGGATATCTGCTCGGAAAGGTCCGCCGCCGGGATGATGCTTTCGGCCAGGCTTACGTTGTAATTGGGCAGGAACACGACCTTGAGCAGGCCGCGCACGGTGGGATCGTTGTTGACCACCCGGGCGATGTCGTTGGTCAGCTTGATGATGAGTTTGGCCTGATGGTAGCTGGCCGCTGCCTTGCCCGCGAAGATCTTGACCCGGGGTACCCAGTGCGTACCCGGGTCGTGGCGAATAGCCTGGTACAACGCTACGGTGTGCAGCAGGTTGAGCAGTTGCCGCTTGTACTCGTGGATGCGCTTGACCTGCACGTCGAACATCGCTTCCGGGTTCACCGTAACGCCCACGCGATCTTGGATGATGCTCGCCAATGCACGCTTGCTGTGCAGCCGCTGCGCTGCGAACTGCTTGCAGAAACTGGCTTTGTCGGCGAACGGAACCAGCCCGGTCAGCAGGCGCTCAGGGTCGTCCAGCAGCTCGGGGCCCAACGCCTCCACCAGCATGCCGGTCAGTTGGGGGTTGGACTGATAGAGCCAGCGGCGGAAGGTGATGCCGTTGGTCTTGTTGTTGATCCGCTGGGGGTACAGCTTGTGCAGCTCGGAAAAGACCGTGCTCTTCATCAACTGGCTGTGCAGCGCCGATACGCCATTGACGCTGTGCGAGCCAAGGAACGCCAGGTTGCCCATGCGCACCCGCCGGCCGTTGTCTTCTTCGATCAAGGACACGGCACGCAGCAGGTCGAAATCATGCATGCCTTTGGCACGCAACGAATCGATATGGTAGGCGTTGATCAGGTAGATGATCTGCATGTGCCTGGGCAGCATGCGCTCCATCAGGGCCACCGGCCAGGTTTCCAGGGCCTCGGGCAGCAAGGTGTGGTTGGTGTAGGCCAAGGTGCCCACGGTCACTTCCCAGGCGGTGTCCCAGGGGATTTGATGTTCGTCGACCAGCAACCGCATCAGCTCGGCCACGGCGATGGAGGGGTGGGTATCGTTGAGCTGGATAGCCGCCGCGTCGGGCAGGTTGAGCAAGCTGTCATGCATGTTCAGGTGCCGACGCAGCAGGTCTTGCAGCGATGCCGACACGAAGAAGTACTCCTGGCGCAGGCGCAGCTCCTGGCCAGCCTCGGTACTGTCGGCCGGGTACAGTACGCGGGAGATGCTTTCGGCGCGCGCCACCTCGGCAACGGCGCCCAGGTGGTCCCCTGCGTTGAAGCGCTCCAGGTGCAGTTCCTCCAGCGCCCGTGCACGCCACAGGCGCAAGGTATTGACGCTGGAGCCTCTCCAGCCAACGACCGGCGTGTCGTACGCCACCGCCCGGACGGTTTCGCTGGGAGACCACACCTGGCGCTGGTTGCCATGCGTGTCGCTGACCGTTTCGACGCTGCCACCAAAACTGATGGGGTAGATGACTTCGGCCCGCTCGAATTCCCATGGGTTGCCGAAATCCAGCCAGTTTTCCGTCTGTTCCTGCTGCCAACCGTCCACCATGGCCTGCCGGAACAGACCGTGCTCGTAGCGGATACCGTAACCATGCGCGGCAATGCCCAGCGTTGACATGCTTTCCATGAAGCACGCTGCCAACCGGCCCAAACCGCCGTTGCCCAGCGCCGCGTCGGGCTCAAGCAAGCGAATGCGCTCCAGGTCCACGTCCAGGCCATCCAGCGCGTCGCGCGCGATGTCCAGCAAGCCCAGGTTGCTCAGGCTGTCATACAGCAGCCGACCGATCAGGAACTCCAGGGAGAGGTAATACACCCGCTTCTGACTGCGTCGGTAGGATTGCCGGGTATGGTCCATCCAGTGATCGACCATATGGTCGCGCGCAGCCAGGGCGATGGCTTCGAACCAGTCATGGTCGAAAGCATGCTCCGGGTCCTTGCCGACGGCATAGGTAAGTTTATCCAGCACTGCAGCGCGAAAATCCGCGACTTCAGCGTCACGCGCTTTGGGTTCCTGGGACATGCGTCATCCTCGGGGCAAATGGACAAGAGCAGAAAGCAAATGTTGAGCCTAGACGCTTCGACCGGCCGCAATCACCAGTGTTCGAGTATTTGCGTGGCCGCATGCAACCGATCATAAAATTGTTCATAAATTGAGCAATTCCGGTATCATCGCGCGCCCTATACCGTGATCCGCCTCATAAAACGATGAAAACGACCCTGATCGCCGCTGCCGAAGTCGACCGCCTGGAGACTTGGCAGCGCTATGCCAGCCACATGTGCGGCGGCTGCCATTCAACTTGCTGTACCTTGCCGGTGGAGGTCAAGATCAAGGACCTGATCCGCATCGGCGTGGTGGATGAATTCGAAAAAGACGAGCCGCCTAAAAACGTGGCCAAGCGTTTGCAGAAAGAAGGCATCATCGAGCGCTTCAACCAGAAGTCGGGCATCTTCACCCTGACGCGCATGAGCAACGACGATTGCATGTACCTGGATCGTAAGAGCCGCCTGTGCACCATTTATGACAAGCGCCCCGACACCTGCCGCAACCATCCGAAGGTCGGGCCACGGCCGGGGTATTGTGCGTACAAGCCGAAGGTGGTTGGGCGCTAAGACCCAATAGGGGTCGATAACCTGTCGGTATTTGCATACCGCTGGAGCCTAGCTGGCCACCGACAGGACAACGAGTCGCCAGACAAACAAAAACGCCCCCGGCCTTTCGGCCGGGGGCGTTTTCATTCAGCCTGAGCTAACTCAGTTCTTGGCTTTCTTGGCAGCGCGGGTACGCTCGCCTTCGTCCAGGATCTTTTTGCGCAGACGGATCGACTTCGGCGTGACTTCGCACAGCTCGTCGTCCTGGATGAATTCCAGGGCCTGTTCCAGGGTGTGACGCACTGGCGGTACCAGGGCGATGACTTCGTCTTTGCCCGAAGCACGCATGTTGTCGAGCTTCTTGCCTTTGGTCGGGTTCACACCCAGGTCGTTGTCGCGGCTGTTCAGGCCGATGATCTGACCACCGTAGATTTCCTGACCGTGCTCGACGAACAGCTTGCCGCGCGCTTGCAGGGTTTCCAGGGAGTAGGTCAGGGCCTTGCCGGTTTCGACCGACACCAGTACACCGTTCAGACGGCCGGACATCTGGCCCGACTTCATGGTGTCGTAGCGATCGAAGATCGAGGTCAGGATGCCTGCACCGTTGGTCAGGGTCAGGAACTGGTTACGGAAGCCGATCAGGCCACGGGCCGGGATGTTGTACTCAAGGCGCACACGGCCCTTGCCATCCGGAACCATGTTGGTCAGGTCGCCCTTACGCAGGCCCATCTCTTCCATGACCTTGCCCTGGGATTCTTCAGGGATGTCGATGGTGACGTTTTCGAACGGCTCTTGCTTGACGCCGTCGACTTCACGAATGATCACTTCCGGACGGCCCACGGCCATCTCGAAGCCTTCGCGACGCATGGTTTCGATCAGCACCGACAGGTGCAGCTCGCCACGGCCCGATACCTTGAACTTGTCAGGAGAATCGGTTTCCTGAACGCGCAGGGCTACGTTGTACAGCAGTTCCTTGTCCAGACGGTCCTTGATGTTCCGGCTGGTGACGAACTTGCCTTCCTTGCCGCAGAACGGCGAGTCGTTGACCTGGAAGGTCATGGACACGGTTGGCTCGTCAACGGTCAGTGGCTTCATCGCTTCGACGGCGGTTGGGTCGCACAGGGTGTCGGAGATGAACAGCTCGTCGAAACCGCTGATGCAGACGATGTCGCCAGCCTGGGCTTCTTCAACGTCGACGCGGTGCAGACCGTGGTGGCCCATCAGCTTGAGGATACGGCCGTTACGCTTCTTGCCATTGGTGTCGATGGCGACAACCGGGGTGTTCGGCTTGACGCGACCACGGGCGATGCGGCCAACGCCGATCACACCCAGGAAGCTGTTGTAGTCCAGTGCCGAGATTTGCATCTGGAACGGGCCGTCACGGTCAACCGAAGGCGCAGGTACGTTGTCGATGATCGACTGGTACAGCGGGGTCATGTCTTCGGCCATGTCGGTGTGGTCCAGGCCGGCAATGCCGTTCAGGGCCGAGGCGTAGACGACTTTGAAGTCCAGCTGCTCATCGGTGGCGCCCAGGTTGTCGAACAGATCGAAGATCTGGTCCAGAACCCAGTCAGGACGCGCGCCCGGGCGGTCGACCTTGTTGATGACCACGATTGGCTTGAGGCCAGCTTCGAAGGCCTTCTTGGTCACGAAGCGGGTCTGTGGCATCGGGCCGTCCTGGGCATCGACCAGCAGCAGCACGGAGTCGACCATCGACATCACACGCTCAACCTCGCCACCGAAGTCGGCGTGGCCGGGGGTGTCGACGATGTTGATGTGGTAGCCGTTCCAGTTGATGGCGGTGTTCTTCGCCAGAATGGTGATGCCGCGCTCTTTTTCCTGGTCGTTGGAGTCCATCACGCGCTCGTCGTTGAGCTCGTTACGCTCGAGCGTGCCCGACTGGCGCAGGAGTTTGTCTACCAGGGTGGTTTTGCCATGGTCAACGTGGGCGATGATGGCGATGTTACGCAGATTTTCGATCACAACTGTATCTCGATCAGAGGATTCGGTTGCCGCCAGTGTAGGCGGCGAATAAGTACGTTTGAGGCTCAGCGGGCCCGCAGGTCGGGAGGGCGATGGCGGATGCTGCCGCCATACAGCCCTGGCGTCTTATGCCGGACGATAAACACGCACATTGGCATGTCCCTCACTGAGCAGGTGGTGTGCGTGCAGACGGCTCATCACACCTTTGTCGCAATACAGCAAGTACTGGCGCGTGGGGTCCAGGTGCTTGAACTTGCTGTTGATGGCATAGAACGGAAGCGCCTGGACTTCGATACCGTCGATCGCCAGAGGCTCGTCCTCCTGGGCGTCGGGGTGGCGGATATCGATGACGATCTGGCCCGGCAATGCCTCGGCCACTTCTTCGATCTCGATGTCCTTGCCCAGCTCATCGATCACATGGTCGATGGAGATGAACTTGGCGCGCTCGATGGCGCGCTCGAGTACCTGCATCTCGAACTGCTTTTCTTCGTGCTCCATGCGGTGACGCTTGGCATGGGTAGTCGGGTTCACCGAAATCACGCCGCAGTATTCGGGCATGTGCTTGGCGAAATCGGCGGTACCGATGGCGTTGGCCTGGTCGATGATGTCCTGCTTGTGGGTCGCCAGCAGAGGGCGCAGCACCAGCTTGTCGGTGGCCGAGTCGATGATCGACAGGTTCGGCAGGGTCTGGCTGGATACCTGGGATATGGCTTCGCCAGTCACCAGCGCGTCGATCTCAAGGCGCTCGGCCATTCGCGCCGCGGCACGGAGCATCATGCGCTTGAGGGTGACGCCCATGTAGCTGTTGTCGACCTTGTTGAGGATCTCGCCGACCACTTCCTCGAAGGGTACGCTGATGAACAGCACGCGCTGGCTGCTGCCGTACTTCTTCCAAAGGAAGTGTGCCACTTCCATCACGCCCAGTTCGTGGGCACGTCCGCCGAGGTTGAAGAAGCAGAAGTGCGTCATCAGGCCGCGACGCATCATCTGGTAGGCGGCCACGGTAGAGTCGAACCCGCCGGACATCAGGACCAGGGTCTGCTCCAGGGCGCCCAGCGGGTAGCCGCCAATCCCTTGGTGCTGGTTGTGGATCACGAACAGGCGCTGGTTGCGGATTTCGATGCGTACCAGCACTTCCGGGTTCTTCAACGTGATGCCGGCCGCACCGCACTGCTGGCGCAGCTGGCTGCCCACGTAGCGGTCGACGTCCATCGACGTGAAGTCGTGGTGCCCACCGCGCTTGCAACGCACCGCAAAGTGCTTGCCGGCCAGCAGGTGGCCGAAGTGCTGCTTGCACTTGGCGACGATGTCGTCGAAGTCGCCCAGGGGGTACTCCTCGACCTGCAGGAAGTGGGTAATACCCGGTGTACAGGTCAGGCGCTCGACGATCTCGCGCTGAACCTTCTCGTCCTCGATGCGGGTGATTACCTCGAGGTTGTCCCAGACACCATCGACCACGAGCTCAGGATCCAGATCCTTGAGCACGTTGCGGATGTTCTTGGCGAGCTGACGGATGAAGCGCTTGCGCACCGGCCGGCTCTTGATGGTGATCTCTGGGAAGACTTTGACGATAAGTTTCATTGGTTTACAGCGCGCGCAGGGCCTGCCGAAAATGAGGGGCGCGAATTATATCGGAAATTGCTCAGGATTTGACCAACTTTTGAGCAGAAGCTTGCAGAAAAATGCAGGAAGCCAACTTGAGACACCGCACGTCGGGGCTTGAAGGCGGTATCTGTGATCTTGAGCAGACGGCCCATTGCATCCAGTCGGCCTAATACGTCGAGTACGATCCCATTCAACGCCATTCGACCCAATGCACCTTATTGGTGCGACAATTAAAAAAATCGCATCGTAAGGGTGCACATTTCTCCCTGCAGCCCCAGCCAGATGCCCACAAACGCCCCCTTCTGTCCCGACCTCGCCATTTTCGGGCACTGGCATGCAATTTGCTCCCTTGTGAGGCAGGTAAGCTTGGCCGACTATCCGCGCCCGGCAACACCCTTTTTCCAGGGCGGCGGCCAACCGTGCCCTAGACCATCCGGAGGACAACATGTCGAAGTCGGTTCAGCTCATCAAAGATCATGACGTCAAGTGGATTGATCTGCGTTTCACGGACACCAAAGGTACTCAGCACCACGTGACCATGCCGGCGCGTGATGCGTTGGACGAAGACTTCTTCGAAGTCGGCAAGATGTTCGACGGCTCCTCCATCGCTGGCTGGAAAGGCATCGAAGCCTCCGACATGATCCTGATGCCGGTAGACGAGACTGCCGTTCTGGACCCGTTCACCGAAGAGCCGACGCTGATCATTACCTGTGACATCGTCGACCCGTCGAGCATGCAGGGCTACGACCGTGACCCACGTGCGATCGCCAAGCGCGCCGAGGAATACCTCAAGAGCACTGGCATCGGTGACACCGTGTTCGCCGGCCCGGAGCCTGAGTTCTTCATCTTCGACGAAGTGAAGTTCCAGTCGGACATCTCCGGCTCGATGTTCAAGATCTTCTCCGAGCAAGGCTCGTGGATGACCGGTGCCGATATCGAAGGCGGCAACAAAGGCCACCGCCCAGGCGTCAAAGGTGGCTACTTCCCAGTACCGCCATTCGACCACGACCACGAAATCCGTACTGCCATGTGCAACGCACTGGAAGAGATGGGCCAGCTGGTCGAAGTGCACCACCATGAAGTGGCCACTGCCGGCCAGAACGAAATCGGCGTCAAGTTCAACACCCTGGTGAAGAAGGCCGACGAAGTCCAGGCCCTCAAGTACGTCGTGCACAACGTTGCCGACGCCTACGGCCGCACCGCTACCTTCATGCCGAAGCCGCTGTACGGCGACAACGGCTCGGGTATGCACGTGCACATGTCGATCTGGAAAGACGGCAAGAACACCTTCGCAGGTGAAGGCTATGCCGGCCTGTCCGACACCGCCCTGTACTTCATCGGCGGCATCATCAAGCACGGCAAGGCCCTGAACGGCTTCACCAACCCGTCGACCAACTCGTACAAGCGTCTGGTCCCAGGTTTCGAGGCACCCGTGATGCTGGCCTACTCGGCACGCAACCGTTCGGCTTCGATCCGTATCCCTTATGTCGGCAGCCCGAAAGCCCGCCGTATCGAGGCGCGCTTCCCAGACCCATCGGCTAACCCGTACCTGGCCTTCGCGGCCTTGCTGATGGCTGGCCTGGACGGTATCCAGAACAAGATCCACCCAGGCGATGCAGCCGACAAAAACCTGTATGACCTGCCGCCTGAAGAGGCCAAGGACATCCCACAGGTGTGCGGCAGCCTGAAGGAAGCCCTGGAAGAGCTGGACAAGGGCCGTGCGTTCCTGACCAAGGGCGGCGTGTTCTCCGATGATTTCATCGACGCGTTCATCGAGCTCAAGAGCGAAGAAGAAATCAAGGTCCGTACCTTCGTCCATCCGCTGGAATACGAGCTGTACTACAGCTGCTGATCTGATCGGCGCCTGGCGCCGATGACTGGATCGAAACGGCCTCCCTTGGGAGGCCGTTTGCGTTTTGGACTTCAGGCATTTCGGAAGTTACCTACCTCGGTGAGTTGCCCATCCCTCTCAGAATCAGACCTCCATCCCTAGGAGGCACCCTGTATGCGCAATCGACTGCTTTGTCTGTTTACAGCGTTCAGCTTGACTGGCTGCACTGCTGCTGCACCGCAACACCCTGCTCTTGAGCCGTTGTTAGCTACCATTGAGCAGCGCCTGGCCATTGCGCAGGCCGTTGCCTTGCACAAGTGGGACAAAGGGCAACCCGTGCAAGCCACTGAACGCGAGCAAGAGGTCCTGATGCGCGTGCAGGTGGCTGCACCTGTGTTTGGCCTGGCCCCGCACGATACCAAAGCCTTTTTTGCCGACCAGATGGAAGCCAACAAGCTTGTGCAGTACACCCTGCTGCACCAATGGCGCTTGGCAGGACAAGCGCCGCACCACCTGCGGGAGGACCTGCAAACGGTCATTCGCCCGCAGCTGGACAGGCTCGAAAATCAATTGCTTGAACAGCTTGCGGCATTCAGGCGTCAGGACGGGCGGGCCTGTGCGCAGCGCGTGGCTAGCGCTATTGCAAGCCGGCCAAATGCACCGCTGATGAAGCAGGGCATGATCAGGGCAACTGGCCAGCTTTGCGATCCCTCGTAAAAGCCCTATGCTCCAAAATGGTGCAGCAATTTCCTGGTTGCACCGTTATTTATTCCAAAATGAAGCACCTGAAACGTTAATGCAGCGTCTTCTGGTGCGAATCTGGGCGAAAAGTTACAGGATCCTGTCGAATCTGCCTCTTTTCGGCGCCTTGGTTTGTTTCTTGCATTTCCAGACCAACAGCAACCACTGGATGTGTCGCGCACAGCGCGGCTCCTTTGCCAGCAAGCACCGAAAGAGGTCGACGCCGCACCATGACCATCAGTGATGCACAACACCGTCTGCTTCTGGACAACCTGACCACGGCCACGCTGCTGCTCAACGCCGAGCTGCGGCTGGAATACATGAACCCGGCCGCCGAAATGCTGCTGGCCGTCAGTGGCCAGCGCAGCCACGGGCAGTTCATCAGCGAGCTGTTCACCGAGTCCACCGAAGCGTTGAGCTCGCTGCGCCAGGCCGTGGAGCAGGCACACCCCTTTACCAAGCGTGAAGCCCAGTTGACCTCGCTGACGGGGCAGACCATCACGGTGGACTATGCCGTTACACCGATCCTGCACCTGAGCCAGACCCTGCTGCTGCTGGAGGTCCACCCACGCGATCGCCTCCTGCGCATCACCAAGGAAGAAGCCCAGCTAAGCAAGCAGGAGACCACCAAGATGCTGGTGCGCGGCTTGGCCCATGAGATCAAGAACCCCTTGGGCGGCATCCGCGGTGCAGCACAATTGCTGGCGCGTCAGTTACCCGAAGAGAGCTTGCGCGATTACACCAACGTGATCATCGAAGAAGCTGACCGCCTGCGTAACCTGGTCGATCGCATGCTGGGCTCGAACAAGCTGCCATCGCTGGCCATGACCAACATCCACGAGGTGCTGGAGCGGGTATGCAGCCTGGTGGAGGCCGAGAGCCAGGGCTGCATCACCCTGGCGCGTGACTATGACCCTAGCCTTCCGGACGTGCTGATCGACCGCGAACAGATGATCCAGGCTGTGCTCAACATCGTGCGCAACGCCATGCAGGCCATCAGCTCGCAAAATGAGCTGCGCCTGGGCCGCATCACCTTGCGCAGCCGGGCACTGCGCCAGTTCACCATCGGTCACGTGCGCCATCGCCTGGTGGCGCGCGTCGAGATCATCGACAACGGCCCCGGCATCCCTGCCGAGCTGCAGGACACCCTTTTCTATCCCATGGTCAGTGGTCGCCCGGACGGTACCGGCCTGGGCCTGGCCATTACCCAAAACATCATCAGTCAGCACCAGGGGCTGATCGAGTGTGAAAGCCACGCAGGTCACACCGCCTTCTCTATCTATCTGCCCCTGGAACAAGGAGCCACCGCCTCATGAGCCGAAGTGAAACCGTATGGATCGTCGACGATGATCGCTCCATTCGCTGGGTCCTTGAAAAAGCCCTGCAACAGGAAGGGATGACCACCCAGAGCTTCGACAGCGCCGAGGGCGTCATGGGCCGACTGGCCCGTCAGCAGCCAGACGTGATCATTTCCGACATCCGCATGCCTGGCTCCAGTGGCCTGGAGCTGTTGGCGCAGATACGCGACCAGCACCCGCGCCTGCCGGTCATCATCATGACCGCGCACTCGGACCTGGACAGCGCCGTGGCGTCGTACCAGGGCGGTGCTTTCGAGTACTTGCCCAAACCTTTCGATGTGGATGAAGCGGTTGCCCTGGTCAAGCGTGCCAACCAGCACGCCCAGGAGCAGCAAGGGTTGGAAGTGCCACAAAACCTGGCGCGCACCCCTGAAATCATCGGTGAAGCGCCGGCGATGCAGGAGGTGTTCCGCGCCATCGGCCGTCTGAGCCATTCCAACATCACCGTGCTGATCAATGGCGAGTCCGGTACGGGCAAGGAATTGGTCGCCCACGCGCTGCATCGGCACAGCCCGCGCGCAGCCGCCCCCTTCATCGCCCTGAACATGGCGGCGATCCCCAAGGACCTGATGGAGTCGGAGCTGTTTGGCCATGAAAAAGGCGCTTTCACCGGCGCGGCCAACCTGCGTCGAGGGCGCTTCGAACAAGCGGACGGCGGCACGCTGTTTCTCGATGAGATCGGCGACATGCCGGCCGATACCCAGACGCGCCTGCTGCGTGTGTTGGCCGACGGCGAGTTCTATCGCGTAGGCGGCCACATTCCGGTCAAGGTCGACGTGCGCATCATTGCTGCTACCCATCAGAACCTAGAAGCGCTGGTGCAGGCCGGAAAGTTCCGCGAGGACTTGTTCCATCGCCTGAACGTCATCCGCATTCATATCCCTCGGTTGGCGGACCGCCGTGAAGACATTCCCGCCCTTGCCCGCCACTTCCTGGCCCGGGCGGCCCAGGAGCTATCGGTAGAACCCAAGGTACTCAAGCCAGAGACCGAGGAGTTCATCCGCAACCTGCCATGGCCGGGCAACGTGCGACAGATGGAAAACACCTGCCGCTGGATCACGGTAATGGCTTCGAGCCGTGAGGTATTGATCGGCGACCTGCCACCTGAGTTGTTGAACCTGCCACAGGATGCCGCACCGGTTACCAACTGGGAGCAAGCACTGCGCCAGTGGGCGGACCAGGCACTGGCGCGCGGGCAGACCAGCCTGCTTGACAGCGCCGTTCCGAGTTTCGAGCGCATCATGATCGAGACGGCCCTCAAGCACACTGCCGGGCGGCGCCGAGATGCGGCACTGTTGCTGGGATGGGGTCGCAATACCTTGACGCGCAAGATCAAGGAACTAGGCATGAACGTAGCCGGTGGTGATGAAGAGGAAGGTGAAGACCACCAGGCGTAGACGACTGCAGAACACCTGAAAAGGGCCGCTTCGCGGCCCTTTTTCATTTAGGCGCATGGTTGCACCGTTTCTGTGCCAGACGCACCGCCCGAAGGCACAAATGGCCGCAAACACTGGCCGTTTTCCCCTTTTCACCCTGTTATAGCGGGGCTCAGAAGTTGGCACGGCACCTGCAACAGGACAGATAACATCCGTTTCGGGGGCCCTGGTACAGGCAGGCCAGGTGACCCCTCTTTTATTCGCTCACGCACACGTTTCGGGGACCTTGGTACAGGCAGGCCGGGAATCCCCTCTTTTATTCGCGCAGGTCCACCTGCACCCGCCAGCGTCCAGACACTTCTTCACTGGACCAGTGGCCCTGCAGCGTACGCGCAGCCACCACCGTCAACAGCAGGCCCTCCTGGCTGTCCTGCACCCGCCAGCTGACCGGCTTGCCACGCACGGTCAACTGCCCTCGCTGGGGGCGGCCCTTGGCCTGAAACAGCAACGCCACGGTACCTTCCACGTTCTCCCCATGCAGCTTGGGTTCTGCGTTGAACCACAACACCAACCCATCTTGCGCCACGCTCACCTGCTGCAGCTCGCGCTCCACGGGCGCGGTCAGACGGCCAATCATCAAACCGATCATCACGCCCACGATTGCCAGTGAAAGCATCACCCTGGGGAAGGCTTTCGATCGCACGTCCGGTTCAGGGGTAGAATGCTCACCATCTTCATGCTTGGAGCCGTGCATGTTTCACGTCATCCTTTTTCAACCCGAAATTCCACCCAATACGGGCAACATCATTCGCCTGTGCGCCAACAGCGGATGCGCGCTGCACTTGATCGAGCCCATCAGCTTCGAACTGGACGACAAGCGCTTGCGCCGCGCAGGCCTCGATTACCACGAGTATGCCACGCTCAAGCGCCACCCGAGCTTGGCGCACTGCCTGGAAAGCCTGGGCCAGCCAAGGCTCTTCGCCTTCACGACCAAGGGTTCGCACCCTTTCCATGAAGTGGCCTACCAGCCTGGCGACGCATTTCTGTTTGGCCCCGAAAGCCGCGGCCTGCCGACGGATGTGCTGGACAGCCTGCCCGCCGAACAACGACTGCGACTGCCCATGCGCCCCGGGTGCCGGAGCCTGAACCTGTCCAACACGGTAGCTGTGACGGTATACGAAGCCTGGCGTCAGAACGGGTTTGCCGGTAGCTGACTTAGCGTCAGGCAGCAGCGCAATGCCCTACGGGACCTGCCGGCGTGAGGCTGTACGCCAGACAAACAAAAAGCGCCACTAAGGGCGCTTTTGGTGAAGCGGGCGATCACTGCACGGTGGGTGCTTCGCCGGCTTCCTGCATACGCTGCATTTCTTGCGCATACAGCGCGTCGAAATTGACCGGCGACAGCATCAGGGCCGGGAAAGAACCACGGGTCACCAGGCTGTCCAGGGTTTCGCGAGCATACGGGAACAGGATGTTCGGGCAGAACGCACCCAGGGTGTGGCTCATCGACTCGGCATCCAGGTTCTTGATCAGGAAGATACCCGCCTGTTGCACTTCGGCGATGAAGGCGACTTCGTCACCGTTCTTGACCGTCACCGACAGGGTCAGCACCACTTCGTGGAAGTCACCTTCCAGGGCCTTCTGCTTGGTGTTCAGGTCCAGCCCGACGCTCGGCTCCCAGGTCTGACGGAAGATCTGCGGGCTTTTCGGGGCTTCGAACGACAAGTCACGCACATAGATGCGCTGCATCGAGAACTGAGGGCTGTTGTCTTCTGCAGCAGCGCCGGTGGTCTGTTGGTCAGTCATGGCAGATCCTTATCCTAATGTTTGGGAATGCAGTGCAAAAATCAGTCGGCCAGCAGTGCGTCGAGCTTACCGGCGCCCTCCAGGGCATGCAGTTCATCGCAGCCACCGACGTGGGTGCTGCCGATCCAGATCTGCGGCACGGAGGTGCGGCCGGCCTTCTGGGTCATCTCAGCGCGAACCTGCGGCTTGCCATCGACCTTGATTTCCTGGAATGCCACACCCTTGCTTTGGAGCAGGTACTTGGCACGCATGCAGTAGGGGCAGTAGTCGCTGGAATAGACGATGACAGGCTTCATATCACTTCACCAAAGGCAGGTTGTCGGCTTTCCAGCTGGAAACGCCACCGCTGAGCTTGGCAGCGTTGTAACCAGCCTTGAGCAGGTCGCGGCACACGGTGCCGGCATGTTGACCCATCGCGTCCACCACGATCAGGGTCTTGTCCTTGTGCTTTTCGAGCTCGGTCATGCGGGTGGCCAGCTTGTCCTGGGGGATGCTGAGCGCACCGACGATGTGACCGGCAGCATATTCCTTGGCCGGGCGGATATCGATCACCAGCCCTTTGTCGGCGTTGACCAGGGCGGTGAGTTGCCCATTGCTCAGGCTCTGCCCGCCACGGCGGATTTCGTTGACCAGCAAGGCCGCCAGCAGAACGACGAAGATCGCCACCAGGAGGTAGTGGTTTGTCGCGAATTGAATCAGGTTAGCAACCATCTGGGGTGTTCCACGCGATTGAAAATGCCGGCCAGTATACACACCAGCCCGGTGCCACCAAAGCCTGACCGGAGCGCCGATCAAGCGCCGTTACACATTGCCGCATGGGTGCACCGGTCGGGTTCGAGGACGATTATTCGCCCATACTCGGCGCATTTGCCCTAAAATGCGTGTCTTTATCATCTTTGAACAACCGTGAGTTTGATTGATGACGAGTACGCCCAAACCCCTGGTCCTGATCATCCTGGACGGCTTCGGTTACAGCGAAAGCCCTGAATACAATGCCATCCACGCCGCCAACACGCCGGTGTACGACCGCTTGCAGGCTACCCAGCCGCACGGCCTGATTTCCGGTTCGGGCATGGATGTCGGCCTGCCGGATGGCCAGATGGGCAACTCCGAGGTCGGCCACATGAACCTGGGCGCCGGGCGCGTCGTTTACCAGGACTTCACCCGCGTCACCAAGGCCATTCGTGACGGCGAGTTCTTCACCAACCCGGTGCTCACGGGTGCGGTCGATGCGGCGGCGGGCGCTGGCAAGGCCGTGCACATTCTCGGCCTGCTGTCCGACGGTGGCGTTCACAGCCACCAGGACCACCTCGTTGCCATGGCCGAGCTGGCTGCGCAGCGTGGTGCCGAAAAAATCTACCTGCACGCCTTCCTCGATGGCCGCGACACCCCGCCGCGCAGCGCCCAATCCTCCATCGAGCTGCTTGACGCCACCTTCGCCCGGCTGGGCAAAGGCCGCATCGCCAGCCTCATCGGCCGCTACTTCGCCATGGACCGCGACAACCGCTGGGACCGGGTGAGCGCCGCTTACAACCTGATCGTCGACAGTGACGCGCAATACACTGCCGATACTGCCCTGGCCGGCCTTGAAGCAGCCTACGCCCGCGATGAGAGCGATGAGTTCGTCAAGGCCACGCGCATCGGCGAGCCCGTCAAGGTCGAAGATGGCGATGCGGTGATCTTCATGAACTTCCGCGCCGACCGCGCCCGCGAGTTGTCGCGCGTGTTCGTCGAGCCTGACTTCAACGAGTTCCCGCGCGCGCGCCTGCCGAAAGTGGCGGCGTACATCGGCCTGACCCAATACTCGGCCAAGATCCCGGCGCCGGCCGCCTTCGCGCCGGCCAGCCTGCACAACGTACTGGGCGAATACCTGGCGAACAACGGCAAGACCCAACTGCGCATCGCCGAGACCGAAAAGTACGCGCATGTCACCTTCTTCTTCTCGGGCGGGCGCGAAGAGCCATTCGAAGGTGAAGAGCGGATCCTCATCCCATCGCCCAAGGTCGCCACCTATGACCTGCAGCCGGAAATGAGCGCGCCCGAGGTCACCGACCGTATCGTCGAAGCCATCGAGCAGCAGCGTCACGACGTGATCGTGGTGAACTACGCGAATGGTGACATGGTTGGCCATACCGGTGTGTTCGATGCGGCAGTCAAGGCCGTCGAGGCCCTGGATGGTTGCATGGGCCGCATCGTCGCGGCGCTTGAAAAGGTCGGTGGCGAAGCGCTCATCACGGCCGACCATGGCAACGTCGAGCAAATGGAAGACGAATCCACCGGCCAGGCGCACACCGCGCACACCACCGAGCCAGTACCGTTCATCTATGTAGGCAAGCGCAACCTCAAGGTCCGCGAAGGCGGCGTGCTGGCAGACGTGGCACCGACCATGCTCAAGCTGCTGGGGCTGGAGAAGCCTGCCGAGATGACAGGCACTTCCATCCTGATCGACGCCTGACGGTCATGCCACACGCCACACGAAGCACGTGCCGGTTCACGGCCCCTTCCTGTGGCGTGTAGCGTGCAGCCTGCCGCTCATTCATACTAGGCCAGTCTCCATCCCCGGTATGCCAAACCCATGCTTCGCGCCCTGATCCTTCTCGCCTTGTCTTGCCTGCTCACCCCGGCGTTCGCCGATGAGCGGGCACAGACCCAGCAGCAACTGGACGCCACCCGCCAGGACATCGCCGAACTCAAGAAAACCTTGGGCAAGCTCCAGGAAGAAAAGGCAGGTGTGCAGAAAGACCTAAAGGCCACCGAAACCGACATCGGCAACCTGGAAAAGCAGGTGGAGGCCCTGCAGCAGCAACTAAAAAAGACCGAAGGCGAGCTGGAGCGCCTTGATACCGAGAAAAAAAAACTCCAGAGCGCCCGCGTTGAACAACAGCGGCTGATCGCCATTCAGGCCCGTTCGGCCTATCAGAACGGCCGTGAGGAATACCTCAAGCTGCTGCTCAACCAGCAGAACCCCGAAAAATTTGCGCGAACGCTCACCTACTACGATTACCTCAGCAAGGCACGCCTGGAGCAACTGCGCGCCTTCAATGACACCTTGCGCCAACTGGCCGGTGTGGAACGCGACATCGGCAGTCAACAAGCGCAATTGCTGGCCCAGCGCGCCGACCTCGACACCCGCCGTCAGGCGCTGGAAGTCGAACGGGGCAAGCGCCGCGAGGTGCTGGCCAAACTCAACGGCGATGTGAAAGACCGCGACCAGAAGTTGCGCGCCCGCGAGCAGGACCAGGCCGACCTCTCCAAGGTGCTCAAGACCATCGAGGAAACCCTGGCCCGCCAGGCGCGTGAAGCCGAGCAGGCTCGTCAACGCGCACTGCTGGCCCAGCAGGAAGCGGAAAAACGCCGCCAGCAAGAGGCACTCGCCGCCGCAGCCCGGGACAAGGCACCCGAGCCGGTCGAGCCACCTCGCAAGGCCCGCGCGACCCTCGGGCCCATGGTTTCGAGCGACGGTGCCAGTTATGGCGGTGCATTTTCTGCTTCCCGCGGAAAACTTCCATGGCCAGTCAATGGTCGATTGCTGGCACGCTTCGGGGATGCCCGCGGCGGTGATTCACGCGCCAAGTGGGACGGGGTGATGATCAGTGCCAACCCCGGTACCCAGGTGCGGGCTGTCCATGGAGGCCGTGTGGTGTTCGCCGATTGGTTGCGTGGCGCCGGTCTTCTGGTCATTCTCGACCATGGCAATGGTTACCTGAGCCTGTATGGCCATAACCAGAGCCTGCTCAAGAGCGCCGGTGACGTCGTCAAGGCAGGCGAAGCCATTTCGACAGTCGGCGACAGTGGTGGCCAGGAGGCTGCCGGTCTGTATTTCGCCATCCGCCAGCAGGGCCGGCCTTCCGACCCCTCCCAGTGGTGCCGCGGCTAGTCAAACTTATGTGGCGCAGCGTGTGCTGTGCCCATGCTCCGAAGGGAGCGTCTACAGGATCAGGAGTTCGTTCGACATGCTGCACTCGCCCCGTCTTACCCAGCTGGCCCTGTCCATCGCCCTGGCGGTCGGCGCACCCCTGGCCGTTGCCGCAGAGCCGACCAAGGCGGCAGCCGTGCCGGCCACAGAGGTAACGGCCAAGGCGCCGCTGCCGCTTGAAGAGCTGCGCACTTTCGCTGAAGTCATGGACCGCATCAAGGCGGCCTATGTCGAGCCTGTCGATGACAAGACCCTGCTGGAAAACGCCATCAAGGGCATGCTCAGCAACCTTGATCCCCACTCGGCCTACCTGGGCCCTGAAGATTTCCAGGAGCTTCAGGAAAGTACCAGTGGTGAATTTGGCGGTCTGGGCATAGAAGTCGGCCAGGAAGACGGCTTCATCAAGGTCGTCTCGCCCATCGATGACACGCCGGCGTCCAAGGCAGGTGTCCAGGCGGGGGACCTGATCGTCAAGATCAACGGCGCACCGACACGTGGCCAGACCATGACCGAAGCCGTGGACAAGATGCGCGGCAAGGTGGGCGACAAGATCACCCTGACGCTGGTGCGCGACGGGGGTACGCCGTTCGATGTGACGCTGGCCCGTGCAGTCATTCAGGTCAAGAGCGTCAAGAGCCAGCTGCTTGAGAACGACTACGGCTACATCCGCATCACCCAGTTCCAGGTCAAGACCGGCGACGAAGTGGGCAAGGCCTTGGCCAAGCTGCGCAAGGACAACGGCAAGAAGCTGCGTGGCGTGATCCTGGACCTGCGCAACAACCCGGGGGGCGTGTTGCAGTCGGCGGTGGAAGTGGCTGACCATTTCCTGACCAAGGGCTTGATCGTGTACACCAAAGGGCGGATCGCCAATTCCGAGCTGCGCTTCTCGGCTGACCCCGCCGATGCCAGCGAAGGTGTGCCACTGGTGGTGTTGATCAACGGCGGCAGTGCCTCGGCCTCGGAAATCGTCGCAGGCGCCTTGCAGGACCAGAAGCGCGGCGTGCTGATGGGCACCGACAGTTTTGGCAAGGGCTCGGTCCAGACAGTGCTGCCACTGGCCAACGACCGTGCGCTGAAACTGACCACTGCCCTGTACTTCACCCCCAACGGTCGCTCCATCCAGGCCCAGGGTATTGTGCCGGACATCGAGGTCCGCCAGGCCAAGCTTACGGCCGAAGCGGACAACGACAACTTCAAGGAAGCCGACCTGCAAGGGCACCTGGGCAACGGCAATGGTGGCGCCGACCGCCCCACAGGCAGCAGCAAGCGCAAGGAGCGGCCCCAGGACAACGACTTCCAGCTGAGCCAGGCCCTGAGTCTGCTCAAGGGCCTGAACATCACCAAAGGCAGCTGAGCCACCCATGCGTTATTTGCTGTATCTGCTGATCGGGCTGGTGGCGGGCGTGGCGCACGCAGCGCCCACCGGCCAGGCGTACATGAGCATCATCATCGATGACCTGGGTCAGAGCCCCGAACGCGACAGCCGAACCCTGGCGCTGCCGGGGCCGGTGACCATGGCCATCATGCCTGACACCCCGCATGCCACCGACTTCGCCCGCCAAGCGCACAAGGCGGGTAAAACCGTCATCCTGCACATGCCCATGGACCCGGCCACCGGGCCCTATGCCTGGCACCCCGGCGTGCCGCTGGCCGAGCTTGCCAGGCGTCTTGATGCAGCCCTGGCCAAGGTGCCTTATGCCGCTGGTGTGAACAACCACATGGGCAGCCGTATGACTGCACAACGCGACGCCATGACCTGGTTGATGGGCGAGCTACAGCGACGCGACCTGTTCTTCGTCGACAGCCGCACTAGCGCCGCGACCGTGGCCGCGGCACAAGCTCAGGCACAGGGTACGGCGAACGTGTCCAGGGATGTGTTTCTGGATGACGAGCGCACGCCAGAGGCAATCACGCGCCAACTGCACCAAGGCATCGCCCTGGCGCGCAAGCAGGGGTCAGCGGTGCTGATTGGCCACCCGTATCCACAAACCCTCGAAGTGCTGGAGCGCGAGCTACCCACCCTCGCGCGACAGGGTGTGAAGCTGATCAACCTGCAACAGATGATTGCCGAACGAAGCAACCTGGCCATGCCCGCCCACGGCAAGCAAGGCCGTTACAGCAATCGTTGAGCGGCGTCGCGTGCGGGCCTGCGAAGCGAGTCGAGCGCGTGCCTTCATGCCAGCGCAGGCACGTCGGTGACGTCTGGACCCTGCCCCCCGGGCGGCGAGCAGAGCACAGGCCATCACAGTCAACAGCGTTACCCGAATGGAATGATGCCCTCGACATCGCCTTTGCGTAGCTGGCCACGGTAGATGGAGAGCACTTCCTGTTTCTTCGCGGCCCGCAACACGGCTTGATGCCCAAGCCTGCGCTGCTCCCACAATTTCAGATGCCCTCGAGAAAATTCTCGATCCGGCGTGTCGACGGCGGGGTAGTGAAAGTGAGCCTCCCAGATAGGCTTGCCTGACGCCCGTTTGATCTCGTAGGTGTCCAAGTAATCGTTTGCCCCCAACGGCACCCTGCGATCGGCTTGACTAATGCTGATCTCACCCAGTCCGTGAAGGAACTTGAGCGCGTTCAAGGTAGGGGTCTTGCAGGTCAGGTAATACGTCTTGAGCAGCTCCTGACGATGGTCTTCGAGCTCGGTGATTGCATGCTCGATTCGCCCTCTCAACGCACTCTCGGCATCCGTTCGGGGCAAAAGCGCCAGATTGTTTTCGAGGTCTTTGACGTGCTGGTCGACAATCGTGGTCAATCCCAGGGGCTCATTCTTGGCGAAAAATTTCCTTGCCATCGCAACCGTGGCATCAACGCCATCGATCAGCTTCTGCGCTTGTCGGCGCAGTTCGCTTAGCCTTATGGCAGGGCCAGGCGAATGCTCGGTCGTGCCTAAGGGCTCGATCTCTTGCCACTGGCTATTCTGCCGGCGAAAGGTTCGCAACACCTTCGCATGACTGTCCACTTGCTGCACCACGGGCAGGCCTGCGTCGTCGACGCTCTCGACACCCACAACGTTACGTCCCTGCTGGGTCCTGACCATTCGACGCACACCGCCGCGCGGCGCATAGACGGGAGCGCGTGGTGCAGAGGTCTTGGTCTGCTCGACCTCACGAAGATTGGCCTGCATTTCCTCGTTGGCCAACAGCTTCAACCGGCGTAGCTCTTCCAGATACTGCTGGAGCTTATCGAGCCGGATAGCTTCAGGTTTGGCGCCGGCCAGGTATTGCGCCCTGCCAATGGTCTCTTCGTACGCATCGATCACGTCATTGAGCACAGCGACTCGCTCTTCGCCAGACAGGCTACTGCCAGCCAATTCACCATGTGCACTGCCCGCACTCTTGAGTGCCTTTCCAACCAACATTTCGTTGTACTCGTTGATCTGCTTTTCAGAGGCGCCCCGGAGACGATCAACTGACAGTTCGCCAAGGTCTTCAAGCAGTCGAAACTCAAGATCAATGGCGTTCAATTGGCGCTGTTGAATGATTCGGGTCAGTTCAAGATGCTTGTTTTCGCTCTTGCCATCCTCGTCCTGGAACACAATGTCATTGTCGGCTCGGGTGCTCTCAAGTAGAGGATCAAGTTTAGCGGCCAAGGCCAGCATGTCTTTGGCCCACTGCGTCACGCGTTCGAGCGAGGCGGTCAATTGCTTGTAGCGTTGCTGCTCCTGCTCAGTGGTAGGGAGGACTGCGATTTCCTCAAGCTGTGCGTCTATGGACTCCTCATTGATCATATCCGCCAGCAAGTTGTAATACATCTCGCAGGACCTCAACAGGCCACGTCGGATAATACTGCGTTGATACGCTACCGTGGTCGAGACGAGCTGACTGGAAGGTCTTACCGATCCGCCCGACATGAGCAGAGCGTCGTGCTCGCTGTCGTGTTTGATGAGTGCGTCCAGGTCTTTGCACACATACTGGCGCTGCCCCCTTCTGACTTGGCGCAATAGACTGATCATTTCTAGCTGCTGTGCATCGGGCGTTTCGACTCGCTCGAGTTCCTCAAGTTTTTCGGTGGTCTTATCCACTTCCGAAGCATGTCGGTCATAGGTCTCGGCCAATGTTTCGCGCGCATACGTCAAGCGCGCATCCTCTTCACGCATGCTCTCTTCGCGGCGCATGTTCTCTTCGCGCACAAGCTGAAGACGGCTCTTGGGCATACCGCCGAGCAAGCGTTGGCCCGAGTCGATACGCCACGCTCCCCCCACATACCTCAACCACGGGCCAGGCTGGCCCTGCGCATCAACGATCCGCACACCTTCGGTATCAACCGATACAGCAAAGGTGCCCATCAGCATTTTTGCGTAGCGCTGCCCATCGACCGTGTAAAGACCTGCGGCCTCCCCGCTGGAAGCGGGCGAGTGCTCTTCCAGATCGATCTGAACGCGCAACCCCAAGACCTTGCTGCGCATTTCGGCCGGCAAGGCATTGAACCCTTCCCCACCAGAGAAGGAGAAATCCATGATCGCCTGCGGCTTGGTGACCGGCCCAGGAAGGTAGACTTTGCCTTGCGTGGGCATATCGGCATCGGCCAGCACTGGGAGTGTCGACCCCGGCGCCAACGTTGAAGGGCGTATGGCATCGGGTAACTCTACCGGCTTGGCGGCAGTTTTTGGTCCGAACACATGCCCCAGTGCCATTACCAGGTTGAGCACGATATCCACAATGGCAGCCGAGCGCTCGAACGCCGTACCTTCTCGGATGGCTTTTTCGTCGGCCGCCGCGGCATTGAGCGTTTGGACCATCCAGGCTATGGCGCCGACGGGCCCTGTTACCACCATAGAAGCGACATCGAACAGCAACCAGGCACCTTGAGTGAGAATCGCCCACTGGCTTTCTGCGTTGGAAACCGAGCTGCGCTCGGCCAAATCGACCAGCAAATCGCGGTTGGCTCTGTACAGCTTGAGATCGACAGCATCCAACCAAGGCTTGGCCCAGAACTGAGCAGGCGCTACACGCCCGGGCAAGATCGAGGTATCGATGATCGAATGCCCCAGATGAGGCTCGCTGAAGCCGCCGTGGTCGTAGACCGGGCGCACTTCAGGCGTGAGCCAGTCAAGGATGCTGGTCTGCAGCTCAGCATCGTCGCGCACCTGAGCCATCAAAGCGTCCGTACTGGTGAATTCCAGCACGGCCTTCCCGCCGTAGAGGGGCCTGTACAGCACAACGGTCCCTGGGGTTTGATTGACCAGGACATACATGCCATGCACCCGATCGTATTGCTCACTGTCCGGCGCACGTCGCAATGCGAACGGCATCAGTGTGCTGGCCGGTTGCGCTGCGTCCAGCCTACCGCCGCAATAATCGGAAATAGCCTGCAGGCCGATTTCGCTCAACTGTTGCGTCAATTTCGCCAGCAAGGCGCTATTGAGGAATGCGCTTCGCCATTCTCCTGCGAAGCGTTTGACCCGCTCAGGTTGGCGCTGCGCGTCGTCGAGATGGGTGACCACATACGCTGGGTAAGTGGCACCGATGTCTACTCGCCAGACAAGCTGCTTGAGGTAATCAACGGTCAACCAATCCATGATCAGCTGATCTTCACGGTGGCCGATGGCGGTGATGGTCGCTTGCCCGAGCGAACTCAGGTTACCAATGGCAAACTCCGTCAACGTGATAGTGCGCTTTTCCACAACGCCGTCGCCGGCGCCCGTACCTGCCCCGCCAGGAACCCCGTAGGCAGTGCTCAATTCCAGAAGCACATCATCGGGAAAGTAATTGGCATCAATCGGATGGTCCTGCAACAGCTGCTTTCGCAATTGCTGACAGGTGTAGCTGTGAAGATCGAGAATCCCGGACAGTGCCCCTTCCCCGTCCGAGTCGGCCTGGGCCAGGCCAATTTCGAAAAAGGCGCTCTGGCAAGCGAAGCTATCGGCTGCTGCCACCCGAAATACACCTACCGGCGCTTTCTTGAAATCGGACGGGTCGACATAACCTTCGATGAACCATTGCGCAGGATCGCTCAATGCAAAGTAGCCGTTTTCCAACTGCGTGACGTCGGTCAATGGCGCCTTGTACAGGTCGTTCACTTGCCCCAGCATGAGTTCCTGCATCATGGCCGTTTGCTGCGCAAAGGGATCCCCTTCAAGCTCATGCCGATGCCAGGCCATCTCTAGCTCGTCCACAAGGCCGGGATATTCCTGCTGCAGGGCCTGCGCGAACTCATCCAGCGTGTCGAACGCCCAGACCACGCCGGACGGTTTGCACCACAGCACTGTCTCACCCTCATCCCACTGCCCTTGCACGATAAGATCGGGCAGGAATCGGCTAACGGTGGTGTTCTGATAGGGGCGGGTCATCTCCACCATGAACACCGTCGGCCGCTCACTGGGGCTGCCCAAGAGTCCACGCAAACATGCCTGCTGCCGAGCGCTCAAGCCTTGAAGTGACAGGTTGTGCAGCAGCGCCGTCTTCAAGACCAGTTGCAGCCAGCGGTCACGGCTGACCCCCATGCTGCCGACAGCACGCCAGTACTCGACCTGCGCCGCGTTGAAGTAGCCATCCAGTAAAAGCAGCAGGTCTTCGAAGGCAGGTTGCAGAGCGAAGAGATCGATTTGATCGCCCTCTGCTGTCTCGAACGGATCTGGGATGGCGAAGAAATGTTTGCCGTCGAGCAGCAGATACTGGTTGAAATTGGCCACTGGCGCGAAGTCCAGCACCCGGTTGTGCAGCTTTGCCTTGAGGATCTCGTCCACGAGCGGAAGGGTCGATACGCTTTGCCCATCGGGGTTAGCTCTGACCAGGCTCAGCTGGTTGGCATCCTTGAGCGTGGGGCGATGGACGGCGATCAGGGGGTAGTGCTCGATCAGCAGACCCATGATCTGCCGGCTGGCTACTTGCCGTAATGTAGGCCTGCTTGAAAATTGCGCGTTGACCTGGGCTTTGAGGTCGTATGAAGCGGCTCGAGCGGTGGGCATGGTGGGCCTCCTTGAATCGGGAGACCCACCGTAGCCACGCACGTGTGGTCATCGGCCGTACATATTGCTAGGCCAGGACCAAGCGTCAGCTGTATACCCGCCCCAACACTTGCCGATGGCTCTCGAACTGGTCCAGTACATCGCGCACGATCTGTTCAGGCGCAAAGCCCATCAGGTCATACTCCTGGCTACCGTCGTGCAAATACACTTCGGCACGGTAGAAGCGTTGCCGTACCTCGGGCTCACCTTCGACCGGGGCTTCTGTCGGTGCAGCCATGTAGCCGTCGAGGCTGACTTCATAGACGAAGGGGTTACCTTCTTCCATCATCACCCGCAGGCCCATCATGTTGCGCGATTGGCCGACCCGGGTCTCGACGTCGAAGCCCTGGGTTTGCAACTGAGCCGCAGCATCCTTCAGCGCAGGGCTGACCTGCTTGTCCATGAAGCGCTGCACCACAGCCTGGGTCGGTTGCAGTTCGAGCTGGGTCAGGCGCTCACTGAAGCCTCGACGGCCACGTGCGGCCAGTTCGGCCCGCTCCTGCTCCATGGCCACGTCCTGCCGCATGGCCTTGTACAAGCCGAACATGAACAGCACCAGCACCACCGAGAACGGCAGGCCTGCCAGTACCACCATGGTCTGCATGGCTTCGAAGTTGCCGGCGAACAACAGGCCGATGGTGACCAGGGTGATGATCACCGACCAGAACACCACCATCCAGTGCGGGGCGTCCTCGTCGACCTTGCCGCCTTTGCACGACAGGTTGGCCATCATGACTGCGCCGGAATCCGCTGGGGTCAGGAACAGGACGAAGCCCACGAACACGGCCACGCCGATCACGATCTTCGCGGCCGGGAAATATTCCAGCAGCTGGTAGATCGACATGGACGGCTGCTCGAGGGCGGTCTTGCCCAGTTCGACGGCGCCATGGTTGATCACCAGGTCCAAGGCTGTGTTGCCGAAGATCGACAGCCACGCCAGGGTGAAGCCCAGCGGGATCAACAGCACACCGCTGACCAGCTGGCGCACGGTACGGCCCTTGGAGATCCGGGCAATGAACATCCCCACGAACGGGCCCCAGGAAATCCACCAGGCCCAATAGAACACTGTCCACAGGCCCAACCAGCGCTCTGACTTGCCCGACTCACCCTCATACACATAAAGGTCGAAGGTTTTCAGCACGATGCCGTTGAGGTAGTCGCCCACGTTCTGCACGAAGCCGTTGAGCAGGTGCAGGGTCTGGCCGCCCAGCAGTACGAAGATCAGCAGCCCGCTGAACAGCGCGATGTTCAGGTTGGACAGGCGGCGGATGCCGTTTTCCACACCCGAGACCGCCGCCACCGTGGCAACGCCAGCCATTACCAGGATCACTACCAGCAGGTTGGTCTTGCTGTGGTCCATGCCGAACAGGTATTCGAGCCCCGATGCGACCTGCATCGAGCCGATCCCGAGGTTGGTGACCAGGCCCAGCAGGGTCACGAACATGCCGAAGATATCCACAGCGTTGCCGGCAGCGCCCTTGACCCAGCGCTCGCCTACCAGTGGATAGAGTGCCGAGCGCAGTGCCAGCGGCTGGTTGTGACGGTAGGCGAAGTACCCCACGGCCAAGCCCACCAGGGCGTAGATCGCCCAGCCATGCAGGCCCCAGTGCAGGAACGTCAGTTGCAGGCCCTGACGCGCCGCTTCCAGGCTGGCCGGCGTGCCTTCGGGCGGATTGAAATAGTGATCCAGTGGCTCGGATGCGCCGAAGTACAACAGCGAAATACCGATGCCCGACGAGAACAGCATGCCGGCCCAGGCGCCATAGCTGAAGTCAGGCTGATCTTCCTTGCCGCCCAGCTTGAGCTTGCCGTAGTCGGAAAACGCCAGGTAGATGACGAACAGCAAGTAGCCGCAGATCACCAGCATGTAGTACCAGCCGAAACTGCGCGTCAGCCACTGCTGGGCGACGCCCAGTACGCGGCCGGCAGTTTCAGGAACAGCGATAAGCAAGGCAGTCAGAACGAGGATCATCAGCGCCGAGGTGTAGAACACCACGCGGTTGACCCGTACCCTCTCGGCGGGGGGTTTGGTTAGTGAGGCAGAACTCATTGCAAGAAGGCTCCGGGCAGAACGGCAGTGGAGGCTAATCGGTCTTCCTGAGCATTTGGTGGAATACCCCCACTGCATCAGGTGTTATAAAAGCACCCTGGGAATCGCGGTTTCGAACCGATCCGCTGCAACACATACGCCGTTACCACCGCTTCAAACTGCTGCGCACGGTTGCACATGCGCGCATTGGTCACAGGGATATCGCCCGATCCTGAGGCATGTCGCAGGTTGTTCACGCTGCGACGGCGTCTGCGTCCTTTATCGATCGCCCCCGTACAAGCCTTGCCGGCCCTGGGTTTGCGCGATTTCCTAAGGTTTTAATCGATGCCGCTGGCGCCGCCACATGGGCTGTCAATGGCACAAATTGTCGCAGAGCTTATTCTTTATTGATTGAACGTTCAATCAAAACAAAATAGACTGGTCTTCGCCGAGTCAGACGCTTGTCGTCTGCTGGCAGACCTGAGGAGAAAGCAAGATGCCCAAGGTCGGTATGCAACCCATCCGCCGTCAGCAGTTGATCGAAGCCACGCTACAGGCGGTCGATCAGGTCGGTCTGGGGGACGCCAGCATTGCGCTCATTGCCCGTTTGGCCGGCGTGTCGAACGGCATCATCAGTCACTACTTTCGGGACAAGAACGGCCTGATCGCAGCGACGATGGGTTACATCATGAGCATGCTCAACGAAGGCGTGCGAGCGCGCCGCCAGGCGTTGACGGACAATGCGCCGCGCGCCCACCTGAAAGTGATCATCGAGGGCAACTTCGATGCCAGCCAGGTGAATGGCCCGGCGATGAAAACCTGGTTGGCTTTCTGGGCTTCCAGCATGCACCAGCCCGATCTGCACAGATTGCAACGGATCAATGACCACCGTTTGTACTCCAATCTGTGTTGCCAGTTTCGCCGCGTGCTGCCGCTTTACCATGCACGCAAGGCAGCCCGCGGGCTGGCGGCCCTGATCGACGGCCTGTGGCTGCGTGGCGCCTTGTCGGGGGATGCCTTCGACACTGACCAGGCGATACGGATCGCTTACGAATACATGGATCTACAACTGGCCAAGCAGCACACACTGGGCACCGACCCCGCTGCTGAAAAACGGCGCACGGCCTCTGCCAGCACGGCAGGAGCGTGACGCCCGGCCTACTCACACATTGCACTTGCGAGGACACTATGGCCCGTTTCGGAACGCAAAAACTCTACATCGATGGCGGTTATGTCGACGCTGGCACTGATGCCACCTTCGAAGCCATCAACCCGGCTACCGGCGAAGTGCTTGCCCACGTGCAACGCGCCACCGAAGCTGACGTCGAGAAGGCTGTCGAAAGCGCCGAGCGCGGCCAGAAAGTGTGGGCGGCCATGACCGCCATGCAGCGCTCGCGCATCCTGCGCCGCGCCGTGGACATCTTGCGCGAACGCAACGACGAGCTGGCCATGCTGGAAACCCTGGACACCGGCAAGTCCTACTCCGAAACACGCTACGTCGACATCGTAACCGGCGCCGACGTACTGGAATACTACGCAGGCTTGGTACCTGCCATCGAAGGCGAGCAGATTCCGCTGCGCGAATCGTCCTTCGTCTACACCCGCCGCGAACCGCTGGGCGTGACCGCAGGTATCGGTGCCTGGAACTACCCGATCCAGATCGCCCTGTGGAAATCCGCACCGGCCCTGGCTGCCGGCAACGCGATGATCTTCAAGCCGTCGGAAGTCACTTCGCTGACCACCCTCAAGCTGGCCGAGATCTACACCGAGGCCGGCCTGCCGGACGGCGTGTTCAACGTACTGACCGGCAGCGGCCGCGAAGTCGGTAGCTGGCTGACCGAGCACCCGCGCATCGAGAAGATCTCCTTCACCGGCGGCACCACCACCGGCAAGAAGGTCATGGCCAGCGCCTCGAGCTCCTCGCTCAAGGAAGTGACCATGGAGCTGGGCGGCAAGTCGCCGCTGATCATCTGCGCCGACGCCGACCTGGACAAGGCCGCCGACATCGCCATGATGGCCAACTTCTACAGCTCGGGCCAGGTGTGCACCAACGGTACCCGCGTGTTCATCCCAGCCGAGCACAAGGCCGCTTTCGAAGCCAAGATTCTCGAGCGCGTGGCGCGCATCCGTGCCGGCAACCCGGAAGATGAAAACACCAACTTCGGCCCGCTGGTCAGCTTCCAGCACATGGAAAGCGTGTTGGGCTACATCGCCAAGGGCAAGGAAGAAGGTGCTCGCGTACTGTGTGGCGGCGAGCGCCTGACCGAAGGCGACTTCGGCAAGGGTGCCTTCGTGGCCCCGACCGTGTTCACCGATTGCCGCGACGACATGACCATCGTCAAGGAAGAGATTTTCGGCCCGGTCATGAGCATCCTCAGCTACGAGACCGAGGAAGAAGTGATCCGCCGCGCCAACGACACCGAATACGGCCTGGCAGCCGGCGTGTGCACCAACGACCTGAACCGTGCCCACCGCATCATCCACCAGCTTGAAGCGGGCATTTGCTGGATCAACGCCTGGGGCGAGTCCGCAGCCGAAATGCCGGTGGGTGGCTACAAGCAATCGGGCGTTGGTCGCGAGAACGGCATCAGCTCGCTGGCCCAATACACCCGCATCAAGTCGGTACAGGTCGAGCTGGGCGACTACGCGTCGGTCTTCTGACCGCCCGTAGCACGCCAGCCCATGCTGCAGGACAGCGCCGGTCGTTGACCGACCGGCCCTTGCAGCACTCATCCATTTGCGCGTGAGGCCAGGCTGCACCCAGGTGCAGCGCCAGACGCGCAACTGCTTCCGGAGGAAGCTTCCCCATGGAATACGATTACATCATCGTTGGTGCCGGCTCTGCCGGTAACACCCTGGCTACTCGCCTTACCGAAGACGCAGGCACCACCGTACTGCTGCTCGAAGCGGGCGGCCCTGACTATCGCTTCGACTTCCGCACCCAGATGCCAGCCGCCCTGGCCTTCCCGCTGCAAGGCCGTCGCTACAACTGGGCCTACGAGACCGACCCGGAGCCGCACATGGACGGCCGCCGCATGGAATGTGGCCGTGGCAAGGGCCTGGGTGGCTCCTCGCTGATCAACGGCATGTGCTACATCCGCGGCAACGCCCTGGACTTCGATGGCTGGGCTGAGCTGCCAGGCCTGGAAGACTGGGCCTACCTGGACTGCCTGCCGTACTTCCGCAAGGCCGAAACCCGCGACATCGGCCCCAACGACTATCACGGTGGCGACGGCCCGTTGAGCGTGGCCACGCCCAAGGCGGGTAACAACCCGCTGTTCAACGCCATGGTCGAAGCTGGCGTACAGGCCGGCTACCCGCGCACCGAAGACCTCAACGGCTACCAGCAAGAAGGCTTCGGCCCGATGGACCGTTCGGTGACCAAGAATGGCCGCCGCTCCAGCACTGCCCGCGGTTACCTGGACCAGGCCAAGAAACGCCCCAACCTGACCATCGTGACTCACGCCCTGAGCGACCGCGTACTGTTCGACGGTAAGCGCGCCATTGGTGTGAGCTACCTGGTGGGCGACAGCGAAGAGCGCGTCGAAGCACGCGCGCGCAAGGAAGTGATCGTCAGCTCCGGCGCCATCGCCACGCCGCAACTGCTGCAGCGCTCCGGTGTAGGCCCGCGCGCCCTGCTCGAAAGCCTGGACATCCCGGTCGTTCACGACCTGCCAGGGGTTGGCGAAAACCTGCAGGATCACCTGGAACTGTACCTTCAGTACGCGTGCACCCAGCCCGTATCGCTGTACCCATCGCTGCTGTGGTGGAACCAGCCGGCCATCGGCGCGGAGTGGCTGTTCAACGGTACCGGTATCGGGGCCAGCAACCAGTTCGAGGCCGGCGGTTTCATTCGCTCGCGCCCTGAATTCAAATGGCCGAACATCCAGTACCACTTCCTGCCGGTTGCCATCAATTACAACGGCTCCAAGGGCGTCAAGGAACATGGCTTCCAGGCGCACATGGGCTCGATGCGCTCGCCTAGCCGCGGCCGCGTGCAGGTCAAGTCCAAGGACCCACGCCAGCACCCGAGCATCCTGTTCAACTACATGGCCACCGAGCAGGACTGGGAAGAATTCCGTGACGGTATTCGCCTGACCCGCGAAATCATGGCCCAGCCGGCGCTGGACCCGTACCGCGGTCGCGAAATCAGCCCAGGCGCGCATGTGCAGACCGATGAAGAGCTGGACAAATTCATCCGTGAGCACGCCGAAACCGCCTACCACCCATCCTGCTCGTGCAAGATGGGTACCGACGACATGGCGGTGGTCGATGGCGAAGGCCGCGTGCATGGCATGCAGGGCCTGCGTGTAGTGGATGCGTCGATCATGCCGATCATCATCACCGGCAACCTCAACGCCACCACCATCATGATTGCCGAGAAAATCTCGGACAAGATCCGTGGTCGCAAGCCGTTGCCGCGCAGCACTGCCAAGTACTACGTGGCCAACGACGCGCCGGTCAAAGGCAAGCCCATGCGCGAAGTGAAGCAGGGCTGATCAGCAAAAGGGGCTGCCTGGCAGCCCCTTTTTTTTCGGGTCAGCGAACGACGATTCCGCGCGCTGCCATATAGGCCTTGGCCTCAGGCACCGTGTACTCCCCAAAATGGAAGATGCTGGCAGCCAACACGGCACTGGCATGCCCTTGCAAGATGCCATCGGCCAGGTGCTGAAGGTTACCCACCCCGCCCGAGGCGATCACCGGGATGCTCAACGCATCGCTGATGGCACGGGTCACGCCCAGGTCGAACCCGTTCTTCATGCCATCCTGGTCCATGCTGGTCAGCAGGATCTCGCCCGCGCCCAGGCCTTCCATCTTCTTGGCCCACTCTACCGCGTCCAAACCGGTCGGCTTGCGTCCGCCGTGGGTGAAGATTTCCCAGCGCGGCGTTTCGCCAGGGCCGGATACCTGCTTGGCATCGATGGCCACGACAATGCACTGCGAGCCGAAACGGTCGGCGGCCTCGCCCACGAATTCCGGGTTGAACACGGCGGCAGTATTGATCGACACCTTGTCGGCACCGGCATTGAGCAGGTTGCGGATGTCCTGCACGGTACGCACGCCACCACCGACGGTCAGCGGGATGAAGACCTGGCTGGCCATGCGCTCGACGGTGTGCAGCGTGGTGTCGCGGCCGTCAACGCTGGCCGTGATATCGAGGAACGTGATTTCGTCCGCACCCTGCTCGTTGTAGCGCCGGGCGATTTCAACCGGGTCACCGGCATCGCGGATGTTCTCGAACTTGACGCCCTTGACCACACGGCCGTTGTCCACGTCCAGGCAAGGGATGATGCGTTTAGCTAAAGCCATGAGAGGGCTCCTGGGAAGCAACTGCAAGCTTGGGGCGGCAAGGGATACGCACCGAACGGGCCCCTTGCCGCAGATGCTTAGCGCTGGCCAATGCTCGGGTAGGTGTCACAGAAGGCCTGGGCCTCGGCGACGTCGAGGGTGCCCTCATAGATGGCACGGCCGGTGATGGCGCCAATGATGCCAGGCGCATTGGCCTGTAGCAGTGCCTTGATGTCGCCCAGGTTGTGAATGCCGCCCGAGGCGATTACCGGTATCGACGTGGCTTCTGCCAGGGCCTTGGTGAAGGGCACGTTGCAGCCCTGCATCATGCCGTCCTTGGCGATGTCGGTGTAGACGATCGCCGAGACGCCATCGGCCTCGAAGCGCTTGGCCAGGTCAATGACCTGCACCGTGCTCACCTCAGCCCAGCCGTCGGTGGCGACGAAACCGTCCTTGGCGTCCAGGCCGACGATGACCTTGCCGGGGAAGGCCTTGCAGGCCTCGGCCACGAATTCAGGCTGCTTCACCGCCTTGGTGCCGATGATCACGTAGCTGACGCCAGCCTTGACGTAGTGCTCGATGGTTTCCAGCGAGCGAATGCCGCCACCGATCTGGATCGGCAGGGTCGGGTAGCGCTTGGCGATGGCGGTGACCACTTCACCGTTGACCGGCTGGCCTTCGAAGGCACCGTTGAGGTCGACCAGGTGCAGGCGACGGCAGCCGCCCTCGACCCACTTGGCGGCCATGCTCACCGGGTCATCGGAAAATACCGTGGAATCTTCCATACGGCCCTGGCGCAGACGCACGCAGGCACCGTCCTTCAGATCGATAGCGGGGATAATCAGCATCTTGGGAACCTGTCCGTTCTTGGGGTTTCAGGGCTTCTCGAGCGCCCACAGATCGCTTTCGATGCTCTCGAACCGCTCCTTGAGGTGCAGCTGAACATCGGCGATCGCCCTGTTGTAGTAATGGGGTGCAATGTGATGGGTGAACAGTTCGAGTACCTCGGCGACTTCGAACGACCCCAGCTCCAGCTCGAAACGGTCTTCGAGAAAGCGCTTGAGCGTATCGAGCGCTTCACGCTCCTGCTCGGGGGCCAACGTGAGGATCGGCGCCTTGGTCTTCGAACGGCTCATTTACCAGCGCCCGTCCCAGGCCACGAAGTTCTGCAGCAGCTGCAGGCCATGGGTATGGCTCTTCTCCGGGTGGAACTGGACCGCGAAGCGCGAACCATCAGCCAGCGCCGCGGCGAAATCGACGCCGTAGTGACCGCGCCCGACCACCTGGGTGGGTTTGCCGGCGGCAATGTAGTAGCTGTGCACGAAATAGAAACGCGCCCGGTCGCTGATGTCGTGCCACAGGGGGTGGTCGACGCTCTGGCTGACTTCGTTCCAGCCCATGTGCGGCACCTTCAGGTGCTCGCCCTCTTCTTGCAGGCCTTTGCCGAAGAAGCGCACCTGGCCCGGGAACAGGCCGATGCAGTCGACGCCGTCGTTTTCTTCGCTGTGCTCAAGCAGTGCCTGCATGCCCACGCAGATGCCCAGAAACGGGCGATCCTGGCTCACTTCACGCACCAGGCTGTCAAAGCCCAGGCGGCGAATTTCGGCCATGCAGTCGCGAATGGCGCCAACGCCTGGGAACACCACCCGGTCCGCTTCGCGGATCACCGCTGCATCGCTGGTGACCAGTACCTTGCCGGCGCCGACGTGCTCGAGCGCCTTGGCTACCGAGTGCAGGTTGCCCATGCCATAGTCGATTACCGCTACCGTCTGCATTTACAGGCACCCTTTGGTGGACGGCATCTGCCCGGCCATGCGCTCGTCGAGGGTAACAGCCATGCGCAGTGCGCGGCCGAAGGCCTTGAACACGGTCTCGATCTGGTGGTGGGTGTTGTGCCCACGCAGGTTGTCGATGTGCAGGGTGACCAGGGCGTGGTTGACGAAGCCCTGGAAGAATTCCTGGAACAGGTCGACGTCGAAGCCGCCTACGCTGGCACGGGTGTAAGGCACATGCATCTGCAAGCCAGGGCGGCCGGAGAAGTCGATGACCACGCGTGACAGCGCTTCGTCCAGCGGCACGTAGGCGTGGCCATAACGGAAGATGCCTTTCTTGTCGCCGATGGCCTGGGCAAACGCCATGCCCAGGGTGATACCGACGTCCTCGACGGTATGGTGATCGTCGATATGCAGGTCACCCTTGCACTCGATATCCAGATCGATCAGCCCATGGCGAGCGATCTGGTCCAGCATGTGTTCAAGGAACGGCACGCCGATATCGAATCGGGCCTTGCCACTGCCATCGAGGTTGATCGAGCACTTGACCTGGGTTTCCAGGGTATTGCGCTCGACGGAAGCCTTACGTTCGACCATCACCAGCTCCGCAAAATCATTAGGCGAAAGGGCTGCATTATAGGCGCAGATGGCCGCTGCTTGGAACGCGCAAGATAGATGGCAAGCCCAGCAATGACGGGCTCGAATACCACTACAGGTCTATACAACCAGGAGCAGGGGATCGCTTGTGGGGTATCCGAAGGGCCGCCACTCAACGCGGCCCTGTCGCACGTGCTGGTAGCATCGACGCCACGGAGCCAGGCGCGACGGCCCCGTGGCAAGGCTTCGACCAGCCCGGATCAGTGGAACAATACGGCGGTCTTCTGCAGGGTCACCCAGACGCCCCAGGCCAACGGCACCACCACCACGGCCCAGGCCAACAGCACCAGCGGCAGGCTGCCAGGCGCAGCCTTCCACTCGAGGGACCGCGCGCCGTCAGCGCCCTTGTCGTGGCTCAACGCACGTTCGGCGGCCAGTTGCGCATCGGACATGAAGTACTTGTCGGCCACCGGGCGGATCAGCACGTTGCAGATGAAGCCCAGCACCAACAGGCCGGCGAGGATGTACAGGGTCATGTCGTACGCTGCCGCACGTTCAACGCCAGCCGCCAATTGAGATTCGCGCAGGTAGGTGATCAACACAGGCCCCAGCACCCCGGCGGCCGCCCAGGCTGTCAACAGACGCCCGTGGATGGCGCCAACCATCTGTGTGCCGAACAGGTCGGCCAGGTAGGCGGGTACCGTGGAGAAGCCACCGCCATACATCGACAGGATGATGCAGAACGCCGCCACGAACAGCGCCACGTTGCCCAGGTGACCCATGTTCGGGATCAGGCTGTACAGGCCAACGCCCAAGGCGAAGAAGGCGAAGTAGGTATTCTTGCGCCCGATGTAGTCGGAGAACGACGCCCAGAAGAACCGCCCGCCGATGTTGAACAGGCTCAACAAGCCGGTAAAGCCCGCCGCGATGGCGGCAATCTGCGCCAATTGCGCGGCATTGAGCTGGCTGAAGGTGAGTTCATTGCCCAGCAACTTGCCAGCGAACACTTCCTGCAACAGCGGCGAGGCCATGCCGAGAATGCCGATACCGGCCGACACGTTCAGGCACAGCACCAGCCAGACCAGGACGAACTGTGGGGTTTTCCAGGCTACGCTGACGTGCACATGGCGATCGGTGACCATGCCGTTGCCCGCCTTCTTGGCCGGCGCGGTCCAGCCTTCAGGCTTCCAGCCGGTGGGCGGAATGCGATAGGCCAAGGCGCCGGCCGTCATGAACACGAAGTAGATCGCGGCCATGACCACGAAGCTCTGCCACACGCCCACCTCTTGCGCGCTGCCAAAATGACCCATCAGCGCCGTGGCCAACGGTGCACCCACCATTGCACCGCCGCCGAAGCCCATGATGGCCATGCCGGTGGCCATGCCGCGCTTGTCCGGGAACCACTTGATCAGGGTGGACACGGGCGAAATGTACCCCAGGCCCAAGCCAATACCGCCAATCACGCCGGAACCTAACCACATCAGCCACAGCTGATGGGTTTTCACCCCGATGGCGGAGATCAGCATGCCGCCACACCAGCACAGCGCCGAGACCAGCCCGGCCTTGCGCGGGCCGGCGTGTTCCAGCCAGCCGCCCAGCACGGCGGCCGAACAGCCGAGGAAGACGAAGAACAGGGTATAGATCCAGCTGAGCATCGAAATGGGCCAGTCGCACTCGGCGCTGAACAATCGGGCGACGAAGCTCATGTCTGGCGCGCATGCCACTGGCGCCGTAATGCCCAAAGCTTGAGACAACGGCAGCCAGAACACCGAAAAGCCATAGGCCATGCCGATGCACAGGTGGATGGCCAAAGCAGCCGGAGGCACCAGCCAGCGGTTGAAGCCCGGCCGGGCGATGATGCGTTCCTTGGAGAGGAAGCCTGGCGCACTGGCCAAGGCATCCGCCGTCATGGTGCGGCTCATGGGGATGATCCTTTTTTATAAGTTGTGGAGGCAGGCAAAGCGGCGCAAGGGTAGCAGTATCCGATCACATGAAAGCAATCTGATATCGCCTATTTTAGTTCGGCTGAAACGGTAACGCGCTGTAGCCGATCTTTCTGAACTGCCAAGATCACCGCTGTCGAAAGCCGTAGCATCTACTGAGCACGTGGGAAATGGCCGGTATATCCAGCCGAATCAGCAGGGACGGCCGCTGCGGCGCTATACTCTCGCGCTTGAATTCACATTCCGATAGTTAAGGACTCGCCCATGAAAGCGTTCGGCAAAATCCTGGGCCTAGGGCTTCTCGGGTTGTTGCTGATCATCGTGGCGCTGGGCTTTGCCCTGACCCACCTGTTCGATCCCAACGACTACAAAGACGAGATTCGCCAGCTGGCGCGCGACAAGGCTCACGTGGAGCTGACTCTCAACGGCGACATTGGCTGGAGCCTGTTCCCATGGCTGGGGCTTGAGCTGCATGACGCCAGCATCGCCACCTTGAATGCGCCCAAGGCGCCGTTTGCCGACTTGCAGATGCTGGGCCTGTCGGTGCGGGTGCTGCCGCTGCTGCGCCGCGAGGTGCAGATGAGTGATGTGCGCGTCGAAGGGCTGAACCTGATCCTGACCCGTGACGAACAAGGGCATGGCAACTGGGAGGATATCGGCAAGCCTTTGCCTGCGTCGGCCGAGGGCGAAACCCCTGCACCAGGCAATGCGCAAGGCCCCGAAACCACCGATCAGCGCTCCGGCACTGCCAACGCAGACCGACCGGTCAAGCTCGATATCGACAGCCTGACCGTGAACAACGCACGCGTGCAGTACACCGACGCACGCAGCGGCGTCAGCTACAACGCCGAAAGCATTCAACTCAGCACCGGCGCGGTACACGAAGGCGCCACTATTCCACTCAAGGCCAGCGCATTCATCAGCGCCAGCCAGCCCAACATCAAGGCGCGCACCGAAGTGGCCGGCGAGCTGCGTCTGGATCGTGCGCTCAAGCGCTACAGCTTCGAAGACATGCGCCTGTCGGGCGAAACCTCTGGAGAGCCCACTGGCGGCAAGACCGTAACCTTCGCCGCCCAGGGCCAGTTGCTGCTCGACCAGGCCGCCAACGTGGCGTCATGGAACGGCCTGAAACTGTCGGCCAACCAGCTGCGCGCCCTGGGCGAACTCAACCTGCGCGAGCTGGACAAGACGCCGCAGCTAAGTGGCGGCCTGTCCATTGCCCAGTTCGACCTGCGTACCTTCCTGGACGGTATCGGCCACCCGCTGCCCGCCACTCAGGACCCGGCTGCATTCGGCAAGCTCGAGCTGGTCACGCGCCTGCAAGGCACGCCTGCCAGCATCGCCCTGGAAGACCTGTCGGTGAAACTGGACAGCAGCACCTTCACCGGACGCGTGGCGGTTGAAGATTTCGCCAAGCAAGCCCTGCGCCTGCAACTGAAGGGCGACAGCTTCGATGCAGACCGGTACCTGCCGGCCAAGAGCGAAGAGGCCAAGGGCGCCACTGCTGCGCGCAAGGCCCAGGTACAGCAGCAAGAAGCCAGTGCCGTGGCCGGTGCAGGCAGCACACCCCTGCCCGACGCCCCCACCCAGGGCGCCTGGAGCACTGACAAACTGCTGCCGGTGGACCGTCTGCGCGCCCTCGACCTGCAGGCAGACCTGAGCTTCGGTTCGCTGACGCTGGACAAGCTGCCCATCGGCAACGCCCGCCTGACGGCCAATGGCCAGGGTGGGCTACTGACCCTGCAAACCTTGCGCGGTGACCTGTACAACGGCACGTTCGAGGCCAAGGGTACGGTCGACGTGCGCCCCGCCGTGCCACAGCTGGGGGTCAACACCCGCATCCAGCGAGTACCCGTCGAGCATTTCATCAAGACCGACGACAAGGACAAGACGCCGCCGGTCAAGGGTTTGCTGACCCTGTCCAGCGACCTGACCGCCACCGGCAACAGCCAGAAAGCGCTGGTGGACACGCTCAACGGCACGGCCAACTTCACCATCAATGACGGTGTGCTGGTCAACGCCAACCTCGAACAACAGCTGTGCCAGGCCATTGCCACGCTCAACCGCAAGTCGCTCAGCGGCGAGCCGCGCGGCAAGGACACCCCGTTCCAGGCGCTGCATGGCAGCGTGGTGATTCGCAATGGCGTGGCCAGCAACCCTGACCTCAAGGTGCGAATTCCAGGCCTGACCGTCAACGGCCATGGTGACGTGGACCTGCGGGTACTGGGCATGGACTACAACGTGGGTGTTATCGTCGAGGGCGATCAGCGGGCCATGCCCGACCCGGCCTGCCAGGTCAACGAGCGCTACGTGGGCGTGGAAGTGCCGCTGCGCTGCCGTGGCCCGCTGGAGCTGGGCGCCAAGGCCTGCCGTCTGGACAAGGACGGCATGGGCAAGGTCGCCGCCAAACTCGCAGGCAACCGCCTCAAAGACAAGATCGACGAAAAACTCGATGAAAAACTCGGAGACAAAGTGAGCCCGGAACTCAAAGACGCGCTCAAGGGGCTGTTCAAGCGATGACACCCGAGCAGTTTTCCAGCGCTGTGCTGGAGTGGTACGACACGCACGGCCGGCACGATCTGCCCTGGCAACAGGGCATCAACCCGTACCGGGTGTGGGTGTCTGAAATCATGCTGCAACAGACCCAGGTCAGCACCGTGCTGAACTATTTCGACCGCTTCATGCATGCGCTGCCGACCGTGCAAGCGCTGGCCGAGGCGCCCGAGGACGAGGTGCTGCACTTGTGGACGGGCCTGGGCTACTACACCCGCGCCCGCAACCTGCAGAAGGCTGCACGCATCGTGGTCGAGCAGCATGGCGGGGTGTTTCCGCGCAGCGTCGAGCAGCTCACCGAGCTGCCCGGCATCGGCCGCTCTACAGCCGGGGCCATCGCCAGCATCAGCATGGGCATCCGTGCACCGATCCTGGACGGTAACGTCAAACGAGTCCTGGCGCGCTTCACCGCCCAGGCCGGTTACCCGGGTGAGCCGAAGGTGGCCAACCAGCTGTGGGCCACTGCCGAGCGTTTCACGCCCATGGTTCGTGCCAACCACTACACCCAGGCGATGATGGACCTGGGCGCGACGCTCTGCACCCGCAGCAAGCCCACCTGCCTGCTCTGCCCGGTCCGGCGCGGCTGCGAGGCGCACTTGCACGGCGAAGAAACCCGCTACCCCGAGCCCAAGCCGCGCAAGGCGCTGCCCCAGCGGCGCACGCTGATGCCGCTGCTGGCCAACGACGACGGCGCCATCCTGCTGTACCGTCGCCCGTCCAGTGGCCTGTGGGGCGGGCTGTGGAGCTTGCCGGAGCTCGACGACATCGCCCAGCTTGACGACTTGGCCGACCAGCACGGCCTGCGCCTGGGCCGCAGCCGCGCCCTGGACAACCTGACCCACACCTTCAGCCACTTCCAGCTGGCCATCGAGCCTTGGCTGGTGCACGTCGACCCGGTTGGCGAGCACATGGTCGAGGCCGACTGGCTCTGGTATAACCTGGCCACCCCACCGCGCCTGGGCCTGGCCGCCCCGGTGAAGAAGCTGCTCAAACGCGCAGCCGACGAACTGATTGCAGGAGATGCCTGATGACCCGCACCGTGATGTGCCGCAAGTACAACGAAGAACTGCCCGGCCTGGACCGCCCACCCTATCCAGGGGCCAAGGGCCAGGACATCTTCGACCACATCTCGCAGAAGGCCTGGGCCGACTGGCAGAAGCACCAGACCATGCTGATCAACGAAAAGCGCCTGAACATGATGAATGGCGAGGACCGCAAATTCCTCCAGGCCGAGATGGACAAGTTTTTCGCTGGCGAAGAATACGCTCAGGCAGAAGGCTACGTACCGCCCTCGCAATGACCCGGGGGCACGTAAGCGACGGAATTAATTTAATATTTTTTTCAAAAAGTCGTTGACGAGCGGTCTGAAAGTCTATTTAATTCACCTCGTCGCCCAGATAGCTCAGTCGGTAGAGCAGAGGATTGAAAATCCTCGTGTCGGCGGTTCGACTCCGTCTCTGGGCACCACCTTCAGCTTCTGGTGGTTGCAAAGTTACCCGAAGCGACACAAGAAACCCGCCCAGTGCGGGTTTTTTGTTGCCTGTCGAAAAGTGCTGGTGGGTCGCCCTTCGTCGTGGGTAGCCTTCGGTCAGCAGCACTCATCCCGGCCGGGTTGATCAACATCAAAGAGCCAGCGCCCTGTGGTCCTTAGCATTCAAGGTGAACATTCGAACCACCTTGCAAGGACCTCCATGAGCGACGACGCCCCTCTCCAGACTTCCCCACCCCCCAAGAAGGCTACCCCCACGGCCAAGCCCCGCACTCGCCGCCCCCGCCCGCGCAAACCCGAACCGGCCATCACCGCGATCAGCCAGGCACCGACCGCACTTGAAGTGGCCAGCGCTCCCAAGGGCAGCAGCGAAGACAGCACATCGGCGCGCTTGCCATCCGGCTACCCTTACCCGCAGCGCCTGCGTCGACAAGAGTACGAAAGGGCCAAGCACGCCCTGCAGATCGAGTTGCTCAAGGTGCAAAGCTGGGTGAAAGAAACCGGCCAGCGGGTGGTGATTCTGTTCGAAGGGCGTGACGCTGCAGGCAAGGGAGGGACCATCAAGCGGTTCATGGAGCACCTGAACCCCCGGGGCGCTCGCATCGTTGCGCTGGAAAAGCCGTCGGAACAAGAGAAAGGCCAGTGGTATTTCCAGCGCTATGTGCAGCACCTGCCCACGGCGGGGGAAATGGTGTTCTTCGACCGCTCCTGGTACAACCGCGCGGGCGTCGAGAAGGTGATGGATTTCTGCTCCCCCCTTCAATACCTGGAGTTCATGCGCCAGGCGCCGGACCTTGAGCGGATGCTGTGCAACAGCGGCATACTGCTGTTCAAGTACTGGTTTTCGGTGAACCGCGAGGAACAACTGCGCCGCTTCATCTCGCGCCGGGACGACCCCCTCAAGCACTGGAAACTGTCGCCCATCGACATCAAGTCTCTGGACAAGTGGGACGACTACACCGCCGCCAAGGAAGCCATGTTCTTCCACACCGACACCGCCGACGCGCCGTGGACGGTGATCAAGTCCGATGACAAGAAGCGTGCGCGCATCAACTGCATCCGCCACTTCCTGCATTCGCTGGACTACCCGGACAAGGACTTGAGCGTGGCCTACGCGCCGGACCCACTGCTGGTCGGGCGGGCATCGCGCGGGTTCGAGGAGGACGACGCGATCGCCAGCTGACAGCCGGCGCTGCGTGCATGGCACTTGGGTTTCGCGGGCAACTGCGCTTCAATACGCGCACTTTCAAGCCCCACCCAAGGATTGCCCATGGCCACCTCCAGCAAGCAACAAAAACGCGCCAAGCGCGCCGCCACCAAGGCCAAGCAGAACCGCATGGTGCGCAGCGGCCAGGCCGTGAAGGCCAGCGCAGGCGATAGCGCCAGCGTCGAGCAGGTGTTCGACAAGGCCATGGCGTCGGCCAGTTACGACCCGTTGTTCAAGAAGATGAAGGAAGCCCAGGAAGGCGGCCTGGTGCCGATGATCTCGGTGTTCCTGGTTGACCCGCTGCTGGCCCTGGTGCTCAAGGGCCACAAGGAAGAACACGCGACCGACTATATCGTGATGGTATTCAACGCCTACCGTGCATGGCTCGATGGCGCGGACGAAGACACGACCATGGCGTGGCTGGAAAGCGATGAGTTCCAGGAGGCTTACCTGGCTGCGTCCGAGCTGGTAGCCAAGCAGCAGCAACAGCAGAAGCAGTTTGGTTGATTAGGGTGGCCGGGCTGACGGCTTGGAAACAGCCGACTTGCCCCGCTCCTAAAGACGACCGAATACCTGCGTGAGCGGCCTTGCCGAGGCGCTGGACCGGCCGCGATGGCCGGCCCTGCACGCAGGCAAATGGAGTGGCGGCCTTACTTGGCCACCGCTGCCCGTCCACCGGCTTCGCGCTTGCGGTGCACCAGCAGCCCCGCAGCCACCACGGCGATGCTCAGCAGTGCCGTCGCGATGATCTCGATGCGGTGGTCCTCACGCAGTGCCATTACGCCCAGTACCGCCACGATGAAGGCGATGGTCGCCCAGGTCAGCCCTGGGAACAGCCACATCTTGAACGCGATCTGCTCACCACTGGCCTCGCGCTTGGCACGCATGCGCAGTTGCGAAACGGCAATCACCAGGTACACCAGCAACGCGATGGCGCCGGAGCTTGCCAGCAGGAACTCGAAGACCTGGGCTGGCGCAAGGAAGTTGGCGAAGACGCACAGGAACGCCGCCGCAGTGGACAGCAGCACCGCCACGTAAGGGGTAGCCGCCTTGGTGGTGCGTTGGGCCATGGCCGGGGCATCGCCACGCTTGCTCAGCGAGAACAACATGCGCGAGGACGTGTACAGCGCCGAGTTCAGGCAGCTGGTCACGGCGATCAGTACCACGATATCGACGATCAGCTTGGCGTTGGGTACACCGATGCGGCTGAGCACGGTCTGGTAGGAACCGACTTCGGCCAACGCCGGGTCATTCCATGGCACCAGCGCCACGACCAGGAAGATCGACACCAGGTAGAACAGGCAGATACGCCAGATCACTGAGTTGGTGGCACGGCTGATCTGCTTGCCCGGGTCCTTGGACTCGGCAGCGGCGATGGTGACGATCTCGGTGCCCATGAACGAGAACATGGTCGTCAGCATGGCAGCCAGCACGGCGCCGAGGCCGTTTGGCATGAAGCCTTGGGTATCGAACAGGTGGCTGGCACCGCTGACCTGGCTGTTGGGTACCAGGCCGAACATGGCCACACAACCGACCACGATGAACGCGATGATGGCCAGCACCTTGAGCAGGGCGAACCAGAACTCGAACTCACCGTAGTTCTTCACGCTGAACAGGTTGGTCACGGTCAGTGCCAAGGTGATCAGCAGGGAGAACGCCCACAGGTCAACGGCCGGGAACCAGGCATGCAGGATGGCTGCAGCGGCGTTGGCCTCAAGTGGAATCACCAACACCCAGAACCACCAGTACAGCCAGCCGATGGTGAAGCCGGCCCAGCGCCCGATGGCACGGTCGGCGTAGGTGGAGAACGAACCGGTGTCGGGCGAAGCCACCGCCATTTCACCAAGCATGCGCATGACCAGCACCACCAGCGTACCGGCGGCGGCATAAGCCAGCAGTACCGCCGGGCCCGCCGCTGCAATGGCGTGTCCGGAACCGACGAACAGGCCTGCGCCGATGACGCCAGCAATGGACAGCATGGTCACATGCCGTTGTTTAAGCCCCTGAGCGAGGTCATTGGAATTGTTGCCGCTCATAAAACTACCTTTGCAAGGAGTAGATCACATCGGTTGCGCAAGCACGGCTCGCGTCTGGAGCATGCACAGCGGCAACCATTGATTGGACACTGGCAATAACCGCGCCATGTGCTACTCGCACTCGACAAGACCACGCCCGAAGCCAACAACGGCGGGGGCCACGGCAAAAAGGGCCATTAAATGGCCGATTAGCCATCAAAAGCGCTCATTACCGAAATACTCACTTACAAATGCACCAAAGGTGCCCCTCGGTAACACCTGCGCACCATCACAAGGCAAACAGGGCGCAACCCTTCGGTACAACCCTGGACCGCGGCGGGGGTAAAAAAGGCTGCACCGGGCCGCCTCGACAGGCTGCCCGGACAGTCAGGTTTGACGGGCACATGGTCCGAAAGCGCTTCCCTGAGACCGTCAAAACTGGCACCATCGCGCCTTTTTTCATCATGGCTCTGGTGCCGGGTAACCTCCCTTGTGGACATCTGCGCGACGTTGCGCTGCAACGATGCGACAAACTGCCCCACCAATGCCCAGAGTGCCCGGCGACCCTGTTGGCCGTCATAATGCCGCTATGCTAGCTTGGCGCACGCCAGGAAGGCCGCCAACAGCTGGGAACGCACCCGAACACATGAGGACCGCACATGGCTCAGGCCACGCCCGCGCTGGAAATCCGCAACCTGCACAAACGTTATGGCGAGCAGGAAATTCTCAAGGGCATTTCGCTGACCGCACGCGACGGTGACGTGATCTCCATTCTGGGGTCGTCCGGCTCCGGCAAGTCCACCCTGCTGCGCTGCATCAACCTGCTGGAAAACCCGCACCAGGGCGAAATCCTCGTGGCCGGTGAAGCCCTCAAGCTCAAGGCCGCAAAGAACGGCGACCTGATGGCTGCCGACAACCGCCAGATCAACCGACTGCGCAGCGAAATCGGCTTCGTCTTCCAGAACTTCAACCTGTGGCCGCACATGTCGATCCTCGACAACATCATCGAGGCCCCACGCCGCGTACTTGGTCAAAGCAAGGCCGAGGCCGTCGAGGCAGCCGAAGCGCTGCTCAACAAGGTGGGGATCTACGACAAGCGTCACAGCTACCCCGCCCAGCTGTCCGGTGGCCAGCAGCAGCGCGCCGCCATTGCCCGTACCCTGGCCATGAAGCCCAAGGTCATCCTGTTCGACGAGCCCACCTCGGCCCTCGATCCGGAAATGGTCCAGGAAGTGCTTAACGTTATCCGCGCATTGGCCGAAGAAGGCCGTACCATGCTGCTGGTGACGCACGAGATGAACTTTGCCCGCCAGGTGTCCAGTGAAGTGGTCTTCCTGCACCAGGGCCTGGTCGAAGAGCAGGGATCGCCGCAGCAGGTCTTCGAGAACCCGACCTCGGCGCGTTGCAAGCAATTCATGTCCAGCCACCGCTAACGGAGCAATACATGCACACCTACAAGAAGTTTCTCCTGGCAGCCGCTGCCACCCTGGTCATGTCGGCCAATGCCATGGCCGCGGAAAAACTGCGCATGGGTATCGAAGCCGCCTACCCACCGTTCAACAACAAGGACGCCAGCGGTAATGTCGTCGGTTTCGACAAGGACATTGGTGATGCCTTGTGCGCCAAGATGAAGGTCGAGTGCTCGGTCGTCACCTCCGACTGGGACGGCATCATTCCGGCCCTGAACGCCAAGAAGTTCGACTTCCTGGTCTCGTCGCTGTCGATCACCGACGAGCGCAAGCAGGCGGTGGACTTCACCGACCCGTACTACTCCAACAAGCTGCAGTTCATCGCACCGAAGAACGTCGACTTCAAGACTGACAAGGACTCGCTCAAGGGCAAGGTCATCGGCACCCAGCGCGCCACCCTGGCCGGCACCTACCTGGAAGACAACTACAGCGGTGTGGACATCAAGCTGTACGACACCCAGGAAAACGCCTACCTGGACCTGGTTTCCGGCCGTATCGACGGCATCCTGGCCGACAAGTACGTGCAGTACGAGTGGCTCAAGAGCAAGGACGGCATGAACTACGAGTTCAAGGGCGAGCCAGTGATGGACAGCGACAAGATCGGTATCGCCGTGCGCAAGGGTGACACCAAGCTGCGCGACGACCTGAACAAGGCCCTGGCCGAAATCAAGGCCGACGGTACGTACAAGAAGATCAACGACAAGTACTTCCCGTTCAGCATCGAATGATCCGCCCCGATTGGCGCGCCCCGGTGGCGCGCCTCTCCCTAGAATGACCTGCCCATGAATATCGACTTGCACGGATTCGGTCCGGCCATGATGGCCGGCACCCTGATGACCGTAAAACTGGCGCTGTGCGCCTTGCTGTTAGGGCTGGTGCTGGGCCTGCTCGGCGCCCTGGCCAAGACTTCCCCGCTCAAGCCCTTGCAGTGGCTTGGCGGTTTCTACTCGACCCTGGTACGGGGTATTCCCGAACTGCTGTGGGTGCTGCTGATCTACTTTGGCACCGTGGGCCTGATGAACGCCCTGGGCGAAGCCCTGCACATGCCAGGCCTTGAGCTCAGCGCCTTTGCCGCAGGCGTCATTGCCCTGGGCCTGTGTTTTGGCGCCTACGCCACCGAGGTGTTCCGGGGCGCCATCCTGGCCATCCCCAAAGGCCACCGCGAAGCCGGGCTGGCGCTGGGCATGTCCAAGGGCCGCATCCTGTCGCGGATCATCCTGCCGCAGATGTGGCGCATCGCCCTGCCCGGCCTGGGCAACCTGTTCATGATCCTGATGAAGGACACCGCGCTGGTGTCGGTGATCGGCCTTGAGGAAATCATGCGCCATGCCCAGATTGGCGTGACCGTGACCAAGGAGCCGTTCACCTTCTACATGGTGGCGGCCTGCATCTACCTCAGCCTGACCGTCATTGCCATGACCGGCATGCATTTCCTGGAACAACGCGCCGCTCGCGGCTTCGCGAGGGCCGAACAATGAACTGGGAAGTGATCATCAAGTGGCTGCCGCGCCTGGCGCAGGGCGCCACCCTGACCCTGGAGCTGGTGGCCATCGCGGTGGTGGCCGGCTTGATCCTGGCCATCCCGCTGGGTATCGCCCGCTCTTCGCGGCACTGGTACGTGCGCGCCGTGCCGTTCAGTTACATTTTCTTCTTCCGCGGCACCCCGCTGCTGGTGCAGCTGTTTCTGGTGTACTACGGCCTGGCCCAGTTCGACGCCGTGCGCGCCAGCGCGCTGTGGCCGTACCTGCGCGACCCGTTCTGGTGCACCGTGCTGACCATGACACTGCACACCGCCGCCTACATCGCCGAAATCCTGCGCGGCGCCTTGCAGTCCATTCCCAAGGGCGAAATCGAGGCTGCGCGTGCGCTGGGCATGTCCCGGGCCAAGACGCTGGTCTACATCATGCTGCCCCGGGCTGCCCGCATCGGCCTGCCGGCCTACAGCAACGAAGTGATTCTGATGCTCAAGGCTAGCGCGCTGGCCAGTACGGTCACCCTGCTGGAACTAACCGGCATGGCGCGGACCATCATTGCCCGCACGTACTTGCCGGTGGAGATCTTCTTCGCCGCTGGCCTGTTCTACCTGCTGATCTCGTTCATGCTGGTGCAGGGCTTCAAGCTGCTGGAGCGCTGGTTGCGCGTGGACGCCTGCCAAGGGCGCTGATCCGTTACCGGCTGCAGCCGGTTGGCCCGTTTTACCCGGCTGGGTGAAAGCGGGTTCAGCCGGCAGCAAGGCCTGACCACCCTTTATCGACAGCGCTCCCAATGCCTACCTCCCTCCACAGCCACCTTTTGCTCGAACGCTTTCAGGCGCTTGACCGGTTTTTGACCGAGCATCAGGCGCTGTGGAAACCCAGGCCGTTCACCCATCTGCACCTGGATTGGGAAAGCACCTACCCGGAACTTGCGCGGCATCTGCGTCAAAGCAGCCTGGCCGAGGCCGAAGGTGACATCGACCCACACGCACTGCCCGCACCTTATCCACAGTTGGCTGATGCCGCCCAGGCGCTCAGCGCGCTGGGTGCCCTGCCCACCTGTGCGCTCCCCGCCGCCGCTCACCGGCTTGACGTCAATGTACCCGGCCGCAAATGGCAGCAGATCGAAGCCTTCGCCAGTCACCTCGCCTTCCGCGCGCCCTCGCGCCACTGGCTGGACTGGTGCTCGGGCAAAGGCCACCTGGGCCGGCGTTTGCTGCACCCCGGCCAGCGCCTGACCTGCCTGGAGTACGACACGGCGCTGGTGGCTGCCGGGGAGGCGCTCAGTGCCCATCACCATTTGCCCGTGCAACACATCCATCAGGACGTGATGGCCCCTGGGAGCGCCGAGCATCTGGATGCAGACACCAGCGTGGTCGCCCTGCACGCCTGCGGCGACCTGCATGTCCAGCTGCTGCGCCTGGCCAGCCAGCAACATTGCCCACAACTGGCCGTGGCCCCATGCTGTTACAACCGCATTGCCACCGCCCAGTACCAAGCGTTATCCACAGCTGCCCGCGCCTCGGCCTTGCACCTGTCGCTGGATGACCTTGGCCTGCCCTTGAGCGAAACCGTCACCGCCGGCGCCCGCGTACGCCGCCAGCGCGACACGTCCATGGCCCGCCGCCTGGGCTTCGACCTGCTGCAACGCCAGCAGCGCCAGACCGACCACTACCTGCCCACGCCATCGCTGCCGGTGGCCTGGTTGGCCAAGCCCTTCGAGCAGTATTGCCGTGACCTGGCTGCGCTCAAGCAACTGGACCTGGATGGTGATATCGATTGGGCGGCGTTGGAATCGGCAGGATGGAATCGCCTGGCGCAGGTACGCAACCTCGAACGCCTGCGCAACCTCTTCCGCCGCCCACTCGAACTCTGGCTGGCACTGGACCGTGCCCTTTTTTTGACCGAACAGGGCTATGACGTACGTTTGGGCGTGTTTTGCGACTATGCCCTCACCCCACGCAACCTGATGATCCTCGCCGAGCGCGACAGATAGCCGCAGAAAAGCCTGTGGATAAGTCTGTGAACAAGCTTGGGGTTACCTGTTGGTGTACGGGGCCATTCGGACGGATTGGCTTATTCCAAAATGACGTTCAAGACCAGCAAAAACAGGCATTTGCGCAAATTTGGTTTATTGCGGGCGGGGTTATGCCATTGGCACAAACATTCGATGCCGCTTGTGCATAAGCAATTTTTCAGGGGCGATTTTTTGTTGATTTCAGAGACGTTTGGTGCGTAGGGGATCGAGCTGCCATGCCGGAACTGTGAATGCTTCAGTACTCGCGTGTGGCTTTGAAATTCCGAAGTCTGTTTTCCTTGAGCAGTGATGAAAGCATTGGGCGGGTGCCTGAGAACGGTTTGTCTATCCGCTTGGCACCCTGGCCCCTTGTCATCCATGCCGCCGAGGTTCTGGTTGGCTAGTGGCGTTTGCCTTTGGCGATTTCGATGTCATTCAGCAAAGCGTTGGCCATGTCACAGAGGTAATCCGCCGCACCGAGCAGCTTGTGGTCATCCTCCATGTCCCCCTCACGCACCAGGTGCTTGATGTAACCCATCAGGATGGAGACGTGCTCGTACGCAGCATCCACCGGGATGCCGGGCTGTACGCGAAGGAGGTTTACGGGCGGGGTGCCGGCCTGGAGGAAGGTTTCTACGCCTGCGGTGGTGATAGGGTCCGAATTGCTCGTGTCCATGGCTTGGTTCCTTATTCGAAAACAGGAGCCGCCACGCAGACCTTCTCACGGATAGGGTGGCAGCCGTACGCAGGGTGAGAAACCGAGTGAATAAGGAACCCCGGCCAGACCAAAGCCTGCCCGCGCACGGCCACCATTGCAGGTAGCGCTTATTCGAAGTCGGGTTCTCACACCCGGTCGCCAGAGCGACGGGGCAAAGGTATCCGTGAGGTATTTCCCAGACAACGGCGATACTTCGGCAGAGCGCGTAGGATACGTCCGATACGTAAATTTGCAGAAGCCTCCAGCAGAAGAGTCCAGACATTTCCTACAAAACCAAGGCCCTCAGACTACAAACCACTCATCCCGTACCATCAATCAAACACAAAACTCCAGCCCAACGTATCCCGGTGTGGGAGCGGCCTCGCGCCGCGATGGGCCGCAAAGCGGCCCCAGTAACTCCACCCCAAACCCCATATCCACAGCCCCACACACCCCCGCCTCCCCCAAAAACCCACTCAACTTCCAATTCCATGACCCACCGCACACTCCCCGCAACATCCCACCCCTAATCCCCGCCCCCACAACCGTGTATCATGCGCCCCCCAAATCATTAAAAAGTGACGTCGCGCGCTGCCTGCCAGCCCTGCGGCCATCTGGCGTTGCGCCAGATTCGACAACGGACCTGACTCTCGTGACCCAAGCCAAGCCCCTCGCCCTGCTCGCCTTCGCCCTGGCCCTCACCGCCTGCGCCAGCGGCCCCTCGCACCCCGCCCCCGGCAACCTCGGCTGGAACCACCCCGGCATGCAACTGGGCGGCGACCGAGGTCTACCCCTGCGCGCCGACAACACCTGCCGCAAGCGCGGTTGCGACAACGACAAGCTGTTCTTCAACCCCGGCAAGACCGAACCAAACGTCACCACCCTCCACCGCGGCTGGTAAGAAAATTTCCCTTTTGGGTCGGTGAGTTAGGTCATTTTCAAACAATCGCAAGGAAGTGGTTTACACACGCCAAACGATCGTTATAATGACGCCCCATTGCCGGTATAGCTCAGCTGGTAGAGCAACTGACTTGTAATCAGTAGGTCCCGGGTTCGATTCCTGGTGCCGGCACCATTCAAGGTTCCATAGAAAGCTTTAAAAATCTCTGGAACACCCGAAAAACCCGCCTTTTGGCGGGTTTTTTCGTTTTGGCGTTCCGTCGGATTCCGAGGGTAGCCAGCACTAATAAGGGTACTTTTAAGGATACCTTCCAATTCGACATTGGAAAGTACCCTTATGGCTCGCACAACGGCTCCCCTTACCGACAACACCTGCCGCACTGCAAAGGCTCGCGAACGTGAGTACAAGCTTTTTGACGGCGATGGCCTTTACCTGCTCGTGAAGCCCAACGGTCGCAAAGGCTGGCGGCTCAGGTACGTGAAGCCCGATGGCCGCGAGGGCCTGACCTCACTCGGCAATTATCCAGTGGTCGGGCTGGCTGACGCTCGCCGCAAGCGCTTCGAGCTCAAACAGCAGCTCGCCAACGGCATTGACCCTATCCAGTCCAAGCAACAGGCCAAGGTGCAGGCCGTAATCAATGGCCGTACCTTCGAAAGCGTTGCGCTCGATTGGTATGTCGGGATGGTGCCCAAGTGGGCGCCGGGCCACGCCAAGACTGTGCTCAGCCGGTTGAAGACTCACGTATTCCCTTAGCTCGGTGCCAGGGCAATCGTTGAGTTGGACACCCACGACCTCATGCAGCCACTGGAAGCCGTGACGAAGCGCGGCACCATCGACGTGGCGCTCAGAATCAAGAACTACCTGCAAAGCATCATGCGCGAAGCCAAACGGCTGCGGCTGATCACCGCGAACCCGGCTCACGACCTCGACGGCTCGATCAGAGCACCACGGGTTACACATCGACCCGCACTACCCTTATCGCGGCTGCCAGAGCTGCAAGCACGCATCGACGACTACAAAGGTCGTCCACTCACACGCCTTACCGTGATGCTGTCGCTGCACCTGTTCGTACGCTCCAGTGAGCTGCGCTTCGCCCGCTGGAACGAGTTCGACCTCAATCGCGGCATCTGGGAGATCCCCGACACTCGCCCGGCGCTCGACGGCGTACCGTTTTCCACAAGGGGTACGAAAATGGCTGGAGACATTCACGTTGTACCCTTATCGCCGCAGGCAGTGGCCTTGCTTGAGCAAATCCACGCGATCACGGGCAAGTTCGACCTGGTGTTCGCGGGAGATGCCAAACCGTGGAAACCGATGTCCGAGAACACGGTGAATGCCGCGCTCAGGACGATGGGCTACGACACCAAGGTGGATATCTGCGGCCACGGGTTCCGAGCCATGGCGTGTAGTGCGCTGGTTGAGTCCGGGTTGTGGTCGGAGACGGCTATCGAGCGGCAGATGAGTCACAAGGAACGCTACAACGTACGGGCCGCTTATACCCACAAGACCGAGTTCCTCCAAGAGCGCCGGATGATCATGACCTGGTGAAGCCGGTTTCTGGAGGCGAACCGCGAGGACCATGTAACGCCGCATGAGTTTGCCAAGCAGACGGGCGAGAACGTCACGCGCCTTCGCAGTGCCAAGAGAACCGAGTAACCCGCCGCACCACCACCTCAACTCACTGTGAAGTTATCCACAGCACCGCATGAAGCTCCTCCGCGCGGGTCCTTTCAAACGGGGCTGCAAAGCCGTCCCGTTTGAAAGGACCATACCTAAGAAAAAACTGCTGGCACAGCTTACGTCTGTGGAAAACCACTGATGTCCACCGGGGGATAGTTTTATGCACAGGCGCTAAATCCCTGATATCGCGCCGCTTGACGAATATTGTCCACAAGCGTAGACCGGGAGCCGCAAGAGCTGTCGATGACAGCACCCCAGGTGACCCGAACCTTAAAGGGCACGCTGCTCCCGCGGTGGTTCACCCGCAAGTACAATTCGCGTCCGGCAGCTCGTACGGTCACTACCCATGTGATGGATGCCAACTCAATATCGTTGGTCCTGCGGCAACCACCCTACCCATCTGCTCAGCAGCAACTTATTCGCTTGGCCATTTCGCGTGCGCCAACCTGCGCCCGTCTCTTTCACTGGAAAGAGACGGGCGCTCCTGACACTGCTGCAGCCCTGATCACACATGGCTCAGCCGCAGTTCCCCTTGTGATAATTGGCGTGACAAACGCCGATGCCACCAGCAACAGCCATGCAGGTGATGGTGCCGCAGACCATGGAATGGACTGCACCTGACTGACAGTCAGGCATGCCCCGGTCATCGCATCGCTGTGTTCACCCGGCTCAGGATCTCGCGGCACTGGTCTCGTCAGCCAATGCGGCCTCCGCCAGCCCACCGGTAACGGTGCTCAGGAGGCCAGATCATGAGATGCCCTTGCTCCCGGACGTAAGGAGCCGCCAGTCCCGCGTTAGAGGACATCCCCACAGGTCGCAGAGGCCTTGATCCCTGATAACACTCAACATTCTTGGCGGGATGACGTGGGGCGAAGATCGGAGATCGGATGATGAGGTGACTGACATGGCATTGGTGGGTAGACGCGATGGCCGCAATTTCGGCTACGGCAGGCAATTGAGCTACGCAGGGCCGCAAGCGCTGAAAGACATGTTCGGCGGCGGCCACTACGGCACGTTTAAGGCACACTGTGATCGGTGGCAGGCATTCGTCAAATGGTGCCGCTCCGAGCGGGGGCCGGGTATCAACGATGCGCGGCAGATTGATCGGAAGGTGTTGGCCGACTATGCAGCGCACCTGCGCGACGTGGTTGGGCGCGGAGACCTCGCCGTAAGCACCGCACAAAACCGGCTATCCAGCGTTAACAGGACCATGGCAGCGCTTCGCGGTGATCAGTGCGTGAAATTGACCAGTCCGAGCAAGGCGTTGGGTATGCAGCGCACCGGTATTCGCCACTCAGTGCCGCAGGGCCAAGACCGCGAACAGGTTAAGCAGATCGTCGATGCGCTTTGCCGCGATCATCAGCTACGGGCCGCCGCAATCGTTCTGTTGGCGCGATCCACTGGCATGCGATTGCGGGAGGCCATCTTGGCTGACCTACCACGGCTGAGCCGTGAAGCTGAAGACCTAGGCAGGATCAATATTCAAGATGGCACCAGAGGCGGCCGCGCCGGCGCCTTGGCACCACTTTGGATTGCGGTGGACGAACATATTCGCGAGGCACTTAGGTTTGCACGGCAGGTGTCGCCTGCGAGTAGCCGCAACCTGATTGCGCCACACGAAAGCTACCTGAATCTTCTGCGACAGATCATGCGCCCTGCGCGTGACATCCTCCATGCACACGACCTCAAAGGCTTCCATGAGCTACGAGCGGCGTATGCGTGTGAGCGCTACGAGCAGATCACCCAACATCCCGCGCCAATCAACGGCGGCCTTTGTTGCCAGGTAGATAGGAACCTTGATCGTGAGGCCCGGTGGCAAATCAGCTGCGAGCTGGGGCACGGGCGGATCGACGTGGTCGCCGCCTACATTGGTAGCCGGACATGAGTAAGCCATTCGACATGGAGCTGTTCTTGAGCGGGGTGCTGACCGGCCCGTACGCAACCCGGCAACGTCATGTGCGGCAGGCGAAAATCATACAGGCTGAGATTGCAAACCGCTGGCAGCGAGAAACGCCTTGGACTTGGCGGCGAAAGCATCTAATTTGGTTTCTAGAGCATTGTCTCGCTGGACGAAGTGAGGCAACGCGGTACTACTATCTGCTCACTGTTCGGCTATTGGCTAGACGCCTGAACGCATCATGGTCCTTCCATCTGTAGAAGGATCTGATCCTCACCGTAAGGATCGAAAATGACCCGATGCGACGTTCACAGACGAGTCGTCAGTGGCGACCAACGGTCGTCAAGATATAGCGCAAAGGCATGGATCTCTCGCCACGGCAGAGGAAGCGAAGCCTGACGAAGCTCTGCTCGGGGAGAACGAAGATATTCCTTGAAGGGAATGTTGACTGTTGGTAAGGTCCACTCCGCGTATGGAGGTTGATATGTCTCAAAAAACTAAAGTGATCGCTGCCGTATACGGCAAAGAGCATGATGCCGGAAGGGTTGTAGGCCAGTCGTTGAGAAGCCTGAGAGAGGCTGTCGGATACACTCAGCTCCAAATGGCAGAGAAGCTAGGAATTGGTCAGGCGGCCATTTCAAAAATAGAAGCACGGGGCGACGTCCAAATCTCCTCCCTAAAAAAGTACGTTGAAACTCTCGGCGCATCTTTACGAATTGAGGCGGCATTCAGTGCTGACAGTGACGTATCCGCTCGCCTACGCGGAGAGCTTGATATAAAAGAACACTCTAACAGGCAGTTGATATTACCGATATTCAGTAGCGACGAGCCAGCGGCATCAGCGACCAAAGATCTAATTATAAGTATCCACCCGCAATACTCAGAAAAAATCTTAAAAGGCCAAAAAACCGTAGAGCTTCGTAGACGATTCCCCCTATCCACAGCGAAAGGGACGAAGATATACATTTACTCAACATCACCTGTAATGGCGATTGTTGGGTGCGCAGAAATTTCCGAAATCATTAAACTTCCAATTCAAAACATATGGAAGAAATACTCAAAATCCGCACTAATTAAGAAACATGATTTCGAGGTGTACTTTGAAGGTTTGACCGAGGGATTTGCACTCGAGCTAACAAATGCACGAACATTTCAGACCCCAATGAATCTTAAGGAACTCAGAGAGCGGTTTAACTTCACCCCTCCTCAGTCCTTTATTTATGCCAAGCAGGAAATGCGCAGGGCCCTCATGGATGAACAGACAAATATATCTAATTGATACTAATATTGTAATCGGCCTAGAAGACAACAAAACTGTTCAACCTGTATTTTCAACATTTATACAGCTAGCGACAAAAAACAAGGTTGGCGTCTTCATTCATGCAGCCGCAAAGGATGATATAGCGCGCGACAAGAACATCGAGCGCCGCAACATCTCGGCAAGTAAGCTTGAAAAATTCAGCCACATCGAAAAAGTCCGTGGCTTTGATGCAAGCGCACTTGGCGATGAGTTCGGAAAAATCAGAAGGCCAAATGATGTAGTAGATGTCACTCTATTACATTCATTGCATATTGGCGCAGCAGACTTCTTGGTAACTCAAGATAGAGGTCTGCATGAAAGAGCGAGACGTCACTCATCAGAGTTAGGCAGGCGTGTCCTTCATATTGCCGACGCCGTAGACCTGTTGCAAACTACGTTTGAGCCAAAAGAAAGCCCTGTACGCTTTGTAGAAGAAGTTTCAGCAAATACAATACCTTTAAGCGATAAAATATTTGACAGCCTGAGAGAAGACTACGCCCCTTTCGATCAATGGTGGAAAGAAAAATGTGTTCGGGAACATAGGCAATGCTGGATTGTTTCAGACTACAGCACAAAAAGCATAGCAGGTTTAGTCGTTAGGAAGGATGAAACCTCAGACAACACGGATGCAACATTAACTGCCAATAAAATACTAAAAATCTGTACGTTCAAGGTCCGTCCCGAAAGCAGAGGAGTCAAACTTGGTGAGCTATTACTAAAAAAAGTATTTTGGTTTGCTCAGAAAAATGCCTACGACCTGGTATACGTTACCACATATAAAACTCAAAACTCGCTTATTGATTTACTCGAATACTACGGCTTTCAAAATACTGCAACAAAAAAAGATGGCGAACTCATCTACGAAAAGCGGTTTTCCCAAACCAGGCTCTCTCGCGAGGCGGGGCAGGACCTTTTCACTACGGCCAAGATTAACTATCCGCGCTTCGTATCAGACGCTGGCGTGAGAGCGTTTGGCATACCTATTAAAGAGAGCTATCACGACACGTTGTATCCTGATTTAAAGTATGATCCTCAAGGCGACCTATTTGAGAGCTCTGGGCTAATTGGTGGGCCGAATCGCCCCGGCAATACTATAAGAAAAGTTTATCTCTGCCGGGCCAAATCAAAACTCGGCGAACCTGGATCACTTCTATTTTTTTACAAAAGCAAATCAAAACATGAACCGTCCCAGTCAATTACTGCCGTTGGAATTTTTGAAGAACTTGCAAATGCAAATTCAACAAAAGAACTGATGACTTTATCCGGCGGACGATCTGTGTACAGCGAACAAGAACTTGAAAGCTGGCAAGCATCTAAAGAAAATCCCATTAAGGTCATAAATTATTTGTTAGCAGGATACATTGACCCACCTGTCAGCTTATCTGAACTGCAAGAGATTGGCATCTTCAGAGAGCATCCACCACAATCCATATTTGAAATCAAAGAGAATCTTGGGAAGTTACTACTTAGGGCAAAGCTCGGGTTTGAAACATAAAGATAAATGAGCCGCAATGACAATTTTATTCGCTCATCGAGCCAGACTTCAAAAAAGTGGTGACCACTGTTGAAAACTCAAGGAAATCAGGCTGATACAAAACCTTAAAGGGAACACCAAGCTCGTGACAAACTTTCCGAGCTTGCGCTCTCTCGTGCTCTAAAAACAGTCCAACATCAACTGCACTTTTCGAGGAATCTCTAGCAGCGAGGCGTGACTGTATCGTATTAACATCAGCCTCCAAAACCACCACACCTGTAATTTCTAAACCCTGAAAAACGGAAGCTTCCAGCTTAACAAAATTTGAATCAGCATTGATTAGAACAAAATGCCCGTCCAAAACCAACGCCTGCCCTCCTTTGATAATTTTCTGAACAGCATGCCTCAAAGCCAGTTGATTCTCTTCAATTTTTTTGGCCTTTTTGTCAACACTCCAATCCGCCATCGCTAGCTCTTTACGTATTAGCCCACTTGCACTTTCATGTACAACTGATGTCTCATTCGAATACCGTTCACAGAGAAAGCTCTTACCCACTCCATGAACCCCTGCCACGAATACCGTCATAACCACTCCAAAACTTTTATCACCAAATTATCATTGATGCCGACCATAAGGTCGGCACACACTCAGCCTCAACAACCTTTACCAGTATAGTTGCACTCACAGAATTAACCAAGATTTATGCTATAAGCAATAGCTGTGATAGGGGATAGGGGATAGGGGATAGGGGATAGGGTAAAATTGAAAATACTTCCTGGCTTGTCTGTGCACACATCTGACCCAACACGAACAACTAAAAACCTTAGACACCCTCCATACACTATAAACTTGATTTTCTTAGGCTTGATTAATACTATGGATCCTCAAATAACTCGTAACTCCTTGTCACTCGAACAAATTATCTAATTAGGCATCCATCTGCACTTCTGGGGAAGCAAATGTCGGGCTCTCTTTCATGTATTTTCTGCGGCAGCAATGATGCCTCGTCGTCTATAGCCCATATTGTCCCTGAGTCGCTAGGTGGAAGAAATGCACCGACGGGCAGGCCAGGCGTATCCTGCGATAGATGTAATCAATACTTCGGACAAAAAGTTGAGTCTAAGGCTCTCCAAAGCTTCCCGTTCATCGTCTATCGCTTGATGAACGGAATACCCTCAAAGAAAGGACGCTTCGTTAGGATGGATACCGAGCTCGGACAAATAGAGTCCTCCACTACCTCTGGAGTCATTGAGCTTGATCCGCAAAACGATCAAGTTAGGACTTCTATTGAACAAGGCCAGACTTCAAAATTTCACCTGATAGCCGAAGTCACAGAGCCACTGGCAGTAGTCCGAATGCTTTTGAAAATTGGACTCGAACAATTGGGCAAACATTTTTATAACATCGCAATCTCCGATCGTGTTAGTGAGGCTCGAGACTTTGCTCGGAGGCCCGGACGAGGTGATAGTTGGTGGTTTATCATTTATATCAACCCTGGAGAGCTCCTGCATGCAAGCACCCAAGACAATACTTCCATTGAGATCTCAGAACAGGATGGCGTACTTATTTCGGTAATGCGCTTACCCGGAGTTACTACTTTCACCCCATTAGAAAAACGTGCTCTTCCGCCGACAAAAAAAGACTTGCCACCACCTATTTTTCGAATAATCCACGCTAAATGCTGATGCAAACTAGAAATATAGATCGAGCCCATGAAAATTTAACTTTACACTACTGCGATCTAACACAACGCCCAGTTAATACCAATACTCTTACCCCACAAGTTAACCGATTGGAAATCAGTAGAAAACAAACTATAAAGCTCGGGCGTTTGCAGTTTAAATTCGGCCTCAGAAGGCGATGTTCTTATATACGCTTATCATGTACCCTAAATAGATGAACGCGCCCACCTGGTAGGTGGACCATGACAAACTCCCTTTGCAGATTTGAATATTTCTCAGTTTAGCACACTATTTACCTTGTAAGATCGAGCATGCACATAAGGGTACGTTTAGAGATAGTGAGTTTAAGGTTTGAAATAATACTGATGTAAGTCAAATATTTATGGATTTTTTCGACTCCTGGTGCCGCACCATATCCAGCTCCATCGATTTCTACCGAATGCCTTGGAAGCTCAAAAAATCGCCTTCAAGCGGGTTTTTTCGTCATGGCCTTTTACTCAAGGCTCGCTCGGCCGCCTTGTGATAAGCCTGTGCACGTTCGCGCTTATCGATAGCTACCACAAATACAACAACCTCCTGATCAATCACCTGATAGACCAATCGGTAGCCACTACTGCGCAGCTTGATCTTGTAGCAATCCGGCAAGCTGTGTAGCCGGTTCGCTTCGACTCTGGGATTAAGCAAAACCGAGGCGAGTTTTTTCTTGAGTTGTTGCCGGATCGTATCCCCAAGCTTCTGCCATTCCTTCAGCGCTCTCGCATCGAACTCAAGGCTATAGGTCATCCAGAGAAACCCGCACTCGCTGAGGATCGGCAAGGCGCTCGCGAACGGTCGCCAGCAGCGTTTCATCCTCCTCCGTCATGAGCACAGGCCTGAACGGTAGCTGTCCACGCTCGGCCACGTACTGTAATGCCTGACGCATGAGCTCCGAGGGCGTCACGCCCAAGCGCTCAAGCTCACGATAGGCTCGGGTTTTGAGATCGTCGTCGATGCGGACGTTGATGGAGGCCATGGTGGGTTGCTCGCTGTAATGACAATGGTCTTTACAGTGACTTAATTCTTAGCTCATGGCAAGTGGCGTGGGGAGACAAGCTGACGGAAGCCTATGCCGTTGCAGGCTGAGTCGTTTCTTCGATAGCCAGAATTTCAGAGCTGGGGCTGGAATACGCCTAAAAGTTTACTCAGATTCAGCCACGTGACTTATTTGCTCGGACGGGGTATCGAGCTTGCCGGTCATCCCGGGGATTTTTTGTGTAGGTTCGGGATTGCTGGGGCTGCTTTGCAGCCCATCGCGGCGCGAGGCCGCTCCTACCTTGGGATTCGCTCGGTTCCGGATGCGGTGTTGGGGGGGTTGCTCGTATGGGACGGCGCTTACGCAAGATACGGGTTAGGATTCCCGGCGAATTGAATGCACCTGCCCAAGGCCCCTCACCCCAACCAAACCTCAAACCGGGTACCCAACACCCCATCCGAGCACATATTCACACTCCCCCCATGCGCCTCGGCGATCTTCTTCACGATGAACAACCCCAGCCCCACCGACCGGACCGTGTCCTGGCAATCGCTGCCTCGGGTCATCGGCTCGAACAACGTGGGCAGCAGCGCGTCATCGATTGCAGCACCATGGTTATGCACAGTCACCACCGCCCCGTCATCCGAGAAATCCGTGGTCACGGTAATGGGATAGCGAAGGTCGCCATAGGCGACAGCGTTGGCCACCAGGTTACCCATCAACTGCTGCAAGCGATCCGGGTCGACCTGCACCACACGCCAACCGCGGGCGTAATGCCGAATCTGTGCATCAGGGAAGGCCACCTTCAGCTCGCTCACCGAATAATCCACGGCACGCACCAGGTCCACTGGCTCGCGGCGGATGGTCATGCCGGGGCCGAGCCTGACCGAGGCGAAGTCGAGCAGGTCGACGATCATGCGCAGCGCGCGCTCGGTCGAGGTATCGATGCCCGCCAACAAGCGCCGAGCACGGTCGCTTGGTAGATCGCGCTTGAGCATGGACGCGGCCATCTGGATGGCGGTCAGGGGGTTCTTCAGGTCGTGGCTGGCAATGGCGACCATCTGTTCGGAGAAGACGGCACGCCGCTGGACTTCCTGGTAGGCGGCGGCGAGTTCAGCCTGGGCGCGCTGCAGGGCGCTTTCGGCTTCTATCTTCTGCGCCAGCATTTCTTCGGCGCGTTGCATGGCTTCAAGGGCAGCCTTGCCACTGCTGGTGCTTTCGAGCGCGCTGAACAGCGCCAGATGGTAACGGATGCCGTCATCGCTTTCGCGGCGCACGCCGCTGAGCAGCATGGGCAGCTTGCGGCCGTCGCGGTGGCGCAGGGCGATCTTCACTTCGGAGATCGACCCCTGCATGTTCAGCAGTGGGCCCCAGTGGGTCAGCAGGAACACGCGGCCGTCGGCGGGCAGCAGTTGGTCGAAGCTCATCGCGTGCAGGGTGGCGCTGTCGTACCCCAGCCAGTCGGCCAGTGTCTGGTTGCAGCGCACCAGGGTGCCGTCGGGCGCCATCACCACCAGGGCACAGGGGGCGTGCTCGAAGAAGGCCTGGGTGGACAGCAGCGCTGTGTTATCCATGGTCGAGGCCAAGGTGGGTGAAGAATTGGTCCATCGCGGCCGCACAAGCGCCTGACGCGCTCAGCTGGGGGTAATGGCCCATGTTCTCGATGATGCTCAGCTGGCTGCTGGGCATGACGGCGTGCAGGTAGTTGCCTACCGCCAAAGGCACGACGGGGTCCCCGGTGCATTGCACGATCAGGGTGGGCAGCTGCAGGCCTGTCACGTCCTTGCGGTGGTCGGACAGGAAGATCACGCGGGCGAAGTGCCGGGCGATCTGGGCGTCGGTGCGGCTGAAACTGCTGGCCAGTTCCTGCTCCAGGGCCGGCTGGCCGGGGGTCCCCATCAGCACGGGGGCCATGGAGCTGGACCAACCCAGGTAGTTTTCGTCGAGGGTGGTCAGCAGGTCGTGCACTTCATCGGGGGTGAAGCCGCCGGTGTACGCCTCGTCGTCGACGTAACAGGGCGAGCCGCCCACCATGACCAGCCCCATCAGGCGGCCTGGCCGCTGGCGCTCGGCCAGGGCAGTGATCATGGCGCTGACCGAGTGGGCGACCACGATGACCGGGCCTTGGGCGTATTCGTCGATGATTTCGTTGAGATCGCTCGCGTAGCCCCACAGCGTGGAGTACTTGTCGTGCTTGTAGGCACTCAGGTCCGAGTGCCCCGCCCCGACCAAGTCGTAGGTCACGACCCGGAAGCGTTCGAGAAAGTGCGGGAGCAGCAGCCGCCACATGGATTGGTCGCAGCCGAAACCATGGGACAGAACGAGGGTCACGTCACCGGCTCCGGCAACCTGGACGTTGTTACGTTTTTGCAGGGTCATACCTCTCCCCAATACCGTTCAACGTCATGCTGAGCTGTCACGATCCGTTCAAGTCCTTGCTGAGAATAGTTGAGGGAAGCCCTACAGAAAGGTGCCGTTGAGCGACGCGTCATCGCCCCGCTAATGACTTAGTGGGGTCTTGTGCTGTAACAGTTCACGGATCGGGACGCCCACATTACGCTATATAGGCAAGCGACGTAGAAGTTTCTGCCAATTTTCTGGGGACAGACGGTCAGGCGATGATCAGGATGCCATTGGCTGGTGTTTGACTTCGGTCAACTCGAATAGCGCTGCGAAGGTTAGGCTCAGGTCATGTACCGCCTGCCGGAGGCACCTCATGGCCAAGAAATTCCCGAAGCACCCCAGCCACCCCGAGCGCATTTGCTGGGGCTGCGATCTGTATTGCCCAGCCAAGGCGCTGGCATGCGGCAATGGTGCCGACCGGACCATGCACCCGATGGAGCTGTTCGGCGAGGGCTGGGACAGCTTCGATGACAGGTTCGAGCCGCCCGCTGTGGATAACGCGAAGCCCCCACCCTCTGACCACGCCCTCAGCCCTGCATGAACCACCTCATCCGCCGGGCGCGGGTGAGGTGTTCGTGCTTGCAACGTGGATCAGAAGTTGGTGTTGACGGTCAGCGACAGGCTGCGCGGGTCACCGTATACGGCGCCTGCATAGAACCCGTAGCGGGTGTAGTAGTGCTTGTCGAAGAGGTTGTTGGCATTGAGGGTCACGCTGGTGTCGTCGGTCACCTGGTACTTGGCCATGGCGTTCCAGATGGCGTAGCCGGACCAGTTCACGTCGGTGGCACCACTGCTCACGCCGTTGACGGGCTGGCCCGCCGGGCTGGAAAGGGCGCGGATATTGGACTGCGCGGTAACGCCGGCGCCGACCGTCAGGCGGTCGAGTGGGCCGCTGAGGTGGTAGGTGGTGGAGGCCTTGAACAGGTGCGAAGGGTCGCTGCGCCCGTCGCTGTCAACGCGGCGGAAGTGCAGGTAGGTGTAGCCGGCGTACACGTTCCAGTCCGGGGTGAGGGCGCCGGCGATTTCCAGGTCGATACCGTCGGTTTCCTGGCCTGAGCCTGCTTTGTAGGCATCGCCACCGGTCGGGGTCGACAGGCCGCCGTCCAGCACGGCCTTGTTTTCCTGCTTGGTGCGGAAGTACGCCGCAGAGGCGTTCAGGCGACCGTCGAACCAGGCGCCTTTGATGCCCGTCTCGTAGCTTTGCCCACGGATCGGCTCGACCCGGCTGCCGGCACTGGTTTCCTGGGTTTGCGGGTTGAAGATGTCGGTGTAGCTGGCGTACAGCGAGTAGGTGTCGTTGAGGTCGTAGACCGCGCCCAGGTAGGGAGTCACAACGCCGTTTTCTTCCTGGCTGGTGCGCACGGCATCCACGCTGCGGGTGATGGCCGAGTAGTCGGTGGTGCGCACGCCCAGGATCACCGACAGTGGGTCGGTGATGCTCAGGCGGGTCGCGGCGTACATGCCTTGCAGGCGGGTGGTGGTCTTGCTGTGCTTGCCGGTCTGCGAAGCCAGCATGGCATAGTCCCCGTCCACGCCATTGCGCCAGTCGCTGATGGGCAGGCCATTGTTGGCGCGGAACAAGCAGCCCACCACTGGATCGGTGGCCTTGCCGCCACCGACCATGCTGCAGCGGTATTCCGGGGACCACTGCACGCTACGGCTGTCGTTGTAGCCGACCATGGCCTGGTGCGTACGGCCAAACAACTGGAACGGGCCGGACAGGTCGATCTGCGCCGACTGCTGGGTGGTGTCGCTCGAGCTGTGCAGGCCGTTGAGCACCGCGCCGCTGCCGTCCTGATTCCAGTAGCCGCCGAACCGGCCGCGCCCTGCCGAGTTGACCTTGCCCAGGCCTCGGTGGTTGAGGGCATCGGTCGTGCTCTGGGATGCCTTCAGGTCCAGCGACCAGTCGTTGTCGAAGCGGTGCACCAGCGAGCCGAAGGCGGTGCGGGTGGTGTACTCGCCAAAGCTCCAGCTCGGTACCAGGTTGGAGCTGCGTGGCAGGTCGGTCTTGCTGCCGTCGCGGTACCAGATGGGGATGTTCGCGCCCCAGCCACCGCCCACCACCTTGTTGTACTCGTACTGATAGCCGGCACCTAGGGTGGTGGCGTCGTCCAGGTCGAACTCGAAGTTGGCCAGGGCCGCGCGTGAACGGTCGGACTGGTAGTCGCGGAACGAGTTGGCGTCCTGCTGGGTCACCACGAAACGCGAGCGCAGGCGGCCGTCTTCGGACAGCGGCAGGTTCAGGTCGGCGCCCAGGCGGCGTTTGTCCCAGCTGCCGTAGGTGGCATAGGCGCTGCCGCCGAAGGTGCGGGTGGGCGCCTTGCGAATCAGGTCGATGGTAGCGGACGGGTCACCGGTTCCGCCGAGCAGGCCGTTGGCACCGCGCACGATGTCGATGCGCTCGTACAGGTCCATGTTCAGGGCGTTGCCGCTACCGCTGAAGTCGGACGCGCCGGGTGCCTGCAGGCCGTCGATTTTCCAGTTGGTGATGGAATAGCCACGGGCGCGGTAATCGGTGCGTCCGCCCACTTCGGCTTTGCTGGCGGTTACCCCGGGGGTGGTTTCCAGCGCCTGCTCGATGCTGTGGATGGCGCGGTCATCCATCTGCTGGCGGGTGATGGTGGTGACCGACTGTGGCGTTTGCCGTGGGGTCAGCGCCAGGCCGGTGGAGCTGCGCGTGCGTTCGACGGTGTAGCCCAGCTGGCCGGCATCGTCCTGGGGCAGCAGGGCACTGTCTTCGATTTGCGTGGCATCGAGCACCAGAGGTGCGCTGTCGGCGGCCATGACACCACCGCTGATGGCGAGGCCGACGAAGAAGGCAATTGGCTTGAGGCGGGTCCCGCCACAGGTGAACGCGGTGAAGGTGTTGGCGATGCTTGAGGGATTCATTTGGGAAGGCTTCGTATTTGCAGATGATTTTTTGTTAGGATTCTAGGGATCAGTCCTCCGGGCTCTACACCCGACATGTACGGGGATGTAATGCAACGTAACGGGCGTTGACGACGCCCGCCTCACAGGTGTTTTTTCAGATGAGCACAACCCTGCTGGTTGTTGATGACGACGACGAGATTCGCGAGCTGCTGTGCGATTACCTGACCGATGCAGGCTACGTCGTACTGGCGGCGGCCGACGGCAAGCAGATGCACGAGCACCTGGCGCGGCAAAAGGTGGACCTTGTGGTGCTGGACCTGATGCTGCCCGGTGAAGATGGCCTGAGCCTGTGCCGTCAGTTGCAGGCCCTGCCGGGGCTGGCGGTGATCATGCTGTCGGCCAAGGGCAGTGCACTGGACCGCATCATTGGCCTGGAAGTAGGGGCCGACGATTACCTGGCCAAGCCTTTCGAACCCCGGGAACTCATTGCCAGGATCAAGGCCGTGCTGCGCAGGCCCCATCGGCTGGAGGCTGCCGTACAGGAGCCAACCCAGGTCCAAGCCCATGTCTTTGCAGGTTTTCGCCTGGAACACATCAAGCGCCTGCTGACCCGCCCCGACGGGCAGACCTTGACCTTGCCGCGCTCCGATTATCGGGTGCTGCGCGAACTGCTCGAAGCCAACAACCGTGTGGTGTCTCGCGACCAGTTGACACGTAGTGCCTTCAGCCGCGACCACCTGCCGGACGATCGCTCGGTCGACATGTGCGTCAGCCGCCTGCGCCAGCATCTGCGCCATGCGCCTGGCGATGTGGCGCAGATCCTCACCATCCGCAACGAAGGTTATCTGCTGAGCATTGCTCAGACCCAGGCCACGGCCTGACATGCGCTGGGCTCGCCGACTGTGGCCGCGCACGCTGTTCGGGCAGCTGATGCTGATCATGGTGGGCGGCACCCTGGCCATTCAGTTGATGTCCAGCAGCATCTGGTTCGATGTGCGCTTCGCCCAGGTGTTCGAAGCCCCCGTGCGCTTGATTGCGGCGCGCAGTGCACCGCTCATCCAGCAGGCCAGCTGTCATGCCGGCGTGCTCAAGGTGCCGGCCCATTACCAGTTGCGCTGCGCCGAGCAGCTGCCCGTACTGCAGCAGGACGAACGGCGCGGGCGCAAACGGGTCGAGTTGCTGCTTCATCAGGCACTGAAATACGAGCTTGGCCATGAGCCGCAGGTGCGCTTGATGAAGGTGCAGTTGACCGACGAACTGGGCCAGCCGATCGTCTGGCGCAGCCTGTTCGGGCTGCGCACCGCCCAGGCCCATCTTCAGTTTGCGGTGCCGTTGGCAGACGGGCATTGGCTGACCATCGACGGGCAGGAACTGCAGGGCTGGAGCGGTGAATCCGCCTGGCTGCTGATCAGTGACTACCTGCTGCGGGTGTACGCGTTGCGCATTGTCGCCGTGCTGGTGGTGTGCCTGATTGCCGTGCGCCTGTGCCTGCGTCCGCTACGCCGCCTGGCGGATGCGGCGCTGGCGCTGGGCAGCAACCTGCAACAACCGCCGCTGGCGCTCGATGGTCCCGATGAGGTTCGTCAGGCCGCGCAAGCCTTCAACGCCATGCAGCAGCGCCTGATCGCCATGGTCAACGACAAGGCTTACTTTCTCGCTGCTGTCTCCCATGACCTGCGCACCCCGCTGACGCGCATGCGCCTACGCCTGGAACGCATGCCCGACGACGAACACCGGCAGCGCTTGCGGCAGAACATCGCCCAGATGGACGACATGATCGGCCAGGTGCTGGACTACCTGCGTGCGGGCGAACAGCAAAACCTGCAACCGGTCGACATGGATCGCCTGGTGATACGCCAGTGCGCCGAGCTGGCCACTGCCGACGAACCCATACCCGTGCACGGCCATGGCGGCGTGGTGAGCGTCGATGCCCTGATGGTGCAGCGTTGCCTGCAAAACCTGCTGGTCAATGCATTGCGTTATGCCAGTCAGGTGAGTGTGTCGGTGGAGCGCGTAGGGGCACGGGTGCTGGTTCACGTCGAGGATCGAGGCCCAGGCATTGCGCCGCACCTGCTGGCGACCGTCACCGAACCGTTCGTACGGGGCGAGAGCTCGCGTAACCAGGCATCCGGCGGGTATGGGCTGGGGCTGAGTATCGTCGAGCGAATCATGACCAGCCATGGGGGGGCATTGCGGGTGCGCAACCGTGAGGGGGGCGGGTTGCGCGTGACCCTTGAGCTGCCTGTCTAGAGACGGGCAGCCCGTAGGCTCAGGCCAGCGGCGCACGCGGTGCGAAGGTGACCTGCGTGGGTGACCGGATCAGAAGATGCTGATCGGGTACTCGACGAATACGCGGACTTCGTTGCCGTCGTCGTTGTAACCGTTCTGGCGCACGGCATTGTTGGTACGCAGGAACGAGCTGCGCAGCTTGACCGACAGGTCCTTGGCAGGGCCTTCCTGTACCACGTAGCGGATCTGGTTGAAGATCTCGCGCTCCTTGCCTTCGCCGAAGCCCTGTGGGTTGGCGACATTGCGGGTGTTGATGTTGTCACCCACCACGTAGGCCAGCTTGTAGGTCAGGCCAGGGATGCCGTAGGCACCGAAGTCCAGGCCATAGCCCAGCTGCCAGGAACGTTCGTCCTCGGCATTGAAGTCGGACCAGTAGGAGTTGGCCAGGAAGATGGTCGAGCCACCATCACCCACGCCGCCCTGGTTCTGGTACCAGCCATAGTTGTAGCCGGTACTGCCGGTGCTGCGCTGGTGAGCGAGGGTGAACGAGTGGGCGCCGTAGGCGTAGGTGGCGGCCAGGCTCCAGATGGTGTTCGAGTCGCCGTTCAGGCCCGCTTCACGCACGTACTTGTTGTCGATGCTCGACTTGTAGCCGTTGAAGTCCAGGGTCAGGGACTGGTTCTCGGCAATGGCGTAGACGTAGTTCAAGCCCAGGTAGTGCTTCTTCATCACGTCTTCGGTGTCGGCGGTGTACAGCGACGCGGTGAAGTTGTCGTTGAACTTGTAGCTACCGCCCAACACGTTGATCGACTTCAGACCACCGCCATCGCGGCGTTCGGCGCTCTTGCGCGCTTCCTGGGTGAAGCGACCGGCGTTCAGCTCCAGGCCTTCGATTTCCTTGGAGGTGATCAGGGTGCCGGTGAAGCTTTCCGGCAGCAGGCGCGCATCGTCGTACTGGAGCACTGGCAGGGCGGGCATCTGGTCACCGTACTTGAGCACGGTGTTGGAAATGCGGAACTTCACGGCGGCACCGGCACGGGCCAGGTTGTGCGGCGAACGGGCATTGCCATCGGCATTGGTGGTGTCGTGCGGCTTGAAGAAGTCGACGCCGCCACCACCGTTGTGGCCCTTGCCGCCGTCCAGGCGCAAGGCGTACAGGCCGAATGCATCGACGCCGACCCCGACGGTGCCCTGGGTGAAGCCGGACGAGAAGTTACCGATGAATGCCTGGCCCCACTCGATCTGGTCATCGGTGCCGTGCTTCTTGTCACGGTTGATGTAGGCGTTGCGCAGAAGGACGTTGGCGTGGCTGTCCTCGATGAAGCCGTTGCTGGCGGCCTGGTCATTGGCCTGGGCCTGGGTCGCGGCGATCATCGCCAGGGCGACCAGGCTGATCCTGGTATTCAACATGTTATTTTCCTTATTTCTTGATCGAAAACGCGCTGCGTAATGACGCCATGAACCAACGCCCCTTCGTAGGTTCGACGCTATGCAGGTTCTGCCAAAAGCCCCTTTGCCGGTAAACGCGGCCGGCCTGGCAACAGCATGGCCAAACGGATTGGCCAGCAGGCGTGGCCGAATCCTAGCGGCGTGCGATTACAAATGTCAAAAAAACGTGAAATTCAGGTTGATATAACTAAAAACCGAGCGCTCATGAGGCATTTTCTTTAGAACTAAAGCTGTAGGAGGATATTCCTTCTTGATATGGAAAACTCATCCTGATCACAGCGACAAGTTCCCTTGGCAGGCCTTCGTAATTAGTTACAAAGTGATACAAACGTAAAAATCCAGGGCTCAGAATAGGCGAGCATTAGTAAATAGCACCCATTATCATTCGCACCTTCATTATTGCTCGGTCAAACGTGCGCCATGCCTGCCCCTTCTCGCCTCGCTCCTATCACGCTCTCCATTTCATGCCTGCTGGCTGCCAGCCCCACAAGCGCTGCCACCACCACCCTACCTGAGCTGTCCGTCACCGCCGAAAGCGAGCGGGAAAAAGACAACCCGCGGGTGCGTGAGGTCGGTACCGCGACTCGAACCGCCACTGCCGTGCGCTCCGTGCCGCAGGCGGTGGATACGATAAAGACGTCGCAGGTGCTGGACTACGGCAGCGACACGCTGGGCAAAGCGCTCGAGGGTATCCCCAACGTCAGCAGTGGTGCCGACACGCGCTTCGACAGCGTACGCATTCGCGGCTTCGAAGCCGGCAATGACTTCTATCTGGACGGCGTGCGCGATGACAGCCAGTACATCCGCGACCTGCACAGCATCGAACGGGTCGATGTACTCAAAGGCCCGGCGGCCGTGCTGTATGGGCGGGGCGGCCAGGGGGGTATCGTCAACCGCATCAGCAAGGCGCCCGAGGCAGGCCGTCGCTCTACCCTGGAGGCACGGGCAGGCAGCGAGGATCTGCGCAGCCTGTATGCCGACCTGAGCGCAGACCCCAGCGACACGGTCAGCCTGCGCCTGAACATGGGTAACCAGGACAACAACAGCTTCCGTGACGGTATCGACGGTAGCCGCCAGCTGTTCGCACCCTCGGTCAGCTGGCAGGTCACGCCGCAGCTGAACTGGCTGGTGCAATACGAGTACAGCCGCTTCAACCGCACGCCGGACCGCGGTATCCCCGGCGTCGATGGCCGCCCGGCGAACGTCAGCCGCAGCACGACCTACGGCGATACACAGCGTGACTTCATCGATGACCGGGCGCAGTCCTTGCGCTCACGCCTGAACTACGAGCTCAACGATGCGTGGCAACTGCGTCACACCCTGAGCCTGTTCAAGCTCGACAGCGAATTCGACAACACCTACCCCACCGCCTATAACCCCAGCAATGGCACGGTGACGCGTCAGCGCTGGCAGCAGGACCTGAACACCCGCAACCTGTTCAACACCCTGGAAGCCGAAGGCACCTTTGACACACTAGGCCTGGGGCACACGCTGTTGCTGGGCCTGGAGTTCGGCAGCCAACGCCGCGACCCTACCTTGTATACCGCGGCTGCGGCAAACGCCGGCGGGCGGCCCGTGCCGCCGCTGGACCTGTACGACCCTGACCGGAGCAAGCAGCACAACGGTCGCATGGTGATGTCCAGCAACAACCACACCGTGGTGCAAAGCCGTGGCCTGTACCTGCAAGACCAGCTTCGCCTGAACGATCAATGGCAGCTGCTGGCAGGCGTGCGCTTCGATGAATTCGACGTGGAGACCACCAACAAGGTGCGCAGCCTGACCGAAAAACAGAGCAGCCGGACCACCAGCCCTCGCATAGGGATCGTGTACACCCCGTCGCAGGATCACTCGTTCTACGCATCATGGAGCAAGACCTTCTCGCCGGTAGGCGGTGGCCTGATCGGCATCACGCCGGGCGCCCCGGGCAACAGCAACGAGACGGCACCCGAGCTGACCCGGCAAAAGGAAGTTGGCGTGAAGAGCGACTGGTTCGACCAGCGCCTGACCACCACCCTGGCGGTCTATGAACTGGAGCTTTACAACCGTCGTACCCGCGACCCGCTTAATCCGGAAATCACCTTGCTCAGCGGCCTTCAGCGCTCGCGCGGCATTGAGTTGACCGCCACGGGCAATGTGATCGGCAACTGGTACGTGCGCGGCGGGGTTGGCTTGCAGGATGCCACCATCGTCAAGGACAACAACGGCCAGCAAGGTAACCGGATCAATGACGTGGCCAAGCGTAACGCCAGCCTGTTCGTCACCTGGAAGCCAGAACTGGGCTGGTACGCCGAAACAGGCCTGACGCTGGTCGGTCAGCGGTATGCCGACAACCAGAACACCACGGTGCTGCCAGGTTATGGCCGCTGGGATGCGCTGGCCGGGTATCGCACCCAGGCGTGGGATGTGCGGGCGGCGCTGAGCAACATTGCCGACCGGACATACTACAGTTCGGCGACCAGTGCAGCGCAGATCCAGGTCGGCGACCCCCGCAGCCTGGTCGTCACAGGCACCTACAGCTTCTGAACGTCAGCAGGGGCAGCCTTTGCGGGGCTGCCCCTGCCAGTGTGGTACAGGGTTTGAGCAACGTTGGGTCGCGGCTAACGCCACACCGCCATCAACGCATGAAACTCCGCCTCGCTGATCAGTCCTTCAGGGTAGCGCCCTGCAAGTAGCCGTCGTGGGTCGGTCGTCCTGACCCTGCTGCTTCCATGGTGCTTCAACCACGTCGCCAAACGCTCGAGCGATGCCTGGTCTATTGCCAATGGGCGCAATGCCGACTCACTTGCTGCATTCATTTCTACACGTACTCCTGGCCCGTGAGCAGCTAACCTACGCAAGTAGTGTTACAAGCAGGTAACCCGGTTACATCAGGCTATCTGCTTGAAAAACAATACAAAAGCTATGCCACTGCAGGTGCCAGGCGTCGCTGGGCGGTTGTGCGCGTGCTCGTCCTCACCACGCGCCACGAACCATCAACGGTGCACAGGCGCCGGCTGCTGCTGGGTCAGGCAATGGATGTTACCGCCACCCAACAGCAATTCCCGTCCAGGGATCATCACCACCTCGTGATCAGGGAATATGCTCGACAGTATGGCCTTGGCCTCGGCATCGGCCGGGTCGTCGAAGCTCGGCGCGATGATGCCGCCGTTGACGATCAGGAAGTTGACGTACGAGCCTGCCAGACGCACCGAAGGGTCACGCTCCTGGCTGCCCGACACCTGGTCGACGCCGGCACATTCTTCTTCGGTGGCGTACAGCGGCCCGGGAATCGGCATCTTGTGCACGACGAAGGCCCGCCCCTTGGCGTCGCGGGTGGTCTGCAGCACTTCCATGGCCGCGTGGCAGCGCGCGTAGTTGGGGTCGTTCACGTCATCTGTCCAGGCCAGTAACACTTCGCCAGGGCGCACGTAACAGCAGAAGTTGTCGACATGGCCATCGGTCTCGTCGTTGTACAGGCCGTCCGGCAGCCACACCACGGTATCGACCGCGAGGTTGTCGCGCAGCACGGTTTCGATCTGCTCGCGGTTCAGGTGCGGATTACGGTTGTGGTTCAACAGGCACTCTTCGGTGGTGATCACCGTGCCTTCGCCGTCCACATGGATCGAGCCGCCTTCGAGCACGAACCCTTCGGTGCGATAACGCTGGCAGCGCTCCATCTCCAGCACCTTGCCAGCCAATGCCTCGTCCCGGTTCCACGGTGCATACAGTCCACCCTCGAAGCCACCCCAGGCGTTGAAATCCCAGTCCACGCCACGCACTTCGCCGTTGTCGTTGACCACGAAGGTGGGGCCGGTGTCACGCACCCAGGCATCGTCGCTGCCCAGTTCAACGACCCGGATGTTGGGCTGGTCCAGCAGGCGACGCGCGTTTTCATACTGGCCCGCCGAGACGCCCACGGTGACCGGCTCGAAGCGCGCGATCGCCTTGGCCAAGGTGACATGGGCCGCCTGCGCCGGCTTACCGCCCAGTCGCCAGTTATCCGGCCGCTCTGGCCAGACCATCCAGACCTGGGTTTGCGGGGCCCATTCGGCGGGCATGTGGAAACCATCGGCACGTGGCGTGGAAGTGAGGGTTTTCATCGTTGACCTCTGTCATGGCCCTGCCCGGAAGGGTGTGGGCGTAAAAAGCGTTTATAACCGATATAAATCCATCTTTAAACAGAATAGCGTTCGAGCAGGCGCATAATATACGGATTATATTTCGATAATAATCGGCAAATACGTGACGCTCGTCGTGCGCAACCTAACCCTAGCAGTGTTCAGAGCGTTGTCGGGCGCTCTTCTGGACAGGACAAGCACGCGTCTGCCAGCTAGGGTCATAACGCATAGCCTGCAGAGTGTTTCCCGATGAACGTGATACCCACTGCCCTCCCCGAAGTGCTGATCATCGAACCCAAGGTCTTCGGCGACAGCCGAGGTTTTTTTTTCGAGTCCTTCAACGCCCGCGAGTTTGCCCGGCTGACCGGCGCCGAGGTCGAGTTCGTCCAGGACAACCACTCGCGCTCCGGCCGGGGCGTGCTGCGTGGGCTGCATTATCAGGTGGCCAATACCCAAGGCAAGCTGGTGCGCGTGGTACAGGGCGAGATCCGCGATGTGGCCGTGGACGTGCGCAGGCACTCGCCAACATTCGGCCAGTGGGTGGCGGTGCACCTGTCGGCGGAAAACCATCGTCAGTTGTGGATCCCAGCAGGCTTTGCCCATGGCTTTGCGGTGATGGGCGATTCGGCGGAGTTTCTGTACAAGACCACCGACTACTACAATCCCCAGGCTGACCGCTGCATCCGCTGGGACGACCCGACGCTGGCCATTGACTGGGGCCTGCAACAGCCGCCTGTGCTGTCAGACAAGGACAAGGTGGGCGTGTCGTGGGCAGAAGCACAAGTGCTGCCTTAACTAGCGCATAATTACATCAGACTTTTCTGACGCAATGATGTGATGATCGCCAAGAACACCCCTCCTCGCCGCCCCCGTTGGCGCAGCCTGGCCTTACTGGCGCTGTGCCTGGTGCCGCTGCTATGGCCGCTGCATCACCTGGCCGAGCGCTATTACCGGCAAGAACTGGCCTCGCAGAACCGGCAGACCCTCGACCTCTATGTCGCCAACCTGCTGGGGACGCTGCACCGCTATGAAACCTTGCCGCAGATCCTTGGCGATTTGCCGGCCTTGCGCGGGGTGCTGGCCGATCCGTTCCGCCTGGAGGCGGTCACCAATGCCAACCGCCTGCTGAAAAACATCGTGCAGCAGACCGGCGCCGAGGTGATGTACCTCATGGACGTCAGCGGCAACACCTTGGCGGCGTCCAACTGGGACAAACACGACAGCTTCGTGGGGCGTAACTTCGCATTTCGCCCTTACTTCAACGAAGCCATGGCCGGGCACCTCGGTCGTTTCTTCGGCCAGGGCACCACGTCTGCAAAGCGGGGGTATTTCTTTGCCGCCGCCGTGCGCGACGGCGAACGCATCGTCGGTGTGCTGGTGGTGAAGGTCGACCTCGATCATACCGAGACCTTGTGGGGCCGCACGCCCGAGCAACTGCTGCTGACCGATCACAACGGCGTGGTCATCCTCACGTCACGCCCGGAGTGGCGTTTTCGCGCCACCCGTCCGCTGACCGCGGCTGAGCGCCAGGCCATCATCGCCATCCAGCCGTACCCGACCCAGGCACCCCAGCCGCTGGTGATCAGTGACGATGCCTGGATCACCCAGACCCGGGCCATTCCAGAGACCGGCTGGCAGGTCAGCATCCTTGCGCCGCGCATCCTGGTGGACCGCTCCGCGCAGACGGTCACGGCCATCGGTGCCGGCGCTCTGCTGGTCATCGTGCTGCTGACTGGCCTGGTAATGCAGCGGCGCCGTCATTATATGGACCGCATCGACTTCGAGGCCCGTGGTCGTCAGCAGCTCGAACAGCGCGTGGCCGAGCGCACCGCCGACCTCGAAGGGCTCAACGCGCGCCTCAAAAGCGCCGTGCTCGAACGCGAAAATGCCCAGCAGGAGGCCGTGAGGGCCCAGGACGAACTGGTGCAGGCAGGCAAGCTGTCGGTGCTGGGCACCATGTCGGCGAGTATCAGCCATGAGCTCAACCAGCCCCTGGCAGCCATTCGCAGCTATGCGGAAAACGCCGAGATCCTGTTGGACCATCAACGTACCGAGGACGCGCGCGGCAACCTGAAACTGATCGGCGAACTGACCGGGCGCATGGCCTCGATCATTGCCCACCTGCGCGCCTTTGCCCGCCGTGACCGCCACGCGCCGGAAAGCGTAGCCCTGCAACCGGCCCTGGACGATGCCCTGGCCCTGCTCGCCAAACGTCGCCGGGCAATGGCGGTGGAGCTGGTGCGCGACCTGCCTGAAGCGACGCTTTGGGTACAGGCGGGCGAAACCCGCCTGCGTCAGGTATTGGGCAACTTGCTGGCCAATGCCCTGGACGCGCTGACCGAGAAGGCCAACCCGCGCCGGTTGTGGATAAGTGCAGAGCAGCAGGACGATTGCGTTTATCTCTCCATTCGCGACAACGGCCCCGGCTTCACCCGTCAGGCACTGGAGCATGCCAGAGAGCCCTTTTTCACCACCAAGACCCGCACCCAGGGGCTGGGCTTGGGCCTGGCCATCTGTGACAGCCTGATGCGCACCCTGGGGGGAGAACTGTTGCTGGCCAACCACCCCGAGGGCGGTGCGGTGCTGACCTTGAAAATGCGTGTAGCCCCGCCGGGTGCCACCTTGCCCAATTCAGAGGATTCTTCGGCATGAGCCCCGAGACACTGATCGACAGCCGCGCCCAGGTGATCCTGGTCGACGACGACGCACACCTGCGCCAAGCCCTGAGCCAGACGCTGGACCTGGCCGGGCTCAAGGTCGTGGCACTGGCCGATGCCCACGGCCTGGCCGAGCGCATTCCAACAGATTGGCCGGGGGTTGTCGTCAGCGATATCCGTATGCCGGGCATCGACGGCCTGCAGCTGCTCGAGCAGCTGCATGGCCTGGACAGCGAACTGCCGGTACTGTTGATCACCGGGCACGGCGATGTCCCGCTGGCGGTACAAGCCATGCGCGCCGGTGCCTATGACTTTCTGGAAAAGCCCTTCGCCAGCGACGCCCTGCTCGACAGCGTACGCCGCGCCCTGGCACTGCGCCAATTGGTGCTGGAGAACCGTAGCCTGCGCATGGCCTTGAGCGACCGCCAGCAACTGGCCACGCGCCTGGTAGGCCAGTCCGCGGCCATGCAGCGCCTGCGCGAGCAGATCGGCGCGCTGGCCGGCACGCGAGCGGACGTATTGATCCTGGGTGAGACCGGGGCTGGCAAGGAAGTGGTCGCCCGCGCCCTGCACGACCTGTCGAGCCGCCGGGACGGGCCCTTCGTGGCCATCAACGCTGGCGCTTTGGCCGAATCGGTGGTCGAGAGCGAGCTGTTTGGTCATGAGCCTGGCGCCTTCACGGGCGCGCAAAAACGCCGCATTGGCAAGTTCGAATTCGCCAATGGCGGTACGTTGTTCCTTGATGAAATCGAAAGCATGAGCCTGGATGTGCAGGTAAAGCTGTTGCGCATGCTGCAGGAGCGCGTCGTCGAGCGATTGGGTGGCAATCAGCTGATACCGCTGGATATCCGCATCATCGCCGCCACTAAGGAAGACCTGCGCCAGGCCGCCGATCAGGGCCGTTTTCGTGCGGACTTGTATTACCGCTTGAACGTGGCGCCCTTGCGTATTCCACCGCTGCGCGAACGTGGCGACGACATCCTGATGCTCTTCCAGCATTTCGCCGATGCGGCCAGCCAGCGCCATGGCCTGGGGCCGCACGCGCTGCAACCTGCGCAACGGGCCTTGCTGTTGCGCCATGACTGGCCGGGCAATGTGCGCGAACTGCAAAACGCGGCCGAACGCTTTGCCCTCGGGCTGGAGCTGGCACTCGATGGCCAGGCGCCGCCTGCAACCAACGCGCCCGCCCCCGTCACCGGCAACCTGAGCGAGCAGGTGGAGCACTTCGAGCGCTCGTTGATCACTGCCGAGTTGGCCCAGCCTCATGGCTCGCTGCGTAGCCTGGCCGAAGCGCTGGGTGTTCCACGCAAGACGCTGCACGACAAGTTACGCAAGCATGGCCTGAGTTTCGAGGGCGGTGGCGGTGGCCACGACGACCATGAGGAAACCCGTTGATGAGCAAGCCGATTCACCCGCTGCAGACAGTGCTTCACGGCGATATTCCACTGACCCGGGAGATGGGCCTGGAGGTGCTGGACTGGCAAGGGCATACCCTGCGCCTGCAACTGCCATTGGCCGCCAACGTCAACCACAAGAACACCATGTTCGGTGGCAGCCTCTATTGCGCCGCGGTCCTGGCCGGCTGGGGCTGGTTGCACCTGCGGCTACAGGAGTTGGGCATCGATGATGGGCATATCGTCATTCAAGAGGGGCAGATCAGCTATCCGCTGCCGGTTACCGGCGCCGCCGTGGCCAGTTGCGCTGCACCGGACGAGAAGGCCTGGTCGCGGTTCCTGACAATGTATCAACGGCGTGGGCGGGCACGGCTGACGCTGGAAACGGCAGTGAGCAACGTGGGCAGTGATGAAGTGGCGGTGCTGTTCAGCGGGCAGTATGTGTTGCACAGGTGAGCGGCGGGGTGATCGCGAGTGATCAACTGTCAGTCTTGTGTGAAGGCGAGCATCTAAGGCCGCTTAGCGGCCCTTTCGGCCCTCAAACGATGAGCAGTTTTCAACACCCAACGCCGCACTGACTCTTGTGAATCAAACAAGCGCAAGCAAGGCCTCTCGCCAACCAGCCCCCGCCGGCAGGGCCAGGAAGTAGGGATTGAGCAGCGATTCGCGCGCCGGATACCGGAAGGGTTGGCCGTCGACCTCGATCACCTCGCCCCCGGCACCTTCGACCACACCCTGAGCAGCCGCGGTGTCCCACTGGGAGGTCGGCGCCAAACGCGGGTAGCAGTCGGCGCTGCCTTCGGCCAACAGGCAGAACTTCAGCGAACTGCCCACCGAAACCAAATCAAGCGGCCCCACCGCAGCACCCAACCCGTTCAGCAAAGCCTCTTGCCGAGGGCTGGAGTGCCGGCGGCTGGCAACCACGGTGAAAGGCGACCCGGCAGGCGGGGTGGCGCGCACCTGGATGGCCTGCGCGGTTTCACCCCGCTCCGCTCGCCAGGCACCCAGGGCCCTGCCGCCGAAATAGCAACGCCCCGAAGTGGGCATCGATACCACCCCGAACACCACCTCGCCCTGATCGATCAAGGCGATGTTGACTGTGAATTCCTCACTGCCGGCAATGAACTCCTTGGTGCCGTCGAGCGGGTCGACCAACCACCAACGGCGCCACTTCTGGCGCTCCACCAGTGGGATATCGCAGTCTTCTTCGGACAGAACGGGAATGTGCGGGGCCAGAGCCTGCAAGCCCTCTGCAATCACTTGGTGTGCAGCCAGGTCCGCAGCCGTGACAGGCGAGTCGTCGGCCTTGTTGACGACGGCCACATCGGCGCGCCAGAACGGCAGGATCGCCTCGCCCGCCGACAGCGCCAACGCCACCACGCCCTGCATCAATTGCTGATCGTTCATAGTGCCAGTACCCCGCGCTGGATCAGCAGGTCACGGGCCAGGTACAAGGCAGCCAGCGCGCGACCTTCGCTGAACTGCGGGTGCATGGCCAAGGCCGACAGCTCCCGCAGGTTGACCTTGTCCACGCCCATCGGCTCCGGCTCATCGCCTTCCAACCGTTCCTCATACAGGTCGGTGGCCAGCACCACCTGGATTTTCTGACTCATGTAGCCCGGAGACAGGGAAAGCTCGGTCAGGTGCTCCAGTTGCCGTGCACCAAAGCCGGCTTCTTCCTTGAGCTCTCGGTCAGCTGCCGCCAGCACGTCCTCGCCGGGCTCGATCAGGCCCTTGGGTAGGGACAGTTCATATTCGTCAGTTCCACCGCAGTACTCTTCGACCAGGACCGCGTGCTCGGCATCGAGCATGGCCACGATCATCACCGCGCCATAACCGTTGCCCCGGCCCACCAGCCGCTCGTAGGTGCGTTCCACGCCGTTGCTGAACCGCAACTCGACGGCCTCGACTCGGAACAGGCGGCTGCTGGCGACGATTTCGCGGCTGAGGACGGTAGGTTTCTGGCGCATGGGGGGCTCCTTGGCGTGAACGGGTTACTATACCGTGGCTTGCCGACCGAACGAGAGTTTCCCATGCCTGTTCTTCCCTGGTCCGCCATCGACACCGTCCTGCTGGACATGGATGGCACACTGCTCGACCTGCACTATGACAACCGCTTCTGGCTGGAGCACCTGCCGCAGCGCTATGCAGAACTGCACGGCGTGAGCCGGGCGATGGCGCAGCTGGAACTCGAACCGCTGTTCGAGCGCAACGCCGGCACGTTGAACTGGTACTGTCTGGACTTCTGGAGCCGTGAGCTGCGCTTGCCGATCCGCGAGCTCAAGCGCGAAATCGCCGACCTGATCGCCTTGCGACCCGATGCCGATACCTTTCTGGCTGCGATCAGCCAGGCAGGCAAGCGGGTAATCATGATCACCAATGCACACCGCGATTCACTGTCGCTCAAACTCGAGCGCATCGAACTGGCACCCTACTTCGACCGTATGATCAGCTCCCACGACTATGGGTTTCCCAAGGAAAGCCCGCAGTTCTGGGATGCCTTGCAAGCCGATATCGGCTTTGAACCTGCCCGCAGCCTGTTCATCGACGACACATTGCCCATCTTGCGCAGTGCCCGGCAATTCGGCGTGGGCCACTTGCTGGCGGTGCGTCAGCCGGACAGCCAGGCGCAGCCTCGGGATACCGCAGAGTTCGCAGCTGTCGAGGACTATCGGGAATTGCTGCACGGACTGTGAACGCAAACCCGCGCCATGGGCGCGGGTTGCGGTGACAAGCCTATAGACAGGCTTACCCGTTACTCGGGAATACGCAACACCTGGCCCGGGTAGATCTTGTTCGGATCCGACAGCATGGGCTTGTTGGCCTCGAAGATCTTCTGGTACTTGTTCGCATCGCCGTACACCCGCTTGGAGATGGCGCTCAGGGTATCGCCCTTCTCCACGGTCACGAAGCGCGCAGCCTGGGCTACTGGGCCGGTGACGGTGATCTGATCGTCGACGCTGGCCACACCTTCAATGTTGCCGGCTGCCAGAATGATCTTCTCTTTCTCTTCCTGGCTCGCTACCTCGCCCTTGAGGGTGACTGTGTCGCCTTCCACGGTGGCGGTGATGTTGGGGTTACCCAACCCGACGTTTTCAACGTGCTTTTTCAACTGCTCCTCGGCCTTGGCATTGCCGGGGGTTAGCAGATCGATCAACTTCTCGCCTGCTTCCTTCACAAAGCTGAATAGACTCATGACGCTCTCCTTGTTGATGTGAAACCGTTGGACAGTGAAGTCTAGGCCATGACTCAGTCAGTCATCGCACTGCGACCTATCGACGCGGTCTATCACGGCATAGACCCTAGCAATTAGACGTCGCCGGCGGGCAAGCCTAGGCTTGTAGCCTCAGTAAGCCGGCGCCCAATCGCCGATCAAGAGCACGCCTGGATGAACAGCAAACCACCGTTCTGTGCGGCCTCGTTACCGTTAGCCCTGCCCGCCGCCAGCACTACCTATGATTACGTCCAGCTCGGCGATGGCCAGCCTGGCAGCACGCCACTGGCCGAAGAAGTCGCCCTGGCGATCGTGTACAACGGCCTGAACCAGGCCGTCATGCTCGTCAGCCCGACCGACCTGGAAGATTTTGCCGTTGGTTTTAGTGTGGGCAGCGGCATCGTTGAAAGCACCGCCGAAATCTACGACGTCAAACTGTCGGGAAGTGGCGCGTCGATGTACGCGGACCTGGAAATCTCCAGCCGCGCTTTCTGGAACCTGAAGAACCAACGCCGCCAGCTGGCCGGCACCAGCGGCTGTGGCCTGTGCGGCGTCGAAGCCCTGGAGCAGGCGCTGCCGGACCTGGCCAAGCTGCCCGGCGCCCCGTTGCCGCCTGCACAGTGGCTGGTCGGCCTGCGCCAGCGCATCGACGCTTTCCAGCCGCTGGGCCAGCACTGCGGCGCCGTGCATGCGGCCTTGTTCATGGACCGCCATGGCGAACTGCTGCTGGGCCGCGAAGACATTGGCCGGCACAACGCCCTCGACAAGCTCATTGGCGCACTGCTGCGCCAGGGCATCGACAGCGACGGAGGCCTGGCCATCGTCACCAGCCGTTGCAGCCTGGAACTGATCCAGAAAGTACTGCGCGCCGGCATCCAGACCCTGGTCAGCCTGTCGGCACCAACGGGCCTGGCCCTGCAATGGGCACGCAGGCACAACCTCAACCTCATTCATTTGCCCAAACACAGCGCACCGCGGGTCTACAGCCCGGCGGCGGAGTCGTAACAGCCGTGACCTCGTACCAGCCTATTCCGAAAAACGCCCCAGCCTCTTCCCCTCGCTACAAGCCCTACCACGGCCCTGCCGGCGGCTGGGGTGCACTGCGCAGCGTGGCCAAAGCCTGGGTTGGCAGCGACAACCCGCTGAAGAACATCCGCGCCCTGCTCAAGACCAACCAGAACGGTGGCTTCGATTGCCCGGGTTGCGCCTGGGGCGACTCGCCCGAAAGCGGCATGGTCAAGTTCTGCGAAAACGGCGCCAAGGCCGTCAACTGGGAAGCCACCAAACGCCGCGTGGACGCCGCCTTCTTCGCCCGCTACAGCGTTACCTCGTTGTTGCAACAAAGCGACTACTGGCTGGAGTACCAAGGCCGACTGACCGAACCGATGGTGTACGACGCCACCAGTGATCGCTACCAGCCCATCAGCTGGGACGCCGCGTTCGCCCTCATCGGCCGAGAGCTGAACAAGCTCGCAAGCCCTGACCAGGCCGAGTTCTATACCTCCGGGCGCGCCAGCAACGAAGCGGCGTACCTGTACCAGCTCTTCGTGCGCGCCTACGGCACCAACAATTTTCCGGACTGCTCGAACATGTGCCACGAGGCCAGCGGTGTGGCGCTGGGGCAGAGCGTCGGGGTGGGCAAGGGCACCGTCACGTTCGAGGATTTCGAGCACGCCGATGCCATCTTCGTCTGGGGCCAGAACCCGGGCACCAACCATCCTCGCATGCTGGACCCGCTGCGCGATGCGGTGAAACGCGGTGCGCAGGTGGTGTGCATCAACCCGCTCAAGGAGCGTGGTCTGGAACGCTTCCAGCACCCGCAAAACCCGCTGGAGATGCTGACCAACAGCGACCGCCCCACCAATACCGCGTTCTTCCGCCCGGCGCTGGGTGGCGACATGGCCATGCTGCGCGGCATGGCCAAGTTCGCCCTGCAATGGGAGCGTGAAGCGCAAGCCAAGGGCGAGCCGGCGGTCTTCGACCACGCCTTCATCGCCGAGCACGGGCACGGCCTGGACGACTACCTGGCGGTGGTCGATGCCACGCCGTGGGCGCATATCCAGCAGCAGTCGGGCTTGGCACTCGAAGACATCGAACTGGCCGCCCGCATGTATTGCCGTAGCCAGCGCGTGATCATGTGCTGGGCCATGGGCATCACCCAGCACCGTCACTCGGTGCCGACCATCCAGGAACTGGTCAACCTGCAAATGCTGCGGGGCAACATCGGCGCGCCAGGGGCCGGATTGTGCCCGGTTCGCGGTCACAGCAACGTGCAGGGCGACCGCACCATGGGTATCAACGAGCGTCCGCCTGCCGCCCTGCTCGACGCCATCGAAGCGCGCTTCGGCTTCCCGGTGCCGCGCAAGAACGGGCACAACACCGTCGAAGCCATCCATGCCATGCTCCAGGGGCACGCCAAGGTGTTCATCGGGCTAGGCGGCAACTTCGCCCAGGCCACACCTGACACCGAGCGCACCGCGCGGGCGCTGCGCAACTGCGAACTGACCGTGCACATCAGCACCAAGCTCAACCGCAGCCACCTGGTTCACGGCAAGCAGGCGCTTATCCTGCCTTGCCTGGGCCGCACCGATATCGATATGCAAGCGGACGGGCCTCAGGCGGTCACCGTCGAAGACTCGTTCAGCATGGTCCATGGCTCCAACGGCCAGCTCAAGCCACTGTCCCGGCAGATGCGGTCCGAACCTGCGGTCATCGCTGGCATCGCTGCCGCCACCCTGGGCAAACACCCTGTGGACTGGCAATGGCTGGTGGCCGACTACGACCGCATTCGAGCCCTGATCGCCGACACTATTGCAGGCTTCGCTGATTTCAATCAGCGCATGCGCCAGCCTGGGGGGTTCTACCTGGGTAATAGCGCCGCCCGGCGCGAGTGGGCCACGGCCAATGGCCGCGCCAACTTCAAGGCCAACCTGCTGCCAGACTCCCTGATCGACGAGCGTGTACGTAATAGCGGCCAGGTGCCGGACTTGGTGCTGCAATCGATGCGCTCGCACGATCAGTACAACACCACCATCTATGGCCTGGATGACCGTTACCGAGGCGTACGCGGCCAGCGCGACGTGTTGTTCGCCAACGAAGCCGACATTGTTCGGCTGGGCTTTGAGCCTGGCCAGAAGGTCGACATCGTTTCACTGTGGGGAGATGAGCATGTACGCCGCGTGCGCGGCTTCACTCTGCTGGCGTTCGACATACCTGCAGGGCAGGCAGCGGCCTATTATCCAGAAGTGAACCCTTTGGTACCGCTGGAGAGCATTGGCGAGGGTAGTCACACACCCACGTCCAAGTTCATTGCGATCAAACTGGAACGCGCAGAGGACGACGGGCGAATACTCTGAATGAAAAAGCCCTGGTCCAATACAGGAGCAGGGCTGGGTCACAAGAGCATAGGACCGCAAAAAAAATACAAAGTTTCACTTATAAATCAATGAGTTGACGAATTGTGTACAACCCGTGCAATTCGTCGGATATTCGTTGCCACTGGCTGCAGATAGAAGCACATTCGCCTCGTCATCACTCTGAGGCTCTCTTGAATGAAGAAGTACTCCTCGATTCTGTTGTTGTCTTTCAGCTTGCTCAGCGGCGTTGCCATGGCAGGCGGCTCCACCGAGGCCGGCATTGGCGGCGCATTGGGTGGGGTACTGGGCTCAGTCGTAGGCCAGTCCATCGGTGGTAGCACAGGCGGCGCCATAGGCGCAGGCCTGGGCGGCGCCGCCGGCAGTGCGGTGGGCGCCGACAAACGTCAGCGTGGCGAAGCGGCCATCGGCGGTGCGCTGGGCGCAGCAGGCGGCAACGTGGTGGGCCGTACCGTTGGCGGCTCCACCGGCAGCTACATCGGTGCAGCCGCTGGCGGCGGCGCCGGCGGTGCCTTGGGCAACTACATGGGCAACAAGGCTGATCAGGATGATCGCCGCGACCATCGCCGCTACCGCCGCGACTACGACGACCGCCGTCACTGGGACCGTGGTCACCATTACGGCCACCGCAAGCACGGCCGTCATCGCCACCCTTGATGGGTCAGCGGTAACCGCTGCGCAAAGACCCCGTCTTGAGGCGTAATGCTGTTCACTTAAGCGTGTTGGGGCCGTTTCACGGCCCATCGCGGCACAAAGGCCGCTCCCACGATGCCCAGTGAGCCCGCTAACTCAAGCGTCACGCAGTCACTGTGGGAGCAACTGTCTTGCCCGATTTATTTAAAATCTAGCCCGCCCCCCCAGGGGGCGCGCTTGTCGCGCGGCCACGGGCGAAGCCCGTGCCATCCAGCGCGGTATTGGATTGATGGGCAAGCCCGCTCCTGTATGAATTACGTCGGCTTCCTGCTCTAGGTCCGCATAGGCTGTGGCAAGACCAGATCAAGCCAAGGCTTGCCCGTCCTTAGCATGGCATTGAGCCGTACGATCAATACCCGCATACAGGCTACGAGGGCGACCTTGGCAACTTTTCCGCGTCCGCGCAGCGCCTCATAACGAGCCTTGAGTGCTGGGTTGTACTTTATCGTCACAAGGCATGACATATACAACGATCGCCTGGCCTCAAACCGCCCGCCCGAGATAGAGCGTTTGCCCACGGATTTTCCGCTGTCGTGGTTAAAAGGCGCCACCCCGACCAACGAGGCTATTTCTTTGGACTCTACACGCCCCAGTTCTGGCAGAAGTGTTATCAGCTTGCCCGCCGTTACCAGCCCAATGCCTTTGACCTGGACCAGCTGAGTAACCCGTTCATCTTTCAGGGCTTCCGTTTGCTGGCTGATCGCTTGCTCAATCAGCTTGATCTGCGACTTGAAGTGCTGAAGGTTGGCTTTCAGAAAGTCGGACACCGCGCTGAACTGCGCCTGTTTCAGGCGCCTGCGGTCGTCATCACGCTGCTGAACCAGCCGATCACGTTGCTGCAGCAATTCTCGCAACAGCGCACGCTCCGGGCTGATCCGCAGGGTGGGCTGGTCTGGAATGACCTCAGCGTAGTGGGCCAGTACTTCGGCATCGATGGCGTCGGTCTTGGCTTTGACTCCGATGGATTCTGCGAACGCTCGGGCTCGCCTGGGATTGACGCGTATGACCTTGTAGCCCGCGTCCTGCAAGAACCTCAGGATATTACGCTCATAGCCACCTGTGGCCTCCAGCAGAACACGCTTTATGCTGAGACCGCAAAGGCCATCGAGCAACGCTTCGAATCCCGCCGGATCATTGCTTACATGAAGTCTGGTGCCCTGAGGCCGTACCGCAGCATCAAGCGAAAGACTAGAAACATCGATACCCAGGTAGGAAACCATCGCCTAAATCTCCTAAACTCAACACTGTGAGAGGACTTTGGCTTGGCCCACGCTTGTGATTCGAGATCAGAGCCGCGTCCAACTGTTCGGGCTCTCGCCAAAGTGGAACGGTGAATGGCAGCTTGTGCTCCCACTCGTGCTCAAGGCACCTGCGGCCTTCAGCTTGCCATTCACCGCTCTCACTCCAGATTCTAATCTCTAATCAAGACACAAGCGGCCTTGTGCCGCGATGGGTCGCGGAGCGGCCCTAAATGAACAGCATTACGCCTTGAGGCGGGTTTTTTTCATGGGGCCTGCTCTGCAAGCGCCGCTAACCTGGCCGCCAACTGCGCCGGCAGTGCAACCGGCTGGCCACTGGCTCGGTCGATGAACACTTGCACCACCGTACCCGCCGCACAAGCCTGGGCTTCACCAGGACGATACAGCGCCAGCCGGTACTCCACGGTGCTCCCAGCCAGACGCGTCACACCCAGCGCAACCTCCAGTACGTCCGGAAAGCCCGGCAGGGCATAGAAGTCCGCCGCCGAGCTGACCACGAACGCCGCCAATGCGCCGTCGCGCAGATCCAGTCCGGCTTGCTCAATCAAAAAGGCCTGAATGGACGTTTCGAAATAAGCATGCACGGTCGAGCCGGCGATATGGCTGTTGACGTCGTTGTCTTGCGCGCGGGTAAGGATCGGATGCACGTGAGAAAAGGCAGTGCGCTGAGGAGGCTGGATCATCGGGCAGGCTCGCGGTTTCACATTGGATGGACACAGTGAATCAGAAAATGAGCCGTTTGACCGAACCAACCTTTTTGAAGCTCCCAGCAAAAAGCCGCCTCGAAGGGCGGCTTTTTTACTACAACCTGCTTCAGCTTACAGCTGAGGACCCGCAGCCTTGATGGCATCGGACACATCGAACTTCTTGAAGTTTTCGATGAACAGGTTGGCCAGGCCCTTGGCGGCTTCGTCGTAGGCAGCCTTGTCAGCCCAGTTGGTGCGCGGGTTGAGCAGGTCAGTCTCGACGCCTGGTACCGACTTCGGTACGTCCAGGTTGATGATGTCCAGGTGCTCGGTTTCAGCACCGACCAACGCGCCGCTCTGGATGGCAGCGATCACGGCACGGGTGGTCGGAATGCTGAAGCGCTTGCCCACACCGTAGCCACCGCCCGTCCAGCCGGTGTTAACCAGGTAGACCTTGGAGTTGAAGCCGTTGATGCGCTTGATCAGCAGCTCGGCGTATTCACCAGCAGGACGCGGGAAGAACGGCGCGCCGAAGCAGGTGGAGAAGGTCGACTTGATGCCGCCGCCCGAGCCCATTTCGGTGGAGCCGACCAGCGCGGTGTAGCCGGACAGGAAGTGGTAGGCCGCCTGCTCGTTGTTCAGGATCGACACGGGAGGCAGTACGCCAGTCAGGTCGCAGGTCAGGAAGATGACCGCGTTCGGCTCGCCACCCAGGTTCGCCTCGGAGCGCTTGGCCACGTGCTCCAACGGGTAGGCGGCGCGGCTGTTCTGGGTCAGGCTGACGTCGCTGTAGTCGGCGTGCTTGTTGGCATCGAGCACGACGTTTTCCAGCACGGCGCCATGCTTGATGGCTTTCCAGATGACCGGCTCGTTCTTCTCGGACAGGTCGATGCACTTGGCGTAGCAGCCACCTTCCATGTTGAAGACGACACCTTCACCCCAACCGTGCTCGTCGTCACCGATCAGGTAACGGCTCTCGTCAGCCGACAGCGTAGTCTTGCCGGTGCCGGACAGACCGAAGAACAGGGTGACATCACCCTCTTCGCCGATGTTGGCCGCGCAGTGCATTGGCAGTACGTCGGCAGCCGGCAGCAGGAAGTTCTGTACCGAGAACATGGCTTTTTTCATTTCGCCAGCGTAACGCATGCCAGCGATCAGCACTTTCTTCTGGGCGAAGTTGATGATCACGCAACCATCGGAGTTGGTGCCATCACGCTCAGGCTCGCAGACGAAGTTGGCGACGTTGAGGATCTGCCATTCGCCACGGCCAGCCGGGTTGAACTGCTCCGGGTTGATGAACAGGCAACGACCGAACAGGTTCTGCCAGGCCGTCTGGGTCGTCATCTTGACCGGCAGGTAGTGCTCGGCCGCCGCCCCTACGTGGACGTAGGAAACGAAGTGATCCTGGGCGTTGTTGAACGCCTCGACGCGGTCCCACAAGGCATCGAACTTGTCGGCCGGGAACTTGCGGTTGATCGGGCCCCAGGCGATGGCGTCCTGAGTGGAAGGTTCTTCGACGATGAAACGGTCAGCCGGGGAACGGCCGGTACGGTGGCCGGTCTCCACGACCAGTGCACCCGTGTCGGCTAGTACACCTTCACCGCGTTGCAGCGCTTCTTTTACCAGCTCATCGACGCTCAGGTCGGTGTACACGGTGTTGTTGGCTTGCGTCATGAGATACCCCATCCGGCCCGAGGCCGAGTGCTCCAAACGTTTTGTAGTCGTTTCAGAAAAACTACTACAGCGAAAAAAGTGGCCGGATTATGCCAGAAACGCCCAAAAAAAGTAGGCCCCTCCTGTCAGAACCGAGCTTTTGCGCAATTCGACAGGAGAATCTCCTGTAGTGAAACGTTTCAGTGAAGAGTTTCTGAGGCAGAGTCCGTGCCGCCGCCCGCAAAGAGCTGTGCGACATCGCTGGCATCGAAGAAATACCGCTCATTGCAGAACTGGCAGTCGATCTCCACCGTACCGCCGCATTCCTCCACCAGCGCCTTGGCATCGGCTTCGCCCAGGCTTACCAGCGCATTGCCGGAACGCTCGCGCGAGCAGCTGCAATTGAAGCGCAGGGGCTGAATGTCGAACAGCCGCACGGCATCTTCGTGGTACAGGCGGTGAAGCAGGGTTTCGTTGGCTTCCTCCCACTCTTGCGGCTTGAGGGTCTTGGCCAGGGCCACTACATGCTGCCAGCTGTCCTCACGTTCCTCGTCATCAGGCTGACGGTCACGCGGCAGTTGCTGAAGCAGCAGACCACGGGCCTTGCCGGCCTCGGCGTGCAGCCAGAAACGCGTGTTCAGCTGTTGGGATTGCACGAAGTAGTTGGTGAAGCATTCCGAGAGGTCGGCGCCGTCTAGTTCGACAGTGCCCTGGTAGCGCTGGCCCCTGACCGGATCGATGGTCAGCGTCAGGTGCCCGCCTGGCATCAGCTCGGACAGGGTGGCATCGGCTGCAATCTGGTCGGCCTCGTAGCGGGCCATGCCACGGATGTCGCGGTCCCCGGAGCACTCGACCATCAGCAAGGGGATAGGCCCTGCCGAGCGCGCCTGCAGGATCAGCAGGCCGTCGAACTTGAGGGCACCGACCAGCAGCGCGGTGGCGGCCATCAGCTCGCCGAGCAAGGTCTTGACCGGCGCCGGGTACTCGTGACGCGCCAAAACCGCGGCGTAGCTGTCATCGAGAGACACCCACTCGCCGCGCACATCGCGCTCGTCGAAGATGAAACGTTGGGTGAAATCTGTATCTGGCAAATCGCTCATGGTTGTCTGGCTATCTGAAAATAATGACAAGATAATTGCCGGGATTTGCAATCCCGTCGTCGAGCGTTTCGGGCGCTCATTCCCGTTAGGAGATCGAGGTATCTTATGGACAATCGACCACTGTTCCAAGCGAGGTGGTCCTGGGGGCCATTGGTAGCCTGTACGCTACTGCCCATCGCACTACTGTGTTTCTGGTTATGGCCTGTTGGCCAGATGCTGTGCCTGGCATTCGACGAATGGCTGTTCCACAGCCTCAATGCACCGCTGGCTGAAAACACTGCCTGGCGCTACATCTGGACCGTCGGCAGCCTGCGCCCGTTCGACATCGTCGTCGGCCTGATCCTGCTGGCCACGCTGATCCGCGGCGACTGGGTGTTCAAGGCTGCCCAGGTTCGCCAGGCATTTTTCGGCTTTCTGGTCACGCTACTGCTCTTAGTGGTGATTCGGGCACTGTTTTCCAAGTGGGTCGACGCGGCCGGCTGGCAACACAACAGCCCGTCGATGATGCTCGATGGCGCCGTTCACCTGAGCGACTACTACCCACACCTGGAGGCAACCTGGGAGCTGAAGGACCGCTCCAGCAAGAGCTTCCCGGGCGATCATGCCTCGGTATTGCTCATCTGGGCGTTGTTCATGAGCGTCTTCAGCCGCCGCGTCGGGCAGTACCTGGTGATCTGGGGGCTGGCTGTGGTGTTCATGCTGCCACGCCTGGTCGCTGGCGCACACTGGGGCCAGGATGACTACATCGGCGGCCTGTTGATGGCGGTGCTGGCACTGGGCTGGAGCCTGTATACGCCCCTGGCGGCCAGAAGCAGTGCTGCGCTGGTGCGCTGGACCGCTCCGCTGTTCAGGTTGTTGGGCAGGTTGCCGCTGGTCGGCCGAATGGCCGTGTTGCGCTGAGGCCTGGGCCGCCATGCGGCCACAGCTACTCGAAGCTTCCGTGCAACTGATGTATCTGGCGGCGCTGCTTCTTGGTCGGCCGCCCATCGGTGGTGACACCAGTGGCACCGGCCTTGCGCAGCGCCGCAGCCTGCTCGCGCCGGCGCACGCTTTCTTCGGTTTCTTCATACAAAGCCTGCGCTTCAGGCGCACCGCGGCGCACCGCCGACAGCGCTTTTACCACCACCGTGCGCTCGTCGAAGCCTGTACGCAGGACGAATTCATCGCCCACCCGCGGCTCCTTGCCCGGTTTGCATCGCTCACCACGGCAATGCACCTTGCCACTTTCGATGGCCGCCTTGGCCAGCGCACGCGTCTTGTAGAAACGCGCTGCCCACAACCACTTGTCCAGGCGAACCTTGTCGTCATCTTCGACTTTCTGTGCCATCCCGATACCTCGAATTCCGTGATTGGGGGAACTGTACTACCGTAAGCATCGGATGCAAAAATTCCCCGCCATGCTTACAGTTCACTCTCTCATCCGCTGGGTGCGTTTCGTGAAGACATTTGATCATCTGACTGTAATTGGCCTGCGGGAATGGGTAGCCTTGCCCGAGCTGGGCGTGGCAGGGTTACGCGCCAAGATCGACACCGGCGCCAGCACCTCCAGCCTGCATGCCACCGAGATAGAACCTTTCGAACGCAATGGCCAGCCGTGGGTCCGATTCACTGCGCACCTGGGTTCGATCGTGCAATTGCGTCACCGCCGCTGCGAGGCGCCGCTGGTGAGCATGAAAACCATCCGAAGCTCCAATGGCCACGCCCAAACCCGTTATGTCATTCGCACCACGCTCGCGCTGGGTGACAGGGTATGGGCAGTCGAATTTACCCTGGCTTGCCGCAAGAGCATGCGTTACCGCCTGTTGCTGGGTTCCAAGGCCCTGATTCACGGCCAGTTGGTCGTCAATCCGGGCCTGAAGTACGTACAAGACAAACCTGCCTTTCCGGCCACCCACACTACCTTGACAGGTGCTGCATGAAGATCGCTGTGCTTTCGCGTAATCCGCGTCTGTATTCCACCCGCCGCCTGGTCGAAGCCGGTACCCAGCGTGGTCACGAGATGGTGGTGATCGATACCCTGCGGGCCTACATGAACATCGCCAGCCACAAGCCGCAGATTCACTACCGCGGCAAGCCACTGGAAGGGTTCGATGCAGTCATCCCGCGCATTGGTGCCTCTGTCACTTTCTATGGCTGCGCTGTGCTGCGCCAGTTCGAAATGATGGGGGTGTACCCGCTCAACGAATCGGTCGCCATCGCACGCTCGCGCGACAAGCTGCGCTCGCTGCAATTGCTGTCGCGCCGTGGCATTGGCCTGCCGGTCACCGGCTTTGCCCATTCGCCCGATGATATTCCGGACCTGATCCAGATGGTCCACGGCGCCCCGCTGGTGATCAAGGTCCTCGAAGGCACCCAAGGCATTGGCGTGGTGCTGTGCGAAACCACCAAGGCGGCCGAATCGGTGATCGAAGCCTTCATGGGGCTCAAGCAGAACATCATGGTGCAGGAGTACATCAAGGAAGCCGGTGGTGCCGATATCCGATGCTTTGTGGTGGGTGACAAGGTGATCGCCTCCATGAAGCGCCAGGCCAAACCGGGCGAGTTCCGCTCCAACCTGCACCGTGGTGGTGTTGCCAGCCTGATCAAGATCACCCCGGAAGAGCGCATGACGGCCATCCGTGCAGCCAAGGTGATGGGCTTGAGCGTGGCCGGGGTCGACATTCTGCGCTCCAACCACGGCCCACTGGTGATGGAGGTGAACTCGTCACCGGGGCTGGAGGGCATCGAGGTGACTACCGGCAAGGACGTCGCCGGCATGATCTTCGAACACCTGGAGAAGAACGGCGGGCCCAACCAGACCCGGACCAAGGGCAAGGGCTGATCACCCCGCTGGCCGCCTGCCAGGCCCGCCGGCTTCCTCGGGGGCTGATCGCCCCTTGGAAGCACGCCAGGCCAAGCTTGCAGTCAGACAGCGTTGCGCGGCAACAGCAACCCCAAGGGTAACCGTACCCGCGCTTCGATACCGCCTCCGGAACGATTGCGCAGTTCGACGTTTCCGCCATGCTGGGCGGCAATTCGCTTGACGATGGCCAGGCCCAGCCCGGTGCCTTTGCCGCCTCGCGCACGGTCACCCCGAATGAACGGGTTGAAGATGGTCTCGAGCTCGGATTCGTCGATCCCTGCCCCCCGATCAAGCACGCTCAGTACCACGTACGGGGCGCTTTCATCCCCCGAGACATAGGCTGCAACCTCGACGCCCTTGCCCGCATGGTGCAGGGCGTTGCCAATCAGGTTGCCCAGCATGCGCTTGAGCGATACCCGGCGCACTGGAAACGGCGGTATGGGCTCCAGGCACAGCCGAACACGCTCCTCGGGCTGGTTGTAGGGTGCAACCACTTCACGCACCAACGCTGCAAGATCGACTTCTTCAAGGGGTTCGTCACGCCCGTCGCGAATGAACGCCAGGAACTGGTCGAGAATGGCGTCCATGTCTTCGATGTCGCGCACCATGTCGTCGCTCAGCTCACTGTCGCTGCCGAGCAGGGACAGTGAAAGCCGCAGCCGGGTCAGCGGGGTGCGCAAGTCGTGGGACACGCCGGCAAGCATCAACTCGCGCTCGCGCCCGGCTTGCTCGACGTCTTCGGCCATCTGGTTGAAGGCTTTGTACACCTCGGTCATTTCGCTGGGCGTGTCGCTGACCGGCAGGCGCACACTGCGCCCCTGGCCAAGCTGGCGCGCGGCGAACACCAGGCGTTTGAGCGGCTGGTTCAATTGACGCACGAATATCCAGGCCGATGCGGTGGACAGCAAGCCGATGGCCAGGAACCAGCCCAGCACGTTCCAGATTTTCTGCCCGCGCAACGGGTGGGGGTACAACGGCACCTTCAACCAGCCCGGGCCCAGGCTGGGCGCGTTGACCCACAAGGCAGGCGGCGCATGGATACGCAGCCGTACCTCGGTGTCCTCGCCAAGCTCGGCCTGCATCTGCCGTTGGTAAATCTCGCTATAGGGCCAGTGTTGCTCGCCCTCGGGTACGCCTGCACCGGTCACCCGGATCAGGCCTGCCGCTTCGGCGATCTGGTCACGGTTTTCTTCGTCGGCCGCCCAATAGGCGCGCAAGGTCAATGCCACGCCGTGGCTGTACTGGCGATCGACCAAGACGTCCTCGTTCATCAGCAGGTAGACCAGGGTCAACGCCTTGGAGAACAGAACGACGATCAGCACCAGCCACAAGGTGCGCGCGAAGAAACTCTGCGGAAACCACAGCGGCGTCTTCATCTAGGCAGCAGCGTCATTTGCCGGCGTTTCCGTCCGGTACGAACACATAGCCCACACCCCATACCGTCTGGATGTAGCGCGGTTTGGACGGGTCTGGTTCGATCATGCGGCGCAGGCGCGAGATCTGTACGTCGATGGAGCGCTCCAGCGCATCCCATTCACGCCCGCGTGCCAGGTTCATGAGTTTGTCGCGGGTCAACGGTTCGCGGGCATGCATCACCAGGGCCTTGAGCACAGCGAATTCACCCGTGGTGAGCATGTGCACTTCGTTGCCACGCTTGAGTTCGCGGGTGGCCAGGGACAGCTCGTAGTCGCCGAAGGTGACCGACTCGTCCTCGCTGCCCGGCGCACCGGGTACCGAAGGCGCCTGACGGCGCAGCACGGCCTTGACCCGGGCCATCAGCTCGTCGGGGTTGAATGGCTTGCCGAGGTAGTCGTCGGCGCCCAGTTCCAGGCCCTTGATGCGGCTGAGCTCGTCACCCTTGGCCGTGAGCATGATGATGGGAATCTGGTTGTTGTGCTGGCGCAGGCGCTTGCAGGCGGACAAGCCGTCTTCGCCCGGTAGCATCAGGTCGAGCACCACCAGGTTGAACACTTCACGCTGGAGCAGGCGGTCCATCTGCTCGGTGTTGGGGACCGCGCGGGCACGATAACCCTTGCTGGTGAAGAAACGTTCAAGCAGGCTGCTGAGCCCTGGATCGTCATCGACGATCAGAATTTTTTCACCTTCAGCGGTAGTTGGCGTGCCGGTCATGAATTACTCCTCTGGTATCGCTGCGCATTATGGCGTAGCCGCTACAACGCGTGCCGTGAGCATTGTTAGCAGATTTTTCCCGGGACGCCACTTCCAACTGGCGCCAGGCCATCACCGCAAGCTGTTTGCGATGGGTATAATGCGCCGCTTTCATCCAGCGCCGTCGGGCGAAAGGCCCACCGGCGACTCCGTATTCAAGAACGTCAGGTGGTTTACATGGACAGCATCAACAGCCGTATCGCCGAGGAACTGGGCGTACGCCCACAACAGGTCGAGGCGGCCGTGGGCCTGTTGGACGAAGGCTCTACCGTGCCTTTCATCGCCCGTTACCGTAAAGAGGTGACCGGTAGCCTGGACGACACCCAGCTGCGCCATTTGGAAGAGCGCCTGCGCTACTTGCGCGAGCTCGACGAGCGTCGCATCAGCATCCTTGCCAGCATCGAGGAGCAAGGCAAGCTGACGCCGGAACTGGCGCGCGAGATCAAGCTGGCCGACACCAAGACGCGCCTCGAAGACCTCTACCTGCCCTATAAGCAAAAGCGCCGCACCAAGGGCCAGATCGCCCTGGAAGCCGGTCTGGGCGAGCTGGCCGACAGCCTGTTCGCCGACCCGTCCCTGGTCCCGGAAAGCGAAGCGGCGCGCTTTGTCAGCGCCGACAAGGGCGTGGCAGACGTCAAGGCTGCGCTGGAGGGGGCCAAGTACATCCTCATGGAGCGTTTCGCCGAAGATGCAGCCCTGCTCGACAAACTGCGCAGTTTCCTGAAGCAGGAAGCGGTGCTCAGCGCACGCGTGGTGCCCGGCAAGGAAGAGGAAGGTGCCAAGTTCCGCGACTACTTCGCCCATGACGAACTGCTGCGCAGCGCGCCGTCGCACCGCGCGCTGGCGATCTTCCGCGGGCGCAACGAAGGTGTACTCAGCGCTTCGCTGAAAGTGGGCGAAGAGCTGCCGGGTACCCTGCACCCGTGCGAACTGATGATCGGCGAGCACGTCGGCATCGAGAACCGTGGCCGCGCGGCCGACAAATGGCTGGGTGAAGTGGTGCGCTGGACCTGGAAGGTCAAGCTCTACACCCACCTGGAGACCGACCTGTTCGGTGAACTGCGCGACAATGCCGAGGGTGAGGCGATCAACGTCTTCGCCCACAACCTGCATGACCTGCTGCTGGCAGCGCCCGCTGGCCCGCGCGCCACGCTGGGCTTCGACCCTGGCCTGCGCACGGGCTGCAAGATCGCCGTGGTCGATGCCACCGGCAAGCTGCTCGACTACACCACCGTGTATCCCCATGCACCCAGGAACGAATGGGACCGCACGCTCTCGGTAATGGCTGCGCTGTGCGCCAAGCATTCGGTCGAGCTGATCGCCATCGGCAATGGCACCGCCAGCCGCGAGAGCGACAAGCTGGTGGCTGACCTGGTCAAGCAGTATCCTGCCCTGAAGATCACCAAGGTCATGGTCTCCGAAGCCGGCGCCTCGGTGTACTCGGCATCGGAGCTGGCGGCCCGGGAATTCCCCGATCTGGATGTGTCGATCCGTGGCGCGGTCTCGATTGCCCGTCGTCTGCAGGATCCACTGGCCGAGCTGGTCAAGATCGATCCCAAGTCCATCGGCGTGGGCCAGTACCAGCACGACGTGTCGCAAGTGAAGCTGGCACGCGGCCTCGACGCCGTCGTCGAGGACTGCGTGAACGCCGTTGGCGTGGACGTGAACACCGCGTCGGTCGCCCTGCTCACGCGTATTTCGGGGTTGAACACGACCCTGGCACAGAACATCGTCGCCCATCGCGATGCCAACGGCCCGTTCGCCACCCGTGCAGCCTTGAAGAAAGTCAGCCGGCTGGGTGAAAAAACCTTCGAGCAGGCCGCAGGCTTCCTGCGCGTGATGAACGGCGACAACCCGCTGGACGCGTCTGCCGTTCACCCCGAGGCCTACCCGCTGGTGCAGCGCATCGCCGCCAACACCGACCGGGACATCCGCTCGCTGATCGGGGACAGCAGCTTCCTCAAGCGCCTGGACCCAAAGAAATTCACCGACGAAACCTTCGGCCTGCCCACGGTGACCGACATCCTGCAGGAACTGGACAAGCCTGGCCGCGACCCGCGTCCGGAGTTCAAGACGGCCACCTTCCAGGACGGGGTCGAGGACCTCAAGGACTTGGAGCCTGGGATGATCCTGGAAGGCGTAGTGACCAACGTCACCAATTTCGGCGCCTTCGTGGACATCGGCGTGCACCAGGATGGGCTGGTGCATATCTCGGCGCTGTCGGAAAAGTTCGTCAAAGACCCACGCGAAGCGGTCAAGGCCGGCGATGTGGTCAAGGTCAAGGTCATGGAAGTGGACATCCCGCGCAAGCGTGTCGGCCTGTCCATGCGCATGAGCGATACGCCGGGCGAGAAGGTCGAAGGCAACCGGGGTGGCGGACGTGGCCAGGGGGGTGGCCGTCAGCAGCCAGCGCCCCGTCAGCGCGAGACCGCCACTGCAGCGCCGGCCAACAACGCCATGGCTGCCCTGTTCGCCAACGCCAAGCAGTTGAAGAAGAAGTGATGGACGTGGCACCCGAGTACGTGCAAAGCGCCTTCAGCCAATTGCTGGGCTGCAGCCTGCAACGCCTGGAAGCGGGCGTTGCCGAGGTGAGCCTGGCGGTGGCGCCGCACCTGCGCAACCGTGGCCAGAAGCTTCATGGCGGGGCGATCTTCAGCCTGGTGGACATCACCATGGGGCTGGCCTGCTCGTCCAGCCACGGCTTCGACCAGCAGAGCGTCACCCTCGAATGCAAGATCAACTACCTGCGCGCCGTCAGCGATGGCGAGGTGCTGTGCACCGCTCGGGTGCTGCACGCAGGCAGACGCACGCTGGTGGTCGACGCTGACGTAGTCCAGGACGACAAGCTGGTTGCCAAGGCGCAAGGAACCTTCGTCGCGCTCTAGCTCACAAAGCATTATCTGCGGTAACTTCGGCAGTGCGCGCGCACTGCTGGGGCCGCGGTAAACCAGGCGACAACGCCCGTTCCCTTCCCCCTACCCTTGTAGACCGTCATCTCTACCCCCATATTGGGGCGACTGACGCGTGAAGGAATACATCTTGAGCACACTCCTCAACCGCCGCCTGAGCTTGCTCGGCGATAATCTCCCCTTGCTCAAGCAGTGTCTGCACGGCATTGAGCGCGAATGCCTGCGCGTGACAGACAGTGGCCGTCTGGCCCAGACACCGCACCCCGAAGCACTGGGCGCGGCGCTGACCAACGAACAGATCACCACCGATTACTCCGAATCATTGCTTGAATTCATCACCCCGGCGCTGCCTGACGCCGCTGCGGTGCTGGAAAACCTCGAGCAGATCCACAGGTTCGTCTACACCAAGTTGAGCGACGAGTACCTCTGGAGCCCGTCGATGCCGTGTTCGCTGCCGGCTGAAGAAGACATTCCCATCGCCGAGTACGGCACTTCCAACATCGGCAAGCTCAAGCATGTCTATCGCAAGGGCCTGGCCCTGCGCTACGGCCGCACCATGCAGTGCATTGCCGGCATCCATTACAACTTCTCGCTGCCCGAGGCCCTGTGGCCATTGCTGCGCGAAGCCGAAGGCAGCACTGAAAACGAACGGGATTATCAGTCGGCCGCGTACATCGCCCTGATCCGCAATTTCCGTCGCTACAGCTGGCTGCTCATGTACCTGTTCGGCGCTTCGCCCGCCTTGGACAAGGGCTTTCTGCGGGGCCGCGCCCACCAGCTCGAAGAGCTCGATGGCGACACCCTCTACCTGCCCTACGCCACCAGCCTGCGCATGAGCGACCTGGGCTACCAGAGCAATGCCCAGGCGGGCCTGACGCCCTGCTACAACAACCTGTCCAGCTACACCGACAGCCTGCGCAAGGCGGTAGGCACGCCGTACCCACCTTATGTGGAGGTCGGCACCCATGTCGATGGCGAGTGGGTACAGCTGAACACCAACATTCTGCAAATCGAGAACGAGTACTACTCCAACATCCGTCCCAAGCGGGTGACCTACTCCGGCGAACGTCCAATCCAGGCGCTCACCTCGCGCGGCGTGCAGTACGTGGAGGTGCGCTGCCTGGACATCAACCCGCTCCTGCCAGTGGGCATCGACCTCACCGAAGCACGCTTTCTCGATGCGTTTTTGCTGTTCTGCGCGCTGGACGATAGCCCACAGCTCAACAACAACGAATGCAGCCAGTGCACCAGCAATTTCCTGAGTGTGGTCAAAGAAGGCCGGCGTCCAGGCCTGAAGTTGCAGCGTGATGGGCAGCCTGTGCCGCTCAAGGACTGGGCCAGCGAGCTGATTGCTCAGATCGCTCAATTGGCCGACCTGCTCGACCAGGCCCAGGGCGGGGATGAGCACGCCAAGGCCCTGCAAGCCCAGCAGGCAAAGGTCGACGACCCCGAGCTGACCCCATCGGCCCAGGTGTTGGCGCGCATGACCGAGCATGATGAGAGCTTCATCGCGTTCTCGCTGCGACAAAGCCGTCTCCACGCCCAGACACTGCGCGAGCAGCCCCTGAGCCCCGACCAGCAGCAGGCCTTCGAAACGCTGGCGCGCGAGTCCCTGGCCAAACAGTCGCAGCTGGAACAGGAAGAAGTGGGCGAGTTCGATACCTTCGTGGGCGCCTACCAGGCCAGTATCCTGGCAATCAGCAACTGATGACCCGCGGCATCCCAGCGCGCAAGCCACGCGCCAGCAGCCAGGCCCGGATCGAAGCGATCCTGGCAGCTGCCCGCGAGCTCCTGGCCGAGGGCGGGATGGCTGGCCTGTCGATCTACAGCGTGGCCGAGCGCGCGCAAATCCCGCCGTCATCGGTCTACCACTTCTTCGCCAGCGTGCCTGCGCTGCTCGAAGCGCTGACTGCCGATGTACACAGGGTTTTCCGCGAGGCGCTTGGCGCGCCGATCGACAGCAGCATGCTCACCCGCTGGCATGAGCTGTCGCGGTTGATCGAGCAACGCATGCTGGATATCTACAACGAGGATGCCGCTGCGCGGCAGTTGATCCTGGCGCAGCATGGCCTCAGCGAGGTCATGCAGGCTGACCGGCAGCACGACATGGAGCTCGGCGCCCTGATGCACAGGTTGTTCGACCAGCACTTTCACTTGCCGGTGATGCCTGCGGATGTGGATGTGTTCGCCTTGGCCATGGAATTGAGCGATCGGGTGTATGCCCGGTCGATGCAATTGCACGAGACCATCACCCCGCGCATGGCCGAAGAAGGCAAGCGGGTATTCGAAGCCTACCTGGGCTTGTACCTGCCACCTTTTCTGGTCAAGCGTTCGCACTGAGGGGCCGCAAGGCGGCCCCGTGCTTGATCACAGCTTGGCGATGGATACCTCGGTGGACTTCACGAAGGCAATCACCTCGCTGCCCACTTGCAGTTCCAGTTCACGTACGGAGCGGGTCGTGATGACCGATGTGACGATACCCGAGGCGGTCTGGACGTCGATTTCCGACAGCACCGGGCCTTCGAGGATTTCCTTGACGGTGCCTTTGAACTGATTACGGACGTTGATGGCTTTGATGGTCATTGGGGTGTTTCCTTTTCGATGGCTTCTGGGGGTTCAGTGCGCCCAACGCAACTGCGTGGGCAGGGGGGCAACAGGCTCCGGCTCGGGCGCAGTGCCCGGCGCAGAAAGGACTCGGTTGAGCACTTGGCTTTCAAGCGCGGCCAGGCGGTGCGAACCGCGCGGTCGTGGCCGTGGCAGGTCGACCGTCAGGTCGAGCCCGACTTCGCCGTCCTCGATCAGGATCACGCGATCTGCCACCGCAACCGCTTCACTGACGTCATGGGTCACCAGCAGCACGGTGAAACCATGCTGGCCCCACAGGCGCTCGATCAGTTGCTGCATTTCGATGCGCGTCAGTGCATCCAGCGCACCTAGCGGTTCGTCCAGCAGCAGCAGACGCGGTTGGTGGATCAGTGCGCGGGCAAGCGCAACGCGCTGCTTCTGGCCGCCCGAGAGGGCTGCGGGCCATTCGTTGGCGCGGTCGGCCAGGCCCACTGCCTCCAGCGCATCCAGCGCCCTGGCACGCCAATCGCCGGACAGGCCGAGCCCCACATTGTCGATGACCTTTTTCCACGGCAGCAGCCGCGAGTCCTGGAACATCAGGCGGGTTTCTTCCCGTGCCTCGTCCAGCGGTGCAGCACCTGCCAGCAGTTGCCCTGCCGTTGGTTGGTCGAGCCCAGCCAGCAGGCGCAGCAAGGTACTTTTGCCGCAACCGCTACGGCCGACAATGGCGACGAACTGGCCGGCCGGGACATGCAGGTCGATGCCTTTTAGCACCTCGCGCGAGCCGAAGGTTTTAAGCAGGCCCTTGGCGGCCAATGGAATGCCACGCAGCAGGTGTGGCGGATTGTCCTTGAGCACGGTCATGCGCCCTCCTTCCTGGCAACTTGATAAGCCGGATGCCATCGCAGCCACACACGCTCAAGGCCACGGGCAGCCAGGTCGGCGAGCTTGCCGAGCACGGCGTACAGCACGATGGCCAGCACCACCACATCGGTCTGCAGGAACTCCCGGGCGTTCATCGCCAGGTAGCCAATGCCGGCGTTGGCCGAAATGGTTTCGGCGACGATCAAGGTCAGCCACATGAAGCCCAGTGCGAAGCGCACGCCCACCAGTATCGAAGGCAAGGCACCGGGCAGGATCACCTGGCGAAACAGGCTGAACCCCGAAAGCCCGTAGCTGCGCGCCATTTCCACCAGGGCCGGGTCGACATTGCGGATCCCGTGGTAGGTATTCAGGTAAATGGGGAAGAGCGTGCCCAGCGCGACCAGAAAGATCTTCGCCGACTCGTCGATGCCGAACCACAAGATCACCAGCGGGATCAGGGCCAGGTGCGGCACGTTACGGATCATCTGTACCGAACTGTCGAGCAGGCGCTCGCCCCAGTTGGACAGCCCGGTGATGAAGCCCAGCACCAGGCCAATGCTGCCACCGATCACGAAGCCCAGCCCGGCACGCCAGCCGCTGATGGCCAGGTGCGTCCAGATCTCTCCACTGCGTACCAGGTCGACGCCGGCTGACAGTACGGCGCTTGGCGCTGGCAGAATGCGGGTTGACAGCCAGCCAGCGCTGACCGCCAGTTGCCACGCGGCCAGCAGCAGTACCGGCAGCGCCCAGGGCGCCAAGCGCTCTGTCACGGTATTCGAGGCTTTGCGACTCATACAGTACCCCTCATCGCTGGGCCACGGACTTGGGCAAGATGTCGTTGGCAACCATCTCGCCGAACGGGCTCACGTAGCCGCCGCCGGTGGCAGGCTGAGGCCGTTGTACGTCCAGGTGCGGGAACAACAGTTCGGCCACCCGGTATGACTCTTCCAGGTGCGGGTAACCGGAGAAGATGAAAGTGTCGATGCCCAGGGCGGCATACTCCTTGACCCGTGCGGCGACGGTCGGGCCATCGCCCACCAGCGCAGTGCCTGCACCTCCGCGAACCAGGCCTACCCCAGCCCACAGGTTGGGGCTGACTTCGAGCTTGTCGCGGCTGCCATTGTGCAGCGCGGCCATGCGCTGCTGCCCTACCGAGTCAAAACGGGCAAGCGATGCCTGGGCGCGAGCGATGGTGTCGTCGTCCAGATGGGATATCAGTTTTTCAGCCGCTTCCCACGCTTGCGCATTGGTCTCGCGCACGATCACATGAAGACGAATGCCAAACCGCACCTCGCGCCCTTGAGCAGCTGCCTTATCGCGCACCTGGGCGATCTTTTCAGCCACCGCGCTGGGCGGTTCGCCCCAGGTCAGGTACAGCTCGACCTGCTCTGCAGCCAGGTCTTGGGCGGCTTCGGACGAACCACCGAAATACAACGGTGGACGAGGCTGCTGGATGGGTGGGTACAACAGCTTCGCGCCTTTGACCTGGATGTGTTTGCCGTCGTAGTCGACTTCTTCGCCTTCAAGCACCTTGCGCCAGATGCGGGTGAACTCGACAGACGCTTCGTAGCGCTCCTGATGATTGAGGTGCAGGCCGTCACCGGCCAACTCATCCGGATCACCACCGGTTACCAGGTTGAACAGCGCCCGGCCATTGGACAGGCGATCGAGCGTGGCGGCCTGCCGCGCGGCGACTGTCGGCGAGATGATCCCAGGGCGCAGGGCTACCAGGAACTTCAGCCGTTCGGTAACAGGAATCAGGGAGGCGGCCACCAGCCAGGAATCCTCGCAGGAGCGCCCGGTGGGTATCAGCACGCCGCCGAACCCCAGGCGGTCGGCCGCCTGGGCAATCTGCTGCAGGTAGCCATGGTCGACCGCCCGGGCGCCTTGCGCGGTGCCCAGGTATTTGCCATCACCGTGCGTGGGGAGGAACCAGAAGATGTTGAGGCTCATTGGAGTTGTCTCCTAAGGGATAGCTGAGCCGGGGAAGGCCCGGCACGGGCAGATCAATCAAGGTGCACTGGCAACCTTGGCCGGGGGTGTCCAGATCACGTCCTTGATGCGCAGCGGCTTGGGTATGAGCTTGAGCGTCTGGAAGGTGTCTGCGATTTTCTGCTGGGCCGCCACTACGTCCGGCGTCAAGGGCGCTGCGCCGTAGCCTTGGCGCTTGACGGACGTCAGGGTGATGTCCGGCGTGAGCCCAAGCAGCGGAGCGACCTGGTCGGTGACCTCCTGCGGGTTGGCCTGCGACCACTCACCGACCGCACGTACCTGTTCGATGACGGTATTGATGACGGCCGGGTGCTGATTCGCATAACTGCGCGTGGCCAGGTAGAACTGATGGTTGTCTACCAGGCCCTGGCCGTCACGCAGGGTGCGGGCTTGCAGCTGCTGCTCGGCGGCGGCCTGGTACGGGTCCCAGATCACCCAGGCATCGACACTGCCACGCTCGAACGCTGCGCGCGCATCGGCCGGGGGCAGGTAGACCGGTTGAATATCGGTGTACTTCAGGCCTGCGTCTTCGAGTGCCCGTACGAGCAGGTAATGGACATTGGAGCCCTTGTTGAGGGCGACCTTTTTGCCCTTGAGTGCCTGCACCGACTGGATCGGCGAGTCCTTGGGCACCAGGATGGCCTCACTGTGAGGTGCGGGAGGCTCGTAGGCCACGTACAGCAAATCGGCCCCGGCGGCCTGTGCGAATACCGGAGGCGTTTCGCCGGTCACGCCGAAATCGACAGAACCGACGTTCAGCCCTTCGAGCAGCTGAGGGCCGCCGGGGAACTCGGTCCACTGCACCTGCACGCCCTGCTCGGCCAGGCGCTTTTCCAGCGTGCCCTTGGCCTTGAGCAGCACCAGGGTGCCGTATTTCTGATAACCGATGCGCAGGGTTTCAGCCTGTGCCTGGGTGATGGCGCCGAGGGACACAGCCGCCGCAAACAGGGCGACCAGACCACGACGCAAGAAGATTGTGCGCATGGCGCTCTCCTGTGCGATGGGGTTCGGGTTGCACCTGCTTGCCTCGTTGACGGGCGAGTAAGGTGATACAGCGGGTTTGCCGGATCAGATGCTCCAGCGAGCACTGATCAGGCGATCATTGAGCACACCGGGTGCTACCGGGCGCGGGCGCCTGGCCAGGGCCAGGTAGAAGGTTTCCAGCGAGTCGTGCAGCCGCTCTTCGAGGGCAGGCGCCAGCTGGGCCGGCTTATTGCCTTCGGCATAGGCGATCTGGCTGTCGTCGGCAAAGATCCCTTGCAGGGTCTCCTGGGCCTTGAGAGCCGACAGCACGGGCTTGAGGGCGTAATCCACGGCCAGCATGTGGGCAATGCTGCCGCCCGTTGCGATGGGCAGTACTACCCGGTTGGCCAATGCGCGCTCGGGCAGCAGGTCAAGCAGGGTTTTCAGCGCGCCAGCGAACGAAGCCTTGTACACCGGCGTGGCAACGATCAGGCCATCGGCCTGGGCCACCAACTGTTGGAAGTGCTGCACGTGCGAGCTGTCGAAGCGGGCATGCAGCAAGTCTTCGGCAGGAAAGTCGCGCACCTGCAAGGTGACGACTTCAACGCCACGGTGCTCGAGCCACTGCCGCGAACGTTCGAGCAACACGCCTGAGCGTGAGCGAGGACTTGGGCTACCACCGATTAATACGACCAGCATTGCTGCGCTTCCTTGGGTTACGGTAGGACGACATTATCAGCATCTTTATATATCTATAAATCATATTTAATTCTTTATTTATTCGATTTAGGTATTTACTGGTCGGTTTTTTGGTCAAAAAAAAAGGGCCGTCGAAACGGCCCGAAAATCCCTGCTTGGCTAAGCGCTATGCAACACAGTATTCACGCTCGGTTCGGTTGAGGCGTCAGACGCAGATAGGGTTTGACCGCCTTGTAGCCTTTTGGAAAGCGTTGCCGGATCTCTTCTTCGTCCTTGAGCGAAGAAACGATCACCACGTCGTCGCCGTCTTGCCAGTTGCCTGGCGTGGCGACCTTGTGCGAATCGGTCAATTGCAGCGAGTCGATGACCCGCAGGATCTCGTTGAAGTTTCGCCCGGTACTGGCGGGGTAGGTAATCGTCAGGCGAACTTTCTTGTTCGGGTCGATGATGAACAGCGAGCGTACGGTGAGGGTATCGCTGGCATTTGGGTGGATCAGGTCGTACAGATCGGACACCTTGCGGTCGGCGTCGGCGAGGATCGGGAAGTTGACCACGGTCTGCTGGGTTTCGTTGATGTCGTCGATCCAGCGGTGATGCGAGTCGACCGGGTCGACCGACAGTGCAATGGCCTTGACTCCGCGCTTGGCAAATTCATCCTTGAGCTTGGCCGTGAGCCCCAATTCGGTGGTGCACACCGGGGTGAAGTCGGCAGGGTGCGAGAACAGCACGCCCCAGCTGTCGCCCAGCCATTGGTGAAAACGGATCTTGCCTTCGCTGGAATCCTGTTCGAAATCCGGGGCGATATCGCCGAGTTTGAGGCTCATGGGATGCAGCTCCTGTGCTGGGGTGCCTGTGGAATGAATGTGCCTGAATTTCTTCAAACTTAAAAAGAATAAATAAAGCTTTGTTAATGCTTTTTATGCATAACAAATTTTGGTCACAAAAAAGCCTCGCATCAGGCGAGGCTCTTTAATGTGGCTACGGCTTACAGGAAATTGTAAGTGTAGTTCACGATGAAACGGGTCTGGTCCTGATCGGCCAACGAGCTTTCACCGGTGCCGCGGTATACACCGTGGCGCAGGCTCGCACCCAGGCCTTTGAACGTGCCTTCCTGGATGACGTAGTCGATCCGGGCGTCACGTTCCCACTCGCTGAAGTGGCCATTGCCGCTGGCGTTCTTGCCGTCTTCACCCTTGAGGTAGGAAACCGAAGCCTTCAGGCCCGGTACGCCGAGGCGCGCGAAATCGTAGGCGTATTGACCGAATGTGGTGTTCTCACCGGCCTTGGCGAACTGGTTGATCATGCTGTCGGTGAACAGGTAGAAGCTGGCGCCGCCGGCGCCTTCGAGCGAGGAACGCGAACCGTCCTTGCGCACGCTACCCTGGTTCAACCAGACGAAACCACCGTCGTCGTTGACGCGCTGGTGACCGAGCATGAGCGAGTGACCGCCCAGGGTGTAGGTGAACATTGCCGACCAGGTCTTGTTGTCGACCTCGCCAGGCGTCTTGGCAAAGCCGCCGTTGTTGTTGAAGGTGTAGCCCGAGTCACCGTTACGGCCATCGCTGCTGCTGTTGAAGTAGCGCAGGTCAGTCTTGAACGACTGGTCGTCAGCGATCTTGAAGACGTGGGTAGCGCCCAGGAAGTGCTGCTTGTAGAAGTCTTCCAGGTTCGAGTAGTAGTACTGCAGGGTCAGGTCTGGAGTGAGCTTGTAGTCCAGGCCGCCATAGCGGAACTTGTTGCTGTCACGGAAGGCGCCGTTGACCGACAGGCCGGTGCGGTTGCTCGAGGCGCGGCCCATGGCGTGGGTCAGCTGACCGGCGTTGATGGTCAGGTTGTCGATTTCCTTCGACTGGAGGGTGCCACCTTCGAAGGTCTGCGGCAGCAGACGGCCATCGTTGGAGACCAGGATCGGCAGGTTAGGCGCCAGGGCGCTGCCGTAATGGACTTCAGTCTTGGAGAACTTGGCCTTGGCGTTGGCACCCAGGCGAGCCCACTGGCTGACGGCGGAGCCGTCGGAATCGCTTGGGAAGAAGCTGCTGTTGTCAGGGTGTTTGCCACGGCCGCCATCGAGGTGGATGCCCCACAGAGCCTGGGCGTCTACACCGAAACCAACGGTGCCCTGGGTGAAACCGGACAGGTAATCCAGTTTGAAGCCCTGGCCCGATTCACGGTTGTCGGCGCCGCCGTCACGGTTGTCGCCATTGAAGTACATGGTGCGCGAGCTGACCGACAGCTTGCTGTCTTCAACGAAACCGGCAGCACCTGCTTGTTGGGCGAGAACACCCAGTGCCACGGCCATGGCCAGGCTGGACTTGTACATGCTTTGCTCCTCTACGTTCTAATTTTTGTGTATCTCAGGCGGCCGGGTCTGTTGCCCCGCTCACCGTGGATGGGCGATTTAGTCCCAAAGCGTGACCCTTTAGTCAATCATTTCTAAACGTTTCGCGACTTTGGTCTAAGGCGCCAACCTGCGCTACAGGATAATGACAATCCTATAAATCCAAAATGACTGTTTTGTGAATCGGTAAGACTTTTAAGGAATATGTAAGGAACCATTACTGCATTTTGTTGTAGCAAGTGGGTTTCTCATAACCCCCGGCTATTTGCAATCGTTTGCTCATAACCTCATTCCAATTGGATCTATAGGGACGCTGAGCCTAGCAGCGTCGGCTGATTTTGCCATTGCGCGTGGTCAAGCATCGACCAAGGGTGCCAAACACGCGCTAAGCTAATTCTTAAAAGTTATTTATTTTTAGTTTTTTAGATCAATTAGCCTTAGCTCATGCATCCTTTACCCGATGAGAGCTCACCATGAACCCGCACCGCACCCTGCGAATTCTCAGTACCTTAGCCCTTGCTGGCGCCAGCTGGATGGCCCAGGCGTCAGACTTGACCGTGGCGTATCAGACGACGGTCGATCCTGCCAAGGTGTCGCAGGTCGATGGCGACTACGAGACGGCGACCAAAGCCAGTATCGACTGGCGCAAGTTCGACAATGGTGCCGATGTGATCACCGCCGTTGCCAGTGGGGACGTGCAGATTGGTTATCTGGGCTCCAGCCCATTGGCAGCCGCCGCAACGCGCAAGCTGCCGATCGAGACGTTCCTGATCGCCACGCAGATCGGGGCCGGCGAAGCGCTGGTGGTGCGCGATGAAATCAAGACACCCCAGGATCTTGTGGGCAAAAAAGTCGCTGTTCCCTTCGTGTCAACCGGGCACTACAGCCTGCTGGCAGCACTCAAGCACTGGAACATCGATCCTGCCAAGGTGCAGATCGTGAACCTGGCACCGCCCGCGATCATCGCGGCATGGAAACGTGGCGACATCGACGCCACCTATGTCTGGGACCCTGCGCTGGGCGTGGCGAAGGAAACCGGCAAGGTGCTGATCACCTCGGGCGAGCTGGGCAAGGCGGGGGCCCCCACCTTCGACGCCTGGATCGTGCGCAAGGACTTCGCATCCAAGCACCCCGACGTGGTCAGGGCCTTCGCGCAGGTCACCCTGCAGGCGTATGCCGACTACCGAAAGGACCCGCAAGCCTGGCTGGCGAACCAGGACAACGTCGCCAAGTTGGCCAAGCTGTCCGGCGCCAAGCCTTCGGACATCCCGGTGTTGCTGCAAGGCAACGTCTACCCGCTGGCCGCAGACCAGGCCAGCGCCCTGGGTGCGCCCACTACCCAGGCCCTGACCGACACGGCCACGTTCCTCAAGCAGCAAGGCAAGGTCGAGGCCGTACTGCCGGACTACAGCCCCTACGTCAGTGCCCAGTACCTCCCCCACTGAATTTGCAGCCAATGACAGGAGCCTGACATGGCCTTGCTCGAACTGGAGCGCATCAGCGCACAGTACCCTGGTGCCGCGAGCCCGGTGCTGGCCGACATCACCCTGAGCGTAGGGCCGCGGCAGTTGCTGGTGGCGCTTGGGCCCTCGGGCAGCGGGAAGACCTCGTTGCTGAACCTGATCGCAGGATTCGTCAGCCCCAGCGCGGGACGCATCACGCTCGACGGCGTGCCCGTGCAGGGGCCAGGGGCCGAGCGTGGCGTGGTCTTTCAGGATGATGCCCTACTGCCCTGGCAGAACGTGCTGGGCAATGTCGCCTTCGGCCTGGAACTGGCCGGCGTGCCACGCGCGGCACGTGAAGCCAGAGCCCGCGAGATGCTCGCCCTGGTCGACCTTGCAGAGTTTGCCGAGCGGCGCATATGGCAGCTTTCAGGCGGCCAGAAGCAGCGCGTGGGCCTGGCCCGTGCATTGGCCGCCGACCCTGGCGTACTGCTGATGGATGAACCGTTCGGTGCCCTGGATGCGTTCACCCGCGAGCACATGCAGACGCTGCTGCTGGATATCTGGCAGCGCGCCGACAAACCTGTGTTCCTGATCACCCATGACATAGAGGAGGCCGTGTTTCTCGCCACTGAGTTGGTGCTGCTCGCACCCAGCCCAGGGCGCATCGTCGAGCGGCTTCAATTGGACTTCGGCCAGCGTTACGCCAACGGCGAGCCGGCGCGGGCGATCAAGTCCGACCCGCGCTTCATCGAAGCGCGCGAGCATGTGCTGGCCCGGGTCTTTTCGCACCGTCAATCCCAGGAGCGCGCATGAGCAGCATTGATATACCAGCGGCCAGTGAGCCCACTGTTCAATCAGCACCTGCCGCCAGCGGGGCTCGCTTGCTGCCCACCCGTTGGATCAGCGCATTGACCCTGGCCAGCCTAGTGCTGACCTGGTGGTTGGTCACGGCTGCCGGGTGGGTCGAGCCCCTGTTTCTGCCCTCGCCTGCTGACATCACGGCCAAAGCCTGGGTCTTGCTCACCCAGGGCTACATGGATGCCAGCCTGTGGCAGCACCTTGGCGCCAGTCTCGGGCGTATCGGCACGGCATTGCTGGCCGCGGTGTTCACGGCCATCCCGATAGGTATCGCCATTGGTTATAGCCGCGTGGCACGGGGCATCTTCGACCCGTTGATCGAGTTCTACCGGCCTATCCCCCCGCTCGCCTACTTGCCGCTGATTGTCATCTGGTGCGGGATCGGCGAGCTGTCGAAGGTGCTGCTGATCTACCTGGCGATCTTCGCGCCCATCGCCATCGCCACTGCCACGGGCGTGCGCACCACCGACCCGGCCAAGCTGCGAGCCGCGCAATCGCTGGGTGCGACCAGGGCCCAGCTGATTCGTCACGTGATCCTGCCCAGTGCGCTGCCCGACATTCTGACAGGCATTCGGATTGGCCTGGGCGTCGGTTGGTCGACGCTGGTAGCGGCCGAACTGATCGCCGCCACCAGCGGCCTTGGCTTCATGGTGCAGTCGGCCGCGCAATTTCTGGTCACCGATGTGGTGGTGCTGGGCATCCTGCTGATCGCGCTGATCGCGTTCGCGCTGGAGATGAGCCTACGCGCGCTGCAACGCCGACTGGTGCCCTGGCACGGGCAAAGCCACTGAACCCTACCGCTCGTGCGCCCGCAAGGGCGCCTGCCTGAAGAGACCGACATGAGCCTGACCATTACCCCACTCAGCCCGGCGCTGGGCGCACAGATCGGCGGCGTGGACCTTGCCCGCGACATCAGCGACGAGGTGCGCGACGCCATAGAACACGCGTTGCTTCGCCACCAGGTGCTGTTCTTCCGCGACCAGCCCATCGCCCCCGCCCAGCAGGCGCGTTTTGCGGCCCGCTTTGGCGACCTGCACATCCACCCCATCTACCCCAACGTACCCGATACGCCCCAGGTGCTGGTGCTCGATACTGCGGTCACTGACGTCCGTGACAACGCCGTTTGGCACACCGACGTGACCTTTCTGCCGACACCGGCCCTGGGCGCAGTGCTCAGTGCCAAGCACTTGCCGGCCTATGGCGGCGATACCCTGTGGGCCAGTGGCATTGCAGCCTTCGAGGGATTGTCAGCGCCGCTGCAGGCGATGCTGGTCGGGCTGACGGCGACCCACGACTTCACCAAGTCATTCCCGTTGGAGCGCTTTGGCACAACTCCGCAGGATCTGGCGCGCTGGGAGCAGACCCGGCGTGAAAACCCACCCTTATCTCATCCGGTGGTACGCACGCATCCAGCCAGCGGGCGCCAGGCACTGTTCGTCAATGAGGGGTTCACCACGCGCATCAATGAATTGAGCGAATCGGAAAGTGAGGCACTGCTGAAGCTTCTTTTCGCTCATGCCACCCGGCCAGAGTTCACGATCCGCTGGCGCTGGCAGGAAAACGACGTAGCGTTCTGGGACAACCGCGTCACCCAGCATTACGCAGTGGACGACTACCGGCCGAACCGGCGGGTGATGCACAGGGCAACCATTCTGGGCGATGCGCCCTATTAGCCGGAAGGCGCTTAGTCGGAGAGAGGCGGGGCGATCCTGGAAGGCCGAGCCATGAGGCTCGCCCTTCCAGGACGGGTCGATCAGCGCACCAAATGCAGGAACTGCATGTGCCGTTCGTACTGGTCGAGGATGTCGTTGATGATCTGTTCCTTGCTGTAGCCCACCAGGTCGTAATTCTGGCTGCCTTCGCTGAGGTAGACCTCCGCCCGGTAATAGCGACGGTTCTTCAACTCATGGGCACCCAGGCCACCACGGGCGAACGAGGGCGTGAAGTAACCGCGCATCTGCACCTGGTAGATGAACGGCTGTTCATCGCCATGGCCGACTTTCAAGCTGACGTTGTCATGGCTCGGGTCGTCCTGGGTGATCAGCACCAGCCCTTTCTGCTCGAACACCTCACGCACATCGGCAATGGCCGGGCGCACCACATCGTCCATGAACCGGTACACCTCGTCCCGCGAAGGGAAATGCACCGCCTGGCTCAAGCGCTGGCGCCAACCCCCACGGCCTCGGCGTGACTGGGCGAAGGGAGCCAGCGAATGCATCTGCGCGATCTGGCGCTGCGACTCCAGGTAGAAGGCCTTGTGCAGCCCCCACATCATGCACAACAGGATCAGCGAGAAGGGCAACGAGGTGAGCACCACCGCTGACTTCAGCGAGTCGATGCTGCCGGCGAACAGCAAGGCACTGGTCACCAGTGCCGTCATGGCGCCCCAGAAGATGCGCAGCCAGTTCGGGCCGTCCTCGTCTGCATCGCCGCCGGTCGCCGACAGCGTGGACAGCACCACGGTACCGGAGTCTGCCGACGTCACGAAGAACACGAAGCTGACGAACACCGTCATGGCAATCACCGCCTTGCTCCACGGGTAGGTCTCCAGCAGCAGGTACAGGCTCATGGACGGGTTGTCCAACGCGGCCTGGCCCAGCGCGGTCATGCCGTGATTGATGACCTGGTCCAGTGCGCTGTTGCCGAAGATCGACATCCACGCCAGGGTGAAGCCAAGCGGAATCAGCAGCACACCGAAGACGAACTCGCGAATGGTCCGCCCACGGGAGATGCGCGCGATGAACAAGCCCACGAACGGCGCCCACGCGATCCACCAGGCCCAGTAGAACACCGTCCAGCCACCCAGCCACTCACGGTTATCGCCATAGGCATAGACATCGAAGCTCTTGCGCGGCAAGGCACCCAAATAGTCACCCAGGTTCTGGATAAGGGTATTGAACAGGTGCTGGGTGGGGCCTGCGAACAACACGAAGAGCAAAAGCGAACAGGCCAGGAACAGGTTGATGTCGCTCATCACCCGTACGCCTTTTTCCACACCGGCTACTGCCACGGCTACCGCCGCGCCCATCATCAGCGTGATCAGCACCACCTGCACCCACTGGCTGTGGCTGATGCCGAACAGGTAATCCAGGCCGGCGTTGAGGTGCAGCACGCCAAAGCCCATGTCGGCCCCCAGGCCGAATACCGTGGCGATGATGCCGAAGCCGTCGACCGCATAGCCGATAGGCCCGTTGATGCGCTTGCCGATTAGCGGGTAGAGCGCAGAGCGCAAGGCCAGCGGCAGGTTGTGCCGGTAGGCGAAATAAGCCAGCGCCATGCCGACGAAGGCAAAGACGCCCCAACCGTGCAGGCCCCAATGCAGGAACAGGATCTGCATCGCCTGCCGCCCCGCCTCAGCCGTACCCCCCTCACCCTGGGGCGGCTGCAGCATGTGGGTAAGCGGTTCCGAGACGCAGAAGAAGAACAGCGTGATGCTGATCCCCGCAGCGAACAGCATGCCCGCCCATGACAGGTAGCTGAATTCGGGCTCGTCGTGGTCGGCACCGAGCTTGATCTTGCCGTAGCCGGATACGGCGGTGACCACCACGAAGACCAGATACAGGGTCATCGCCAGCATGTAGTACCAGCCTACCGTGTTGGCAGCCCAGTTCTGCGCCGCCAGCAACCACTGGCCTGCACTCTCCGGGTTGATGATGACCACAAGGCCAAAGATGAGGATGAAACTTGCCGCAAAATAGAACACCGGGGGGTTCATGCGGATCTTGCCAGGGGCAAGCGAAGGGGTCGGTGCACTCATGGCGTGTGCACCTCGTCAAAGGACGAAAGACGCATAATTAACGGGTTCAGCAAAGGAATCCTCCTGATGAACACCGGCAGCGGACCAGCGTTTTTTTAATTGAACAAGCGTTCAAGTTAAACATGGTTTGAGCCTCATTGCGAATTGAAGCGCCGATTGGTAATGCCCTGGAAACACCTCTTGGCCAGCCTGACATGCCCTGTCGACCCCTGGCCGCAAAGGGGCATGCACCGGGCGGGTGCCGACTCAAGGCACCGTCCACGATCACTGTTTGTCCTGACAATCGAGCTGCAGGTTGGCCTGGGTAATGTTGCTGTGCGGCGGCACACTGCGCGTCAACCAGACGTTGCCACCGATGGTGGAACCCTGCCCGATGGTGATACGCCCCAGTACGGTAGCGCCGGCATAGATCACCACGTCATCTTCGACGATCGGGTGACGGGCCAAGCCCTTGTGCAACGTGCCGGACTCATCGCTCGGGAAGCGCTTGGCGCCAAGGGTCACCGCCTGATAAATCCGCACGCGCTCGCCGATGATCGCGGTTTCGCCGATCACCACGCCGGTACCGTGGTCGATGAAGAAGCTTGGGCCGATCTGGGCTCCAGGATGGATATCGATACCCGTTGCCGAGTGGGCCAGCTCCGAACTGATTCGTGCCAACAGTGGCAGCCCGGCCGTGTACAGGTGATGGGCCAGACGGTGATGGATGATCGCCAGGATGCCGGGATAGCACAGCAGCACTTCATCGACACTGCGTGCCGCCGGGTCGCCGTGGTAGGCCGCCAGCACGTCGGTATCGAGCAGTACACGCATGCCCGGCAGCGCTGCGGCAAAGCCCTGGATCAGCTTCAGGGCATGGGCGTCGACACCCGCCAGGTCCTCCTTGCCTTGCCGGGCGGCGTAGCGCAGTTCCAGGCGCGCCTGCACCAACAACGCATTGAGCGCGGCGTCCAGGGTATGGCCGACATAAAAATCCTCGCTCTCCTCGCGCAGGTCCACTGGCCCGAGGCGCATGGGAAACAGCGCGCCGCAGAGCTGTTCAAGGATCTGTCGCACCGCTTCGCGCGACGGCAGCTCCCGGCCACCTTGTTCGCCGCTGCTGCGGCCATTGCGGGTGCGCCATTGCTCACGGGCACCGCGCAAGCCGGCCACGATCCCCTGCAGTTGCCAGTGCCCGGAGGCGGGTTGTTCGCTCACGGTGTGTTCTCCTGCCTTCTAGGCTATCTGTTCTATTGTCGATGCCGTCATTTTGCGGGCAAGCGCCCTGGAACAGGCCTCACCCTCTTTCCTGACACTGGATTGGACCGCCAGAGCAATGACAGCCATGCCAGCCTCGCCTACCCTCAAGATCAATGGACAATTTCCAAACGCATAAATAGGCAAAGTGCGATAATTTTTGACTATTTCCTGCGCTGCGCATCCAACCCTATAGTCGCCATCACTTCATTCACAACACGCTCGGGGCTCAGACATGTCGAAGTTCGCCAAACCGCTACTCAATGCCAGCCTGGCCCTGCTGCTGGGCACAGGCCTGCTTGGCCAGGCCTTTGCCGGCGAAGAGTTGAAGACCATCCAGGAAAAAGGCGTGATCAACGTCGGCCTTGAAGGCACATACCCACCCTTCAGCTTCCAGGATGAAAACGGCAAGCTGACCGGCTTCGAAGTGGAGCTGTCCGAATTGCTGGCCAAGGAGCTCGGCGTAAAGGCCAAGATCCAGCCGACCAAATGGGACGGTATCCTGGCTGCGCTGGAATCCAAGCGGCTGGACATCGTCGTCAACCAGGTCACGATTTCCGAGGAGCGCAAGAAGAAATACGATTTCTCCGAACCCTATACCGTCTCGGGTATCCAGGCGCTGGTGCTGAAGAAGAAGGCTGACCAGCTCGGCATCAAGGGCGCTCAGGACCTGGCAGGCAAGAAAGTCGGTGTAGGCCTGGGTACCAACTACGAGCAATGGGTCAAACAGGATGTGCCCAAGGCCGAAGTGCGTACCTATGAAGACGACCCCAGCAAGTTTGCCGACCTGCGCAACGGCCGCATCGATGCCATCCTGATCGATCGCCTGGCTGCACTTGAATACGCGCAGAAAGCCAAGGACACGCAACTGGCGGGCGATGCGTTCTCGCGACTGGAGAGCGGGGTTGCCATGCGCAAGGGCGAACCTGAACTGCTGGACGCCATCAACAAGGCCATCGACACGCTCAAGGCGGACGGGACGCTGACCAAGCTGTCCGAAAAGTACTTCGGTGCTGACGTCACCCGATGATCGCTGAAAGCCTGCAACTGGTCGCCGACTCCGCACCCTTTCTGCTCAAGGGTGCGGGTTACACCGTGCTGCTCAGCGTAGGGGGCATGTTCTTCGGATTGGTGCTGGGCTTTGCCCTGGCGTTGATGCGTTTGTCCAAAGTGCTGCCGCTCAACTGGCTGGCACGGATATACGTATCGTTCTTCCGTGGCACGCCCCTGCTGGTGCAGCTGTTCGTCATCTACTTCGGCATGCCCCAGATCGGTATCGAGCTCGACCCGATCCCCGCCTCGCTGATCGGGCTGTCATTGAACATGGCCGCCTACATCTGCGAGATCCTGCGCGCCGCGATCTCTTCCATCGACCGTGGGCAGTGGGAAGCAGCAGCCAGCATCGGCATGACCCGCGTGCAGGCCATGCGCCGGGCGATCCTGCCCCAGGCGCTGCGCACGGCGTTGCCGCCGTTGGGCAACAGCTTCATCTCGCTGGTCAAGGACACTGCGCTGGCCGCCACCATCCAGGTGCCTGAGCTGTTCCGTCAGGCCCAGTTGATCACGGCACGTACCTTCGAGGTGTTCACCATGTACGTGGCAGTGGCCGTGGTCTACTGGGTGCTGTGCAGTATCCTGGCCTACTTCCAGAACCGCATGGAAGCGCGGGTCAACCAACATGATCAGGAGCACTGAGCATGATTGAAGTCAAAGGCCTGACCAAACGCTTCAAGGGCCTGACCGTGCTCGATGGCATCGATGTGACGGTGCAGCCGGGTGAAGTGGTGGCGATCATCGGCCCCAGCGGGTCGGGCAAGACCACCTTCCTGCGGTGCTTGAACCTGCTGGAAACGCCCGATGCCGGGCAGATCAAGATCGGCGCCATCAGCATCGATGCCGACCGGCCCCTCGGCCCGCAACACAGCGCGATACGTCGCCTGCGCCAACAGGCAGGCTTCGTGTTCCAGAACTTCAACCTGTTTCCCCACCGCACGGCCTTGGAGAACGTCATCGAAGGGCCGGTGATCGTCAAGAAAACACCGCGCGACCAAGCGGTGGACCTTGGCCGGCGTCTATTGGCCAAGGTGGGCCTGGCAGGCAAGGAAGACGCCTACCCGCGTCGCCTGTCCGGGGGCCAGCAGCAGCGGGTGGCCATTGCCCGTGCCTTGGCCATGGAGCCGGAGGTGATTCTGTTCGATGAACCCACCTCGGCCCTGGACCCAGAGCTGGTAGGCGAGGTACTGGCGACCATTCGCAGCCTGGCGGAAGAAAAACGCACCATGATCATCGTTACCCATGAAATGAGCTTCGCTCGCGACGTGGCCAACCGGGTCATCTTCTTCGACAAGGGTGTGATCGTGGAGCAAGGTGAGGCCAAAGCCTTGTTCGCGGCGCCGCAACAGGAGCGCACGCGGCAGTTTCTGCGCAAGTTTCTGGGCACGGCTGCTTCTGAGTAAGCCGGCAAAGCCAGCCCGCATTGTAAAAGCACAGCCGTCACTGAGCTCAGGCCTGAATCCATGTCGCCTGGTGGCAGGCGACACGCTTCTATATATATTCCAAACCGTTAGTTCATAAATATTTTATAAACCTTTACGGTATATATACCGGACCACCGGACCAGCATACGTCTGTCGCGATCAGCTGTAGCGGCATAACCCACATGTGAGGTCAGCAATGGTCAGGATCACCATCACCCCAGTGCATAACGCCAGGGCATTGCGTGCAGCCAAGGAGCGGCACTGATGTCCAGCCAAGCCCTTATTCCCCCCCGCAGCGTGCTCGACAGCGCACCGCCCGTGCTGCCAGCCAAGGTCCTGCGCAGCGATGCCCAAGCGCTGCAGGCTGCGCGTGAAGTCGCCGCTGTCGCGCGCGAACACGCTGCCCGTCGGGATCAGCAACGCGAACTGCCCTGGGCCGAGATCGAACTGTTCACCCGCAGTGGCCTGGGAAGCATCAGCGTTCCCAAGGCCTACGGCGGCCCCGAGGTATCGTTTGAAACCGTGGCCGAAGTGTTCCGCCTGATCAGCGCTGCCGACCCCGCACTGGGGCAGATCCCGCAGAACCAGTTCGGCATGCTGCAACTGCTGCGTCTGACAGCCACGCCGGCGCAACAGGCGGTGCTGTTTCGCAGCGTGTTGGACGGCTGGCGCATCGGCAATGCGGGCCCGGAGCGCGGAACCAAGGACACCCTTACCCTCAAGGCACGCATCGACCGCGCAGGTGACGGCTATCGCATCAGTGGTGAGAAGTTCTATTCCACCGGGGCGTTGTTCGCCCACTGGGTGGCGGTCAAGGCGCTGGATGAGGAAGGTCGCCAGCGCCTGGCTTTCGTGCGCCGCGGCACACCCGGGCTACGCATCGTCGACGATTGGTCGGGTTTCGGTCAGCGCACCACGGCCAGCGGCACGGTACTGCTCGATGACGTTCCGGTAGAAGCAGATCTGGTCATCGACAACTGGCGCCAGCGGGAGGTACCCAATACCCAGGGCGCCGCCTCGCAGCTCATCCAGGCGGCCATTGACGCAGGCATTGCCGAGGCCGCCATCGATGACGCCATTGCTTTCGTGCGCACAAAGTCGCGCCCTTGGATCGAAGCCCAGGTAGACCGCGCCAGCGACGACCTCTATGTCATTGCAGACATCGGCCGCCTGAAGCTTGAACTGCATGCCGCCGAGGCGCTGCTGCGCCGGGCCGGGCAGGTGCTGGACGAGGTCAACGCCGGCACGGTGGATGCCGAGTCGGCCGCCCGCGCGTCGATTGCGGTGGCCGAGGCCAAGGTACTGACCACCGAGATTGCCCTGCAGGCCAGCGAGAAACTGTTCGAACTCGCCGGCAGCCGCGCCACCCTGGCCGAGTTCAACCTCGACCGCCACTGGCGCAACGCACGCGTGCACACGCTGCACGACCCGGTGCGCTGGAAATACCACGCGGTTGGCGCGTACCACCTCAACGGCACCCTGCCCGCGCGGCATTCCTGGATCTGATTGGTAGCCTCCTGGGCCGCTGCGCGGCCCGGGGCACCGGAGACACACCATGACCACACGCATCATTACCAGCGACGGCGAAGCCCTGGCCGTTGCCTTGGACATCGCCCGACAGCTACGCCCCGACAGCGCGGCGCGCGACCGTGAACGGCGTCTGCCACACCCTGAGCTGGCGCTGTTCACACGCTCGGGCCTGTGGGGTATCAGCGTCCCCAAGGCCTACGGCGGGGCGGGCGTATCCAACGTCACCCTGGCCAAGGTCATCGCCCTCATCGCGCAGGCCGACGGCTCGCTCGGGCAGATTCCGCAAAACCATTTCTATGCCTTGGAAGTGCTACGAGTAAACGGTACGCCCGAGCAGCAGCAGCGTCTGTACGCCGAGGTGCTGGCAGGTCGGCGGTTTGGCAATGCCCTGGCAGAACTGGGCACCAAAACAGCCAATGACCGCACCACACGGCTGAGCCGCGAAGGCGAAGGCTTTCGCATCAATGGCCGCAAGTTCTACGCCACGGGTGCGCTATACGCCCAGCGCATACCCACCTCGGTGGTCGATGACCAAGGCGTCCAGCACCTGGCATTCGTGCCTGCCGACAGCCCCGGCCTGCAAGTGATCGACGACTGGAGTGGCTTCGGCCAGCGCACCACCGGCAGCGGCTCGGTGGTGTTCGATAACGTGCCTGTCAGCGCACAGGACGTCGTACCGTTTCAGAGCGTGTTCGAGCGCCCTACCCCGGTAGGCCCGCTGGCGCAAATTCTTCATGCGGCCATCGATACCGGCATCGCCCGTGCAGCCTATGAGGACGCCTTGCATTTCGTGCGGACCCGCAGCCGGCCATGGGTGGATTCAGGCGTCGAGCAGGCGAGCGACGATCCGCTGACCGTCAAGCACTTCGGCCAACTCGCCATCCGCCTGCACGCTGCCGAAGCCTTGCTCGAACGCGCAGGCCATTACCTAGACAGCGCGCGTGACGACAGCACGGCCGAAACCGTAGCCGCAGCGTCCATTGCCGTGGCAGAGGCACGGGCCATCAGCACCGAAATCGCCCTGTCCGCCGGCACCACGCTGTTTGAGCTCGGTGGCAGTCAAGCCACGCTGGCCGAACACAACCTCGACCGCCACTGGCGCAATGCCCGGGTGCACACATTGCACGACCCAGTGCGCTGGAAGTACCACGCCATCGGCAACTACTACCTCAACGAGCAAAACCCACCGCGCCGGGGGACCCTCTGATGGCCCGGCAGATCCTGCTCAATGCCTTCAACATGAACTGCGTGGGGCATATCAACCATGGCCTGTGGACGCACCCGCGCGATACTTCGACCCAGTACAAGACCCTCGAATACTGGACCGACCTGGCGCGCCTGCTGGAGCGGGGCCTGTTCGACGGATTGTTCATTGCCGACATCGTCGGCACCTACGATGTCTACGGCCAGTCGCTAGAGGTGCCGTTGAAGGAATCCATCCAGTTGCCGGTCAACGACCCTCTGCTGCTGGTGTCCGCCATGGCCGCCGTTACCCGCAACCTCGGTTTCGGCCTCACGGCCAACCTCACGTATGAAGCGCCTTATCTCTTCGCTCGCCGCCTCTCGACCCTGGATCACCTGAGCAATGGGCGAGTCGGCTGGAACATCGTCACCGGTTATCTGGACAGCGCTGCGCGCGCCATGGGCCTGACCCAGCAGCCCGAGCATGACCGTCGCTACGACCAGGCCGATGAATACCTCAAGGTGCTGTACCAGCTGCTTGAGGGCAGTTGGGCCGACGATGCCGTGCTGGCTGACCGCGGCCAGCGCATCTACGCGCGCCCCGACAAAGTGCGCAAGGTTCGCCACCACGGGGAGTTCTACCATGTCGAGGGCTACCACCTGTGCGAACCGTCGCCACAACGGACACCGGTGCTGTTTCAGGCTGGCAGCTCGCCGCGCGGGCTGACGTTTGCGGGCAACCATGCCGAGTGTGTGTTCATCAGCGGCCAGGACAAGGCTTCAACCCGCGCCCAGGTGGACAAGGTGCGCGCCGCTGCCAGAGCTGCGGGTCGCGACCCAATGGCAGTCAAGGTCTTCATGGGCATCACGGTGATCGTGGCGCCCACCGAGCAACAAGCCCTGGCCAAGCACGCTGAATACCTGCGCCATGCCAGCCCCGAAGCCGGCGTCGCGCATTTCGCTGCCTCCACTGGCATCGACTTTGCGGCCTTCGATCTGGACGAGCCGATTGCCTTTAGCCAAGGCAACGCCATCCAGTCGGCCACCCGCCAACTTCAGGACAATGCCTGGACCCGACGCCGCCTGCTGCAACAACACGCCTTGGGTGGCCGCTACGTCACCTTGATCGGCGACCCCGCGCAAGTGGCTGATGAGCTGATCGCGTGGGCTGACGAAACCGGCCTGGACGGTTTCAACCTGACCCGCACCGTTACACCGGAAAGCTTCGAGGACTTCATCGACCTGGTGATTCCGCAGCTACAGGCGCGCGGCCGCTACAAGACCGCCTACGCCGGCGGCACGCTGCGCGAAAAGCTGTTCGCAACCGACCATCCCTACCTGCCAGCCGACCATCCTGGCTCGGCCTACCGCTTTGCGCCTGCCCCCGCTTTCACCGGAGCCCTGCACCATGCTTGAAAAACTAATTCGTCCCGTTGCGGCCGTCGTTATTGCCTTGGGCTTCTCGAGCGCAGCCCTGGCCAATCAGCCGCTGAAGATCGGCACCACGTCAGCCTTCGCCATCCCGCTGGAAGCCGCCGTCGAAGAGGCGCACAAGCAGGGGCTCGAGGTGAAGCTCATCGAATTCAGCGACTGGATAGCGCCCAATGTCAGCCTCAACAGTGGCGACATCGACGTGAACTATTTCCAGCACATTCCCTTTCTGGAAAACGCCAAGGCTGCTGCCGGTTTCGATCTGGTGCCCTACGCCCCAGGCATCATCAACAACGTGGGCCTGTATTCCAAGCGCTACAAAAGCTTCGCCGACCTGCCCGAAGGGGCGAGCGTCGCAATCGCCAACGACCCGATCAACAGCGGGCGAGGCCTGCAACTGCTGGCCAAGGCCGGCTTGATCACGCTAAAACCTGGCGTGGGCTACAAGGCCACAGAACAGGACATCACGGCCAACCCGAAGAAGCTCAAGATCATTCAGGTCGAAGCGGTCCAGTTGGTACGGGCGTATGACGACGCGGACCTGGTGCAGGGCTACCCCGCCTACATTCGGCTGGCCAACAGTTTTGACGCCACCTCGGCCCTGCTTTTCGATGGTCTGGAGAACAAGGAATACGTGATTCAGTTCGTCATTCGCCCACAGAGCAGGGATGACCTTCGCCTGGCCAAGTTCGTCGACATCTACCAGCACTCGCCCGCCGTGCGCGCGGCCTTGGACAAGGCTCATGGCACGCTCTACCAGGCCGGTTGGGAGTGACAGCGATGAGCCAGTCCACTGCACGAGCACTCGAATCCCCTGCCCCACCGCGTCAGGCTGAACACGTGGACCTGCGCCCCGACGTCAGCCAAGCCCATGTGCGGTTCATCGGGTTGGGCAAGACGTATCCAGGCCAGAGCCAGCCGGCGTTGCAAGGCATCGACCTGAACATCCGGCGCGGTGAAATCTTCGGCATCATCGGCCGCAGCGGGGCGGGTAAGTCCTCGCTGTTGCGCGTCATCAACCGGTTGGAGCAGCCTACGCAGGGCCGGGTGCTGATCGACCAGGCGGACATTGCCCGCTACGACGAGGAGGCACTGGTGGCGTTGCGCCGAAACATCGGCATGATTTTCCAGCACTTCAACCTGATGTCAGCCAAGACCGTGTGGCAGAACGTCGAACTGCCCCTGAAAGTGGCCGGCGTTGCCAAGGCGCAGCGCCAGCGCAAGGTACGCGAGCTGCTGCAACTGGTTGGCCTCGAGGACAAGCACCACGTCTATCCTGCGCAGCTGTCCGGCGGCCAGAAGCAGCGCGTGGGCATTGCCCGCGCCCTGGTGCACGACCCATGCATCCTGCTGTGCGACGAAGCGACCTCGGCGCTGGACCCCGAGACGACCGCCTCGATTCTGGCGCTGCTACGCGACATCAACCAACGCCTGGGCCTGACCATCGTGCTGATCACCCATGAAATGGCCGTGGTGCGCGACACCTGCCACCGGGTTGCGGTACTGGAGCGTGGCCAATTGGTCGAGCAGGGAGAGGTCTGGCAGGTGTTCGGCGCGGCGCGGCACGCTACTACGCGCACGTTGCTGGCGCCGCTGCAACCCACGTTGCCAGAAGCCCTGACCGCGGACATCAAGGCTGCCCCATCGAGCCCCGACAGCGCTATCGTGCTGAAGCTGACAGCGTTCGGCGAGCCCGATCTGACGGCGTTGTTCGCCGAGTTGGGCGGATGTGTGCGGCTGCTGCAAGGGGGTGTGCAGTCCATCGGCGCGCGTACACTGGCGCAACTGATCGTTTCGGTGCAGCACTCGCCCCATGACGCCAGCCGCCTCCTGGAGCGCACTCGGCGCTGGGCCGAAGACGTGGAGGTGCTGGGCCATGTGGGTTGATCGTCTACTGGAGGGTTTGCTCGACACGCTGTTGATGGTCGGCGTTTCTTCGCTGATCGCCTTGCTGGTGGGCGTACCGATGGCCGTCATGCTGGTGACCAGCGACAGGGGCGGCATCTATGCGGCACCGCTGCTCAACCGGGTGCTGGCCGCCTTCGTCAACCTGTTCCGCTCGGTGCCATTTCTGATCCTGATGGTTGCCCTGATCCCCTTCACGCGGTGGGTGGTCGGCACTACCTATGGGGTCTGGGCGGCCATCGTGCCCCTTACCATCGCAGCTACGCCCTTTTTCGCTCGCATCGCCGAAGTCAGCCTGCGTGAGGTCGACCATGGCCTGGTGGAGGCAGCCCAAGCCATGGGATGCCGACGCTGGCACATCGTCTGGCACGTGCTGCTGCCAGAAGCCCTGCCGGGCATCGTCGGCGGCTTCACCATCACCTTGGTGACGCTGATCAATTCATCCGCCATGGCAGGCGCCATCGGTGCCGGAGGGTTGGGTGACATCGCCTACCGCTATGGGTACCAGCGCTTCGACAGCCAGATCATGCTAACGGTGATCGCCATGCTGGTGGCCCTGGTGGCACTGATCCAGCTGGGTGGCGACCGGCTGGCCCGAGGGTTGAACAAGCGATGAGCGCAGGGTGCGGGCTGGCGCCAAGCCAGCCCCTGGCCTTATTCCCAGCGCAGGTGTTCTGCGGCGACCGGCCGGCCGAACCAATAGCCCTGCCCCAGCTGGCACTGCTCCTGCAGCAGGAAGCTGGCCTGCTCCTGCTGCTCGATGCCTTCGGCATGCACTTGCATGCCCATGCTGCGGGCCAGGGCGATGATTACCCGCACGATCGCGACATCATCTTCATCGCACGGCAGCCCGGCCACGAAGCCCTGGTCGATCTTGAGCTTTTGCACGGGCATGCGCTTGAGGCGTAGCAGCGAGGAATAGCCGGTGCCGAAATCATCGATGGCCAAGGTCACACCCAGCTCGCGCAGACGGTGAAGCTGCTCCAGGGCCACTTCCGGGTCTTCCATCACCGCACTTTCCGTCACCTCCAGTTCAAGCAGCGCTGGCGCCAGGCCTGTTTCGTGCAGCACATCGGCCACCTGCCGGTACAGCTCATGCTGGCCAAACAGCCGGCTCGAGATGTTCACGGCCACGAATGCCAGGGGGCGGCCTTCTCGCTGCCAGCGCACCATCTGCAGGCACGCCTGGCGTAGCACCCAGGCATCGATTTCGGCAATCAGCCCGGTGCGTTCGGCAATCGGGATGAACTCACCGGGGGGCACCAGGCCCCGCTGGGGATGCTGCCAGCGGACCAATGCCTCGACCCCCACCTGACTGCCCGAGGCCAGGTCATGCACGGGCTGGTAGAACACGCGCAGCTCGTCCTGCTCGAGGGCGCGGCGCAGTTCTCCCGCCGTTTCCACACGCAACTGGGCGTGCGCGGTCAGCTCTTCGGTGTACAGGGCATAACAGGCGCGGCCGTTGGTCTTGGCCTTGTACAGCGCCGAATCGGCATTGCGTAGCAACTGCTCGGCACTCAGGGCGTCGCTTGGGAACAGGCTGATGCCTGCGCTGACACTGATGAACAGGCGATGACCCTCGAAGAGGAAGGGCTCGCGCATGCGTTCGATGATGCGCTGGGCCAGTTTTGCCGCCTGCCCCAGAGCCTGGCAGTGCTCGGCCAGGACGCCGAACTCGTCGCCGCCCAGGCGCGCCAGGGTAACCCCGCTGCTCACGACTTCACCCAGGCGCACGCCCACCAGCTTGAGCAGCTGATCGCCAATCGTATGGCCGAGCCCGTCGTTGATGCTTTGGAAATGATCGAGGTCCAGAAGCAGCAGCGCACAACCGCGCTTCTTGGCCTGGGCCGCTGCCAACGCCTGCTGGACCCGGTCGGTGAACAACAGGCGATTGGGCAGGTCGGTCAGGGGATCATGGTGGGCCAGATAGGCCAGCTCCTGCTCCGAATGCTTGATGGCACTGATGTCACTGAATACCGCCACGTAATGGCTCAGTTCGCCTTCGTCATCGCAAATGGCGCGGATGGTTTGCCATTGAGGATAGATTTCACCGCTTTTACGGCGGTTCCAGATCTCGCCGCTCCACTCCCCCGTCTCGGTCAGGGCCGCGTAGATTTGCTGGTAGAACGCGGCGCCATGACGCCCCGACTTGAATTTGCTGGGGCGCTGGCCAATGACCTCATCCTGCTGATAGCCGGTGATGCGCATGAACGCGCGGTTGACGTGCACGATCACCCCCTGCCGGTCGGTCACAAGGACGCCTTCCAGGGTGCAGTCGAACACCGCAGCGGCCATGCGCAGGCGCTCACGGTCCTCCCCGCGCAGGCGCGCACCGGCGCCGATGAAGTTCAACAGCCGCACGCGCGACACATAGATCAGCAAGGCACTGAGCAACACCCAGACCACGATGTTGATCTGACGCCCCACGGTCAGGGCCAGGGAGTCATCAGTCATGCTCTGCAGCACCACCTCGGCCAGCACCAGCCAGAGGATCGAGAGCACCACATAAAGCGCTGCCATGCGCAAAGCGTCGCGAACGGAAACAGACATGTCGGGTGCAATTGCCCATGAAAAATGTTGGGGGATTATAAAGCTTCTGCTGCCCGACGTGCGGTTAGCGCTTCGCAAAGGCCGCGCGTCAAGGTATGCCGGGCACCGACGCCCGGCTGAAACATGGCGTGGTCAGCTTTGACTGGTTTTATTTCCCGACCCAGGGATAATCGCACCTTTCCCCTGAATCTCGAGGGTATCTCTACCTATGTGGTACAACGGCCTGCTCGACTTGTCGGCCTGGCAACTGGTCGGCATCACTTTGTTGATGACCCATGTGACCATTGTCAGCGTCACGGTCTACCTGCATCGCTATTCCGCGCATCGTGCGCTGGAGCTCAACACCGGGCTCAAGCATTTCTTCCGCTTCTGGCTGTGGCTCACCACGGCGCAGAACACCCGTGAATGGACCGCTGTCCATCGCAAGCACCACGCCAAGTGCGAAACCCCGGAGGACCCGCACAGCCCAGTCTACAAGGGCTTGAGTACGGTGCTGCGCAAAGGGGCCGAGCTCTATCGCGAAGAGGCGCGCAACCCCGAGACCTTGCGCATCTACGGCAAGAACTGCCCGGACGACTGGGTCGAACGCAACCTCTACTCCCGCTACAAGCTGGGCGGTATCGTGCTGATGGCGCTTATCGACCTGCTGCTGTTCGGCACCGCCGGCATCACGATCTGGGCCGTGCAGATGATGTGGATTCCCTTTTGGGCAGCCGGGGTGGTCAATGGCCTGGGCCACGCCGTGGGCTATCGCAATTTCGAATGCCGCGACGCGGCGACCAACCTGGTGCCTTGGGGCATCGTCATTGGGGGCGAAGAGCTGCACAACAATCATCACACCTACCCCAACTCGGCCAAGCTTTCGGTCAGGCGCTGGGAATTCGACATGGGCTGGGCGTGGATTCGCCTGTTCTGCCTGCTGCGCCTGGCCAAGGTCCAGCGCGTGGCCCCCATCGCCCACCGCGTTGCCGGCAAGGCCAGCCTGGACATGGACACCGCCATGGCCATCCTGAACAACCGCTTCCAGATCATGGCCCAGTACCGCAAGCTTGTGATCGGCCCGCTGGTCAAACAGGAGCTGGACCGCGTCGATACCTCGGTCAGCCACCACTTCCGCCGCGCCAAACGCCTGCTGTCCCGTGAAACCAGCTTGCTGGAGGATCGCCACCATGTCCGTATCGAGTCCATGCTGGCGCACAGCCAGGCATTGAAGACCATTTACGAGAAGCGCCTGGCCCTGCAGCAGATCTGGGCGCGGACCAGCGCCAATGGCCACGACATGCTTGCCGCCATGAAGGATTGGGTACACGAGGCCGAGACCAGTGGCATCCACGCCCTGCGCGACTTCGCTTCGCAGTTGAAAACCTATTCCCTGCGCCCGACCGCTGCCTGACCTCCGTTGATCGATACGCCCCGTTCTGGGGCGTAAGCTCAGGAACTTCAACCCTCTGTTTCGACTCGAACTGCCCACATCGGCCGGAAGGTGGCCGCACCTTTACCCGTCGAGCGCGCGCTGTGCACATGGCCAAGAACAATCCCAAGATTCTGACCGGTACTCCTCCCCCCGACGCTGCCCAAACCCTGCTGGCACTGATGCATGCCCAAGGCGAAGTCGCCCGACTCAGCGAACGTGAGCAGCTATTCAGTTCGTTGCTTGAAAGTGTCAACGCCGTACTGTGGGCCTTCGATTGGGAAACGCGGCAAGTGCTGTACGTAAGCCCTGCGTTCGAGCGCATCTTTGGTCGCCCTGTCAGCCGGGTCATGGCCGATTTCAACGTATGGCGCGACAGCATCTATCCGGATGATCTTGAATTTGCCGAACAGAGCCTGGCCCAGGTACTGTCCACAGGCTCCGTGGAACACCGCGAATACCGCATCCTCAACGGCGATGGCGAGCTGCGCTGGCTGAGCGACAAGTGCTACGTCAGCCAGCAGCCAGGTAGCGATCGGGTGACCATCGTCGGCATCGCCGAAGACATCACCGACAAGAAACGCCTCGAAGGCGAGCTTCAGCGTCTGGCCACCACCGATGTCCTGACCCAGAGCAGTAACCGCCGCCACTTCTTCGAATGTGCCAAGCAGGCCTTCGACAAGGCACGGGACGACGGTACACCGCTGACGTTCCTGCTTCTGGACATCGACGATTTCAAGAACATCAATGACAGCTACGGCCACCAGGAAGGTGACCAAGTGCTGCAGCGCATTGCCCACAGCGGCAGGACGGTACTGCGTCGAGGTGATCTGTTCGGCCGCATCGGGGGCGAAGAATTTGCCGCAGTATTCCCAGGCTGCACGGCCAAAGTGGCTGAACAGATCGCCGAACGGTTGCAGCGGGAGGTGCAGCGGCTGAGTTTCGGCCAGGAGGGCCAGACCTACAGCGTGACGGTGAGCCAGGGCCTGACGGGTTTGATGGAGGACGACGACACCCTGAACAGCTTGTATGCCCGTGCCGACGCAGCCATGTATCAAGCGAAGCGCCAAGGCAAGAATCAGATCGTTCAGGGATGAGCATCGGCGCCCACCGTCGGTAAATTGCTGACATGAAAAAACCCGCCGAAGCGGGTTTTTTTAAAGCCAGCTACATCAAGCGAGTTCAGCGAAGCACTCTTCGATGATGGCCAGGCCCTTGTCCAACAGAGCGTCTTCGGCGGTCAGCGGCACCAGAATACGCAGGACGTTGCCGTAGGTACCGCAGGACAGCAGGATCAGACCCTTGTCGCGCGCCTTGGCAACGACTTGGGCGACAGCTGCAGCGTTAGGGGTATGAGTGCCTTTCTCGAAAACTTCGACGGCAATCATCGAACCCAGGCCACGCACGTCACCGATGATCGGGTGCTTCTGCTGGATCTCACGCAGACCGGCGGTCAGGCGCTCGCCCACGGCCTTGCTGCGGTCCAGCAGGTTCTCTTCTTCGAATACATCGATGACGGCCAGGGCCGCAGCACAGGCGATTGGCGAACCGGCATAGGTGCCGCCCAGACCGCCCGGTGCAATGGCATCCATGTATTCGGCCTTGCCGCACACACCGGCCAGCGGGAAGCCGCCGGCGATGGACTTGGCAAAGGTCGTCAGGTCAGGCGCAACGCCCATCTGCTCCATGGCGAAGAAGGTGCCAGTACGGCCTGCACCGGTCTGCACTTCGTCGGCGATCAGCAGGATACCGTGCTGGTCACACAGGGCACGCAGACGCTTCATCAGCTCTTTAGGCGCTGGCAGGAAGCCGCCTTCGCCTTGTACGGGCTCGAGGATGATGGCGGCGATGTCACGTGGCTCGGCGTCGTTCTTGAAGATGCGCTCGACCGAAGCGATGGCATCGTCGACGCTGACACCGTGCAGCTCGCTCGGGAACAGTGCACGGAAGACACCACCTGGCATCAGGCCCATGCCTGCAGAGTACGGCACGACTTTACCAGTCAGGCCCAGGGTCATCATGGTACGGCCGTGGTAGCCGCCGGTGAAGGCGATCACGCCGGCGCGGCCGGTTGCAGCACGGGCGATCTTGACGGCGTTCTCGACCGCTTCGGAGCCAGTGGATACCAGCAGGGTCTTCTTGTCGAAGTCACCTGGCACCAGCTTGTTGATCTTTTCGCACAGCTCTACGTAGGGCTCATACGCCAGTACCTGGAAGCAGGTGTGGCTGACCTTGGTGAGCTGCTCTTGCACCGCTGCAACCACTTTTGGGTGCAGGTGGCCGGTGTTCAGCACGGCGATACCACCAGCGAAGTCGATCAGTTCGCGGCCTTCGACGTCAATGACGGTGGAGTTCTTGGCCGATTCAACGAAAATCGGGTGGATCTGGCCGACGCCACGTGGGACAGCGGCGACACGGCGTTGCATCAAGGATTCGTTGGTCTTGCTCATAATGCCCTCATTGCGCCGTTGAACATGGCGCTTTTATTCGGGGGTAGCTGGGGTTGCCCGCAGTCAGTATTCGTTGATCGACTGCCGCGAACGCCCTGGCCACCAGGTGCTGCAATGTAAAAAAGGCCAGCGGGACGTCGCTCTCGCGCCCCGCTGGCAGAGGTAAAGCCTTTACCGTGCGATCAGACGCTGATGCACAGGTATTTGATTTCGAGGTAATCCTCGATACCGTACTTGGAGCCTTCGCGGCCCAGGCCAGAAGCCTTGATACCGCCAAATGGCGCCACTTCGTTGGAGATCAGGCCGGTGTTGATGCCTACCATGCCGTATTCCAGCGCTTCGGCGACACGGAACACACGGCTCATGTCGCGGGCGTAGAAGTAGGACGCCAGGCCGAACTCGGTGTCGTTGGACATGGCGATGACTTCGGCTTCGTCTTTGAAGCGGAACAGCGGCGCCAACGGGCCAAAGGTTTCTTCCTTGGCAACGGCAGCGGTCTTGGGCACGTCGACCAGAATGGTCGGCTCGAAGAAGTTGCCTTCGATCAGCTTGCCGCCGGACAGGACCTTGGCGCCTTTGCTCACCGCGTCTTCGATGTGCTCCTGCACCTTGGCCACGGCCTTGCCGTCGATCAGCGGGCCAGTGGTGGTGCCGTCTTCGAGGCCGTTACCGATCTTGAGCTTGGCCACAGCGGCGGCCAGCTTCTGCGCGAACGCGTCATAGACGCCAGCTTGCACGTAGATGCGGTTGGCGCAGACGCAGGTCTGGCCGTTGTTACGGTACTTGGAGATGATCGCGCCTTCGACTGCCTTGTCCAGGTCGGCGTCGTCGAACACGATGAACGGGGCGTTACCACCCAGCTCCAGGGATACTTTCTTGATGTCCTTGGCGCATTCCTGCATCAGCTGGCGACCGATTTCGGTAGAGCCGGTGAAGGAGAGTTTGCGCACCAGGGCGTTGCCGGTCAGTTCGCCGCCGACTTCGCCTGCGCTGCCGGTAACCACGCTCAGCACGCCTGCCGGAATACCGGCACGGTTGGCCAGTTCGACCAGCGCCAGGGCGGAGTACGGGGTTTGCGAGGCAGGCTTGAGCACCATGGTGCAGCCAGCGGCCAGGGCCGGGCCGGCTTTACGGGTGATCATGGCAGCCGGGAAGTTCCACGGGGTGATGGCCGCGGTGACGCCAATCGGCTGCTTGATGACGATCAGACGCTTGTCAGGCTGGTGGCCTGGGATGGTGTCGCCATAGACGCGCTTGGCTTCTTCGGCGAACCACTCGATGAAGGAGGCGGCATAGGCGATTTCGCCCTTGGCTTCGGCCAGCGGCTTGCCTTGTTCGGTGGTCATCAGGCGAGCGAGGTCGTCCTGGTTTTCGATCATCAGTTCGAACCAGCGACGCAGCTTGGTCGAGCGCTCCTTGGCGGTCAGGGCACGCCAGGCCGGCAGGGCCTTGTCGGCTGCCTCGATGGCGCGGCGGGTTTCCGCAGTACCCATCTTCGGCACGGTACCAATGACTTCGCCCGTGGCAGGGTTGGTCACATTGATAGTCTGGCCGCTGTCCGCATCCAGCCATTCACCGTTGATGAAGGCTTGCTGGCGGAACAACTGAGCGTCTTTGAGCTGCATGTCGGCTTCCCGAATTGTTGATTGTTGAAAGCGCCCAGCGCAGGGCTCCGAGCGTTTGAAATCTCAAACGAATGCTAAGCGTCTGCTGGGGTGTTGGACAATAGGCTGTTCGAAAAAAAGAACGAGCGGTTGAACACCTTATCTGAAATCGGCTCGCTGGTAGGGCGTGATGGGCCCTGGCTACCCAAGGCGAGCACGAACCGAAAGAGTAGCCCCAGGCAGAACCGCCATGGAGGCGAACATGGCAACTGGTAAAAAGGGCTACAGATCAAGGCGATGGACGCAGACGAACGAGATAGGTATCATGCGTGCGCGTTGCACTCGTAGCTCAGCTGGATAGAGTACTGCCCTCCGAAGGCAGGGGTCGTGGGTTCGAATCCCGCCGAGTGCGCCATACATGAAAAGCCCCAGGCCAACGCCTGGGGCTTTTTCGTTTGTGCGCCATGTCACACGCCTGGTACTGCCGTACCACAGGTCATTGGTGTTAGCGTGAGGGCCTTCCCGCACGACGGGGCCTCATCAATGATTGGCGAAGGAATGCGTACACTCATGCATCTGAAAAAGCTCACCTCTGTTTCCCTGCTGGCAGCCAGCATCGGCTTGTTCGCGTTGCCTGCCCAGGCCAACCTCACCCAGCAGCAGTCTGCGGCGATCGTCAAGGCGTTCGACGGCAGCGATCCGCATGACTTCAAGCAGTTTCTCGGCAAGCTCAAAGGCAGCGAACTGGCCCAGGCCGATGACCTGGGCACCACCTTGGACACCTACCTGGCCGGTAAGCCGCTGGGCGCCGAGCAGCAGAACGAGATCAATCGCCTGCTCGGGCTCTACACCCGCATCAAGTACGGCAAGGCTGCCACCCAGACCCTGCGCGAACTGGTGGCCATTCCCACGGTCACCGTCGAGGGCACGCCTCAGCATGAAAACCCCGAGTTCCTGAAGATCGCCGACAAGATCAAGGCACTGGCCGACGGGTTTGGCCTGGCTTTTCGCAACGTCGACAACCGTGTCTACGAAATCTCCCTGGGAAGCGGCAAGGAAGTGGTCGGTATCCATGCCCATGCCGACGTGGTCCCTGTCACACCGGAAAACTGGAAGCTGGCCGACGGCACGCGCCTGGACCCGTTCAAGGTCACCCTGGTCGGTGATCGCATGTACGGCCGTGGTACCGAGGACGACAAGAATGGCATCGTCGTAGCGCTGTATGCCCTGAAGGTCGCCAAGGATGAAAACCTGCCCCTGGCGCGGCAATTCAAACTGCTGATCGACACCACCGAAGAAACCAGCGGCGATGCCATCCCGTACTACTTCGAGCGCAACCCTACGCCTGACTACAACCTAGCCCTGGATGGCGGCTATCCGGTGGTCATCGCGGAAAAAGGCTACGGCACCGTGATGGCGAATTTTGCCAAGCGTGCGGCCAGCGGCCAGGGTGCCGAAATCGTCAACCTTACCGGTGGGCTTGCTACCAATCAGATCCCGTCCACCTCGGTAGCGACCTTGCTCACCGACGACGCCAGCGCACTGGCGCAGCGGTTGAACACGGCCGGTGCCGAGTACGTGAAGCAAAACGGTGGCGACTTCAGCATTGCCGCCAAACCCGACGGCAAGCAAGTGGTGCTCACCGTGACCGGTGTGTCAGCTCACTCCTCGGAGCCCGAATCGGGCGTGAACCCTGTCGCGCGCATGCTGGACTTCATCAATGGCGTGGGCAAGACGGTGCCGTTGAAGCGGAACCAGTTCACCGATGCTGCCCACTATGCGGCGGACAACTGGGGCCTGGACTACCTGGGCAAGAAGCTGGGCATCGCCTATGACGATGCATTCATGGGGCCGCTTACCGCCTCGCCAACCTTCGTCGGTGTGGATGACAAAGGCTTGAAGCTGGCGATCAACCTGCGCATCCCCAAGGGCAAGGCGGTCGCGACGATCAAGGATGAAATCGCCGACAAGCTCGGTAAGTGGTCGCAGCAAAGCCATATCACGCCCGCCTACGACTACAGCCTGGACGAGCCGATGTACCGCAACCCAGAAGGCGAGTGGGTCAAGGCCCTGCTGGCTGTGGCCAGCGAAAACCTGGGCATGAAGCACGCGTTCGGTACGTCCGCCGGAGCCACCTCAGTGCATGACCTGCCCAACGGCGTGCAGTTTGGTCTGGCCATGCCCGGTGTGAAGTACACCGGGCATAACGACAACGAGTTCAAGACCGTGGACCAGTTCATGCTGGACCTGCAGGTGGTCAGCGAAATGGTGGCGCGGATCGGGCAGATGCCGAAGCTCTGAGATCCGCCTCTGCCTTTGGCATCGCTACCCGGCCTGGCAGGCCGGGCTAGCGCGCCCGGTGATCCCTGCACAGCCCTGAATCATGTCAGGCTGTGCATCACCTGCAGGGTCTTTTCAATGTCCTGGGGCGTGTTGGTGATCCCGGCAGAGAAGCGAACCGAGGTATGGCGGTAAGGTGTTGCGCTGGCAATGATGTTCTGCGCTTTCAACTTCGCCACCACGTCCTTGGGCGCCTGACCCTTAACGTCGCAGCATACGATACCCGCCGAAAACTGCGCGTCTTGGGGCGTGAGTAATGAAACATTGGGCAGTTTGGCCAGCCCTTCCTTGAGTTGGCCATTGAGTTCGGCAACGCGCTCGGCAATGCGCTTGCGGCCAATTTGCTCGATGAATCGGAACGCCTCGATCATCGCCCACTGATTCTCGAACGCCAGGAACCCTCCGGGGCTTACCCATGCCGCTTGCGTATCGCCCTGCGGCGCACGTTCCTGGCGCCAGGCATTGGCAGGCTCGGCCGCCATGATGGTGGGAATGGTCGGCATGACGTGGCGCCATTGCCCTTGGCGCCCCCACACCAGACCGGTTCCGTGCGGGCCGAGGATCCACTTGTGCGTACCGGCACTGAAGAAATCGCATCCCAGGCTGGCGACCTGCGCCTCGGAGCAGCCGAAACCATGCACCCCGTCAATCACGTACAGGATTCTCTGCGCCTCGTCACGGCCTTTGTTGAGCCGGGCCACCAGGTCGCCGATCTCCTTGACCGGCAACCGTACGCCGGTGCCTGAATGGACCCAAGTCATTGCCAGAATGCGGGTCGAAGGGCGAATGGCGGCTTCGATACGCGTCACGATGGCATCGACGCTGACGTCCTGCGGACCTTGGTAGAGATCGATGCGCCTGATGCTGCCACCCCACTTGACCACAGCCAGGCGCATCGCTTCGTCATGGGTGTACCACTCATGGTGGGTGGTGAGAATTTCCTGATCGGGATTGAGCTTGATGCCGTTGTAGATCATTGCCAGGCCCTGGGTCGTGCTGGTGGTCAGGGCAATGTCCTCTGCGCGCCCGCCCGTATAGGCGGCCGCGGTTTCGCAGACCTTGCGCCAGACCATGTCTTCGGGTTTGGCGAACATGTGGTCTTCGAGGTAGGTATAGGGGTTCTGGTCGAAGGCCTCCCGGTGCCGCGCCATGGCATCGCGCACCGGCTTGGGGTTGGATGCCAGGAAGAAGTTGGAGATATGCACATACCGTGGCGACAGCTGAAACTGCGCCCGTACCGATGCCCAGTCGGCAGGATCGAATGCCGGGGTTTCTGGCTCGGGCGCCGCAACGGCGCCTGCGCTGGACAGGCTGGCGATCATGCCGCCGCCAACCAGGGTGGCGCCCACAGCGCCCCCCATGAATCCACGTCTTCCCAAACTCATTTCGACTTCCTATCGATTCACAGTGAGGTCCGCGCAGTGCGCGCGGACAAAGCATTGAAGATGCGCTGCCCATACAGGCCGACAGCCAGACCCAGCACGATCAGGACAACGGCCAGTACCTTGCTGGTGGGCACGCTCTCGTTGAACACCAGTACCGAGCCGAGCATGCCGAAAATCGGCACCAGCAGCGAAAGCGGTGCGACGGTCGATACCGGGTACGTCTTGAGCAGCGAATTCCAGATCCAATAGGCAAACAAGGTGTTCGGATAAACCTGGAACAGAATCGACAGAATCGCCGTGCTGTCCACCTGATGGACCAGCGCGGTGTAGCCGGCACTGCCATTGACCGCGTAGTCGAGCACGAACAACGGGATCGGTGCAAAAGCGCTGGACCACACCAGGAACGCGAACACGTCCTTGGTCTTTGCCTTCTTGTTGATGACGTTGGCCACGCTCCATGCGCCAGCGCCCAGGAGTACCAGCAACACACCAGGCAATGTCACCGAGCCGTCGCTGATCGTGATGATGCACAGCAGCCCCGCCAAGGCCACCAGCATGCCCAGCACCTGAAAGCGCGTCAGTGCTTCTTTGAAGACCAACCCGCCCAGCAGGATGGTGAAGAATGCACTGAACTGCAGCACCAGCGAGGCAATGCCGGCAGACAGCCCAGCCTTGATCCCGAGGTTGACCACACCCCATAAGCCGATGCCGAACACCAGGCCGTAGCCAATGATGTAGCGCCAGGCCACATCGGGTTTGCGGATGAAGAAAATCGCCGGCAGCGCACACAGGCTGAAACGAATCCCGGCGAGGATCAGTGGGTCGACAGTGGCCAGCCCCAGTTTGATGACAGAGAAATTGATGCCCCAGATGGCCGTGATCAGAACGGCCAGCACTACATGCTGTGGTTTCATTGGCAGGCTGCCTTGAAGAAGAAGTTAAGCAACGGATGTCAGGTGCCGGGCCAGTGATACCCGCGAGAACAGATCAACCATCCAGTCGCGGGTACGCTCGGGCTCGGCGGTCTTGACGATGCCCGCCAGCGGCGCTTCGAATGCCGAGTAGGTCACGTGCCCAGGCAATGGTGCACCCGGTTCGAGCTCGTTCCACTGCACGATACAAGGGCTGCCGCGCAGTTCACCTGCGCCCTCGAGCCCAAGGAACGTGCGCTGCGGGTGAGTGTGCCCAGGGAACACGAACCATCCGTAGCCCAGGTCCGCCTGCCGGCCGCTCAGCGTCGAAAGGTCCAGTTCGCCGTCGACATAGATGCGCAGTTCCAGCGAAGGCAAATGAATCCCCGTGGCCATCTCATACGTCGCCACCACGTCAGCCCCGCCGACCCGGTTACCCACTTCGAGGAAGACCGGCCCGTCGGCGTCCATGATGGCTTCCAGGTGGAAGGCGCCGTGGGTGATCCGCACCGCGTTCAGCGCCTGCCCCACCCACTCCCGCATGGATGCGCAGCTGTCCACATGCCAGGAACCCAGCGGCGCACCCCGCTCCATGTAGTCCAGGCAGGTGCCTACGTATTCACTGGCCTGCATCGTGACGATTCGACCGTCGAGCACCAAACCGTCGAAATGGCGGATGGGGCCTGCAACGTACTCCTCGACCTGAAAATCATCGATGAGCAACGACTGTTCATGGATTTTGCGCCGGATTTCGGCGTGGGCCTGAGACGGTAAATGTACGCTGACGTCCGCGCTCGAAGCGCCGCTGTGGGGTTTCAAGACCGTTTTGCCTGCCCAAGGCACCTGGCCTTGCGCGTCCAGGTAACAGGCCAGCGACATGAACTGCGGTATGCGCAAGCCGTTGGCCTGCACCGCTTGCTTCATCAGCAGCTTGTTGCGCGCCAGGGTCACGGTCTGTAATGAAGCCCCTTCAACGCCCAATGCTTCTCTCAAGCGTGCAGCATCGAGCAGTTCGTATTCGGACATTGAAATAATGCGATCAAAGCGCTGGGGGCTACCAGACAGCCATGCCAATGCTTCCTCACTAGCGCTGGCGGTACCCGCTCGTACCACCCGCTTGCACTGCAAATCGGCAGGCAGCGTGTCGATTGCAGCTTGCTTGCCGAAATAGGTGACTTCGTGCAGCGCATGATCGATGCCACGGTGGTATTCGATTCGGGGGTAAGGCACACGGTGGAGGATCAGAATCTTCATATTATTGTTCTCGAAGCGTGGATGGCGTCGCTCAGCAAGCGGCTTTGAGCAGGGGTTCGGCAGCCAGGCTGCGCGCCATGACCTCCAGCCACTGTTCGCGCAGCGCGCTGACCAGATCACGGATATCGGCCTGGGCATCGTGCAGCGTCACGCAGGCCTGCGCCACGAAATCGCCATTATCCCGGGGCGTGGCATGGACGAGACGGCGCGCACTGGTCACCCAAGCGCATTCGAGCAAGACGACAGCGTCCTGTGCAATGCCCAGCCGCTGTGCTGCGCAGGCAATGGTTTCCACCACCAGGGCATGAACGTCGCCTAGTCGGGCCACATCGACGGTCATGTCCTGAGGCACGCCGAACATGAGGGTGGCCGCGCTACAGCTAGGCTCTGGCAGCTCCTTGGGTATGGCTGCCGAAAATACCGAGTCGATCCAGGCTGCATACAAGTCAAGCCCGTGGACAGCTTGAGCCAGCGTCCAGATTTTCATGCCTGCAGGGCGCCGATTGGGTTCGACCACGGCCGTGTTGCAGTCTTTCTCGCTGAGCTTGATCTCGTTGTGGAACGGCCCGATGCGCTGGCCGACCAATCGGTTGACCTGCTCGCCCACCACACGGATGGCCATGCGTTCCTGATGATCGAGCCGGGCCGGCAGGATCTGCGCCACTTCTACCGGGTAGCGCCCGGTGGCACTCACTTTCTCGGTGATGAACCACAACTCGCCCAGCCCGTCGTAGGAGTATTCACGGTCAAAGGGTATCAAGGCTTCGGCTAGCACGCCGCTCGCCAGGTACGGCTCTACTTCGGCAAACGCCTGGTCGCAGTCTGTACCCGGGGCGACCAGGACTACGCCCCGGTTATTGCCCTCGGTCGTGGGTTTGATGACGAAGCCGTGAGCCTGACGCCGGGCGAAGTTCTGTACGTCTTCAAGGCACCTGATGCGTTCGAAATCCGGCACCATCACGCCGAGCTGTGTAAGCAGCGGCCCGATGCGCTGCTCGCTTATCCGATAGGCCAGCTTGTCGAACGCCCCCAGTGCCAGGCGGGCGTCGTCAACGGGCAAACCAAGGCGCTCAAGCAGCGCAGCGCCACTGGCCACGGCATTGTCGGAAAACACGATGCCAGCACTGACACGCGCGGCCTCGTCGCCTAATTGCTCAAGCACGCGCTGGATGAAGTCCGGCGCCAACGGGTCTGCGTCGATAAGCCGATCGCTGATGCGCAGATCGTGCGCCTGGGGAGCGCTGCGCACCAACCAGGTTTCGGCATTCCAGCGCTCACGGGCATGGTTGCGCATGTGTTGAAGGTCGCCGATACGGCTCAAGTTGTAATCCACAACCAGCAAAACGGGTCTTTGCAAGCACATGTCAATTGTCTCCGGTGCCTGGCGGACGTCAGAAGCCTTCGGTCTCGTACTGGATATCGAGCGCGTCTGCGCTGCTACGAGACAGGCGCTTGAGTTCAGCGGGGTGTTCGGTGTGCGGGAATGTCCACAGCAACTGGCCGAGGAACACTTCACGGGCATGGGCAGGAATCACATCGCCTGCCTTGAGCAGGATGTGCGTCACGCTGGGCGCCAGTGGGGTCTCAGCCAGCTCGACGCTACGCAGGGTGCCGGGTTTGGCGAAATAGACGCGAAAGAACGTGGCCGTCGTCTGCTCGGTGGTGCCCTCGGCGTGCCAGCCAAGCCTGTCCAGACGCTGTGCGAAGGCCTCGCGCAGAGGCGCATCGTCCTGGCTTGCGAACAGCAGGTCCAGCCACAGCGAGAGCATGCTGTGCCCGTCAGCGACCGCCTCAACGCTATGGGAAATCAGGCTGCCGCCCACCCGTGGATTGACTTCGATCAGGTCCCAGTGCTCGCCGGTGAACCTGGCTTCGATGTGGTAGCAACCCCATTTCAGCGCCAGGCAGCCAAGCACTTCACTCAGCCATGCCAGGCCGGCTGCGATCTGCGCTTTATCGAGGCTGGCTGGCGGTGTGGTGCAGCTGTCTTCCAGCACCGTTTCGGCTGTCTCGGTGACTTCGTATTTTTCATGAATGGCCACCACGTGGACCTGGCCATCGAGCAGTAGGGTCTCGAAGCTGAATTCTTTACCGGGGATGTAATCCTCGGCCATGAACTCAAGCCCCTCATTGAAGGCCGAGGCATACACGGTGTCGCTTGCTGAAGCCTCTCTCAAGGCTTCCAACGTGGCCCAACGGGTGTCCGGACGCATTGGGAAGGCGGCATAGGAAGCGATGCCATGGATCGGCTTGATGAAGTAAGGCCGGCCATCCATCTGCAATGCCTGCAGGACCGATGCCGACAGAGCATGCGCCTGGACCTGTGAAAGCCCGGCTGCCGCCAGTTGGTTACGCACCCCGAGCTTGTTGCGCAGGGCAAGCGCTTGCTCAGGGCCAATGTCGTAGGTGCCAAGCGACAGGTTGGCCTGCGCCATCAGGTGCCGGTACCCCTCCCACACGCTGATGCAGCAGGTGACCTGTTCGCCTGCTTCATGCAGACGCTGGAGGGTTTGGGTAACCTCATCGCTGCGTAATTGGTGAGCGTCGCCGACATAGAGCCGGTCTGCCCAAGACTCGATTTGCTGCAAACGAGCCGGTACATGTTCAGGAAGCGGCAATGAAGAAAGCACGAAGCAGCGAAGCTGTCGACGATGCAGCTCTAACTTCAAGTCTTCCAGAAATGAAAAGCCGCAATGGCTCAGGATCAGCACACCAGGTCGCGTCGTCTTCATTGCCTGCACCATGGCTTAGGCTACCTTGGCTTGCGGGCTGGCCAGCGTGTCCAGGTACAACTCGTTGAAGTACATGGCCAACACTTTCTGATGCTCGGCCAGGTAGCGCTTGAGCGCAGCGATGTCCTGCTCACCTTTGATCAAGAAGCGCAATGCCGCCCATACCTCGCCTGGATGGTCATCGTTGATGTCGGTGTGGGAGTGGGAGATCTGACCCACGATCTTGGATTCGCCGACCGAACCCTTGAGCGCTTCGAGCTTGCGCGGCTCGAGCTTGACGTTGACGTATTCGACCAGGTACGAGTAGGCGATGACGCCCAGGGGGCCTTCATGGTCGAGCAGGTAGGAGAAGAAGCCTGCCAGCAGCTTGGTGGACAGGTAGGGTTCGGTGGCAAGGAACTCTTCGCGGCTGACGCCTACACGCTGGAGATCCTGGATGAACAAGTCGTCATGCAGCATTTCTTCCTGTTCGTAGTGGGCCCAGATCTGCGCAGCTTCCGGGCTGACTTTCGCCACCTCGACCAAGGCCTTGGCCTCGGCAACGCGCAGCAGGCGGATACGCCACGCCGTCTCGATCAGGTGACGCTTGTAGTAGGCGCTGTTGACATCCTTGCCTTCCAGGTGCGCGGCTTGCGGCACCGTCTTGTACCACTGATCGACCTGTTCATCGATGATGCTGTCGATTTCCCCACGCAGGTTGACCGATGCAGCAGCATTGAGGAACGGAGTGCGATCGCCATAGCCCACATTCTTTACACGGTTCAGCATATTCGAGCCTCTTCTTGGGTTCTGATACAAGACGCCACTCATCATGAGTCGACGTGAACAACGCACTGCCTAGCCAATGACTTCAATGGCCAATTCACCTCTGATCAGGCACTGGCAGGCCAGACGGTAGTCCGCCCCGCTATAGCCCAACAGTTCTATGAATGCTGTTTCCTCATCGTTGCGTGGATTCAACGCGTCCAGCCCTTGCTTGACTTTGATCAGGCACGCCCCGCACGCCCCGACGCGGCAGCCGAGCGGGATGACATTCTTGCCACCGGCCTCCCATTCGATGTCTGTAAGGGGTGAGTTGGAGGGCAGTTCAAAGTCGACGCCGTGGGAAGAAACGGTCAGTTTGTGCAGCGCCATACGTGCCTCGCCTAAGTTGAAGTTGCTGTGTCGCGCGCACGGCATCACGTTGCTGTGTCGAAACAATGAGCGCAGCTGTTGAATCGCAAGTACTTATCGGTCGTTGAAGTTCAACCACAGCCAGTAGATCAAGGCGACGGCACTGATCGATGCGCCCAGCATGCACACGGCTACCCAACCCGCCTGGGCATAGGTGTAGGTCGCCGCGATGGCGCCGAGCCCGCTGCCCAGCGAGTAGAAGCACATGTAGGCGCCAACGAGCCTGCTTTGCGCATCCGGTCGTGCAGCGAAGATCAGGCTTTGGTTGGTGACGTGCACGGCCTGCACGGCGAAGTCGAGCATCACCACGCCCAGGACCATTGCCAGCAGCGAGCTATGGACGAACGCCGTCGGAAGCCAGGAAAGGGTCAGCAAGACCAGCGCAATGCCTGTGGTGCGATTGGCCAGGCCACGGTCTGCCAGTCGCCCGGCCCTCGCCGCTGCGAGAGCCCCTGCTACCCCGGCAAGGCCAAAGAGCCCGATTTGGGTATGCGAAAGCGCAAGATCTGGTTCACTGAGCGGCAGGACCATGGATGTCCAGAGCACGCTGAAGGCAGCGAAGATAAGCAACGCAAAGACTCCGCGCACGCGCAGGGTACGTTCGCGCAGAAACAGCTGCAGCACCGAACGCAGCAGGGCAAAGTAGCCGCCGCTGACCGCAGCGCGGGGAGAGGCGGGCAGCGTGCGCCACAACACGAAGGCCATCCCCGCCATCAGCGCGGCCGACACGAAATACACGCTGCGCCACCCGGCCAGATCGGCCATCGCGCCAGACACGAAACGTGCAAGCAGAATCCCCAGGACCACGCCGCTGGTCACAGTCCCCACGGTCTGGCCACGTTGCTCGGGGCTTGCCAGTGCCGCAGCGTAGGCCACCACCACCTGCACCAGTACGGCCATCAACCCCACCAGGACCATGGCACCGAGCAGCACGACCCAGGCCTGCGCCAGCCCTACGGCGCAGAGGGCCAAGGCGCTGAGGAGCATTTGGCAGAGAATGAGCTTCTTCCGGTTGACCAAGTCGCCCAGCGGCACAATGAACAGCAAACCGACCGCATAACCTGCCTGGGTGGCCGTGACGACGATCCCGATGGTGCTGGCAGGCACCGCCAAACTGCTGGCCATGGACTCGAGCAGCGGCTGGGCGAAGTACACATTCGCCACGGCCATTGCGCAGGTAATGGCAAAGAGGAAGGTTTGGGAAGGGCTGAGTGTGGTACTACGCGGTGTGTCGCAGCGCGCCGTGTCGTCACGGTTGGCAGACGCTTCGGCTGTCGCCGCCCGCTTGACCGGGCTATCTGGCCTGTACGGCATGCACTTCCATCCTTGGAATAGGTTTCAAAAGGAAACCACTTGTAGCGATTTTTAACAAATCAGGTTTTTAAATGCAACTACTGACCATGAACGTTTTCTCATATGGTTAGCGCTTTTCATCATCTGCTCATGGACAAACATGGCCAAACAGGAACAGTTAGCGCGCAGTGAATGCCCAGTGGCGCGCACCCTAGAAGCGATTGGGGACCGATGGGTATTGATGATCATCCGCGAAGCGTTCGACGACGTACGGCGGTTCAGTGATTTTCAGAAGCGCCTTGGTGTCGCCAAGAACATCCTCACCGTAAAGCTCAAGGCAATGGTCGAATTGGGCGTGTTCGAGGTCCGGCCTGCTTCCGATGGGAGTGCTTACAAGGAGTATGTGCTGACCGAAATGGGCCGGGCCGCCTTCCCCATCGTCATCAGCATGCGCCAGTGGGGAGAGCGTTTTTTGTACGGTTCAGGTGAATGCCACTCGATCATGCTGGACAACATGACAGACCAGCCCCTTGAGACGATCACCGTTCGATCCCGTACAGGCCAGCAGTTGAGCCCGGAGGATTGTCACCGACGACTGATCACCCGAGGGGGTTGAGGCAAACGCCCCTGCATGCTCATGACGTTTTTCAATCACCTCGATGCCGTTTCCTGCATTGCCGGACGGCGCCGGGTGGTCGATGCTTGCAGGACCGTCGCCAGTGTTTTCCTCCACCTGCAGAGGCCACCATGAAAAACGTCGAACAAATCCTCAAGAGCAAGTCCGAACACCAGACCGTGTACACCATCGGTCCGGACGACTCAGTGCTCGACGCCCTCAGACTGTTGGCCGAGATGAACATCGGCGCGTTGCCTGTCGTTGAAGGCAACGAGGTGGTAGGTATCGTCAGTGAGCGCGATTATGCGCGCAAGCTGGTGCTCAAGGGACGCTCGTCGGCCGCCACGCCGGTGCGCGACATCATGAGCGCACCGGTGGTTACCGTGGAGCCGAAGCACAACCTTGAATACTGCATGAACCTGATGACCAATCGACATTTGCGCCATCTGCCGGTGGTGAGCAACGGTGAGCTGTTGGGGCTGTTGTCGATTGGCGACCTGGTCAAGGAGACCATCGCGGAGCAGGCAGGGTTGATCTTGCAGCTCGAGCAGTACATCCGCGGCGAGTGAGGCATTTCAGGGCTCGGCCACCTGCATGCGCTACAGGTAAGACTGGCCGTCAGCCGGTTCCGGAACTGTCTATACCTTGAATGGCAGTATCGACGCGTTGACCGGAACGGCTCACGGCCCCTCACGCTTCACGCTGCAGGTAACTTATTTCTTGGCCGGATGCAGCGCTTCGTTCAACTGATCGGCCATGGGAACCCAGTCGGCATCGGCGGCGTAGCTTTCCTTGAGAAAGGCACGCTGGCCCTCACTCCAGAACGGTGCATCGACCAATTTCACATCATCATCGAGTGGCGAATGGGTGGTGATGAAGCGCTCGATCTCGACCGGGTCGTCGTCCAGTCCAAGCTGCTTGAACAATTCGGAAAAGTGGTGAGTCGGTTTGTCCATGATTCCTCCGCAGTGCCGGCATGCGCTTTGGTGTAAGCGCCAGTCCTGTTTGAGAGCTTGCGCTCAAGGGTGGGCATCAGCGCCCCAGGCAGGACGACCGCAATCATCCTGCCTGGGAATAGACAGCGCGCCACAGCAGAAGACTCGATAAATCACCGTAATGCCTTGAGCAGAAAGCTCTGAGCCAGAAGGCGCAGCCACCTCTGCCCTGGATTTACAGCGGCGCGCGGCGCAAGGTGGCCAGGAACGTGGCCGCACCGATGAACAGCCCGGCAAAGGTACGGTTGAGGCGCTTTTGCTGCTTGGGTGTGCGCAGCACCCTAAGCACGCGTGCTGCAAGCCCCGTATAACCCGCCATCACCAGCAGATCGACGGCAACCATGGTAGCGGCGATGGCGATGTACTGTGGTAACAAAGGCGCATGAGGATTGATGAACTGCGGCAGCACCGCCAGCATGAACACCAGGGCCTTGGGGTTGCTGACGTTCACAAGAAAACCCCGGAACACCAGGCTCAGCGGTTTGCCGATGGGTCGCATACCGGATTCATCGCTCATGTCCATGGGCAGGGCGCGCCATTGCTTATAGGCCAGGTACACCAGGTAGGCGACGCCGAACCATTTGATCACATGGAATGCGGTGGCCGAAGCAGCCAGGATGGCCCCGACGCCTGCCGCAATGATGGCGATCTGCATCACCAGGCCGATCTGCAAGCCCAGCGCATTCCAGTAGCCGCGCCAGAACCCATATTGCAGCCCACTAGACATCGAGGCGATAGCGCCCGCACCCGGAGACAGGCTGATAACCCAGCAGGCGGCAAAAAAGCCCAACCACACTTCCATCGACATCCCACACCTCGCTCATGCACATGTTTCAAAGCATTAAGCTAAGGTGCCGATGAAAAAATGACCAGCGCAATTTGAGCGATTTTGCAGCGCTGCTTGCGAAGGGTCGGTAGCAGCGCTCGCAAAAAGCGCGTCAGCTGAGCGCTTCGAGTTCGGCCTGCATGGTTTCGAGCGTTTCCAGTGCCTGCATCCAAGCGTCTTCGAGGTCGCCTTCACGCTGCTTGAGCGCGGTTTGCCGGGCCAGCAATTCACGCAGCTCGTCCTTGCGGGCGGCTTCGTAAAGACCACCATCACCCAACGCAGTCTCGATCTCGGCCAACTGCGCATGCACCTGGTTGAGTTCAGCTTCAAGCTTGTCAGCGGTCTTCTTGTGCGGCGCCAGTTGTTGGCGCAATGCTGCCGCAGCCTGGCGCATGGCCTTCTTGTCGGTCTTGTCGGGGTTGGTTACCGCGCTACTGACCGGCGCGTTGCGCTGGCGATATTCCACGAGCCAGCGGCTATAGTCATCGAGGTCCCCGTCGAAGGGCTCGACCTTACCGTCGGCGACCAGCAAGAAGTCATCGGTTGTGCTTTTGAGCAGATGCCGGTCGTGGGACACCACCACCACTGCACCTGCAAACTCCTGCAATGCCATGGTCAGGGCCAGGCGCATTTCCAGGTCCAGGTGGTTGGTGGGTTCGTCGAGCAGCAGCAGGTTTGGCCGCTCCCAGGCGATAAGCGACAGCGCAAGCCGTGCCTTTTCGCCACCCGAGAAGTTCACGACCGGCTCGTCTACGCGATCGCCATGAAAATCGAAACCACCGAGGAAGTCGCGCAGCGTCTGCTCGCGCTCGGTTGGGGCAATGCGCTGCAGGTGCAGCAAGGGGCTGGCCTTGTCGTCCAACGAGTCGAGCTGATGCTGGGCAAAATAGCCGACGGCGAGGTTTTCACCCCGCACCAGGCGCCCGGACAATGGCTCAAGCTCACCGGCAAGGTTCTTGATCAAGGTGGACTTGCCGGCGCCGTTGGGGCCTAGCAGGCCGATGCGTGCACCCGGCACCAGCTGCAGCTTGACCTTCTCGAGAATGGCCTTGTCGCCGTAACCCAACCGCCCTTCGGACAGGCTCAACAAGGGGCTGGAGATTTTCTGCGACTCGCGGAACACGAAATCGAACGGCGAATCCACGTGAGCGGCCGACAGCTCCTCCATGCGCTCCAGGGCCTTTATGCGGCTCTGTGCCTGACGCGCCTTGGTGGCCTGGGCCTTGAAGCGCGCAATGTATTTTTCCATGTGCGCACGCTGCGCCTGCTGCTTCTCGTATGCTTGCTGCTGTTGTGCCAGGCGTTCGGCACGGGTGCGTTCGAATGCACTGTAGCCGCCCTTGTACAGGTTCAGCTTGCGCTGTTCGACATGCAGCACGTGATCGACCACGGCATCGAGAAAATCCCTGTCGTGGGAGATCAGCAACAGCGTGCCCGGGTAGCCCTTGAGCCAGTCTTCCAGCCAGAGGATGGCGTCCAGGTCCAAGTGGTTGGTCGGTTCGTCGAGCAATAACAGATCGGAGGGGCACATCAATGCCTGGGCCAGGTTCAGGCGCATCCGCCATCCACCGGAGAAGTCGCCGACGCGGCGGTCCATCTGCTCGTTGGTAAAGCCTAGCCCCGCCAGCAGCTTGCGCGCTCGCGCATCGGCGGTATAACCGTCCGCACTGTCCAACTCACTGTGCAGCCGGGCCAGTGCCGTACCGTCATGGGCCTGCTCGGCCTCTGCCAACGCAGCCTGCACCCTGCGCAATCGCACATCGCCGTCGAGCACATAGTCCACGGCCACCCGGTCGAGGGTATCGACCTCCTGGCGCATGTGCGCGATCCGCCAGTCTGCCGGCAGGTGGCAATCACCGCCATCGGGCGACAACTCACCGCGCAGCAAAGCGAACAAGCTGGATTTGCCGGCACCGTTGGCACCGATGAGGCCGGCCTTGTGACCGGTGTGCAGGGTCATCTCGGCGCCATCTAGCAAGCGCTGCGGACCACGCTGTAAAGTGAGGTTGGATAGTCTGATCATGATGGTCGCGGAGTCTACCAGCTTCCTCGGCCCATAGCGCGAGTGGAACCATGCAATGCGACTTGTGGGATCACGCCTTGAGCCTGTACGCCAGGCCCGGTGTGGAAGCGGCTTGCCTCGACCTGCAACGGCAAGGGGGCGACGTGTGCCTGCTATTGTGCGCCACCTGGCTGCAGGCCAGGTCAATCGAGGTGCAGCAACAGCGCGTCGAGGCCTTGCAGGGCTGTGCAGGGCCCTGGCAACGGGATGTGGTCTCACCCTTGCGAAGCCTGCGCGAACAATGGCGAGAATCAGCGAAAGGCGACCCACCGTTGGCTGAGCTGCGAGAGCAACTCAAAAGACTGGAGCTTTCAGCTGAAAAAGCGCTGTTGGAACGCTTGCAAGCCTGTGCAGCACAGTGGCCCGCCGGCAGACCGGGACATACTGGCGACTGGCTGGCTTGGCTTGCACCGAGCCAGCTGCGAGATCACCGCGCACTTGAGCAGTTGCGCGCGGCGGCGCTGGCGCATCAGGCGTCGGTGGACGACGACTGAGCAGCTCCTACGTCGGATACAGGTGTGGCAGGGTTCACCGAGTTGCCGGACGCTGGGGCTTTGTCGTCGGCAGCCGTCGCCGGCTTGGCACTTGTGGATCGGCTGCTGGCAGTGCGAGTGGCCGTTCGGGTGGCGGTGCCACGGGTAGAGGGTTTCGCAGGTGCGGGCTTGCTTGCGGCTTTTGCACTCGCTGCCTTGGCTGCAGGCTTGGCTGACGTCGCCTTGGCAGCCTGGGTGCTGGATGCAGAAGATTCAGCCGCTGAAGCCTTGGCCGCTGTCGCTTTCGCAGGGGACTTGGCTGCGCCCGGCTTTGTGGCAGCCTTGGTTGCGGTAGGCTTCGAGGCCGATCTGGCAGCAGGTTTGGCTGCCACGGATTGTGCGTCAGCGGCCTTGGCTGCAGGCTTGGTAGCTGCGGTGCGCGCAGCCGGTTTGGCCTTGCCAGTGGCTGGGGTAGGCGATTTGGCGGCTGTGGTCTTGGTAGCAGGCTTGGTAGCAGCTGGGGCGGCAGCCTGGGCTGCACGTTGGTCGAGGGCCTTGGTGGCGGCTTCACGCACCTTGCCAACGCCCTGGGCCAGTTTCAGGCTGTCCTGAGCATCGCGCTTTAATTGCTGGATGTAGCCGCGGGTCTGGGTCTGGCGGTCCTTGAGCGAGTCGAGCAGCTCTTCGAGCTCGGCAACGGCCTTTTTGGCCTTGTTCTGCGACTTGGCTTTGCCCGCCGTTGCTGCGTCTTGCAACTTCAAGCGACCGTTATGCAGTTTTTCCTGGGCCTTGCCGCGCTGCTTTTCCAACTTGGCCAACAGCTTCTCTGCATCAGCCAGCGCTTGCGAGCAGGCCTCTTCCAAATGTTCAAGCAAGCTACCCGAAAGTTGCTGAAGCAGGTGTAACGGCGTGCTGACTGGCTTTTTCTTGGCCGACATGACTTACCTCCTGACTGATGAGAGTGCGACTCATACTATGCTTCCGCTGCGCAGGCCGCTAGGGCATCTTGACCGCAATATCCATACACTGTTGCATATCAACGTCTGAGCACATCTCGCACCGCAAGCACGGCAATTAACTACGCTTCGCCAGCGCTGACCTGTCGTTGATCAATGCACCGTGTGGTCCGGCACGCCGCGAGCCCGTACCGTCGTGAACACTGGCATACTTCGCCCCCCACCGCCGTAGGAATTGGTCATGCTTCGATCCATTGTTCTAGGTTTTTGCCTACTGCCGATGTTGGCCGTGGCCGACACCGATGATCAGGACCTTGCCTACAGCCTGGGTGCCAGTCTGGGTGAACGGCTGCGACAGGAAATGCCAGGGCTACAGCTCGATGCGCTCGTCGAAGGCTTGCGCCAGTCTTACCAGGAACAGCCCTTGAAGTTGAGCCAGGCCCGCATGCAGGCGCTGCTCGAACAGCACCAACCGCAGCAAGACGCTGCGCCCCAGGCGCCTGAAGCCGCAGAGATACGTTTCATGGCCAATGAGCGGGCCCGTGCTGGCGTTCATGAGTTGATGCAAGGTGTGCTGTACAGCGAGCTACAAGCAGGCAATGGACCGCAGCCCAAGGCGGGCGCCAAGGTGCTGGTCAATTACGTGGGACGGTTGCCCAGTGGAGAAGTGTTCGACCAAAGCCGTGAGCCGCAGTGGTTCAGCCTCGACTCGGTTATCGAGGGCTGGCAGATGGCGCTGCCGCAAATGCATGCGGGTGCAAAATGGCGACTGGTGATTCCGTCTGCACTGGCCTACGGCGCCGACGGCGCGGGTGATCTGATTGCACCCTACACGCCGCTGGTTTTTGAAATCCAATTGCTGCAAACCAAGGACTGAATGACCCTCAGACGGGCGCCAGGCCTTCTTCCTTGTGCGCGTTGTGCAGCACTTCGATCAGGCAATCTTCAAGCTCGAAGCGCTCATGCAACAAGCTGCCAAGCTTGCCAAGCTTCTCGGCGAAGCGTTCGGTGTCCTTGCATTCAGCCTTGACGCAGTGATCGTTGAACGCCAGTGCAATCTGGGTAATGTCATCAATGCGTGGGCTGATCTCGCCTGCAAGATCAAGGGCTCGGGTGTCTCCAAATGCCTTGGCCTCGCTGACCAGTTGTTCACAGATTTCGAAATGCCACGCCGAGACATAGTCCACCAGCAGCGCACAGAAGTCGCCGTTGGTGTCTTTGTCTGCAAAGGCCGGTTTGGCATCACGCAACGAACGATAGGCATGAACCAGTTGCTCGCGCTCGCTCAGCCAACGGTCGATCAGCGCGTTGACCCCGCCCCAGCGTTCCTGTGCATTCTGACAACTATCGAGCATGGCGATCTCTTCCCCTGTGGGTAGATGCCGCTGCTCCTCGCGTAGCGCTGCTAAGGCACGAGATTGAATTAGCAGAACAGCATCAAACCTTGGATTTTCGGTAGGCGTGCTCGGAGATTATTCCCACGCAAGCTGCCCTTCAAGGTACGCAGGGTAATAACTTCGTACAAGTGTTTAATACGCCGTCTTACCGCCATTGGTCGTGCTGCGGCTCAGCGTTGTTTGAGGTCATGGGTGAGCAGGGCATGCAGGCGACCTGCAAGTAGATGACCGAGCGCAAACGCAGCCAGGAGCACAAAGGCCATCAGGCTCCATTCGGGTAACGTCAAGTCCATGAAGCTCCAGGTCAGCGCATTGCAATCAGGGGCACCGGAAAATAGTTGCCGGGCAAGCTCGTTCCAGTACTGCCCAGCGTTGTGGTCGATGGCGACGGGGCAGACCAGGTCATCGGCCGCAACCCCCTGCAGCCAGACATGCCTTGCGGCTACTGCAGCGCCACCCAGTGCAAAGCCAAGCGCTAGCTGGGCATAGCGGCGTTGGCCTTCGAGTGCCGGCCCATGCAGCACTGCGCTTAGACACACCAGTACATACCCTGCCAGCAGCGCCCGTTGTGTCACACACAGTAGGCACGGCAAAAGCCCGAGCGCATCTTGCAGCTTGAATGCAGTGACCAGGGCAGTGAATGCCACTAGGCAGGTTGGGAAGAAGAAAGTACGCAGGCGGGCCGGCAGCATGGGCAGTGAGGGTCCCGGTATCGGTAGTCGTGGCTTGAAACGGTAGAGGAATCACATCCTTTGTTTCAAGGCACAACAGTCGAGACAATTCCCAGCGTTACCTAAGAAATATCCAACTGCTGTGTAAGACGCGCCTTAAGAAAATACGTCAGGATTTCTCTGGCCCGAGCCGAAAGATTACCTCCCCTTGAAGCCCGCGGCTTTGCGCGGGCCAAGGTCAGGTCAAGCGCGAACCGTCTCCGGCAACGGCAGCGCCAGCAGTCGCTCATCGAGCAAACCAAGCCCTTCCTGGAAGAGTTGGTTGCTGCGCTCCGTTTCGCCAAGGCCTGCGAGCAGACGTGCCAGCTCAGCGCAGGCCTCGGGGTTGCGCTCCATGCGCAAGCTGCTTTCCAGATAGTCACGGGCCTTGCCCCACAGCCGATTCTGCAAGCTGAGCCGACCCAGCGTCAGCAGCAGGCTGGCATCCTGAGGATGGTCCTTGAGCCAAGCTTCGGCGGTCTGCAGCTGCTGGGCAGGGTCTTCACCGCGCACCAGGCCGTACAGCCGAGCAAGGTGGCTTTCGTAGTTGCGCTTGAGCGCCGTGCGCAATACCTGCTCGGCCTCGCCCTGAGCGCCGAGCTGGCGTAGTTGCTCGGCATAGGCCAGGACCAGCTGCGGCTCCTGACGCTGGGCGGAGGTCAATTGCTGCCAGGCACGCTCCAGGGCTTGGCGGGCCGTTTGCGCATCCTCACCCCGGGTCTGTGCCAGGCTCAGGTTTTGCCCCCAGGCACGACGTTCGAGCGTGGCGAGCTCGGTGGCGGGCAATACCTTGTTCTTGCGCAGGTCCGGCATCAGGCGAATGAGTGCAGACCAGTCGCCGCGCTCAAGCTGCAAGCGTTGCAACAAACGCAGTACCTGAGTGTTCTGTGGATGGCGCTCCTGCATGGCCAGCAACGTCTCCAGCGCCCCGTCGTTGTCGCCACGGTCCATTTGCAGTTGGGCATGGGTCAAGGCCACCGCAAGCTCTGCCTGAGGTTGCCGCTCCAGCGCACGCTCCAACAGACCGTCGCTTTCCTCGACACGGCCCTGCTCGTTGGCGGCCTTGGCGGCGCCAAGGTAATACATCAGCGGTTGGCGTTCGGCTTCTGCAGCCCTGTGCAAATGACGCTGGGCGCTGGCCCAGCGCCCTTCTGCCAGATCCAGTTGGCCCTGTTCGATCGCAACGCGGTTGCGCCGGCTGCGGTTGCGCCGGGACCAAGGGTTGACCGCCCCGCCGGACGCCAGGAGCAGGCCGACCAGAAAACGCAACACCAACAGCACCAGGATGACGGCCAGCAGCCCCAACAGCGCGGCCCAAAGCCCCGACTGATAACGGAAGCTGCCATAGGAAATCATCACGTAGCCGCTGTGCTTGGCCACGGCCACGCCGAGGGCCGCCGCCACCACAATGGCCAGTACCGCCAACAGGTAGACACGCTTCATGGCTTGTCTCCCTTGTCCTCGCCAGGCAGATGCCGGCGCTGGATATAGGCCTGAACGGAGGCAAGGCTTTCACTGAGGTCAGGGGTTACGACCGAAACGGGTTGCTCGGCCAGTGCGTTCAGGCTGTCGAGCATGGCTTTGCTCTGCGGATTGTCGGCGTTGAAGTTGGCCAGCAGTACGCTGCGTGCATCATCCAATGCCTGGGCATAGACCTTCGCATCGCCGTTGAGCGCTGCCCATTGCGCCTGTTCCAGCGTAAGACTCAACGCCAGGCGCAGCTGATTGAGCTGCTGACCCGCGAGCAACGGTTTCACGTTCTCGTCGGCATTGAATTCAATCTGGAAATACTTGGATATTTCCGACCACCATTTGGACAGGCGACTGGCGCCATCGCCGTCACTGGTCAGCGCACCCATGGCATTGGCGTCATTGTCGAATTCCGGGGACTGGGCGCTCAGTTGCTGGACGAGCTCACGCTGGGCCGCCAACTCCAGGAACAGACCGGTGCGGTCAGGCTGCTGGGTATTGTTGAGCGTGGCGAGGCTGCGGGCCAGTTGCTCGCGCGCGGCGAAGGCGCCAGGGTCGCTTTGCTCGCGCAAAATCTCGTCGGCCCCTTCGACCAGCGCCTTGGCACTGGTGATGTCCTGCAAGGCCGACAGCCTCAAGGTCGCCAGGCGCAACAAGTGCTCGGCTTCGGCCAGGCGCCATTCCTTGCGGCTTTCACCCAGTACGGTCTCAAGCCGCTGACTCAGGCGTTGCTGATCGCCTTGGAGCTGCGCGACCAGACGACGACGGTCTTCAAGCTCACTGGCTGCCGGCAGACCGGCCAACTGTGCGCTGATTTTCTGTTCACGCTGCTGAAGCGCCTCGGCTCGCTGGTTCAGCGCCTCCAGGTGCTGGCCCTGGTCGAACTCGCTGCCTTGCAGTTGGTGCACTTGCCAGGCGCCCCAGCCGCCTACAGCGATGCCGGCAGCGCCCAACAACAGGGCCAGCGCGGCTAAGCCATTGCCGGAGCGCTTGGCGGGCACTGGGGTGACAGGCTCCGTCGGCGCCTGGGCCGACGTTTGATCCTTGTTGGACAAGACAGTCTCGCTCACGTATCCATCCTTTGCATGGGGGCGCGCCGCCTAGAGCTTGGCGCCTGGGTCGGCAGGTGCAGCGCTGCGCTGCACGGCTGCCAGCAAGGCCGCAGCGCTGGCGCCACGGCAATCCACAACGTGTTGGGCACCTGCGGCCCGGGCCTGTTCAGCGACCCGCGGGCTTGGTACGAACACCGGCAAGCGTGCCAGCTGCGGCCATTGGCTACCAGCCTGTTGCTGCAAGTGTTCGAAACCCTGTCCACTGCTGACCACCAGGCCATTAAGGCGTTCCGCTTCGATGCGATGCAACAGGTAGCCCGCAGGGTACGACGGCAGGTCGCGGCGATACAGTTCCAGATAATCGACGGTAGCACCTCGCTGAGCAAGACGCTCTGCCAACAGTTCGCGACCTCCGACACCCCGCACGATCAAGATGCGCGGCCCTGCGTTCGCCAGAACCTGTTGGAGCGCAGGCAATTCGAGCAAGGCTTCACTGTCGTCCCCGCATGCGGGGAAGCTGACATCAAGCTGTGCATCCTGCAGCACCGCAGCCGTAGCCGCGCCTACCGTGAACCAACCCTGCATCGGTACGGGCAGTTGCCGCTGCGCCGCTGCCGCCAGCAATAACCTGGCAGCCGGTTTACTGACCACGATGAACCCTTGGTAAGTAGACAGTCCCTTGAGCAACGCCAATTGCGGCGGCTGCAGCATGACAGGTTCGATCGCAAGCAAAGGCATGCAGCTGCTGGCTATGCCAGCTTGGCCCAGTGTGTGGGCAAGCGCTGCACACTCCTCAGCGGGTCGGGTCAACAGCAGGCGCCAAGGGCTCACGAATGCCCTGCCTCGCCGTAGACTTCCTTGAGAATGGCCTCAGCACCCTGATTGAGCAGATCTTCGGCCACCTGCACACCGAGTGCTTCAGCTTGCAGGCGAGGCGCCCGAGCCTGGGCGACCAACAGCGTACCGCCATCTGGATGCCCTACCAGGCCCCGAAGCCACAGCTGGTCTTGTTCAAGCACTGCATAACAGGCGATGGGCACCTGACAACCGCCGTTCAGGCGTTTGTTCAAGGCGCGTTCGGCTACCACACGATCGGCCGTATCGAGATGATGCAAAGGCGCGAGGAGCGCGTGGATCTCTGCATCGGCGCTGCGGCATTCGATGCCGACGGCGCCTTGCCCCCCGGCAGGAAGGCTGTCGTCGACGCTGATGCTGTCGGTGATTCGCGCTTCGAAGCCCAACCGGATGAGCCCGGCTGCCGCCAGGATGATGGCGTCGTAGTCACCCGCGTCGAGCTTGGCCAGGCGTGTATTGACGTTGCCGCGCAGAAAGCGGATTTGCAGGTCGGGACGGCGGGCCAGCAGTTGGGTCTGTCGACGCAGGCTGGAAGTTCCGACGATGCTGCCGGCAGGCAACGACTGAAGGCTGTCGAACCGGTTGGAAACGAACGCATCGCGCGGGTCTTCACGCTCGCAGATGCAATACAGGCCAAGGCCCTCGGGAAAGTCCATGGGGACGTCTTTCATCGAGTGCACGGCGATGTCGGCTTCGTGCTCGAGCAGAGCGGTTTCCAGTTCCTTGACGAACAGCCCTTTGCCGCCGATCTTGGCCAAAGGCGCATCGAGCAGCTTGTCGCCCCGGCTGACCATGGGCACCAGGGAAACTTTCAGGCCAGGGTGGGCCTGTTCCAGGCGCGCCTTGACGTATTCGGCCTGCCACAGGGCCAGGGCACTTTTACGAGTGGCAATACGGATTTCGCGAGTGGACATGTAACGCCCCGAACCAGAGAAATGCCGCCGATGATAGCAGCATCATCGGCGGCACTAGCAGATACGGATCAACAGCCTGGGCCAAAGCTGCCGATGACAGGCCCGGCGGTGCGCCCCTGTGCGACTGCCATGAGCGCTGGCACGTCCACGGCGTCAAGCGCTCAAAGGGTCTGCATCATCTTGCGCACGCCAGCTACATGACGCCGGCTCACGGTCAGGGCATCGCCGTCGAGCCCTCGAAGGTACAGTTGGAAATGCCCCAGAGGTGTACGTTGCAGGCGTTCGATCCGCTCCCGCGCAACCAGCGCATTGCGGTGGATACGCACAAAACGGTCGCCAAATTCATCCTCGAGTGCCTTGAGCGGCTCGTCGAGCAGCACTTCGCCCGTTTCATGGCGCAGGGTCACGTACTTGTGATCGGCGATGAAGTAGATGATCTGAGCGATAGGGATCAGCTCGATGCCCTTGCGGGTTCTGGCACTGATGTGGCTGCGGGGACCACCGCCCTCGTGGCCTGGACGAGTGAGCGCGGCCAGCTGGCTGCGGTTTGGCCGGTCGGCCTTGCGCAGAGCCTCACGAAGCGCCTGCCCGTGCACAGGCTTGGTCACATAGCTGAGGGGGGTTTCCTTGAAGGCATCTTCCCCGTACTCGTCATCACCGGTACAGAACACGAGCGCAGGCGGCGCCTCACGCTCGCACAGTCGGGCAGCGACCTGCAGACCATCGAGGCCAGGCATGCCGATATCCAACAGGACAATGTCGGGTTTCAAGCTTTCGATCAGCGCAAGGGCCTCTTCACCATTGGTGGCACTTGGCTCCAGCACGGTATAACCCTCGAGTTCACCGAACATTCGGCTTAGGCGCTCGCGGCCTTGGGGTTCGTCATCAACGATCAGGACATTCATAATTGCGCTGGATTCCTGAGTGAGTCTCGCACGGTTAAAAGCGTAGACAGCTGTGTGAAGCGACGCTGCGTGTCACGCTCTAGACCGGTGCGATAGCCAAAGATTCACTGTGGCTGGCAGATTAGCTGCCCGCCTCTGTCAAACTGTAGACGGTCCATGGAACACTGCCGTTCAATCGGTGAAATCTCCGTGGCCTACATCGCGCTACGCCTTTTCCACCCTCACACTCTGCAGGCGCCCTGCGGCACTGGGCCCAACCCTGTTATCATCACGGCAATTTTTCGTTCACGCCTGCAATGAGTGAAACCATGAGCACTGACAAGACCAATCAGTCCTGGGGCGGCCGCTTCAGTGAACCCGTAGACGCCTTCGTCGCCCGTTTCACGGCCTCGGTCGATTTCGACAAGCGCCTGTACCGCCACGACATCATGGGCTCCATCGCTCATGCCACCATGCTGGCGCAAGTCGGTGTGCTCAGCGATGCCGAGCGTGACACCATCATCGATGGGCTCAAGACCATCCAGGGCGAAATCGAGGCTGGTGCCTTCGACTGGCGCGTCGACCTGGAAGACGTGCACATGAACATCGAAGCGCGTCTGACCGACCGCATTGGTATCACCGGCAAGAAATTGCACACCGGCCGTAGCCGCAACGACCAGGTCGCAACCGACATTCGCCTGTGGCTGCGCGACGAAATCGACCTGATTCTGGCCGAAATCACCCGCCTGCAAAAAGGGCTGCTGGAACAGGCCGAACGCGAAGCCGAAACCATCATGCCTGGCTTCACACACCTGCAGACGGCCCAGCCCGTCACCTTCGGCCACCACCTGCTGGCCTGGTTCGAAATGCTCAGCCGCGATCATGAACGCCTGGTCGACTGCCGCAAGCGCACCAACCGCATGCCATTGGGCAGCGCTGCGCTGGCCGGCACCACCTACCCGATCGACCGTGAGCTGACCTGCAAGCTGCTGGGCTTCGAAGCCGTGGCAGGCAACTCCCTGGACGGCGTGTCGGACCGTGACTTCGCCATCGAATTCTGCGCCGCCGCCAGTGTGGCGATGATGCACCTCTCGCGCTTCTCCGAAGAACTGGTGCTGTGGACCAGTGCCCAGTTCCAGTTCATCGACCTGCCCGATCGATTCTGCACCGGCAGCTCGATCATGCCGCAGAAAAAGAACCCGGACGTGCCAGAGCTGGTGCGTGGCAAGAGCGGGCGCGTCTTCGGTGCGCTGACCGGACTGCTGACCCTGATGAAAGGCCAGCCGCTGGCCTACAACAAGGACAACCAGGAAGACAAGGAACCGCTGTTCGATGCCGCAGACACGCTGCGCGATTCGCTGCGTGCCTTCGCCGACATGATCCCGGCCATCAAACCCAAGCATGCCATCATGCGCGAGGCCGCCTTGCGCGGGTTCTCGACCGCAACGGACCTGGCCGACTACCTGGTGCGCCGTGGCCTGCCGTTCCGTGACTGCCACGAAATCGTGGGCCACGCGGTGAAGTACGGGGTCGATAGCGGCAAGGACCTGGCAGAGATGAGCCTGGAAGAGCTGCGTCAGTTCAGTGACCAGATCGAACAGGACGTATTCGCCGTTCTTACGCTGGAAGGCTCGGTAAATGCCCGTGATCACATCGGTGGTACGGCACCGGCACAGGTACGCGCAGCGGTGGCTCGCGGCAAGGCGTTGCTGGCTGCGCGCTAACGGCGCTGAGTGACGGGTTGAGAGCTAACCCTCCCTCGTCGCATGGGCAAAATACTGAGGTTGAAGGGGGCTTTGAAACAAGCCCCCATCTGGCCGGACTCGCCCGCTGTTTCAGCGCTTGTTGCGCATCATTTCAAGGAATGACGGCATTGCCGCTTCCTTGTCTGCCACGATTTTTGCCATGTGGGGGTTCTGCCCCATCTGCTCGAGCAGTGCCTTGGCCTGAGGGAAATCTTCAAGGAAGTCGATGTTGAGCACTTTCTTGCCTACGGCGCATGCCAGGTCGACCGAGAAGCAGAACATCAGGTCGGCCAGGGTCAATTGCTCGCCTGCCACGTAAGGCGCGAAACGCCCGTTGCGCTTGAGCGTGGCGAAACCTGCCAGAAGCTCGGTGCGTGCCTTTTCCTTGACCAATGGTTCCACGGGCATACCGAAGAAGGCTTCGGCATAGCAGGTGCGAGCAGGAAGCTCGATGTACAGCTCGATCTCCTTGACCAGTTCACGCACTTTCGCCTGCGCGTACGGGTCAGCGGGAAGCAGCGCCTTGCCGCCTTGGGTCTGCTCGATGTAGTCGAGGATCACCGTGGTTTCGCTGAGAAAGCCGTGCTCGGTCTGCAGTACCGGCACCTTGCCACGTGGGCTGACTTCCAGCACCTGAGGCGTCTGACCGCTGAAGAACAGGACTTCTTCGAAAGGCACGCCCTTTTCCAACAAGGCCAACTTGACCATGTTGTAGTAGTTGCTGACAGGGAATCCGTGGAGCTTGAGCATGGTTCGACAGCCTCCGGGCCGTATGGGGATGGCAGGGCTGTTATAGCCCGTTCGCCGTCGGCTGACCAGCGTCATGCACCCGGTCGATGACCAGGCATTGCCACCACGGACGTGGCAAACTGTAGCGCCCACCACAGGAGTAACCCCATGAGCGAGCCCACCGATATCGACAATGACGATGAAGCGTTTGCCGAAGCCACGCTGACGCAGGCCATCGAAAACCAGATCGAAAGCGGCGAGCCGGCTGCGGCGAAGGCTACGTTCAACAAGCTGACACTGGTCGGGTATGAGCGCGAGGATATCCTCAACCTGATGGCCCACGTATTGGCCTTCGAGATCGACAACATGCTGGCGCAGGATCGAGCCTTCGATAGCCAGTGGTATGAAAACGCCCTGCGCGCGCTGCCTGAACTGCCTCCTGAGATGGATCAAGGCGAGGACGAATAACACGGCTACACTCCAGATTCAGGCACCCCCCGCGGTGCCGCTATCCTCGTCTGGAAGTCAGGAGTCGCCATGTCCTTTTCACCCGAACTGATCGCTGAACTGGAAGTCCTCGCACTGTTCAACCTCGACAGCAGCCAGGAAGGCATCAAGATTCACAACACCGCATCCCCGACCCTCATCGCCGCCGCGCAGCGGCTGCACGAAAAAGGCCTGACCGATCAACCCGACGGTGGCTACCTGACCAGCCTGGGTCACGATGCGGTCGAAAGTGTTCAGTTGCTGCAGAATATTCTGAGGGCGCCCCAGCCGGCCTGACCTTGTGAGTGCGTGGGGCTGTGCTGCAGCCCCTGCCTTGCAGTGGCCTTGGAAGGCTCATTTACAAGCCATAAGCCCGCCACCTGGGCTGCGCTCGCCTCACCTGACCCTGTTCTCAAGACTTTTTACACAGACCCTATTTTCCCATCAGTGCTCGACGGGTCGCTTCCAACCGCCTCCAAGCGCCAGGAACACGCCAACCTGCCCCATTGCAACCTGGCTGTTCGCAGCCGCCAACTGCGCACGCATGTCGGTATAGGTCCGCGTCGCCTGCAAGTCCGCCAGGAACGACTCCCGCCCAGCCTGATAATACCGGTGCGTCTGGTCGGCCGCCTCCCGAGCTGACTTCTCGGCCTCGGCCAGTGCATCGCGGCGGTCCAGCAAAGCGCTGTATTGGGCCAGCCGCGTCTGGGTTTCGCGTATGGCATTGAGCACTACGCCATCGAAATTCGCCAAGGCTGCCTGGGTGGACGCTTCGGCCATGCGAATGCGGGCCCGCGTGCCATTGGTGGGGATACTCCAGCTGACCTGCGGGCCGAAGCCCCAACGGTTGGTCGAAGGCTCGCCCAAATTGTCCAGGATGCCGATGGTCCCGACCTGCGCGCCGATGCTGATCTGTGGATAAAGCGCGCCGGTCGCCACACCGATATTGGCGGTAGCAGCAGCCAGTTGTCGCTCTGCCTGACGCACATCGGGGCGACGTTTGAGCAACGCGGCGCCATCGCCCACTGGCACTAGCTGAGTCAGCTGCGGCAGTTCGGCACAATCGGCAACGCCTGCTGGCAACTTCTGCACGGGGACCGCCAGCAATGCGGCCAGGGTATACAGGCCTGTCTCACGTTCGGCCTTGAATCGCGGCAGCTCGGCGCCCAACGACTTGAACTGGGTTTGCGACCGCGTCACCTGGGTTTCATCGCCACGCCCCGCATCGCGCAGGCGCTGGCTGAGCTTGACGCTTTGCGCCTGTAAATCGAGCGACTCACGGGCAATGTGGTATTCCTCGTTGGCCGAGCATACCTGGGTATAGGCCTTGACCACATCTGCCACCAGCGTGATCCGCGCCGTGTCCGCTGCGGCTTGGACTGCATCGGCACTGGCTTTGGCGGCCTCTGTGCCGCGCTTGAAGGTGCCCCACAGGTCGAACTGGTATGACGCGCTGATGATCGCCTCGCCGATGTTGGCCACAGGCACCTTTTCGGGCTGCAAGAAAGCCTCGCCAGACTCCTGCAGGCGCTGGGCGCCTAGCTTCACTCCACCGTCGAAGCCCCCTTGAGACTCAGCGATGTCGACCTGCGCGCGGGCCTTGGCGATGTTCGCTGCCGCAACGCGCAGTTCGGTATTGGCACTCAAGGCCTGGCGCACCAGCGCGTTCAACCGCGGGTCGTGATACAGCTGCCACCAATCCTCCGGCACCGGTGCCGACACTACGCTGTCGGCATCCTGGCGCAGGGGGCCGTTGAGGTCAGTGCGCTGTATTGCCGCCTCTTTGGGCAGCTCGTAGTCTGGCCCGACCGTCATGCACGCGCCAAGCGACAGGCATAGCCCTGCGAGCATCAGCCGTTTCATGGGTGCTGGCCCTCGACGATCGAGACAGTGGCGGTTCGCCCGGCAATCATGCGGAAGTCCTGCGGGACTTCGTCAAAGGCGATCCGCACCGGAATCCGCTGGGCCAGCCGCACCCAGCTGAAGGCAGGGTTGACGTTGGGCAGCAGGTTGGTGCCGCTGCTGCGGTCGCGGTCCTCGATGCCGGCTGCAAAGCTTTCCACATGCCCGCGCAGGCGGGTGTTGTCGCCCATCACACGAATATCCACCACGTCCCCGATGTGAATGCCCCCCAGCTTGGTTTCCTCGAAGTAGCCATCGACGTGATAAGAGGCACTGTCGACCACCGACAGCACCGGTCGCCCCGCGGTTACGAACTCATGGTTGCGCGGCGCGCGATCGTTGAGGTAACCGTCCACGGGGCTGCGCACCACCGAGCGATCAAGGTTCAACTGGGCACTGTCGACAGCCACCTGCGCCTCGCTGACCGCCGAGCGGGCGCGCGCTTGGCGCGACTGGCTTTCTTCGAGCTGTTCGGCCGCCACCAGGTTGCCCAACTTGCGATTACGGTTCACCTCCCGCGAGGCCTGGGCCAAGGTTTCCTGGCGCTCGCCGAGCGTGGCCTTGGCCTGACGCAGCGCCAGGCTGAAACGGTCCTGGTCGATGGTGAACAGCACATCGCCGCGCTTGACGGTCTGGTTGTCGCGCACCTCGACCTTCTGGATCAACCCGGACACGTCCGGGGCGATCTGGATCACATCGGCGCGAATGTGGCCATCGCGCGTCCAGGGTGCGAACAGGTAGTACACAACCATCTGCCAGACGAGTACGGCGGCAAATGTCACTACCAACAGGGTAAGGACCACACGGCCCAGGGTCAGCAAAGGTTTTTTCATGGCAGCATCAGGCTTCGACAGAAATGGTCCACCGCACCGAGCAGCACGGCGTAGAGGGCAACGTTGAACAATGCCCGGTGCCAGACCAGGCGATAGAAGTGCACACGCACCAGTACGGCGTGGACACCCAGAAACAGCAGGTAGGTTCCAATCATCATTACCAGCAGCGTGGGCAGGAATACCCCACTGATATCCAGTTCACCGATCACAGGGGCGCTCCATCCAGGCCAGACGGCAGTTGCAGTTGTTCCGCAGGCTCGAGCATGACCTCGACACCCGGCAGCAGTGCCAGGCGCAGACCAGCCAGTGCATGCAACAAATGCGGGCGGGCGTCGAGGCGTTCGCAGGGTTCATCGAGGCTGAGCGCCAGTCGGGCCCTTTCCATGTTGCGCAAGAGTGCAGGTGGCGCGTGCAGCCGCTCACCGGCGCGCAGGCAGGCCGCGTAATGGGCACCCACTTCAGCGATCACCAGGGTCAGTCGCTCACGGGCAACCTGACCGGCGCGCGGCATGTACGCCAGCAAGTCGAGCAGGTTCAGCCCCACACGCAAGTCCCGTAGCGCCACGCTGCTGTCCTGGCCGGTTTGCGACAGACGCGGCAAATGCTGCATCAAGCGATCGAGCATTTTTACACCCACCTTGCGATGCTCGGCCAAGGTCGCGTACTCGGTCACCTCGACGATGTCGCGCCAGGCGAAACGGGTCATGCGTTTGGCAGCCAGCTCCACACCAAAGGGGCGCATCACCAGGGTCCAGATGAACGCGAAGAGCAGGCCAACCGGGCCGGCGAGGTTGGAATTGAGGAAGGTGAAGAAATCGGCGTCGTAAGCACCCTGGATGCTGATGAAGGTCGAGGTGTTGACGATAGTTAGCAATGTCCCCAGGTAGAAGCGCGGCTGTACCGTCAACGTACCGATGCAGATGAAAGGCACGGCGAAGGCCAGTACCAGCATCGGGAAGTCATGCAGGTTGGGCAGCACGAGGAACAGGTACAGGCTCGAGAAAATGACCGACAGCAGGGTCCAGAAGAAGAAGCGGTAGATCTGTGGGGCCGGGTCGTCCATCGCGGCGAAGAAGCTGCACGACACAGCCGCCAGGATCACCGCACTGGCGCCGTCATTCCAGCCCAGGCCGATCCACAGGCCGCAGGCAACGATGATGGCCAGGACGGTGGAGGTGACCGAGTAGAGCATCAGGCCCCGGTCGAAGAATGGCCGCAAGCGCGCCAGGCGCCAGTGGCGGTAAACGGCGCGCCAGGGTGTGGCGTCATCGGTGCGCAGGGCATGCTGCAAGGTACAGCAGTCCTGCCACAGATCTACCCATTCGGTGAGCCGGTAGAGCGCGTTGGACAGCAACAGCTCGGCACGCTGGTCCAGTGCAGCCGCATCCGGCCGCAGCTCGTCGATCCTTTGGTGCAAGGCTGCCCACTGCTGGACAGAAGGGCTTTCTGCCGTGCCCTTGAGCCATTCACGGGCTGCATCGAGCACAGGCAGGATCTGTTCGAATTGCTGCGCAGCGCGCCCTTGCAAGGCCGTCAATGCGTCGTCCAGCGCATCAATGACCGGCAGTAGGTGAATCATGCGCCCACGCAGCTCACGGGCGTTTTTCAAGGTATGAGGGCCGGTCCCTTCATGGCCGAGCTGGCCGATCATCAACTCCAGTGAGTTGAAGGTCGCCACCATCGCCCCGCGCATACCTCCGACATCGACCGTGCTCTGCTGCCGGACCAGATAGCTGTCGCTATAGCGAATGGCCTCGTTGAACCAGTTACCGGTTGCCCCCACTACCACGGGCGCCAGCCGCCGCGGCCAGAAAATGGCCCCGACCACGGCTGCGCAGACGATCCCCAGGCAAATTTCCTGAGCCCGCGAGGAAGCCACGTCGAACACGGCCAACGGGTTGTCGACCACTGCCAGGGCGATCATCGGCAAGGTATACCCGGCCAGCATGAACACGTAGTTGTTGGCCGTACGCACGTTCAGAGAAAGGAACAGCAACGTCCCCGTCCACAGGGCCACGGCGATGCTCAGCAGCAGCGGCGACTGCACCAGGGGCGGCACCAACAGCACTGCCCCAGCGGCACCCAGCAAGGTACCCAGGGCGCGGTACAACGCTTTGGAGCTGGTAGGCCCCAGGAAGGGGCTGGAAACGATGTAGACGGTCGCCATGGCCCAGTACGGACGCGGCAACTGCATGAGCAGGGCGATATACAGCGCGATCATCGAGGCGGCGAAGGTGCGCACGCCGTAGAACCAATCGCGAGCCGGAGGTACCGAGCTGAAGAAGCCGTTCATGCGACCCCGCCCGTGCTGCCCAGCCCGGCTGCTTCGAATGCGCGCAGTACACGCAGGGTGGCCTGCAGGTCCTCTGGATCGAGACGACTCAGCACATCACCCCGCACCCTTACCAGCTCCGCCTCGATGGCCTCGGCCAGCGCGCGCCCTTCAACTGTGAGGCTCAGGGCCTTGGCGCGCCTGTCCAGTGGATCCTCGCTACGCAACACCAACCCGGCCTTGCACAGCTGGTCGAGCAAGCGCACCAGGGACGGGCTTTCCAGCCCAGCCGCCTGGGCGACGGCCACCTGGTGCACGCCATCGCCCAGGCGCACGATCATCAGCAGTGGCGCGGCACAGGCTTCGGAGATGCCGTAGCCGGTCAGCGCCACGTGACAGATGCGGCGCCAGTGGCGAGCGGCAACGACCAGGCCGCTGCTGACCTGTAGACGCAGAAGATCAAGGGACATGAAAACCACATATATTCATAGTTTGCTAACTATCAATATACGCCGGGTGCTCCCCCTTCCGTCAACAGGGGGCGACGAAGCGCCTGCATGAAATCTTGTTTACAGTGCAAAGCTCGCAGCTAACTGCCAACGCTTCAGGGCTGAACCTGGTCTTCCAGCTTCATGGTCAGGGCCAAGGTACTGCCCATCTGCACGGCGCGGTCGCGCCATTGCTGATACCGCTCCTGATCGCGTCGACTGAAGTGCACGGCCAGTTCTTCCGCTGCCTGCACCACACCCGCAGCGGCCGCCAGTTCGAGCCAGTACAACGCCGGCTTGAGCTCCGGTTGCACATGCAGACCGTGAATCAGCCGGTAGCCAACCTCAAAGCGACAGCGTGCCTCACCCTGCTCGGCACCTTGCAGGAACCATCGGTAGGCAAGCTGTGGATCGACTTGCCATTGAATCCGGGCATCACACACTTCTTCTTCGTACAAGTCTCCCAGCGCAGCGGCCGCATGCGACATGCCCCGCTCGAACGCCTGGCGGTAGCATTCGGCGGCCTGGGTGTAGGAACGGTCGACACCTTTGCCGAAGTAGTGCTGCTGCCCCAGGTTGAACCAGGCCACGGCATTGCCCTGCAACGCCGCCATGCGCAGCAGGTGCCCGGCCAGCACGGTATCAGCACGCCAGTACTTGCCATTGAGCCAGATCCAACCAAGGTCGTTCAGCGCCGCGACGTTCCCTTGCAGGGCTTGCAGGCGCAGATCCTGGTAGACCGCTTGCAGGTCACTGGCTTCGTCCAGACGGCTGACCAGCATCGTCCGTTGACTGGGCATGCCGACACCTGCAAACAGCCGCTGGCGTCGGGCAACGGCGGGAGGAACGATCACCTGTGCCGGAAGCAGGCGGGCGAGCAGCGAATGGATATTGCCGACAGCAGACATGTTCATCCTCATTGAACGATGCACAACCTCAACCTTCGGCTGTGATGAGGCGTGATTCTGCGCAACAGGACGTCAAAACCTGTCGCGAACGATTCGGTGGCAGGCAACCAACCGTCACTTACTTGATCTGAGCGGTCCGTGGCCAATTGCCATGCCCCTCGCGTGCCGCCATCCTAGAGCGGCAAGCCTAGACAAGGACGTTACCTTTTGCCGTTCGCCACCACTCGCGCCACCCTCAGCCGTCAGTGGGCGCTGCTGCGCCAGCTACCGGGCCGTTCTCCAGGGCTCACCAGTTCCGAACTGGCTTGTCGGCTACGAGACCTGGGCTTTACCGTCAGCAAGCGCACCGTGGAGCGCGACCTCAATGACCTGTCGCTGATCTTTCCGCTGGAGCGCAATGACAAGAGCATCCCCTACGGGTGGCACTGGGCGGCCGGCGTGGTGAACGAGCTACGCGGCACCACCGATCTGCTGGCACACCTCAAAGGAGAGGCGCTGCAAGCGCCACCGGGCGAAGGCATCGAATTGGTGGCACGCATCAGCGATCCACTGGCGCGCCAGCTCAGGGAGGCCCCACTGAGCAGCGACATGCAGTTGACCGCCCATGACCAAGGGCATCGGCTGCGGGCCACGGTGAGCGATGGGAGCTCGTTGCGCTGGTGGCTATTGAGCCGTGGGGATGAGCTGGTGGTCGAGCAGCCTGCGCAGTTGCGCGAAGAGATCGGCAAGATTCTCAGCAACGCCGCAGCCCAGTATCAAACGCCATGATCAGGGGAGCGCTCACTGGCCTTGGCCAATGGCCGGCGTCCGCGCCTGCCTGTTCAGCGCTGCATGCCCCAACGCTTGACCGTCAGGCGCTCCAGCGTGCTGAAGACAATCCCCTCAACCAGCAGCCCGATCAGGATGACCACCGCAAGGCCTGCGAACACCTTGTCGGTATAGAGTTCGTTGCGGTTCTGAAAGATGTACCAACCCAGGCCACCTTTGCCGCTGCTGGCGCCAAAGACCAGTTCCGCGGCGATCAACGTGCGCCAGGCGAACGCCCAGCCGATCTTGAGCCCGGACAGAATCGAGGGCAACGCCGCCGGCACCAGGATGTGCATCACCAGCCGTAGCCCTTTGAGGCCGTAGTTGCGCCCGGCCATGCGCAGGGTGTCGGAAACGCCCTGGAATCCTGCATAGGTATTGAGCGCCAGGGCCCAGAGTACCGAATGCACCAGGACGAAGATCAAGCTGTTTTCGCCTAGCCCGAACCACAGCAATGCCAATGGCAACAGGGCGATGGCAGGCAGGGGGTTGAACATGGAGGTCAAAGTGCCAAGCAAGTCGCGCCCAAGCTGGGTCGAGACAGCCAAGCTGGTGAGACCAAAAGCCAGGATGATGCCCAGCAGGTAGCCCTTGAGCAGGATCACCAGCGACACGCCGACCTTGGCCGGCAACTCTCCACTGACCAGGCCTTCCCAAAACGCGGCAGCGGTCTGGAGGAAGGTCGGTAGCAGCAGGTCGTTGTTCTGGTAACGGGCGACGGCTTCCCAGACCACGGCGATGACCACCAGGATGACGGCCTTGCGCAGCCAGCCGTGCTGCCAGAGGCGCTGAGTCAACGACAGGTCGCGTTCCACAGGCACACTGAGCAAGGGCTCTAGCTGCACCTCGTATTTCTGGCGCACAGAGGTTGTGGTCATGGCTCAAACTCCTGATCAGTAGGCAATGCGGATGTCATTGAAACCAATATCGTCGACCTGCGCGGGGCCAGCAGCTTCATCGAACAATAAGCGGTGTATGTGCCGGGCACTGGCCTGGAAATCGCTGCCACCCAGGCTGCCCAAGTCATATTGGTGGCTGTGCACCTCGGCGCGTACCCGGCCGGGGTGAGGTGAGAGCAGCAAGATGCGGTTGCCCACGACCAAGGCCTCCTCGATAGAGTGGGTGACGAACAGCAGGGTGAAGCGCACTTCCTCCCAGAGCAGCAGCAATTCTTCCTGCATCTTGCGCCGGGTAAGTGCATCGAGTGCGGCAAAGGGTTCGTCCATCAGCAATATCTTCGGCTGCGTGGCCAAGGCCCTGGCGATCGCCACGCGCGCCTTCATACCGCCCGACAGCGTATGCGGGTAGGCATCGGCGAAAGCTGCAAGGCCGACTTTATCCAAGTAGTGAAGCGCCCGGTCTTCGGCCTCGGCCCGCTTCAATTGGCCCGATACCAACAGCGGAAACATGACGTTGTGCTTCACCGTCTTCCAAGGTGGCAACTGGTCGAACTCCTGGAACACCACGATTCGGTCCGGCCCCGGGCCGCTGACGGGCTGCCCCTGAAGCAGGATCTGCCCTTCACAGGGTTCGATGAAGCCAGCCACGGCCTTGAGCAAGGTTGACTTGCCGCAACCCGAAGGCCCCAGTAGGACGAAGCGATCTGCCTGATCCACCTCGAAACTGACCTGATGGGTCGCGCGCACCACCCGTTGCCGGGTGCGGTACTCGAGGGTGAGGCCCTGCACGTTCAGCAACGGCGGTGCTGCGGGGTGGATCAAGGTGCTGACCGTGTGGCCTGGCAATGGCGCAGTCATGACTCAGCTCCCTTGCAACGGGCGTTCATCCTGGAAGAAATAATCCTTCCACGACGCTGGCTTGTGCTTGATCGCGCCGACCCTGTAGAGGAATTCGGCGAGCTTGTAGGTGTTCTTTGGCGTGACGGTGAATTCGTATCGAGGGTTGTCGATCAGCTTGATGAGGCTTACGCGGTCGATCTTGGCGTTGGTCACCCGGATGTAGGTATCGGCAGCTGCCGCCTTGTCGTTCTGGGCGAATGTGGCCGCTTCGGCAATGGCATCGACGAAGGCTTTGTACGTCTTGGGGTTGTCCTTGCGGAATTTTTCGGTGGCGAATAGCAGCGTGGGCGAATTCGGTCCGAGCAGGTCGTAGCTGTCGAGCACGATGTGCACGTTCTTGTTGTCCAGTGCCTGGTCCTGGAACGGCGGGTTGGAGAAATGCCCGTTGAGTTCGGTACCGCCTGCCAGCAAGGCGGCCGTAGCATCGGGATGAGGAACAGCCAGGGTGTACTTGTCGAGCCGGTTGTACTGCTCATCTCCCCATTGCTGCGCCGCAGCGTATTGCAGCAGGCGCGACTGCACCGACACCCCCACTGCCGGCACTGCGATTCGGTCCTTTTCGGACAGATCCGCAATGGTCTTCACAGCCGGATTGCTACTGACCAGGTAATACGGGAAGTTGCCCAACGAAGCCACGGCCTTGACGTTCTGTCGCCCTTGGGTGCGATCCCAGACGGTGAGCAGCGGACCTACGCCAGCGCCTGCGATATCCACGGAGCCGGATAGCAACGCGTCGTTGATGGCCGAGCCACCGGAAAGCTGTGCCCACTCGACGTCGATGTCGATGCCCTGCGCTTTGCCATGCTTTTCGATCAGGTGCTGATCACGCACCACATTGAGCAGCAGGTAGACGATCCCGAACTGTTCGGCGATGCGGATCTTGCCTTCTGCCTGGGCGGCGGCGGGGGCCGTCAGGCTGCCAATGATGAGGCTTGCGCCCAGCCCGATGCTTGCCGCCAGGCGGCTGATGGATTTGCGCATGATGGAATCCTTTTCGTCAGAACGGGGCATCGCCCTGGATGGTGGTGCGGTAGAGCTTGCGCCGCAGGTGCGCAGGGCAACCGGCAGCCAGGTGGATCAGAGAGCGGTTGTCCCAGAACACCAGGTCGTGGGGCTCCCATTGATGGCGATAGACGTTGTCATCCTGCACGCTCAAGGCATACAGCTGCTGCAGGACATCCCGGCTTTCGTCTTCCGGCAGGCCGACGATGCGGGTGGTGAAACCTTCACTGACGAACAAGGCCTGACGCCCGGTCTCAGGGTGGGTGCGCACGACGGGGTGGACCACTTCCTGCACCTGGGCCAGTTGCTCGGCTGTCAGTGCAGGGCGCCAATTACCTTCGAATCGGGTTTCGGCATAGCGGGCGGTGTAGGAATGAGCGGCATTGCGCCCGGCTACCAGCGTGCGCAGCGCAGCGGGTACTGCGTCCCAGGCCTTGTGCATGTCGGCGAACAACGTGTCCCCGCCTTCGTCAGGGAGTTCCTGGGCGTGTAGCATCGAGCCCAAGCTGGGCAGTGCCTTATAGGAAAGGTCCGAGTGCCAGAATTTGCCAGCATCGCCCAGGCCGATGTTTTGGCCGTTCTCGATGATGTTGGAAACAATCAGGATTTCAGGATGCCCCTCAAGCAGGAACTGCTTGAGCACATGAATCTGCAGTTCGCCAAAACGGCGGCTGAAGGCGATCTGGTGCTCAGGCGTGATGCGCTGATCGCGAAAAACCAGCACATGATGATCGAGGTGGGCACGGTGAATCCGCGCGAAGTCCTGAGCATTGAGCGGCCTGGAAAGGTCGAGGCCGACGATTTCGGCGCCGACGGCGCCGGCGAACGGGTGGACATCAAAATGTTGTGACGGCGCGCTATCGATGAGCGACAGGGCGTTCAAGGCGGCTGGCATGTTTCACTCCCACGCAGTGCGCGACTTCATGACGCGCGACGATCGGAAACGCACGGGGACTCCCGTGTGGGTTCGAGTCGTGCGGCGCATCGATTGGTCGACGGGTACGCAGTGGAATGAACTATAAGGTCATAAGAACTATATTTTAAATACCTTTAAAGCATAACCATAGTTCGGTCGGTGCCTGAGCTCGGCGTCAGATCAGGCCACCCTCTTCTTCTTCCTCTATCAGGTTATTGAGGCTGCTCAGCGCTTTGCGCGCTGTCGAACGGTTCAGGAGTTTGGCCTGGGCGCCCGGTGGCAGGTCAGTGATCTTGAACACGCCTTTGGCGGTCAGGACATCGATCAAGTCTTCAAGCACCCGGATCATGTCCAAGTCGCTTTGCTTGAGCTGATTGAGGCTATTTTCCACGACGTCATCGGCAAACCATTCCTGAATGTCGGCATGGTCGGCCGGAAGCATTTCGGTAAATTCGTCGAACGCAGCAGCTTCCACTCGCTGCAACTGGCCAGCGGCGTCGCGTTGCACGTAGAACATGGCGATGTCCCTCGTCACATGGATTCCTTCAGGGTAGACAGCAGCATAGGCAAAAAGCGCCGCACGCGTGGGTGCGGCGCGAAAGTATGCGCTGTGGGAGTGCGTGGCGGAAGGCCTGCCCAGGCAGTTGCGCCAGGTCAAGGCACACCGGGACAACCTGTTACGGTTGCCCCGGTCATGGACCGTCAGCTGTCTTTGTTGTGGATGATGATGGTCGGGTCGGCACCGCTGATCAACGAGTTGATCGTCTGGTTGGACCAGTTCACACCTTCCAGCTTGATGGTGACGTCAGCATTGGCCAGCCCGCCATCGGTGTTGAGCTTGCCTTCGCTGCTGACCTGCAACGTCGTGGTGCCCTCCACCGTCGACAGCTTGAGGTAGTTGTCGATGGTGCTGCCTTTCTCGCCTTGCAACAGGTCCTTGAGGTCGATGCGGTCACCTTCGGAGCGGTTGAAGTCCTTGATGACGTCATTGCCATAATCGCCGGCCTTCCAGACGAAGGTATCGGCACCGCTGCCGCCGATCAGGATGTCGTTACCCGGACCGCCGATGAGGGTGTCGTTGCCTGAGCCACCCAACAGGATGTCATTGCCTTTGCCGCCATCGAGGATGTCGTTGCCGCCCTGACCGAACAGGATGTCGTTGCCGTTGCCGCCCGAGAGGATGTCGTTGCCGCCGTTAGGCCCGGAGATATCGAACTCGGTGTAGTGCTCGGAGATGTACTGGTGCATCGCCTTGCTGTCCACCGCGCTGGCATCGACACCGGTTTTCATCGCCACATAATTCTGCAGCGCTTCGATACCGTTACCCGCTACCGACGGCATGGTGATCACGTCGCCGAACAGGATGTCGTTGCCGTCGCCACCATTGACGGTGTCACTACCAGGCTGGATGGCCTCGGTGTGACCCAGGATGGCGTTTGCCAGGTTGGAGGCATCGATGTTGCTCTGCGGATTGCCATCGGAGTCGTACGGCTTGAGGTCATTGGTGTTGACGCCGCTGCCGATGCCGATCGCCTCGATGGTAGGCGACAACCCTTTGAGCAACGCGAACGCGCTCTGGGAGTTGGTAATCGTGTCGGCATCGGCGTAGCTGCCCTGACCTGCCAGGCTAGACAGCTCATAGGTGCCGTCGCCTTGGGCGTGCAGTGTGCCTGCCAACGTCTGGGTCGAGCTCCAGAATCCGTACCGGGTAACCGTCAGGTTCCCCGCGCTGTCGATGTTCAGGACGTTGCTGCTGTCCAGGTAGACGTTCACGGTCTGGCCGAGCTTGTAGTTAATCGACGACAGATACGCATCCATCATGATGCCCTTGCTGCTGAGCAGCGTCGGGTTAACACGCTCACCGGTCTGGTAATACGTTGGCTCGCCGTCGGTGATGAAGAACGTCTGATTGTTGCCGGTAACGCCGGAATCCTTGAGGTTCTGGAACCAGTTGGCCGTCGTCTTGAAGGCGTCCTCGTAGTTGGTGCCACCTTTGGCCGTCATGGCCGTCAGGGCATTCTTCAGCGTCTGCAGGGCATTGCTGTCGGACAGGTTCACCGCCACGGTGGATTTCACCTGGGTAGCGAAGTCCACCAGCAACACGTTGACCGTGCCGGACGTTGCCCCTTTGACGCTGTTGGACAGCGTGGTGAAGACCGACTGCAGTGCTTTCTGCGCAGGGTCCACGGAGTCCTTCATGCTGCCCGAGGTGTCCACGATGAACGCCAGGTTGTAGTTCTGACCTGGGACCACATGCAGGCCGCTGATGTCGGCGACGATGATCTCGTTGGCGCCCGTTCCGGTGAACGTGTCGCTGTCGGCCGTGAGGTTGGTTGCCGAGTAGGTATCGGGGTACACCGTGACCTTGATCGTACCTTCGTTGACTGCCTTGCTGCCGCCCACGCTCTCCGTGGAGGTCGAGGTGACCTTCACGTCGAACTGGCCCTGGTAGTAGGCCGGTGGCTTGACGGTCAGGCTGCCCAACTTCCAACCGGTCACATCGACGCCGCTGGCGCCGACGGTAGCGGTATGGCCAGCGCCGTCACTGACCACCGACCCTGCCGGCATGCCGGACAGCTTGACGTTCAGCGTCTCGGAACCATCGGTATCGGTCAGGGCGGTCGAAATACCGACCAGTTTCACCGTACCGTTCTCTGGGCCTTCGTTGAGCTTGTAGCCATCGTAGTAGGTTTGACCATTGACCGTGTGCGCGTCGGACACGCTCAGGCCAGCGTTGGCCATCTCGGTCACGTTCTGGTACATGCGAATGTTCGCGCTGCTCAGATCCGTCACGCCGCCAGAGCCCACCTGAATGTTCAGGTCATAACTGCCCGGGCCGGACTGGTTGGCGTGGTAAACCTCGATCGGGTAGTAGCCGGTCGCCGTAGGCGTGAACGACCCCGTCACCTGGCCGCCGCCACCCCACGTGGCCGTGACCACGGTCTTGCCACCGATATTGACCAGGAAGCTGTCGTCGGCAGTACCACTGAAGGTGTAGGTCTTGCCTGCTTCCAGGTAGATCAGGCCGGAGGTCTTCGAACCGCTGCCCCCATTCACGCTGCCGTCGGACTGGACGTTGGTGGTAGTGCCGCTGGAGGTGGCGCTGCCGGAGTTGGCAAAGACCGTCTTGAGTGCATCACCGGTGATGCCATTGCCGTTGGTGCCCAGGTCCTTCAGGGTGGTCCACACTTCCTTGGTCAGGCCTTTGGACACCACATCGGCACTGCCGATGGCCAGGGTCGGCATGTCGGCCACCGGGCTGATATCGACCTTCATGGTCGTCTCGGTGCCCAGGTTGGTCCCGTCGTTGGGCTTGTACTTGAACTGCGCGTAGTCGGCCTGTTGGTTGCCCACGCCGGTGCCACCGTAGCCGTCAGCGCCAGACTGGTTTAGCAGCGGCACGAACTTCAGCTTGCTGGCGGCGATATCGGCCTGGCTGATCACCTGGCCGACGGTAACGTTGGTCCAGCTGCTGCCGTTGAAGTACTTGAGGCTGCCTGCAGCCGGCAGCGAGGTGATGGTCACGGCCAGACCGGTGTTGCCATCCGGGTCGGTGACCTTGAAGTCCCCCCAGGCGAATACGTAGTCGGTGTCTTCCACGCCATACACGGCACCGCCTGGGGAAACCGGCAGGTTGTCGTTGTCGAGGATGGCGGTGGTGACGCTGCCTTTGCTGCCGTTTACCTGCAAGTTCTCGAAGTTGCCACCGGTGGCGTTTTCGATCTTGACCGTGAAGTTCTCGGTGCCTTCGACCAATTTGTCGTCGATCGTCGGCACATCGAAGGTCACGCCGGAGCTGTTGGCCGGAATCTTCACGGTAGTGACACCCGTGAAGTCCTCACCGTTCTTGGCCGTGCCCGAGTAGCTGAGGGTGACGGTCACTTCGGACTGGGATGGATTGCTCAACGTCAGGGTGTAATGCGCCGTCTCGCCTTCGGTCAGCGAAGTGGTGCCACTGATGCCTACGGTGGTCACGTCACCCTGGCCACTCGGCTCGTCGGTCACGGTAGTGGTTACGGCAGTCTTGCTGCCCACCAGGCTTTCGAACTGCTTGTCACCAGCAACGCTGATGTCGGTGATCGCCTTGGTGATCGCAGGCTGCCCACCGACGTACACGTCGTCCGGCGCATTGATGCTGACCGTACCGCTGGCAGAACCCGCCGCGATGAACACTTGCGTGCCACCGGTCAGGGTCACGGTCACACCGCCGTGGCCTGTCACAGGCAGGCTGGTGTCTTCACTGACCAGCGTCACGGTGTAGGTGATCTTGCCACCCTCGACGACGGTGGTGTTATCCACAGCCAGCACAGCAGTCACCTTGCTGATGGTGTCGGTGATGTTGACCGAGGCAGGCGCGCCCAGCACCAGGTTCTCGAACTTGGCGTTCGGCACTTCGGCTTTGGCGATGCCGATCTCCAGCTTGCCCTCGTCCTTGAACACGTCATCGCCCTGAGCTGGCGCGACATAGGACTTGCTGGTCTCCCCGGCCTTGAACACAACGGTGGCGTTGTTGCTCAGGGTGACGGTGAGGTCCTTGTCCAACACGCGGTTCAAGGTCAGGGTGAACAGAGGCGGCGTGGCTTCATTGACCGAGGTTTGGTTGGCCACGATGTTGACCAGTACCAGGTCACCCTGGCCGGCCGGCTCATCGGTCACCGCCGTGGTGACGGTGGTCTTGCTCGCCACCAGGTTTTCGAACTGCTTGTCACCGGCCACGGTGATGTCCGTAATGGCCTTGGTGATCGCAGGCTGGCCACCGACGTACACGTCGTCCGGCGCATTGATGGTGACGGTGCCGCTGGCAGAACCGGCAGCGATGAACACCTGGGTGCCGCCGGTCAGGGTGACGGTCACGCCACCATGGCCAGTCACTGGCAGGTTGTTGTCTTCGCTGACCAAGGTCACGGTGTAGGTGATCTTGCCACCTTCAGCCACAGTGGTGTTATCCACAGCCAGCACGGCGGTGACCTTGCTGATGGTGTCGGTGATGTTGACCGAGGCAGGCGCGCCCAGCACCAGGTTCTCGAACTTGGCGTTCGGCACTTCAGCCTTGGCGATGCCGATCTCCAGCTTGCCCTCGTCCTTGAACACGTCGTCGCCCTGCGCCGCGGCCGTGTAGGTCTTGGTCAGCTCGCCAGCCTTGAACACAACGGTAGCATTGTTGCTCAGGGTGACGGTCAGGTCCTTGTCCAGCGCACGGTTCAGGCTCAGGGTGAAGGTCGGGGCCGTGGCTTCATTGACCGACACTTGGTCTGCAACGATGTTGACCTGTACCAGGTCGCCCTGCCCAGCCGGCTCGTCGGTCACGGTGGTCGTGACTGCCGCCTTGCTGGCCACCAGGTTTTCGAACTGCTTGTCACCGGCGACGGTGATGTCCGTGATGGCCTTGGTGATTGCAGGCTGGCCACCGACGTACACGTCGTCCGGCGCATTGATGCTGACAGTGCCGCTGGCAGAACCTGCCGCGATGAACACTTGCGTGCCGCCGGTCAGGGTGACGGTCACGCCACCATGGCCAGTCACTGGCAGGTTGTTGTCTTCGCTGACCAAGGTCACGGTGTAGGTGATCTTGCCGCCTTCAGCCACAGTGGTGTTATCCACAGCCAGCACGGCAGTGACCTTGCTGATGGTGTCGGTGATGTTGACCGAGGCAGGCGCGCCCAGCACCAGGTTCTCGAACTTGGCGTTCGGCACTTCAGCCTTGGCGATGCCGATCTCCAGCTTGCCCTCGTCCTTGAACACGTCGTCGCCCTGCGCCGCGGCCGTGTAGGTCTTGGTCAGCTCGCCAGCCTTGAACACAACGGTGGCGTTGTTGCTCAGGGTGACGGTCAGGTCCTTGTCCAGCGCACGGTTCAGGCTCAGGGTGAAGGTAGGGGCCGTGGCTTCATTGACCGACGCTTGGTCTGCAACGATGTTGACCTGTACCAGGTCGCCCTGCCCAGCAGGTTCGTCCGTTACGGTGGTGGTCACTGGCGACTGGTTGGCCACCAGGTTCTCGAACTGCTTGTCACCCGCCACACTGATATCCGTGATGGCCTTGGTGATGGCAGGCTGGCCACCGACGTACACGTCGTCCGGCGCATTGATGGTGACGGTGCCGCTGGCAGAACCGGCAGCGATGAACACCTGGGTGCCGCCGGTCAGGGTGACGGTCACGCCACCATGGCCGGTAACCGGCAGGTTGTTGTCTTCGCTGACCAAGGTCACGGTGTAGGTGATCTTGCCACCTTCAGCCACAGTGGTGTTATCCACAGCCAGCACGGCAGTGACCTTGCTGATCGTGTCGGTGACGTTGACCGAAGCCGGGCCGCCAATGACCAGGTTCTCGAAGGTGGCGTTCGGCACTTCTGCCTTGACGATGCCAACCTCGATCTTGCCCTCGTCCTTGAAGACGTCATCGCCTTGCGCAGCAGCCGTGTAGGTCTTGGTCATCTCGCCAGCCTTGAACACAACGGTGGCGTTGTTGCTCAGGGTAACGGTCAGGTCCTTGTCCAGTGCGCGGTTCAGGCTCAGGGTGAAGGTCGGCGCAGTGGCTTCGTTCACCGACACCTGATTGGCGACGATATTGACCTGCACCAGGTCGCCCTGGCCGGCAGGTTCGTCGTGCACGGTCGTGGTAACCGGCGACTTGTCCGCCACCAGGTTTTCAAATTGCTTGGCGCCTGCGACCGTGATGTCGGTAATCGACTTGGTGACCGCAGGCTGGCCGCCGACGTACACGTCATCTGGCGCATTGATGGTGACGGTGCCAGTAGCAGAGCCAGCGGCGATGAATACCTGGGTGCCACCGGTCAAGGTGACGGTCACGCCACCGTGGCCAGTGACCGGCAGGTCGCTGTCTTCGCTGATCAAGGTTACGGTGTAGGTGATCTTCCCGCCTTCGACGACCGAGGTGTTATCCACAGCCAGCACCGCAGTGACTTTGCTGATGGTGTCGGTGACATCGACCGATGCAGGCGCGCCCAGCACCAGATTCTCGAAGGTAGCATTCGGCACTTGGGCCTTGACGATACCGATCTGGATCTTGCCTTCGTCCTTGAAGACGTCATCGCCCTGGGCAGGTGCGACATAGGACTTGCTGGTCTCGCCGGCCTTGAACACGACAGTGGCGTTGTTGCTCAGGGTGACCGTGAGGTCCTTGTCCAGCACGCGGTTCAGGGTCAGCGTGAACAGGGGTGGCGTGGCTTCGTTGACCGAGACCTGGTTGGCCACGATGTTCACCAGTACCAGGTCACCCTGGTTGTCATTGCCTGGCGTACCCGAACCTGGCTCGTCGGTGACTGCGGTGCTGACCGGGGTCTTGTCCAGGGTGAGCTGTTCGAACTTCCAGACATCCGGGCCGCTGACCGCCGCGATCGATTTGACGACCGGGTCGTTGGCGCCGATGTAGACGTTGTCAGGTGCGGCGACGGTGACCGAGCCGGTCGTGCCGTTGGCCGGGATGGTGATGGTGGTTTTGCCATCGTCCAGGGTGAAGGTCAGCGCGCCATGCTTGTCAATTGGCAAGCCGTCCTTGTTGGTCAGGGTCACGGTGTAGGTGATCTGACCACCTTCGGTAACCGAGTCGGTCGCAGTCAGCTTGGCTACAACTTCGTCGATGGTATCGGTGACTTTGACCGATGCATCGTTGCCCAACTGCAGGTTCTCGAACGTACGACCACCCGCGTCGGCTGCCGACTTGATGCCCAGGCTGATCTCACCGGAGTCTTTGTAGACGTCGTCGCCTTGGGCGGCGTGGGTGTACTGGGCGCTGGTTTCACCGGCTTTGATAGTGACCTTCTCGTTGTTGCTAAGGGTCACGACCAGGTCATTGGCCAGTGCAGTATTCACGTGCACGGTAAACGTTGGCTTGACGTTCTCGGCAACGGAGGCCTGGTCGGCGGTGATAGTCACTTGGACCAGGTCGCCCTGGTTGCCAGTACCAGGAACTCCCGAGCCAGGCTCATCGGTAACCTGAGTGGTGACAGGCGTTTTGTCGAGCGTCAGCTGCTCGAACTTGCCAACGTCTGCGCCAGTGACGGTTGCGATCGATTTGACGACCGGGTCGTTCGCGCCAACATAGACGTTGTCAGGCGCTGTGACGGTAACCGAACCCGTGGTGCCGTTGGCCGGGATGGTGATGACGGTCTTGCCATCGTCCAGGGTGAAGGTCAGCGCGCCATGTTTGTCGATTGGCAAGCCGTCTTTGTTGGTCAGGGTCACGGTGTAAGTGATCTGACCGCCTTCGGTGACCGAGTCGGTCGCAGTCAGCTTGGCTACAACTTCATCGATGGTATCGGTGACTTTGACCGATGCATCGTTGCCCAACTGCAGGTTCTCGAACGTACGACCACCCGCGTCGGCTGCCGACTTGATGCCCAGGCTGATTTCACCGGAGTCTTTGTAGACGTCGTCGCCTTGGGCGGCGTGCTCATAAGAAACAGCAGTCTGGCCAGCTTTGATGGTGACTTGAGCGTTGTTGCTCAGGGTCACGACCAGGTCGTTGGCCAAGGCTTTGTTGATCTGCACGGTGAACGTAGGTTTGACGTTCTCGGCTACCGAAGTTTGATCCGCGGTAATGGTAACCAGCACTTGGTCGCCTTGGTTGCCAGTACCAGGAACTCCCGAGCCAGGCTCATCGGTAACCTGAGTGGTGACGGGCGTTTTGTCGAGCGTCAGCTGCTCGAACTTGCCTACATCTGCGCCAGTGACGGTTGCAATCGATTTGACGACTGGATCGTTGGCACCGACGTAGTCATTGTCAGGCGCGGTAATGGTTACCGAACCGGTCGTACCATTGGCCGGGATAGTGATGACGGTCTTGCCATCGTCCAGCGTGAAGGTCAGCGCACCATGCTTGTCGATTGGCAGGCCATCTTTGTTGGTCAGGGTCACGGTGTAGGTGATCTGACCGCCTTCGGTGACCGAATCGGTCGCAGTCAGCTTCGCCACAACTTCATCGATGGTATCGGTGACTTTGACCGATGCATCGTTGCCCAGCTGCAGGTTTTCGAAGGTACGACCGCCAGCATCGGCTGCCGACTTGATGCCCAGGCTGATTTCGCCAGAGTCCTTGTAGACGTCGTCGCCCTGCGCTGCGTGGGTGTACTGGGCGCTGGTTTGGCCGGCCTTGATGGTGATCTTCTCGTTGTTGCTGAGGGTCACGACCAAGTCGTTGGCCAGGGCCTTATTGATCTGCACGGTGAAGGTCGGCTTGACGTTCTCGGCTACGAAGGTTTGGTCAGCCGTAATGGTGGCCAGTACCAAATCGCCTTGGTTACCCGTACCCGGGGTTCCAGAACCTGGCTCGTCGGTAACTTCGGTGCTGACTTGGGTTTTATCCAGCGTCAGTTGTTCGAACTTCCAAGCATCCGCGCCGCTGACCGACTCGATCGAGTTCACGACAGCAGGGTTCGTGCCCACATAAACGTTGTCCGGCGCGGTAGCGGTGGCCGAACCTACGGTGCTGTTGGCAGGCACCACCACGGTAGTGCCATCTTTGAGATGGAAGTACAGCTCTGCGTGGTTGTTGATCGGCAGACCATCTTTGTTGGTCAGCGTTACGGTGTAGGTGATCTCGCCGCCTTCGGCAACCGAAGTGGTCGCAGTGAGCTTGGCTACAACTTCATCGATGGTGTCAGTGACTTTGACCGATGCATCGTTGCCCAACTGCAGGTTCTCGAACGTACGACCACCCGCGTCGGCTGCCGACTTGATGCCCAGGCTGATTTCACCGGAGTCTTTGTAGACGTCGTCGCCTTGTGCTGCGTGCTCGTAGGAAACGGCAGTCTGGCCGGCTTTGATAGTGACTTGGGCGTTGTTGCTCAGGGTCACGACCAGGTCGTTGGCCAAGGCTTTGTTGATCTGCACGGTGAACGTAGGTTTGACGTTCTCGGCTACCGAAGTTTGATCCGCGGTAATGGTGACCAACACTTGGTCGCCTTGGTTGCCAGTGCCTGGCGTACCCGAACCTGGCTCGTCGGTAACTTGGGTGCTGACAGGTGTCTTATCGAGCGTTAATTGTTCGAACTTGCCAACATCGGCACCGGTAACGGAGGCGATCGACTTCACGACCGGATCGTTAGCACCGACATAGTCGTTGTCCGGCGCGGTCACAGTGACCGAACCAGTGGTGCCGTTGGCTGGGATGGTGATGACGGTCTTGCCATCGTCCAGGGTGAAGGTCAGCGCGCCGTGTTTGTCGATTGGCAGGCCATCTTTGTTGGTCAGGGTCACGGTGTAGGTGATCTGACCACCTTCTGTAACAGATTCGGTAGCAGTCAGCTTGGCTACAACTTCGTCGATGGTATCGGTGACTTTGACCGATGCATCGTTGCCCAACTGCAGGTTCTCGAAGGTACGACCACCCGCATCGGCTGCCGACTTGATGCCCAGGCTGATTTCGCCGGAGTCTTTGTAGACGTCGTCGCCTTGTGCGGCGTGCTCGTAAGAAACGGCAGTCTGGCCGGCTTTGATAGTGACCTGAGCGTTATTGCTCAGAGTCACGACCAAGTCGTTGGCCAGGGCCTTGTTGATCTGCACGGTGAACGTTGGTTTAACGTTCTCGGTCACAGAAGTCTGGTCGGCAGTGATGGTGACCAACACTTGGTCGCCTTGGTTGCCAGTGCCTGGCGTGCCCGAACCTGGCTCGTCGGTCACTTGGGTGCTGACAGGTGTCTTATCGAGCGTTAATTGCTCGAACTTGCCTACATCTGCGCCGGTAACGGAAGCGATCGATTTGACGACCGGATCGTTAGCGCCGACATAGTCATTGTCAGGCGCGGTCACAGTGACCGAACCAGTTGTGCCGTTGGCTGGGATGGTGATGACAGTCTTGCCATCGTCCAGCGTAAAGGTCAGCGCGCCGTGTTTGTCGATCGGCAGGCCATCCTTGTTGGTCAGGGTCACGGTGTAAGTGATCTGACCGCCTTCGGTGACCGAGTCGGTCGCGGTGAGCTTGGCTACAACTTCGTCGATGGTGTCGGTAACTTTGACCGAGGCATCGTTGCCCAGCTGCAGATTCTCGAAGGTGCGACCGCCAGCATCGGCTGCCGACTTGATGCCCAGGCTGATTTCACCCGAGTCTTTGTAGACGTCGTCGCCTTGTGCGGCGTGGGTGTACTGGGCGCTGGTTTCACCGGCTTTGATAGTGACCTTCTCGTTGTTGCTAAGGGTCACGACCAGGTCATTGGCCAGTGCGGTATTCACGTGCACGGTGAAGGTCGGCTTGACGTTCTCGGCGACAGAGGTCTGGTCGGCGGTGATAGTCACTTGGACCAGGTCGCCCTGGTTGCCAGTACCAGGAACTCCCGAGCCAGGCTCATCGGTAACCTGAGTGGTGACAGGCGTTTTGTCGAGCGTCAGCTGCTCGAACTTGTCAACGTCTGCGCCGGCAACGGAGGCGATCGATTTGACGACCGGGTCGTTCGCGCCAACATAGACGTTGTCAGGCGCTGTGACGGTAACCGAACCCGTGGTGCCGTTCGCCGGGATAGTGATGGTGGTCTTGCCATCATCAAGGGTGAAGGTCAGCGCGCCATGCTTATCGATCGGCAGGCCATCTTTGTTGGTCAGGGTCACGGTGTAAGTGATCTGACCGCCCTCGGTAACCGAGTCGGTCGCAGCCAGTTTCGCGATAACTTCGTCGATGGTGTCGGTGACTTTCACCGACGCCTCGTTACCCAACTGCAGGTTTTCGAAGGTACGACCACCCGCGTCCACTGCCGACTTGATGCCCAGGCTGATTTCACCCGAGTCTTTGTAAACGTCGTCGCCCTGAGCGGCGTGCTCGTAAGACGCGGCAGTCTGGCCGGCTTTGATAGTGACTTGGGCGTTGTTGCTCAGGGTCACGACCAGGTCGTTGGCCAGAGCCTTGTTGATCTGGACGGTGAACGTTGGTTTAACGTTCTCGGCAACAGAAGTCTGGTCGGCAGTGATGGTGACCAATACTTGGTCGCCCTGATTACCGGTGCCCGGGGTACCCGACCCTGGCTCGTCGGTGACAGCAGTACTGACCGGCGTTTTATCCAAAGTGAGCTGTTCGAACTTGCCAACGTCTGCGCCAGTGACGGTTGCAATCGATTTGACAACCGGATCATTGGCACCGACATAGTCGTTGTCAGGCGCCGTAACGGTTACCGAACCGGTAGTGCCGTTAGCCGGGATGGTGATGACAGTTTTGCCATCGTCCAAGGTGAAGGTCAGCGCGCCATGCTTGTCGATTGGCAAGCCATCTTTGTTCGTCAGGGTCACGGTGTAGGTAATCTGACCACCTTCGGTGACCGAGTCGGTAGCCGTTAGCTTCGCCACAACTTCGTCGACGGTGTCGGTGACTTTCACCGACGCCTCGTTACCCAGTTGCAGGTTCTCGAAGGTACGGCCGCCAGCGTCCGCTGCCGACTTGATGCCCAGGCTGATTTCGCCGGAGTCTTTGTAGACGTCGTCGCCTTGTGCGGCGTGCTCGTACGTTACGGCAGTCTGGCCAGCTTTGATGGTGACTTGAGCGTTGTTGCTCAGGGTCACGACCAGGTCGTTGGCCAGAGCCTTGTTGATCTGCACGGTGAACGACGGTTTGACGTTCTCGGCTACCGAAGTTTGATCCGCTGTAATGGTAACCAGCACTTGGTTGCCCTGGTTACCCGTGCCTGGCGTACCCGAACCTGGCTCGTCGGTAACTTGGGTGCTGACTGGGGTCTTGTCGAGCGTCAGCTGTTCGAACTTGCCAACATCTGCGCCGGTAACGGAAGCGATCGATTTGACGACCGGATCATTGGCACCGACATAGTCGTTGTCAGGCGCCGTAACGGTTACCGAACCGGTAGTGCCGTTAGCCGGGATGGTGATGACAGTTTTGCCATCGTCCAGGGTGAAGGTCAGCGCGCCATGCTTGTCGATCGGCAGGCCATCTTTGTTGGTCAGGGTCACGGTATAGGTGATCTGACCACCTTCGGTAACCGAGTCGGTAGCAGTCAGTTTCGCGACAACTTCGTCGATGGTATCGGTAACTTTGACCGACGCCTCGTTACCCAGCTGCAGGTTTTCGAAGGTGCGGCCGCCAGCGTCTGCTGCCGACTTGATGCCCAGGCTGATTTCGCCGGAGTCTTTGTAGACGTCGTCGCCTTGTGCGGCGTGCTCGTACGTTACGGCAGTCTGGCCAGCTTTGATGGTGACTTGAGCGTTGTTGCTCAGGGTCACGACCAAGTCGTTGGCCAGCGCTTTGTTGATCTGAACAGTGAACGTCGGTTTAACGTTCTCGGCTACCGAAGTCTGGTCGGCAGTGATGGTGACCAACACTTGGTCGCCTTGGTTGCCAGTGCCTGGCGTGCCCGAACCTGGCTCGTCGGTCACTTGGGTGCTGACAGGTGTCTTATCGAGCGTTAGTTGCTCGAACTTGCCAACATCTGCGCCGGTAACGGAAGCGATCGATTTGACGACCGGATCGTTAGCGCCGACATAGTCATTGTCAGGCGCGGTCACAGTGACCGAACCGGTAGTGCCGTTAGCCGGGATGGTGATGACAGTTTTGCCATCGTCCAGGGTGAAGGTCAGCGCGCCATGCTTGTCGATCGGCAGGCCATCTTTGTTGGTCAGGGTCACGGTATAGGTGATCTGACCACCTTCGGTAACCGAGTCGGTAGCAGTCAGTTTCGCGACAACTTCGTCGATGGTATCGGTAACTTTGACCGACGCCTCGTTACCCAGCTGCAGGTTTTCGAAGGTACGACCACCCGCGTCTGCTGCCGACTTGATGCCCAGGCTGATTTCGCCCGAGTCTTTGTAGACGTCGTCGCCTTGTGCGGCGTGCTCGTACGTTACGGCAGTCTGGCCAGCTTTGATGGTGACTTGAGCGTTGTTGCTCAGGGTCACGACCAAGTCGTTGGCCAGCGCTTTGTTGATCTGAACAGTGAACGTCGGTTTAACGTTCTCGGCTACCGAAGTCTGGTCAGCAGTGATGGTGACCAACACTTGGTTGCCCTGGTTACCGGTGCCCGGGGTACCCGAGCCTGGCTCGTCGGTGACAGTAGTGCTGACCGGCGTCTTGTCCAAAGTGAGCTGTTCGAACTTGCCAACATCAGCGCCGGCAACGGAAGCGATCGATTTGACGACCGGATCGTTAGCACCGACATAGTCGTTGTCCGGCGCGGTCACAGTGACCGAACCAGTGGTGCCGTTGGCTGGGATGGTGATGACAGTTTTGCCATCGTCCAAGGTAAATGTCAGCGCGCCATGCTTGTCGATTGGCAGGCCATCTTTGTTGGTCAGGGTCACGGTGTAGGTGATCTGACCACCTTCGGTAACCGAGTCGGTAGCCGTTAGCTTCGCCACAACTTCGTCGATGGTATCGGTGACTTTCACCGACGCCTCGTTACCCAGTTGCAGGTTCTCGAAGGTACGGCCGCCAGCGTCCGCTGCCGACTTGATGCCCAGGCTGATTTCGCCGGAGTCTTTGTAGACGTCGTCGCCTTGTGCGGCGTGCTCGTACGACACAGCAGTCTGGCCGGCTTTGATGGTCACCTGAGCGTTGTTGCTCAGGGTCACAACCAAGTCGTTGGCCAGGGCTTTGTTGATCTGCACGGTGAACGTCGGTTTAACGTTTTCAGCTACCGAAGTCTGGTCGGCAGTGATGGTGACCAATACTTGGTCGCCCTGGTTACCGGTGCCCGGGGTACCCGAGCCTGGCTCGTCGGTGACAGCAGTACTGACCGGCGTCCTATCCAAAGTGAGCTGTTCAAACTTGCCAACATCTGCGCCGGCAACGGAAGCGATCGATTTGACGACCGGATCGTTAGCGCCGACATAGTCGTTGTCCGGCGCGGTCACAGTGACCGAACCGGTGGTGCCGTTGGCTGGGATGGTGATGACAGTCTTGCCATCGTCCAGGGTGAAGGTCAGCGCGCCGTGTTTGTCGATTGGCAGGCCATCTTTGTTGGTCAGGGTCACGGTGTAGGTGATCTGACCACCTTCGGTAACCGAGTCGGTAGCAGTCAGTTTCGCGACAACTTCGTCGATGGTGTCGGTGACTTTCACCGACGCCTCGTTACCCAACTGCAGGTTTTCGAAGGTACGACCACCCGCGTCCGCTGCCGACTTGATGCCCAGGCTGATTTCACCGGAGTCTTTGTAGACGTCATCGCCCTGAGCAGCGTGCTCGTACGACACAGCAGTCTGGCCGGCTTTGATGGTCACCTGAGCGTTGTTGCTCAGGGTCACGACCAAGTCGTTGGCCAAGGCTTTGTTGATCTGCACGGTGAACGTTGGTTTGACGTTCTCGGCTACCGAAGTTTGATCCGCGGTAATGGTAACCAGCACTTGATCGCCTTGGTTACCAGTGCCCGGGGTACCCGAACCTGGCTCGTCGGTGACAGCAGTGCTGACCGGCGTTTTATCCAAAGTGAGCTGTTCGAACTTGCCGACGTCCGCACCAGTAACGCTGGCGATCGATTTAACGACCGGATCGTTAGCGCCGACATAGTCGTTGTCAGGCGCCGTAACGGTTACCGAACCGGTAGTGCCGTTAGCCGGGATGGTGATGACAGTCTTGCCATCGTCCAAGGTAAAGGTCAGCGCGCCATGCTTGTCGATTGGCAGGCCGTCTTTGTTGGTTAGGGTCACGGTGTAAGTGATCTGACCGCCTTCGGTGACCGAGTCGGTCGCGGTGAGCTTGGCTACAACTTCGTCGATGGTGTCGGTGACTTTGACCGACGCCTCGTTACCCAGCTGCAGGTTTTCGAACGCACGACCACCCGCGTCGGCTGCCGACTTGATGCCCAGGCTGATTTCGCCGGAGTCTTTGTAGACGTCGTCGCCTTGTGCGGCGTGCTCGTACGTTACGGCAGTCTGGCCGGCTTTGATGGTGACTTGAGCGTTGTTGCTCAGGGTCACGACCAAGTCGTTGGCCAAGGCCTTGTTGATCTGCACGGTGAACGTCGGTTTAACGTTTTCAGCTACCGAAGTCTGGTCAGCAGTGATGGTGACCAGCACTTGGTTGCCTTGGTTACCAGTGCCTGGCGTGCCCGAACCTGGCTCGTCGGTAACTTCGGTGCTGACCGGCGTTTTGTCGAGCGTCAGTTGCTCGAATTTGCCTACATCTGCGCCGGCAACGGAGGCGATCGATTTGACGACCGGATCATTGGCACCGACGTAGTCATTGTCAGGCGCGGTCACAGTGACCGAGCCAGTAGTGCCATTGGCCGGGATAGTGATGACGGTCTTGCCATCGTCCAGCGTAAAGGTCAGCGCGCCGTGTTTGTCGATTGGCAAGCCATCTTTGTTCGTCAGGGTCACGGTGTAAGTGATCTGACCGCCTTCGGTGACCGACTCGGTTGCGGTGAGCTTGGCTACAACTTCGTCGATAGTGTCGGTAACTTTGACCGAGGCATCGTTGCCCAGCTGCAGATTCTCGAAGGTGCGACCGCCAGCATCGGCTGCCGACTTGATGCCCAGGCTGATTTCACCCGAGTCTTTGTAGACATCGTCGCCTTGGGCGCCGTGCTCATAAGAAACAGCAGTCTGGCCAGCTTTGATGGTGACCTGGGCGTTGTTGCTCAGGGTCACGACTAGGTCGTTGGCCAAGGCTTTGTTGATCTGCACAGTGAACGTAGGTTTAACGTTCTCGGCTACCGAAGTTTGATCCGCTGTAATGGTAACCAGCACTTGGTCGCCCTGGTTGCCAGTGCCTGGCGTACCCGAACCTGGCTCGTCGGTAACTTGGGTGCTGACTGGGGTCTTATCGAGCGTCAGCTGTTCGAACTTGCCAACATCTGCGCCGGTAACGGAGGCGATCGATTTAACGACCGGATCGTTGGCACCGACGTAGTCATTGTCAGGCGCGGTCACAGTGACCGAGCCGGTCGTGCCATTGGCCGGGATGGTGATGACAGTTTTGCCATCGTCCAGGGTGAAGGTCAGCGCGCCATGTTTGTCGATTGGCAAGCCGTCTTTGTTGGTCAGGGTCACGGTGTAAGTGATCTGACCGCCTTCGGCAACCGAAGTGGTCGCAGTGAGCTTGGCTACAACTTCATCGATGGTGTCAGTGACTTTGACCGAAGCATCGTTACCCAGCTGCAGGTTTTCGAAGGTACGACCACCCGCATCGGCTGCCGACTTGATGCCCAGGCTGATTTCGCCCGAGTCTTTGTAAACGTCGTCGCCCTGAGCGGCGTGCTCGTAAGACGCGGCAGTCTGGCCGGCTTTGATGGTGACTTGGGCGTTGTTGCTCAGGGTCACGACCAGGTCGTTGGCCAGAGCCTTGTTGATCTGCACGGTGAACGTCGGCTTAACGTTCTCGGCAACAGAAGTCTGGTCGGCAGTGATGGTGACCAACACTTGGTTGCCCTGGTTACCCGTGCCTGGCGTACCTGAACCTGGCTCGTCGGTAACTTGGGTGCTGACTGGGGTCTTGTCGAGCGTCAGCTGTTCGAACTTGCCAACATCTGCGCCGGTAACGGAGGCGATCGATTTAACGACCGGATCGTTGGCACCGACATAGTCGTTGTCAGGCGCCGTAACGGTTACCGAACCGGTAGTGCCGTTAGCCGGGATGGTGATGACAGTTTTGCCATCGTCTAGGGTAAAGGTCAGCGCGCCATGCTTGTCGATCGGCAGGCCATCTTTGTTGGTCAGGGTCACGGTATAGGTGATCTGACCACCTTCGGTAACCGAGTCGGTAGCAGTCAGTTTCGCGACAACTTCGTCGATGGTATCGGTAACTTTGACCGACGCCTCGTTACCCAGCTGCAGGTTTTCGAAGGTACGACCACCCGCGTCTGCTGCCGACTTGATGCCCAGGCTGATTTCGCCCGAGTCTTTGTAGACGTCGTCGCCTTGTGCGGCGTGCTCGTACGTTACGGCAGTCTGGCCAGCTTTGATGGTGACTTGAGCGTTGTTGCTCAGGGTCACGACCAAGTCGTTGGCCAGCGCTTTGTTGATCTGAACAGTGAACGTCGGTTTAACGTTCTCGGCTACCGAAGTCTGGTCAGCAGTGATGGTGACCAACACTTGGTCGCCCTGGTTACCGGTGCCCGGGGTACCCGAGCCTGGCTCGTCGGTGACAGTAGTGCTGACCGGCGTCTTGTCCAAAGTGAGCTGTTCGAACTTGCCAACATCAGCGCCGGCAACGGAGGCGATCGATTTGACGACCGGATCGTTAGCACCGACATAGTCGTTGTCAGGCGCGGTCACAGTGACCGAACCAGTTGTGCCGTTGGCTGGGATGGTGATGGTGGTCTTGCCATCGTCCAACGTGAAGGTCAGCGCGCCGTGTTTGTCGATTGGCAGGCCGTCTTTGTTGGTCAGGGTCACGGTGTAAGTGATCTGACCGCCCTCGGTAACCGAGTCGGTCGCAGTCAGTTTGGCCACAACTTCGTCAACGGTGTCGGTGACCTTCACCGAGGCATCGTTACCCAGCTGCAGATTTTCGAAAGTGCGGCCACCCGCGTCGACCGCCGACTTGATGCCCAGGCTGATCTCGCCGGAGTCTTTGTAGACGTCGTCGCCTTGAGCTGCGTGAGTGTACTGGGCGCTGGTTTCGCCGGCTTTGATAGTGACCTTCTCGTTGTTGCTCAGGGTCACGACCAGATCGTTGGCCAGGGCTTTGTTGATTTGAACGGTGAACGTTGGTTTGACGTTTTCGGCTACCGAAGTTTGATCCGCTGTAATGGTAACCAGCACTTGGTCGCCTTGGTTGCCAGTGCCTGGCGTACCCGAACCTGGCTCGTCGGTAACTTCGGTGCTGACTGGGGTCTTGTCGAGCGTCAGCTGTTCGAACTTGCCAACATCTGCGCCGGTAACGGAAGCGATCGATTTGACGACCGGATCATTGGCACCTACATAGTCGTTGTCAGGCGCGGTCACAGTGACCGAGCCGGTCGTGCCATTGGCCGGGATGGTGATGACAGTTTTGCCATCGTCCAGGGTGAAGGTCAGCGCGCCATGTTTGTCGATTGGCAAGCCGTCTTTGTTGGTCAGGGTCACGGTGTAAGTGATCTGACCGCCTTCGGTGACCGAGTCGGTCGCAGTCAGCTTGGCTACAACTTCGTCGATGGTATCGGTGACTTTGACCGACGCCTCGTTACCCAGCTGCAGGTTTTCGAAGGTGCGGCCGCCAGCGTCTGCTGCCGACTTGATGCCCAGGCTGATTTCGCCGGAGTCTTTGTAGACGTCATCGCCCTGAGCAGCGTGCTCGTACGACACAGCAGTCTGGCCGGCTTTGATGGTCACCTGAGCGTTGTTGCTCAGGGTCACAACCAAGTCGTTGGCCAGGGCCTTGTTGATCTGCACGGTGAACGTCGGTTTAACGTTTTCAGCTACCGAAGTCTGGTCGGCAGTGATGGTGACCAACACCAAGTCGCCTTGGTTACCAGTACCTGGCGTACCCGAACCTGGCTCGTCGGTAACTTCGGTGCTGACCTGAGTTTTATCCAGCGTCAGTTGCTCGAACTTCCAAGCATCCGCGCCGCTGACCGATTCGATCGAGTTCACGACGGCAGGGTTCGTGCCCACATAAACGTTGTCAGGCGCAGTAGCGGTGGCAGAACCTACGGTGCTGTTGGCAGGCACCACCACGGTGGTGCCGTCTTTCAGGTGGAAGTACAGCTCTGCGTGGTTGTTGATCGGCAGACCATCTTTATTGGTCAGCGTCACGGTGTAGGTGATCTCGCCGCCCTCGGCAACCGAAGTCGACGCGGTAAGCTTGGCTACAACTTCATCGACGGTATCGGTGACTTTGACCGATGCATCGTTGCCCAGCTGCAGGTTTTCGAAGGTGCGACCACCCGCGTCGGCTGCCGACTTGATGCCCAGGCTGATTTCGCCCGAGTCCTTATAAACGTCGTCGCCTTGTGCTGCGTGCTCGTAGGAAACGGCAGTCTGGCCAGCTTTGATGGTGACTTGAGCGTTGTTGCTCAAGGTTACGACCAGATCGTTGGCCAGAGCCTTGTTGATCTGCACGGTGAACGTTGGTTTGACGTTCTCGGCTACGGAGTTCTGATCAGCGGTAATAGTGACCAACACCAAGTCGCCTTGGTTACCCGTGCCTGGGGTACCCGACCCAGGTTCATCGGTAACTGTGGTGCTGACTTGGGTTTTATCCAGCGTCAGTTGCTCGAACTTCCAGGCATCCGCGCCGCTGACCGATTCGATCGAGTTCACGACGGCAGGGTTCGTGCCCACATAAACGTTGTCAGGCGCAGTAGCGGTGGCAGAACCTACGGTGCTGTTGGCAGGCACCACCACGGTGGTGCCGTCTTTCAGGTGGAAGTACAGCTCTGCGTGGTTGTTGATCGGCAGACCATCTTTATTGGTCAGCGTCACGGTGTAGGTGATCTCGCCGCCCTCGGCAACCGAAGTGGTCGCGGTCAGCTTGGCTACAACTTCATCGATGGTGTCGGTGACCTTGACCGAGGCATCGTTGCCCAGTTGCAGGTTTTCGAAGGTACGACCGCCAGCATCGGCTGCCGACTTGATGCCCAAGCTGATTTCGCCCGAGTCTTTGTAGACGTCGTCGCCTTGTGCTGCGTGCTCGTAGGAAACAGCAGTCTGGCCGGCTTTGATGGTGACTTGAGCATTGTTACTCAGGGTCACGACCAGGTCGTTGGCCAGGGCTTTGTTGATCTGCACGGTGAACGTTGGTTTGACGTTCTCAGCTACGGAGTTCTGGTCAGCGGTAATAGTGACCAACACCAAGTCGCCTTGGTTACCCGTGCCCGGCGTACCCGACCCAGGTTCATCGGTAACTTCGGTGCTGACCTGGGTTTTATCCAGCGTCAGTTGTTCGAACTTCCAAGCATCTGCGCCGCTGACCGACTCGATCGAGTTCACGACAGCAGGGTTCGTGCCAACATAAACGTTGTCAGGCGCAGTAGCGGTGGCAGAACCTACGGTGCTGTTGGCAGGCACCACCACGGTGGTGCCGTCTTTCAGATGGAAGTACAGCTCTGCGTGGTTGTTGATCGGCAGACCATCTTTATTGGTCAGCGTCACGGTGTAGGTGATCTCGCCGCCCTCGGCAACCGAAGTGGTCGCGGTCAGCTTGGCTACAACTTCATCGATGGTGTCGGTGACCTTGACCGAGGCATCGTTGCCCAGCTGCAGGTTTTCGAAGGTGCGGCCGCCCGCGTCGGCTGCCGACTTGATGCCCACGCTGATTTCGCCCGAATCTTTATAAACGTCGTCACCTTGTGCCGCGTGCTCGTAAGACACGGAGGTCTGACCAGCCTTGATGGTGACTTGAGCGTTGTTGCTCAGGGTCACGACCAAGTCGTTGGCCAGGGCTTTGTTGATCTGGACGGTAAACGTTGGTTTGACGTTTTCGGCGACGGAGGCTTGGTCGGCGGTGATAGTGACCTGGACAAGGTCACCTTGGTTGCCAGTGCCAGGAGTACCCGAGCCCGGCTCGTCAGTTACTGTAGTGGTTACAACCTCATTGCCCAGCGTCAGCTTCTCGAAGTTATCCCCACCTGAAACCGACTCCAGCTTGTTCGCCAGAGCAGGCTGGCCACCCATGTACACATCATCGCCAACGGCAATGGTGGTGCTGCCAGAGATGCTGTTGGCTGGAATAGTGACTTTGGTCCCGTCAGTCAGCGTGAACGTCAGTGCCCCATGTTGAGTGACAGGCAAGCCTTGAGCGTTGCTCAGGGTTACGGTGTAGGTAACTTGCCCGCCCTCTGTAACAGTCGCCTTGTCCGCTGTAAGGGTTGCGATGACTTCGCTGATGGTGTCGGAAATTTCGACTGTTGCCGGGCCACCGATGACGAGGTTTTCGAACGTGGCACCCGGGACGCTAGCGTCGGTCACACCTAGCGTGACCGAGCTTGGATCCTTGATGACATCGTCGCCTTGTGCGGCGAGCTTGTACTCGACCTCGGTTTTTCCAGCCTCGATGGTGACTTTGTCACCATTGGACAGGGTGACAGTAAGCGGACGGTCCAAGGCTTGACTGACTTTGACCGTAAAGGACGGCTGCTGATCTTCGGTCACATTGCCGTTACTGGCGATGCTGACAGTGACGGTGTCGATACTGTCGTTGATGACCGTGGAAGCTGGCGTGGGGCTTGCGGTCAGTTTTTCGAAGTTACCGCCCGTGGCGCTGTCGATGGTCACGCTAACGGTCGAGCCGTTGTTGTAAACATCGTTGGCCGGGGTCTGGAAGTCGATGCTGCCCTGAGTCTTGCCAGCCTCAACAGTGATGACCTGGCCGTTGGACAGGGTCACGGTAACCGGAGTCTGAGCCGGGTTGGTCAGCGTCACGGTATAAGTGATGACGCCGCCCTCGGTCACGCTCGGCGAAGCCGTCAGCGTGGCAGTGGTGGTGTCGATCGAATCATTAATCGTGGTAACCGCAGCCGCAGGATTCGGGGTCAGCTGTTCGAAGTTGCCACCCGTGGCGCTGTCGATGGTCACACTAACGGTCGAACCGTTGTTGTAGACGTCGTTGGCCGGGGTCTGGAAATCGATACTGCCCTGAGTCTTGCCTGCCTCAACAGTGATGACCTGGCCATTGGACAAGGTCACAGTCACCGGAGTCTGGGCCGGATTGGTCAGCGTTACGGTGTAGGTGATAACGCCGCCTTCGGTGACGCTTGGCGAAGCAGTCAACGTGGCAGTGGTCGTATCGATCGAATCATTGATCGTCGTTACAGCTGGCGTCGGGTTCGGCGTCAGTTGTTCGAAGTTACCGCCCGTGGCGCTATCGATGGTCACACTTACGGTCGAACCGTTGTTGTAAACATCGTTGGCCGGGGTCTGGAAGTCGATGCTGCCCTGAGTCTTGCCAGCCTCAACAGTGATGACCTGGCCGTTGGACAGGGTCACAGTCACCGGAGTCTGAGCCGGGTTGGTCAGCGTCACGGTGTAAGTGATCACGCCACCTTCGGTGACCGAAGGGCTCGCGGTCAGGGTCGCGGTAGTGGTGTCGATCGAATCATTGATCGTCGTTACAGCTGGCGTCGGGTTCGGCGTCAGCTGTTCGAAGTTGCCACCCGTGGCGCTGTCGATAGTCACACTAACGGTCGAACCGTTGTTGTAGACGTCGTTTGCCGGAGTTTGGAAATCGATACTGCCCTGAGTCTTGCCAGCCTCAACGGTGATGACCTGGCCGTTGGACAGGGTCACAGTCACTGGAGTCTGAGCCGGATTGGTCAGCGTTACGGTGTAGGTGATGACGCCGCCTTCGGTGACGCTCGGCGAAGCCGTCAAGGTTGCGGTGGTCGTATCGATCGAATCGTTGATTGTGGTAACTGCTGGCGTCGGGTTCGGCGTCAACTGCTCGAAGTTGCCGCCTGTAGCGCTGTCGATGGTCACGCTAACGGTCGAACCGTTGTTGTAGACGTCGTTCGCCGGGGTTTGGAAGTCGATGCTGCCTTGGGTCTTGCCTGCTTCGACAGTGATGACCTGGCCGTTGGACAGGGTCACAGTCACCGGAGTCTGAGCCGGGTTGGTCAGCGTCACGGTGTAAGTGATCACGCCACCTTCGTTCACGCTCGGCGAAGCCGTCAGCGTGGCAGTGGTGGTGTCGATCGAATCATTAATCGTGGTAACCGCAGCCGCAGGATTCGGGGTCAGCTGTTCGAAGTTGCCACCCGTGGCGCTGTCGATGGTCACACTAACGGTCGAACCGTTGTTGTAGACGTCGTTGGCCGGGGTCTGGAAATCGATACTGCCCTGAGTCTTGCCAGCCTCAACAGTGATGACCTGGCCGTTGGACAGGGTCACAGTCACCGGAGTCTGAGCCGGGTTGGTCAGCGTCACGGTGTAAGTGATCACGCCACCTTCGGTGACCGAAGGGCTCGCGGTCAGGGTCGCGGTAGTGGTGTCGATCGAATCATTGATCGTCGTTACAGCTGGCGTCGGGTTCGGCGTCAGTTGTTCGAAGTTGCCGCCTGTAGCGCTGTCGATGGTCACACTAACGGTCGAACCGTTGTTGTAAACATCGTTGGCTGGGGTCTGGAAGTCGATGCTGCCTTGGGTCTTGCCAGCCTCAACAGTGATGACCTGGCCGTTGGACAGGGTCACAGTCACTGGAGTCTGAGCCGGATTGGTCAGCGTTACGGTGTAGGTGATGACGCCGCCTTCGGTGACCGAAGGACTCGCGGTCAGGGTCGCGCTAGTGGAGTCGATTGAATCGTTGATCGTCGTTACAGCTGGCGTCGGATTCGGGGTCAGCTGTTCGAAGTTGCCACCCGTGGCGCTGTCGATGGTCACACTAACGGTCGAACCGTTGTTGTAGACGTCGTTTGCCGGAGTTTGGAAATCGATACTGCCCTGAGTCTTGCCAGCCTCAACGGTGATGACCTGGCCGTTGGACAGGGTCACAGTCACTGGAGTCTGAGCCGGATTGGTCAGCGTTACGGTGTAGGTGATGACGCCGCCTTCGGTGACGCTCGGCGAAGCCGTCAAGGTTGCGGTGGTCGTATCGATCGAATCGTTGATTGTGGTAACTGCTGGCGTCGGGTTCGGCGTCAACTGCTCGAAGTTGCCGCCTGTAGCGCTGTCGATGGTCACACTAACGGTGGCACCGTTGTTGTTATAGACATCGTTCGCCGGAGTTTGGAAGTCGATACTGCCCTGAGTCTTGCCTGCTTCAACAGTGATGACCTGGCCGTTGGACAGGGTCACGGTGACCGGAGTCTGGGCCGGATTGGTCAGCGTCACGGTGTAAGTGATGACGCCACCTTCGGTGACCGAAGGGCTCGCGGTCAGGGTCGCGGTAGTGGTGTCAATCGAATCATTAATCGTGGTAACCGCAGCCGTCGGATTCGGGGTCAGCTGTTCGAAGTTGCCACCCGTAGCGCTGTCGATGGTCACGCTAACGGTCGAACCGTTGTTGTAAACGTCGTTGGCCGGGGTTTGGAAGTCGATGCTGCCCTGGGTCTTGCCTGCTTCAACAGTGATGACCTGGCCGTTGGACAAGGTCACAGTCACCGGGGTCTGAGCCGGGTTGGTTAGCGTCACGGTGTAAGTGATCGCGCCGCCCTCGGTCACGCTCGGCGAAGCCGTCAGCGTGGCAGTGGTGGTGTCGATCGAATCAGTAATCGTGGTAACCGCAGCCGCAGGATTCGGCGTCAGTTGTTCGAAGTTGCCACCCGTGGCGCTGTCGATGGTCACGCTAACGGTTGAGCCGTTGTTGTAAACATCGTTGGCCGGGGTCTGGAAATCGATACTGCCCTGAGTCTTGCCTGCCTCAACAGTGATGACCTGGCCATTGGACAAGGTCACAGTCACCGGAGTCTGGGCCGGATTGGTCAGCGTCACGGTGTAAGTGATCACGCCACCTTCGGTGACGCTTGGCGAAGCAGTCAACGTGGCAGTGGTCGTATCGATCGAATCATTGATCGTCGTTACAGCTGGCGTCGGGTTCGGCGTCAGTTGTTCGAAGTTGCCACCCGTAGCGCTGTCGATGGTCACACTAACGGTCGAACCGTTGTTGTAAACATCGTTGGCCGGGGTTTGGAAGTCGATGCTGCCCTGAGTCTTGCCAGCCTCAACAGTGATGACTTGGCCGTTGGACAGGGTCACAGTCACCGGAGTCTGAGCCGGGTTGGTCAGCGTCACGGTGTAAGTGATCACGCCGCCCTCGGTCACGCTCGGCGAAGCCGTCAGCGTGGCAGTGGTGGTGTCGATCGAATCAGTAATCGTGGTAACCGCAGCCGCAGGATTCGGCGTCAGTTGTTCGAAGTTACCGCCCGTCGCGCTATCGATGGTCACACTAACGGTCGAACCGTTGTTGTAAACATCGTTGGCCGGGGTCTGGAAGTCGATGCTGCCCTGAGTCTTGCCAGCCTCAACAGTGATGACCTGGCCGTTGGACAGGGTCACAGTCACCGGAGTCTGAGCCGGGTTGGTTAGCGTCACGGTGTAAGTGATCACGCCACCTTCGGTGACCGAAGGGCTCGCGGTCAGGGTCGCGGTAGTGGTGTCGATCGAATCATTGATCGTCGTTACAGCTGGCGTCGGGTTCGGCGTCAGTTGTTCGAAGTTGCCACCCGTGGCGCTGTCGATGGTCACACTAACGGTCGAGCCGTTGTTGTAAACATCGTTGGCTGGGGTCTGGAAGTCGATGCTGCCTTGGGTCTTGCCAGCCTCAACAGTGATGACCTGGCCGTTGGACAGGGTCACGGTAACCGGAGTCTGAGCCGGGTTGGTCAGCGTCACGGTGTAAGTGATCGCGCCGCCCTCGGTCACGCTCGGCGAAGCCGTCAGCGTGGCAGTGGTGGTGTCGATCGAATCAGTAATCGTGGTAACCGCAGCCGCAGGATTCGGCGTCAGTTGTTCGAAGTTACCGCCCGTCGCGCTATCGATGGTCACACTTACGGTCGAACCGTTGTTGTAAACATCGTTGGCCGGGGTCTGGAAGTCGATGCTGCCCTGAGTCTTGCCAGCCTCAACAGTGATGACCTGGCCGTTGGACAAGGTCACAGTCACCGGAGTCTGAGCCGGGTTGGTCAGCGTCACGGTATAAGTGATGACGCCGCCCTCGGTCACGCTCGGCGAAGCCGTCAGCGTGGCAGTGGTGGTGTCGATCGAATCATTAATCGTGGTAACCGCAGCCGCAGGATTCGGGGTCAGCTGTTCGAAGTTGCCACCCGTGGCGCTGTCGATGGTCACGCTAACGGTCGAGCCGTTGTTGTAGACGTCGTTCGCCGGAGTTTGGAAGTCGATACTGCCCTGAGTCTTGCCAGCCTCAACAGTGATGACCTGGCCGTTGGACAAGGTCACAGTCACCGGGGTCTGAGCCGGGTTGGTTAGCGTCACGGTGTAAGTGATCACGCCACCTTCGGTGACCGAAGGGCTCGCGGTCAGGGTCGCGGTAGTGGTGTCGATCGAATCATTGATCGTCGTTACAGCTGGCGTCGGATTCGGCGTCAGCTGTTCGAAGTTACCGCCCGTAGCGCTGTCGATGGTCACACTTACGGTCGAACCGTTGTTGTAGACGTCGTTGGCCGGGGTTTGGAAGTCGATGCTGCCCTGGGTCTTACCTGCCTCAACAGTGATGACCTGGCCGTTGGACAGGGTCACAGTCACCGGAGTCTGGGCCGGGTTGGTCAGCGTCACGGTATAAGTGATGACGCCGCCTTCGGTGGCCGAAGGAGTGGCGGTCAACGTTGCAGTGGTGACATCGATGGTATCTGTAATTTCAGTAACCAACGGCCCTTGCGGTGGGGTTACTGTAATGCCACTGCCCCCGCTGGTACCGGTGACCGTTGTAGAAATCTGCCCACCATCAATGTAGGGCGTGTCATTCGGCGGGATCACGACATTGACACTGCCAGTGGTCTGCCCGGCCGGAATGACGATCACAGAGCCGTTGGCCAGCGTGATGACAAGGTCGCTGCCCGGTGCCTGGCCAACCGTAGCGGTATAGACAATGACGCCACCCGCTTCGCTGATCGATGGCGTGGCCCCGACCACAAGGGTGGTGGCAACCGTAGTGCCAGTTGTCGGCGCGGTGACTCGGTTGTCAGCGGTGGTTTGCGTTCCAGCCACTTCCACGGGGGCGGCCGCCGCTGCAAAACCAAGGCCTTCGGTAGGGAAGCCTATTGTGGGATCAACGCTGCCGGCCGTTTCTTCCAGCATGACGAAACTGTGGCCGCCACCTGCTGCACCGCCGCCTGCAGCAGTCGGACCGGCAGCCGTGGCTTCAAGATCGGTGGTCGGGTCAGCGCCTGCGGCGATCGCCTGTTGCAATTCTTCGACAGACGGCGCCGCCTGGGCAGCGGCCTGGCCCAAATCGGTACTGCTGTCAGGCGCGTCTGCGCTCCACTGGGTATCACGACCAAGGTCGAGCAATCGGCCATCTGCCAACTCCAGCGTCACCGCGCCACCCGGGCCGGTAAGGACCTGCTCACCCGCTAGAAGTCGATCGCCTTCTATGAGCACACGCCGGATGCCTTCAGGGGATACCGCGATAACCTGGCCGACAATACTTTTGACGATGGCTACAACGCTGCTCATTGGACTCTCCGTGTGACCCGCTGGGGTACTTCTGTGCCAGAGCGGCATCCGCAGCCACCTGAACAGGAATTATGTCGATGATCTCTTGACGCTTGATTGCGTCAATATTCCGTCTATGACGAAATGTAATTAGACTTATGCCAAACTATTGACCTTATATCGGCCATCCTAAACAATCACCAAGGTAATGTCACATTGATATTTTTACCTTAGCCAAGGGCCAATCAACAGCAAATGCGTTGCGTCATTAAAACAGCGCAATGGCACGGAGCACGCGGGCCCAGGTGATGACAGCAGCCATAAATCACATGCCTTTCAACCGTTCGTCGGGCTCAATAGGACCAACAGCGTCAATAGAAGGTCAATTTTGTTTATTGACGCCACATTTCCAAGACTCGTAAGCATAAACCTTGCCGATTACATGCCCGAGACGCCCCTTGATGTTGCCAATTTTCAGGCTGCTTCACCGTAGAATGAACGACGACCGAATGCGCTAATCGTCTAAACAGGCCTTATAACGCGCCTGCGATTATCGGCCAGAGTCGACAACGGAAGTGGATTTACCTGGATGAATTTTACCTAACACGGGTCGCACCAACGCCAGCAAACCAGCGCCTGATAAATGACATTGAGCTAGGCTGTAACGGCAGGCCTGTCACATGTCGTTTCTCTGCGCCTATCCCAGCATCCTGAAGCCTGGATTGCAGCGTGATTCAGAAATGAAACGTTTGTCTGCTGATCAGCGTCATGTAGTAAAGAGACCGATACAGTTGTTTACTCACCACCTAATTCAAGGCGACCATTGGCGACACACTGCATCGCTCGCTGCATGCCTACCGAGCGCCGACATGCATTGCCCCACTGAATGCCTGAGTTTGCTGCCATCGAATGATCGGCGGCCAGCTCATCCCCACCCACCACAAGGATGAAGAGAGCGCCGCGTGGAATCAGAAGTCAGTCGAGTCCAGCTCAACCATGACCCACGTAGTCAGCACGACGATCCTTTGCTGGATAGTCTGCTGAGCTTGTGTGTACTGCACCAGAAACCTGCCAGCCGGGTCATGCTTACCACGGGTCTGCCTTTACCCGCACAGCGCCTGAGCCCCGAGCTGCTGCCCCGTGCGGCGGCCAGGGCCGGCCTGCAGGGCCGTCTGTTGCAGCGCAAGCTGGAGCAGATTCCAAGCATTGCCATGCCCGCGATCCTGTTGCTAAAAGGCGGACGCAGTGCCGTGTTGCTCGGGTGGGAAAACGAAGACACTGCACGGCTGTTACTGAGCGAAAGCGATGGCGGCGAAGTTCAGGTCAGCCGTGAGACACTTCAGGATGACTACAGCGGGCGAGTGTTCTTCGCGCAGCCGCAGCACAAATTCGACGTCAACCATGGCAACCTGATCCCCCGAGCCAAATCCTGGTTCCGAGACACGCTGCTGCGCAGCAAGTGGCTGTACATCGATGCCATCGCCGCGAGCCTTGTGATCAACCTGATCGCCCTGGCCGCGCCACTGTTCGTCATGAACGTGTATGACCGGGTCGTTCCCAACCAGGCGACCTCGACCCTCTGGGTGCTGGCGGTCGGTATCGCGGGCGCCTATATCTTCGACCTGATCCTCAAGGGCCTGCGCGGATTATGTCTGGACCTTGCAGGGAAAAAGACCGACCTGATCATTTCGGCGACACTATTCGAACGTATCGTGGGCATGTCGATGAAGTATCGACCGGCCCGGGTAGGCAGCTTTGCCCAGAACATTCACGAGTTCCAAGGCCTTCGTGACTTCCTGGCGTCGTTGACGCTGACTAGCCTGATCGACTTGCCGTTCACGGTGCTGATCCTGATCGTCATCGCGATCATTGGCGGACACTTGGTGTGGATCCCGATCATCGCCTTCCCACTGGCCTTGGGCATCGGCTATGCCCTGCAGCGGCCGCTGATGGCGACCATGGAGCGGACCATGGCGCTGGCCTCGGAGCGCCAGTCGAGCCTGATCGAGACCCTGGCAGGGCTGGACGCAGTGAAGGTCAACAACGCCGAGAGCGAGCGGCAGTACATGTGGGAACAGACGCTCGGTACCCTCAGCCGGCTGGAATTGCGCGTCAAGGTACTGTCGAGCCTGGCCATGAACATCACCCTGCTCATTCAGCAGTTGGCAGGGGTGGCGATGATCTGCGTGGGTGTGTACCTGATCATCGACGGCAACTTGAGCATGGGCGGCCTGGTGGCGTGCTACATGCTCAGCGGCCGCGCCCTTGGGCCCTTGGGGCAGCTCAACGGCCTGTTGGCTCGTTACCAGCAAGCCAAGGTAACCATGGTGTCCACCGACCACATGATGGAGCTGCCACAAGAGCGCAACTTTGAAGAACGCCCGCTCAGCCGTAGGGTATTGCAGGGTAGCGTGGAATTCCGCGGCGTGGATTTCACTTACCCCAACCAGCAGAACATGGCGCTGAAGAACATCAACCTGACCATCCGCCCTGGCGAGAAGGTAGGGATCATCGGGCGCAGCGGGTCGGGCAAGAGTTCACTGGCCAAGCTGATCGTTGGCCTGTACGAGGCCGATGGCGGCTCATTGCTGGTCGACGGCGTGGATATCCGCCAGATCGACGTCAGCGAACTGCGCCACAACATTGGTTATGTGCCCCAGGACATTCAGCTGTTGGCGGGCACGCTGCGGGACAATCTGGTCAGCGGGGCCCGCTACATCGATGACGAAATGATCTTGCAGGCGGCTGAGCTTGCAGGCGTGCATGAGTTCGCGCGACTGCACCCGGACGGCTACGAGCTGCAGGTCGGCGAACGTGGTCAGAACCTATCCGGCGGGCAGCGGCAGAACGTGGCCCTGGGCCGTGCATTGCTGTTGAACCCACAGATCCTGCTGCTCGACGAACCCACCAGCGCCATGGACAACACCGGCGAAGAACGCCTGAAGCAGCGTTTGCAGGCCGTGGTGGAAAGCAAGACGGTACTGTTGGTGACTCACCGTGCATCGCTGCTGTCACTCGTGGACCGCCTGATCGTGATCGATCGCGGGCAGATCGTTGCCGATGGCCCGAAAGCGGCCGTCATGGATGCGTTGAAGAAGGGGCAGATCAGTGTCGCATAAGCTGGATTTCGGGCAACTCAAGGAAGGCCTGCGGCGTTACTTCAAGGGCAGCGATTCGTTGGGCGGTCAGCCGCTGCCCGAGGTCAACAAGGCCCTTATCGAGGACGCGCCGCGCGTGGTGCGCCTGACGATCTGGGGCGTCATCCTGTTCTTCGTGTTCCTGATCGTGTGGGCCAGCTTTGCGCCTATTGATGAGGTGACGCGTGGTGAAGGCAAGGCCATCCCGTCATCCAAGGTGCAGAAAATCCAGAACCTGGAAGGCGGCATCGTGGCGGAAATCTTTGCCAAGGAAGGCGAGATCGTCGAGGTGGGGCAGCCTCTGCTGCGCCTGGATGAGACCCGCTTCGCGTCCAACGTGGGGGAAACGGAAGCCGATCGGCTGTCCATGGCCCTGCGGGTTCAGCGCCTGAGTGCAGAGGTCGACGGCAAGCCGTTAGAGATCGACGAAGAATTGCGCAAGGCCGCACCTAGCCAAGCGGCCAGCGAAGAATCGTTGTACCAGAGTCGGCGCCAGCAGCTTCAGGACGAAATTGGCGGACTGCAACAGCAACTGGTCCAGCGCCAGCAGGAACTGCGCGAGTACAGCTCCAAGCGCGGGCAGTACGCCAACAGCCTTGAGCTGCTGCGTAAAGAAATCAGCATGTCGGAGCCTTTGGTCGCGACGGGTGCTATTTCCCAAGTGGAGGTGCTGCGCTTGCGTCGTGCCGAGGTTGAGAACCGTGGTCAGCTTGACTCCACGTCGCTGGCCATCCCCCGTGCCGAAGCGGCCGTTCGAGAAGTGCAGAGCAAGATCGAAGAGACCCGCGGCAAGTTCCGAAGCGAGGCACTCACCCAGCTGAACGAAGCCCGGACCGAACTGAACAAGGCGACCGCTACCAGCAAGGCGCTGGATGACCGCGTTCACCGCACCATGGTGACCTCGCCTGTGCGGGGTATCGTCAAGCAGTTGCTGGTCAACACCATCGGCGGCGTGATTCAGCCAGGCAGCGACATCATCGAGGTCGTCCCGCTGGACGACACGCTGGTCATCGAGGCCAAGATCCTGCCGAAGGACATTGCCTTCCTGCACCCAGGCCAGGAAGCCACGGTCAAGTTCACCGCGTACGACTACACCATCTACGGGGGACTCAAGGCCAAGCTTGAGCAGATCGGCGCCGATACCATCACCGACGAAGACAAGAAGACCACGTACTACCTGATTAAGCTGCGTACCGATCGCAGCCATCTGGGCACCGATGAAAAGCCGCTGCTGATCATTCCCGGGATGGTGGCAACGGTCGATATCATGACCGGCAAGAAGACCATCATGAGCTACCTGCTCAAGCCCATCATGAAGGCCCGCTCCGAGGCCTTGCGCGAACGCTGAGGGTGTGCCCGCACGGCCTTGCGTGCGGGCCCTCATTTCTGCAGGTCAGCGCTTATCGTGCGCCCAAGGGGCAGGCTCACCCACCAACTGCCCCTGAATGCCTCCTACACCCATTTCGCAGAGCACTGCGCGCTCACCTTCGGTTTCCACGCGCTCGGCCACCAGAGGCAGGTCGATGCTGTGCGCGGCACGCTGGATCGCCTCGATGAACAAGCGTTTGTGCTGTTCATGGTCGATGTTACGGATGTAGCTGCCATCAATCTTCAGGTAAGCCAACCCAAGGTGGGACAGGTTACCGATCATGCTGAAACGTCCGCCAAAGCGTTGCAGTGCCAGGCCGAAGCCAAGGCTGTGCAGCCTTCGAGTCAATTTCTCCAACGCCGGCTGGTCAGGTAGCTGCTCTTCACCGATTTCGAACACCAGACGCGGCCCGAGGGCGACGTTCTGGCTGAGCAGTTCGAAAATGCGTTGCAGCGCCTGGGCGTCCGCCAAGGTAGCGGCGGAAAGGTTCAGCGCCAGCACCTGGTCGTGGCCACGCATGTGCGCCAGCACCTTCTGCAGCACCAGAAGGTCCAGCCTTGGCATCCAGCCAAAGCGCTCGAGCCAAGGGAGGAATCGACCGGCTGGAAGCGCCTCGCCTTGTCGATCCTTCAGGCGGGATATCACCTTGTGGTGCAGCACCTGCTGGGCGGTTGCACAATCGACCACCGGCTGGAAAAACAGCTCGAAGTGACCGTTGCTGAAGGCCTGGTCGAGGCGCTCATGCCAGTCGTGCTGGCTGTCGGCAGCCACGGCAGCGACGCCTTGCTCCAGGCAGACCCAACCCGGGGTTGGCTGGTTCTCCGCGCGTGCCAGGGCTTCATCAGCCAGTTTGAGCAACGCTGGAGGCGCGTCGCCCGGGCTGAAGGGGGCCAAGCCGATGCAGGCCACCGGTTGAATATCGGTGGCCCCCGTCTCATGCAGGCTCTGCAGCGTAGCCTCAAGCGCCTGGGCCAGCTGTATGGCTTCTTCATGCACCATGCCAGGTGCCAGCACGGCGAATTCACCACCCCGGCTGCGGGAAATCAGGTCGTTGGTTTCCGGGAAGCTTGCGCAGGCGCGGCGCAATTGCTCACCGACGGCTTGCAGCAACTGATCCGTGCGTTGGCCACCCAGACGCGCGTTGAGGCCCGCCAGGCCTTGAACCCGAAGTAACAACAGGTAGCCTGCCCGTGCTTCCTCAAGGTTGCTGACCCGAGCATTGAGCTGCATTTCGAAATAGCGACGGTTGGACAGACCGGTCAAGGTGTCTTGATAGGACTCGGCGCGTAACCGCTCGCTGCGCTCGGCCTGCTCGGTGAACAGTGCCTTGAGCTTTTCGACCATCTGGTTCATGGCCTGGACGACGCGCCTGAGCTCGGGTGTGCGGGGCAGTTCAGGCAGGCTCAGGAATTCACGCCTGGCGATGGCATGGGACTGTTCGACCATGTAGTCCAGCGGCTTGAGCTGCCGGCGCAGCAGCAACGCCCCCAGAATGGCGCTGGCGGCACCACAGAGCAGTAGCCAGCCCAGGCTGCCCAACGCGCTTTGCCAGAGCTTGGCAATGGCGAACATGGGGTGACTGATGACCTCGACGCGTGCCGCCTGCTGCCAGCCACGGCTGACCAACGCATCGCCACCGGCAGCTTCCAGACCGATCAGGTGAACGAACCAACGGGGTACGCCCCCAGGGTCTGGTTCGGCATGGCGCTCGACGAGCACCGTATTGGAAGCCAGGTCCACCACTTTGATACTGGCGTAGTAGCCACTGTCGAAGATCGAACTCACCATCAGCTCGACCATGGCAGGGTCATCGATATTGGGCGTAAGCGACAGGGCCAGCGCAGTGGCTGCATCCTGTGCATGCGAGCGGAGCTGGTTGACATACTGGCTTCGCGAACTCTCCAGGCTGACCATGAAACTGCCGGTGAACGCCACTACCAGGAGCAGGCAAATAGCCAACAGCAATTGTTTGAACAGTGACATCTGTGCTCCTTCAGTAAACCGGCTCGGCCGGGAAGCCTTCGGCCTGCATTTTTTTCAATAGGTCCTGCCAGCGCGACAAGCGCTTGGTGTCGCCGACTTTCTTGTTGCCACCGGCGCCTGTCAGCCATAGGCCTTCACCGTTGAAGGCATAGACGGGCAACAGGTCGGGGCGCTGGCTGGCCGGCTTGATCGCGTCCATCAGGCTGTCGAGCACCAACGGCTGCGCCTGGGGCGTTGAATAATAGGTCAGTACCATGTGTGCCCGGTTCTGTCGCAAGGCCTTGACGTAGGTGATCCGCAGTTTCTCGCTGGGGATGCCCATGCGCCTGAGGCTGAAGTACTTGGCGATAGCGTAATCCTCGCAATCGCCAGCCCCTTTTATCAGTGCTTGGACCGGTGTTGCCCAGTAATCGACCTCGTGCCACAGATCGATATCCTCGACGTAGCGCAATTGTTGGTTAAAGAACCGGTTGACCACCTGCAGACGCTCAAGCTCAGTCCCCTGCTTCTGGGTGGCCATGAGGTTCTGCCACGCATCGATTCGCGCTTTGCCCTCCCCCAATGGCCCGTACAGCGCTTGAGACTGGCGACTGATCTGGGCGAAATCCCAGTCGGCATGCAAACCGCCCAGCAGCAGGCCACCCAGCAGCGCAGCCAGGGCAACTCGGTGCAGCACGGTTTTGAGCATCGGGGTGATCGCCACTGCCAAGCACTGTCCAGGCCAGTCGAAAGAAGCGATGGTGCGGCCTGACACCGCAAAAGACAATGGCACATCGCGATCATCGGCCTCTGTGTCGGAGTACGCCGGATCAACGCTTGCCGCGCGGGTCATGTCACTTCCTTTGCAGAGCAACTTCATCCACCATAGCCGCGCCCTGGGGCATGCCCCCAGTAGAGGCCAGCATTTGACACGTCATACCGCTATAACCGTGTCATTGGATCCAACTTTGGTAATCGTTTAAGGCAGGCGTTGCGTGGGCAACAAAATCAAACTGAGCAGCGTGTTGAACAGTGAACAGTTGCTGCCACATCTGGCCCGCGGCGTTATTGAAGAACGCGTGCGCAGTGCCATTCTCGAGGGTCGTTTGCCACCCGGAACGGCAATCAGGCAACAGGAGTTGGCGACACTTTATGGCGTCAGCCGTATGCCCGTGCGTGAGGCGCTGCGTCAACTGGAAGCGCAGTCACTGTTGAACGTGGAGCTTCACAAGGGCGCAGTCGTTGCGCCGCTGATAGGCGAGGATGCGGCAGATGCCTACGATTTGCGTGTTCTGCTCGAAAGCGAGGCGTTGCGTCAATCCATTCCGCTTCTGACGGCGCAAGACATCGCCAAGGCCCGCAGTTGCATCCAGCAACTGGAAAACGAAACACGACATGCCGAGATCGCTCGTCTTAATCGTGAGCTTCACATGGTGCTTTATAGCAAGGCAGCGAACCATAAACTGCTGCGCCTGATCGATAACGAATTGATGCAAGAGGAGCGGTTTCTACGCTTTCATCTTTCGTCGATGGGCCTGGGCAAGCTCACCCAAGACGATCACACGGCCTTGGTCGATGCCGCCAGTGCCAAACGTGTCAGCGATGCAATTGCGGTATTGGAGCAGCACCTCAACAGCGCAGCCGTGACCATTCGAAGGTACTTGGACAGCCAGCGCTCGCACTGAATGGCTTGGGGACCGACAGGTAGGTTGCAAAATCTCGCGCCGGGCGAAACAATGAGACTAATTATCATTTAAGCCCTGATAGCTGTGTCTCATGCCTAGCAACGATCTCGTGCAAAACCTCTACAGTGCTCATCATGGCTGGCTGCATACATGGCTGCGCCACAGGCTTGGCAATGCGGCCGACGCTGCTGACGTGGCCCAGGATACCTTCATGCGGCTGTTGCAACGCCGCGAGCATCTGCAGATACAACAGCCCAGGGCGTTTCTGCGCACGGTGGCGCGCGGGTTGATCATCGACCACTGGCGTCGAGAGGAACTGCACAAAGCCTATCTGGAAGCGCTGGCGCTGGTGCCGGAGGCTAACACGCCCGATGTGGAGACCCGCGAGCTGCTGCTGGAGTTGCTTGAACGCATTGCCAAGATGCTCGATGGCCTAAAGCCAAAGGTTCGCACTGCTTTCCTGCTAGCCCAATGCGAGGGCCTGCGGCATCAGGAAATTGCACAGCAGATGGGCGTATCGGTGAGAACGGTGGAGCGCTACATTGCTGACGCGCTTTATCACTGCTACCTGCTGCGCTACGAAGCGTAATGACACCGGTTATGCCTAGCCCTCATCCCGACGCCAAGACGGTCAGACAAGCCATCCAGTGGATGCTGAAACTTCGCCACAGTGGTGAGGATCCGACTTTGAACGAGCGTCTCGCGCAGTGGCGCTCAGAGGCTGCGACCCACGAGCTGGCCTGGCAACGCGTGCTGCATTTGGAACAGGACCTGGACCTGCGCCACGTGCCCGCTGTGGGGGTTGCGCTGCAGACACTGGAGGCCAGTCATCGGCGCCTTGAGCGGCGACAGGCGTTGAAGCTGCTGGGCACCGTTGCCGTGTTCGGATCGGCAGCATGGCTGAGCAAGGACTTGAGTGTGGTACAGGCCTGGTCATCCGACTACGCGACAGCCACGGGTGAGCGCAGAGACGTGACCTTACCCGACGGCTCTCGGCTACAACTCAATACCCGAAGTGCCGTGGACGTGGCCTTCAACAGGCAGCAATTGTCGATCGACCTCAAGCGGGGTGAGGTCATGCTGGACTGTCGACAGGCAGCTCCTGGACAACCTCCAGTCACTCTGCGCACGAATACCGCAGCGTTGCAAACCGTCGGGGGGCGCTTCGTGGGGCGTATCGAGGACGATTGCCTACGGGTGGTCGTCAGTGAGGGGCGAGTATTCACTCGCAGCCAGAGCACCGGCCTGATCCAATGGCTCGAGCCAGGTGGAGAATGGCGCGTCACCGCCAGCGGTGCCGAGCAGGTGACGCCTTCAGGGATGGACGCGATGGCCTGGACCGAAGGCCTCATCGTGGGCAAGAACATGTTGCTCAGGGATTTCCTGACGCAGATCAGCCGATACCGCCGCGGTTATCTCACCTGCAGCGATGACATTGCTGAGCTCCGTTTGTCCGGGGTATTCCGCCTCCAGAATCCAGAACATCTCCTGCAATTGCTGCCCACCACGCTTCCCGTTCAAGTCCGTCATTTAACGCGATGGTGGGTGCGCGTGGAAGCGCTGGGTCGTGCCTAGACTTTGGTGAACAAAGCCTGCTCCTAATGTGTCGGGTTTTGGCCGCGTATCCGGCTAGATCAGTGAGAAGAATCTCCTGCACATTTTACGGACCCTTTCATGTCAACCAACCCGGTAAAACTGTACGCCTTTGGCGCGAATGATTTTCGACCTGTCTTGCACTCAGATTTGCTAAGCAATGCCATCCGCGCTGCCTTGCTGGGTACGGCACTTGGATTGGCCATGGTGCCTGGCATCACACTCGCCGCTGATACCTCACTGGTCAGCTCGACTTATGCAATTGCGCCTGGGCCCCTGGATGAAGTGCTCAATCAATTTGCTCGTCAGGCGGGCATCACGCTTTCCAGTACGCCGGCACTCACTCAAGGCTTGCAGTCCAGAGGCCTTCACGGACAGTACTCGGCTGAGCAGGCGTTAGGGGTGCTGTTGGCAGGAAGCGGCTTGACGGCGTTGGATCAAGGAAACCGGACCTTCATCGTACAGGCTCAGCCAGCGGAAGCTGCGCTGGCGTTACCCGATACGGACATTCGAGGTTTCACCCTGGGCAATGCCTTGGGGAGCATGGAGGGTTATAACGCCACCCACAGCCAGGTCGCTACTAAAAGCAGCTTGGCACTGGTAGAGACATCCCAATCGGTTTCGGTGGTAACCCGGCAACAGATCGACGACCAAGGTTCTCAAACCGTCGCCCAGGCCATGCGCTATACCCCAGGGGTGATGACCAGCCCCTATGGCGCGACGCACCGGTATGACTACGTGGCCATGCGAGGTTTCAATGACGGGTCGGTGGATAACATCTACGTAGACGGCCTCAAGTCCATGGGGGACAACGGCACCTACAGCACGATGCAGGTCGACCCCTATTTCCTGGAACGGATCGATGTCTTGAAAGGGCCTTCTTCGGTCCTTTATGGCCGTAGCTCACCGGGTGGATTGGTCGCACTGACCACCAAAAAGCCCGTGTTCACCGCTTTCCATCAAGTTCAAGCGTCGGTTGGTACCCAAGGTCAGCGCGGGCTGGGCTTCGATACCAGCGGCCCGTTGGATGCAGACAAGCGTATTGCCTATCGCCTGACCGGTTTGGCAGACGCTTCGGATACTCAGTTCGATCACAACAAGGAAGAACGTTACGCCATCGCTCCGTCGCTTAGCATCGACTTCAGCGAAGACACATCGCTGACCCTGCAGGCCTACTTGCAGCGTGATCCAAACGGGGGGTATCACGGCGGTAATCCTGCAGACGGGATGCTGAGCAAGCGTAATGGGGTACGCCTGTCGGATCACTTCTTCGAAGGGGAGCCGGGCATCGACAATTACGAGCGCACCCAGCAGTCGTTCAGTTACCAGTTCGAGCATCGCTTCAACGATGTATTTACCGCGCGGCAGAACTTCCGCTACCAGGACTCGGACGTATCGATGGACCAGGTGTACTCGGCAGGTTGGGCAGATGCCGACAGTACCGTCCTCAACCGAGCTTACACCGGGGGTGATGAGCGGCTGCACTCCTACATCATCGACAACATGGTCCAGGCTGAATTCTTCACCGGCATTGCCAAGCACACCCTGCTGCTGGGCACGGATTACCAGCGCCGCAAAGCCGATGTCTCGTGGCGTTATGGCACTGTAGATCCGCTGGATGCGGCTAACCCGCAGTATGGTAATGGCAACCTGCAGGTGCTCGGTGAAAACCGATACCAACGCCGGTTGCAACAGACGGGTGTCTATCTGCAGGATCTGGTGGAGCTGGATCAATGGCGCTTCTCACTGGGCCTGCGCCAGGATTGGGTCAAGGTATCCGAGGAAAATCGTGATACCAATACCAGGGTCAGTGACAAGCGTTCCAACTTCACGACTCGCGCTGGGGTGCTCTATCTCTTCGAGAATGGCCTGGCGCCGTATGTGAGCTACTCCGAGTCCTTCAACCCGAATACCGTATCCGATCAAGACGGAAAACCGCTTGCTCCTACCGAGGGCACTCAGTGGGAAGCCGGTATCAAGTATCAGCCACCTGGTAGCGACAACCTGTACACCGCCTCTGTGTTCCGTATCGAGCAGGAGAACCTGGCCTCCAAGCAACCGGATGAAGACTTCTACAGGCCTGTCGGTCAAGTGCGCTCGCAAGGGTTGGAGTTGGAAGCGCATGTGCAGGTCACTGATAACTTGAAACTGCTGGGTGGCTATACCTACACCGACATCGAGTACTCGAAATCGATGCCTAGCCTTGTATCCAGCGGTCTGGACAACAAAGGCAATTCGCCTACCCAAGCCCCGGAGCAAATGGTCTCGCTGTGGGCCGACTACAACTTCCGGCAAGGCGCGCTCGACGGGATTAGGTTGGGCGGCGGCGTGAGGTATGTGGGGCATAGCTGGGCAGATGCAGAGAACAGCCGCAAGGTGCCTTCCTACACGTTGGTTGATGCCTCGTTGGGCTACGACATGGGTAAGCTGGGTCTGAAGGGCTTGGATGTTCGTCTGAATGCCAACAACCTGACCAATCAGCGATACATCACCTCGTGCGCCAGTTTGAATTACTGCTACATGGGCGAAGAGCGTAATGTGAGCGCCACAGTGAGCTACCAGTTCTAAAGCGCACAGCGGGACAACCGCTTATCAGAAGCTAGTCATTGGGGGTGTTTAAACCCCCCAAAAGAAAAAGCCCCTGTCTGCAGCGCAGACAGGGGCTTTTTGTTTCAATCTTGACGATGACCTACTCTCACATGGGGAAACCCCACACTACCATCGGCGATGCATCGTTTCACTGCTGAGTTCGGGATGGGATCAGGTGGTTCCAATGCTCTATGGTCGTCAAGAAATTCTGTGTGCTGGCCCGTCATCGACGTGCCTGCGAATCTCTGTAGTTCCTACTTAAAGACAAAACCCCTACCTGCATACGCAGATAGGGGTTTTGCGAAATGAATCTTGACGATGACCTACTCTCACATGGGGAAACCCCACACTACCATCGGCGATGCATCGTTTCACTACTGAGTTCGGGATGGGATCAGGTGGTTCCAATGCTCTATGGTCGTCAAGAAATTCTGTAGCCAGAATGTCCTGTTGGACAGCCCAGCGAATTCGGATATGTGATGTTGTGATGCGTTGCGAACTTTCGGTTCATGTCATCTTCACCACCGCAATCTGCAGAAGCAAATTGCTTGGGTGTTATATGGTCAAGCCTCACGGGCAATTAGTATTGGTTAGCTCAACGCCTCACAGCGCTTACACACCCAACCTATCAACGTCGTAGTCTTCGACGGCCCTTTAGGGGATTCAAGATCCCAGTGAGATCTCATCTTGAGGCAAGTTTCCCGCTTAGATGCTTTCAGCGGTTATCTCTTCCGAACATAGCTACCCGGCAATGCCACTGGCGTGACAACCGGAACACCAGAGGTTCGTCCACTCCGGTCCTCTCGTACTAGGAGCAGCCCCTCTCAAATCTCAAACGTCCACGGCAGATAGGGACCGAACTGTCTCACGACGTTCTAAACCCAGCTCGCGTACCACTTTAAATGGCGAACAGCCATACCCTTGGGACCGGCTTCAGCCCCAGGATGTGATGAGCCGACATCGAGGTGCCAAACACCGCCGTCGATATGAACTCTTGGGCGGTATCAGCCTGTTATCCCCGGAGTACCTTTTATCCGTTGAGCGATGGCCCTTCCATACAGAACCACCGGATCACTAAGACCTACTTTCGTACCTGCTCGACGTGTGTGTCTCGCAGTCAAGCGCGCTTTTGCCTTTATACTCTACGACCGATTTCCGACCGGTCTGAGCGCACCTTCGTACTCCTCCGTTACTCTTTGGGAGGAGACCGCCCCAGTCAAACTACCCACCATACACTGTCCTCGATCCGGATAACGGACCTGAGTTAGAACCTCAAAGTTGCCAGGGTGGTATTTCAAGGATGGCTCCATGAGAACTGGCGTCCCCACTTCAAAGCCTCCCACCTATCCTACACAAGCAAATTCAAAGTCCAGTGCAAAGCTATAGTAAAGGTTCACGGGGTCTTTCCGTCTAGCCGCGGATACACTGCATCTTCACAGCGATTTCAATTTCACTGAGTCTCGGGTGGAGACAGCGCCGCCATCGTTACGCCATTCGTGCAGGTCGGAACTTACCCGACAAGGAATTTCGCTACCTTAGGACCGTTATAGTTACGGCCGCCGTTTACCGGGGCTTCGATCAAGAGCTTCGCTTGCGCTAACCCCATCAATTAACCTTCCGGCACCGGGCAGGCGTCACACCCTATACGTCCACTTTCGTGTTTGCAGAGTGCTGTGTTTTTAATAAACAGTCGCAGCGGCCTGGTATCTTCGACCAGCAAAAGCTTACGGGGCAAGCCCTTCACCTTCGCCGGCGCACCTTCTCCCGAAGTTACGGTGCCATTTTGCCTAGTTCCTTCACCCGAGTTCTCTCAAGCGCCTTGGTATTCTCTACCTAACCACCTGTGTCGGTTTGGGGTACGGTTCCCAGTTATCTGAAGCTTAGGAGCTTTTCTTGGAAGCATGGTATCAACCACTTCGTCGCCTAAAGGCAACTCGTCATCAGCTCTCGGCCTTGAAATCCCGGATTTGCCTAAGATTTCAGCCTACCACCTTAAACCTGGACAACCAACGCCAGGCTGGCCTAACCTTCTCCGTCCCTCCATCGCAATAACTGGAAGTACAGGAATATTAACCTGTTTTCCATCGACTACGCTTTTCAGCCTCGCCTTAGGGACCGACTAACCCTGCGTCGATTAACGTTGCGCAGGAAACCTTGGTCTTTCGGCGTGCGAGTTTTTCACTCGCATTGTCGTTACTCATGTCAGCATTCGCACTTCTGATACCTCCAGCAAGCTTCTCAACTCACCTTCACAGGCTTACAGAACGCTCCTCTACCGCATCATCATACGATGATACCCGTAGCTTCGGTGCATGGTTTGAGCCCCGTTACATCTTCCGCGCAGGCCGACTCGACTAGTGAGCTATTACGCTTTCTTTAAAGGGTGGCTGCTTCTAAGCCAACCTCCTAGCTGTCTAAGCCTTCCCACATCGTTTCCCACTTAACCATGACTTTGGGACCTTAGCTGACGGTCTGGGTTGTTTCCCTTTTCACGACGGACGTTAGCACCCGCCGTGTGTCTCCCATGCTCGGCACTTGTAGGTATTCGGAGTTTGCATCGGTTTGGTAAGTCGGGATGACCCCCTAGCCGAAACAGTGCTCTACCCCCTACAGTGATACATGAGGCGCTACCTAAATAGCTTTCGAGGAGAACCAGCTATCTCCGAGCTTGATTAGCCTTTCACTCCGATCCACAGGTCATCCGCTAACTTTTCAACGGTAGTCGGTTCGGTCCTCCAGTCAGTGTTACCTAACCTTCAACCTGCCCATGGATAGATCGCCCGGTTTCGGGTCTATACCCAGCGACTAAACGCCCTATTAAGACTCGCTTTCGCTACGCCTCCCCTATTCGGTTAAGCTCGCCACTGAATATAAGTCGCTGACCCATTATACAAAAGGTACGCAGTCACCTAACAAAGTAGGCTCCCACTGCTTGTACGCATACGGTTTCAGGTTCTATTTCACTCCCCTCTCCGGGGTTCTTTTCGCCTTTCCCTCACGGTACTGGTTCACTATCGGTCAGTCAGTAGTATTTAGCCTTGGAGGATGGTCCCCCCATATTCAGACAAAGTTTCTCGTGCTCCGTCCTACTCGATTTCATTGATAAGAGATTTTCGTGTACGGGGCTATCACCCACTATGGCCGCACTTTCCAGAGCGTTCCACTAATCTCAAATCAACTTAAGGGCTGGTCCCCGTTCGCTCGCCACTACTAAGGGAATCTCGGTTGATTTCTTTTCCTCAGGGTACTTAGATGTTTCAGTTCCCCTGGTTCGCCTCTTGCACCTATGTATTCAGTACAAGATAACCAGCTTGTGCTGGCTGGGTTCCCCCATTCAGAGATCTCTGGATCACAGTCTGTTTGCCGACTCCCCAAAGCTTTTCGCAGGCTACCACGTCTTTCATCGCCTCTGACTGCCAAGGCATCCACCGTATGCGCTTCTTCACTTGACCATATAACCCCAAGCAATCTGGTTATACTGTGAAGACGACATTCGCCGAAAATTCGCACGTCGCTCTTACGAGCAGAACTCACAAATTTTACCTTAGCCTGAATTCCAGCAGTGAAACTGGTCTTCAGTCTATTTCTATCACATATCCGAATTTTTAAAGAACGATCTGACAAAAGTCAGAAATCAACATTCATGCTGGAATGTTCATTTCTGTATTCTGAACAGTGCTGCAAACCTGAAGGATTGGTGGAGCCAAGCGGGATCGAACCGCTGACCTCCTGCGTGCAAGGCAGGCGCTCTCCCAGCTGAGCTATGGCCCCGTATTCTACGGCTGAACCAAGTAATGGTAGGTCTGGGCAGATTTGAACTGCCGACCTCACCCTTATCAGGGGTGCGCTCTAACCAACTGAGCTACAGACCTATAACAGGGTCGCGTTACAGCATCGTCTTTTACAATGAATCAAGCAATTCGTGTGGGAGCTCATCAGTAGGCTGATGTCGTCGATTAAGGAGGTGATCCAGCCGCAGGTTCCCCTACGGCTACCTTGTTACGACTTCACCCCAGTCATGAATCACACCGTGGTAACCGTCCTCCCGAAGGTTAGACTAGCTACTTCTGGTGCAACCCACTCCCATGGTGTGACGGGCGGTGTGTACAAGGCCCGGGAACGTATTCACCGCGACATTCTGATTCGCGATTACTAGCGATTCCGACTTCACGCAGTCGAGTTGCAGACTGCGATCCGGACTACGATCGGTTTTGTGAGATTAGCTCCACCTCGCGGCTTGGCAACCCTCTGTACCGACCATTGTAGCACGTGTGTAGCCCAGGCCGTAAGGGCCATGATGACTTGACGTCATCCCCACCTTCCTCCGGTTTGTCACCGGCAGTCTCCTTAGAGTGCCCACCATAACGTGCTGGTAACTAAGGACAAGGGTTGCGCTCGTTACGGGACTTAACCCAACATCTCACGACACGAGCTGACGACAGCCATGCAGCACCTGTGTCAGAGTTCCCGAAGGCACCAATCCATCTCTGGAAAGTTCTCTGCATGTCAAGGCCTGGTAAGGTTCTTCGCGTTGCTTCGAATTAAACCACATGCTCCACCGCTTGTGCGGGCCCCCGTCAATTCATTTGAGTTTTAACCTTGCGGCCGTACTCCCCAGGCGGTCAACTTAATGCGTTAGCTGCGCCACTAAAATCTCAAGGATTCCAACGGCTAGTTGACATCGTTTACGGCGTGGACTACCAGGGTATCTAATCCTGTTTGCTCCCCACGCTTTCGCACCTCAGTGTCAGTATCAGTCCAGGTGGTCGCCTTCGCCACTGGTGTTCCTTCCTATATCTACGCATTTCACCGCTACACAGGAAATTCCACCACCCTCTACCGTACTCTAGCTTGCCAGTTTTGGATGCAGTTCCCAGGTTGAGCCCGGGGCTTTCACATCCAACTTAACAAACCACCTACGCGCGCTTTACGCCCAGTAATTCCGATTAACGCTTGCACCCTCTGTATTACCGCGGCTGCTGGCACAGAGTTAGCCGGTGCTTATTCTGTCGGTAACGTCAAAATTGCAGAGTATTAATCTACAACCCTTCCTCCCAACTTAAAGTGCTTTACAATCCGAAGACCTTCTTCACACACGCGGCATGGCTGGATCAGGCTTTCGCCCATTGTCCAATATTCCCCACTGCTGCCTCCCGTAGGAGTCTGGACCGTGTCTCAGTTCCAGTGTGACTGATCATCCTCTCAGACCAGTTACGGATCGTCGCCTTGGTGAGCCATTACCTCACCAACAAGCTAATCCGACCTAGGCTCATCTGATAGCGCAAGGCCCGAAGGTCCCCTGCTTTCTCCCGTAGGACGTATGCGGTATTAGCGTTCCTTTCGAAACGTTGTCCCCCACTACCAGGCAGATTCCTAGGCATTACTCACCCGTCCGCCGCTGAATCCAGGAGCAAGCTCCCGTCATCCGCTCGACTTGCATGTGTTAGGCCTGCCGCCAGCGTTCAATCTGAGCCATGATCAAACTCTTCAGTTCAATACTGCTTGGGTTTTTAAGAAACCCTAAACTTGGCTCAGCAATCTCAAATGACTATGTGATTTCTCGCATGGTCACTTGTGATGCTGATAATCTTTCTGACTATCAGTCCGTACTCACAAGCACCCACACGAATTGCTTGATTCGATTTGTTAAAGAGCGTTTGGCTGAGAGTGTTTCGTCTCAACCGAGGCGCGCATTCTACGCTTTCCTCATTGCCTGTCAAGCGTTTATTTTGAAGTATTTTCGAAAAACTCGTTCAACTTCAACTACTTAACTCGCTTCGATCTCTCGTAGCGGGAGGTGAATAATACAGCATTCAAAAACGCTGTCAACCACCTTTTTACCACCGCTGGCTGGCCGCTTGGCCTACCAGGAAAAGCATGAGCTTCTACTTAAAGACAAAACCCCTACCTGCATACGCAGATAGGGGTTTTGCGAAATGAATCTTGACGATGACCTACTCTCACATGGGGAAACCCCACACTACCATCGGCGATGCATCGTTTCACTACTGAGTTCGGGATGGGATCAGGTGGTTCCAATGCTCTATGGTCGTCAAGAAATTCTGTAGCCAGAATGTCCTGTTGGACAGCCCAGCGAATTCGGATATGTGATGTTTGTGATGCGTTGCGAACTTTCGGCTCATGTCATCTTCACCACCGCAATCTGCAGAAGCAAATTGCTTGGGTGTTATATGGTCAAGCCTCACGGGCAATTAGTATTGGTTAGCTCAACGCCTCACAGCGCTTACACACCCAACCTATCAACGTCGTAGTCTTCGACGGCCCTTTAGGGGATTCAAGATCCCAGTGAGATCTCATCTTGAGGCAAGTTTCCCGCTTAGATGCTTTCAGCGGTTATCTCTTCCGAACATAGCTACCCGGCAATGCCACTGGCGTGACAACCGGAACACCAGAGGTTCGTCCACTCCGGTCCTCTCGTACTAGGAGCAGCCCCTCTCAAATCTCAAACGTCCACGGCAGATAGGGACCGAACTGTCTCACGACGTTCTAAACCCAGCTCGCGTACCACTTTAAATGGCGAACAGCCATACCCTTGGGACCGGCTTCAGCCCCAGGATGTGATGAGCCGACATCGAGGTGCCAAACACCGCCGTCGATATGAACTCTTGGGCGGTATCAGCCTGTTATCCCCGGAGTACCTTTTATCCGTTGAGCGATGGCCCTTCCATACAGAACCACCGGATCACTAAGACCTACTTTCGTACCTGCTCGACGTGTGTGTCTCGCAGTCAAGCGCGCTTTTGCCTTTATACTCTACGACCGATTTCCGACCGGTCTGAGCGCACCTTCGTACTCCTCCGTTACTCTTTGGGAGGAGACCGCCCCAGTCAAACTACCCACCATACACTGTCCTCGATCCGGATAACGGACCTGAGTTAGAACCTCAAAGTTGCCAGGGTGGTATTTCAAGGATGGCTCCATGAGAACTGGCGTCCCCACTTCAAAGCCTCCCACCTATCCTACACAAGCAAATTCAAAGTCCAGTGCAAAGCTATAGTAAAGGTTCACGGGGTCTTTCCGTCTAGCCGCGGATACACTGCATCTTCACAGCGATTTCAATTTCACTGAGTCTCGGGTGGAGACAGCGCCGCCATCGTTACGCCATTCGTGCAGGTCGGAACTTACCCGACAAGGAATTTCGCTACCTTAGGACCGTTATAGTTACGGCCGCCGTTTACCGGGGCTTCGATCAAGAGCTTCGCTTGCGCTAACCCCATCAATTAACCTTCCGGCACCGGGCAGGCGTCACACCCTATACGTCCACTTTCGTGTTTGCAGAGTGCTGTGTTTTTAATAAACAGTCGCAGCGGCCTGGTATCTTCGACCAGCAAAAGCTTACGGGGCAAGCCCTTCACCTTCGCCGGCGCACCTTCTCCCGAAGTTACGGTGCCATTTTGCCTAGTTCCTTCACCCGAGTTCTCTCAAGCGCCTTGGTATTCTCTACCTAACCACCTGTGTCGGTTTGGGGTACGGTTCCCAGTTATCTGAAGCTTAGGAGCTTTTCTTGGAAGCATGGTATCAACCACTTCATCGCCTAAAGGCAACTCGTCATCAGCTCTCGGCCTTGAAATCCCGGATTTGCCTAAGATTTCAGCCTACCACCTTAAACCTGGACAACCAACGCCAGGCTGGCCTAACCTTCTCCGTCCCTCCATCGCAATAACTGGAAGTACAGGAATATTAACCTGTTTTCCATCGACTACGCTTTTCAGCCTCGCCTTAGGGACCGACTAACCCTGCGTCGATTAACGTTGCGCAGGAAACCTTGGTCTTTCGGCGTGCGAGTTTTTCACTCGCATTGTCGTTACTCATGTCAGCATTCGCACTTCTGATACCTCCAGCAAGCTTCTCAACTCACCTTCACAGGCTTACAGAACGCTCCTCTACCGCATCACCATACGATGATACCCGTAGCTTCGGTGCATGGTTTGAGCCCCGTTACATCTTCCGCGCAGGCCGACTCGACTAGTGAGCTATTACGCTTTCTTTAAAGGGTGGCTGCTTCTAAGCCAACCTCCTAGCTGTCTAAGCCTTCCCACATCGTTTCCCACTTAACCATGACTTTGGGACCTTAGCTGACGGTCTGGGTTGTTTCCCTTTTCACGACGGACGTTAGCACCCGCCGTGTGTCTCCCATGCTCGGCACTTGTAGGTATTCGGAGTTTGCATCGGTTTGGTAAGTCGGGATGACCCCCTAGCCGAAACAGTGCTCTACCCCCTACAGTGATACATGAGGCGCTACCTAAATAGCTTTCGAGGAGAACCAGCTATCTCCGAGCTTGATTAGCCTTTCACTCCGATCCACAGGTCATCCGCTAACTTTTCAACGGTAGTCGGTTCGGTCCTCCAGTCAGTGTTACCTAACCTTCAACCTGCCCATGGATAGATCGCCCGGTTTCGGGTCTATACCCAGCGACTAAACGCCCTATTAAGACTCGCTTTCGCTACGCCTCCCCTATTCGGTTAAGCTCGCCACTGAATATAAGTCGCTGACCCATTATACAAAAGGTACGCAGTCACCTAACAAAGTAGGCTCCCACTGCTTGTACGCATACGGTTTCAGGTTCTATTTCACTCCCCTCTCCGGGGTTCTTTTCGCCTTTCCCTCACGGTACTGGTTCACTATCGGTCAGTCAGTAGTATTTAGCCTTGGAGGATGGTCCCCCCATATTCAGACAAAGTTTCTCGTGCTCCGTCCTACTCGATTTCATTGATAAGAGATTTTCGTGTACGGGGCTATCACCCACTATGGCCGCACTTTCCAGAGCGTTCCACTAATCTCAAATCAACTTAAGGGCTGGTCCCCGTTCGCTCGCCACTACTAAGGGAATCTCGGTTGATTTCTTTTCCTCAGGGTACTTAGATGTTTCAGTTCCCCTGGTTCGCCTCTTGCACCTATGTATTCAGTACAAGATAACCAGCTTATGCTGGCTGGGTTCCCCCATTCAGAGATCTCTGGATCACAGTCTGTTTGCCGACTCCCCAAAGCTTTTCGCAGGCTACCACGTCTTTCATCGCCTCTGACTGCCAAGGCATCCACCGTATGCGCTTCTTCACTTGACCATATAACCCCAAGCAATCTGGTTATACTGTGAAGACGACATTCGCCGAAAATTCGCACGTCGCTCTTTCGAGCAGAACTCACAAATTTTACCTTAGCCTGAATTCCAGCAGTGAAACTGGTCTTCAGTCTATTTCTATCACATATCCGAATTTTTAAAGAACGATCTGACAAAAGTCAGAAATCAACATTCACACCGGAATGTTCATTTCTGATTTCTCATCAGCAAATGAATCAAGCAATTCGTGTGGGAGCTCATCAGCAGGCTGATGTCGTCGATTAAGGAGGTGATCCAGCCGCAGGTTCCCCTACGGCTACCTTGTTACGACTTCACCCCAGTCATGAATCACACCGTGGTAACCGTCCTCCCGAAGGTTAGACTAGCTACTTCTGGTGCAACCCACTCCCATGGTGTGACGGGCGGTGTGTACAAGGCCCGGGAACGTATTCACCGCGACATTCTGATTCGCGATTACTAGCGATTCCGACTTCACGCAGTCGAGTTGCAGACTGCGATCCGGACTACGATCGGTTTTGTGAGATTAGCTCCACCTCGCGGCTTGGCAACCCTCTGTACCGACCATTGTAGCACGTGTGTAGCCCAGGCCGTAAGGGCCATGATGACTTGACGTCATCCCCACCTTCCTCCGGTTTGTCACCGGCAGTCTCCTTAGAGTGCCCACCATAACGTGCTGGTAACTAAGGACAAGGGTTGCGCTCGTTACGGGACTTAACCCAACATCTCACGACACGAGCTGACGACAGCCATGCAGCACCTGTGTCAGAGTTCCCGAAGGCACCAATCCATCTCTGGAAAGTTCTCTGCATGTCAAGGCCTGGTAAGGTTCTTCGCGTTGCTTCGAATTAAACCACATGCTCCACCGCTTGTGCGGGCCCCCGTCAATTCATTTGAGTTTTAACCTTGCGGCCGTACTCCCCAGGCGGTCAACTTAATGCGTTAGCTGCGCCACTAAAATCTCAAGGATTCCAACGGCTAGTTGACATCGTTTACGGCGTGGACTACCAGGGTATCTAATCCTGTTTGCTCCCCACGCTTTCGCACCTCAGTGTCAGTATCAGTCCAGGTGGTCGCCTTCGCCACTGGTGTTCCTTCCTATATCTACGCATTTCACCGCTACACAGGAAATTCCACCACCCTCTACCGTACTCTAGCTTGCCAGTTTTGGATGCAGTTCCCAGGTTGAGCCCGGGGCTTTCACATCCAACTTAACAAACCACCTACGCGCGCTTTACGCCCAGTAATTCCGATTAACGCTTGCACCCTCTGTATTACCGCGGCTGCTGGCACAGAGTTAGCCGGTGCTTATTCTGTCGGTAACGTCAAAATTGCAGAGTATTAATCTACAACCCTTCCTCCCAACTTAAAGTGCTTTACAATCCGAAGACCTTCTTCACACACGCGGCATGGCTGGATCAGGCTTTCGCCCATTGTCCAATATTCCCCACTGCTGCCTCCCGTAGGAGTCTGGACCGTGTCTCAGTTCCAGTGTGACTGATCATCCTCTCAGACCAGTTACGGATCGTCGCCTTGGTGAGCCATTACCTCACCAACAAGCTAATCCGACCTAGGCTCATCTGATAGCGCAAGGCCCGAAGGTCCCCTGCTTTCTCCCGTAGGACGTATGCGGTATTAGCGTTCCTTTCGAAACGTTGTCCCCCACTACCAGGCAGATTCCTAGGCATTACTCACCCGTCCGCCGCTGAATCCAGGAGCAAGCTCCTGTCATCCGCTCGACTTGCATGTGTTAGGCCTGCCGCCAGCGTTCAATCTGAGCCATGATCAAACTCTTCAGTTCAATACTGCTTGGGTTTTTAAGAAACCCTAAACTTGGCTCAGCAATCTCAAATGACTATGTGATTTCTCGCATGGTCACTTGTGATGCTGATAATCTTTCTGACTATCAGTCCGTACTCACAAGCACCCACACGAATTGCTTGATTCGATTTGTTAAAGAGCGTTTGGCTAAGAGTGTTTCGTCTCAACCGAGGCGCGCATTCTACGCTTTCCTCATTGCCTGTCAAGCATTTATTTTGAAGTTTGTTTCGAGAAACTCGTTCAACTTCAACCACTTGACTCGCTTCGATCTCTCGTAGCGGGAGGCGAATTCTACAGCGTTTCAACACGCTGTCAACCTTCTTCTCAACCGCCGCCGATCTATTCGATCGTAGCCCTTTCAGCACCACCCGAACTAGCTAACCCATTGAATCTCAAGGAGTTTCGCGTTCCGATGTCGCTGGAAGTGGGGCGCATTATAAGGGGATTCGAAACCGCGTCAACCTTTAATTTCATATAAATCAAAAGCAAAGCGGGGGGCTGCCGCCCCCCGCTTATTCATAGCCGCCGTCACCCGCTAGATCACCCCGGCCACCCGCAACCGTTTCACCTCGGCATCCGGCATGCTTAGCAGTGCCTTCAACACGCTCTCTGTATGCTCACCCAGTAGAGGTGGCGCATGCCTGTACTCAACAGGCGTCTGCGACAAGCGAATCGGCGAAGCGACCTGGGGCACTGTGCCTGCCAGCGGGTGCGCCATGCTCACTGCCAGTTCTCGCGCCACTACCTGTGGATCCTCAAACACCTGCGCCAGGTCATTGACCGGCCCACACGGCACGCCCACTGCTTCCAGGTCACTCACCCACTGCGCCGTCGTCCTGAACACCGTCACCTGGCGAATCAACGGTACTAGCTCGCCCCTGTTGGCTACACGTGCCTTGTTGGTTGCGAACCGCGGGTCATCAGCCCACTGTACCTGCCCAGCCACCTCTGCAAACTTTCGGAACTGACCATCGTTGCCCACAGTGAGAATGAAGTCGCCATCGGCCGTGGGAAAGTTCTGGTAAGGCACGATATTCGGGTGCGCATTGCCCAGGCGACGCGGCGGCACGCCCGTTGTGAGGTAATTCATCGCCTGATTGGCCAGGCACGCCACCTGGACATCCAGCAGAGCCATGTCGATGTGCTGACCCTCACCACGCTGCTCCCGATGAGACAGCGCCGCCAGAATCGCCACCGTCGAATACAGCCCGGTAAGAATGTCCGTCAGCGCCACCCCAACCTTCACAGGCCCCGCACCCACCTCACCCTCCGGCAGCCCTGTCAGGCTCATGAGCCCGCCAAGCCCCTGAATCATGAAGTCATAGCCCGCACGCTGCGCATAGGGGCCTGTCTGCCCGAACCCGGTGATCGAGCAGTAGATGAGCTTCGGATTGATAGCCTTCAGGCATGGATAATCCAGCCCATAAGCCGCCAAGCCGCCTACCTTGAAGTTTTCAATGACGATATCGCTCTTGGCAGCCAGTTCGCGGATCAGTCGCTGACCATCGGCCTGGGTGAAGTCGATCGTGATAGAGCGCTTGTTGCGGTTGGCTGCCAGATAATAAGCCGCTTCGCCAGTACTGCCACCCGCGCTGTCCTTGAGATAAGGCGGCCCCCACGCCCTCGTGTCATCGCCCTTGCCAGGACGCTCGACCTTGATGACATCGGCACCAAGGTCCGCAAGGATCTGACCAGCCCACGGCCCCGCCAGTACCCGCGACAGGTCCAGCACGCGCAGATGCGAAAGCGCTCCCATGACAGCCTCCTTATTAATAGAAAGCCTGAATACCTGTCTGCGCACGCCCCAGAATCAGAGCATGCACGTCATGGGTGCCTTCATAAGTGTTCACCACCTCGAGGTTGACCAGATGACGCGCCACGCCGAATTCGTCCGAGATGCCATTACCGCCCAACATGTCACGCGCCATGCGGGCGATGTCCAGCGCCTTGCCACATGAGTTGCGCTTCATGATCGACGTAATCTCGACAGCGGCAGTGCCCTCGTCTTTCATGCGCCCCAGACGCAAGCAGCCTTGCAGTGCCAAGGTGATCTCTGTCTGCATGTCAGCGAGCTTCTTCTGAATCAGCTGGTTGGCAGCCAGCGGCCTGCCAAACTGCTGCCGGTCCAGGGTGTACTGACGCGCTGTATGCCAGCAGGCCTCGGCAGCGCCCAGCGCTCCCCATGAAATGCCGTAGCGTGCGGAGTTCAGGCAAGTGAAAGGCCCCTTGAGCCCGCGCACCTCAGGGAACATGTTCTCCTCGGGCACAAACACATTGTCCATGACAATCTCACCCGTCACGGAGGCGCGCAGCCCGACCTTGCCATGAATCGCCGGTGCACTCAGGCCCTCCCAGCCCTTTTCCAAAACGAAACCACGGATGTCACCTGCGTCGTCCTTGCCCCACACCACGAACACATCAGCGATAGGACTGTTGGTGATCCACATCTTGCTGCCGGTCAACCGATAGCCGCCTTCGACTTTCCGGGCACGAGTGACCATCGACCCCGGGTCAGACCCATGATTGGGTTCAGTAAGGCCAAAGCAACCAATCCACTCGCCACTGGCAAGCTTGGGCAAGTACTTCTGTTTCTGTGCCTCGGAGCCAAATTCATTGATCGGCACCATCACCAACGACGACTGCACACTCATCATCGAGCGATACCCCGAGTCGATGCGCTCTACCTCGCGAGCAATGAGCCCGTAACACACGTAGTTCAGACCGCTCCCACCGTACTGCTCCGGGATCGTAGCGCCCAGCAGGCCCACTTCACCCATCTCGCGAAAGATCGCTACATCTGTCTTTTCGTGACGGAACGCTTCAAGCACGCGCGGAGCCAGCTTGTCCTGGGCGAACTGATAGGCACTGTCTCGAACCATGCGCTCTTCTTCACTGAGCTGTTGATCCAGCAAGAGGGGGTCGATCCAGCTGAAGCTTGCTTTGGCGGCCATGAATGCATTTCTCCCAGAACGGTGGATGACTTATGACGTGATCCTAGGCCGGGCAAGCGGCGACGACAAACGACGTTTCTGCACCTATGAGTGCTATTTTCTCACTCAGAGAGCATTGAAACCCCAAAATCAAATGTCCACGAGTGAGGGATAGGCATGCGTCGGAAGATACCCAGCACTACAGCCCTGGTTTGCTTCGAGGCTGCCGCCCGCCACGAAAGCTTCACCAAGGCTGCTCAGGAACTGTCGCTGACCCAGGGCGCTGTGTGCAGGCAGATCGGCAGCCTTGAGGGCTTTTTGAACGTTGAGTTGTTCCGCCGCTCACACCGGGGCGTGAAGCTGACCGAAGCAGGGCTGTCCTACAGCCGGCAAGTGGCCGCGCAACTCGATGCGGTAGAGCGCGATACGCTGTCGGTGATGCGTCAGCAGGGCGCCAGCGTGATCGAGCTGGCAGTGGTGCCCACGTTCGGCACTCAATGGTTGCTGCCGCGGTTGATGGATTTCCAGCAGCGTCAACCCGATGTCACGGTCAACCTGACCAATCGCACACGACCTTTTCTATTTGCCGATACCAGCTTCGATGCCGCCATCTACTTTGGTGACGGTGACTGGTCAGGTACCCGCTCGCACAGGCTGATGGGTGAAAATCCTGTCCCTGTCTGCAGCCCGGCGTTGCTTGGTGATAGGCACACCCTCCAGGCGCACGACATTGCACAACTCCCCCTGCTGCAACAAAGCACCCGGCCCTATGCATGGCGCCAGTGGTTCAGCAGCATCGGCATTTCTGTAGCAACCGACATGACCGGCCCCCGCCTTGAGCTCTTTTCAATGCTCGCACAAGCGGCCATGCATGGAATGGGGGTTGCGCTCATTCCCCCCTTTCTCATTCAACGCGAGCTCGGCGAGGGTAGGCTGGTGGTCGCTAACAGGCATGTTCTACGTAGCGACAGGGCCTACTATCTAATGATTCCGGAGCGCAGGGTCGAATCAACCACGCTGGATGCGTTTCGGGAATGGCTGGTGGCACAGGCGGCGGATTACGCTGACACCAAGGAAAGCTGACCCCGTAGTCAATTATAATTTACACCTACAGATATAATGATCTGTCGCATTTAAATAACTATATTGCAGCGCTTCTGACAGTGATAGAGTGCTTCAGCGATCTGTTATCAAGCCTCTGTTTGCGACATTCGCCTGCTTAAACACGAAAAATGCGGTTTTTTCGCTGAAAACTGTCCTAGCTTGACGAATAAAGGCGCTTGAACGTTCGCAACAGATCAGCTGCGACATCTGGTCACATGGTGACTTGTAGTTATTGGTTAGTTTCGCTCCAGATTCTATTGAAGCTCGTCTGGTTCGTCTGCAAAATGCTGTGCCCGCCCAGGATCGGGTGGTTGGGCCCTAAGCCGCTCCGGCGCACCCTACGAAGTGCGCTGGCCTCACAAATATAAAAAAGGTCATCGCAGGAGAAATAGTCGTGCACATTGGTGTTCCGCTGGAGACGCAGACCGGCGAGACAAGGGTCGCCGCGACGCCTGAAACCATCAAGAAACTGATAGGTCAGGGTCATCAGGTTACGGTCCAGCAAGGTGCTGGGGTCAATGCCAGCATTCCGGACAGCGCCTATGAATCTGTCGGTGCCCGCCTGGGCTCGGCGGCTGAAGCCTATGGCACCCAGTTGGTGCTCAAGGTAGTCGCGCCAACCGATGGTGAATTGGCGCTGATGAGCAGCGGCAGCCTTCTGGTCGGCATGCTCAACCCGTTCAACAACGACGTTATCGCCAAGATGGCCGCGCGCGGCCTCACGGCATTTGCGCTGGAGGCCGCGCCGCGAACGTCTCGGGCACAAAGCCTGGACGTACTTTCATCCCAAGCCAACATCGCCGGCTACAAGGCCGTATTACTGGCTGCCCATCACTATCCGCGCTTCATGCCGATGCTGATGACGGCCGCCGGTACGGTGAAGGCAGCACGCGTCTTGATCCTGGGTGCAGGTGTAGCGGGGTTGCAAGCGATTGCGACGGCCAAGCGTCTTGGCGCAGTCATCGAGGCATCGGACGTGCGCCCTGCGGTGAAGGAGCAGATCGAATCGCTCGGCGCGAAGTTCATCGATGTGCCTTACGAGACCGATGAGGAGCGCGACTGTGCCCAAGGCGTCGGCGGCTACGCCAGGCCCATGCCGGCAAGCTGGATGCAGCGTCAGGCTCAGGCCGTACACGAGCGTGCCCGGCAAGCAGACATCGTCATTACCACCGCACTGATCCCTGGCCGCAAAGCGCCTACGCTATTAAGCGCCGAAACGGTCGCCCACATGAAACCAGGTTCGGTAGTCATCGACCTGGCAGCGGCCCAGGGCGGCAACTGCCCACTGACCGTGGCCGACGAGGTCGTGCATGCCCATGGCGTCACCATCGTGGGCCCAACTAACCTACCCGCCCTGGTGGCAGCGGACGCTTCCGCCCTTTACGCACGCAACCTGCTGGACTTCACAAAACTGCTGTTCGACAAGGACGGCGCCCTGACCATCAACCTCGAAGACGACATCGTCGCGGCCTGCCTCATGTGCCGCGACGGTCAAATCGTCCGCAAGAACGGCTGAGGAGCACGACAAATGGAAGACATGCTGATTTCCCATGGCATTTATAACCTCATCATTTTCGTGCTGGCCATTTATGTGGGTTACCACGTGGTCTGGAATGTCACACCGGCGTTGCACACCCCGCTGATGGCAGTCACCAACGCGATATCGGCCATCGTTATCGTCGGTGCCATGCTCGCCGCTGCGCTAACGGTCACGCCTGCCGGAAAGGTGATGGGCACGCTCGCCGTTGCTCTGGCTGCAGTCAACGTATTTGGCGGGTTCCTGGTCACCCGCCGCATGCTTGAAATGTTCAAGAAAAAGGTCAAGAACGAGGGGCAGAAGTCAGCATGAGCATGAATCTGGTAACACTTCTGTACCTGGTCGCCTCGGTATGTTTCATCCAGGCGCTCAAGGGCCTGTCGCACCCCACTACATCCCGGCGTGGCAACCTGTTCGGCATGATCGGTATGGGTATCGCGATCCTCACCACGGTCGGTCTCATTTATAAGCTCGGTGCTGAGCTGGCCACGGCCGGCATCGGCTATGTGATCGTCGGGCTGCTGGTGGGCGGCACCGCAGGCTCGGTGATGGCCAAACGCGTCGAGATGACCAAGATGCCTGAGCTGGTCGCCTTCATGCACAGCATGATCGGCCTTGCCGCGGTATTCATCGCCATTGCCGCAGTGCTCGAGCCCCAGTCGATGGGAATCGTCGCCGCCATCAGCGATCCAATCCCTACGGGTAACCGCCTGGAGCTGTTCCTGGGGGCTGCCATTGGTGCCATTACCTTCTCGGGCTCGGTGATCGCCTTCGGCAAGCTATCGGGCAAATACAAGTTTCGCCTGTTCCAAGGCGCGCCGGTGCAGTTTGCCGGTCAGCACAAACTCAACCTCATTCTCGGCCTGACCACCATCGCGCTGGGGTTGCTGTTCACCTTCACCGGCCACTACAGCGCCTTCACCCTCATGCTGGTGCTGGCGTTCATCATGGGCGTGCTGATCATCATCCCGATCGGCGGTGCCGACATGCCGGTGGTGGTGTCGATGCTCAACAGCTACTCGGGCTGGGCTGCAGCAGGGATCGGCTTCTCGCTGAACAACTCCATGTTGATCATCGCCGGCTCGCTGGTAGGTTCGTCCGGGGCGATTCTGTCCTACATCATGTGCAAGGCCATGAACCGCTCGTTCTTCAATGTCATCCTGGGCGGCTTTGGTGGCGATGCCGAAGCGGGTGCTGCCCAAGGCTCCACAGAACAGCGTCCGGTGAAGTCCGGCTCGGCCGACGATGCGACCTTCCTGCTCAGCAACGCCGACAGCGTGATCATCGTTCCCGGCTATGGCCTTGCCGTCGCACGTGCCCAGCATGCGCTCAAGGAGCTGACCGAGAAGCTCACGCACAACGGTGTCACCGTCAAATACGCCATTCACCCGGTGGCAGGGCGTATGCCTGGTCACATGAACGTGCTGTTGGCAGAAGCCGAGGTCCCCTACGACCAGGTCTTCGAGATGGAAGACATCAATGCCGAGTTCGGCCAGGCCGACGTAGTCCTGGTATTGGGCGCAAACGACGTGGTCAACCCGGCCGCCAAGAATGACCCCAAGTCACCGATCGCCGGCATGCCGATTCTCGAAGCCTTCAAAGCCAAGACCATCATCGTCAACAAGCGCTCCATGGCCAGCGGCTATGCAGGCCTGGACAACGAGCTGTTCTACCTCGACAAGACCATGATGGTATTCGGCGACGCCAAGAAGGTCATCGAAGACATGGTCAAGGCCGTGGAGTGAGGCAGGTTCTGTTCTGATCCTGTGAACAAGAAGAGCCCTGGTCGATAACGGCCAGGGCTTTTTCGTTAATTGATCCGGATCAACGGCCATGAAGCGGCGGGGGTAATACGACCATGGTCGCGGGACGGCACCGGTCTAAATCACTAGACTGCGCAGCAGTAGCTTAGTAGCCCGAGATAACAATCCATGTACCGTGATCGCATCCGCTTGTCCTCCCTGCATAGCAAGGTAATGAGTGCGGCCGACGCCGCTGGCCTGATCGAGGACGGCATGACCGTCGGCATGAGCGGCTTCACCCGCGCCGGTGAAGCCAAGGCCGTCCCTCACGCGCTGGCCGAACGCGCCAAGCAGTCGCCGCTGCAAATCAGCCTGATGACCGGCGCGAGCCTTGGCAACGACCTGGACAAACAGCTGACCGAAGCCGGTGTACTGGCCCGCCGCATGCCGTTCCAGGTGGACAGTACGCTGCGCAAGGCCATCAACGATGGCAAGGTCATGTTCATCGACCAGCACTTGTCGGAGACCGTCGAGCAACTGCGCAACCAGCAACTGAAGCTCCCCGACATTGCCGTGATCGAAGCGGTGGCCATCACCGAGCAAGGGCATATTGTACCGACCACGTCGGTCGGCAACTCGGCGAGCTTTGCGATCTTTGCCAAGAAAGTTATCGTCGAGATCAATTTGTCGCACAACCCGAATCTGGAAGGGCTGCACGACATCTATATACCTACGTACCGTCCTACCCGCACGCCCATCCCATTGGTAAAGGTGGATGACCGCATCGGCAGTACCGCTATTGCCATCGACCCTGCCAAGATCGTAGGCATCGTCATCAGTGACCAACCCGATTCGCCCTCCACGGTGCTGCCACCCGATGACGAAACCCAAGGCATTGCCGACCACCTGATCAGCTTCCTGAAGAAAGAGGTTGAAGCAGGGCGCATGACTAACCGGTTGGGGCCCCTGCAGGCGGGGATCGGCAGCATTGCCAACGCCGTGATGTGCGGGCTCATCGACTCGCCGTTCGAAGACCTGACCATGTACTCCGAGGTGCTGCAGGACTCCACGTTCGATCTGATCGATGCGGGCAAACTGCGCTTTGCCTCGGGCAGTTCCATCACCCTGTCCAGTCGCCGCAACACCGACGTGTTCGGCAACCTGGAAAAGTACAAGGACAAGCTGGTTCTGCGCCCGCAGGAAATCTCCAACCACCCCGAAGTGGTTCGGCGTCTCGGTATCATCGGTATCAACACTGCCCTGGAATTCGACCTCTACGGCAACGTCAACTCCACGCACGTCTGCGGCACCCGGATGATGAACGGCATTGGCGGTTCCGGCGACTTCGCCCGTAATGCACACCTGGCCGTATTCGTGACCAAATCGATTGCCAAAGGCGGCGCCATCTCAAGCGTGGTACCCATGGTCAGCCATGTGGACCATACCGAGCATGACGTGGACATCCTGGTCACCGAGCAAGGCCTGGCAGACTTGCGGGGCCTGGCCCCTCGGGAGCGCGCCAGGGCGATCATCGACAACTGCGTGCACCCCGACTATCGCGCGGCCTTGAACGATTACTTCGAGCGCGCTTGCCAGCGGGGCGGGCACACGCCGCACATCTTGCGTGAAGCACTGGCATGGCATGAAAACCTGGAAGAGACAGGTCGCATGCTTGCCCTGTAACGCGTCCTGAAGTAAACACAAACCTCGAAGGGTCGCTTGGCGACCCTTTTTTTACGCCACTGAGAAAGCAGCAACAGGGAAAGACCTGAATGAACTGTACTACTGTACTGCTTTTCACCAGATGATCTCTTCGAAATGCAGAAGAACCATCTAAATATGCACCATATTAGCGCACACCAGTACAGTTGAGCCACTTTCGAGTGCAACAGTAGCATTACACAGTTAACTGGCTCGCCCTCTTTACCTGCAACTGTATCTACTGTTATGGACAAGAGGGGAGGATCATTGGCATCAGTTAAATCACTATCTAATGCCGCCATAAGCGGAAGGATGATCATCATGGAACGTACCCTCAGTTCCGGTCTGGTTTTTGAAAGCACCGCCAAACAATCCAACGCCTCGTTCCCCCTGCGCGTAGCCTCTACCTTGTTGCTTTGGCAGCGTCGTATGGCCAGCCGTCGTCAATTGGCCCGCTTGGATGCGCGTCTGCTGGCAGACGCCGGTATCAGCGAATCGCAGCGTTACGAAGAGCTGAGCAAGCCTTTCTGGCGCTAAGCGCCTGTGCCAGCCTGACTGGCAACGTGAATTTCGAAAACCCGTCGCAGAGCACTGCGACGGGTTTTTTATTTGTGTTTCAAATAAAATCTCCGTCACCGGTACAGTTACCGTGAGCTCTTCTATAAGGCATAACAGTTCAACGCCGCTCTATCATTAACATCTTGATACAGCATCGCGTGATACGCTTCGCTTAACTGTCTGGTAGAACCGACTGTCATAGTCTAGGCAAGGGCCGTTGCCCACGTTCCCAGCTGGATCCCCTTACACCAGGAGCTTACGTTCATGACCCGTACTTACCTGATCGGCGCTGCGCTGATGCTTGGCCTGGCTGGTACAGCCAGTGCCAGCAGTTTTGTCGTCACCACCGACACCGTGGTACGAGGCGTCGCTGCCTCAACCAACGCCACGTCCGATGCGTCTTCATCCCTGCGCGACAACAAGATCGTGCAAGCAGCCCGCGACGACGCCGCCAGCTTCGTCGCCAGCCAGGGCAGCATCCGGGGCGCCAAGCTCGAAAGCGCGCTGGTTCACATCCGTGCCCAGGCACCTGCCTTGCACGCCAGCGACGAGCAACTGGCTCAAGCCATCCTGGCTCTTTGAGTCAGCAAGCCGTCTCCAGCCGATCGCTCATGCGTTTTCTGCTATTACCCCTGCTCTGGATCGCGGGCATAGCCACGGCTCACGCGCTGGACGCCACCACCCAAGGCCTGGTGATCTCGGGTTACGTCACGACCCAGGTCACCACTGCACCTTTTGATCGAAAGCTCATAAGCGCAGCGCGCGACGATGCGGCAATGTTCGTCGCCACCGAGGGTCGTGTGCGCGGTGCACGCCTTGAGGCAGCCCTTGAAGCCATTCGCGTGCATAAACCCGCGCGCACTGCCAGCGACCTGGAACTGGCGCGAGCAATCCTCGTCGAATGACTATCCTTTTCCTCCCAGTATTTTCGGAGATGCTCCATGCGTAAACCGCTGATTGCCGCTACTCTCGGCATGTTCCTGTTGGCCGACCTGGCCCAGGCTCAGACCTTGGTGGCCACCAGCAACATCATCGTGCGCGCCTTTGGCCGCTCGATCGACTTCACATCGGATACCACGACATCCATTCGCGATTCGAAAGTGGTACGTGAAGCTCACGACGATGCAGCCAGCTTCGTGGCCAGCGACGGCGATATCCGTGGCGCGCAACTGGAAGCGGCGTTCACGACGTTGCGCGAGCGTGTGCCGCAGGCACGCGATGCCAGTGACCAGGTATTGGCCGAAGCTATTCTCGCGCTGTGAAGTCACTGCGTGCCGGGTGGTTCGGCTGTCTTCTGACACTGCTCGGCACGCCCGCGCTTGCAGACTTGCACCTGGATCTGCAAACCGCCGACCTGACCCCGCAGCAGGTCAGCGCCAGCCAGGCGCTGCTCGACCAAGCGATGGCCAGCCTGCCACCCTCGTTCAAGCAGCGGCTTGATCGCACCGTCAGCGTCAGTTGGAGTGACCAGATGCCGCCTGACGCCTACGGCCAGGCATCACTGGTGTCCAGCCTGATGCTCAATCGGCGCCTGCTGCCCAGCCTTGCCGACGGCACCGCGACCACAGAGCTGACGCATCGGCCCCATGGCACTGTGCGCAACGAACTGTTGGCGACCGTGGTCCATGAGCTCACTCATATCTACGACCGCGCCCGGTTGTGGCCGGGGCAGCAGAACGCATTGCTCACTCGATGCAACCGCCTGCAAGGCACTGTCGGGAATATAGGCCTGCCCGGCGAATGCCGCGGCCAGGCGGGGCGACGGTTCACCCTCAGCGATGACCCACGCCTGCTGGACCTCGCCGGCTGGCCCCAGTACGTAGGCCGGCGCGGCGAGCGCGAACAGCATAACGGCCAGTTCGTGCGTAGCCCCGACCGCTACGAGCTGAGCAGCCCGAAAGAATACGTCGCGGTCAATATGGAGTACTTCCTTCTCGACCCCAGCTATGGCTGTCGCCGCCCCGCGCTCAATCGATACCTGACTCAACATTTTGGCTGGAGCCCTCCCCAGGACGCCTGCGCCAAAGGCCTGCCGTTCATCAATGCCGGTAGCGACTTCGCGCGCCAGCCGCTGGGTGAGGTCGACCCCGAGCGGGTGTACGAAGTGGATTACCTGCTGGCCGAGGCCAATCAGAACCTGGTCAGCCGCTGGGGGCACAGCATGCTGCGCCTGGTCATCTGCAAGCCCGGCCGTCCGCGAGGCCCGGACTGCCGCCTGGACCTTGATCAAAGCCTGGTGCTTTCGTACCGCGCTTTCGTCAACGACGTCCAGTTGTCCAGCTGGGATGGACTGGTCGGCGTCTATCCCTCCCGGTTGTTCGTGCTGCCGCTGGGGCAGGTCATCGATGAATACACCAAGACCGAACTGCGCAGCCTGGCCTCGGTGCCACTCAAGCTCAATCGTGAGGAGATCGAGAACCTGGTCCGCCAGGCCGCCGAAATGCACTGGAGCTACGACGGCAACTACTGGTTCCTGTCCAATAACTGCGCCGTGGAATCGCTGAAGCTGCTGCGTAGCGGTACCGCCAACCCAAAACTCAACGACCTTGACAGCATCATGCCCAATGGCCTGCTTGCCGTGCTCGACGGCCGTGGGCTGGCTGACACCAGCGTGCTGGACGATCCGCGAGAGGCACTGCGCCTGGGCTACCGCTTTGACTCGTACCGCGACCGCTACCAGGCCATGTTCGATGTGCTCAAGAAGCAACTGCCGGTAAAGCAAACCAAGGTAGAGGATTGGTTGGCCCTGGACGCCGAGCAACGCAAGCCCTGGTTCGACCAGGCTGACCTGCGCACCAGTGCCGCCTTGCTGCTTCTGGAACAGGCGGGCTTGCGACGGCAACTGCTGTTGGCACAGGACGAGGTCAAGCAGCGCTATCTCAATGCCGCAGCGCTCAAGGATGGTAGCGTCGACAAGGCCGATGCCACCCTCAAGCAGATGCTCGCCAACAGCGGTTTCCTGAGTCGCCCGGCGGAATTGCTCGACACCACAGGCTACGGGCTGCCGCAGCGAGAAGAGCGGGTTCACCTGGAAAAGGTCAGCAGCGAACGCCAGGCGCAGTTGCTGCGCTTGAGTACCAACCTGGACAAAGAGGTGAGGGCGCTGCTCGAACCTTCCCGGGCCAGGCAGATAGCGGAAGTTGAAGCCAACGTGAAGCACATCGGAGAGCATCTTCGCGCACTGCATAAGGCAGCGGGTGGGCTACAGCTGTAGCGGCTCAACAGCCCATCCACCCGCTTTACCTACCTTTTGTCACCCTTGATCGAGCGAAAGCTGGCTGAAAGCTTGCCCGCTTAGGATAGCCCCATTGCCGGCACAGACCGGTCAGCCAGGGCGAGGTACGTGCCGCGCCCGGCGCAACCAACAACAACAATGGTGATACCGATGCCTTTCCGTGCCCGACTTCTCTTAGTCCCGTCCTACCTACTCCACGCGCAGCGTCCTGCACGCTGACCCGCCCGAACCGTCCTCTTTTTCGTCGCGCCTCGCCTGGAGTATTGCCATGCTGACCTTCCTCGGCTTCGCCATGGTCGTCACGTTCATGTACCTGATCATGACCAAGCGTCTGTCGGCCTTGATCGCCCTGATCCTGGTGCCCATTCTGTTCGCCCTCTTTGGCGGTTTCGCCAGCAAGATCGGCCCCATGATGCTCGAAGGCATCAGCAAGTTGGCGCCCACCGGCGTCATGCTGATGTTCGCTATTCTCTACTTTGCCTTGATGATCGACTCCGGCCTTTTCGACCCTGCGGTGCGAAAAATCCTCAAGCTGGTCAAGGGCGACCCGCTCAAGGTGTCGGTAGGCACCGCCGTGCTGGCCCTGGTGGTATCGCTGGACGGTGACGGCGCTACCACCTACATGATCTGCTGCGCGGCCATGCTGCCCATGTACAGCCGCCTGGGCATGAGCCCGCGCATCATGGCGGGGCTCATCATTCTTGCCGGCGGGGTCATGAACATGACGCCATGGGGTGGGCCCACCGCGCGGGCGGCCAGCGCCTTGCACGTGGACCCTTCCGATATCTTCGTGCCCATGATTCCAGCGATGTTGTTCGGCGTGGTCGCGATCCTGGCCATCGCCTACCTGTACGGCAAACGCGAACGTGCCCGCCTGGGCGAGCTGCACCTGCCAACTGACGATATCGATCACAGCGACATCAGTGTTTCGCAATATCCAGAGGCACGCCGGCCAAAGCTGCTGTACTTCAATGGCGCACTGACCGCTGCATTGATGGCGGCCCTCATCGCCGGCCTGCTGCCGTTGCCAGTGCTGTTCATGATCGCCTTCAGCATCGCGATGATCGTCAACTACCCCTGCCTGCAACAACAGAAAGACCGTATCGCCGCCCACGCCGGCAGCGTGCTGGCGGTTACCGGCCTGATCTTCGCCGCAGGCATCTTCACCGGCATCCTGTCGGGCACGGGCATGGTCGATGCCATGTCCAAAAGCCTGCTGGCTGTCATTCCCGAAGCGTTGGGCCCGTACCTGGCGGTGATCACGGCGATCGTGAGCATGCCGTTCACCTTCTTCATGTCCAACGACGCCTTCTATTACGGTGTTCTCCCCGTACTGGCCGAAGCGGCAAGCCACTATGGCATCAGTCCGGTCGAGATGGCCCGTGCATCCATCGTCGGGCAGCCGGTGCACCTGCTCAGCCCGCTGGTACCCTCGACTTACCTGCTGGTCGCCCTGGCCGGCATCGAATTCGGGGATCACCAACGCTTTACGCTCAAGTGGGCAGTACTGGTGTGCCTGTGCATAATGTTCGCCGCGCTGATCATGGGCATTTTCCCGCTGTTCAGTAGTCTCTGATAACAGACCTCTCTCCACCGCAATGCGCCTCGATGCAGGCGCATCGCCCATACCGCTCAAAGGAAAACACATGGAATGGCTGACCAGCCCGGAAATCTGGGTTGCCTTCTTCACCCTGACCGCGCTTGAAATCGTTCTGGGCATCGACAACATCATCATGATCTCGATCCTGGTCAGCCGCATGCCCAAGCACATGCAGCCGCGTACCCGGATCTTCGGCCTGGCCCTGGCCATGGTCACTCGCATCATGCTGCTGCTGTCCATCACTTGGGTAATGCGCCTGACCGACGATCTGTTCGTGGTGCTAGGGCAGGGTATATCCGGACGTGACCTGATCTTGTTCTTCGGTGGCTTGTTCCTGCTCTGGAAGAGCTCGCAGGAGATCTACCACGGCCTGGAAGGCGAAGAAGAAAACGCCGACGAACCCAAGGGCTCTGGCGGCAAGTTCTTGTACACCATCATCCAGATCGCGATCATCGATATCGTCTTCTCCCTGGATTCGGTGATTACCGCTGTGGGGATGGTGTCGCACGTGCCGGTGATGATCGCCGCAATCATCGTCGCCGTGCTGGTCATGATGGCTTGTGCCGGTACCATCGCCGACTTCATCGACAAGCACCCTTCATTGAAGATGCTCGCGCTGTCGTTCCTGATCGTGGTAGGTACCGTGCTGATCGCCGAAGCATTCGATGTGCATGTTCCTAAAGGCTACGTTTATTTCGCCATGGCCTTCTCCCTGGCGGTCGAAGCCATCAACATCCGCATGCGTACGTCGTTGGCACGCAAGGCTGGCAAGGAGCACGAGGCCGTGAAGCTGCGCAAGGACGTGCCGGGTCAATAACCTCACACGTCACGGAGAAAAGGGCCCTGCGGGGCCCTTTGCGCATGCCGCCAGTACGTCCCAAGGATGTTTCAAAATGATGACAGCCATGCGAAGCTGGCGGCAGCGGCATAATAGAACTAAAGCTTGAACAGGCCTTTGCAAACGGCACTGCGCCCGCGTCTTTTCGACCGGCCACCTTGGCCGGTGCACTCAGGGGGCTCTCGTCATGCTGACCCTACTCAATCTGCTTTCGGCAGTCACCTTGCTGGTGTGGGGCACGCACATCGTGCGAACCGGCATTTTACGGGTGTTCGGTTCGGATCTGCGACGCATCATCGGCCAGAACATGGACAAACGCCCGCTTGCCTTCATCGCGGGCATTCTGGTCACTGCAATGGTGCAGAGCAGCAACGCAACCGCAATGCTGGTCACCTCATTCGTAGGTCAGGGCCTGATGGCCATGACCCCGGCGCTGGCCATCATGTTAGGGGCCGACGTGGGCACGGCGCTCATGGCCCGTGTACTGACCTTCGACTTGTCCTGGCTTTCGCCCCTGCTGATTTTCCTGGGGGTGATCTTTTTCCTTTCACGCAAGCAGACCCGTGCTGGCCAACTCGGCCGCGTCGGCATCGGCCTGGGCCTGATCATCCTGGCGCTGGAACTGATCGTCCAGGCAGCCGCCCCCATCACCCATGCCCAAGGCGTGAAGGTGCTTTTCGCCTCGCTGACCGGCGACATTCTGCTCGACGCCCTGGTCGGTGCATTGTTTGCCATGGTGTCGTATTCGAGCCTGGCCGCCGTCCTGCTCACCGCCACACTGGCAGGTGCCGAGGTGATCAGCCTGCCGGTGGCCATAGGCCTGGTGGTCGGCGCCAACATTGGTAGCGGCCTGCTGGCGTTCATCAGCACCAGCATGCAGAACGCCGCCGGCCGCCGCGTGGCGCTGGGCAGCCTGCTGTACAAGCTGATCGGCCTGCTGTTGATCATCCCCGTGCTCCACCCGCTGGTGGACTGGATGGACTCACTGAGTTTCAGTCCGCAAGAACTGGTCATTGGCTTCCACTTGCTCTACAACACGGCCCGCTGCCTGATCATGCTGCCTACGGTCAAGCCCATGGGAAGGCTGTGCAACAGCCTGTTGCCAGAGCGCGAGCGCGACAACGGGCAGATACGCCCGCGCCATCTCGACGCCTCGGCCTTGGAAACGCCCAGCCTGGCGCTGGCCAATGCTGCCCGGGAGACGCTGCGCCTGGGCGATATCGTCGACAACTTGCTTGAAGCCATGCTTGGCGCCCTGCGCGGCACTCAGGCTGCATTGCCTCAGCAGGTACGCGCACTGGGTGAGGATGCCGAGGCCCTGTACAGCGCCATCAAGTTATACCTGGCGCAGATGACCCGCGAGGACCTCAGCGAACACGACAACCGTCGCTGGGCCGAGATCATCGAGCTGGCCGTCAACCTCAAGCTGGCCTGCGACCTGATCGAACGCATGTTGCGCAAAGTCCAGCAGCAGAAGACAAGCCAACGCCGTGCCTTTTCTCAGATGGGGCTGGAGGAACTGACCGGATTGCAGGAGCAATTGCTGGCCAACTTGCGCCTCGGCCTCTCGGTATTCCTCAGCGCCGACCCGGAAAGCGCGCGTTTGCTGCTGCGCGAGAAACGTCGTTTTCGCGCCCAGGAACGGCGCCTGGCCCACGCCCATGTCAGCCGCCTGCAGCGCAAAGTGGTACAGAGCATCGAGACCAGCTCCATCCACCTGGAGCTTATCGCCGACATGAAGCGGTTGAACTCTTTGTTCTGCAGCAGTGCCTATGTGGTACTGGGCGGCTCGGACACGGGCGGGCTGATGCTCGACAGCGTGCCGGACGAAGCCCCTCTGCCGTGATGTCGCCGACCTGAGGACCCCCGCTCACCCATGCGTTGCCTGATGTTCGTCTGCCTGCTGATGTGTAGCTTCTGCTCCTTTGCCCTGGACCGCGCTCGCGTGGAGGGCTATCTGCTGCCCAACGGCCTGCAGGTCATCCTCAAGGACGGCTACGAACGCGACCATGTGTCCATTCGCCTGGTCGTGGGGGTGGGCCTGGACGACTTCGGCTGCGACCAGAAAGAGCTGCCGCACCTGCTGGAGCACCTGCTGTTCAGTGGGGTGGATGACACGGGCGAAGGGGGTCTGGAAGAGCGCCTGCAGGCGCTGGGTGGCGAATGGAATGCGTTCACGGGCAATGCCGACACCACGTTCGTGATTGAGGCGCCCGCACGCAATCAGCGCAAGGTACTCGATCTGTTGCTGTCGATCATTCGCGACACCCAGATCGACGCCAAGGCCCTGGCGACTGCCAAGCGCATCATCGAGCGTGAGGACGGTGGCCATTACGGGCACCTGCAGCGCTGGCTCGACCGGCAGGATATCGGCCACCCCGCCGGGCAGCAATTGGCCACGGAATTGGGCTTGAAATGCCCCGAGCGCTCCAACCTCGACGACATGACCCTCGAGCAGGTCCAAGGCCTGCGCGAGCGTTGGTACGCGGCCAACAACATGACACTGATCATGGTGGGTGGCCTTGACCGCCTGTTGCCCGCCTACCTGGAAAGAACCTTCGGCGAACTCCCGGCCACCGAGCCGGAAGACCGCCGTGATCTGGAATCGATCAGCCACGAGGCCAAGCAACGGCGCGGCCTGATGCACGGCTGGCTGGGCGATACCGCCAAACTCCACTGGCTGTTCATCGAGCCCGTGTTGGACAACGACCATCAGGCCACCCTGGATCTGCTCTCCCGTTATCTGGATTGGGCAGTGTACGACCAGCTGCGCCTGCGCAACGGCCTGTCCTACGGGCCCTCGGTCCAGCGCGAGAGCTTCGGTGATACCGGCCTGCTCAGCCTCAACGCCGACCTTGAGCGCGATGATATAGGAAGGGCCATCGAGGTCATGCGGCGCTTGTTCGATCATTTGCGCAAGCAGGGCCTGGACCCGGACACCTTTGCCCGCATCAAGCAAGCGAGCATCGCCAAGGAAAGTTGGGCAACCCAAGGTAACAGTGCCCTTGCCGATTATTACTGGGGCGCATTGAACGACTACACCGACGGCCGCTTCACCAGCCCTGTGCGTCAGCTGCGACGAGTGACACTGGAGCAAGCCAACCAGGCGCTCGAGCAGTTGCTCGCCCACGAAGGCTACATTCGTATCGAAAAACCGCTGCTTGGGTACGACGAGCTCTACGGTCTGTCGTTCCTGCTGGCAGGGTTGCTGCTCGCCGCGTGCCTTCTGCGCTGGCGTCGACAAACTCCTGACAAGCCAAGCGGTGCTACTCGGCACATGTGAAACGGCGGTATCCTTTCAATGCCCGCGTCGTGCATGCAAGGGCCGCCCCCTAGCCACTCCAAGCATTGCAGCCCCCATGCCCCCAATACCCAAGATCGCCCAGCGCATCATCGAACTGCTCAAACGCTATCCGGGCGTCATTGCCTTGGGGGGCTTTCTATCGGGTGTAGGCAGCTTCATCCTGGTCGACCGGCAGGCGGGGCTTGCCAGCTGGATCGCCGTCATGCTGCTGGTCAGCTGGGTCTGGCTGATGCTCGAAAGCACGCTCACTCGCCTGTTCACGCGTACGTTCAAGCGTGAAATACCCCAGCCGCTGTTGCGCTATGCCACGCAGATGATCCACCAGGAATCCCTGTTCTTCGTGCTGCCGTTTTTCTTCATCACCACCACCTGGAACAGCGGCCAGTCGATCTTTACAGGCTTGCTGGGCGCCGCCGGGCTGGTCTCGATCATCGACCCGCTGTACTACCGCTGGCTCGCGCCGCGGCGCTGGCTGTTCATGGCGCTGCACACCCTGACCCTGTTCGCCGCCTTGCTGACGGCTTTGCCGATCATCCTGCACCTCACCACCGCGCAAAGCTTCAAGCTGGCCCTGATCATCGCCATGGCCTTGTCCTTCCCAAGCCTGGTCAGCAGCTTCCCGGTCAGCAACTGGCGACGCGGTGTCGGCCTGGTGGTGATCACGCTGGCAGTCGGTGGCGGTGGTTGGTTGTTGCGCTCCTGGGTGCCGCCGGCCACCTTGTGGATGACCGAGGTCGCCGTGAGTACCGAGGTCATCAACCGTGAGCCGGGAGATTCACTGGATAAAATCGCTGCCAGCCGTATTCGCAGCAGCGGCCTGTACGCCTACACCGCCATCAACGCGCCGCGCGGCCTGAATGAGCGGATCTACCATGTGTGGCAGAAAGACGGGCAGGAGGTGGACCGTATCGCCCTGGACATTCACGGTGGGCGCAAGGAAGGCTATCGGGCCTGGACCCACAAGCAGAACTTCCCGCCCAACCCGGTGGGGCGTTGGCAGGTGAGGGTGCTGACCGAGGATGGCCAGGTGATAGGCGTACTGCGCTTCAAGGTAGTCGAGGATGGCGCCGCTTCATGAGCGGCGCACCCTGTAGCACTTGAAACGCCGTTCAGCCAAAGAACCAGTAGCAAACGCAGATCGCTGCCACCACACCGGAAAACTCGGCCAACAGTGCACACCCCACGGCATGGCGCACCCGTTGAATGCCCACGGCACCGAAGTACACGGCGAGGACGTAGAACGTGGTTTCGGTACTGCCCTGGATGGTCGCAGCGACCAAGGCAGGGAAGCTGTCCACACCCTGGGCCTGCATGGTCTCGATCAGCATCGCCCGTGCGGCACTGCCGGAAAACGGCTTGACCAGGGCAGTTGGCAGCCCTTCGACGAAGCGCGTATCCAGGCCCATCCAGTTCACCGCATGGCGAATACCGTCCAACGCCACCTCAAGCGCCCCTGATGCGCGCAGCACACCGACCGCCACCAGCATCGCCACCAGGTAGGGCAGCAGGCTCTTGGCAACGTCGAAGCCTTCCTTCGCCCCTTCGACGAACGCTTCGTAGACCTGGACCCGCTTAAGCGCGCCGATGATCAAAAAGACGATGATCACCCCGAACAGCGTGAGGTTGCCCAGGATTGAGGACAAGCTGGCCAGCGCGGCTGCCGACAACGTGCCGAGAAAGGCCATGAAGCCTCCCAGCAGCAACGCACCGGGCACCAGGTAAGCCAGCACCACAGGGTCCCATAGCCGCAAACGCTGCATCACCGCGACCGACAGCAGCCCTACCAGCGTCGACACACTGGTGGCCAGCAGGATAGGCAGGAACACCATGGTTGGGTCGGGCGCGCCTTGCTGAGCCCGGTACATGAAGACGGTCACAGGGAGCAGGGTCAAGGAAGACGCATTGAGCACCAGGAACAGGATCTGTGCATTGCTGGCCGTGGTACTGCTGGGGTTGAGCGTCTGCAGGGCACGCATGGCCTTCAAGCCGATAGGGGTAGCAGCGTTGTCCAGGCCCAGACCGTTGGCCGCAAAGTTCATGGTGATCAGCCCCAGCGCGGGGTGCCCAGGCGGCACTTCTGGCATCAGCCGTGCGAACAAGGGGCCCAGCACCTTGGCCAGCCATTCGACGATACCCGCCTGCTCGGCAATCTTCAGAAAGCCCAGCCACAGCGTCAGGGTGCCGAACAGCAATACCATGACCTCGACGGAAAGTTTCGCCATGGCGAAGATGCTTTCGACCATGGCCGCGAAGATGCCAGCGTTGCCACCCACTAGCCATTGAGCCATGGCAGATATGGCCGCTACCAGGAAAAAGCCGAGCCACAAGCCGTTGAGCATCCACGTACCTCCCCGAAATGCCCGAATCATAACGTATCGAACACCGCCCTGGCTGCGGCCCGCCGTGAGTGTAGATGCCGCAGACAACAAAAAGCCCCGACATGTCGGGGCTTTGTGTCCAACAGGCTTGGCCTCAGCGCTTGGCTGCTTCACCCACCATGGCAGCTTCAGGCTTCTCGGCGATCAGCGAGGCGTAGTACAGCTCGCCCTTGGCTGCGTCGTACATACCTTCCCAACGGGAGATGACCAGCGCGGCCAGGGCATTACCGATCACGTTGAGTGCCGTGCGGGCCATGTCCATGATGCGGTCGACACCGGCAATGAACGCCAGACCTTCCAGCGGGATACCCACGCTACCCAGGGTGGCCAGCAGTACCACGAACGAAACACCCGGTACTCCGGCAATACCTTTGGAGGTCACCATCAAGGTCAGTACCAGCAGCAGCTGCTGGCTCCACGACAGGTCGATGCCGTAGAGCTGGGCGATGAAGATGGCCGCGATGCTCTGGTACAGGGTAGAGCCGTCGAGGTTGAACGAGTAGCCGGTAGGCACCACGAACGAGCAGATCGATTTGGGCGCACCGTATTTCTCCATCTTCTCGATAACCCGTGGCAGGACGGTTTCCGAGCTTGAGGTGGAGTAGGCCAGGATCAGCTCATCTTTCATGATGCGCATGATCTTGATCACCGAGAAGCCGAACAGGCGCGCTACCAGCCCCAGCACCATGAAGGCGAAGAAGGCGATGGCGAAATACACCAGCAGGACCAGCTTGGCCAGTGGCAGCAATGAGCTGAAGCCAAAGTTGGCAACGGTCACCGCGATCAGCGCGAACACACCGATCGGCGCGTACTTCATGATCATGTGAGTGACTTTGAACATGGTTTCCGATACGGCCTGGAAGGTGCGTACCAGCGGATCGCGCAGCTCGGCTTGCAGGCTGGAGAGGCCAAGGCCGAACATGACCGAGAAGAAGATGATCGGCAGCATCTCACCGCGCATCAGCGCCGCGAAGATATTCGACGGAATCAGATTGAGCAGGGTCTCGATGAAGGCATGCTCATGCTGCACCTCGGCGGCGGTCGCCTGGTACTTGGAGATGTCCACGGTGCCGAGGGTGCTCATGTCGATGCCGGCGCCCGGATGGAACAGGTTGGCAAGCACCAGGCCCACGACAATGGCGATGGTCGTGACGACTTCGAAGTAAAGGATGGTCTTCAGGCCAATACTGCCAAGCTTCTTGGCGTCGCCAACCCCGGCGATGCCCACGATCAGCGACGAGATCACGATCGGGACCACGATCATCTTGATCAGGCGAATGAAGATATCACCAGCAGGCTGAAGGACGTTGCTGATCCACCAGGCCTTTTCCGCACTGAAGTGGTTCAGGAGCGCGCCGATTGCAACGCCCAAGACCAGACCGATGACGATCTGCCAGGCGAGGCTCAGTTTTGCCTTCTTCATGTCTTTACCCTTTGTTGTAGTGGTCATGTCAACTAACGGCTACCGGAAAACTGTGGAAACAACCCCGGGGCGAATGCGCCGATCAGCGACGTGTTGTAAGGACAGCGCAGACGAGCGCAGGGCTCGGTCGGCGAAAAAGGCCGCAACTATTGCGATGGGAAAGAGGGAAATCTAATGCCGGAAACGCATACCCCATACCGATCAAGCATGGGAAAGTGGAGGCATTTCGAGGGAAATAACTGACATGCGGTGCGCCGTTCGGAAACCCGAATAGGACATAAACGCCAAATGGCGGCTGGAATAGTCGCAAAAGCACGTAGGAAAAATCAGGTTGTTCGACAATCCGAATGCTTCAAACGCAGCTCGTATTGATAGCACGGCTGAGGAAAAAAAAGACATGCGGTTGAGACAAAATGTGTCCCGAGAGGGAATTCGTGCATCGTGCACTGATATTTGGATGGCTCCTCGGAAGCCAGGTCCACCCTGAAGATCGTTCAGGGCTCTACTGACCTGGAACTTCCGATTCTGCCTTACCTGACCCGGCCCAACAGGTGGAGGCACTCCCTGTACCCCTAGGCCACTCCGATCCTGTAGCGATCAGAACAGCCCGGCCCCTTGGTCATGTGCTGCTCCTCCTCGGAGCGGCGCATCATAGAAGGCTGCAAGCCTACGGCCGTTCAGCTTCTATTTCATGACAGTGCCGGACCTGAACCACACTGGTCTTGCGACTCAGTACCAGTTCGGGTCCTGCTTGAGTTGCTCCTGAAGCAGGGCTTTCATGCCATCATCAGGTTCGCCAAGCCACCGGTACTGCGCATGGCGAGTAGGCGACTTGTCGCTGGGCAGGCCTTCCGGTACCTCCACCAGCATCCCGTAGGCGTCATCCTTGTCCCAGCTGAATGCCACGATCAAACGCTTGTAAGTGCATTTGTCCGCGGCTTCGCAGAGCGGGCCCACGAGGTACTTATCACCGTCTTCCGTGACCGCCGACATCTGCTGAGGCGAACTCCCCGTGAGGTTCAATACCCAATCGGGCAGGCGTTCCTCGCCTTTGACAGCATCCTGCCAAGATTCCCGGTATTCGGCATCGCTACCCAGCAATTGATCGACACGTAGCTGGCCATCATTGGCCGCCAACGCTGCTGCAGTGGCGCCCATCATCAGAACGCCAGCTACGGCATTGCGCAACAGCCTGCTCATCTGCGACCGCGTCCAAAGAAGAACGAAGCCACGAAAAGAACCAGGAAGACGATGAACAGGATCTTGGCGATACCCGTTGCAGCGCCAGCGATACCACCAAAGCCCAGAACTGCAGCGACGATGGCGATGATGAGGAAAGTGATAGCCCAGCTCAGCATGGTGATTCTCCTTTGTTTTTCAAAAGCAGGGTGATCAGAACACCCAACGGTCCTGTGGTACGACATGTTCAACGGTTGCAGGGGACTCGGCCTTACCCTTCGATGGCAGCGGCTCGGCTGCCTGAACGAGGTTACTGGCGCGGGTGTTCTGGATCTGCGACAGCAGGGCGGTTTGCGCCGCTACCTGATCGGCCAACCGGGCGGTTTGCACACTGTAGTAGAACAGCCCTGCTGCCAAGGTCAGCATGACCGCGATGCCAAGCGACATGATCTGACGCAGTGGCAGGGCGGTAACTTGCAAACGGTTGACAGATGGGCGGTTCATGCCGGCTTCTCCTGCTGTAATTTTTGTCCAGACTTGAACAAGTAATTGCAGCCTGCGTGCCAGCTTTCAAATTAGAAAAAATCCTTATTTTTCAATGATTTAAAAGATTGAACCATTAGGACCTACCACGTATCCTGCACGATGCACCCTGGGGGGCCGTGCGAAATGCACGATCACCCCTCAACCTTGGTTGCCACCTTGAGCATGTCGGCATCTACGCCACGTACTCCGATGATCTGCCTGGCGATGTCCATCGCGATATTTTTCTGCTCGGGGCTAACGACTTCGCCGGAGAGTCGTACCAAGCCATCCTGGCTCACCACCTTCAGATTCAGCCCGTCGAGGTTGCGGCTGAAGCTGTAACTGCTTTGGACTTTATCCACGATCCAGGCATCGCTTGGCTGTGGTCCGCTCGGGGCATCCACGGGCTGGCCTTTGGCTTTGATCATGGCGGCGGTGTCCAGGCTGATCAGGTTGTTGACCAGGTACACCCCCTCGGTGGTACGTGCCACGACGCCCGCAAGCTCCTTGGCCTCGGGATTGTCTACCCGACCCCGGAGCGTGATGACACCGCTGTCACTTTGCACTTCTATAGATGCCTTCTCGGTCAGGCGGCTCCACAACAGCCGTGACCGTATGACCGCCGTCAGCGTCACGTCTTCCGTGCGCCGGGCATAGGCTCGCAACGCCAGCGGTCGCTCAACCAGCTCAGGATTGACCTTTACCTGATTGTCGACCTTCTCGATACCTGAAGTGGCCAAGGCCACTTCCTCGACCAAACGGCGCTCAACCTCATTTTCGACCTCCCCAGCCAAACGCGCCGATGCGCCGTCGACCTCAACGGTGATCCGATAAGGGTTGAGGATCCGGTTCAGGGACACTGCCGTCTGCAGCGAACCTTCCAAGCGAGCATCGTGAACAGGATCTCCACTCGCCACAGCGACGAAGGGCAGCAAACTGACCGCTAGCGCAAGCGCGCGAAAGGGGAAGGGCATGTCGTACTCTCCTTTTGTAGGCAAAATCTGAAACTCTTCGCAACCAATGTGCCAACCACCCTCTCTAAGCAAATCGCCAGTCCCCCGGGACTTTTGAGCATGCTGGTCGACTCGCTGGCGTGCAAAGGGCAGAATCCTTCAGAATTGACCATGCAACTTGCCCGATTTTTCCCACACTAAACAAAGATATTTCCCAAAGGAGCGCAGGTACATGGAATCAGCCCAGGACAAGCAAGGCCGCATTCTGCTGGTGGATGACGAGTCCGCGATCCTGCGCACCTTCCGCTACTGCCTGGAAGACGAGGGCTATAGCGTGGCGACCGCCAACAGCGCCACTCAGGCGGAGAGCCTGCTGCAGCGCCAGGTGTTCGACCTGTGCTTCCTTGACCTGCGCCTTGGCGAAGACAATGGCCTGGACGTGTTGGCCCAGATGCGCGTTCAGGCGCCGTGGATGCGTGTGGTCATCGTGACCGCCCACTCCGCCATCGATACAGCGGTCGATGCCATCCAGGCCGGCGCCGCCGACTACCTGGTCAAGCCTTGCAGTCCAGACCAGTTGCGCCTGGCCACAGCCAAGCAACTGGAGGTGCGCCAGCTTTCCGCCCGCCTGGAAGCCTTGGAAGGCGAAGTGCGCAAGCCCAAGGATGGCCTAGACTCCCACAGCCCGGCCATGATGGTCGTACTGGAAACAGCCCGCCAGGTGGCAACCACTGATGCCAACATCCTGATCCTGGGCGAATCCGGGACCGGCAAGGGTGAGTTGGCTCGCGCCATCCACGGCTGGAGCAAGCGCGCACGCAAGGCCTGCGTGACCATCAACTGCCCGTCGCTCAATGCCGAGCTGATGGAAAGCGAATTGTTCGGTCACACGCGAGGGGCCTTTACCGGCGCCAGCGAAAGCACCCTTGGCCGAGTCAACCAGGCGGACGGCGGCACCTTGTTCCTCGATGAAATCGGTGACTTCCCCCTGACCCTGCAACCCAAGTTGCTGCGCTTTATCCAGGACAAGGAATATGAGCGTGTTGGCGACCCGGTCACCCGCCGGGCCGATGTGCGCATTCTCGCCGCCACCAACCTCAACCTTGAAGAAATGGTGCGCGAGGGTCGTTTCCGCGAAGACCTGCTCTACCGCCTGAACGTCATTACCTTGCACCTGCCGCCCCTGCGCGAGCGCAGTGAAGACATCCTCACGCTTGCCGACCGCTTTCTGGCGCGCTTCGTCAAGGAATACTCAAGGCCGGCCCGCGGTTTCAGTGAGGAAGCACGTGCAGCGCTGCTCAATTATCGCTGGCCGGGCAACATTCGCGAATTGCGTAACGTGATCGAGCGGGCCAGCATCATCTGCCCCCAGGAAAAGGTCGAGATCAGCCATCTGGGCATGGGCGAGCAACCGGCCAGCAACGCGCCGCGCGTAGGGGCCGCCTTGAGCCTGGATGAGCTTGAGCGCGCGCACATCGGCGCTGTGCTGGCCGCCAGCGACACGCTCGACCAAGCCGCCAAGACCCTCGGAATCGACGCATCGACCCTGTATCGCAAGCGTAAGCAGTACAACCTGTGAAGTGGCCGACCATGAAGCTGCGCACGCGGCTCTTTCTCAGCATCTCGGCGCTGGTCACGGTCGCCCTGTTGGGGTTGCTACTCGGCCTGGTCAGTGTCCTGCAGATGGCTTCGGCCCAGCAGGCGCTGGTTCGCGACACCAACCACTCGCTGGATGTAGGGCTAAAGCTACGCCAGAACCTGGGTGAGCAGCTTATCCTGCTGCTGGATACGGACACGGCTCCAGGTCAGTTGCAAACGCTGCAAGACGACTTCCAACGCCTGCTCGACCAAGGCCTGGCCGACGGTGGCCAGCGGCCAGGGTTCAGCGAAGCCCGCGACCACTACCAGGCATTTCTCGAGGCTTACCACGCCACCCCAGCGCCCTCGCGCAGCCTGGCCGTGGACCAGCCACTGGGCGCCGCATTCAATCAAGTGCGTACCGACCTGATCGATTCCCACAAACAAGCGCTGGCCAACATCGCTCGCAGCGAAGAACAAAGCCGTGCCCGCGCACTGCTGGTAGGCGGCGTGCTGGGCCTGATGGGCCTGGTGGTCCTGGTTTTGGGCTTCATCACGGCCCACAACATTGCCCGCCGATTCGGCCAGCCCATCGAGGCCCTGGCCAAGGCAGCCGATCAGCTGGGCAAGGGCAATTTCGATGTCACACTCCCGATCACTCAAGCCAGCGAACTGAACCAGCTCACGCGTCGCTTCGGGATCATGGCCGACGCCCTGCGCAAGCACCAGGCCACCAATGTCGACGAATTGCTCGCCGGGCAGCAGCGCCTGCAAGCCGTGCTCGACAGTATCGATGATGGCCTGCTGATCATCGACCGACAGGGCTTGCTCGAGCACTTGAACCCGGTTGCTCAACGCCAACTGGGCTGGAACGACAGCCGCGTTGGCAGCAGCCTGGCCGAAGCCCTGGAACGACCTGAACTGGAACAGCAACTGTGCCAGGTGCTACGCGGCGGCAGTCTGGACCGTCAACCGGACGACCTTCACATCGACGTTGACGAGGAAACGCGTCTGCTGACCTATAGCTTGACGCCCGTCAGCCATCCTCAGGGCCCGATCCTGGGCGCCGTGATGGTGCTGCACGATGTGACCGAACAGCGTGCCTTCGAGCGGGTGCGCAGCGAGTTCGTGCTACGCGCTTCCCACGAGCTGCGTACGCCTGTCACCGGTATGCACATGGCGTTCGGCTTGCTGCGCGAACGGGTCAAGTTTCCCGAGGAAGCGCGTGAATACGATCTGCTGGAAACCATTGGCGAAGAAATGCAGCGCCTGACCCAGTTGATCAACGACCTGCTCAACTTCAGCCGCTATCAAAGCGGTCTGCAAAAGCTCGAGCTGGCGCCCTGTGCCATCGATGAATTGCTGGAGCGGGCGCAATTGCGCTTCGCCGATCAGGCGGGCCAGAAGCAGATCGAACTGGTCTTGGCCCTGGAACCGCCACTGCCGCGCATCCAGGCTGACGTTGCTCAGCTCGACCGCGTGCTGGACAACCTGCTGCACAATGCGGTCAGGCACACCCCCCAGGGCGGGCGCATCCGCCTGCATGCGCGCCGCCATGCCGAACGCGTGATCATCAGTGTCGAGGACACGGGCGAGGGTATCGCCTATGGTCAGCAGGGCCGCATCTTCGAGCCGTTCGTGCAAGTAGGCCGCAAGAAGGGCGGGGCCGGCCTGGGACTGGCCCTGTGCAAGGAAATCGTGCAGTTGCACGGTGGGCGCATGGGCGTCTTCTCGCGACCAGGTGAAGGTACCCAGTTCTACCTGGCCCTGCCGGTCTGACGCTCGCAAGGCCTGTCAGGCCTGTCTGCCCCGTGGCAACTTATCCCGCGTGACCAGCTCGGCAAACTGCCGGGCCGTCAGGGCCTTGGCAAACAGCCAGCCCTGGCCGTACTTCACCCCTTCGCCAAGCAGCAGCAGCGCCTGGTCCTCACGCTCGATACCTTCGGCGATCACCCGTAGATGCAGGTCGTGGGCCATGCGGATGATATGGGGTGCCACACCGCTGCTGGCGGCATCGTGGCCCAGCGCATCGATGAATGCCTTGTCGATTTTCAGGCAATCCACGGGCAAGGTCTGAAGGTAGGCCAGGCTGCAATAACCCGTGCCGAAATCGTCGATCAGCACTTGATGGCCCTCGGCGCGCAACGCTTGCAGGTTTTCGCGCGCCACCACCACATCGATCAGGCCCCGTTCGGTCACCTCGAAGGCGATCTGCCTCGGGGCCACCCGATGCAGCGCCAGCAGGCGCGCCGCCACCTCCCCAACACGCGGAACCATCACGTCGCACGCCGCCAGGTTCACCGAGATGTAGAGCATGGGCCTTGAGCGCAACAAAGGGCCGAGTTGCTCGAGGACGCGTCGCAGGACGAAGTCGGTGATTTCACGGATCTGCCCGGTATTCTCGGCCAGCGGTATGAACAGCTCAGGGCTGGTCAGGCTGCCATCGGGACGACGCCAGCGCACCAATGCCTCGGCGCCGACACAGCGCCTGCTGTCGAGCTCGAAAATCGGCTGGTAGAGCACTTGCAGCTGGCCACGACTCAGCGCTTGCTGAAGCTCCGAGCTCATGGAGCGTCGCTGTTGAGCCAATTGCAGGACCAGCCAGCCAATGCAACAAGCTCCCAGTACGCTGCCTGGAAAGAGCAGCCACAGGGCGCCATTCATGCGCAGGGGGAGACTTGCGCGTGGTGCGATCAGAACCAACTGGTAATCAGGAGACTTGGTGGGCATGCGATAGATGAGACGATCGCTGAACTCCAGCAACGTTTTGTGACTGGTCGACCACACAGAAGGCGGTGGCCACACCTGGGGCGGGCCCAGCACCGGGATCGCCCGAGCACCGTTGTCCAGCACGACCAACAAGCTCCCGCCCGGAGGCAAATCCACTACATCGGTCAGATGCCCACGGGACGTGGACACCAGAAACCGGCCACGCCCCAACATGAGGGCGGCAAGGTTTTCGTCGGGCTCGGTGGTGGTGTTGAGCCAGTAGCTGTAGACCGGCCCCTTGATGTCTGGCGGGCGCAGCGGCACGAAAGCCCGCTCGTCACCTCGGTTCGAGCAGGCAACATTACCGTCGACATAGGCCGCCTCGTAAATGAACCGTGAACTCAACCCGATCTGCTGCAAGGCCGTCAGCATGGCGGGGCCGCAGCCACGCAAAGGTTGCGTCTCCAATAAGTCCACACCTTCGCGCAACTGCCCGAATACCTGTTCCAGTCGTTCCAGAAAACGCTCGCCCTGAGCATTCATCTGTTCGCTTTCACTTTGCTTCATCTGCTGCAACGCAATGGCGATGCTGGCGGTTAGCAATAGGGCGGCACTGGCGATTGCCGCCAAAGCGGCAAGCATCCAGGGGCGGTAGAAAAATTGGCGCAAGGCCGCTAGGCGATCAGGCATCGAAGGCATCCAGTTGATTACCAAGGTATAGCAACTCAATGGACAATTACCTTTGCCGTTTAGCGCTTCGCTTGCGCGAGGACCAAACGGCAGCCGTCAACGCTTTACCGCATGCGGTTGAGCACCTCGAGCATGGCGGCCGTCTGCGCATCGGGCTGGCCGTCGAAGCGTTGAGGTCGGAAGCGCATCTGGAACGCCGCGATCACGTGCCGAGTCTGGACATCGAGCACGCCCGTCTGCTCGATGGCGTAGCCAAATCGGGCAAGCGCCTGCTGGTACCATCCAACCGTAGGAGTATTGACCTCGAAGTAGGCCTGCTGGCGAGCCACGCTAGAGGCGTCAGGCCACACACCCAGGCCGGCGTCGGCCAAACGTTTCCACGGGAACAGCGGGCCGGGGTCCTGCTTGCGCAGTGGGGCGATGTCGCTATGGCCAATGATGTGCCAAGGCTCGATGCCATTACGCTTGACGATATCCTTGAGCAGCGCGATCAGCGACTGGATCTGCGCTTCGCTGTAGGGGTGCCATACCCGCCCGGCAGGCGTATCGGTAAAGCCAGCGTTGACGATCTCGATACCGATGGACGATGAATTCAACCAGGTTCTGCCTTGCCACTGGCTGTCGCCAGCGTGCCAGGCCCGCCTGCTTTCATCCACCAATTGGTAGACAGTTGCGGGGCCATCACCGATCAGGTAGTGGCTGCTGACCTCGCCATGGGTCAGCAACGCCAACGAGCGCTCCAGTGAAGCATTGGTATAGTGCAGCACCACGAACTGAATGCGGTTGTCTTGGTTGGCTGACGGGTGGCTGCGGTCGATGCGCAAGCCCGTGGAGCAACCGGCGACAGTCAGCAGCAGCAGGGTGATCAGTGATTTTTTCAGCGTGGAAAGCACGGCAGTGGCCTCAGCGAATGAGCGCTACAGTATAACGCTCTCCCCGCATCTGCGCTCGCCCTTGCCAGGCGCTCGGTCAGTGCTGCTCCACGCAGTTGCGCCCCCGTTGCTTGGCACGGTAAAGCGCTGCGTCGGCACGCTTGAGCACCTGATCGGCCACCTCGCCAGGCCTGAACGCGCTCAGCCCGATGGACGTGGATACCACCACCCGCTCCCCCTTGAAGTGAAACGGGCAGGCCTCTACGGCAAGGCGCATCGTTTCGACGACCTGTAACGCGTCTGCCGGGGAGGTGTCGGGCAGCAGCAGCACGAACTCCTCGCCCCCGAAGCGGGCAATGAAATCCTGGCCTCGCAGCCGTTTGCGCAACTGTTCGGCCACGATCTTCAGTACCTTGTCACCGGCCAGATGCCCATAGCCGTCGTTGATCTGCTTGAAATGATCCAGGTCCAGAATCGCCATGGCCAAGTCGCCGCCGTTTTCCTGCCAGCGCTGCATCTCGCGCTCGATTTGCTCGCTCCAGGCCGCACGATTGGGCAAGCCGGTCAGTGGGTCGAGCAACGCCTTCTGCCGCTGCTCCTCCAGGTGCTCACGGTAACCCAGCGCTTCCTGCTCCATGCTGGCCACGCGCTCGGACAGCCCCTGCAGACGCCCAGCCAGCGCCTGCTCGCGGCGATCGCGCTCGTGCTGGTGCTGGTCCATCGTCATCAGCAAGCCTTCGAGCCGGCTTTCGAGCAGGTGCTTCAAGCTCGATACGTCTGCGGCGCCTTGCATGTCGGTTTGCAGCCCGTCCACCTGCTCACGCAATTGCGTATCCAGTTCGCGTGCCGCACTGCTGTTGTCGGCGTGACCTGCGCTGGCGGCCTGCAAGTGGCCGTGGAAACCCTCGAGCCGCTCATTGAGCAATTGCAGATAGGTTTCGAACTCATGCTGGCCGCTGTCGGTGATCGCCAGCAACAACACGGCAAGATCATCCAGCACCGGAATCAACTCGTACCAGTTCATGCCGCGCGCCACCCGTTCGCGCATCGCCTGCGCCTGCGCCTGCGCCTTGTGGCGGTCCGGCAGGCTCAGGTCATCCAGCAGACCGAGCAGCGTCTGCTCGATATGGGCGGCCACCTGGCTGTATGGCGGCTCGACTGCGTAGGGCAGGGCATAGGCCTCTTGGTCAGACAACGGGACATCAGCCAAAGGGGTCGAATCATCCTCACCCCCACTTTGCAATGGCACGTCCATTGCCGGACCAGGTGCCGGGGGCACGGGCGGCGGCTCGCCACCCGACATTTGTTCAGACTCGATCAGTGACGGGGACGCATCGCTGTCCTCATGCCCATCGTGCTGAGGGACAATGGACGCTTCCTGAACCAGGGGCTGCGAGGCAGCAGGGACGAGGCCCGGCGCCTGCTCGCTGGCGGCCTCGACAGGCGCCAGGTCATCGCGACCTTTGAACAACCGCTGCAAAAAGCCGCCCCGCGAACTGGCTTCGGGCCTGTCCAGCGCGGCCAGCGCACGCCCTTGCAGCCCACTGAGTTCCCCCAGCAGCGGCGGCAGATCGCGAGACTGGGTTACACCGGCCTCCAGCCGCTTGGCAAGCTTCTTCAACGGCCTGGAGACATCGCTGGTCAACGGCAGGCCTTGCAACTGATCGACCAGTGCCGTCAGCGCATCGCCCACTTGGTTCATGCGGGTTTCGCGGCGCTGCTCAGACTCCAGTACCGCTTTTTCAAGACGGGGGATAAGGCCGGCAAGCCCGGCATCCATGTTGTCACTGCGAATGACCTCGCGCATTTCCTTCATGCACTGGTCGACGACCTTGTCGCTGCCCTCAGCGGCTAACGTACTGCGAACCAGGCCTCGGCGCAGCAAGTCCAGGCGCGCCTCCCAGCGACGTTCGAGCTTCTCCTGTTGCTCAATGCTTATCAGGTATTTTTCTTTCCAGCGCTCGGCTTCTTCGGTCATGCCTGTGTCCGCACGGGTGATACAACTGGGGCTGTCTGATACACACTGTCGGCGCGTGCCCGGGACACTTGAGGGCAAGCGAGGCGTCAGTTGATTCAGCTCAAGGCCGGCAGCGTATCCACAGTCAATGCATCAGGCAATCGGATCTCGACGGCCACAGGAAGATGGTCGGAAATCGGCTGGGCCAGCACCTCGACCCTTTCCAGGGTAAGGCTCGGGCTGAGCAGGATATGGTCCAGGCAGCGCTGTGGTCGCCAACTGGGGAAGGTGGCCTCCACCTGAGGCGCAATCAGGCCAAGGTCGCGCAACGGTGAATGCTCGAGCAGGTCGGTAGCATGGGTGTTCATGTCCCCCATCAACACCTGATGGCGATACCCGCCGATCAGTTCGCGGATGTAGGCCAGCTGCAGTGCACGGGTCTTGGCGCCCAAGGCCAAGTGCATCATGACTACGATCAGCGCATCCTCACCCTCGCCGAAGCGCACCAGGATAGCCCCGCGCCCTGCTGGGCCAGGCAGTGGGTGATCCTCGAGTTGGTGAGGCTTCAAGCGACTGAGTACGCCATTACTGTGCTGAGCGAAGCGCCCAAGGTTGCGATTGAGCTGTTGGTACCAATAGGGGAAGGCACCCAGTTGGGCCAGATGCTCGACCTGATTGACATAGCCCGAGCGCAAGCTGCCCCCATCCGCCTCTTGCAGGGCCACCAGATCGAAGTCCCCAAGCAACTTACCGATTTTCTGCAAGTTGCTGGCTCGGCCAGTGTGCGGCAGCAGGTGCTGCCAGCTGCGCGTCAGGTAATGCCGATAGCGCTCGGTACTAATGCCCACCTGGATGTTGAAGCTGAGCAGCCGCAGACGACCATCTTCTGGCAAGCCGGGGGCTTGCAGGTGATGCTCGTTGACCTGCGGCTGGGGCAGGGCAACGCCGCGCGTGACCCGTAGGCGAGGCATGGGTGCGCTGCCTATTTGGCAGCGCGCTCCTTGTCGATCAGTTGGTCGGCCACGTTGAGGACGCCCTCTGGTCCGCCAGCGGTGCCCAGGTCGAAGCGGTACTTACCGTTGACCACCATGCTGGGAACGCCAGTGATTTCATACTTCTTGGCCAGTTCTTTCGCCTGGTTGACCTGGCCCTTGATGGCGAAAGAGTTGTAGGTGGCCAGGAACTTGTCCTCGTCCACCCCCTGCGTTGCCAGGAAAGCGGCCATGTCTTTTGGATCCGTCAGGCGCTTGTGCTGGTTCTGGATGGCGTCGAATACCGCCGCGTGCACCTTGTGCTCGACGCCCATCGCTTCCAGGGTCAGGAACATCTGGCCATGGGCATCCCAAGGGCCACCGAACATGGCCGGCACACGCTTGAAGTTGACGTCCTCGGGCAGCTTGTCGACCCACGGGTTGATGACAGGCTCGAAGTGATAGCAATGCGGGCAGCCATACCAGAACAACTCGACCACTTCGATCTTGCCAGGCACGGAAACCGGAACCGGGTTGCTCAGCTCGACATACTCCTTGCCGGCTACAGGCTCTGCGGCCTGAACGGAAGTCATACCAAGTACGCTGGCAGCGACCAGCGCAGCGCTGAGAATCAGTTTACGCATGCTTTACTCCTGAGCAGTCATGGGTCGCCACGGCACGACCTGGATTGAGACAGGCCGGGAAGGGCTCTAGTTCTGTAGTGTAACGGCTGCGGACGAAAAAAAGGGCAGCCGCGCCGCCCTTTCATCTTTGGCTTTCAACATTAACCGGGCATTAATGCAGGCCCTGGATGTAGCTGGCCAATGCCTCGATGTCATGGTTACTGAGCTTCCCGGCGATGGTGCGCATGGTCATGGCATCCCCATCGTTGGTGCGATTGCCTTCACGGAAGTCCGTCAGCTGCTTGCTCACGTACTGGGCATGCTGCCCGCTCAGGTGAGGGAACCCGGCCAGTGCGATACCCGCCCCGTCAGGCGAGTGGCAGCCCGTGCAGGCCGGCATGCCCTTGTCCAGGTCGCCACCGTTGAACAGCGCACGCCCGCGCTCGACCAGCGCAGGGTCGGCCGCGCCCACGCTGCTTTTCTGGCTAGCGAAATATGCCGCAATGTCGGCCAGGTCCTGGTCGTTGAAACCGGCCAGCATGCCGGTCATCTCCAGCACGACGCGTTTGCCGGACTTGATATCGTGCATTTGTTTTTCGAGGTAGCGCTGGCCTTGACCTGCCAGCTTGGGGAAGTTCGGTGCCAGGCTATTGCCATCTGGGTTGTGGCAGGCCCCGCAGACGGCCGTCTTGGCCTGACCTGCGGCGGCATCGCCTTTGACGGGCTGCGCAGCAGTGGCCGCACCTGCGACACCCAGGCTCAACAGCAGACTCACGACTAGTTTGTTCATCAGCTAATCCAACACGGCTAGGGGTGAAATGTTATGTATCGGGACTGCCATTCATCCAAAGGATGACCAGACGGTAGTCCTCGGCACTGCAGTCCATGCACAATCCACGCGGCGGCATAGCCTTGAAACCCTGAGCATTGTGCCGTGCCGAGATATTCATGCATTGCGCCAGATCAGGATTCAGGTTGCCCGATCGCCCCTCTGGGCTCATGGAGCAGGCGTTCGCTGTACCCGCCGCGCACACGCGGTTGTACAACACCTCGGAATCCTGTGTAGCCTGTGCGCTGAAAACCGGCAGGAACAGACCGACAGCAAGCGGCCATTGCGTATTGCGCCATGACGTTCAGGGTTGGGGGCCGCGCTGCGTTCTAATGCGCAAGCTCATGTTCGACACCCCATGCTCGTTCCCCAAAGCCGGGAGAAAGAGCACACAAAAACTGGGGCATTATATACTTCCGCCACCCAAACGGAAACGACACCGCTTGCCAGGCCCCGCTCAACAGGGGGCTGGCATCACCACATCGGATATCCCATGCAAGTCAAGAACCCCATCCTCGGCCTGTGCCAGAAAGCCAAATTCGCCCTCAGCGCTGCCAAGGTCGAACAATGCCCGGACGACCAGGGTTACGAGGTGGCCTTCGCCGGCCGCTCCAACGCCGGTAAATCCAGCGCGCTGAATACGCTGACCCACGCCAGCCTGGCCCGCACCTCGAAAACGCCCGGCCGCACCCAGTTGCTGAACTTCTTCAGCCTGGATGACGAACGCCGCCTGGTCGACTTGCCGGGCTACGGCTACGCCAAGGTGCCCATCCCCCTCAAGCAGCACTGGCAGCGCCACCTGGAAGCTTACCTGGGCAGCCGCGAATGCCTGCGTGGCGTGATCCTGATGATGGATGTCCGCCACCCGATGACGGATTTCGACAAGATGATGCTCGATTGGGCCAAGGCCAGCGGCATGCCCATGCATATCTTGCTGACCAAGGCCGACAAGCTCACCCATGGCGCCGCCAAGAACACCTTGCTCAAGGTGCAATCGGAGATCAGGAAAGGCTGGGGCGAAGGCGTGACCATCCAACTGTTCTCGGCCCCCAAGCGCCTGGGCCTTGAAGACGCCTACCGCGTGCTGGCCGACTGGATGGAGCTCGAAGACAAGCCTGTCGCCTGAGGGCCAAGGCCCGCGCCAGGCAAATTTCAGGCAAAAAAAACCCCGGACTTCGTATGGGGAGGGGGAAGTTCGGGGTCCAAGCCCGGACCGCTAGGGCGGGGTCCGGATATCTGCCAACACTTAACACAACATAGGAGCATCGAACGGCTTCACCAGCCATTCAGGTACTCTGAGTTGCAGTTCACTGCTTTAGTTCCTGGGGCCTGGAACTATTTGCGACAGTTTCATGAAACCGGTTGTGACAGCCCAGGGCGACTGTGACGGCAAACCGCACCACAACGCCCCTTGGCCCGCGCAATCAGTGGGCTTCGTCCCAGTTTGCGCCCACACCGGCCTCGACCAGCAACGGCACGTCCAGTTGCGCCGCCTGACTCATGTGCTTTCGAATTTCATCTTTCACCAGATCCACGAGGTCTTCGCGCACCTCAAGAACAAGTTCGTCGTGCACCTGCAGGATCACCCGCGCATCCAGTGCGCTTTCGGTCAGCCAGTTGTCCACATTGACCATGGCGCGCTTGATGATGTCGGCAGCCGTACCCTGCATCGGCGCGTTGATCGCCGTGCGCTCGGCTCCCCGGCGCAAGGCTGGGTTCTTGGCGTTGATATCAGGCAGGTAGAGCCGGCGACCAAACAGGGTTTCCACGAACCCCTGCTCTGCGGCCTGGGCACGGGTACGCTCCATGTAGGCCAACACCCCTGGATAGCGTGTGAAGTAACGATCGATGTAATCCTGGGACTGCTTGCGGTCCACCCCGATCTGCTTGGCGAGACCAAAGGCGCTCATGCCGTAGATCAGCCCGAAGTTGATCGCCTTGGCGCTGCGCCGCTGGTCATGGGTGACCTGTTCGAGCGCAACGCCAAATACTTCGGCCGCCGTCGCCCGGTGCACGTCCAGATCGTTCTGGAACGCGTGCAGCAAGCCTTCGTCCTTGGCCAGGTGCGCCATGATGCGCAGCTCGATCTGGGAATAGTCGGCGGCCAGCAGCTTGTAGCCAGGGCTTGCGATGAAGGCCTGGCGGATTCGCCGGCCTTCGGCCGTGCGGATCGGAATGTTCTGCAGGTTCGGGTCACTGGACGACAACCGGCCCGTGGCCGCCACTGCCTGCTGGTACGACGTGTGGATTCGCCCCGTGCGAGGGTTGATCTGCCCCGGCAGCTTGTCGGTGTAGGTGCTCTTGAGCTTGCTCAGGCTGCGGTACTGCATCAGCACTTCAGGCAGTGGGTACCCTTGCTCGGCCAGCTCGTCCAGCACAGCTTCTGCCGTCGATGGCTGGCCCTTGGCCGTCTTGCTGATCACCGGCATGCCCAGCTTGTCGTACAGGATCGCGCCCAGCTGCTTGGGCGAACCCAGGTTGAATTCCTCACCAGCCAGTTCGAAGGCCCGCTGTTCCAGCTCGGCCATCTTCACACCCAGCTCGCCGCTCTGGACGTGCAACAGCGCCGCATCGACCAACGCGCCCTGGCGCTCGATCTTGGCCAGCACCGGCACCAGCGGCATTTCGATGTCCGTGAGCACCGACTGCACACTGGGGGTCTTGGCCATGTGCGCCTGCAATGCCTGGTGCAGGCGCAGGGTGATGTCGGCATCTTCGGCCGCGTAGGGGCCGGCCTTGTCCAGATGGATCTGGTTGAAGGTCAGCTGCTTGGCACCTTTGCCTGCAATGTCCTCGAACGCAATGGTGGTATGCCCAAGGTACTTTTGCGCCAGGCTGTCCATGTCGTGCCGCGTGCCGGTCGAGTTGAACACGTACGATTCGAGCATGGTGTCATAGGCCACCCCCTGCACCTGGATCGCGGGAGAACCATTGGCAAGGATGTTGATGTCGTACTTGGCGTTCTGGCCGACCTTGGCTTTTGCCGGGTCCTCCAACAAGGGCTTGAGCGCGAGCAGAACGGCCTCACGGTCCAACTGGGCAGGGGCGCCTTCGTAGTCGTGCATCAAGGGGACGTAGGCCGCTTCATGGGGCTCGACGGCGAAGGAAATCCCTACCAGCTGGGCGCGCTGCGCATCGAGGCCGGTGGTTTCGGTATCGAACGCGAACAGCGGTGCCTGGCGCAGTTTCTCAAGCCAGGCGTCGAAGCGGTCCTGGTCAAGGATGGTTTCATAGCGGGCCTCGACCATGGCCGCCGGGGCCTCTACCGGGGGCAACTGGTCCCCTTCCCGAGCCGCATCGCGCTGCAGGTCGGCAATCCAGCTCTTGAACTCCATTTCGGTATACAGCGCCAGCAGCGCCTCGCGGTCTGGTTCGCCGCACACCAGCGCATCGACTTCGATGTCCAGCGGCACATCGATCTTGATGGTGGCCAGCTCGTACGACATGAAAGCCGCTTCACGGTGTTCTTCAAGCTTGGCGGGCAGGCTCTTGGCGCCTCGAATGGGCAGCGCAGGCACCTTGTCCAGGTTCGCGTACAGGTCGCTGAGCCCCCCGCCGATCCCGGTCAACAGCCCGACGGCGGTCTTTTCACCCACACCAGGCACACCTGGAATGTTGTCCACCTTGTCGCCCATCAGCGCCAGGAAGTCGATGATGTGCTCGGGGCCGACCCCGAATTTCTCGTGCACGCCAGCCACGTCCAGCACGCTACCGGTCATGGTGTTGACCAGGGTAATGTGCCCGTCGACCAGTTGCGCCATGTCCTTGTCGCCGGTGGAAATGATGACCGGCCGGTCCAGCGCCGCGCTGCTGCGTGCCAAGGTACCGATGACATCGTCAGCTTCGACCCCTTCGACGCACAACAGTGGGTAGCCCATGGCCTTGACGCTGGCATGCAGCGGCTCGATCTGCACCCGCAGATCGTCAGGCATGCTGGGGCGGTTGGCCTTGTAGTCGGCGAACAGGGTGTCGCGGAACGTGCCGCCCTTGGCGTCGAACACCACGGCGAACAAGCTGTCTGGGTACTGCCTGCGCAGGCTCTTGAGCATGTTGAGCACACCCTTCACCGCACCGGTTGGCATGCCCTTGGACGTGGTCAGCGGGGGCAAGGCATGGAAGGCGCGATAAAGGTAGGAGGAACCGTCCACGAGGACGAGGGGCGCTTGGCTCATGAGCAGAATCAACCTTTTCGACGGGTCCGGCGCTAGAATAGCCAGAATCATTGACGACAAAGGGACTAGGTTATCATGCGTACACTCAATCGCCTGTTACTGCTCTGCCTGATGGCAGGTCTGCCCGTCGTTACCTTGGCGGCGGATGACGCGCCCTCGGCCGATCCCGAGGTGACCATTCGCACGGAAGGCGACAAGACCATCCAGGAATATCGCCAAAACGGCTTCCTGTATGCGATCAAGATCACGCCCAAACATGGCAAGCCTTACTTTCTGGTACGCGCCGATGGCTCCGATGGCAATTTCATTCGTTCCGACCAGCCGGACATGCTGATTCCGTCCTGGAAGATCTTCGAGTGGTAATCTGACGCGCACCGTTCACATCAACCCGGCACTTCGGCCAGAAGTGCCTGCATGGGCAATCTTTCATCATGTCAGTCTTCACCCCCGTGACCCGGCCTGAGCTGGAAACCTTTCTGGCACCTTATGAGCTGGGTCGCCTGCTCGATTTCCAGGGTATCGCCGCCGGCACCGAGAACAGCAACTTCTTCGTCAGCCTCGAACAGGGGGAGTTCGTGCTGACGCTGATCGAGCGTGGGCCCAGCGAGGACATGCCGTTCTTCATCGAGCTGCTCGATACCCTGCACACGGCCCGGATGCCAGTGCCCTACGCCATTCGTGACCGTGACGGCCATGGCCTGCGCGAACTGTGCGGCAAACCGGCGTTGCTGCAACCCAGGCTCTCGGGCAAACACATCAAGGCGCCCAATGCCCAGCATTGTGCCCAGGTCGGTGAACTGCTCGCACACATTCACCTGGCCACCCGTGAACACATCATCGAGCGCCGCACGGACCGAGGCCTTGAGTGGATGCTGGCCGCCGGGGCTGAACTGCTGCCGCGCCTGAACGCCGAGCAGGCGAGCCTGCTGCAACCGGCGCTGGATGAAATCGCCGCCCACCAGGCGCAGATCCTGGCACTGCCCCGGGCGAACCTGCATGCCGACCTGTTCCGCGACAACGTGATGTTCGAAGGCACCCATCTGTCCGGGGTCATCGACTTCTACAACGCCTGCTCGGGGCCGATGCTGTATGACATTGCCATTACCCTGAACGACTGGTGCCTGGATGCGCAGGCCGGCATCGATGTACCGCGCGCCCAGGCCTTGCTTGCCGCCTACGCCGCATTACGGCCGTTCACAGCAGCCGAAGCCGAACTCTGGCCACAGATGTTGCGCGTTGCCTGCGTGCGGTTCTGGCTGTCTCGCTTGATCGCGGCGGAGTCCTTTGCTGGCATGGATGTGATGATCCACGACCCAAGCGAGTTCGAGGTGCGCCTGGCGCAGCGCCAGCAGGTGGCCGTGAAGCTGCCGTTCGCCCTCTGATCCAAACCCTGGCGGCAGGCCCTGTGCGCCTGCCCATGGGGCAGAAGGCATCAGGCGCTGCCCCGGGCGCCCACCCAGATATGCAGCCGCAGCGTACCTTTACAGCTGCTCCAGGCAGCTCGCCAGGTCGCCCCCTAGCTTGTCGAGCAATCGCTCGTAGCCTTGCGCATCTACCGGATCGGTGCCACCCAGCGCATCGAGCTCGGCCAGGCGCACCGGCAGACCGGCTGTCAGGGTTTCGGCCAGCCGGGGGCGCAAGGGCGGCTCGCTGAAGACGCAAGTCTTGCCCACTTCCTGCAGCCGCTTACGCATGGCGGCCACGTGCTGAGCGCCGGGCTGTACTTCGGACGCCACGCTGAACACGCCGGTATGCTTGAGGCCATACTCAGCCTCGAAATAATCGAAGGCCTCGTGGAACACGAAGTAAGGCTTACCGGCCACACCCGCCACCCGAGCCTTGATGCGGGTGTCGAGCGCGTCCAGGCGCTGGGTGAAGGTCGCCAGGTTACGCGTGTAGCGGTCGGCATTGGCAGGGTCCACGCTGGCGAGATCGGCGGCCATTTTCCCGGCGATCACCCGGGCGTTCACCGAAGACAACCACAAGTGCGCATCCAGGCTGCCTGGGCGGTGATCATGGTCATGGTCGTCGTGGTCTTCGTCGTGGGAATGGCTGTCCTCGCCAAAGTGACGCAGCTTCATGCCCGGCAGCGACTGTACCGCGACGGTCGTCTTGCTGCGGCTGGTCAGCACCTTGGGCAAAAAGCCCTCCATGTCCGGGCCTATCCAGTACAGCAAATCCGCCTCCGCGACCCTGCGCACGTCCGAGGGACGCAGAGCGTAATGGTGAGGCGAGGCACCCGGCGGCAACAGCACTTCAGGGCTGCCGACGCCTTCCTGCACAGCAGCGGCGATCTGTTGCAGAGGCTTGATGCTGGTCAGCACATGCACGTCAGCGTGGGCGGAAAATGCGATGAAAGCGACAAACAGGGTAAGGAATCGGGCCACAGTAGGTACTCGAATCGTCAGAAACAGGTAACATAATAACGTCTCTATCCAGAATCGTCGCTGCCCATGTCCATTACGCCGCTGGCCACCCGTCCTCATGACCACTCCCATTGCGTGCACAGCGCCCTGGCTGAAGCCGACGCTCTGTGCGCTCGTCAAGGGCTGCGCCTGACGGCGCTGCGCCGCCGGGTACTGGAGCTGGTGTGGCAGAGCCACAAACCGTTGGGCGCCTACGACATCCTGGCGGTGCTGAGCGAACAGGATGGCCGTCGCGCGGCGCCGCCAACGGTGTACCGCGCGCTGGACTTCCTTCTGGAAAACGGTCTCGTGCACCGCATCGCTTCGCTCAACGCCTTTATCGGTTGTAGCCATCCCGAGCATACGCACCAGGGGCAGTTTCTCATTTGCCGACTGTGCCATATCGCCATTGAGCTGGAGCAGGCGAGTATCAGCGATGCCATCGTCGGCAGCGCCAGGCATGTAGGTTTCACGGTCGAGAACCAGACCGTCGAGGTCGTGGGCGTGTGCAGCAACTGCAAGGACGCGGCATGAGCGACGCGCTGATCCGCCTGGAGCAGGTTGGCGTCACCTATGGCGGGGAGGCCGTGCTCGACAGCATCGACTTGGCAGTCGCACCCGGCCAGATCGTCACCCTGATCGGGCCCAATGGAGCGGGCAAGACCACGCTGGTCCGCGCCGTGCTGGGGCTACTCAAGCCACACCGCGGCTCGGTATGGCGCAAACCCCGGCTGCGCATTGGCTACATGCCGCAAAAAATCCAGGTCGACGCCACGCTGCCGTTGTCGGTGCTGCGCTTTCTGCGCCTGGTACCTGGCGTGGATCGCGCAGCGGCCCTGTCGGCGCTTCAGGAGGTCGGCGCCGAGCACGTGATCGACAGTCCCATCCAGACTGTGTCCGGGGGTGAAATGCAGCGTGTGCTGCTGGCCCGTGCGCTGCTGCGAGAGCCGCAGTTGCTGGTGCTGGACGAGCCGGTGCAAGGTGTTGACGTAGTAGGGCAGACGGAGCTGTACAACCTCATCACCCGACTGCGCGACCGCCTGGGTTGCGGCGTATTGATGGTTTCCCACGACCTGCACCTGGTCATGAGTGCCACCGATCAGGTGGTGTGCCTGAACCGCCATGTGTGCTGCTCCGGTCATCCCGAACAGGTCAGCGGTGACCCGGCATTCGTCGAACTGTTCGGCCAGACCGCACCCAGCCTGGCCATTTATCACCATCATCATGACCACAGTCACGACCTGCACGGTTCTGTGGTCGCCCCAGCCCCCCATGTTCACGGAGCGCACTGCAAGCATGGCTGATTTTCTTCTCTACGCCCTGCTCGCTGGTCTGTCCCTCGCGCTGGTAGCTGGCCCCCTTGGCTCGTTCGTCGTCTGGCGGCGCATGGCCTACTTTGGCGACACCCTGTCCCATGCTGCTTTGCTGGGTGTGGCCCTGGGCTTCGTGCTGGATGTCAGCCCCACATTGGCCGTCACCGTGGGCTGCCTGTTGCTGGCGATTCTGCTGGTGACCTTGCAGCAACGCCAGCCTCTGGCATCCGACACGCTGCTCGGTATCCTGGCACCCAGTACCTTGTCCTTGGGCCTGGTGGTGCTGAGCTTCATGCACGACGTGCGCATCGACCTGATGGCTTACCTGTTCGGGGATCTGCTGGCCATCAGCCCGACCGATCTTGCCTGGATTTTGGGCGGCAGCGCCCTGGTACTCGTACTGATCGCCGTCTTGTGGCGCCCCTTGCTCGCCGTCACCGTCCACGAAGAACTGGCAACGGTCGAAGGGCTACCGGTTGCAGCGTTGCGCATGGCGCTGATGCTGCTCATCGCCGTGGTCATCGCGGTGGCCATGAAGATCGTCGGCGTCTTGCTGATCACCTCTTTGCTGATCATTCCGGCGGCAGCCGCTCAGCGGCATGCGCGCTCTCCCGAGCAGATGGCCGTAGGCGCCAGCGTCATAGGCGTGGTAGCGGTCTGCGGCGGGCTGGCCTTGTCATGGTTCAAGGACACGCCTGCCGGTCCATCCATTGTGGTGTGCGCTGCGGTGCTATTCTTGCTGAGTCTGGCTCTGCCCAAACGGTGAGCGACAGGCGTCCAAGTCCTGCCTTGCAACCTTCGGCGGAGTAAAGGGTCTGTAAGACCAGTTTTCGAGCGTGCGCACCTGGGTGTAGACTTGCTCGCTTTTTGCGCAAATAGAGAGCCGCAGGAATGAAGCCGTTTGCCTCCCGTTGTCTGCTTGTTGGCGTCTTTTCCCTGTTCCTTGCCGCGTGCTCCCATGCACCGGTCGAACAGGCCAGCACGCCTGCCCAGCCTGATGCATGGCAGCAGTTGCAACAAAATATCGCCAGCAACGAGCTGGCCACCGCAGAAGACCAACTGGTCTCCCTGCAAGCGCAGTCGCCTGGCGATGGCCGCGTCGAGCAATACCAGCGCGAGCTGGCCGAAGCCTACCTGCAACGCAGCCAGATCATGTTGCAGAAGGGTGACGTGAATGCGGCGGTCACAGCCCTGGCGCGCGCGCGCGCACTGATGCCACAGGCACCGGCGGTCACTGGCGGTGATGCCGTTTCACAAGCGCGCAAGGCCGAGCTGGCCAAGGCCGAAGCCGCACTCAAGGCTGCCGAAGCCAAACCCAAGGCTCGAGTGATCGACCCCAGTGCGCCCAGTACGGTGATTGCGTTGGAAACCACCGACATCCAAGCCATGCGCCAGCAGCTCGATGACATCGCCGCCGACGTGGTCAATTATGGTTGCGATGTGGTGTTCCAGGTGCCACGCAGCGCGGATGCGCCGTGGCTGAAGACATTGCTGGCCAAGCGTGTTCGCAAGATCGACAGCACCTTCGACCTGAAACAAAAGCACGACATCCAGCGCGCGTTGCCCGCTCAGGTGGTGCTGGTACCCCACCAGCGCTAGGCCCGTGGATAGGGGCTGCAATGCAGCCCCTGACACGCGGAGGGTTTAAGCAGGAACCGCTTCGGCAGCCGCTTCACGCTCCCACACGCGATGCCCTTCCACTGCCTTGACGAACGCGTCCATGGCCTTCTGGTCGTCGCCGGTCAGCAGACCCTTGTCTTCCTTCAGGCCCAGCGTTGCAAGCAGTTCCTGGGTCAGCACCATCGCCTTGAGATGCTTGTAGCCCTCAAGCAGGAAGTGCTTGGCCAGGCCACTGGCCGCCATGGCATCGGTGGACGCCTTGCCAGCGGGTACAACGATGCCATCGAACATGATCGACGGCATGCCTTCCATGGAGGCATCTACCGGCAGTTGCGTACCGTCGGCGGCTTTCACAGGCGCCGAGGTCGGGCCCAGCAGCATGGGGCGAGCGCTCTGCGCCTCCAGGGCCTTGACCATCTTGTCGACGCTGGCGGCATCCACGCCGTTGGCGATCAGTACAGCGATCTTGCGACCCTTGATCCCGACCTTGCCCGGATGGTTCATCTGGCTCAAGGCTGGCGATTCGGCCAGCTGGCTGCCCTTGACCTTGACGGTACCGGCTTTAGGGGCTGGCAGGCCCAGGTTTTCCGCCACGGCTGCTGCCAGCTTCAGGTCGATGTTGGCGAGAATCTCATTCACCTGGCGTGCACGTATGTGCTCACGCTCAACCTTGCCCAATTCGAAGCTGTAGGCCTTGATGATGTGCTGCTGCTCGGTCGGGCTCATGCTCTGGAAGAACAGGCGCGCCTGGGAGAAGTGATCACCGAACGAGTCGCTGCGCTGGCGAATCTTGTGCGCATCGACGCGCTCCTGATACGTCTCGAAACCGCCGTCGCGTGGGCCGGGCGGGGTTTCCTTCGGCCAGCCGCCGTCGATGGAGTTGGGCTCGTAGGCGGCGCGGCCTTTGTGCACGATATGCTGGTGCATCGCATCGCGCTGGTTGTTGTGGTTCGGGGCAACCGGGCGATTGATCGGGATCTGGTGGAAGTTTGGGCCACCCAGGCGGCTGATCTGAGTATCGGTGTAGGAGAACAGGCGACCCTGCAGTAACGGGTCATTGGTGAAGTCGATGCCCGGCACGATGTGGCCTGGGCAGAAAGCGATCTGCTCGACCTCGGAGAAGAAGTTGTCCGGGTTGCGATTGAGCACCATCTTGCCCAGCGGGGTGACCGGGACCAGCTCTTCAGGGATGATCTTGGTCGGGTCCAGCAGGTCGAAGTCGAACTTGTGCTCGTCGGCCTCAGGCACGATCTGCACGCCGAGTTCCCATTCCGGGTAGTCGCCGGTTTCGATGGCTTCCCACAGGTCACGACGGTGGTAGTCGGTGTCCTTGCCCGCCAGTTTCTGCGCCTCGTCCCACAGCACGGAATGCACGCCCTCGCTGGGCTTCCAGTGGAACTTGACGAAGTGGGCCACGCCTTCGGCGTTGACCAGACGGAAGGTGTGCACGCCGAAACCTTCCATCATGCGCAGGCTGCGTGGGATGGCGCGGTCCGACATGGCCCAGACGACCATGTGCGCCGATTCAGGCACCAACGAGACAAAGTCCCAGAAGGTGTCGTGGGCCGAACCGCCGGTGGGGATCTCGTTATGCGGCTCGGGCTTGACGGCGTGTACGAAGTCCGGGAACTTGATGGCGTCCTGGATAAAGAACACCGGCATGTTGTTGCCGACCAGGTCGAAGTTGCCTTCATCGGTATAGAACTTCACGGCAAAGCCGCGCACGTCGCGCACCGTGTCACCGGAGCCGCGCGGCCCCTGAACGGTGGAAAAGCGCACAAATACCGGGGTGATCTTCTCCGGATCTTGCAGGAAACCGGCCTTGGTCAGTTCGGCGTGGCAGCCATAGCTCTGGAAATAACCATGGGCACCGGTGCCTCGTGCATGGACGATCCGCTCCGGGATGCGCTCATGGTCAAAATGGGTGATTTTCTCGCGCATGATGAAGTCTTCAAGCAGCGAGGGGCCGCGGTCGCCGGCCTTCAAGGTGTTCTGGTTGTCCGAAATGCGCACACCCTGGTTGGTGCGCAGCGCCTGCCCGGTGGCATCGCTGCGGTCTGCTTCCAGGCTCTGCAACTTGGCATTGGTATTGGCCCGATCCGGGGTCTGAGTACCTGCGGCCTCGCTGTGCTTCGGCGCATCCTTGTTCTTGCTGGGCATGGTTGGCTTTCCTCATCAGTCTTCGGGCGCCCGATCGGGCTTGTCCAGTTAGTGACCCGGGCACAAGAGCGAGCGTTCCATCGGGATGACCAGCTGTCGCCATATAGCGTTCTGATTGGTCAGAGGCAAAATAAATGCTAAGAACAGCGGTTATAAAAGGCTAAAATGCGGCCCCCAGCCCACCGCTGAATCAATTTCCATGCGCCCCACAAGGTTCGCTACGTGATCGAGTTCCAACAGGTACACAAAACTTACCGCGTTGCCGGTAGAGAAATTCCCGCCCTGAATCCGACGACCCTGACGATCGAGGATGGCCAGGTGTTTGGCCTGATCGGCCACTCCGGGGCCGGCAAGAGCACCATGCTGCGCCTGATCAACCGCCTGGAAGAGCCTTCCGGCGGCAAGATCATTGTCGACGGTGAAGAAGTGACCGCGTTCAATGCCACCCAATTGCGCGGCTTTCGCCAGCAGGTCGGCATGATTTTCCAGCATTTCAACCTGCTGGCGTCCAAGACCGTCGCCGACAATGTCGCCCTGCCACTCACCCTCGCTGGCCAATTGTCGCGCGCCGAGATCGACAAACGCGTGGTCGAGCTTCTGGCCAGGGTCGGTCTGTCGGACCATGCGCGCAAGTACCCTGCGCAGTTGTCGGGCGGTCAAAAGCAGCGCGTCGGCATTGCCCGTGCTTTGTCCACCAACCCGAAGATTCTGCTGTGTGACGAAGCAACCAGCGCCCTGGACCCGCAGACCACCGCCTCGGTACTGCAGCTGCTGGCCGAGATCAACCGTGAGCTGAAGCTCACCATTGTGCTGATCACCCATGAAATGGACGTGATCCGCCGTGTCTGCGACCGGGTGGCAGTAATGGACGCCGGCCAGATCGTCGAGCAGGGCTCGGTGGCGGACGTGTTCCTCCATCCGCAGCACCCCACCACCAAACGCTTTGTGCAGGAAGACGAGCAAGTCGACGAAGGCGAGCAGCGCGACGATTTCGCCCATGTGCCAGGCCGCATCGTGCGACTGACCTTCCAGGGTGACGCGACCTATGCACCGCTGCTGGGCACCGTCGCCCGTGAAACCGGCGTCGACTACAGCATCCTTGCCGGGCGTATCGATCGCATCAAGGACGTCCCCTACGGCCAGCTCACGCTTGCCCTGATCGGCGGCGACATGGAAGCGGCCTTTGCCTGCTTCAAGGCTGCTGATGTTCATATGGAGGTATTGCGTTGATGGACGCCCTGAGTTTCTTCGCTAACGTCGACTGGGCCGAAATCTGGCTGGCAACCGTCGATACCATGATCATGCTGTTCGGCTCGCTGTTCTTCACCGTACTGCTCGGCCTGCCACTCGGTGTGCTGTTGTTCCTGTGCGGCCCGCGGCAAATGTTCGAACAAAAGGGCGTGTACGCGTTGCTGTCGCTGGTGGTCAACATCCTGCGCTCGCTGCCGTTCATCATCCTGCTGATCGTAATGATCCCTATCACCGTGCTGATCACGGGTACATCGCTAGGCGTGGCAGGTGCGATCCCGCCGCTGGTGGTGGGTGCTACCCCGTTCTTTGCACGTCTGGTCGAAACCGCCCTGCGCGAAGTAGACCGCGGCATCATCGAAGCTACCCAGTCGATGGGCGCCACCACGCGCCAGATCATCACCAGCGCGCTGTTGCCTGAGGCCCGGCCAGGGATCTTCGCCGCGATCACCGTCACGGCCATCACGTTGGTTTCCTACACCGCCATGGCCGGTGTCGTGGGTGCCGGTGGCCTGGGGGACCTGGCGATTCGTTTCGGCTACCAGCGCTTCCAGACCGACGTCATGGTCGTGACCGTGGTGCTGCTGCTGGTGCTGGTGCAGGTCCTGCAAAGTGTCGGCGACCGGCTGGTTGTGCATTTTTCCCGTAAGTAACCCCAATGGGGTCGGCTCGACCGACCCGTTCGGGGGCCGTCGCGGCCCTCACAAGGAGTGATCAATGAAGAAGCTGCTTGCTGTCGCTGCCGCCATCGCGGCCTTCTCGGCCCAGGCCGATACCCTCACCGTCGCCGCTACGCCGGTGCCGCATGCCGAGATTCTCAATGTGGTCAAGCCGCTGCTGGCCAAGCAAGGGGTGGAGCTGAAGGTGAAGGAATTCACCGACTACATCCAGCCAAACGTACAGGTGGCGGAAAAGCGTCTGGACGCCAACTTCTTCCAGCACCAGCCTTACCTCGATGAGTTCAACAAGGCCAAGGGCACTGACCTGGTGAGCGTGACTGGCGTGCACATCGAACCGCTGGGCGTCTACTCCACCAAGATCAAGAAGCTCGACGAACTCCCGTCCGGCGCCACCGTAGTCATCCCCAACGATGCCACCAACGGTGGCCGTGCTCTGCTGCTGCTGGACAAGGCTGGTGTCATCAAGCTCAAGGACAACACCAACATCCTCTCCACTGTGAAAGACGTTGCCGAGAACCCGAAGAACATCAAGTTCCGCGAACTTGAAGCGGCCACCATCCCGCGCGTGCTGACCCAGGTCGATGCCGCCCTGATCAACACCAACTATGCACTGGAAGCCAAGCTGAACCCGGAAAAGGATGCGCTGGCCATCGAGGGCAGCGATTCGCCTTACGTGAACATCCTCGTCGCGCGTCCGGACAACAAGGACAGCGAGGACATGAAGAAGCTGGCAGCCGCTCTGCATTCGCCTGAGGTGAAGCAGTTCATCACCGAGAAGTACAAAGGCGCTGTAGTACCCGCGTTCTGAGCCTGCGCCCTGGGTCGCCTGGCGACCCAGGGTAAGGTTGCTACTGGCGCGTGACACAAGCACGGGGGCAATGCGCCTGTGCTATCGCCCCAGAGGCCAGGCCCCGCGCAGGGCCCTGAGCGATGCTCAGTCGCCCTGGACCAGACCAGGTAGGCGGGCCACCAATTTCTGGCTGTCGAACGGCGCACGAATGAAGCCACGCTGACGGCCGTCCGGGCCGACGATGGCCAGGTTGCCGCTGTGGTCCACGGTGTAACCGGGCTTGCTGGTATCGGCTGGGATGAAGGGAATGCTGAGCGCATTGGCCAGCTTCTGAGTGTCTTCCACGGAACCGGCCAGCCCCATGAAGTCCTTGTCGAAATAACCCAGGTACTGCTTGAGCTGGTTCGGCGTGTCGCGGTTGGGGTCCACGCTCACCAATACCACCTGCAAGCGGTCCAGCGCCTGCTTGGGCAGTTCACTCTTTACCTGCCGCAGCTGCGCCAACGTGGTGGGGCAGATGTCCGGGCAGTAGGTATAGCCGAAGAACAGCAGCGACCACTTGCCTTTCAGCTGGTCCAGCTGCACCGGCTGGCCATCCTGGTTGGTCATGGTCACGCCAGCCACCGTCCGGCTTTGCGGCAGCAGGATGATGCCAGCATCGATAAGCTCGGTGGCGCTCGGGGCGCGTTTGGCGTTGAGCACATTGTTGAGGATCAGGCCCATGATCACAACGATCAGGGCAGCGATGATGAAGACGGCTTTCTGGGTTCGGGTCATGGGCTCGGTAACAGGTTGAGGTCGACGATCGCTGTGACGAACAGCGCACAAGGTAGGCAGTAGGGTACGCGATGCCGACATGCTGCGCATGCGGCGCGGCGCCACGGCCTGCACTGGCCTTTTCAGGCTGCCCGGAAGGATCAGCACGGTGGGCGAGGCTCTTCATGAAATGAACTTCATCCGCCGCCTCAAGGCTCTAAACCGGTGTAATTGAAGGAAAACCGTCAGGCAGGGAACGCCATATATGCTGGATGCCACAGGGATTGGATCCGTTTATAACAAATGGGTCTTAACTTAATTGAATATCCAGCTAAGTTAGTGTCTTCCGTTTGAAACGTTTTGTCCTTGGAGTTGTCATGAACATCGCTGCTGTACGCGAGCAGGTGAATCAAGCCCATCAACATGAAGGCCAGACCGGCCAGCTGAAAAAACGTCTCGCGCTGCAACTGCCGCACCTGCACCCGTCCATTCAATTGCCGGAGCAGGGTGCTCAGGACACGCTGGCGCGCTTTGTGGGTGCCTACATCGATCAAGTGCCGGAACTGCTCGAAGCGGCTCATGAGGTGGCACGTGAAGCCGGCATCGAGTCGCAGATCACGCCGGTGCTGAAGATTGCCGAGGCTTACTTCCTGCAGCCGCCCAGCGTGATGCAAGGGCATGTCGGCCTGGACTGCCTGTTGGATGAGGCCTATCTGGCCCATCGCCTGGTGGAGGAGGTGAACGACCTGTACATCCGGCACTTCCAGCAGCCGCTCATCCCCGTCGATACCACCGTTGCCAACCTGATCGCTCACCAGCTGATCGGCGAGGCGTTCGCCAATCAGCTCGACGAAGTGGTGCACCATTCGGTCGATGAAATGCTCGACGACGAGAGCTTCGCCGCCGAATCCGTAGAGGCCTACCGCGAGAAGCTGAGCAGCCCTGAAACCGGCGCCGCCTGGAAACGTTGGCCTTGCTTGTCACGTCAGCTGGGCGTGGAGCTCGGCCAGCCAGCCTGAGCAGGGCCAGGCTGGCTGTTCCTGCGATGGCCGGCCTGGGCCACGGCCCGCTGTCAGGCGCCGACGCCGGACGTGGTACGTAACCGTCCCTCTACCCGCCGTTTCAAGCGCTTGTGCTCGACGCGAAGCTTGGAGCCATTGGCTGCATTGCTGCGGCTCCAGTCTTCGAGCAATTCCAGGCAGGCGTGGTCGATGTAACTGAGGTTGCCCAGCGGCACATGCAAGGTGGTGCCGGCCGGTACGCCGTCGAGCACCTTGGTCAGCGCCGGCACCTTGAGGAAGGTGGCCGCGCCGCTCAGGCGAAGTTCCATGTGCCCGGCCTTGGGCAGGTCCACCAGGTTGATCTTCAGGCGTGCTGCCTTTAAGGCGAGCTTGAGCAACGTCAGGGCAAAGCCCAGCAAGACGCCCGTGAGCAGGTCGGTGAAGATGATCGCCAAGGCGGTGGCCGCATAGGTGAACATCGGCATCCGGCCATAGCGTCCAAGGCCCCGGAAGGCTTTGAGATCGACCAGTTTTATCCCGGTAAACACCAGCACCCCGGCCAGGCTTGCAATCGGGATCTGCTGCAAGATGCTGCTGAGCACCACCACGAACGCCAACAGCCACACGCCATGCAGAATCGCCGAAGCCCGGGTTTGTGCGCCGGCCTGAACGTTGGCCGAGCTACGCACGATCACGCCGGTCATGGGCAGCGCGCCCAGTACGCCACACAGCATGTTGCCGATGCCTTGGGCCGAGAGTTCCCGGTCGAAATCCGAGCGCTGGCCACTGTGCATGCGGTCCACCGCTGCGGCGGACAACAAGGTTTCGGCGCTGGCGATGAATGCCAGTGCGAAGGCAGCCACCAGCAGGCTAGGGTCGGTCAGTTTCATCAGGTCATCGAGCCGAATCCAGTCGATGGCCTCGGACAAGTCCGCCGGTACCTCCACGCGGTTCACCGGCAGCGCCAGCCACAGGCTGATGGCAGTCATGGCTGTCACGCCCAGCAATGCCCCCGGAATGAAGCGCAAACGCTGTGGCCGCAACCGTTCCCAGCCCCACATGATGACCATGGTACCCAACCCCAATGCACCGGCCTGCCAACCCATGCCTGCGCTTTGCAGGGGCAATGCCCCAGCGACGGTTGCGGGGAACGCCAGCAGGTTCTGCATGCCCGACGGCTGAGGCGCCGTGTCGAACATCACATGGACCTGCGACAGCACGATCAGTACCCCGATACCCGCCAGCATGCCGTACACCACCGCAGGCGCCGTCACTCGAAACCAGCAGCCCAGGCGCAGGCGCCCGGCCAGCAACTGCAGTATCCCTGCCAGGAGCAGAATCGGCCCGAGCATGGCCATGCCGTGCTGGCGCACCAACTCAAAGACCAACACCGCCAGCCCAGCTGCCGGTCCGCTGACCTGCAACGGGGAACCGGCAAGAAAACCGACGACAATGCCGCCGATGATACCGGTGATCAGTCCCTTGGCCGGCGGCATACCGGAGGCGATCGCAATGCCCATGCACAAGGGCAGGGCCACCAGAAAGACCACTACCGAGGCCAGCAACTCACGCGGCAGGGCCGCTTTCAGCTGTGTAATGTTCACCGTATTACTCCTTTCTCTATCGCACGGCCATTCCTCTGGCCGCGGGCACGTTTAGCCCCGACAGGCGCGCAGCAGCAAGCCGCCAGCGCAGAAGCCGGCACACCAGTCAGGGAATTCAGGGCAGCAGACGGCCACGCCACACCCCAGCGGGGTGTAGCCGGCCATCAAGGTTCAGCGGTGGTCGGGTCGCTTAGTAGCGGCCTCTCGGAGTAGCGCAGGGCACTGGCTGGTCTGCCGACAACGGCAGGAAGCTGTCGCTCAAGGCGTCGTAGGCTTCGATCTTGCTCGTCTCGATGTCGTACACCCAACCATGGATATACAGCTCGCCAGCGGCAAGGCGCGAAGCAACGGAGGGGTGCGTACGCAGGTGATGCAGCTGGGCGATGACGTTTTCCTTGGTCAGCACCTGCATGTTCTCGTGCTCGGTTTCGCACGTGCAGTTGTTCTCGACCACGGTGCGGGCTACTTCGGCATGACGCAGCCATGCGCTGACGGTCGGCATCTTGGCCAGCGACTGCGGGTTGAGCACGGCGCGCATGGCGCCGCAGTCGGAGTGACCGCACACGATGATGTGATGCACCTTCAACGCCATGACGGCGTATTCGATGGCGCTGGAAACGCCGCCGTTCATCTGGCCATAAGGCGGGACCACGTTGCCGACGTTGCGAGTAACGAACAGATCGCCCGGCGAGCTTTGCGTGATCAGCTCCGGCACGATGCGCGAGTCGGCGCAGGTAATGAACATGGCGCGCGGCGTTTGCGCCGTGGCGAGCTTCTTGAACAGCTCTTGCTGCTCAGGAAAAACGTCATGATGAAAGCGCAGGAAGCCGTCGACAATGTGCTTCAGGGCGGCATCGGCGCTCTCCGCAGGGACCTGCGGCACGACCTTGGATGGGTCCTTTACGGGCATGATTCATCCTCTTGACGGTGAGTAGGCAAATCCATTTTACCGGTGAAAGATTCTGGCAATGCTGGGATTTAGATGACAGGCATTGAGCATAAATCACAGTCGGTGTGGACTGATTTCCTACGCTAGCCGGGAAAACTTAACTGAAACTTAATTCGGAGGCTCTAGAACGGGCGTTCCAGATGATCAGGAGGGTGTTTCAATAGTAGCAAAAAAGCATCAATTGCCAAGTACCATGACTGCAATTATTTGCTCGGATTAGTGAGGCTGGGGGTAGTCCCCCAGCGCTTTGTCAAAGGTAGTCTGTCAAGGCGCAGAGGCAACGCGCCGTCCGGGCTACATTTCGCACATCTGTAGTGCATCGGGTTTTCGAAGGGAACGATACCTCGATGCCCGATCAAGCCTTCCGGTCTTTCAATGTCAGAATCAAGTCACGAACGGCCTCGCCCGCAGCTGCGATGTAGCCTTTGTAGAAATCCCTGCCCTGGCGTAGCAATGGGGAGCCCTCTAAGGACTCGGCAGCCGCTTCAACTGTTGCCGAGCCGTACTCTTCACTCATCGCTGCCACACTTCGAGCACGTGCCGCCGGGTCGTTATACGACTTCTGATACCAACTGGACACTTGGTATTCAACGCCCTCGCGCTCGAATTTTTCACGCATGCTCGTTGCCAGCGTAGCCAGTGACTGCTGGATTATTACGGGGTCGATGGAATGGGCCTTCAGGTAGTTCTCAACGCACCTCTGAGCCGCGATGATCAAGGCGTCATGGGTGTACCCCTCCATCGGTGGGAAAACGCCTTCGGGGAGTTTCATGCCTGGGGTGTACGGGTGGTAGGTATAGTCTCGGCCAGCCATGTCTGACTCCGTTGCGTAAACAGGGGAGTTGCCGGACAACGCGAGTAGGCTGACAGCCAAAGCTAGACCCAAGCGTCCGGAATGAAAAAACTTGCAATGTGTTCTGGATCGAAGGCGGGTTCGGTTCATCCGTATCTTGGCTAGAGGTTCGTTATTCGCGGGTTATGCAGCAGAGAATATTCAAAGCCGCGGTAATCACAGCGTGATGCGGCAACTCAATCAATGCCCGAATTTTCTAATCCTGCTATCAGGTCGCGCACACCATCACCGGCGCTTTCAATGTAGTCGCCGAGAAAGTTACGGTCTTTTTCCAGTAACGGGGAGCCTCTGAGTGACGCGGTAGCAGCGCGCACAGCAAGCGCACCAAAGTGCTCAGCCATGTCTGCAACGCTTTTGCCACGGTCCGCGCTGTTCGCGTAAGGTTTCTGGTACCACGTCGATATCTGATACTCGACATTTTGGGCTTCAAATGCCTGATTAAGCTGCTTGGTCAAGCCAATTAACGATTCACGGACAAGCGCTGGTTCGATACCCCCTTTATCCAAAACTGATCGTGCGCGCGTGGTAGCCGCGCCAATCAAATCCTGATGGGTGTAACCCGGCATCGGTGGGAACACACCCTCCGGAAGTTCCATGCCTGGCTGATAGGGTTGATAGTGGTTAGCGCCATCTTGCATGGCAAGCTCCTTGGCTTGAACAGTTGATGACATAGCCGACACAACGGTGAATGCGCCATAGGCAAGCAGGGCCAGTAAGCAAGGCCGCAGACGAGATCGGCGGGGATGGGAGGCCTGAAACGCTGCAGCGCCGATTGCTGCCTCCAAATTTTTGGTAGTACGCATACCTTCCCTGCTGGACATGTAACGCCTGCTGGCCGGCCAAATCTTGTTGTCTACGTCGCTGAAGTTTTCGGGCATCGATAGATCTTTGAAGGTAAGGCCCGGTAGCTGTTTGTGACAGGCTTTTAAATCGGCCTGCTTTTCAATTCTAACCGTGTAATGAGCGCTGTTCCGAATGAAGGAACGGACCTTAAATTTATCCTGGTGCCGGAGGTCATGGAGCACCTCGCTCCGTTTTTCACTTGTTTACCAGCACGCGCCAATACATTTTTATGCCGACTAACGGGTAACAATTGGCATGAGGTTACCCGAGCAATCCGTGAACACGGAATAGCAATATACTTACGTTCATGTAAGTATTCGCTTACACGAACGACATGCGTATGATTCAATTCGGAAGGGCAGTACGGGCAAAACCCCGCAAACGTTAGGTCCATCGATCACAACATTATCGCTCTGAACGCATTACCCTCTTTGAGTGCGTGCCCGCTTTCAACAATAAATCACCGTCCATTCACAATCACTGACGAACGCCTATCTACGTTTTCAATGCGACAGAGCGTTTGCGCCATGCTCCATGGTTCACAACAACTGAAGCTGGACGCCAGGCGGACTAAACAACGAACAGTCCAGTTTCAAGGCGCCACGGTCCTGTAATCCCAATTTGCGTATACACTTGGCGAAGCGCTGGGCAAGCAACTGTGCAAACACTCCCTCGCCCTGCATACGAGCACCGAAACGGCTGTCATAAAGCGCTCCACCCCGGCTTTGCCGAATAAGGCTGATTACATGGGCTGCACGCTGCGGGTAGTGATCGTGCAACCACTGCTCAAACAGAGGGGCCACCTCAAGCGGTAAGCGAAGCATCATGTAGGCTGCGCTTTGCGCCCCAGCCTCTTGCGCCGACTCCAGCAACTGCTCCAGTTCACAGTCGTTGATCATGGGAATGATCGGCGAGCACAGGACGCCTACGGGTACGCCGGCATCGCGCAGCAGGCGTATGGCCCGCAAGCGTGCAGCAGGCGAAGCGGCACGGGGCTCCAGAATGCGCTTGAGGCCGGCATCAAGGGTGGTATGGCTGATCATCACGCGCACGAGCCGCAAGCTGGCCATTTCGGTCAACAGGTCAAGGTCACGCAGAACCAAGGCGCCCTTGGTAACGATGGTCACTGGGTGGCGAAACTTCAGCAGCACCTCCAGCAAACGCCGGGTCAGCATGTATTCGCGCTCTATGGGCTGATAAGGGTCGGTGTTCGCCCCCAGGTTGATTGGCGCACACACGTACCCAGGTTTGCTCAGCTGCTGCGCCAGCACATCGGCTGCATTGGTCTTGGCAATCAGCTTGGTTTCGAAATCCAGACCAGGCGACAAATCCCAATAGGCGTGCGAAGGGCGTGCATAGCAGTAGATGCACCCGTGCTCGCAACCGCGATAAGGGTTTATCGACCGGTCGAAGGGCAAATCGGGTGAGGTATTGCGGCTGATAACCGTCTTGGCCGTCTCGATCCGCACTTCGGTCCCTTGCGTGACCGGTACATCTTGGTACCAGCCATCGTCCTCATGCGAAGAGTGGGTAGGGCCGAAGCGGTTATGCGGGTTATGCGCAGTGCCGCGGCCCTTCAACGGAGGTGAATATGACATGGCTACACCCTTTACTGTATGCATGTACAGTAAAGGGCCTGGCGACTAATTGCCAGCCCGATCATCCGACGGCCTGAAGCCACTGGAGGTAGGGGTGTAGGTTTGTCTCACGGCCAAGAAACTGCATCACTCCTTCACGCAATGGGCGCGATGCTCCGGGGGCAATCAATGACTCGAGCAGCGCCTGTCCAAGTGCACGATCAAGTAGCCCTGTTTGCTCGAAGCGGGTGAAGATATCCACAGCACATACATCTGCCCAGAGGTACGCGTAATAACCGGCGTCATAGCCGGTAACCAGGTGGTCGAAGGCGTGGGCTGGGTGCTCTAGGGCGTTTAAAGGCCAGTAACCACATTGCTCGCGCGATCGAGTAAATCGCTGGCGAAGGGTTTTCCCGTCAGCTGGGTTCGTGTGCAGATCCACATCGAACAAGGCCTTGCTCAGCTCAAGCGCGGCTTCGCCGATGGCTTCGCGTCTGTAGCGCTCGACGCACTGCTCGACCTGCGCCCTGTCAATCTGACGCCCATCCGAATAGTGCGAGGAAATGCTGACGAGATAGGCGGCGTTCCACACCCAACGTTCGAACAGCTTGCCGAAGAGCTCCGTACCGTCCGTACCGAGTTCGACTACGCCCGACTGGATCTGATTGTCCGTGCGCACCAAGAGGTGGTGCAAGGCATGGCCGAACTCGTGGTACAGCTTGCGCAACGCGAGGTGATCCAACAGTGGCTGCGCACCTGCACTACCTTCGGGCACATCGCTGAAGACGATCACCACCGCTTGCTGGAAAATCCCTTCCGCGTCGATCCGGCGGTTACGCACATACGTTGTGAACACCGCCTCTGCCTGCTTACCGGCGTGCTGCACGGCATCGAGGTAGAGCAAGCCAATCCGTGCGTCGTCCTGGAATGCCTCGAACACCAGTACCGAGGGTGCCCATACGGGGGCAGGGGTGGGCCTCAACTCCAGGTCAAAGAGCCGCTTGGCCAGCTGGACCAACGCGTCGATGACGGCAGCCATCGGGAAAAATTCGCGCAGCGCGTCCTTTGGCACTATCTTGGCCGCGTCTCGCAGTTGCTTTTGGGCAAAGCGTAGGTCCCAGGGCTGCATGTCTTCCAGACCCAATGCCTGAGCGTCACGCTCAAAGTCTGAGCGCCACTGCAGCACTACGGGCTTCATGCCAGCAGCCAAGCTTTGCAGGAAGGCGCGAACCTGGTCTGGCGAACCAGCACTTTTACGCGCCAAGCTCAGGGTCATGTGATCGGAGAACGCCAATAGCGTCGCTCGTTCATGGCGCAGAAGGGCCAGTTGCTGCAGCACTTGACCATTATCTTGCGACAGGTCGGTATTGACGCCACGTCCATGAAAAGCCTGATACACCTGCTCACGGAGAGCACCCAGCTCGGCCTCTTCCAGCACACGCTCGGCAGCCCAGCTTTCGCAAGGTATGGACCATCCGTTACTGCCACGCTGCCTTGCTCGCTCGCTCAACTCATCGAGACTGCGTTGGGACAGACCACGCAGCTGAGTGACGTCATCGACGATCATGTCCGGCTGGTCGAGATTAATCAGATACTGCTCTTCAAGCTCGGTTATCCGACGTTGCAGGTCGAGCAGCCGCGCCTTGTCGCTCGTGGGCAGGGAAGCGCCACTCACGCGAAACCTTTCCAAGTGCCAGCGCAGTGTTGCCCGCTGGCGATCATCGAGGTTAACGCCGATATCGCTGTGCGCCAGCTGTTCATACAGCGACTGAAGCTGCTCGTTGCTAAACCTTGAGTCCAACGCAGCGCTGGCCGCGATATGAAACGCCAGGATAGGGTCACTCCAGGTCTGCCCTTTGCCCAGAAAGGGCATTACCCCATAAAGCACTGCGTACACCTGGGCGTCCAGATCATCCATGGCCAGCACCAGGTCATCCCATGTTGGCATCGATGGCTGGCTGTTGATCACGCGCTCGATGCCTTGAGCATACTGCTCAAGGACCTGATCGAATGCATCCTGCATGCTTTCGACTGCAATGGAGGGGTAGTCGACGGGCACATTGCCGTCTTGCAGAAGCGGGTTGCTCATCACGCGTTACCTTGCTCAATGATGGGAGCATGCAAGCGTGGACGACTGCGCAAGCGTGCAGGTCGCTCTTAATTACCACCAGCCGCCACCGCCCGGGCCTTGCACCCGGGCGGTGCGGTGGTCAATCGGCCGGTTTCTTCAGCTTCGGATTGGGAAAGAACTGCACGGTCTGCACTTTCGCCGCTGCCGGCTTGGGCGCTTGTTGGTTGACCCGCGTGCCCAGTTCACTGGGTACCGACAAGCCCTGCTCATTGAGCGTATCGGTAAAACCACACGCCACGCACTCGCGGTGCGGCACACCGTCTTCGTTCCACATCGTCAGCTTGTCAGCTTCACTGCACGCCGGGCATACCGCGCCGGCGATGAAGCGCTTCTTGGTCTTGTTCACGGCATCCTCGCTCATGCTGCCGATTCTTCGGCCAGACCGCTGTGGCGCAGCAAGGCGTCAATGGACGGCTCGCGACCGCGGAAGTCGACGAACAATACCATCGGCGCACGCGAGCCGCCGCGTGCCAGCACCGCTTCGCGGAACGCCCGGCCTGTTTGGGCATTGAACACGCCTTCTTCCTCGAACCGCGAGAAGGCATCGGCCGACAACACTTCAGCCCATTTGTAGCTGTAGTAGCCTGCGGCATAACCGCCCGCGAAGATGTGCGCAAAGCTGTTGGGGAAGCGGTTATAGGCCGGTGGGCGCATGACCGACACTTCATCGCGCACCCCTTCGAGCACCTGCAGTACCGTACGGCCGTCACCGTGGCTGGCGTGAAGCTCAAAGTCGAACAGCGAGAACTCGAGCTGGCGCACCATCATCATGCCCGACTGGAAGTTCTTCGCAGCCAGCATCTTGTCCAGCAGGTCCTGCGGCAGCGCCTCGCCAGTATCGTAATGGCCGGAGATCAAGGCAAGGCCTTCGGGCTCCCAGCACCAGTTCTCCATGAACTGGCTGGGCAGTTCTACCGCATCCCATGCCACGCCGTTGATGCCGGACACTCCAGCGTGGTCGATGCGGGTCAACAGGTGGTGCAAGCCATGGCCGAACTCATGGAACAGCGTCGTGACCTCGTCATGGGTCAGCAAGGCAGGTTTGCCCGGCGCGGCAGGGGTGAAGTTGCACACCAGGTTGGCCACCGGGCTTTGCAGTGTGCCCTGCGCCGTTACGCGACGGTCACGCGCACCGTCCATCCAGGCACCGCCACGCTTGTTGGCGCGGGCATAGAGGTCGAAGAAGAAACGCCCCACATGCTGGCCGTTCTCCTTGATCTCGAACAGGCGTACATCCGGGTGCCAGGCATCGAACTGCTTGAGCTCGTTGATCTCGATGCCGTACAGGCGCTGCACGATGCTGAACAGGCCGCCTAGCACCTTGTCGATGGGAAAGTAGGCGCGCAGTGCTTCCTGGGACACGCTGTAGCGCTGCTCTCGCAGCTTCTCGCCAAAGTAGCTGGCATCCCAACTGGCCAGCTCGGGACAACCCTGTTCGGCAGCATAGGCCTTGAGCTGGGCCAGATCGCGGGCGGCGAAGGGCTTGGAGCGCTTGGCCAGATCGCGCAGGAAGCTCAACACCTGGTCGCTGGACTCGGCCATCTTGGTCGCCAGGCTGAGCTCGGCGTAGTTTTTGTAGCCCAGTAATTCGGCAAGCTCCTGGCGCAGATCGAGAATCTGCTGCATCACCGGACCGTTATCGAACTGCCCCGCGTTCGGGCCCTGATCCGAAGCGCGGGTACAGTAGGCCGCATACAGCTCTTCGCGCAGCGCGCGGTCGCTGGCGTAGGTCATCACCGCGTAATAGCTGGGGAACTCTAGCGTGATCAGCCAGCCCTCGAGGTCCTTGGCGGCGGCAGCGGCGGCCATCTGGGCCTTGGCCGAGTCGGGCAGGCCGTCGAGCGTGGTTTCGTCGGTGACGTGCTTGCTCCATGCCTGGGTGGCATCCAACAGCTGGTTGGAGAAACGGCTGCCCAGCTCGCTGAGTTTGCTCTGCACCTCAGCGTAGCGCTGCTGTTCTGCGGCGGGCAGGTCGATGCCCGACAGGCGGAAGTCGCGCAATGCATGTTCAAGGATGGTCTTTTGCGCCACATCGAACGAGGCAGCTTCAGGGCTTGCAGCCAGTGCCTGGTAGGCATCGAACAGCGCGCGGTTCTGCCCAAGCTCCGTGGAGTAGGCACTCAGCGCTGGCAGGCAGGCCTCATAGGCTTCACGCAACGCTGGGCTATTGCACACCGCATTGAGGTGGCTCACCGGGCTCCAGGCGGCCCCGAGGCGGTCGTTCAGTTCGTCCATGGCCAGCACCAGGCCTGCCCATGTAGGCGCTGCGCCTTGTTCTTCAAGAATCCTGGCAATGGCTTTACGGTTGTCGGCCAGGATCGCTTCGATCGCCGGCAGCACGTGCTCTGCACGGATTTGCGAGAAGGGCGGCAGATCGTGGGATTGCAGAAGCGGGTTGTTCGCAGTCACGGTTTGGATACCTTGGCAGAAGAAACACAGCCCCATCTTAATTACAATCGACGCCGACCGCAGCAGGCAGCCAGCCTATCGGCACACATGAGGAACACTATCATGGCCATTCGAAGCTTCCAGCAACACCATCCCAAGCTCGGAGCGCGGGCCTTCGTCGACCGCTCGGCGGTGGTACTGGGCGATGTGGAGATCGGCGAAGACAGTTCGGTCTGGCCATTGGTGGTCGTGCGAGGCGACATGCACCGCATCCGTATCGGCGCGCGGACCAGTGTGCAGGACGCCAGTGTGCTGCACATCACCCACGCCAGCCCGTTCAACCCTGATGGCTTTGCGCTGATCATCGGTGACGAAGTCACCATCGGGCACAAGGTCATGCTGCACGGCTGCACATTGGGCAACCGCATCCTGGTCGGCATGGGCAGTACCGTCATGGACGGCGCCATCGTCGAGGACGAGGTGATCATTGGCGCCGCCAGCCTGGTGCCACCGGGCAAGCGCCTGGTCAGTGGCTACCTGTACATGGGCAGCCCAGTCAGGCAGGTCCGGTTGTTGAACGACCAGGAACGTGCCTTCTTCGCCTACAGCGCTGGCAACTATGTGAAGCTCAAGGACCAGCACCTGGCCGAGGGCTTCGATCAGCCAGACTGATCGTTTTTCCACAGCCATGCGGGCACGGCTTGCCCGCCAGCATGCGGCGCAGCACTCAAGCGGAAACCTTCCCTATGCACCAGCAAAACATTCTGTTCGACCTTGATGGCACCCTGACCGACCCACGCCTGGGTATCACCCGCTCCATCCAGTACGCCTTGGCGAAACTGGGTATCGACGAGCCAGACCTCTCACGCCTTGAACACTTCATCGGCCCGCCGTTGTTGCAAGCGTTCATGCAGTTCTACGGTTTCGACGAAGCCAAGGCCTGGGAGGCGGTCAACTTCTACCGTGAGCGCTTTCGCGTCACGGGCCTGTACGAAAACCTGGTGTTCGACGGGGTGCCGCAGCTGCTCGAGACCCTCAATGGCCAAGGCCGCACGCTCTACATAGCGACTTCCAAGCCGTGGGAATTCGCGCGCGAAATTGCCCGCCACTTCGCCTTCGATCAGCATTTCAAAATGATCTACGGCAGCGAGCTGGACGGTACGCGAACCAACAAGGTCGAGCTGATTCGCCACTTGCTGGACGAAGAAGGGCTGGACCCGGCGCACACGCTCATGATCGGCGATCGCAAGCATGACCTGATCGGAGCCCGTAGCAACGGTTTGCAGGCCGTGGCAGTAGGGTATGGGTTCGGAAGCCGCGAGGAACTGATGGCAGAAACGCCGGCGTTCCATTTCGCCTCCCTGGCCGAGATGCACGAGGCGTTCAACAGGCAACCTCGCTGAAGGGCTGGGCAACCGGCTAGCGCGACCTAGCCCTTGGGCATCAACCCTTGCAAGGCTGCAGTACGCGCTGCGAGGGGCAATGAAGCCAGTTGCCCGACGCGCTCATAAAAGCGTTCCCAGTCACCTTCGACCTGGCGAAACAAAACCGAAAAAGCAGGCACCCACTGGTCGTACAGTCCGAATGGCAGCAATTTCGCATTGTTCATCGGCCCATAGACCCAAGCGTCGTAACGCCTGTCGCCTCCCCATGGGCCATCGCGCAGCGAATGGTAATCGCGCCGCAACCGCTCGAACTCGGCCCGCTTGGCCAAGCGCTTGGTTTGATCATCGGTGGGCGCCGCATAAAGGGCCTGTAGCCGTGCCCGCGTGGCCAGCACCAAGCGAATGAACTGCTCGCGCTGCGGACCATGGTCGTCGCCGGTGGCCGCCAGCCCACGGCTGAGCCGCCATTGCCGCGTGCCTTGCTGCTCCACGAACGACGCGAATGACTCGTTGAAGGCCGTATCGTCTTGCACATAGACACGCTGATGAGCCAGCTCGTGAAAGATCAGTGTGGCCAGGCGCTCTTCACCCCAGCCCATCATCGATGACAGGATGGGGTCATCGAACCAGCCCAGGGTCGAATAGGTTTCAACGCCGCCCACATAGACGTCAAGGTGCTGCTGGCGCATCAACGCCGCTGCACCCCGTGCTGCGCCCTGACGATAATAGCCGCGGTAAGCCACGCACCCGGCAATGGGAAAACAGTGGGTGACTGACTGAAGCGACAACTCGGGGGTGGCGAAAACATTCCACACGACGTAGGGGCGGCCCAAGTCGGCGTACATCGTGTAGCTTCGGTTGTCGGGCAATTTCAGCTGCTGGGTGGCGAACGCTCGCGCTTGTTGGGCGTACTCCAGCCGAGCGCGCAATGGCACAGACGTGGCAGGATCAGCCATCACCTTCGTCACGGGCCGACGCGCCTGCAGCAGCTCCCACTGGCCGGCTGCCAGCTGGCCATAGTAGCCAGCGCTGCTGCAACCGTTGAGCAGCGCGGCGACCAGTAGCGGAACAAACCGGGTGAAAACACGGTCGAGTGCCCCAGGGTCTGAGCGCTGCGCAAGCACTATTCCAAGCATCGTTTACCGTCTTATTCGCTCAACCCCATTCGCCTAAAGATTATCGTGCCGAAGGGGAGTTTCGCCATGCGCGCATTGTGGGTTACCGGTTCCTTGCTGCTGACAACGGCCTGTTCGACATTGCCCGACCCCGACCCCTCTCAGGCGTGGGTCGACCTTGAACCAGGCCAGCAGACCTCCCTGGACGCGGTGAAAGTCGACGCACGCGACTGGGACGACAACCGTTATTTCCAGGTACCGCCTGGCAACCATGAGCTGACCGTGCGCTATCAATTCCCGGTGGCGCCCAGCAACATCGGTCCCGTCGACGCCCCGCTATGGCGTGATTGCCAGGTCAAGGTAGCCTTCAAGGGCTTCGATGCTGGCGAGCGTTACCAACTGCAGGCTGGCAGCATCGGCTTCCGTCCCTGGATCAAGCTCTATGATCAGCAACAGAAACTGGTCAGCCAGGGCGAACCGGCAGGCTGCCAACGGACGTAAAGCATCCAAAACAGCGCTATGCTTGTCACATATTCACTGCAAGTGGAAAACCCTGCCATGCGCCAGCCCATGATGCTGATCGCCCTCAGTGCACTGGGAGCTTGTGCCAGCCCCCTACCGCCCAAAGATCCCAAACAGGCCTGGGTAGACCTATACACCATGACACCCGGCAGGGTCATCATGGCCGATCGCCTCGATGGCAAGCGCCTGGACGATGGCCGTTATTTTCAGGTGACGCCCGGCAAGCACGAACTGATCGTACGTTTCGACTATGAGATCTACGCGGGCGGGTTCTCTACCGACCCCAGGGACCGTACGTGCTACCTGACGGTGCGTTACGATCACTTCGAGGCAGGGGAGCGTTATCGGCTTGAGGCAAGAGCGCCGGTGATGGAGCCACAGGTGCTGCTGTATGACTCAGCCAGGACCGTGGTCGTCAACGAACCTAGCAGGGTCTTCTGCATTCCTTAGGTTTTCTTAATGACCCGCTGTTGGCAGGCTTACTGATCATTCTTCTGATAAATGATCTTGCGGGCACCGCCATCGCAGCTGCCGACCACCATATTAGGGTCCTGCACTTCGCTGTTGGGCACGATTTCAAGGGTATAGGACGGCACGCCCTGGGCCTGGATCTTGGCCTCGATTTCTGCCTTCAACTCCTCGCATGGCTTGATTGCTGCCAGTGCCGAAGTTGTCATCAGGGAGACCAGTAAAGTTGTAGCGATGCGAATCATGGGCGGCTCCAGTAAAGGCAGCGAGGCTGCCGGGTTTTCAGATTACCGCAAACCGCCCACGGCTGGAGCGATCAGCTTACCAGCTTGGCATCCAGGGTAATGTCGGCGTTGAGCACCTTGGACACGGGGCAGCCTTGCTTGGCCTTATTGGCGATTTCCTGGAACTGCTCTTCGCTCGCCCCTGGTACCTTGGCGCGGAGCACCAAGTGCACTGCGGTGATGGCAAAACCATCGCTTTGCTTGTCCAAGGTGACTTCTGCCGCTGTGTCGATACGCTCGGGCGTCAGCTTGGCTTCGCCCAGCATCATCGACAGCGCCATCGAGAAGCACCCAGCGTGGGCGGCGCCGATCAGTTCTTCCGGGTTGGTGCCCGGCGTATCTTCGAAACGGGTGTTGAACCCATAAGGATTGTTCTTGAGCGCGCCGCTTTCAGTGGAGATCTGGCCCTTGCCGTCCTTGAGACCACCTTCCCAGATTGCCGATGCTGTCTTCTTCATGATGCCTCCCGGTCATTGGTTAAGTACCTATCTATTCAGAGGCTGGTAGCCTGATGAGAGTTCAGCTCAATCCGACAGGGGACATTGAATCCAACGATTGCGCCCATACAGAGTCAAAAGGCCTCAGGCCAACCATCATTGCGGAGGCTTCATGACGCAGTTGCGAAATCTGAAAATATCCACCCTTGATCTGGTGCCAGTGCGCGCCGACCAAGGGCCCGCGCAATCACTGCGCAATTCGCTGGACCTGGCGCAACAGGTCGAGCGTTTCGGTTACAACCGTTTCTGGGTAGCCGAGCACCACAACATGGACGGCATCGCCAGCTCGGCCACCTCAGTGCTGATCGGTTACCTCGCAGGCGGTACATCGCGTATCAGGGTAGGTTCCGGGGGCGTCATGCTGCCCAACCACGCGCCGCTCGTTGTGGCCGAGCAGTTTGGCACCCTGGCCAGCCTCTACCCCGGCCGTATCGACTTGGGCCTGGGCCGCGCTCCAGGGTCCGACCAGATGACCGCCCATGCACTGCGCCGCGACCGCGCCGGCAGTGCGGATGATTTCCCGGATGACGTCGAAGAGTTGTCGCGCTACCTGGGCCCACGCACCGATGATCAGAAGGTGATTGCCGTACCGGGATACGACACCGAAGTGCCTATCTGGTTGCTGGGCTCTAGCTTGTTCAGTGCCCAGCTGGCCGGCATGCGTGGTATGCCCTATGCCTTCGCATCGCATTTTGCGCCGCGCTACATGCACGAGGCCATTCGGGTCTACCGCAACCACTTCAAGCCCTCTACCACGCTGGACAAGCCCTACGTCATGCTCGGCATCCCCATGGTAGTGGCCGAGACCGATGAGAAAGCCGAGTACCTGGCCACGTCGGTTTATCAACGCATCCTGGCCCTAATTCGCGGTCAGAGCCTGATGCAGAAGCCCCCGGTAGAAACCATGAATGGCTTGTGGTTGCCGCATGAGCGCGATGCAGTGGGCAGCTTCATGGGGCTGGCGATGATCGGGAGCCCAGACAAGGTCCGTGCCAAGGTCGACGTGTTGCTGGAGCAGACAGGGGCCGATGAACTGATCTTTACCTGCGACCTGTACGAGCACGCAGACCGGATACGCTCCTACGAGTTGCTGGCTCAGGCACTGCAGCCAGCCTAGCGGTTGAGCAGGGCGCGCCGTGGAGCGAAACTGGGCTGGGCTGGCCTCTTGATGGGTGGCCGGTAGCCGAGCAAACGGCCGTATGCCCGAACCCCGTGGTCAACCCACGGGGTTCGGTGGCCCTTAGTTGCGGCTGTAAACGATTTCCTTGGTACCGCCTTCACAACTGCCCACCACCTTGCCAGCGGGATCACCCTTGTCCACGACCGTCAGCGTGTAATTTTGCACGCCCTTGGCATCGAGCTTGGCAGCGATTTCCGCTTTCAGCTCTTCGCACGGCTTGCCGGCCGCCATCGCGCCGCCCGCCAGGGTCATCAGGCCCAACGCCAGAACCACTTTGTTCATCACTTGCTTTCCTTGTGCAGATGAAATCGCAAAAGGCGCCCATCAGGCGCCTCGTCTAAGTCTTACCCCATCGCGCCAGGCACATCCAGCCCGGACCTGTATCAGCTGTTGGTGATACGGAAGCCGACCTTCAGGGTCACCTGGAAGTGCTCGACTTTGTTGTCGCGAATATGGCCGCGGGTGCTGACGACTTCGAACCACTCCATCATCTGCACGCTTTTGGAGGCTTCGGCCAGGGCATTCTGGATTGCATCTTCGATACCGGTGGTGGAAGAACCTACCAGTTCGAGCATTTTGTACGTGTGGTGTTCGGACATGTGTTGACTCCTTGGATGGCGATAACGTTGAGCCTAGCAGCGCAGTGCTGGTTTACCTGCGAGCAGGCGCAGCGGCAGAAAGTTCGATCGCACTTTCGCTTCGCTTGATAGTCGCACTCTCTAGAGCCCATAACGCGAAGGAGAGTCAACATGCCCCGCAACTCGCTGCGTAAAACATCACTGGAAAGCATGGAAGCCGAGATCGAGAGCCTCCTGAAGAGCCTGGAAAGCCTCAAGAACGACGCCTCCGAGGAATCCCAGAAGTCCCTCAAGGCTATCCGCAGCAATGCCGAGACGGCCCTGAAGCACTCGCGCAGCCTACTGAGCGACGCTTACGAAGAAGTCAAAGACCGCACGGTCAAGACCAGCATCGCTACTCGCGACTATGCCCAGGAACACCCCTACACCACCGCTGGCGTGGCAGTAGGCGCACTGGGCCTGCTGGCTGCCTACCTGCTGTGCAAGCGCAACTAAACGCTCTGCCCAGCCAACTCGGCGCGTAACCACTGCGCCAGCTGCTCGGCGCGCCCATCCGCGGCGCGCCGTGGCACCCACAGCGCCAACGCTGCAGGCGTTGCGCTAAAGCCCCATGGCGCGATCAGGCGCCCTGCACGCAAGTCATCGGCCACCAGTGGCTCCGGCGCGATGGCCACCCCCAATCCTGCGACTGCGGCTTCCAACAAGTAATACAGGTGCTCGAACGACTGCCCATACTTTACTGCCTGGGCATCGAGGTCATTGGCCAACGCCCAGGTAGGCCAGGCTTGCGGGCGCGAGGTGGTGTGCAGCAAGGATTCTTCCAATAGCTGGCTGACAGCCGCTTTGCGCAGTCGCCCAGCGCCCTCGAAGTGCGGGCTGACGACTGGACCGATACGTTCCTGCGCCAGTACATGAACCTGCATGTCCGCTGGCCACGGCGGTTCGGCATAGACCAGCAACGCATCCAGCCCAGGGCGACGCGGGTCCAGGTCACCCTCACCGGCAGAAAGATGCAGGCGAAGCTCAGGCAAGTCGGCATTCAGCCGTCCCAGGCGCGGGATGAACCAACGCGCCAGCAAGCTTCCGGAACAGCCAAGCACGAAAGGGGCGTGCTCCACTTCGCGGGTCAGCTCCCGGCATACCCCACGCAGCCGATCAAAGACCTCACCACTGACGTCACGCAACCTGGCGCCTGCATCTGTGAGTTTGACACCTCGCCCATCCTTGGCGAACAGGGCCAAGCCAAGGTGCGCTTCGAGCGCTTTGATTTGCCGGCTAACTGCGCCGTGGGTGACGTGCAGCGCCTCGGCTGCCTGGCTGACGCTGTTGAGCCGGGCAGTTGCCTCGAAGGCGCGCAACGCATTGAGAGGAGGGAGATCACTGGCCATTACGTGTGAGTTTTCCTGACAAGTCAGAGCAATCTTATCGGTTTTCATCGGGGCAGGTCATGGTTACAGTAAAGCCCATCACTCATTCGTTATGCCTTGGAGCGTCTCATGACCCAGTCCCAATATCGCCCCGGCCCCGATGCCAATGGCCTGTTCGGCTCGTTCGGCGGCCGCTACGTGGCCGAAACCCTGATGCCACTGGTACTGGACCTGGCCCGTGAATACGAAGCGGCCAAGGCAGACCCTGCATTTCTCGAAGAGCTGGCTTATTTTCAACGCGACTACATCGGCCGTCCCAACCCGTTGTACTTCGCCGAGCGCCTGACCGAGCACTGCGGTGGCGCCAAAATCTACTTCAAGCGCGAGGAACTCAACCACACCGGCGCGCACAAGGTGAACAATTGCATCGGTCAGGTATTGCTGGCCAAGCGCATGGGCAAGAAGCGCCTGATCGCTGAAACCGGTGCCGGCATGCATGGCGTCGCTACCGCCACCGTGGCGGCGCGTTTCGGGTTGCCTTGCGTGATTTACATGGGCGCTACCGACATCGAGCGGCAGCAGGCCAACGTGTTCCGCATGAAACTGCTGGGCGCTGAAATCGTGCCGGTCACCGCTGGCACCGGCACCTTGAAAGACGCCATGAACGAGGCTCTGCGCGACTGGGTCACCAATGTCGACGACACCTTCTACCTGATCGGCACCGTGGCCGGCCCGCACCCCTATCCAGCCATGGTCCGGGACTTCCAGTCGATCATCGGCAAGGAAACCCGCGCCCAGATGCAGGAAAAGGAAGGCCGCCTGCCGGACAGCCTGGTGGCATGCGTGGGTGGCGGGTCCAATGCCATGGGCCTGTTCCACGAGTTTCTCGAAGAGCCGAGCGTTCAGATCATCGGTGTCGAGGCGGGCGGGCACGGCGTGCAGACCGACAAGCACGCAGCCAGCCTGAACGGCGGGGTACCTGGGGTACTGCACGGCAACCGTACCTACTTGCTGCAGGATGCCGACGGCCAGATCACCGATGCCCATTCGATCTCTGCAGGCCTGGACTATCCGGGCATCGGCCCCGAGCACGCCTACCTGCACGAAGTGAAGCGGGTCGAATACGTCAGCATCACCGATGACGAGGCCCTGGATGCCTTCCACGCATCCTGCCGGCTCGAAGGCATCATTCCAGCGCTGGAAAGCGCCCACGCGCTGGCCGAAGCCATCAAGCGCGCTCCGTCCTTGCCCAAGGACCACCTGATGGTGATCTGCCTGTCGGGGCGCGGAGACAAGGATATGCACACCGTCATGAACCACATGGCCGCCCAGGAGAAACAGGCATGAGCCGTCTTGAACAACGTTTCGCCGAGCTGAAAACCGAAGGCCGCGCAGCACTGGTCACCTTCGTCACCGCAGGTGATCCAGGCTATGACGCCTCGCTCCAGATTCTCAAGGGCCTGCCGGCGGCAGGTGCCGACGTGATCGAACTGGGCATGCCATTCACCGACCCCATGGCCGATGGTGTAGCGATCCAGCTGGCCACCCTGCGCGCGCTTGAGGCTGGGCAGACCCTGGCCAAGACGCTCCAGATGGTCCGCGAATTCCGAGTGGATGACCAGACCACGCCGATCGTGCTGATGGGTTACTACAACCCGATCCACCGCTTTGGCGTGGAAGCGTTCGTGGCCCAGGCCAACGAAGCCGGTGTCGATGGCCTGATCATCGTCGACCTGCCACCTGAGCATGACGACGAACTGGCCAGCCCGGCCCAGGCTGCGGGTATCGACTTCATTCGCCTGACGACCCCGACCACCGACGACGCGCGCCTGCCCCGCGTGCTGCAGCGTAGCTCCGGCTTCGTCTACTACGTGTCGGTGGCCGGTGTGACCGGTGCAGGCTCGGCGACTACCGAACATGTGACCGAAGCCATTGCACGCTTGCGTCGCCATACGGATTTGCCGATCAGTGTAGGGTTCGGCATTCGCACCCCCGAGCAGGCGGCCAACATCGCCCGCCTTGCCGACGGTGTGGTGGTAGGCTCGGCCCTGGTCGACAAGATTGCCCACGCGCAGAACCCCGGTCAGGCGGTAGACGATGTGTTGAGCCTGTGCTCGGCGTTGGCAGAAGGGGTGCGTGGCGCTCGGCGCTAACCGATGGTTGTCGCTTCAAGGGTTGCTCGGTGCCCGAAGCTATCCTGGGACTGCTTTGCAGTCCCAGGATTTCAACTTTCCACAGAGGTTTCCGGACACGCTCCGCGACTCATCGGCGCCAGTCCGGCGCCCCGGCAAGAACGTTCCTGAGATTGGGATCGCCCAATCAACGCCCTTCGCCAAAGCCCGACAAGTCCAGAGGCCGCAACGCTCCCATCCAGATCGCATGATCGCGGTGGTCTGCCAGCTCATCCCCGGTCAGCGGGTGCAGAAACACCACCAGCCCCTTGCGGTGCAGCGCCAACCAGGGCAGCACCACGCCAATGAGCTCCGGCTCGAACGCCAACTGGCAGCTCCAGTCGGGATGCGGCCCAACCGCCCTGGTGTGCATACGCCCCATGACGACCGGGAACAGCGCCGCTGCCTCCTCGCACAAGGCTCGCGCCTGCTCAAGGGTCGAGGCATCGTAGTACACGTGGGCGTGATAACCCTTGATTCTCTGCACAGCTACTCCTGATGTGCGTCGATTCTGACAACATGCCACAAGCGGGCCCAGCATCTCAGAGGCTACGCTCGTGCTCAAGCCAATCCACGAAGCGTCCGATCAACGCCCCGCGACGCTTGCGCGGCGGCAGTACGGCGTAATAGCCACGCGCCGACCGTAAGCTGCCCTCCAACGGTCGACACAACAACCCTTGATCGACCAGCCCATCCACCAGATGCCGCCAGCCAATCGCCATGCCCTGGCCCGCGATGGCAGCCTGGATCAACAACGTGTAGTTGTCGAACCGTAGCTGCCCCGCAGGCGGTGCGCTGGTCACCCCTAAGCCGCGAAATACACCTGCCCAGTCGAACCACCGGCTGGCCTGTTCACCCTTGAGATGCAGCAGCGGCAAGCGCTGCAAGGCCGCAGCAGACAAGGGTTTGCCATGGATCAGACGAGGGCTGCATACCGGGAAAACTTCCTCGTCGAACAGCCAACGGCTCTCGCCTTGATGAAAACGCCCATCGCCGAACAGCACCGCCACGTCGATATCCGGGCGCAACATGCCTTGGCTTCGCTCACCTGTCACCAGGCTCACATCGACCTGAGGATACGCTTCATGAAAGCGCTGCAGTCGGGGCATCAACCAGAACGCAGCGAATGCAAAATCCGTTGCCACCTGCAGGACTTCACGCTGTGTGCGCCCGCTTGCGCGGGCCACGCCATCGTCCATGGTGTGCAGCCCCTGGCCGACATATTCCAACAACACCTGGCCCGCTTCGGTCAGCTCGATGCCCCGGTAGATACGGTCGAACAGCCGCGTGCCCAGCTGCGCCTCCAGGCGTTTTATCTGCTGACTGATCGCCGGCTGCGTGGTGCCCAGCTCCAAGGCAGCTGCCGTAAAGCTGCGCAAGCGCGCGGCGGCCTCGAACACGCGCAACGTATCCAACGACAATCCCGCAAGGTGCTCGAACATAAGCCTGGCTAATCCCACACATTGCCCGACAGGGGCTTTACCCCCGTTATGCACCGCCTCATCGTGGTAGGCAAGCATTCCGCATAACCTTCAACGATGGAAGCTTGCATGAAACGCCCTAATATCCTGTTCATCATGGCCGACCAGATGGCAGCGCCGCTGCTGCCCATCTACGCTGACTCACCCCTTCAAATGCCTCACCTCACTCGCCTGGCCGCTCAGGCCGTGGTGTTCGATTCGGCTTACTGCAACAGCCCGCTGTGCGCGCCCTCGCGCTTCACCCTCGTCAGCGGTCAGCTCCCCAGCCGCATTGGGGCCTATGACAATGCAGCAGATTTCCCCGCCGATATCCCCACCTACGCCCATTATCTGCGCCGCCTGGGTTACCGAACGGCACTGTCAGGCAAGATGCACTTCTGTGGGCCTGATCAATTGCACGGCTACGAGGAACGCCTGACCAGTGATATCTACCCGGCCGACTACGGCTGGGCCGTGAACTGGGATGAGCCTGACGTGCGACCAAGCTGGTACCACAACATGTCCTCGGTGCTGCAGGCAGGGCCATGCGTGCGTACGAACCAGCTGGATTTCGACGAGGAAGTAGTGTTCAAGGCGCGTCAGTATTTGTATGACCATGTCCGTGAAAACGACGGCCGTCCGTTCTGTCTGACAGTGTCCATGACCCACCCCCACGACCCTTACACCATTCCCAAACGCTACTGGGATCGCTACGAAGGTGTGGATATTCCGTTGCCCAGGCACACCGATAGCCAGGCGTCACTCGATCCCCACTCCCAGCGATTGCTCAAGGTCTACGACCTTTGGAACAAACCGCTTCCTGTGGACAAAATCCGCGATGCTCGGCGGGCCTACTTCGGCGCATGCAGCTATATCGACGACAATATCGGTCAATTGCTGCAAACCCTCGAGGAATGCAACCTCGCCGACGATACTTTGATCGTGTTCTCGGGCGACCATGGCGACATGCTGGGTGAGCGTGGCCTCTGGTACAAGATGCACTGGTTCGAGATGTCAGCCCGTGTACCGCTACTGATCCATGCCCCGCAGCGCTTCGCGCCCGGACGCGTGAGTGCGTCCGTCTCGACCTGCGACTTGCTGCCCACCCTGGTCGAGTTGGCAGGTGGGGCTGTGGATAAATCCCTTCACCTGGATGGCCGCTCTCTGCTTGGTCATTTGCAAGGGCAGGGCGGTCACGACGAGGTCATTGGTGAATACATGGCCGAGGGTACCGTCGGCCCGCTCATGATGATTCGCCGTGGTTCCTACAAGTTCGTGTACAGCGAGGACGACCCCTGTCTACTCTATGACCTGAGCCGCGACCCGTACGAGCGGGAGAATCTGGCTACCAGCCCGGATCATCAGGCATTGATGCAGGCGTTCGTCACCGAGGCGCGCCAGCGCTGGGACATACCCGGCCTGCGCCAGCAAGTGCTGGCCAGCCAGCGACGTCGCCGTCTGGTGGCCCAGGCACTGGCCATTGGCAAGTTGAGCAGCTGGGACCACCAACCTTGGGTGGACGCCAGTCAGCAGTACATGCGCAACCACATCGATCTTGATGACCTTGAGCGCAAGGCACGTTATCCACAGCCCGCCCCACTGGATTGAAAAGAGAGCCCGCCATGCATACGTTCGCTGCTACCTTGTTCGCGCTAGCCGTCAGCCTGGGCACACTGAGCGCCCAGGCCGCCGATGACAACGCGCAGTGCTCAACCGTCAAGCTGGCCGACCCTGGGTGGAGTGACATCGCCACCACCAACGCAGTGGCCCGCCTGCTGCTTGAACCCCTGGGGTACCAGGTCAAGGTGGACAGCCTGGCGGTGCCGATCATCTATGGCGGGCTCAAGGACGGCCAGGTCGATGCCTTTCTTGGAAGCTGGATGCCTGCGCACCAAGGCTTCCATGACAAATTCGTCGCCAACGGGGATGTGCAGCAGCTCTCGCGCAATCTGCAAGGAACCGAATTCACCCTGGCGGTGCCGGACTACGTGTGGAATGGCGGGGTACGCGATTTCGCAGACCTGAACAAGCACGCCGATCAGTTTGGCAGGAAGCTCTACGGCATTGGCTCAGGCGCGCCGGCCAACCTCTCGCTGCAAGCGATCATCAAGGATGATGCCTTCGGCCTGGGCAAATGGAAGCTGGTGGAGTCCAGTGAGCAGGCCATGCTGGCCCAGGTGGACAGAGCGGTCAAGAAACAGCAGTACATTGTCTTCCTCGGCTGGACGCCTCACCCCATGAACGTGAAGCTGAACATGCATTACTTGACCGGTGGAGAGAAGTGGTTCGGCAGCAAAGGCGACGTGTTCACGCTGACACGCAAGGGTTATCCACAAGCCTGCCCGAACGCGGCAAAGTTGCTGAGCAACTTGAGCTTCACGCTGGACATGGAAAACACCATCATGGCCGAGGTTGTGGATAAGAAGATCAGCTTCGACGATGCCGCCAAGGCCTGGGTGAGAGCACATCCCGAAGCACTGGATGGTTGGCTGACCGGCGTGACCACCAAAGAGGGTGCGGACGCCGTCGCGGCCGTAAAAAGAACGCTGTAACGCGTTAATGGAGAGCGGGTCTGTCTGCGGTTGATTCGTGAAACAGATCGCTTCTCCAGAACAGACCCATTCGGGGGATTTTGACCGCACTATGCATCGCCTCATACGCCTGCTGCCCTTTCTGGGCTGGCTGCCGCGCCAGACGCGCCACAGTTTGCGTCAGGACCTGCTGGTGGGTTTGAGCGGCGCCATCCTTGCGCTGCCGCAATCCATCGCATACGCCCTGATCGCCGGCCTGCCAGCAGCATATGGGCTGTACGCGGCCATCGTCCCCGTGCTGGTCGCCTGCCTGTGGGGATCCTCCTGGCACCTGATCTGCGGGCCGACGGCGGCCATTTCCATCGTGCTATACGCCAGTGTCAGCCCGTTGGCGGTAGCAGGAAGCGATGACTACATCACCCTTGTGCTGCTGCTGACCTTTCTGGGAGGTGTCTTCCAGCTACTGCTGGGGCTTTTGCGTTTCGGGGCCCTGGTCAATTTCGTCTCGCATTCGGTAGTGATCGGCTTCACCCTTGGGGCCGCCGTGGTCATCGCGCTGGGGCAGCTGCCCAACCTGCTTGGGCTGGACTTGCCCAGCCAGGCCACCGCCTTGAAGACGGCTCAAGACCTGGCCAGCCATGCCGGTGAGATGGACGTGCCGTCCTTGATACTGGGAGCGCTCACCGTGGTAATGGGCATAGCGCTGAAACTATGGCGTCCCCGCTGGCCCAGCCTGTTGATAAGCCTGTTGGCCGTCAGCCTGCTGGCGTGGCTGCTGCCCGGCGTGTTCGGGCACGTGCCGCGTGTACCGGCGTTCGAGGGGCGCCTGCCCCCCTTGAGTGCCGTGCCGCTGCTGGACGTGGACCTGATACTGCGCCTGCTCCCCAGCGCCGTGGCCGTTGGCATGCTGGGGCTGGTGACCAGCTTGTCCATCGCACGTTCGTTGTCTGCGCGCTCCGAGCAACTGATTGACGCCGACCAGGAAATACGTGCCCAAGGGCTCTCCAACATCGTCGGTGCGTTCTTTTCCGGCTACCTCTCATCGGGCTCGTTCACCCGATCGGGCCTGAACTATGACGCAGGCGCACGCTCGCCCATGGCCGGCGTGTTCTCGGCGCTGTGGGTAGCGGTGTTCGCTGTCGCCGGTGCCGGCCTGATCGCGCACCTGCCGATTCCGGCGATGGCAGGCAGCATCCTGTTGATTTGCTGGGGGCTGGTTGATCGCAAGGCCATCGGCGCATTGCTGCGTGTCAGCCGTGCCGAGTTCGCGGTCATGGCGCTGACGGCAGCGGCCACCTTGCTCTTGGAATTACAGACGGCCATCTATGCCGGTGTGCTGGTTTCCCTGTTCTTCTACCTCAAGCGCACCTCGCGCCCGCGGATTCACCAGAGCCGCGAAGGCGATGCGGACATCTTGCGTGTAGGCGGGTCGATCTTCTTCGGTGCTGCGCATTACCTGCAAGTACGCCTGCAAGGCTGCCAAGGCCCGCAGGTGGTCATGGATGCGCGGCAGGTGAACTTCATCGACTATTCAGGGGTGGACATGCTGCACCGCGAGGCGAGGCGGCTGGCGCGAACAGGCGGTAGCCTGACCTTGCGCGGCGCCAGGCCACAGGTGATCGAAGAGCTGCACAAGCTCGAGGGCCCGGCGCGTTGCCCAATCCGGTTCGAGGACTGAGCAGCCACACCCAGCGCCGCTCAGTAGCCCAGCTGGCGGTCAGCCCCGCGCCAGTTGGCGGCGCAGTTCAGCGAGAACCGGTGCAGTGTCCGGCCGCACGCCGCGCCACACATAAAAGGCTTCGGCTGCTTGTTCGGCCAGCATCCCCAGACCGTCCAGCACCTTGGCGGCGCCATGTTGGGCGGCCCACTGGCAGAACGGCGTTGGCGCCTTGCCATACATCATGTCGTAGCACACCGTGCGCCCGGGTTCGATCAGGCTGCTGGCAATCGGTGGCAGCTCACCGGCCAGGCTGGCCGAGGTTGCATTGATGATCAGGTCCACTGGCTCTTGCAACCAGGCGAACCCACTGGCCACCACCGGCCCCAGTTCATCGAACGCCTCGGCCAGGCGTTCGGCCTTCTCCACCGTGCGGTTGGCGATCACCAGTGACTGCGGGTTGTGTGCCAGCAGCGGCTCCAGCACCCCGCGCACGGCGCCGCCGGCACCGAGGACAAGGATGCGTTTACCTGCCAGTTCAACACCGGCATTGACGGTGAGGTCACGGACCAGTCCCGCACCGTCGGTGTTGTCACCCTGCAAGGTACCGTCGGCCAGCTTGCTGAGCGTGTTCACCGCACCTGCGCGACGTGCGCGCGGGGTAAGGCTGTCGCACAGGCGATAGGCTTCTTCCTTGAATGGCACGGTAACGTTGCCACCGCTGCCTTGCTTGAAGAAGCCGCGCGCGCAGTCACTGAAGTCATCCAGCGGCGCCAGCAGCGTGGCGTACTCCAGGTCCTGGCCGGTCTGTTCGGCGAACAGGCGATGAATCAGCGGCGACTTGCTGTGGCCGATCGGGTTGCCAAAAACGACGTACTGGTCCATGACGGCTCCTTGAATGGTTACAGGCTTACTGGCCGAGCCAGTCACGGTCTTGCAGGAAGTACTCGGTCAGCCGTGCCTCTTCGCTGCCTGGCGCGGGTTTCCAGTCGTAGCCCCAGCGTACCTGCGGTGGCAGCGACATGAGGATGGACTCGGTGCGCCCACCAGACTGCAGCCCGAATAGCGTGCCACGGTCATAGACCAGGTTGAACTCGACGTAGCGGCCCCGGCGAAACTCCTGGAATTCCCGTTGCTGTGGGGTATAGGCCGTCCCTTTTCGGCGCTGCACGATGGGCAGGTACGCGTCGATGTACGCGTCGCCGATGGCACGGATGAAGGCGAAGCAGGTATCGAAGTCCCATTCGTTCAAGTCATCGAAGAACAGCCCGCCGATGCCACGGGGCTCACCCCGGTGCTTGAGATGGAAATACCGGTCGCACCAGGCCTTGTAGCGTGGGTACACATCGGCGCCGAAGGGGGCGCAGGCCTGTTCAGCGATTCGATGCCAGTGCACGCAGTCTTCCTCCACGCCGTAATACGGCGTCAGATCGAAGCCACCGCCGAACCACCAGACCGGCTCTTCGCCTTCCTTTTCGGCGATGAAAAACCGAACGTTGGCGTGGGAAGTAGGCACGTGCGGGTTGTGCGGGTGGATCACCAGCGACACTCCGAGCGCCTGGAAACCGCGCCCAGCCAACTCCGGTCGATGGGCGCTGGCCGAAGGCGGCAACCCGGTGCCGAACACATGGGAGAAATTCACCCCGCCTTTCTCGATGACGGTGCCTTCGCCGATCACCCGCGTACGGCCCCCGCCACCGGCTTCGCGCACCCAGGCGTCCTCGACGAAGCGGGCGCCGCCGTCTTCGCGTTCCAGGGCTGAGCAGATGCGGTCTTGCAAATCGAGCAGATAGGCTTTCACAGCCTCGGTGCGGCTAATCATCGGGTCACCAGGAGCGGGCAGGAAACAAGTGGCGCGTAGCATAACACCGCCTGCCAGCGCCCCGCAGTTGACGGCAGTCAAGCAAAGGCGTCCGATAGAAGCCCCTTTCCCGATCCCCAATCCAGGAGTACGAGATGGCCAAGCGTATCCAGTTCAGCCAGCACGGCGGCCCCGAAGTGCTGCAGTGGGTGGACTTCGAACCCGCCGACCTTGGGCCTCAGCACGTGCGCGTGCGCAACCATGCTGTGGGCTTGAACTTCATCGATACCTATTTCCGCAGCGGGTTGTACGCGCCGCCGTCCCTGCCTTCGGGCCTGGGCACCGAAGGCGCAGGGGTAGTCGAGGCCGTGGGCCAAGGCGTGTCACGGTTGAAGGTCGGCGACCGTGTGGCGTATGGCGGGGGCCCATTGGGCGCCTATGGCGAGGTGCACACGCTGCCTGAGGCCAACCTGGTCAAATTGCCAGAAGCCATCAGCTTCGAGCAGGCTGCCGCCGTCATGCTCAAGGGCATGACCGTGCAGTACCTGCTCAAGCAGACCTACGCTGTGCAGCCTGGCGATGTGATCCTGTTCCATGCGGCCGCAGGCGGCGTTGGTTCGCTGGCCTGCCAGTGGGCAAAGGCGCTGGGCGCCAAACTCATCGGCACCGTGAGCTCTGCCGAAAAGGCCGAGCGGGCCAAGGCCTTGGGCGCCTGGGCCACCATCGACTACAGCCACGAGGATGTCGCCAAACGGGTGCTGGAGCTGACCGACGGCAAGAAATGCCCAGTCGTGTATGACGGCGTGGGTGCCGACACCTGGCTGACGTCGCTCGATTGCCTGCAACCGCGGGGGTTGATGGTGAGCTTCGGCAATGCCTCGGGCGCGGTGAGTGGGGTGAACCTGGGGATTCTGGCGCAGAAGGGCTCGCTGTACGTCACTCGGCCGACGCTGGCGACTTACGCCAACAACGCCGAGAACACCCAGGCCATGGCCGATGACCTCTTTGCCATGATTGCCAGCGGCCAGCTGACGGTGGATATCCAGCAACGCTACCCGCTCAGCGAAGCGGCCAAGGCCCAGAGCGAGCTGTCGGCGCGGCGGACCGTGGGGTCTACTATTTTGTTGCCTTGATTGGCAGAAGGTCGCGTTATGGCGACCAGATGCTTGCCTTGGTTTTTGCAGTGTTGCGCAGATCGAGCGCCGCCCACGCGGCGCTTCGCGGGACAAGCCCGCTCCTACATCCGTTGCAACGCGACCACGCCTGTAAGTCCATGGTTGTCAGCCTTGCTGGCATGACTGGATTTCAAGGCGGGCATTGATGCCGCCGCCTGCCTCAAGCCATACACCAAGGCGGGCAACCATGGCCTGACAGGTTCGGCACGTTGCAACAAATGTGGGAGCGGGCTTGCCCCGCGAAGCGCCGCGCGGGCGGCGCTCGATTTCACAGGCGCTAAAAACCTAAAGGCGGACACCTGTCAGCCCTCACACCTTCTTCTGCGACGGCGGATTCGACTCGATGCCATTCAAGATGGCCTCGACCACGCCTTCTGCCATTTCAACGGCGTGCAGATTGGACCAGAACAGGCCACGACCTTCTTCGCGCATGTGGTCCAGGGCCTTGTAGCCGGCTTCGTACGCACAGCGCAGATACAGGGCGACATGCACCAGGGCGTCTTCGGCTGAGATGTCTGGGTTAACCGCAAACAGCGGCTGGTGGCCTGCGTCGCAGCGGCCGAATGGATGGGTGGAAGTGGAGGGAAGGGGTGGATCGGGGACGATCTTCTTCATCATTAGATCTCGCTTCATGGCCCCAACCAGTCGTTACCACACGAATGGGTGGCAGCTGTACGCAGGGTGGTAAACCGGGTGGGAGATCTAAAACCCAGCAGGCACGAAGCCTCCTGCGAACAGCCGCCATGGACTGCCAAGATCACCCTGAACCCGGGTTACCACACCCGATCGCCAAGTTATTCAGCGACGGTTGAAGCCTACGGGCAGCGGTTCCTACTGAAAAGGTGATGGCAGGGGACGCGGCTCGTAGGATATTTCCCAAACCGAATATCAAACAACCGCCTTGGCAAAAATCAGAAAAAACCAAGGGGTCATATGGGGGATGGCTCAGGCACTCGGCCCAAGCCTGGTGAGCAGGTGCATCAACCCGGCCGTACTACCTCGCCGGTAGCCAGATTGCGAATCAGGCTCGGGTTCTTCCGCCCACCCAACGCCCCGCCCAGTACCAGATCCAGTTGCCCATGGAAGTACTGCTCCACCCGCAGCCGGGTCTTCGCCGCAGGGCGCCCGCCAGGGTTGCACGACGTGGAGATCAGCGGCCCGACCAATGCGCACAGCTCGCGTACCACCGGGTGGTCGCTGACGCGAAGCGCTACGGTGTCGTGCTGCCCGGTCACCCATTCAGGCAGTAGATCCTGATGCGGCACCAGCCAGGTGTTGGGCCCAGGCCAGGTGCTGGCCATTCGGTCGATCCAGTCTTCGGGGAAGTCTTCGAACAGGAAGTCGAACTGGCGGATGTTGTCGGCGACCAGGATCAACCCTTTATCCACAGGCCGCGACTTCAGTGCCAGCAGCCGATAGACCGCATCCTCGTTCCATGGGTCGCAGCCCAGGCCCCAGACCGCCTCCGTCGGATAGGCGATCACTGCGCCTGCCCGGATCTCACGTGCGGCTTGTTGCACACGAAAACTGCTCACCATTGATGTTTCTCCACTGGGAATGTTGCCTGGGCGCAGTTTACTCAGCCCGAGCGGGCAAACCAACGCCCCGCTTGATTGCTGACCCGGCCATCGAGCTCCAGTTCGGTGAGCTGCGCCAGCACCTCTGCCAGCGGCTGCTCACTGCAATGGGCCAGGCTTTCGGTGGTCTGCGGTGCAGCGTGCAATAGCGCCAGCAGCGGGTGATCGAACGTGTCCGCACGGGCCGGGGGCAGGTTCTGCCAGCCTTGCAGGGTTTCGAGTATCTGCCCGACGCTTTCGACGAGCAGTGCGCCGTCGCGGATCAGCTGGTGACAACCCTTGGCGCCGGGATGGTGAATGGAGCCTGGAATGGCATAGACCTCCCGGCCCTGCTCGGCGGCGAGCCGCGCCGTGATCAGCGAGCCACTGGCCAAGCTGGCCTCGACCACCAGCACACCCAACGAAAGACCGCTGATGATGCGGTTGCGCCGGGGGAAGTTAGCCGGCAGCGGCCCGGCGTTGAGCGGGTACTCCGACACCAGTGCACTGCCGTTGTCGATCATCGCCTCGGCCAACTGCTTGTGCCGCTGTGGATAAAGTTTTTCGAGCCCTGTGCCCAGTACGCCTATCGTGGCCCCTCCAGCCTGCAGCGCGGCGCGGTGAGCGGCGCCATCAATGCCTACTGCCAGGCCGCTGGTGACGACGAAGCCTGCCTGGGCAAGGTACCTGGCAAACGCTCCAGCCGTGTCCACCGCCGGCGGCGTCGCGCGGCGGCTGCCCACGATCGCCAACTGCGGGCGGCTGAGCAGCGATGCGTTCCCCGTCACGAACAGCAGCGGCGGGGCGTCGTCGATTTCGGCGAGCAGCGGGGGGTAGTCTGGGCTGTCCCACATCAGCAATTGCTGGCCCGGACGCTCTAGCCAGCGCATTGCGGCACTGGCCGCATCCCGCACTTCAGGGCTGCGCCTTGCATCGATACTGGCATGGGGAATGCCCAGTGCGCGCCAGGCCGAGCCGGGGGCACTGAGCGCCGATGAGGCACTTCCGAAGGCCTCGATCAGCGTAGAAAAGCGTCGCAAGCCGGTCTCGGGAAGGCAATGCAGGCGCAAGCGCGCCTCCAGTTCCGCAGGTGGGCAAGTGGATAAGGAGCAATCAGACATCGGCAATCATCCTTGATGCAAAACGGTTGATTCAGGCTGCGCAACCTGTGGATAACTCTGTGAGTAACACTTTGAAAAGCTGTCCATTGGCTGGGGGCTATCACGCCAATAGTCACCCTAGACGAGCTTGCCAGGTGCCGAAGTCCGCGTTTCCCTTTATTATGTGTGTTCAGTTTTCAACCAAACGCACAGTGACTGCCTGACCTTATGGCCATTTTGAACATTCTCGAATTCCCGGACCCGCGCCTGCGCACCATCGCCAAACCGGTGACGGCGTTCGACGACGCCCTGCGCCAGCTGATCGACGACATGTTTGAAACCATGTACGAAGCCCCTGGCATCGGCCTGGCTGCGACCCAGGTCAACGTGCACCAGCAAGTCGTGGTGATGGACCTCAGCGAAGACCGCAGCGAGCCACGCGTCTTCATCAACCCGTCGGTCGAGGAACTGACCGATGACATGGGCCAGTACCAGGAAGGCTGCCTGTCGGTGCCGGGCTTCTACGAGAACGTAGACCGGCCCCTGCGTGTCAGGGTCAAGGCCCAGGATCGCGACGGCACACCGTTCGAGCTGGAATGCGAAGGCCTGCTGGCGGTGTGCGTGCAGCACGAATTCGATCACCTCAATGGCAAGCTGTTCGTCGACTACCTGTCGCAGCTCAAGCGGGATCGAATCAAGAAGAAGCTGGAAAAACAGCACCGCCAGCAAGCCTGATTCCCACCTCCCAGAAGGCTTGCTCCGGCAAGCCTTTTTCTTTTTGCAGCGAGAACACCATGCGCATCGTCTTTGCAGGCACTCCCGAGTTTGCCGCCGAACACCTCAAGGCCCTGCTCGACAGCCCTTACGAAGTCGTGGCCGTCTACACGCAGCCCGATCGCCCGGCAGGCCGCGGTCAAAAGCTGATGCCCAGCGCCGTCAAGGCGCTGGCCGTGGCCCATGACATCCCGGTGATGCAGCCGCCGAGCCTGCGCAATGCCGAGGCCCAGGCACAATTGGCAGCATTGGAACCCGACCTGATGGTCGTGGTTGCCTACGGCCTGATCCTGCCCCAGGCGGTGCTCGACATCCCGCGCCTTGGCTGCATCAACAGCCATGCGTCCCTGCTGCCACGCTGGCGCGGGGCGGCCCCGATTCAGCGGGCCGTGCAGGCGGGCGATGCCGAAAGCGGCGTAACCGTCATGCGCATGGAAGCGGGCCTGGACACCGGCCCCATGCTGCTCAAGGTCGTCACCCCGATCAACGCCATTGATACCGGCGGCAGCCTGCACGATCGCCTGGCGCAAATGGGACCGCCGGCCGTCATCCAGGCCGTCGCCGGGCTGGCCGATGGCACCTTGCACGGCGAGGTACAGGACGATGCCCTGGCCACCTATGCGCACAAGCTGAACAAGGACGAGGCGCGTCTGGACTGGTCGCTGCCCGCTGAACAGCTGGAGCGCCTGATCCGGGCATTCAACCCCTGGCCGATTTGCCACAGCACGCTCGACGGGGAAACCGTGAAGGTGCTGGGTGCGTGCCTGGCCACAGGGCAGGGCGCACCCGGTGAAATCCTGGCGGCCAGCAAAGACGGCCTGGTGGTGGCTTGCGGCGAGCAGGCGCTCAGCCTGACCCGCCTGCAGTTGCCTGGCGGTAAAGCCTTGGCCTTCGCTGACCTGTTCAACAGCCGCAAAGAGAAATTCACGCCAGGCAAGGTGCTCGGCCAATGAACCCACGCCTGGCTGCCGCCCGTGCCCTTGCCGCTGTGCTCAGCGGCAAGGCCTCCCTGAACAGCTCCCTGCCCGCGCAACTGGACAAGGTCGAGGACCGCGACCGCGGGCTGACCCAAGACCTGGCCTTTGGTACCGCGCGTTGGCAGCCGCGCCTGGACCTGCTGGCAGCGCAGCTGTTGCAAAAGCCCTTCAAGGCCGCCGATGCCGACGTGCAGGCATTGTTGCTGATTGGCTTGTACCAGTTGTTCTATACACGCATCCCGGCTCACGCCGCCATTGGTGAAACCGTAGGCTGCGCCGACAAGCTGAAAAAACCCTGGGCCAAGGGGCTGCTGAACGCCGTGCTGCGCCGTGCTCAGCGCGACGGCGAAGCGATGCTGGCCGACATGGAGCGCGACCCTGTGGTGCGCACGGCGCACCCACGCTGGCTGCAGAAGGCGCTCAAGGCCTTCTGGCCGGATCAGTGGGAAGCCATCTGCGCCGCCAACAATGCGCACCCGCCGATGATCCTGCGCGTCAACCGCCGCCACCACAGCCGCGACGGCTATCTGAAGCTGCTCGCCGATGCAGGCGTCCAGGCCCAGGCCTGCGCGTACAGCCGTGACGGTATCGTGCTGGCCGAACCGCGGGACGTACGCGGTCTGCCAGGCTTTGCCGAGGGCTGGATCAGCGTCCAGGACGAAGCCGCGCAACTGGCCGCCGACCTGCTGGACCTGGCGCCCGGTCAACGCGTGCTCGACGCATGCTGCGCCCCTGGGGGCAAGACCTGCCATGTGCTTGAAGCCCAAGCCGGGCTCTCTCACGTGGTGGCCATCGACCTTGAAGCCAAGCGCCTGGTACGCGTGCGGGAAAACCTCGACCGCCTGAAGCTCGACGCCGAGCTGATCGCCTGCGATGCCCGCGACACGGCCAGCTGGTGGGACGGCAAACCGTTCCAGCGCATCCTGCTGGACGCGCCTTGCTCGGCGACTGGCGTAATCCGTCGTCATCCAGACATCAAGCTCACCCGCCAGGCCGAAGACATCGCGCCGCTGGCGGCCTTGCAAGGCGAGTTGCTCGATGCCCTGTGGCCGACATTGGAGGTGGGCGGCATGCTCCTGTACGCCACCTGCTCCAGCCTCCCGACCGAGAATACCGAGGTCATCGGCGCGTTCCTGGCACGCACGCCAGGCGCACGCGAGCTGGACCTGGCCACCGAAGCGGGCCTGCGCCAGGCGCATGGACGCCAGTTGTTGGCTCAGGAAGGCGGCCACGACGGTTTCTACTATGCCAAGCTGATCAAGATTGCCGCCTCGCGCGGTTGAGCACACTGGAGAGTAGCGGATGAAGATCATCATCCTGGGCGCCGGCCAGGTGGGCGGGACGCTTGCAGAGCACCTGGCCAGCGAGGCCAACGACATCACCGTGGTCGACACCGATGGCGACCGCCTGCGCGACCTGGGTGATCGCCTGGATATCCGCACCGTGCAGGGGCGCGGGTCGCTGCCGACGGTGTTGCGCCAGGCCGGCGCCGAGGACGCCGACATGCTGGTTGCCGTGACCAACAGCGACGAGACCAACATGGTCGCGTGCCAGGTGGCCTACTCGCTGTTTCACACACCGACCAAGATCGCCCGGGTGCGCGAGTCGGCCTACCTGACCCGTGAAGAGCTGTTCGACAACGACCACATTCCGGTCGATGTGCTGATCAGCCCGGAGCAGGTCGTCACCCACTACATCAAGCGCCTGATCGAACAGCCCGGTTCGTTGCAGGTGATCGACTTCGCCCAGGGCAAGGCGCAGCTAGTGGCCGTGAAGGCCTATTACGGCGGCCCGCTGGTCGGCCAGCAGCTGCGCCAGATACGCGCGCACATGCCCAATGTGGAAACCCGGGTGGCGGCGATCTTCCGCCGTGACCGTTCGATCACACCGCGCGGTGATACGGTGATCGAGGCCGATGACGAGGTGTTCTTCATCGCCGCCAAGAAGGACATCCGGGCGGTCATGGGCGAGCTGCGCCGTATCGATGAAACCAACAAGCGTGTCGTCATCGCCGGCGGCGGGCAGATAGGCGAGCGCCTGGCCGAAGCCATCGAAAGCCGCTACCAGGTGAAGATCATCGAGATGAACCCGGCACGCTGCCGGTACCTGTCCGATACGCTGGACAGTACCGTGGTGCTGCAGGGCAGCGCATCGGATAAAGACCTGATGCTGGAAGAGAACATCGCCGACACCGATATCTTCCTGGCCCTGACCAACGATGACGAAGCCAACATCATGTCGTCCCTGCTGGCCAAGCGCCTGGGTGCGCGCAAGGTCATGACGATCATCAACAACCCGGCCTATGTGGACCTGGTGCAGGGCGGTGAAATCGACATCGCCATCAGCCCGCAATTGGCCACCATCGGTACCTTGCTGGCGCATGTGCGCCGTGGCGATATCGTGAGCGTGCACTCGCTGCGTCGTGGTGCAGCCGAAGCCATCGAGGCTGTGGCCCACGGTGATGCGAAGTCGAGCAAGGTGGTGGGCAAGGCGATCGAGGACATTACCCTGCCCCCGGGGACGACCATCGGTGCCATCATTCGCCACGACAGTGTGCTGATCGCGCACGACACGACAGTCATCGAATCAGGTGACCATGTGATCCTGTTCGTTGTGGACAAGAAACACATTCGGGATGTGGAGAAGCTGTTCCACGTCGGCTTGAGTTTCTTCTAGGAGGCAGGACATGCGCCAATCGTTGGAAAAGATGCTGGCCAAGGGTGTGGATAACCCGTTGTTGCGCTTTGGCCTGGGCAAGGCGTGGCTCGACGAAGGCGATGGTGCCCAGGCTGCCGTGCACCTGGCTCGCTGTGTCGAGCAGGACCCCACCTATTCGGCAGCCTGGAAGCTGTTGGGCAAGGCCTACCAGTTACTAGGGGACCTGCCAGCGGCGCGCAAGGCCTGGGAAGATGGCATCGCGGCGGCGCAGGCCCATGGCGACAAGCAGGCCGAGAAAGAAATGACGGTGTTTCTCAAGAAACTCGACAAACGCTGAGTGCGCTGTCGCCGACACGTCGGCTGCCAGACAGCCGCTGCCGGCGATGCGCGCCTCAATACCAGCGCGCCTCACCCGCCGGACGCTTCTTGAAGCGCTTCATGCTCCACATGTACTGGCTGGGATACTCGCGCACATAGCGCTCGACCACCTTGCTCATCGCGGCCGCCGACTCGTTCACGTCGGTGCTGTACATCGCCTCCGGCGCGGCTTCCAGAAACACCTTGAAGCCTGACCCGTCAGGCAGGCGCAGGGCATGCAGGAAAACCCCGACTGCCTTGCCGCCGGCGAGCATGTTCGGCACGAACTTGCTGGTCAGCGCTTCAGTGCCCAGGAAGGGAACGAATACACCCGCCGATTCGGCCGGCTCGGGATCGGCCGGGATGCCGACCTGGCCGCCGCGCCGAACTTCCTTGATCACGCTGAGGATGCCTTCCTTGGTCGAAGGCGCCACACGGTTGCCCATCTGCACACGCTGCTCGCGCAGCAGGTCGTCCACCGCCTTGAGTTTGGGGGGCCGGTAGAAAATGATCGGCTTGCACTGGTTGCAGTAGAAGTGGTTCAGCACTTCCCAATTGCCCAAATGGCTGGTGATGCCCACAACGCCCTTTCCAGAAGCCAGGGCCTGCTCCAGCACTTCAAGCCCATGCACTTCCTTGACCAACTCCAACGAGCGGTGTGGAGGCCAGATCCAGGCGCAGGCGCTTTCGACGAAGGATTTGCCGATGTCCCGCAGGGCCTGGCCGACCAGTTGCTCACGGGCAACCGGGTCCATCTCGGGGAAGCATTTGGCCAGGTTGATGCGCACCACGTTGCGCGAGCCATTGGGTATTTTCCACATCAGCCAGCCGATGCCGGCCCCGACGCGTTGCACCGCACCCCAAGGCAACTTGGCGAACAGTCGCAGCACCCCGACCATCAGGGCGCCCTTGAACTTTTCCACAGGCGAGTTCCTTATTTCAGCAAGACGGGCATTGTAACCCTTCAGTGGGACAAGTCGGCGTAGCGATCACAGTCGGTGGTGTGGTCCATGACCATGCCGGTCGCCTGCATGAAGGCATAGCAGATGGTCGGGCCGACGAAGGTGAAGCCGGCTTTGCGCAACGCCTTGCTCATGGCTTGGGCTTGTTCGGTGACCGCCGGGACTTCGCTGCGGGTGCTGAAATGGTTGATCTTCGGGGCGCCACCGACGAACGACCACAGCCACTCGGCCGGGTTATCCACAGCCAGCCAGGCCTGGGCATTGCGCCTGGCAGCCTTGAGCTTGAGCCGATTGCGGATGATGCCGGCATCCTGCATTAACGCCTCGATGCGCTCGTCGCTCATCACCGCGAGTTTCGCAGGATCAAAACCCTCCAGCACTTCACGATAGCGCTCGCGCTTGCGCAGCACGGTGATCCAGGAAAGGCCTGCCTGGAACCCTTCGAGCAAAAGCATCTCGAACAGCAACGCCGGGTCACGCTGGGGCGTTCCCCATTCCTGGTCATGGTAGGCCTGGTACAACGGATCGTCGGTACACCAAAAGCAGCGTGGCATAAGGCTCCAATGAGTAGAGGGCGAGGCGAATCAGGTTATACTCCCGCTCTTTACATCCGCATCCCCAGATACAGGTGAATTTCGTGAGCCAGCCTACGCCAGCCGTGCGTACCTTCCAAGACCTGATCCTCGCCCTGCAGAACTACTGGGCCGAGCAAGGTTGTGTGGTGCTTCAGCCCTACGATATGGAAGTAGGCGCCGGCACTTTCCACACCGCCACCTTCCTGCGCGCGGTGGGTCCAGAAACCTGGAACGCCGCCTACGTGCAGCCAAGCCGTCGCCCTGCCGACGGGCGGTACGGCGAAAACCCCAACCGCCTGCAGCACTATTATCAATTCCAGGTAGTGCTCAAGCCCAACCCGGCCAACTTCCAGGAGCTGTACCTCGGCTCGCTGAAAGCCATCGGTCTGGACCCGCTGGTGCACGATATTCGCTTCGTCGAAGACAACTGGGAATCGCCAACCCTCGGGGCCTGGGGCCTGGGCTGGGAAATCTGGCTCAATGGCATGGAAGTGACTCAGTTCACCTACTTCCAGCAGGTCGGTGGTATCGAGTGCTACCCGGTGACCGGTGAAATCACCTATGGTCTGGAGCGCCTGGCCATGTACATCCAGGGCGTGGACTCGGTCTACGACCTGGTATGGGCCGATGGTCCGTTCGGCAAGGTCAGCTACGGCGACGTGTTCCACCAGAACGAAGTGGAGCAGTCGACCTACAACTTCGAGCACGCCAACGTCGAGAAACTGTTCGAGTTGTTCGACTTCTACGAAAGTGAAGCCAACCGCCTGATCAAGCTGGAACTGCCATTGCCGACCTATGAAATGGTCCTCAAGGCATCCCATACGTTCAACCTGCTCGATGCCCGCCGTGCCATCTCGGTGACCGAGCGCCAGCGTTACATCCTGCGGGTGCGCACCCTGGCCCGCGACGTGGCGCAAAGCTACCTGCAGGCCCGTGCGCGCATGGGCTTCCCGATGGCGACCCCCGAACTGCGTGACGAAGTGTTGGCTAAGCTGGAGGCTGCACAATGAGTGCTCAAGATTTCCTGGTAGAACTGGGCACCGAAGAGCTGCCACCCAAGGCCCTTGCGACCCTGGGCGACGCGTTCCTGGCCGGCATCGAAAAAGGCCTGCAAGCTGCAGGCCTGAACTACACCGGCAAATCGGTCTACGCCGCGCCGCGCCGCCTGGCCGTGCTGATCCGCCAACTCGATGTGCAGCAGCCTGACCGCAGCATCAACATCGACGGCCCGCCCCTGCAGGCGGCCTTCAACGCAGAAGGCGAGCCGACCCAGGCTGCACTGGGCTTTGCCAAGAAGTGCGGTGTGGAGCTGGCCGACATCGACCGTAGCGGCCCCAAGCTGCGCTTCTCCCAGCACATCCCCGGCAAAGCGACCGCGGGCCTGCTGCCGACCATCGTCGAAGACTCGCTCAACGACCTGCCTATCCCTAAACGCATGCGCTGGGCGGCAAGCCGTGAAGAGTTCGTGCGTCCGACCCAATGGCTGGTGATGCTGCTGGGCGATCAGGTGGTCGACTGCACCCTCTTGTCCCAGAAGGCCGGCCGCCAATCGCGCGGGCACCGCTTCCACCATCCGGAAAGCGTCACCATCAGCGCCCCGGCCAACTATGTCGAGGACATGCGCAAGGCCTATGTGCTGGCCGATTTCAGCGAGCGTCGCGACCTGATCGCCAAACGTACCGCCGAGCTGGCCATGCAGCAGGAAGGCACCGCCATCGTGCCACCCGCGTTGCTGGACGAAGTGACCGCGCTGGTGGAGTGGCCGGTACCGCTGGTGTGCTCGTTCGAAGAGCGTTTCCTGGAGGTGCCGCAAGAAGCCTTGATCACCACCATGCAGGACAACCAGAAGTACTTCTGCCTGCTCGACAGCGAAGGCAAGTTGCTGCCGCGCTTCATCACCGTGGCCAACGTCGAGAGCCGCGACCCCAAGCAGATCGTGCAGGGTAACGAAAAGGTCGTGCGTCCACGCCTGACCGACGCCGAGTTCTTCTTCAAGCAGGACAAGAAGCAACCGCTGGAAACCTTCAACGAGCGCTTGAAGAACGTGGTGTTCCAGGCCCAGCTGGGTACGGTCTATGACAAGGCCGAGCGGGTATCGAAACTGGCAGCGTTCATTGCGCCCTTGATTGGCGGCGATGCGCAACGGGCCGCGCGTGCCGGCTTGCTGTCCAAGTGCGACCTGGCTACGGAAATGGTCGGTGAGTTCCCAGAGATGCAAGGCGTCGCTGGCTACTACTACGCGCTCAACGACGACGAACCGCAGGATGTGGCGCTGGCGCTGAACGAGCAATACATGCCGCGCGGTGCAGGCGCCGAATTGCCTCAGACCCTGACCGGTGCTGCCGTCGCCATCGCCGACAAGCTCGATACCCTGGTGGGCATCTTCGGCATCGGCATGCTGCCCACCGGCAGCAAGGACCCGTACGCCCTGCGCCGCGCCGCACTGGGCGTGCTGCGCATCCTGATCGAGAAGCAGCTGGACCTGGACCTGACCGGTGCCGTGCAGTTCGCGGTCAAGCAGTACGGGGCCAAGGTCAAGGCTGCCGGGTTGGCTGACCAGGTGCTGGAGTTCATCTTCGACAGGCTGCGTGCCCGTTACGAAGACGAAGGCATCGACGTCGCCACTTACCTCTCGGTTCGCGCGCTTCAGCCAGGTTCCGCACTGGACTTCGATCAGCGCGTCCAGGCGGTCCAGGCCTTCCGCAAGCTGCCCGAAGCCGAGGCACTGGCCGCCGTCAACAAGCGCGTGTCGAACCTGTTGAGCAAGGCAGAAGGCGCCATCGCCGAACAGGTCGAGCCCAAGTACTTCGACAATGCCAACGAGTTCTCGCTGTACTCGGCCATCCAGCAAGCCGATCAGGCTGTGCAACCGATGGCTGCTGCACGTCAGTACAGCGAGTCGCTGGCGCGCCTTGCCGCCCTGCGTGATCCGGTCGATGCCTTCTTCGAGGCTGTGATGGTCAATGCCGAGGACGCCAAGGTACGTGCCAACCGATATGCCCTGCTCAGCCGTCTGCGTGGGCTGTTCCTGGGCGTGGCCGACATTTCGTTGCTGGGGTAAGCCTTGAAACTGCTGATTCTCGATCGTGACGGGGTCATCAACCAGGACTCCGACGCCTACATCAAGTCGCTGGATGAATGGGTGCCCATCCCTGGCGCCATCGAGGCGATCGCGCAGTTGAGCAAAGCGGGCTGGACGGTGGCCGTGGCCACCAACCAGTCCGGTATCGCCCGTGGCTATTACCCGCTCGCGACCCTTGAGGCCATGCATGCGCGCTTGCGCATGCTGGTGGCCGAGCAGGGCGGTGAGGTGGGGCATATCGTGTATTGCCCGCATGGCCCCGATGAAGGCTGCGATTGCCGCAAGCCCAAGCCGGGCCTGTTGCGGGCCATCGCCGAGCACTACCAGGCAAGCCTTGAGGGCATCTGGTTCGTGGGCGATAGCCAAAGTGACCTACAGGCTGCGCTGGCCGTCGATGCACAACCTGTTCTGGTAAAGACAGGCAAAGGCGAACGTACCCTTGAGAAGGGCGTTCCGGCTTCAACCCTGATTTATGACGATCTGGCTGCCATCGCCAGGGCACTTATCTAAACGGTGCGCCCTTGGGCGCACTTTTCTAAAAGCGGGCAGGTCCCGCAATGGTACAAACCACTATGTCGATCCTGCAGGCGATCAGAGTCTTTCTTTTTTACCTGCTGCTGGGTACCAGTTCGCTGCTCTGGTGCTCGCTGAGCTTCTTCATTGCGCCGTTTCTGTCGTTCCCCAAGCGCTACAAATTCATCAATGTGTACTGGTGCCGCTGCGCTATTTTCCTGGCACGCGTCATCGTAGGCATCGATTACAAGATTACCGGCGCTGAAAACGTGCCAGCCGAGCCCTGTGTGATTTTGTCGAATCACCAGAGCACCTGGGAGACATTTTTCCTGTCTCAGTATTTCTCTCCGCTCAGCCAGGTGCTCAAGCGTGAGCTGCTGTATGTGCCGTTCTTCGGCTGGGCCATGGCCATGCTGCGTCCCATTGCCATCGACCGCGACAACCCCAAGGAAGCATTGCGCCAAGTGGCCAAGAAAGGCGATGAACTGCTCAAGCAGAAAACCTGGGTTCTGATCTTCCCGGAGGGCACACGCGTACCCTTTGGCACGGTGGGCAAGTTCTCCCGGGGCGGGACGGCGCTGGCGGTAAACGCTGGGCTCCCGGTGTTGCCCATTGCCCATAATGCCGGCAAGTACTGGCCGAAGAATGGGTGGGGCAAGCACGCTGGCACCATCGAAGTGGTGATCGGCGAACCCATGTACGCCAACGGCACAGGCCCTCGCGCCATTGCCGAGCTCAATGACCGCGCCCAGGCCTGGAACGAAGCCACCCAACGGGCCCTGGGCTCGCTTGCGCAGGTCGAAGAAAGCACGCAAGCCGAGGCCTGAGCGGCTTGTGGATAACGTGTGAGCAAATTATGGATTAGCTGTTGCAAAAATAAGCTAACCCTATGAATTAGCTACATATTTACTCTTTGTTGATTTTTCCTAAAAACGTGCATAAGTTTTTTCACGGCATAAAAAAACCGGCTTTTAGAGCCGGTTTTTTTGTGGGGGTGGTTCAGCGAATCACACCTTGTCGATATCCACGTCCTTGGTCTCTTTGAGACAGAAGATGCCCACTATCAGGCTGATGCCCGTGACCAGTACCGGGTACCACAACCCGTAAAAGATATCGCCGGTGTAAACCACCAGGGCGAACGATACCGTGGGCAGGAAACCGCCGAACCAGCCATTACCGATGTGATACGGCAAGGACATGGAGGTGTACCGGATACGCGTAGGGAACAGCTCGACCATCACGGCAGCCAGCGGTCCGTAGGTCATCGTGGCGATCAGGATCATGGCCACGATCAACACCACCACCATCACGCTGTTGACTTGGGCCGGGTCAGCCTTGGCGGGGTACCCTGCCTGCTCGACCGCCGCGCGCATGGCCGCCTCGTCATAGCCATTGATGGTCTTGTCGCCGATGCTCACGACCACTTCGCTGCCGTCAACGCTTACCGAGCTATAGGGCAAGCCTTGCTTGACCAGGAAGGTCTTTACTTTGTCGCAGGGGCTATCAAAGCGCGCCTTGCCCACAGGGTCGAACTGGAAGGTGCAGCCTTTCGGGTCAGCGGTCACGACGATGGGGGCCTGGCGGCTGGCGGTGTCGATCTGCGGGTTGGCGTAGAAGCTAAGGGCCTTGAACAACGGGAAGTAGAGCACCGTGGCCAACAGCAGGCCCAGCATCAATATCGGTTTGCGCCCGATCCGATCGGACAGCCAGCCAAAGAACACGAAAAACGGCGCGCCGATCACGACGCTGATGATCAGCAAGGTGTTGGCCTGGGCCGGGTCCATCTTCAACATCTGGGTCATGAAGAACAGCACGTAGAACTGTGCCGTATAGAAGGTGACAGCCTGACCCGCATTGATACTGAACAGCGCAGTGAGCACGACCTTCAGGTTGGGCCAGGACGTAAACGACTCACGAATCGGCGATTTGCTGATCTTGCCCTGTGCCTTCATTTTCACGAAGGCCGGGGACTCGTGCATGCTCATTCGAATCCAGGTCGAGATCCCCAGCAGCACGATGGACAGCAGAAACGGCAGGCGCCAGCCCCAGGTTTCGAACTGATCGCCACTTACATAACGGCTGCCCAGTACCACCAGCAATGACAGCAACAGTCCCAAGGTGGCGGTGGACTGGATGAACCCAGTATGGAAGCCCCGCTTGCCAGGTGGCGCATGTTCGGCCACGTAGGTGGCTGCACCGCCGTACTCACCGCCCAGCGCCAGGCCTTGCAGCATGCGCAACACGACCAGGATGATCGGCGCCGCGATGCCAATGCTGGCATAGGTGGGCAAAAGGCCAACGGCGAACGTGGACAGCCCCATCAGCACGATGGTGATGAGAAAGGTGTACTTGCGCCCGATCATGTCCCCCAAGCGGCCGAATACCAGGGCACCAAACGGTCGCACCAGGAAGCCGGCGGCAAACGCCATCAGTGCGAAGATGAACGCGGTGGTGTCGTTGACGCCCGCGAAGAACTGCTTGCTGATGACGGCAGCCAGGGCGCCGTAGAGGAAAAAGTCGTACCACTCGAACACCGTACCGAGCGATGACGCGAAAATGATCTTGCGCTCTTCACGACGACTGGGGCGGCTGGCGGCCGCATCCTGCTCTTGGATGTAATCCGACATCGTTGCTGTCCTCGGCCCGCAGGCCACAGTGATTATTCTTGTTGTTCCACTGCCGACAGCGTCCGACTACGCGCTGCCGTATTGCACACCCCTTCAGGGTGTTGGTAGTGCATCCTGGTTGAGGAAGGTCGTTGTGGCTGCTCCTTTCAAAATAAGCTGCGCCGCCTTTTCAGCGATCATCAGGGTAGGTGAACAGGTATTGCCCGACGTTATCTGGGGCATGATCGATGCGTCTGCCACACGAAGGCCGGGGATGCCATGGACACGAAGCTGGTCATCGACCACATCCATGGGGCCATTGCCCATGCGGCATGTCCCTACGGGATGGAAAATCGTCGTGCCTATCTTGGCCGCCGCTTCGTGCAGCTGTTCTTCAGTTTGTAGGGCAGGTCCAGGCAGATATTCTTCGGGCGCAAAGGCTGCGAGGGCAGGGGCCTGCACGATGCGCCGGGTGAGACGGATAGCGTCGGCGGCGACACGCAGGTCCTGGGGGTCGCTGAGGTAGTTGGGGTCGATGAGCGGCGCGCTGTGCATGTCTGCACTGCGAATATCGATACGCCCGCGGCTCAGTGGCCGCAAGTTGCACACAGAAGCCGTGAAGGCTGGAAACGGATGCAACGGCTCGCCAAAACGGTCCAGGGACAGAGGCTGCACGTGGTACTGCAAGTTCGCAGTGGCCTGGTCGGGGTTCGAACGCACGAAAGCGCCCAGCTGGCTTGGCGCCATGGCCAGCGGACCGCTGCGATCGTACAGGTAGCGCAGGCCCATGCCCATCTTGCCCCACAGGCTATTGGCCATCTGGTTGAGGGTACGTGCGTTGCCGATCTGGTAGATCAGCCGTAGCTGCAAGTGATCCTGCAGATTGCTGCCTACACCCGGCATGGCATGGCGCACCCCGATACCCAAGTCCTCCAGCAACTGCTGCGGACCAATGCCCGAGCGTTGCAGGATGCCGGGTGAGCCTACTGCACCTGCGCATAGCACAATCTCTCGTCGCGCCGAGAACTCGTGCCAGCGGCCCTGCCAACGGGTTTTGACAGCGCGGGCGCGCGTGTTGCCTAGCAGCACTTGATCCACCTGCACATCGGTCATAACAGTCAGATTGGCGCGGTGCTTAATGGGGCGCAGAAACGCTTTGGATGCGTTCCAGCGAACACCGCTACGCTGGTTGACCTGAAAATATCCACAGCCTTCGTTGTCGCCGGTGTTGAAGTCATCGATTTTGGCAACACCCGCCTGCTCGGCTGCATCGCGGAAGGCGTCGAGGATCGGCCAGCTGTAGCGCTGGCGCTCTACACGCCATTCACCGCTGGCACCATGGTATTCGCTGGCACCGCCATGGTGGCTTTCGCTTTGCTTGAACAGCGGCAACACGTCTTTCCAGGCCCAGCCTCGGTTGCCTAGGCTAGCCCAGTGATCGTAGTCAGCCGCCTGGCCACGCATGTAGATCATGCCGTTGATGGAGGAGCACCCGCCCAGGACCTTGCCACGGGGGTAGCCCAGCGACCGACCTTGCAGTCCAGGCTGCGCCTCGGTCTTGAAGCACCAGTCCGTGCGGGGGTTACCAATGCAGTACAGGTAGCCCACCGGCACGTGTATCCAGGGATAGTTGTCCCGCCCACCGGCTTCGAGCAGCAGTACCCGGCATGACGGGTCGGCAGACAACCGGTTCGCCAGCAAGCAGCCAGCGGGGCCGGCGCCCACGATCACATAGTCGTAGGCAGAATCGACTGATGACATAGAGGACCTCAGGGCCTGTTTTTGTTCTTGTCCCCAATCAGCTTAGTGAGTAATTTCGCGGAAGAAACACGCGATTTCGCGCACCCGTTGTGCGTTTAAGCACAGCGATGCCTCTCGGAGCGTCGGCGCCTCTTACCGGGGTGTTCGATACAGATATGCAGGGACCAGCATGTTCGATTGGAATGATTTGCGGTTTTTCCTGGAGCTGCAGCGCAGCGGGCGCTTGTTGACGGCTGCCAAGCGTCTGGAGACGACCCACAGCACCGTTGCGCGCCACATCGAGCGTATCGAGCAGAGCCTGGGCACTGCGTTGTTCGTCCAGCATGCCCAAGGGTATGAGCTGACGCCTTCCGGACAGGCGCTGCTCAAACATGCCGAAGCCATGGAGAACACCGCCTTGCTGGCGCAGGAGGAAATCACCCAAGCCATCACGCCGCTTGGCAAGATCCGCCTCGGCGTGACCGAGGGGATCGGCATCATGTTCTTCACGCCACGGATGAATGAGTTGTTCGAGCGCTACCCCGGCCTGGAAGTGGAGTTGGTTGCGGTGCCGCGTTTTGTCAGCATCCTCAACCGTGAAGCGGAAATCAGCATTCACCTGGAAAGGCCAAGTGCAGACTTGCTGATCACCCGCAAGCTCACCGACTACCGGCTGGCCCTCTATGCCAGCGCAGCGTACCTGGAGCGTGCCGCGCCCCTGCGCAACCGCGAAGACCTGGCGCGCCACAGTTGGATTGGCTACGTGGACGACTTGCTATTCAGTCAGGAGCTGCTGTTTCTCAACAGCTTCTGCCGATCGCCGAACGTGGTGTTTCGCAGTACCAGCGTGATAGCCCAGCAAGCGGCGGCGCGTGCAGGGTTGGGTATCGCCGTGCTACCCAACTACATGGCGCGGCATGACCCGACGCTGGTGCGGGTGCTGCCAGGGGAAACCATCCAGCGCAGTTACTGGATCTGCACGCGGCGCGAACTGCATAAATCCGTACGCCTGCGCGTGGTATGGGATTACCTGCTGAACCTGTGTGCTGCCGAGCAGGATGCGCTGCTAGCGCCCTAGCGCTTTGCTGATCAGCAATGCCGCCGCGGCCCACCCTGCGATGGCGAACAGTTGTTGCAGCCGCGGGCCCTCCAGCCTTGCCGCCAGTGGTCGGGCCACCAGCAAGCCCAGTACCGCACCCAGCGCAAACGGCGCACCCACCTGCCAGCGCATGCTCCCTGCAAAGGTGGCGGTGGCAACACTGCCCAAGGCAACCAGCGCGATGACTGCCAGGGAGGTAGAGACGATGCTGACCATACGCAAGTTGGTGTAGCGCCGCAGGGCAGGGACGATGACGAAACCGCCGCCCACGCCCAGCAGGCCTGACAGTAGCCCCGACAACGCCCCGGTGCCGGCGAGCGCCCGCGCGCACGGAAGCGTCCAGCGTAAACGACCCTGCAGGGGGTTGAGTACACAGGGCTCGATGAAGCGATGTGCACCTGGGTTTGCGCCGCTCAATTGCTGACGGGCCTTCAACCAGGTGCGCACGCACGCGTAGATCAGGATGCCTGCAAACATCAGCTGAAGCGGTGCGTTGGGCAAACGATGCGCAAGCATCAGCCCCAGCGGCGTAAACACGATACCCACCGCAGCGATGAACAGGGCCGCACGGTAGCGCACCACGCCCTGGCGCAAGCCCAAGCCGGCACCTACCGCCGCCGACAGCCCCACAGCCAGCAAACCGATCGGGGCAGCCTGCGCCATCGAAAGCCCCAGGCCAAACACCAGCAACGGAACCGCAAGGATGCCACCGCCGGCACCTGTCAGCGCCAAGACCGCGCCGATGATCGTGCCCAGCCCTGTGCTGAGCCACGTCTGATCGATCACTGGGCTGCCTCGGTCGTTCTTGCAACTGGCTTGGCCAGCCACTCACGGCCCTTGAGCATGCCTTGCCAATACAAGGGCGGCAGCAGACGAGCTTTGAGCAGCCAGGCCAAGCGGGTGGGTTTGCGGCCGTCGAGGAGCCACTGAGGGAAGCTCGGCTTGAGCGCGCCACCATAGCCAAATTCGGCCAGCACGATCTTGCCGCGCTCGACGGTCAGCGGACAGGAGCCGTAGCCATCATAGTGCGCCAGGCCCGTGCGTCGACCCAGTGCCACCAATACATTGTTTGCCACCACCGGCGCTTGTTTGCGTGCAGCGGCAGCCGTCTTCGCGTTGCTGGCATTGATCACGTCCCCAAGCGCGTGCACATGGGCGAAGACACGATGGCGCAGGGTAGAGGGGTCCACGTCCACCCAACCAGCGCCATCGGCGAGGCAGCTGTGGCGAATGAAGTCGGGGGCGACCTGTGGCGGTACCACATGCAGCATGTCGAACGGCTCGGTGCGAAGGTGCTGGGTGCCATCCGCAAGCGTATGGGCGAACACAGCCTGCTGCTCTGGTCCATCCACGGCGATCAGCCGATGGCCGAAGTTGAGGTCTACCGAGTACTTGTCGATGTAAGCCATCAAGGCGGGCACGTAGGCGGGCACCCCGAACAAGGCATTGCCGGCATTGAAAAAGCTGGCTTGCACGGCGCCCAGCCGGCCCTGGCGCAGCCAGTGGTCGCAGGACAGGTACAGCGCTTTTTGCGGGGCGCCAGCGCATTTGATGGGCATGGGCGGCTGGCAGAACACGGCGCGGCCTTGCTTGAGGCCCTGCACCAGCTCCCAGGTATAGGGCGCCAGGTCGTAGCGGTAATTGGACGTGACGCCATTCTCGCCCAGGGTGTCCGCCAGCCCCTCGATGGCCGCCCAATCCAGCTTCAGCCCAGGGCAGACCACCAGCTGTTCAAAGGTAAAGGCCCTGCCATCTGCCAGCAGGACTTTGCGACACTGTGCATCGAACCCTTGCACCTGTGACTTGATCCAGCGCACCGCGCGGGGGATGACCGACGACATCGGCCGAGCCGTGCTCGGGGCATCGAAGACCCCGGCACCGACCATGGTCCAGCCGGGTTGGTAGTAATGAACCTCGGCGGGGTCTATCAGGGCGATGTCCAGCGAGGGGTCGCGCTGGAGGAGGCTGGACGCCGTAGCAATGCCGGCAGCACCGGCGCCTATGATGATGACTTGGTGATGAAACGCTGGAACGGAGGAGGGCACGGCGGGCATGGTCGATCCTGACTGTCTGATTATGGGATGTGCCTGACTACAACGTATTGAGGGGAATCTTCAGGTAGCGCACCCCATTGGCCTCAGGGGCTGGGAACTGGCCACTGCGCATGTTCACCTGGACGGCGGGCAGGATCAGGACAGGCATGTCCAACGTTCGATCACGCGCTTCGCGCATGGCCACGAAGCTGTCTTCGTCGATACCTTCATGGATGTGAATGTTCTGAGTGCGCTGCTCGGCCACGGTGGTCATGTAGCGCAGCTCGCGCCCTTCGGGCAGGTAGTCGTGACACATGAACAGCCGGGTGCCATCCCCTAGCGCCAGGAGGCGATGAATCGAGCGGTACAGGGTCCGGGCATCGGCACCAGGGAAGTCGCATCGCGCAGTCCCGTAGTCCGGCATGAACAACGTGTCGCCGACGAAGACTGCCGCCTGGCCTTCATGCTCGATGAGATAGCTCATGCAGGCAGGCGTATGCCCAGGGGTATGCAGGGCTTTAGCCTGCAGATTGCCTATGTGGAAAATTTCTTCATCGTCGAACAGCACGTCGAACTGGCTACCATCACGGGCGAAGCCAGGTTCAGCGTTGAACAAGCTACCGAAAACTTTCTGGACCTGGGTGATGCAAGCTCCAATTGCAATGCGCCCCCCCAGCGTGTCTTTGAGGTAGGCAGCAGCGGACAGGTGATCTGCATGCACATGGGTTTCCAGTATCCATTGCACCTGAGCACCCAGCGCTTTCACACGTTCGATCAGGCAGTCCGCAGAGGACGTCGTCACGCGCCCGGCCTTCGGGTCGTAATCCAGAACGCTGTCGATCAAGGCGCAAGCGCGCGTTTCGCCATCCATGACCAGATAGCTGATGGTTGAGGTGGCGCTGTCGAAGAACGCTTCCACGTGAAGGTTTTTGCCAATGATCATTCAAGTCTCCCATTCGGCTAGCCCCGTTTGCTGCACGGTCTCAGGGGCGCCACATCTACCCCCCATCAAGATACATGCCACCGCACAGATGCCTGCCTGGGGCCCTGGATTGGCGGGCCATGGGCAGATGGCCGCTTCGTTGGCAGTGAAGAGTGGCAGTGCGGTGTCAGTCGATGGCAGCGGCTGGCAGTCCTTGCTACCCTCGAACACGTTATCCGACTGGTGCCGTCATGTCCGAACCTCACCCCTCAGTGCTTGCCTTGGTGTCTTTTCTGGAGCACGACGTCCTGCCCGCCATCGTGCTGGACACCGACTACAACATTCTGGCCGCCAACGCCGCTTATCGACGTCAGTTCGGTCAGGACCAGCAGGCGCCGCTTGGGCAGAAATGTCACAAGGTCTCACACCATTACCACGTTCCCTGCGACCAGGCCGGCGAGGACTGCCCGATGCGCAAGGCCTGGTCCAGCAAGGTGCCCGAGCGCGTGCTGCATGTGCATCACACCCCTCGCGGACCGGAACATGTGGATGTCGAACTTCGGCCGATCCTGGATGAGCAGGGCAGGGTGATTGCTTTCGTCGAACGGCTCACCCGTATCGTCATCGCATCTGCCCAGCCGCAAGAGCAAGGGCTCGTTGGCCAGGCACCTGCATTCACGGCGGCATTGGCCAGCTTGCAACGTGCGGCGCCGGCTGACATCCCTGTCCTGCTCCAGGGTGAGTCCGGCACGGGCAAGGAACTGTTCGCGCGGGCGTTGCACATGGGCAGCCCCAAGGCCGATGGCCCCTTGGTCGTGGTCGATTGCACCAGCCTGACGGAGGCGCTTTTCGAGAGCGAACTGTTCGGTTACGAGAAGGGCGCATTCACCGGTGCTCACCAGCGCAAGACCGGCCTGGCAGAAGCTGCCCACGGCGGCACGCTGTTCCTGGACGAGATCGGTGAAGTACCCTTGGCCATGCAGGTCAAGCTGCTGCGCTTGATCGAAACCGGCAGCTTTCGGCCTGTTGGCAGCCTGCGTACCGTGCATTCGGATTTCCGCCTGGTGTCGGCAACCCATAAACCCTTGAGGCAGATGGTGGCCGACGGCACGTTCAGGGAGGACCTGTACTACCGGATCAGTGGGTTCCCTATCCGGATGCCTGCACTGCGCGAGCGTATCGAGGATCTGCCTCTGCTGGTCCAAAGCCTGCTGAAAAGAATCGCAGGGCCCAGCGCGCCCACACTCGGTAATGCTGCTCTCGATCGACTGATGACGTATCCGTTTCCGGGGAACATCCGCGAGTTACGCAACATCCTGGAGCGGGCACGGCTGTTTGCCGATGAAGGCGTCATTCAGCCAGAACACTTGCCCGAAGACGTGGTGTCGCTCCCTGCCCAAGTGCGCGCCCACGGAAGTCGGCCAGCAGATCTCCTACAGGTGCTTAGTCAGTTCAGGGGGTCGCGCAGTGAGCTGGCCAAGCACTTGGGTATCAGCGAACGTACGTTGTATCGGCGTTTGAAAGCGGCGGGCATTGCCGAGGACCATTGATCCCCTACGCACAAGCTCGATCTGGGCCACTGCTTACCCTCGTCGCACGTCACCCTTGCAGAATCATGTCAGCGATTGGCTGCTTTCAAAACTTGAAGCACTCAAGGTCGAGGCGTATGACCCACTGCAAGTCCGTTCTGAATTACACCCTTGAGCTAATGCGGGGTGAGCGTGCCTACCCGGAGATTGGAAATGAAAAAGCCCGCTAGCGCGGGCTTGATGATGACCGGTTAGGCTCGAATTTCGAAGCTGCCCGGTCGTGCAACGGTCAAGGCTGATCAGAAGTCCAGGTTGGACACCGACAATGCATTGCTTTCGATAAAGTCACGGCGCGGTTCAACGGCGTCACCCATCAGGGTGTTGAAGATCTGGTCAGCCGCGATTGCATCTTCGATGGTGACCTTCAGCATACGGCGCACAGTTGGGTCCATGGTGGTTTCCCACAACTGATCCGGGTTCATCTCACCCAGCCCTTTATAGCGCTGGATGGTATGGCGCTTGGTGGTCTCGTTCATCAACCAGTCCAAGCCTTCCTTGAACTCGACGATGGCCTTGCGACGCTCACCACGTTGCACATAAGCGCCTTCACCCAACAGGCTGGACAGCTTGGCACCCACGTTGACCACGGTGCGGTAGTCGTTGCTGCCGAAGAAGTCACGGTTGAACGTGATGTAGCTGGCAAGCCCGTGGGAGGTGATTTCCACCTCAGGCAGCCACACATTACGTTCCTTGTCTTCACGCAGGCTGGCCTTGTAGACCAGGCCCGATTTCTGGGTCGAATTCAGGCGCTCATGCAACTGGTTCTTCCAGGCTTCCATCACCGCATGATCACCCAGCTGCTCGAGAGTGACTTCAGGCAGGTAGATGAAATGCTCGGTGAGCTCCTGCGGGTACAGGCGCGACAGACGCTTGAGGGTCTTCATCACACCGCGGAACTCGTTGACCAGGGCTTCCAGTTGCACGCCGGATACCGGCGGCGCGGATTCGTCCAGGTGCAGGCTGGCGTCTTCCAGGGCCGATTGGGTCATGTACTCTTCCATGGCCTCATCGTCCTTGATGTACTGCTCTTGCTTGCCGCGCTTGACCTTGTACAACGGTGGCTGAGCAATGTAGATGTAGCCGCGCTCGACCAGCTCTGGCAACTGACGGAAGAAGAAGGTCAGCAGCAACGTACGAATGTGCGAACCGTCAACGTCAGCATCGGTCATGATGATGATGTTGTGATACCGCAGCTTTTCGATGTTGTACTCTTCCCGGCCAATGCCGCAACCCAGCGCGGTGATCAAAGTCCCGACTTCCTGGGACGAAATCATCTTGTCGAACCGAGCTTTCTCTACGTTCAGGATCTTGCCTTTGAGTGGCAAGATGGCCTGGGTCCGACGGTTACGCCCCTGTTTCGCAGAGCCGCCTGCAGAGTCACCCTCCACCAGGTAGAGTTCAGACAGGGCAGGGTCCTTCTCCTGGCAGTCAGCCAGCTTGCCTGGCAAGCCCGCAATATCAAGTGCGCCTTTACGGCGAGTCATCTCACGCGCTTTGCGTGCAGCTTCACGGGCGCGCGCAGCATCGATCATCTTGCCGACGACAGCCTTGGCTTCGTTCGGGTTCTCCAGCAGGAAGTCAGAGAAGTACTTGTTCATCTCCTGCTCGACAGCGGTTTTTACTTCCGACGATACCAGCTTGTCTTTAGTCTGCGAGCTGAACTTGGGGTCGGGCACCTTGACCGAAATGATCGCAGTCAGGCCTTCGCGTGCGTCGTCCCCAGTGGTGGAAACCTTGTTCTTCTTAGCCAGGCCTTCCTGCTCGATGTAGCTGTTCAGGCTGCGCGTCAAAGACGAACGGAAACCCACCAGGTGCGTACCGCCATCGCGTTGCGGGATGTTGTTGGTAAAGCACAGCAGGTTCTCGTTGAAGCTGTCGTTCCACTGGAGAGCAACTTCTACACCCACACCGTCTTCGCGCTGTACGCTGAAGTGGAACACCTGGGCGTTCACCGGCGTCTTGTTGGTATTCAGGTATTCGACGAATGCCCGCAGACCGCCTTCGTACTTGAAGAACTCTTCCTTACCACTGCGCTCGTCTTTCAGCAGAATGCCGACGCCCGAGTTCAGGAAAGACAGCTCACGAATACGCTTGGCCAGGATGTCCCAGCTGAAGTGAATATTCTTGAATGTCTCTGCGGATGGCTTGAAGTGAATGTGAGTACCGGTCGTCTCACTTTCACCGACGATGGCCATCGGCGCCTGAGGCACACCGTGTACGTACGTCTGTTCCCAGATCTTGCCGCTGCGACGCACCGTCAGTATCAGTTGCTCGGACAACGCGTTGACGACCGAAACGCCTACCCCGTGCAATCCACCGGATACCTTGTAGGAGTTGTCATCGAACTTACCGCCTGCGTGCAGCACAGTCATGATGACTTCTGCTGCCGAAACGCCTTCTTCTTTATGCACGTCGACCGGAATGCCACGGCCGTTGTCACGCACGCTGATGGATTCATCAGGGTGAATAATTACTGTGATGTCGTCGCAGTGACCGGCCAGGGCTTCGTCGATGGAGTTGTCGACCACCTCGAAGACCATGTGGTGCAGGCCGCTACCATCATCGGTGTCGCCAATGTACATGCCGGGACGCTTGCGCACGGCATCCAAACCTTTTAGCACCTTGATGCTGGAGGAGTCGTACGTCTGATTTTCGCTCATGCCTTCACTCCCGATGGTCGTGGGTCTGGGTGATACGGCCTTGTTCCACGTGGAACAAAGCAACCGGCGTTTCCGTCTGCCAGCCTTCCCTCAATAATTCATGATCTACACAGGTGATGAATACCTGGCAGCGTAATTCTTCAAGCAAGCGACATAGTGCGCGGCGATGTTGCTCATCGAGTTCCGACGGCAAATCGTCCACAAGATAAATGCAGTGGCCGCGTCGTGCTTGGCCAACCAAATGACCTTGAGCTATCCGCAGTGCGCATACCACCAGTTTTTGCTGGCCGCGGGACAGGATGTCTGCTGCGTTGTTTGCAGCTAATCGAAGTCGCAAATCTGCACGTTGCGGACCCGCCTGCGTGTGTCCCATCTGCTGGTCACGAAGGAGGGAAGTAGTCAACACATCCTGCAGCTCCCGGTCTTTGTCCCAGCCTCGGTAATAGCTCAGGGTAAGACCGTCTAGCTCAAGCAACTCACTCAAAGTCTTTTCGAATACAGGCTTCAGGGCCTTGATGTATTCGCGGCGGTATTCATCTATTTCGGCGCTGGCCAGGCATAACTCCCGGTCCCAAGCGGCTTGCGAAGCTAGGTCAAGTGTACCATGCCGCAACCATGAGTTCCGCTGCCTGAGGGCCTTCTGCAGGCGTTGCCACGCGGGCATGAAGCGAGGTTCCACGTGGAACACGCCCCAGTCGAGAAACTGTCGCCTGATCTTCGGGGCGCCTTCGAGGAGTCGAAAGCTGTCTGGGTTGATGAGCTGTAATGGAAGCAATTCAGCAAGCTGTGCAGCGCTACGCGCATTCTGCCCATCGATCCTGATGGTGAAATCACCCTGCCGTTCGCGAGACACCCCAAGGTTACAGGTACCGCCTTCGGCAAGGAGCACCTCCCCGAATACCGTACAAGAGGCTTGCTCGTACTGGATTACCGGGTTCAAGCGAGTGCTGCGAAAGGATCTAGCCAGCCCGAGTAGATGAACAGCTTCGAGAAGGCTTGTCTTGCCGCTCCCGTTATCGCCAAAGAGCACGTTGATACGCGGGGAAGGGGAGAGCGTCACCGGGTGCAGATTTCGCACCCCGGTGACGATGATACGCCTAAGTGACATTTGGCCTGCTTTGCTTACAGCCGCATCGGCATGACAACGTACGAAGAGTCGTCATTGCCTGCCTCCTGCAGCAGTGCACTGCTGTTGGAGTCCGACAAAATAAGGCGCACCTGCTCAGTGGTCATGACGCCCAGCACATCCAGCAGGTAGCTGACGTTGAAACCGATCTCAAGCGAGCTACCGTCGTAGTCGACGCTGATTTCTTCCTCAGCCTCTTCCTGCTCGGGGTTGTTGGCCTGGATCTTCAACTGGCCGGCAGCGAGCAACAAGCGAATCCCGCGGTACTTTTCGTTGGACAGGATCGCGGTGCGGCTGAACGCCTCGCGCAAAGCTTGGCGATCACCAATCACCAGTTTGTCACCGCCTTTGGGCAGCACACGCTCGTAGTCAGGGAATTTACCGTCGACGAGCTTGGAGGTGAATGTGAACTCACCCGTCGTTGCGCGGATATGGTGTTGCCCAAGAACGATGCTGACCATGCCTTCAGGCTCGGTCAGCAAGCGAGCAAGCTCCAGAATACCTTTGCGCGGCACGATCACCTGGTGGCGGTCGTCCTGTTCGATCGGTGCACTCATCGAGCACAATGCCAGGCGGTGGCCATCAGTGGAAACGGCACGCAGGGTATTGCGCGACACCTCCAGCAGCATACCGTTAAGGTAGTAACGCACGTCTTGCTGGGCCATGGCGAAGCTGGTGCGTTCGATCAATCGACGCAGTTTGCTTTGTTCCAGATTGCACGTGAGCGAGCCTGGCCCTTCTTCCACGGTCGGGAAATCATTGGCAGGCAACGTCGACAGTGTGAAGCGGCTACGCCCGGCCTTGACCAGCAGTTTTTGCTCATCGAGCTTGATGTCGATCAGCACGTCACTGGGCAGGCTTTTGCAGATGTCCATCAGCTTGCGTGCTGGGACAGTGATCTCGCCAGGCTCGGCAGGTTCTTCCAGTTGCACGCGGCCCACCAGTTCAACCTCAAGGTCGGTACCGGTCAGCGACAGTTGCTGGCCTTGAACGACCAGCAAAACATTTGAAAGCACCGGCAACGTCTGCCGGCGCTCGACGACACCTGCCACCAGTTGCAGAGGTTTGAGCAAGGCTTCGCGTTGAATCGTGAAATGCATGGTCTAGTCCCTTGCCTTCATATGGCTGCGCTGACGGCCCTCAGGTCGTCAGCGTGCGCAGCAGGTTCTTGTAGTCCTCGCGGATATCCGCGTCGGATTCTTTCAGTTCATTGATCTTTCGGCAGGCATGCAGCACGGTCGTGTGGTCGCGCCCACCAAACATGTCGCCGATTTCTGGCAAGCTGTGGTTGGTCAGCTCCTTGGAGAGCGCCATCGCCACCTGACGTGGACGAGCTACCGAACGGGACCGGCGTTTGGACAACAGATCGGAGATCTTGATCTTGTAGTACTCGGCCACCGTACGCTGGATGTTATCCACACTCACCAGCTTGTCTTGCAGTGCCAGAAGGTCCTTCAGGGATTCGCGGATCAACTCGATAGTGATGTCGCGCCCCATGAAGTGCGAATGGGCGATCACGCGCTTCAGGGCGCCCTCCAGCTCACGCACGTTCGACCGAATACGCTGAGCGATGAAGAAGGCCGCATCGTGCGGCAGTTCCACCTTGGCCTGATCGGCCTTCTTCATCAGGATCGCGACGCGCGTTTCCAGTTCCGGCGGCTCCACGGCCACCGTGAGGCCCCAGCCAAAGCGCGATTTCAAACGTTCCTCGAGCCCTTCGATTTCCTTGGGATATCGATCGGAGGTGAGGATCACCTGCTGGCCACCTTCGAGCAGTGCGTTGAAGGTGTGGAAAAACTCTTCCTGTGAACGCTCCTTGCGCGCAAAGAACTGAATGTCATCGATGAGCAGCGCATCGACCGAACGGTAGAAGCGCTTGAACTCGTTGATTGCATTGAGCTGAAGTGCCTTGACCATATCGGCGACGAAGCGCTCGGAATGCAGGTACACCACCTTGGCATTCGGGTTCTTTCTAAGCAGGTGGTTACCCACGGCATGCATAAGGTGGGTTTTACCCAAGCCCACACCGCCATAGAGAAACAGGGGGTTATAACCATGCTTGGGATTGTCGGCAACCTGCCAGGCGGCGGCACGGGCCAGCTGGTTCGACTTGCCTTCTACAAATGTGTCGAACGTGAACGTGCGGTTCAGGTAGCTGGTGTGCTTGAGAGCACCTTCCACCTGCACCGTCCGCTGCTCTGTCCTACCCGCGGGGGCCTGAGCAGGTTCGGCCATGGCATCGAAGCTATCCCTCGAAGAAGGCTCGGCCACGTCGTTGGCGTTTGCAGGCGCGGGGTCGGACGAGGCCACTGGAGCGGGCTCGGACGGCGTGATGGAGGGGGCCTTGGGCGTCGTTTGCACCAGAGAGGCTGCCACAGCCGCGCTCACTGGGGCATTAGGTGCCGCACGGGGGGCAGAGCTGCGCCGGCTGCCGATCAGCAGCGACAACGCAGGGGCGATGCCCGTGCCTTTTTCTCCCAAAAGCTCAAGCAAACGCCCCAGGTACTTTTCATTGACCCAATCGAGAACGAAACGGTTAGGCGCATAGACGCGCAACTCGTCGCCTTCGGCTTCGACCTGTAACGGACGGATCCAGGTGTTGAATTGCTGGGCAGGCAGTTCATCGCGCAGAAGCTCCACGCACTGCTGCCAAAGTTCCACTGACACGGATATCCCCTGAGCTTGAAAGCCACGAAGGCTGAAACAAACGGCCATTGTACCGGGCACGCGCTCAGTTATCCACATGCGGACACGCCGGCATGTATGGCAGAACTGTCATTCAATGACCGAAACACCACTTATACGCTGTGCATAAACCATGTGGATAACTAGCCATGAGGGCTATGCACAAGCCAGTGAATTGGCCTGTGTATAACCTGCCTGTGTATAAATAGCCCTTTTATTCACAGCTTAAATTCAGCTCTAGAACAGTCGCAGCACGGCTTCCGAACAGGGTTTAAAAATGCTGCGAAGCCCTGGCTATGAGGCCTTCAGCACGTTATCCACAGAAAGTTATCCACTTAAGAGTATTAAGATCTTTAGAGAAGCTTTTTATATGTCTTTCTTATTTTTCATGTTGAGCATGTTGTGTGCTGCCCAGCCTCATGGAGGTGTCAGTGCCGCTAGCCAATCCTTACGCCCGTTCATCCCACACCTAAAGGAAAGGTTGGTTGGAAATTGACCTATGGGCTTGCTTTCTCTAGAATCGCCGGTCTCTTAAAAGGGGGCCATCCCGGCCCGTCGTCGACAAACCCAGGTAACACGCCATGAAACGTACTTTCCAACCAAGCACCATCAAGCGCGCGCGCACTCACGGTTTCCGTGCCCGTATGGCTACTAAGAACGGCCGCGCTGTTCTGTCGCGTCGTCGTGCCAAAGGCCGTAAGCGTCTGGCCATTTGATTTTTCGGCACAGGTGGTGAGTCAGGACTTCAGTCGGGAAAAGCGACTGCTTACACCCCGGCATTTCAAAGCGGTCTTCGACTCCCCAACCGGCAAGGTTCCAGGGAAAAACCTGCTGATCCTTGCTCGCGAGAACGGTCTGGATCACCCGCGCCTTGGCCTGGTGATTGGCAAGAAAAGCGTCAAGCTCGCCGTTCAACGCAACCGCCTCAAGCGCTTGATGCGCGATTCCTTTCGTCTGAACCAGCATTCACTTGCCGGATTGGATATCGTGATCGTCGCGCGCAAGGGATTGGGTGAGATAGAAAACCCGGAATTGCACCAACACTTCGGCAAACTCTGGAAGCGCCTGGCGCGTAGCCGACCGGCACCAGCAGTCTCCGCCGATCGCGCAGGGGTAAGCAGCCAAGATGCGTAAACTGGCACTCGTTCCGATCCAGTTTTACCGTTATGCCATTAGTCCTCTGATGGCCAGCCACTGCCGTTTCTACCCCAGTTGCTCTTGTTACGCCTACGAAGCCATCGAAAACCACGGCCTCTGGCGTGGTGGATGGCTAGCCGTTCGTCGCCTGGGGCGTTGTCATCCGTGGAACGACGGCGGTTTCGACCCCGTTCCACCCGCTCCTTCCTCCCGAACTTCTTCGATAGCCGAGTAATCATGGATATTAAACGCACGATCCTGATCGTCGCCCTGGCAATCGTGTCCTACGTCATGGTCCTTAAATGGAACCAGGACTACGGCCAGGCTGCCCTGCCGACTCAGAATACTGCTGCCAGCACGACCAACCCTGGTTTGCCCGATGGCGTACCTGCCGGTGATTCCGGTGCGGGTGCCAGCGCCGATGTGCCAAGCGCCACTGCTGAAACCCACACCGCCGATCAGGCACCCGTGGCTGTCAGCAAGGACCTGATCCGGGTCAAGACCGATGTGCTGGACCTGGCTATCGATCCGGTAGGTGGTGACGTCGTCCAGTTGAACCTGCCGCAGTATCCACGCCGTCAGGACCATCCGGACATTCCGTTCCAACTGTTCGACAACGGTGGGGAGCGCGTCTATCTCGCGCAAAGCGGCTTGACTGGTGCCAACGGTCCAGATGCCCGCTCGACCGGTCGCCCCCTCTACGCTGCCGATCAGAAGCGTTATCAGTTGGCCGATGGTCAGGACCAGTTGGTGGTGGACCTGAAGTTCAGCGACAACGGGGTCAACTACATCAAGCGCTTCAGCTTCAAGCGCGGCGAATATGACCTGAACGTCAGCTACCTGATCGACAACCAGAGCAGCCAGGCTTGGAGCGGCAACATGTTCGCCCAGCTCAAGCGCGATGCCAGTTCCGATCCATCGTCGAGCACTGCCACGGGTACCGCGACCTACTTGGGTGCGGCCTTGTGGACACCTTCGGAGCCTTACAAAAAGGTCTCGATGAAGGACATCGACAAAGGTAGTTTGAAAGAAAATGTGTCCGGCGGCTGGGTAGCATGGCTTCAGCACTACTTCGTGACCGCATGGATCCCGGCCAAGTCCGACAACAACGTGGTGCAAACCCGCAAGGACAGCCAGGGTAATTACATCATCGGCTACACCGGCCCGGCTATCAGCGTGCCTGCTGGGGGCAAGGCTGAAACCAGCGCCATGCTGTATGCCGGTCCCAAGATCCAGTCCAAGCTCAAGGAGTTGTCCCCAGGCCTGGAACTGACCGTCGACTACGGCTTCTTGTGGTTCATCGCCCAGCCGATCTTCTGGCTTCTGCAACATATCCACAGCCTGCTGGGTAACTGGGGCTGGTCGATCATCGTGCTGACCATGCTCATCAAGGGCCTGTTCTTCCCGCTGTCCGCTGCCAGCTACCGTTCCATGGCACGTATGCGTGCGGTCTCGCCCAAGCTCGCAGCGCTCAAGGAACGCTTCGGCGATGATCGCCAGAAGATGTCCCAGGCGATGATGGAGCTGTACAAGAAAGAGAAGATCAACCCACTGGGCGGTTGCTTGCCGATCCTGGTTCAGATGCCAGTATTCCTGGCCCTTTACTGGGTACTGCTGGAAAGCGTCGAGATGCGTCAGGCACCTTGGATGCTGTGGATTACCGACCTGTCTATCAAGGATCCGTTCTTCATCCTGCCGATCATCATGGGCGCCACCATGTTCATCCAGCAGCGCCTGAACCCGACCCCGCCGGATCCGATGCAGGCCAAGGTGATGAAAATGATGCCGATCATCTTCACCTTCTTCTTCCTGTGGTTCCCAGCAGGTCTGGTGCTGTACTGGGTTGTGAACAACTGCCTGTCCATCACGCAGCAGTGGTACATCACACGCAGCATCGAGGCTGCCAACAAGAAAGCGGCTGCCTGACGGGCTGCTACGCTAGCTTGTGAATAAAACGCCCCTTCGTGGGGCGTTTTTGCTATCTGTCGTTTTTGTCGTAGAGGCTTCCCCAGCATGAATACTGTGCGTGAAACCATTGCCGCCATCGCTACTGCCCAAGGCCGCGGCGGTGTAGGCATCGTAAGGTTGTCAGGGCCACTGGCTGCCAAGGCGGGCCAGTGGATAACCGGTCGCAGCCTGCAACCGCGTCATGCTCATTACGGGCCGTTCCGAGACGAGGAGGGGGTGGTACTGGATGAAGGTATCGCGCTGTTCTTTCCGGGGCCCCACTCATTCACCGGTGAAGATGTACTCGAGCTGCAAGGCCATGGCGGCCCCGTCGTTCTGGATATGCTGCTACAGCGCTGTGTACAACTGGGTTGTCGCCTGGCCAGGCCGGGTGAGTTCAGCGAGCGGGCATTTCTCAATGACAAGCTCGACCTGGCTCAAGCTGAGGCCATCGCCGACTTGATCGAAGCCAGCTCCAGCCAGGCAGCGCGAAACGCACTGCGATCGCTGCAGGGCGAATTCTCAAGACATGTCCACAGCCTTACCGAAGCGTTGATCGCGCTGCGCATCTACGTTGAGGCCGCCATTGATTTTCCCGAGGAGGAAATCGACTTTCTAGCCGATGGCCATGTGCTGTCGATGCTCGATGCCGTAAGGGATCATTTATCCACAGTACTGCGTGAGGCAGGCCAAGGTGCATTGCTGCGCGATGGCATGACAGTGGTCATCGCTGGGCGGCCCAATGCAGGCAAGTCGAGCCTGCTCAACCAGCTGGCGGGACGTGAAGCGGCGATCGTGACGGATATCGCCGGCACGACCCGGGATACCCTGCGCGAACATATCCACATCGACGGTATGCCGCTTCACGTGGTGGACACAGCCGGGCTACGTTCGACAGATGATCATGTGGAAAAGATCGGTGTGGAGCGCGCGCTACGAGCGATAAGTGAGGCAGACCGGATATTGCTGGTTGTGGACTCCACGGCCCCTGAAGCCGGCGATCCCTTCTCCCTGTGGCCCGAGTTTCTGGACCAGCGCCCGGATCCGGCACGGGTAACCCTCATACGCAACAAAGCGGATCTGAGCGGGGAGCCTGTCGCGCTGCACCAGGGCGAAGATGGACAAGCCACCATCACGCTGAGCGCCAAAGGAGAGGGGGGAGGGCTGCAGCTGTTGCGCGACCATCTCAAGGCCTGCATGGGCTATGAACAGACCGCCGAAAGTGGTTTCAGCGCCCGTAGACGGCATCTGGATGCCTTGCGCCAGGCCAGTGAGCACCTGGAGCATGGCCGTGCGCAGCTGACCCTTGCCGGTGCAGGTGAGTTACTGGCAGAGGACCTGCGGCAGGCACAACAGGTGCTTGGGGAAATCACCGGAGCCTTCAGTTCCGATGACTTGTTGGGACGGATTTTCTCGAGTTTTTGCATCGGCAAGTAACAGACAAGCCAGGTCCCACATCAGCCAACCGCCTCTTTGAGGCGGTTTTTTTTGGCCCGAACAAAGCCTCCAGCAAGGCATAGCCTAAGAACGGCACCCGCTAAGCCCTGTGGAAAACCCTCGCTAAGCTCCGTTGATAAGCGGCACTTTTTCTTGAGGATAAATGGCCCTGTGGGTAACCATCACTTTAATCCACAGGCTATTCCTCGTTATCCCAAGCGCTCAGAGGGGGTAAGCCACAGGGTTCAGGATCTCTGTACAGCACGTGCTACATGGCCTTCAGAGCGTTATCCACAGATAGTACTGTGCATAAGAATAAACATAAAAACAAAGCTTTTATAAATCTCTCTTCTTGATTTCTGTTGTATGCCATTCATCCACAGCCTGATCAAAATTTGCTCAGACGGTTTCATTGAGGGGGGTGATGTCCCTATACTTGTCGGCTTACCTTTTCTATTTGCACAACAGGCACGAGGTGCGTGGTGGATTTCCCTTCCCGTTTTGAAGTGATCGTCATCGGCGGCGGCCATGCCGGTACCGAGGCTGCGCTTGCGTCTGCACGCATGGGTGTCAAAACCCTGCTGCTGACCCACAACGTGGAAACCCTCGGGCACATGAGTTGCAACCCTGCCATTGGTGGCATCGGCAAGAGCCATCTGGTCAAGGAAATCGATGCCTTGGGCGGCGCCATGGCGCTGGCCACCGACAAGAGTGGTATTCAGTTTCGCGTGTTGAACAACCGCAAAGGCCCAGCCGTTCGCGCCACGCGTGCGCAGGCTGACCGCGCCATCTACAAGGCGGTGGTGCGTGAGATGTTGGAAAACCAGCCCAACCTGTGGATATTTCAGCAATCGTGTGACGACCTGATCGTTGAACAGGATGAAGTCAAAGGCGTGGTCACCCAGATGGGGCTGCGGTTCTTTGCAAACTCTGTCGTGCTCACCACCGGCACCTTCCTGGGCGGTTTGATCCATATCGGCATGCAGAACCACTCGGGTGGACGCGCAGGTGATCCGCCTTCCATCGCGTTGGCGCATCGCATGCGTGAATTGCCGCTACGCGTTGGCCGTCTGAAGACAGGTACGCCGCCTCGCATCGACGGCCGCTCCGTTGATTTCTCGGTCATGACCGAGCAGCCCGGCGACACGCCCATCCCGGTGATGTCGTTCATGGGCAATGCCGGCATGCACCCGCGCCAGGTGAGCTGCTACATCACTCACACCAACGCCCGCACACATGACATCATCGCTTCGAACCTTGACCGCTCGCCCATGTACTCGGGCGTCATCGAAGGGGTAGGGCCACGTTACTGCCCGTCGATCGAAGACAAGATCCACCGCTTTGCGGACAAGGAAAGCCATCAGGTATTCATCGAGCCTGAAGGCCTGACTACCCATGAGCTCTACCCCAACGGCATCTCCACGTCGCTGCCCTTCGATGTGCAGCTGGAATTGGTGCGCTCGATCCGCGGCATGGAAAACGCGCATATCGTTCGCCCAGGCTATGCCATCGAATATGACTACTTCGATCCGCGTGACCTGAAGTACAGCCTTGAAACCAAAGTCATTGGTGGGCTTTTCTTCGCTGGCCAGATCAACGGCACCACCGGTTACGAAGAAGCCGGTGCGCAAGGCCTGTTGGCCGGGACCAACGCCGCACTGCGCGCCCAGGGGCGCGAGACCTGGTGCCCGCGGCGCGATGAAGCCTATATCGGCGTGCTGGTCGATGACCTGATCACCTTGGGTACTCAAGAACCGTATCGGATGTTCACATCCCGTGCCGAATACCGGTTGATCCTGCGCGAGGACAACGCTGACCTGCGTCTGACTGAAAAAGGGCGAGCGCTGGGGTTGATCGACGACGAGCGCTGGGACGCCTTCTGCACCAAGCGCGACGGAATCGAAAAAGAAGAGCAGCGGCTGAAATCGACCTGGATAAGACCCAACACCGAGCTAGGCCAAGCCGTTGTGGACAAGTTCGGTACGCCACTGAGCCACGAGTACAGCCTGCTGAACCTGTTGGCGCGGCCTGAAATCGACTACGCAGGGCTTATGGCGGCTACCGGCGGCGAGTCGATCGACCCACAGGTTGCCGAGCAGGTCGAGATTCGTACCAAATATGCGGGCTACATCGACCGTCAGCAGGACGAAATTGCCCGCCTGCGAGCCAGCGAGGACACGCGCCTGCCTGTGGATATCGAGTACGCCACGATTTCGGGGCTGTCCAAGGAGATTCAGGGGAAACTCAGCCAGACCCGTCCCGAAACCCTGGGGCAAGCCTCGCGCATTCCGGGCGTTACGCCGGCGGCCATTTCCCTGTTGCTCATTCACCTGAAGAAACGCGGCGCAGGCCGCGAGCTGGAGCAAAGCGTTTGAGTTCCCTGGTTACCTCGCAACATGCCGAAGAGTTGTCCACAGGTGCCCGCCAGTTGGGGGTGCCCCTGAGCCTTGAACACCATGAAAAACTGCTGGGCTACCTGGCCCTGTTGATCAAATGGAACAAGGCCTACAACCTCACCGCCGTCCGGGATCCGGACGAAATGGTTTCGCGTCACCTGCTCGACAGCCTCAGCGTGATGCCGTTTATCCACAGCGAGCGCAGCAACTGGCTGGATGTTGGCAGCGGCGGAGGCATGCCCGGTGTGCCCATGGCTATCCTGCATCCCGAAAAACGAATCACCGTGCTGGATGCCAACGGCAAGAAGACGCGCTTTCTGACCCAGGTGAAAATGGAACTCAAGCTGGACAACCTCACGGTTATCCACAGCAGGGTCGAGGGGTACACGCCGGCCCAGCCGTTCGACGGCATCATCTCCCGCGCTTTCAGCAGCATGGAGAATTTCACCAACTGGACCCGCCACCTGGGCGACACCGGGACGCAGTGGCTTGCAATGAAGGGGCTGCATCCTGCCGATGAACTGGTAGCATTGCCCGCAGACTTCACAGTGGAAAGCGAGCAGGCCCTGACCGTTCCGGGTTGCCAGGGCCAACGTCATCTGCTGATACTGCGCCGCAAGGCTTGATTGGGAACAGACGCATCAATGGCTAAGGTATTCGCAATCGCGAACCAGAAAGGTGGTGTGGGCAAGACCACCACCTGTATCAATCTCGCTGCCTCGCTGGTGGCGACCAAGCGCCGTGTGCTGCTGATCGACCTCGATCCGCAGGGCAATGCCACCATGGGCAGCGGCGTGGACAAGCACGAGCTCGAGCACTCTGTGTACGACCTGCTTATCGGAGAGTGTGACCTGGCCCAGGCCATGCACTATTCCGAGCATGGCGGGTTCCAGCTGTTGCCGGCCAACCGGGACCTGACCGCTGCCGAAGTGGTGCTGCTGGAGATGCAGGTCAAGGAAAGCCGCCTGCGCAATGCGCTGGCGCCCATTCGCGACAATTACGATTTCATCCTCATCGACTGCCCGCCTTCACTGTCGATGCTGACGCTCAATGCCCTGGTGGCTTCCGATGGCGTGATCATTCCCATGCAGTGCGAGTACTACGCGCTGGAAGGGCTGAGCGACCTTGTGGACAACATCAAGCGCATTGCCGCCAAGTTGAACCCCGCGCTCAAGATCGAGGGGTTGCTGCGAACCATGTATGATCCGCGGCTGAGCCTGAACAACGATGTATCGGCGCAGCTCAAGGAGCACTTCGGTTCGCAGTTGTACGACACCGTCATTCCTCGAAACATCCGCCTGGCCGAAGCACCCAGCTTCGGTATGCCGGCATTGGCCTACGACAAGCAATCGCGCGGCGCACAGGCCTACCTCGCCCTGGCGGGAGAATTGGTCCGTCGTCAACGCCGCCAGTCCCGCACTGCACAAGCAACTTAAGGAATCCGCATGGCCGTCAAGAAACGGGGTCTCGGACGTGGGTTGGATGCGCTGCTCAGCGGTCCAACCGTGAGCGCGCTCGAAGAGCAGGCTGTAAAGATCGACCTGAAGGAGCTTCAGCACCTGCCCGTCGAGCTGATTCAACGGGGCAAGTACCAGCCGCGTCGCGACATGGACCCGCAGGCGCTCGAAGAACTGGCACACTCGATCCGCAGCCATGGCGTGATGCAACCGATCGTGGTGCGGCCGGTTGGCGATGAGCGCTATGAGATCATCGCCGGTGAGCGGCGCTGGCGCGCGACTCAGCAAGCTGGGCTGGACACCATTCCGGCCATGGTCCGCGAGGTCCCTGACGAAGCGGCCATTGCCATGGCCCTTATCGAGAACATCCAGCGCGAGGACTTGAA